>NZ_JABTTE010000009.1 GCF_013303125.1 Calidifontibacillus erzurumensis | reverse complement strand
TAGGATTACCCGAGAAGCTCCCACTTCAATCAAACCGTAAGGTTGATAAGTGGTGAGTAGTTCACTGAACTGATTTCGAACAGCATTTTATTCTGCCTTCAAACTTTGTTTATTCCGTTCTTTTTGCACAAAATCAATCATTATAGAAAAAGCCCGGAGGTTTCTTAAGCTGCATTCCCCCGAGCCAATTCTACTCTACTATTCTTTATCATGATGATCTTCTTGTTCCCTTGCTTCCATCTCTTCTTTTGTATAAATAATCCGCATCGGATTTCCACCGACGAAAGCGCCGGGTGGGACATCTTTATGAACGAGTGTTCCGGCTGAAACGATGGCACCATCACCGATGACAACCCCCGGTAAAATGGTTGAATTAGCGCCAATCATAACATCGTTGCCGATTATGACTTCACCCAAACGATATTCTTTTATCAAATATTCATGGGCAAGGATCGTCGTATTATAGCCAATGATCGTATTGCTGCCAACTTTGATTTTTTCAGGAAACATAATATCAAGCATGACCATTAAAGCAAAGGACGTATTTTTTCCTACTTCCATATGCAAAAATGTCCGATAGAGCCAATTTTTTAATGGCAAAAAAGGAGTATAGCGAGCAAGCTGGATGACTGTAAAATTTTTGACAACTTTCCAAAATGGAACGGTTTTATATACTTGCCATAATGAATTGGCTTCCGTTACCATGTATCTCGTCGTTCTTCTTTTCACTTTTTTAGTCTCCGTTCTAGTTTTTTGTTTCCATCTCAAAGGCAGTTACTTGTTTAATTTATGAACGATTTCAACTAAGTCAAACATAGACTCAAGCATAAAATCCGGTTTGAATTGTTCAAGATGTTCGCGGCCTTTTAACGCCCATGCTACACCAGCTGTGAGCGTTCCCGCATTTTTTCCTCCTTCAATATCATGACGATTATCCCCAACCATTATGGCTTGTTCCGGTTTCGACCCTACAAGATCGAGCGCTTTTAAAAGCGGCTCTGGATGAGGTTTTGCATGGGTAATTTCATCTAAAGTGACAACGGCATCAAAGAATGGCTCAAGCTTCGTTAACTTTAGACCCATCTCGGTCGTTACTCGTTTTTTTGTCGTAACAATCGCCAACTTATAATTTTTCTCGTGCAATGTTTTGATGGCATCGTACACACCAGGAAACTCTTTTACAAGTTCATCATGCTTGGCGTGATTGAAATTTCTATAAAACTGCATCATTTCTTCCGCTTTATCACGATCTAACTTACTGAAACTATCAATCAATGGAGGTCCAATAAATTGTAAAATATCTTCTCTTGTAAATTGACCAGGAAAATAATGATCTAATGTATGTTGGAATGAAGTGATGATCAACTCATTCGTATCAATCAATGTTCCATCTAAGTCAAATAGCAATGTGTCAACTTTCATATGCTGCTTCCTTTCTCCCTATAAACTCAATCCGTCTCCAAATCAATGCAACAATCATTGTTAGTACTATGGCAACTGTAAGACGGATAACTAACAGCGGCCAAACAGGGATGCCAAGCGGGACAAATATTAAAGTGTCTTCAATAACCGCATGGCAAGACACTAGAAAAATAAAAGCTAAGTATAAATCTTTTTTCGAAACGCTGTTTTCTTTTGCTGATTGAATCATCACACCTGCCCCGTACGCAAGCCCAAACAATATTCCTGCTGCCAATGTCGTTGACGTATTTTCTTTCATTCCTAATATTTTTAACACCGGTGCCATCCATTTTGAAAAATGATCAATCCAATGCAAGTCTTTCATATATTGAATCATGATCATTAACGGTATGACGATGATCGCAAGCTGCAATATTCCAAGCGATGCTTTTTCTATCCCTTGCCAGACCATTTCGCCTATGCCGTTAACGGTTTCGCTAGGATGATTGGATATCATTCCGAACTTAGCTAATTCATTTCCCCCGTGCCAAACGAGATTTATCACGAATGCGGAGATAATAGCCAAAAAGATACGCACACTAGCAACGATCCAAAGTTTAACACCAACCTTCGCAGCCACAGTCGATTCAACGATGATATTGTGAGAAAAAGACAACATAATCGCTAATATGAATACTTCTTTTACCGTCAAATCCATGGATAACATGGCACCGATCGCTGCGTATAAATTGATAAAATTTCCTAAAACAAGCGGAATCGCTGCATTCCCCGATAAACCTAACAACCCCATAAAAGGCTCAATCAACTTAACGATCCATGGTAAAACCGGGGTATATTGTAAAATGGTTATGATCAATGTAATTGGAAATATGATTTTACCTAAAATCCAAGTTGTTTTTAAACCTACGTTTAGACCTTTTCGAATGGTTTCCAAAGATTTTCTCTCCCTATTTTCCTCTTCGCTGATGTGAGAAGCTTTAATATCCTTGATCTTGATCCAAATATCTCGTATTCGCATAACCTTTCAAGCGGCGAACAACCCAAGTAATGATTGCAGCAATAATTAATACGATCGAAATAAATTGGGCCATCCTCAAATTTTCTGTCAGCATTAAGCTATCAGTCCGCAATCCTTCAATAAAGAAGCGGCCGATTGAATACCAAACACAATAGCTTAAAAAGATTTCACCGCGCTTCAAATTGACTTTCCTCAAAGCTAATAATACGAAAAAACCAGTCAAGTTCCATAACGATTCATATAAAAATGTCGGATGATAATAAACGCCATCAATATACATTTGGTCGATAATAAATTTCGGCAAATGGAGATTTTCTAAAAACTCGCGTGTAACCGGCCCACCATGGGCTTCCTGGTTCATAAAATTGCCCCAGCGTCCAATCGCTTGCCCTAAAATAATACTCGGTGCAGCGATATCAGCGAGCTTCCAAAAAGACAAATGACGCTTTCTCGCATAGACATAACCTGTTAAGATGGCACCGATGAGCCCACCATGGATAGCCAGCCCGCCTTCCCAAATTTTAATAATGTCACCTGGATTTTGAGAATAATAATCCCATTGAAAAATGACGTAGTAAGCTCTTGCCGACAAAATAGCAATTGGAATAGCATATAAAACAAGATCTAAAAATGTTTCTTTCGGCAACCCCCTTCGAACACTTTCCCTTTGGGCAAGCCACAACCCGAGCATTGCCCCGACAGCGATAATGACACCGTACCAATAAATGGTGAGTGGCCCAATTTCTAAAAAAACACGATCCAACTGTTGAATGTCAGGTTCCATCTTTTCACTCCTTTAGGCAGTGGATTCTTTATATGTATGACGAAAATAAAGGACATTTGGCCAACCGCAAGCGTAAGAAACATCGATCGGCCTTTTTATGGCGCGATGTTGAAGATTTGGCTTTAGATGTAATAGAAACGATGCAATCTCTTATGATGTTGAAGCGATGGTTAGGCCACGCTTCTGCTATTTTCCACAGAATTCGGCTTTTTCCTATATTGTCTTAAAAGCTTCGTTTGCTTTAAAATTCTTCATGCTCCCCTTCTTCAATTACATCGGTCAAGCGGTTAGAAAATTGTTCAGCTGCGTTGACACCCATTCGTTTTAAGCGGAAATTCATAGCTGCAACTTCGATGATAACAGCCAAGTTCCGGCCCGGGCGAACAGGAATCGTAATCTTTTGGATTTCTGCATCTATAATTTTTATTTTCTCTTCATCAAGACCTAATCGGTCATACACTTTCGTTGGATCCCAAAGCTCAAGATTAATAACTAATGAGATTTTTTTATAATTGCGGATAGCCCCTGCCCCGAACAATGTCATGACATTGATGATTCCAAGTCCGCGAATCTCGAGTAAATGTTTTATTAGTTCAGGAGCGCTGCCAATTAGCGTATCTTGGTCTTCTTGGCGAATCTCCACACAGTCATCAGCAATTAAGCGGTGGCCGCGTTTAACGAGCTCAAGCGCCGTTTCACTTTTACCTACACCACTTTTTCCAGTAATTAACACCCCAACACCATAAACATCCACTAAAACACCGTGAATGGCAGTTGTAGGTGCTAACAAACTTTCTAAATAATTTGTCAAACGACTTGATAAACGCGTTGTTTTATACTGCGAACGGATCACCGGCACATCATTTTGCGTCGCAGCCTCAATTAACTCAATTGGGACATCTTGTCCTCTCGAAATAATGATGCCAGGTGTCATATCTGTACATAACATTTCCATTCGTTCCTTACGAACTTCCGGCGGCAATTGAGCAAAGAAAGAAAGTTCAGTTTTCCCCAAAATTTGCAGACGTTCAGCCGGATAAAAATCAAAAAAGCCTGCCAACTCAATGCCCGGCCTTGACAAATCACTCGTTGTAATTGGACGATTAATACCCTCTTCACCGCAAATCAATTCAAAATTAAATTTATCAATGACATCTTTCGTGCGTACTTTCGCCATGTGTTTCCTTTCCTCCACTCCACAAACCCTACATACTATATTTTTATATTTTAGCATTATTTTCATAAAACACGAAATTATTTAGTCCTTTTGTTTTCAATCTGCAAGTCCAACCTATAGCAGTTAAATATAAAAAAATAACGCTCCTGCATAAACAGAAGCGGTGGTCCCAATCTAAAAGTCCATTTAGTCTTTTTTACTGAGCGGTTCGATAATAACTTTTTGAATGAGTAAATTTAATATTGAAATAAAAACTGCTGCCAGTAGAGCTGCACCAAAACTTTCAATTTCAAACGCTGAACCCATAATTTCGTCAGTTATTAATAATGTAATTGCATTAATGACAAAGAGAAATAATCCAAAGGTCAACACTGTAACTGGAAGAGTAATTAAAACAAGCAACGGTTTTACAAAAATATTTAAAATAGAAATGATTAAACTAGCTATAATCGCTGAACCAACGCCATCAATATGAAATGATTTGACATAGCCCGCAACTACGATGAGAACTAAACTGTTTATTAAAATGTGGGCTAGCCATCTCATCCATCGATCACGCCGTCATCATAAGGGATGATAAAGGCTAAAATAATATAAATGAATATACCAGGAAAAGCACCAGTAAAAATTAATAACAACACATACAAAACTCTTAAAATTGTTGGGTCAATGCCGGTATATTCTCCTAAACCGCCAAGAATACCCGCTATTTTTCTATTGTATCTTGATCTGTACAATTTTTTCTTCATAACTGAACATCCTTTCTAATAGTTTTCGGCAAGAGCTTCATCCACAAATTCATTCTTGGAGGAAGCCCCTTATGAAATTTGATAGAACCCTTGGCATATATAATCATGTACCTGTTTTCCCAACTGCAAATTAATTTTCTTCATTTTTTACTACGATCGAACCTGTTGTTGAGCTAGCTTCAACATATAGTTTGCCCGTTTTTCCTTTGTTAGCGGAAAAATGCATTTCTTTTTGAATCATATCTTTCTTTTCATCGATGATTTCTAAATCAGAAAGGTCGCATGTAAAGCCGCCGATATTTGATTTCACTTTACCTTTTACTTCGATTGTATTTGGCACCGTTAAATCAATATTACCTGTTGTTGTATTTAGAACAACGAATTTACCTGAAGCATCCGTCAATTTACAGTTAATATTGCTGCTGAAAGTTTGCAAGTCTACTTTTTCAAACGATCCTGTAACATCGATTTGCCCATTAATAGTTTCCGCCTCAATTTCTTGAGCACGGCCGCCCTCAATTTTAATATGACCATTCGCTGTTTCGAGTTCAAAGTCTTTCCCATCAATATCAGCGAACTCTATATTTCCGTTAGCTGTATTCACCTTTAACTTGCTTACGCGCAATTGTTTACCGTCAACATGGCCATTAAACAGACGTAATTGTATTTTATCGTACAGCACATCAGGAATATAAATGACCGTCTTCAATTTTAATTGCTTCGGTTCAACGGAAAAACGCATGCTTTCTCCATCGATGAAAAAACGGGTATTTTTTAAGAAATATGTTTTTGCTCCTTCAAACGATTCATGTCTGTAGACTTTCGCTTTACATTCGATCCGTACATCTTGTTCTTTCCATGGAATGATCGTTAAAGATCCGTTGGAAATATCCACATGGATATGAGACAAAATGACATCACGATGCTGAAAAATATGGTTCACTTCCTGATATGGGCCAAAATTAAAATCAAAATCGACATCTTTGATTTTTTGCAAGGCACTATCAATAAACTCCGTAAACTTGTCCTTAAAAGACTGCCGTTTCTCAAATTTTCTTTCCTCTTCTCGATAAGTGGAATCTTCTGAAATGTAAGTTGAGATTTCTGTTCCTTCAGATTTTGATACCGGCTCTTGTGCGTCCTTTTTCGGTCCTTCAATGGCTTCCAATAATTTTAAAGCTTCATCAACAGTAATTTTGCCATCATCTAACATTTGTAAAATTTGCTTGCGTTCTTCATTCATTTTTATTCCTCCATCCATTGAAAAATTATATTGATTTCGAAAAACTATCGATTATTTAATTTTTATAGGCCAATGTTTTTAATAGATCAAAACTTTGATGCCTTTGACAATATTCCAGACAACGACCGCAATATTGATCAAACCAATCGCTAATAGGATGGAAAAACCGCCAATGATAGAAGGATGTCCGCCAGATAGTAGAAATAAAAAGATAAAACCTATCACTGATAAAAAAGGAATTACATGGGAAATCAGTGCTTTTTTTGCATGTTCTTTTACTTCATAGCTATCAACAATAAAATAAATAGCAATTGGAAAAAGAAAACCTGCAAAGAAAATGCTGAAATAACATAATGACGAAATAAGCCGGTTTGTATCCACTGAAAACATCTCCTTTTTTTATTCATAGATATATACGAACGAATTAGGCATTTCGTTTCATGATTCGAGAAAAATGTTATGAAATTAAAAAAAAAGATGGCTATATAACAGCCATCCAACAGCCATCCATGGAATTTAATTTTCTAATATTCTATTTCGATGATAGTTTTAGAAATCAAAGAGCTTAGAAGGCAGTCAAAGATCACATGCACTGCACTTCCTAACGCTTTCCGATCAGCTTGATTGTTGGAATACCGTGATCAAATGTATCCGTGTGCGTCTTGTCTTTTTTGATCCAATCTATGATTTTAATTGCCAATGGCTTCAATTTTTTCAAGCCGTTCTTCCATTCGGGCGCGGTCGCGTTCTATGATCGGCTTTAAATATTTGCCCGTGTAAGAGCCTTCGACTTCGCAAATCTCTTCCGGCGTGCCAGTTGCAATAATCTGGCCGCCCCGGCTTCCACCCTCTGGTCCTAAATCGATAATATAGTCAGCCGTTTTTATCACGTCTAAATTATGTTCAATGACAAGGACGGTATCGCCGTTTTCCACAAGCCGCTGCAATACTTTAAGGAGACGTGCAATGTCATCAACATGCAAGCCGGTCGTCGGTTCATCTAAAATGTACAATGAGCGGCCGGTAGAGCGGCGATGCAGTTCTGATGCTAGTTTTACACGTTGGGCTTCCCCGCCGGATAAAGTTGTTGCTGGCTGACCCAACTTAATATATCCGAGACCAACATCAGCAATCGTCTGAAGCTTACGCTTAATTTTTGGGATATTGGCAAAAAACTCAAGCGCATCATCGACAGTCATGTTTAATACATCGGAAATGTTTTTATCTTTATATTTCACTTCCAACGTTTCACGGTTATAACGTTTGCCATGGCAAACTTCACACGGAACGTAAACGTCTGGCAAAAAGTGCATTTCAATCTTTATAATACCGTCGCCGCGGCAAGCTTCACAACGGCCGCCTTTCACATTAAAGCTAAAGCGTCCTTTCTGGTAGCCGCGCATTTTTGCTTCATTCGTCTGGGCAAATACATCGCGAATATCATCGAAAACGCCTGTATACGTAGCCGGATTGGAACGCGGTGTCCGGCCAATCGGCGACTGATCGATGTCAATCACTTTATCTAAATAATCGATTCCTTTAATTTCTTTATGAGCTCCCGGTTTATGTTTCGATTTATACAAATGATGGGCAACTGCTTTATACAATACTTCATTAACAAGCGTACTTTTTCCTGAGCCAGATACACCGGTTACGCAAATGAAAGTTCCAAGCGGGATTTTAACCGAAATATTTTTAAGATTGTTTTCTTTTGCTTTGACAACTTCCAAATAACGGCCATCACCTTTCCGGCGTTCCACCGGCAGCGGGATAAATTTTTTACCGGACAAATATTGGCCAGTGAGCGAATTTGGATCATTCATCACTTCTTCCGGAGTCCCTTGGGATGTCACTGTACCACCATGGACACCAGCACCAGGCCCAATATCGATAATATAATCGGCTGCAAGCATCGTATCTTCGTCATGTTCGACGACAATAAGCGTGTTGCCGAGATCACGCATATCTTTCAACGTTTGAATAAGACGGTCATTGTCACGCTGATGCAAACCGATCGATGGTTCGTCTAATATATAAAGCACACCCGTCAGACGGGAACCGATTTGCGTTGCCAAACGGATCCGCTGTGCTTCTCCCCCAGACAATGTTCCAGCAGACCGCGAAAGTGTTAAATAATCAAGACCGACATTGATTAAAAATCCTAAGCGCTCATTAATTTCGCGAAGAACGAGCCGCGCAATATTCTTTTCTTTTTCCGTCAATTGAAGGTTTGAAAAAAATTGATAGGCTTCTTCAACTGATAAATTCGTAATTTCTCCGATATGTTTTCCGTCAATCAATACGGCCAAACTTTCTTTTTTCAGGCGGTGCCCTTTACAAGTAGGACAAGCCTTGTGCGCCATATATTGTTCCATTTGTTCGCGAATATAATCGGAAGATGTCTCATGATAGCGCCGTTCAATATTTTTAATAACACCTTCAAACTCAACATAATTTTCGCGGATTTGGCCAAAATCATTTTCATAGCGGAAATGAATTTTTTCCCCGCCGCTGCCATATAAAACCTTATCTAATAAATGTTTCGGAATATCTTTGACCGGAATTTCCATGTCTATGCCATAATGATCGCAAACAGCTTTTAAAAGCTGCGGGTAATATTGCGAACTCGTAGGTTCCCAAGGTGCAATCGCATGCTCAATGAGCGAGCGGTCCCAATGTGGAATGACAAGATCGAGATCCACTTCAAGCTTTACTCCCAATCCATCGCATTCAAGGCAGGCACCAAACGGACTATTAAATGAAAACATTCTTGGCTCGAGCTCTCCGATTGAAAACCCGCATTCAGGACAAGCATGGTGCTCACTGAAAAACAGCTCTTCCTCACCGATAATATCAACGATGACATAGCCTTCCCCAAGCTTTAGAGCTGTTTCAATGGAATCCGCAAGCCGTGAGGAAATGCCTTCTTTTACAACGACACGGTCGACGATCACTTCGATCGAATGCTTTTTATTTTTTTCTAGTTTAATGTCGTCGTTAATTTCCATCATTTCGCCGTCGACCCGCACGCGTACATAACCTTGTTTTTTAATATTTTCAAACACTTTGATATGTTCGCCTTTTTTACCGCGTACGACTGGCGCTAAAATTTGCAATTTTGTCCGTTCCGGGTATTCAAGAATCCGGTCAACCATTTGTTCAATCGTCTGTGATGTAATTTCAATCCCATGATTCGGACAGACAGGGCGGCCGATGCGGGCGTATAAAAGGCGCAAATAATCATAAATCTCCGTTACGGTTCCAACGGTTGAGCGCGGATTGTTGCTCGTTGTTTTTTGATCAATCGAAATAGCAGGTGACAGCCCTTCAATCGTATCAACATCCGGTTTGTCCATTTGCCCTAAAAACTGGCGGGCATAAGCTGATAGCGATTCTACATAGCGGCGCTGCCCTTCAGCGTAAATCGTATCAAAGGCAAGCGATGATTTTCCGGACCCGGACAACCCGGTCAAGACGACTAGTTTATCACGCGGGATGGTGACATCGATATTTTTTAAGTTGTGGGTGCGGGCACCTTTTATGACTATATTTTCAACTGTCATTGTAGTCTCCTTTCTTTTTAATACCCATTACCTTTCAGCTTTTAATTCTAAAAGCAGGTCGCGCAGTTCAGCAGCACGTTCGAATTCAAGCGCTTTGGCTGCTTCTTTCATTTCTTTTTCTACTTGAATAATTAATTTTTCCCGTTCTTGTTTGCTTAGTTTTCCTTTTGGTTTCTTCTCATCATATGTTTCTTGGTCTTCCGCTGCAGTCGTTGCACGGATGAGATCGTGAACCGCTTTTTGAATCGTTTTCGGTGTGATGCCATGCTTTTTGTTAAATTCTTCTTGGATTCTGCGGCGGCGCCTTGTTTCATCGATCGCAATTTTCATAGAATTTGTGATTGTGTCTGCATACATGATCACATGGCCATTGGCATTCCGGGCAGCACGGCCAATTGTTTGGATCAGGGATCGTTCTGAGCGTAAGAAACCTTCTTTATCTGCATCTAAAATAGCAACGAGCGAAACTTCAGGAATATCCAGTCCTTCCCTGAGCAAGTTGATGCCAACTAAAACATCAAATTTTCCAAGGCGCAAATCGCGGATGATTTCAATCCGTTCCAATGTTTTTATTTCAGAATGTAAATACGCAACTTTGATGCCGATATCTTTTAAATAATCGGTTAAATCTTCCGCCATTTTCTTAGTCAATGTCGTTACAAGGACGCGCTCATTTCTTTCGACCCTCGTTTGAATTTCACCGATTAAATCATCAATCTGTCCTTCAATTGGGCGCACATCAATCGTAGGGTCAAGCAGCCCTGTCGGACGGATAATTTGCTCAATGACATCCGGTGCATGTTCAAGTTCATACGGTCCTGGTGTAGCTGATACAAAAATAGCTTGGTGAATCGCCTTCTCAAATTCTTCAAATGTTAACGGGCGGTTATCAAGAGCTGATGGCAAACGAAAACCGTGGTCAACGAGCACTTGCTTGCGCGCTCTATCCCCGTTGTACATGCCGCGCACTTGTGGTAATGTCACGTGTGATTCATCGACAATAAGCAAGAAATCGTCCGGGAAGTAATCGAACAATGTATAAGGAGTTGAGCCCGGCGGTCTGAGCGTCAAATGGCGTGAATAGTTTTCGATCCCAGAGCAAAAGCCCATTTCCCTCATCATTTCAATATCATAGCGTGTCCGTTGTTCTAGCCTTTGCGCTTCCAGCAGCTTGCCGTTGTCCCTTAGCTCTTTCAGCCGTTCTTCTAGTTCTGCTTCAATATTTTGAATAGCAATTTTCATTTTTTCTTCACGAGTAACGAAGTGGGAAGCCGGAAAAATAGCGACATGTTCACGGTCGCCGATAATTTCGCCGGTCAGGGCATCGACTTCGCGGATCCGGTCGATCTCATCGCCGAAAAATTCAACACGAATGCAGTGTTCATCGCGTGAAGCCGGGAAAATTTCGACGACATCCCCACGCACCCTGAATGTACCGCGCGTAAAGTTAATATCATTGCGTGCATATTGGATATCTACAAGATCACGAAGCAATTGGTCCCGGTCTTTTTCCATTCCTACCCTAAGTGATACGACCAATTCCCGGTATTCTTCCGGTGAACCTAAACCGTAGATGCAAGATACACTGGCAACGATGATCACATCATTCCGTTCAAAAAGGGCAGATGTTGCCGAGTGGCGCAGCTTGTCGATCTCGTCATTAATGCTGGCGTCTTTTTCAATATACGTGTCTGTATGTGGTACGTACGCTTCCGGCTGATAATAGTCGTAATAGCTGACGAAATATTCAACGGCATTGTTTGGGAAAAACTCTTTTAACTCGCTGTAAAGCTGGCCAGCGAGTGTTTTATTGTGAGCTAGAACTAGCGTTGGTTTATTCACTTCTTTAATGACGTTAGAAACCGTAAATGTTTTCCCTGTCCCTGTTGCACCAAGGAGCGTCTGAAACTTTTTCCCTTGGCGAATGCCTTCCACAAGCTTGGCAATCGCTTGAGGCTGATCCCCTTGCGGCTGATATTTCGACTTCAGCTCAAATTGTTTCACAATCACACCAAGTACCTCCGTTCAAACCATTTACTCCATTTCATTTTATCATAGGATAGAAAGCGACTCCAATTTTAACGAACGAATGTTGGGTTTTTTCGTAGAGGGAGGCAGAAGGGTAGGTAGAGGGGTCAGGCACCTACCCCCAGAGGTGCCTGACCCCTCTGCGGTACCGTCTCCGGCACCGTCTGCGGGGCGGTGACAGACCCCTCTGTTGTACCGTCTCCGGCACCTTCTCTGGCAACAAATAAAAAAGCATGGACAATCGAGTGGATTTCCATGCTTGATCTTTTTAGTATTTTCTTCTATTTATATTTTTCAGCTTTTTCATCATTCTCCCAGCCACTAGAAAGCCGACGATGACGGAGAGAATCCATGTTATGGTAACGGTTTTCGGTTCCCCATATCCTTGAAAAATTGCAAAAATAATTCCAATTGTTAGCAGGGTACTAATATAATGATTAAAAGTAACTCTCGTTAAAAATATTATCATTAAAAAGGGCGCCACAACGGCTAGTATCACTTTAGTCATTTAAATAAAAGTCCCCTTCCCGATCAAAAAAAATAATTCTCAATTGATTTTACTACAACCATATGATCCATACAATCGAAAGGGTTTTCTTACAATAATTATATTTAATACGTTTTACGTAAAGAGATTAGCTTCCACTTGTTACCACCTTTATGTAATGGGTCAAACTTCACTTTCCTAACCGGAAAAAAGTGAAAATTTCTCCGCAGCCTTTTTCTTAAACAATATTCATACATGTTCTGTCAAAACGCCCCCTTTCAAGTTATCGAAAATTATTCTTAAAATTCCGAATTTATCTATTTTTCCCCTTTACAAAATGCCTATCTTCGCTTATTCTATATTTAAACATATGAGCAAGTGTTCATATGTTAATATTTGAATCATTGGAGGAACCTCATTCATGTTAAAGGAAGAACATCTTTTTTTAGATGATGAAATCGTTGAAATTGTTTCTAGAAATTTTAAAGCAATGGGGGACCCAACTAGAATTAAGTTATTGTATTTGTTATCGCAAGAAGAATGTTCTGTAGGTCATATTGCTGAAGTTTTAAATATGTCTCAATCGGCCATTTCCCATCAGTTATCGTTTTTAAAAAATCTTAGATTAGTCAAATCACGTCGAGATGGAAAATCAGTTTATTATACATGCGATGACGAACATGTCATTGAGATATTAAATATCATGATTCGTCATTCAACTCATCATTTGGAGGAATGAAAATGTGTCATCATCATTTTGGAAATGGCGGCCATCATCATGAACATAGCCATTGCGGGCATCACCACGGACACCACTTTCACGCACATCACCATGGACACGACCACCATTCATCAAGAGAAGGAAATAGAAAAGGGCTAACGATTGCATTAATTATAACAACAGGCATCATGCTTCTGGAATTTTTCGGCGGATTATTGACGAACAGCTTAGCTTTGCTTTCTGATTCAGGCCATATGCTGAGTGATGCCAGTTCTTTAGCTCTTAGCTTAGTTGCCATGTGGTTTGCGGCAAAACCTGCATCCCCTAGCAAAACATATGGTTTTTACCGATTTGAAATTTTAGCTGCTCTTTTTAACGGAATTACACTCTTTTTAATTGCAGGGTTCATTATTTATGAAGCATACGGACGATTTTTATCACCCCCTGCTGTGGCAAGTGGTTCCATGATGCTTATTGCTTTCATCGGCCTTTTTGCAAATTTGATGAGCATGTGGGCATTAATGAAAAAAGGAGACATAGAAGGCAATGTGAATTTGCGGAGTGCCTATCTTCATATATTGGGAGATGCTTTAGGTTCAGTCGGTGCCATACTAGCGGGTTTATCGATGTATTTCTTTGAATGGTATATAGCCGACCCAATCATCAGTGTTGTTGTTGCCCTTCTCATCTTGAAAAGTGCTTGGGGAGTTATTACGCATACCATCCATATTTTAATGGAAGGAACACCAACCACCATTAACCAACAAGAAGTAAAAAAGGTGCTCGAAGAAATACCAGGTGTTATTAATATTCATGACTTGCACATTTGGACAATCACATCAGGATTAAACTCTTTAAGCTGCCATATTTTAATTGAAGATCATCAAGATAGCCAATTTGTTCTTCAAGAAGCGATTATTAAAATAGAAACAATCTTTCATATTAAACATGCAACAATCCAAGTTGAAAAATCAAATCTCCGACATGCAGAAATAGAAGTATAGGTACATCAAGCCGCTCTTGACCTCATCAGCGATTCAAAGATTTTACTTAAAAAAGGTAGACCATTTTCACAATGGATGCCTTTTTATTTTGTTTTGGTTAACCAAACTGACAGTCCAATTTCCATCACGAAAGCTATACTTTCCATTGCTTGTTAGGAAGGTTCAATTTTCATATCGAGGTTAAAAAATCTTTAATGAGGCATGATAGGTACAAAAAGTGGATGGTCTTCAATCAACAGCAAACCAATCATGCCTCTTATGAAATTTAAAGCCTATGTTTTTCAACTGTATTCTCCTAAACAATAAAATGATGTATCCAAAATTTCAGTCTTCTGCCTAAACAGACATCATCGCAGTATGTAGTCTACAATTCATGCTGTTATCCTAGACAATAACACTTGCTGCTTCATGTTAAATTGCTTAAAAATTTCTTCAGTAGAAAAAGGTATTGACAGCTATGATCAAACTTTGTAAAGTTGCAATTGAGTTGTTTTTCTGTAAGTTTAAGAATCTTGAATTTGTAACATAAATTGTTTTATTCTCTTATGACGATTTCCTACACTTATAGCACTGCGGTTTAATCTCTTACCAATTTCTTTATAAGTAAGTCCCTTTTCACGTAATGTTAAAAGAAGTTGATCCTCTACTGTCGTCCATCCTTTATAAACTCTCCTTTTATTCATCTGATAATCTTTTTGCCTTTCTTTCTCTACCCAATCAGGCTCAGGTAATAATGTATTTGGTTCAATATTTGAAAACTGTACTTTTTCTTTATTTTCTTCAGCCCATTTCCAAAAGTCTAAAATGTCAACTAAGTAAAAAGTTTTGGTATTTCGGGTCTTTTTTTTCGTACATGGCAACCCATGTCTATCAACCCATCCTTTTACAATATTACGATCTACTTTCAAGTGTTTCGCCAATTCTCCTAGGGTAACGAGCCCTGTTTGCTCTCTAGTATTAGAAAGTCCTAAACGATTTAATTTCATTACTACCGCATCATAAGAGCGATTGATTCTTTTAGCTATTGTTGTTAGTTTTATAACACCAATATTTTCTTTCAAATCATTTAATTCTTCGCTCGTCCATGCTCGGCGCATTTTTAATCCCCCCTAAATACTTTTTATTGCTTTGAAATAGTAGACAATCTATACCATAAATTTTGTATAGGTTGATTCTGCTAAATCGTTCGTACTTGCGGACTAGTTGATCTAATTAAGAAAAAGAATCTTTCTCAATATATTAGTCCACCATACTAGTAGATAGGATAATTTTGTATAGATTTTCATTTATAGAAATTATTACTATTAATTTAGTTAAACAAACGAGAATCATTCTCAAAAATAAATCTTTATATCTTGTAGATAAGTGATCCCTATTACTTATAAACTATTTGTTAATCAAAATAATATCTTTTTTAGTTTTCGTTCAAGCCCAGAATCCTATATGAATTATTTTTCACATAGTATCAAACTTTCATACTATTAAAAGATTGTTTTGAAAGAATTTTTTGTAAATTCACTGTTCATTTAGCACTTTTACGGATCCCAGAGCCTCCATTTTCAAAAATTAATTATTCCAATTTAAAAACTTGGTATTATTAATAATATGAAAGGGGTGATCCAAATTAACCTTTAGTGATAAATTTGGACAACCTCCCTCATCATTTAAAATATTGTTTTTAATCCAAAAAAAATCCAACCTTCATTCAGTTGGATTTTTGAATGAGAGGTAACCCGGCTATCATTGGTGTAAAACCTTTAGACCCGTGGCTTTGCGTCCCAACCTTTCAGTTGGTTTGCCTTTATCACCATTGGTATTTAATTGTAAAAAAAACGCTTTCACTTTATTACTTTATCGGAATGGGTAATAAGGATTAATTACTTTATACCCATATTTTCACAAAAATGTTTAGTAATTTCAATATGTAAGTATATATATTTAGGTAGTATTTTTTAATCCTGAAAATTCCCTTTTTTTGCGAAAAAATCCACTGTTTTCACTGTTTTCTCCCTATTATCTAGCTATTTCTTAAAATTTTGATATTTTTTAATTACTTTTTGTATTTTTATGTATAATAACTTTAATATCTGTATGACCTAATTTGAATTAACTAGTAAATATACCATAATATAGTAAATTTGGAGTAAATAAAGTCCTTTAAGAAAATGAAAAAATCCCCACCGATAACGATGAGGACTATATTTAATAGTTTCTACCATTCTATTATTTTGTTAATGCCCAATCATTTTCATCATTAACGAAAAGCAAACCAAGTTCATGATGCTCGTTTTCATATAGCGCCCGTTGGACGAAACGAACTTCTCCATTGTAGTCCAATACATCCAATTTACAGAAAGCCCGGTTGACATGAAGTGCTTCATAAAATTGTTTTGCAGTTTTCACTTGGATGCCATTCACTTTTGTAATAATCTCTCCAACTTTTAATCCCATTTTATCCGCTGGCGAATCCGGAATGATTCCTAAAATAACTAAACCTTTATTATTAGAAAAGTACGGTGCGCTGCCCATATCGGCCACTTTCTGTTTAAGTGCAATTAATTCGCGGCCGATGATTGCAACAACAGATGCTGCAACAGCTAATATAGGAAGCCAATAAGATGCAACGGTCAATATAGTGACGAATATCGCCAATAAAAGCACTCGTCTCCCTGCCAATTGGATTGCTTCTTTCGGCAATGATGCTTGAATAAATTGGTGGAATCCAATTCCAAATGGTACAGCTAAAAGGGCAAAGTTAGCGAACGGTGTCTTAATGACTGGCCACCATGGCAATGTTGATGACAGAGCATCACCCGGTATGAATAAAAGTACAGGTACAAGCCACAATTTTTTTGCTTCATGGACACCAATTTGTTTTCCTCTTTTACTTTTTTTCAAAGCCGGTGAAGTTTGGAGATGACCTTTACGAACAATTAAAAAACCTTCAGCAAGAAGCATCAGTGATAGAAGCACCGCCATCATAAAAAGCGGACTTTCTTCTAATTCTGTCATCCAGTTTGCAAGCAGTTGATTTTCAACTGTAATGTTCGGAACAAATAACGAAATGAGCATCGCGCCCCCAATGACATAAGCGGGTGAAAGCAACCGCGGCTGCATGATTAAAAGAACAAGTATTGCTAAAACCGACGTAAGAGCAATAAAACCTACTGGGATGACAATCCCTAAACCAAGGAGCACTATTGATACGCATACGCCAGATATAAGTCCATACAAAATGCACTCAACGATTTCACTATTAAAAGGGAAAATGCGCACACTAAAATCTTTCCGTTCTTTTTTTGTCCGCTGTATCCCGATAAGCCATGCAAAAAGGAGTAATATGTAAAAGGCCGGATTTAGAAAAAAACGGCCAAGACCGTACAAAAGCTCTAGCAGCCAAACTTCTGCCATAAAGCACCATCCTTTAATTGATCAAAACTACTGCCATTAAAATGTTCTGCAAATAATTCCAAATCAACTGTACAAAAATAGCCGTATATTCATAACGGATATATTCGACAACTTTTCTCGTATTCCTGCCAGTTTTATTTCCTATACCTCTTTATAGCGTTTCAGAAAATGTTATGGATCTAAGGATATGATTTTATATGTACGATCTCTTGCCTGCTTGGTCGCACAGCAAACAACATCAACAGTTACATCCTTCCAGCATCCAAAAAGTTTTTGGAAAAATGCTGCTTCTTAAGGACCTTTTCAACAGACCAAACTGTACTACTTCACAACATATGATCAGCCTGCTGGAACATTCTAGGAAACACCTGCCCTCGACAGCTTTACAGTATATGAAGCTTTTATTGGAACGTTCTGGGCAACGTCAACTTCGCAGCTTGACAGTTTGTAGGGCTTTTGCTGGAACGTTAGGCTTCCTCCTTCTCAACTGCTTTACTTATTACTAGACGCTTCTACCTTGCTCCCTCCAAACTGTATCCATAGCAAATTCCAAAAAAAATCGGCCGCTTCACAAGCGGCCTTCTCAATCATCATATGTCTCTTACTATTTAAACAACATTTTAATGGCTGTTTGCAATTGAATGTCATTTTTTTCATCTCTGACAGCTTCGATAATTTTTTCTTCCAGTTTTGATGATGTTGCTTTGTCGATCTGTCCGGTCACTGGGAGATTATTTGCTTTTTGGAATGCTCGGACAGCAACTTCTGTTTGTTTGTCAAAATAACCATCAGCTCTGCCTGGCTCAAAGCCAATTCCTTTCAGCATCAATTGAGCACTTTTTACTTTTTCGTTATTCATATCATAGACCAACGGCTCTTTTTCAATTTGCAGCGGACTTGTGTAGAAGTAATCTGGTTGTTTTACTTCCACGGTCGGCTTCACTCCTGTTTTGTGAATCCAGTTGCCCTCTGGTGTCAACCATTTATAAATAGTCAACTTAATATTGCTGCCATCACCTAGAGGAACAGCCTGTTGCACCGTACCTTTTCCAAAAGATGTTTCACCGACAATTTCATAGCCCCCTGCTTCTTTTAAAGCAGCTGCTAATATTTCAGAAGCTGAAGCACTGCCTTTATCAATCAATACCGTAATTGGATAATTTTTCGGTTCTTTTAAAGTTGAGAAATAGCGTTCTTTCTGACCGTTTCGGTTTTCAATTTGGACATATGGCTTATCTTTCGTTACAAAGTGTTTTAAAATTTCTTCTACGCTTTGTAGATATCCTCCTGGATTGCCGCGGACATCAATAACGAGACCGGTGATCTTTTGTTTTTCAAGATCTTCTAAATGTTTCGCAAAATCTTTAGCCGTGTCTTCTGAAAAACTTGTAATTTCAATGTAACCAATTTTGTTTCCGCGATAATCTTTCACTGAACTATATACAGTTTCAATCGGGATTTCATCTCTCGTCACCTTAATCGTTAAAGTTCCTTCCACGCCAGGACGTTCGATTTCAAGTGTTGCCACCGATCCTTTTTTGCCGCGGATTTTCAAAACAGCTTCAAAAAGATCAAGCCCAGCTAAACTTTCACCATCAACACTTAAAATGCGATCATTTGGTTTTAAGCCGGCTTTTTCCGCTGGAGAATCTTTGAACGGAGCAACGATCGTCACTTTGCCGTCGGTCATACTCACCTCGGCACCAATTCCTTCAAATGAGGAATCCAATGATTGCTCAAATTGGAGGGCCGTTTCTTTATCCATATAAACAGAGTAAGGATCTTCCAATGTATTGACCATCCCGGAGATAGCTCCCTCTACCAATTGCTCACGATCAACTTTTTCCACATAACTTGTAGAAATGAGCTCTAATGCTTGCCTAATTTTAGCAACATCCCCTTCAAGTGTCGGGTCTCCTTTCGCAAACACATTGCTAAAGAAGGACGTTCCATTTAATACAAAATAAGTAATACCCGCTCCAGCCAAAAGAGAGAGCGCCATCAATATAACTACAATTCTTGCGCGTATTCGCAACATACACACCCCTCTATGGATCTATTTCATTTCCCTGCATCTTTGTTACCACGAACATATCTCTCAATTACATATTGTACGATTAACGCTCTACTTGTCGAGAACGAGCCACATTTGCATAAAAAATATGTAATGAAAGAACCTTTTCAAAACTGCTTTCAACTGATTAGTCTACAATAACGGTGCATAAAACAACAAGTTTGCCTCCAATGTGTTGATTTCGCTTGAACCTGCGTCAATCCAAGAATGAAGAGGATGAGCATACATTGATCAAAAACTCTTCGGATCGAGTTCAATCCTAAAAGAATAGAATTTGCCTCTATTCGTTTTTTGTCTTTCTAACAAAAGACTAATCCGGATCGTGCTCAATTCTAAAAATAGAAATGGCCTCACTTCCCTTTTAAATTTCCAAACAAAAAACGTGATTGATCGAGCTCAATCCTAAAAAGATCAGCATTGGCCCCACTTTTCTTTAAACAGGACAGCTTACCATTAATCTTCCTTTTTATGCACTACGCGGCCATTTTTCACGTTTCGTTCTTTAGATTCATTGTACCACATCTACCATTGTGCAGAAAAAGAAGGTGCCCGAAAAATGGAAATCCTCTAAAATGCTGAAGGATGAAGGAAGCATTGGTATGGGGCATCGAAAATCATGATAGAACTTCCTATATAGCCCCTTGATGGTCACTACAAACTATATGCCATGCTTGTACGATTTATGTTATTAGCTTGCCGCATTAATTATCCTGATTTAATACTTCTCTAAGTTCAGCTGTCATTTCCTCTACTAAATGCGGCCTTCCGTGAAACTGAGCAGGTGTATTTTGAAATAGTTCAATTACCCATTTTCCGCCATTTCTTTTTGCGACAACCGTGTGATGTGTGTTTGCCGCAGGGTTAATATCGGATTGCTGCGCTGGCACCATCCCTGCTATCGCCCGCAAAATAGCTATATCTGGACCTAACAGACGGACGTTTCTCACTTTGCTTATAAATTTTCCTGTTGGATGGTCATCAAAAATAGGTTTTAAATGTGAGAAAATTTCTTCTTTGCCAATGGCAAGGCTGCCATCAAACCCTATCATTTCCCCATCTTCTGCAAATACGTCAGCCATTTCACGGGCATTTCGGTTATTCCACCCATTTAATAACTGTTTATAAACTGTTTCTATTTCTTTCATAACAGAATTATTCATAAATAATATATTCTCCTTTCGATCAATCAGAACCAAGGTCTAAGAACAATCGTGTTATTTATGTTAAATAAAATATATAAAAACTTCCTTCCAAAAATTCGGATTTTGGAAAAGCATTCGGTAAATTGAATTCTTATACCGGCCCTTTCCCATTACCAAAACCAATATCTAGAACGTTGAGCCACTATAAACCGGTCCAACCACTTTTCAAAGTTTAGGGGTATATCTTTTCGATTCCCAACTTGGATATACACAAGATAAGAACTATTATTTTTGGCTTCTTTTTCTGAATCAATGAATTGGTATTCGCCATAACCTTTATAATAACCTATCATATACCAACTTTTCTCATAGGCGTCCTTATAATAAATTTCGTATTTCCGATAATATTGCATGATTTGCTCTAAATCAAATAGCTCAAAAAAATCAAAGCCCAGTAGAAAATATTTTTGCCCCATTATGCAATTTTAAGAACTGTTTGTAATCATCTGTTTAATGAAAAATCCTCCAGTTCTCTCTCAGAAGCCGGATCATTCCATTCACAGGTTACTTCTATAAGTTCACCATTTTCTTGTTGAAGCGTTCGTTAATTTACCAGTTGTTCTAACCTATGTTTTAAAGCCTGGAGGACTACATCAACGGCCATACATACCCTTACTATAACAAATATATCAATTTCGATTATAAAAGTATTCATTTGATGCTTAAACAAAAGATGTCTATTACTATGAAACAATAGGT
Organism: Calidifontibacillus erzurumensis; assembly: GCF_013303125.1. Classification (GTDB taxonomy): domain Bacteria; phylum Bacillota; class Bacilli; order Bacillales; family Bacillaceae_J; genus Calidifontibacillus; species Calidifontibacillus erzurumensis. Next base: position 97,414 of record NZ_JABTTE010000009.1, on the reverse strand, counting down.
TACTAAGCCTATCATGAGAAACTATCATAAGGTTGTTCAGGAAGCAGTATTTTTTAACTTAAAATTGTCTTATCCCATCTGGCAGTCTACCATTTTGATTATTGCACTTATGCACTTTTTTACTTTTGTGACTGCCCGGACCGTGCGGAATGATTTATAGATCTGAAAATAAAAAAGGACCGCCTCAAAGGTCATTGCTTCAACTTTATTGAGCAATAGTGGTTATAGCAAAAAGTTTGCAAATACCTTTGAGGCTGTCCCATTTGTATTAATTTTTCATTTTTGGATCGAGTGCATCGCGCAAACCGTCGCCCATGAGGTTAAAACCTAAAACGGTCAGCATAATGGCAAGTCCAGGGAATATCATGGTCCACGGTGCTTGAATTAAATACTGCCTTGAATCGGCGAGCATTTTTCCCCATTCAGCTGTAGGTGGTTGAGCACCTAAGCCTAGGAAACCTAATGCGGCACACTCAATAATGGCCGTCGCAATGGCCAGTGTCCCTTGGACAATAATAGGAGCAATACTATTCGGAAGGATATGCTTAAATAATATACGGCTGTCGTTCATTCCGAGCGCTTTGGCAGCCATAATATATTCTTCCTGTTTAACACTTAAAACTTTCGAGCGGATTAACCGTCCGAAGTTTGGAACGTTAATGATAGCAATAGCTATTAATGCATTTTGCAAAGATGGTCCTAATACGGCAACGATGGCAATCGCAAGGAGAATACTAGGAAAAGCAAGCATAATATCAAAAAATCGAGAAATAATGGTATCCACCCATTTTCCATAATAGCCTGCAATAATACCGAGCGCACAACCGATAACAATGGACCCTAATACAGAGAAAAATCCGACCCATAATGAAACGCGGGCACCGAAAATCACTCTAGATAAAATATCGCGGCCGAAATCGTCCGTGCCAAACCAATGTTCACTTGATGGCGGCTGCAACGTTTTTCCATATTCATGTTCGTTAAAGCCGCTTGGTGCAATGATAGGAGCAAAAATAGCTAAAATGATAAAAAATAAGACGATGCAAGCTCCAACAACAGCTAATTTATTTTTCTTAAACCCTTTCCAAGCTTCAAGCCATGGAGAAGAGACTTTTTCACTTTTTATTACGACCGTTTGATTATTTAAATTTTTAGCCGGCTCAACCATTTTATGTACCCCCTTCCACGCAATCTCTTAGTTGTATTTAATTCTTGGATCAAATGCAGCATAGAGCAAATCAACGATTAGATTGATTAAGACAAAGATCGTTGCAATGACTAAAATACCGGATTGAACAACAGGATAATCCCGGAAACCTATTGCTTCATATATATAACGACCGATTCCTGGCCAACCGAAAATCGTTTCTGTTAAAATAGCTCCGCCCAATAAAAGTCCCATTTGTAAACCGATAACTGTTAAAACAGGTATAACTGCATTTCTAAGTGCATGTTTATAAACAACTCTGAACATGCTTAACCCTTTTGCACGTGCTGTACGAATATAGTCAGACCGCATAACTTCCAACATACTAGAGCGAGTAATGCGGGCAATAATAGCCATCGGGATTGTAGCGAGGGCAAAACCAGGCAAGATTAAATGTTTAATAACGTCAACAAATTGATCGAATCTTCCTTGAATAAGTGTGTCAATTAAATAAAGGTGAGTAATGGCTTCAACCGGGTTACGGATCGATTCCCTTCCTGTCGTAGGAAGCAAATCTAATTTAATAGCAAAAAGCCATTGTTCCATTAAACCTAACCAGAAAATTGGCATGGAAACACCAATTAATGCTAAAACCATTGCCGTATAATCGAACCATGAATTTTGAAACCAAGCACTAATAATTCCAGCATTCACTCCAATAAACACGGCAATAATCATAGCGAAAAGGGAAAGTTCAAACGTTGCTGCTAAATACGGCCAAATTTCTTCACTAATAGGAGAAGAAGTACGTAATGATTCACCTAAATCTCCTTGGAGCAAACCTTTTAGATAGTCAAAATATTGGATATACCATGGCCGATCAAGTCCTAATTTTTGATTTAGAGCTTCAATCGCTTCCTTTGAAGCTTGCTGACCTAAAATAACTTGAGCTGGGTCACCTGGAATGGCACGAATCATAAAAAATACAATGAATGTCATCCCGATTAACACAGGAACTAACATGAGAAGGCGCCTAATTGTATATGCCAGCATAAAAACACCTCAGTTTTTCTGTAATTCATATACGTTTTAAAAAGGGGAGTGAAACCACTCCCCAGCAATTTCTTATTTAAACTCTACAGTCATAAGCTCATCTGTTCCTGTTGGATGAGGAATGAATCCAGAAATATTAGCTTTTCCAGCTAAAAGTGGTGTAGAGTGAACGAGCGGAACCCAAGGTGCATCTTCGTGAATAATTTCTTGGGCTTTTTTGTAAAGTTCATTTCTAGTTGCCTGATCTGGTGTAGATTGAGCTTGAACTAGAATTTCATGCAATTCATCGTTTGCATAGTACGTATAGTTATTGCTTCCGATTGAATCTTTATCAAGTAAAGCGTATAAGAAGTTGTCTGCATCCCCGTTGTCACCAGTCCAACCGAGCAAGAATGCTTCCGCTTCACCTTTTGATGCTTTATCTAAATACGTTGCCCATTCAAAAGATACGATTTTTGTTTTTACCCCGATTTCAGCAAAGGTTGCTTGAATAGCTTCAGCAACTTTACGTCCATCTGGCATATAAGGACGTGCAACAGGCATTGCCCATAATTCCATTTCAAAACCATTTGGATAACCAGCTTCAGCTAGCAACGCTTTTGCTTTCTCTAAGTCAAATGGATATGGCTCGATTCCATCATAATACCCTTGAATAGAAGGTGGCATTGGGTTTTTGGCAGGCTCTGCAAGGCCGTTAAATAATGCATCGATAATCCCTTGTTTGTCTACCGCATGGTTTAATGCTTGGCGCACAAGTTTATTATTTAATGGATGATTAGGATCCTTTTGTTGTGTTAAACCAAGATAACCAACATTCATAGAAGGACGTTTAAATACTTGTAAATCTTTATTTGCTTCAATTTGTTGTAAATCACTAGGATTTAAGCCATCAGCGATATCAATTTCTCCAGTTACCAAAGCATTTAGACGAGATGAATTATCCGGAATCACTTGATAAATCACTTGATCTACCTTTGGATAGCCTTCCAACCAGAAGTCTTCATTTTTCTCTAAAACAATCTTGTCGTTGCGAGACCAGCTAACAAATTTAAATGGTCCGGTGCCAACTGGATTTTCACCAAATTTATCACCATATTTTTCAATGGCAGCAGGGCTTGCGATTCCGAATGGTTTCATTGCAATATTAGCTAAGAAAGGAGCTTGCGGGCGATTTAAAGTAAATTCTACAGTATATGGGTCAATCGCTTTAACTTCTTTAATAACGTGGCCTTCATCGCCTTTGAAGCCGCCAAACATAGAGTTATAGTATGGGAATTGGTCAGCCGTACCGTTCATCCAACGTTCGAAGTTGTAAACAACGGCATCCGCATTAAAGTCTGTACCATCATGGAACTTAACGCCTTCACGTAATTTGAAAGTGTACGTTAAACCATCTTCAGATATTGTCCACTCCGTTGCTAGAGATGGTTGGATGGAAGTATCTTGCTCACCATACTTTACTAAAGTATCAAAAATTTGTCTCGTTACATTTAAAGATTCTCCGTCGGTAACTGTGATTGGATCAAGTGCAACAGCATCTCCGCCTTTACCGAATACGAGTGTCCCACCTGAGCTTTTAGATTCTTCTTTTTCTTCTGTTGAATTATTAGCTGTTTCTTTATTGGAGGAACAGCCAACCAAAGCAACAGAAAGAAGCATCATGAAAACAAGTGTCAAAAGTAAGCTCTTCTTTTTCATTCAGTTCCCTCCTAAATTTTTTTATATGTAAAAATTTATTGTCAATGTCGCTGCCAATCTTGAAAACTATTTATTGTAAAGATGGCAGGCAACATAATGACCTTGTTCAACTTCCTTAAATTCAGGACGTTCCGTCTTACAAATGTCCATACATTCCGAACATCTTGTGTGGAATGCACAACCTTTCGGAGGATTTGATGGACTTGGAATATCACCAGTTAATAATGTATCCGTTTTCACAAAATCCGGATCTGGAATCGGAACAGCAGCTAATAATGCTTTTGTATACGGATGGAGCGGTTTTGAATATAAATTTTCACTACAGGTAAGCTCTACCATCCGACCTAAATACATGACAGCCACCCGATCGCTAATATGTCGTACAACACCTAAATCATGGGCGATGAAAATATATGTTAAGTTAAATTCCTTCTGCAAATCTTCTAATAGATTTAAAACTTGCGATTGAATCGACACATCCAGTGCCGATACCGGTTCATCGGCAATAATTAGTTTTGGTCTTGTCATTAATGCCCTTGCAATGCCAATCCGTTGTCTTTGCCCCCCGCTGAACTGGTGTGGATACCGCTTCGCATGATAACTGCTCAAACCGACCACATGAAGCATTTCCTGAACCATCTTTTTCCGTTCATGAGCTTCACCGATTTTATGTACAATTAATGGTTCTTCTAAAATTTCTTCCACTGTTTGCCGCGGATTTAAAGAAGCGTATGGATCTTGAAAAACCATTTGCAATTCCCTTCTTAACTTCCGCATTTCATTCATTGATAGTTTTGTAATGTCTTGGTTGTCAAAAATTATCTTTCCATCTGACGGTTCTATTAATCTCATAATAAGCCGGCCTGTGGTAGACTTCCCGCAACCGCTTTCACCAACGATGCCTAAAGTCTCTCCTTTTTTCACAAAGAAGCTTAAACCATCGACGGCTTTAACTTCACCAACTTGTTTTTGAAAAACTCCAGCTCTAATAGGAAAATATTTTTTTAGATTTTCTACTTGCAATAAAATATCTGTCATTCTCTTCAAACCTCCTGCTCATGTAAGAAACAACGCACTTTATGACCGGTTTCTACTTCATAAAGTTCAGGAGTTTCGATTCTGCATTTCTCAAAAGCTTTTTCACAACGCGCTGCAAAACGACAGCCTTGCTTAATGGAACCAGGCTTAGGAACGTTTCCAGGAATAGAGTAAAGCCGCTCTTGTTTGTATCGCATATCAGGAATAGACTTAATAAGTCCAGCTGTATACGGATGCTTAGGGTTTTTAAAAATCGTCCTCACGTCACCTTCTTCAACGATTTTTCCTGAATACATTACAATGACCCGCTGGCACACTTCTGCTACGACTCCTAAGTCATGGGTTATTAGCATAATGGCTGTATTAAAATCTCTATTTAACTTTTTCATCAAACCGAGAATTTGCGCTTGAATCGTAACATCGAGTGCAGTCGTAGGCTCGTCTGCAATAAGTACTTTCGGATTACATACCATCGCCATTGCAATCATCACGCGCTGGCGCATACCACCCGATAGTTGATGGGGGTATTCATTCATCAATTCTTCAGCACGCGGGAGACCAACAAGTTTTAAGATTTCAACCGCACGATTGTAAGCTTGCTTTTTACTCCAATTTTTATTATGTATTTTAATAGCTTCGATTAATTGGTTCCCAATCGTAAATACAGGATTTAGGGAAGTCATCGGTTCTTGGAAAATCATCGCAATATCATTTCCACGAATTTCCCTCATTCGTTTCTCCGAAGCTTGACATAAATCCTCACCATTATACAGAATCTTTCCCCCAACAATTTTTCCCGGCGGTTTCGGAATCAGTCCCATAATTGAAAGGGAGGTGACGCTTTTTCCACAACCGGATTCACCGACAATTCCTAAAATCTCTCCTTCATTTATATGAAAATCAATGTGATCGACAGCAGGGATTTCTTCATCATCTGTAAAAAACGATGTCTGTAATCCTTGTATTTGTAATATAGGATCGTTCATAGATTCACTCCCTTTTCCTTGATGATCTAATCACAACCTTTTTCAACTGTTTGTCCAGAGCAATTGCTGGTATAACTGCAAATTAATTGGGCAGCATCTGTTAAAAAGATCCGGTTTTCACGAAACTTTAGACACTACCTTGGTTAGTAATATGTAGTTCAAATGGACTAATATGTAAAAAAAGGTGTAAAATTCTGAAATTATTTTACAATCATTTACTATTATGCCACTATATTTTATAAAACTCAATATAAATTTTAAGAAAATAACATATATTTATATTATTTGATAAATAACAAAAAGTTAAATCTACTGAAAGTCTTTATATTACTTAAGTATCGTTGCAATGTTTCAAATTACCTCTCTTAAAGATTGGGAATATATAGAAAAAATCTTAATTTTATAATAATTAATTATTCCAATATATAGAAAAAATTCTTATTTTAATATGTTAATAGCTTAATACGTTAAAGTGGTAGTAGATAAAATTTACAATTTTGGAATAGGTAATGGGGTCATAGATAAGGGATAAAAAATCCCAAGTGAACAACCTTCACTTGGGAAAGACATTTTAACTTTGGTAGGAAAAGTTATGTATCAAAGTGTTTTTCATCGGCTTCATTATTTCTACTTTTTTCTTGTGAACTACTCGTCATTAAAATGACGAGCTTCCAGTTCTACGCAACGAACTGATGTCCGTTGAACGTATACACTGTCGGCGTGTCCAACACCACTACTGATTGAGATAGATCATCTATCTCTTTCAGATACTTTTTAGCTATATTGATTGCTCCATTGACATCAGCATTTAGTGCTGTGTGACAATCTTTACACACATATAATCCACGATGTTTTCGATTGGATTGATGAGCAAATTCCTTAGATGGAAACGGCTTGCAAACTGCACAGGTTTGCGATGTGTATTCTTCTGAAATCTTGACGACTTCTATGCCTTTTTCTTCAGCTTTATATTTTATCTGTTTAAAAATTTGGTCGTATGGGAGTTGATGCAATTTTTGATTCGTTTTCTTGCCAAGATGAGTATTTTCTCGGATACCAGTGATGTCGCCTATGATAATGGTTTCTACTCCTTGTTTGACAGCGAGATCGATGACTTTCTTCGTCATGCAATGAAGAATATGAAAGGTTTGCGCCTTTCTTTTGCGGTATAGCTGCAGCACTCGTTTCGACTTCTTTGGATATTGAATGCCCTTAGCTGCTTGCTGAGCGTCAGAAATAGCTTGGTAATGCGCTATTTTCTTATGAAAATACCGCTCAACGGAAAGCCATTGGCGACCTGATAGAATGTGAGATTTTCCTTGATAGTCGTAACAAGTAAGAGCATTGGCTATTCCCATGTCGATTGACATAAACTTGGCAGATCCTTTTTTGATAGGAACATCGTTATATTCTTGAGCCAAAATAATTTTGTATTTCCCATCACTCAATGGTTTTACTTCCACTGTTTTTACATGATGAATTTCGATATGTTTCGGAATCGGAATATAAGCATATTTGACTTTGATCCCACAGGTTTCTTGCAAATAAGTCTTTTGTTTTGCAGGAATAGATAAGCGAATGCGATGATCTTCGATTCGAAAACCATTGTTTAAGAACTTGACATTGAAATTTCTATGCTTATATCGTGGCGGTTTTGGATGTTCGATCTCCCCCGATTTTTTCAATTCATAGAATGATTTCCACGCTTCGTGCAAGACTTTTAGTACTTCTTGTGCCGATTGAGAAGGAAGATGTTTATACCAAAAGTGATCTTTTAACCGCTTTTTTTGCTCATACCAGTCAGGATATGGAACTCCACTATCTTTTGTCCAGTTACGTCTCTCGAAATTTGCCACATTCCATAATTTTCTGCTTGCATAGCATAGGTGATGGAGGATGAGGGCGTTTATCTTATTTGGTCTGTATTCAAAATAAGAAACCCGAATCATCCTATTCACCACCTTTCTTTTGTTTAGCTATATACTTCTTAATGGCTTCTTCGCTTATGGAACCGATGGTTTCAATGTAGTAACTGCTATTCCATAAATGACCTTTCCAAAGTTTTTCTTTTATTTCTGGAAACCGCCAGAATAGTTTCCTTCCCGATATGCCTTTTAGCATTTTGACAATATAAGAAGGAGAGACTTTTGGATGTGCAGAAGCAAATACATGAATATGGTCTTGATCACCTACCTCCATCATGACAACTTTAAATCCTTTTTCTTCTGCAATCTCTTGAAAAAGAGTTTTTAGATATTGTTCGATTTCTTTGTTTAAAACTTTTCTTCGATATTTAACAGACCAAACAATATGGTAATTAACGTTATAAACACATGTTCTAGCGTGGGTAATAGTAGCTTTCTTGTTCATACATATAGTGTACATAAAATATAGTAATTCTTCAATATTTACAGGCATTAAATAAAGCACATATAGTTTATAATTGTATAAAAAGAGCGACGATTCATCTCCTCATTGAAATGGGGAGGATTCTCGTCGCTTTATCCTAAAAGCCCCACCGTATGAAGATTTGACTTTTTTATTTGGTTCGTAGTTGCGTCGGCAATATGTAGAATAGGAATTCTTATTTTTTCTTGAACAAAGTCGACGACTTTATGCATTGTATTTGTGCAAATAATAATAAAATCCGCTCCAGCTTTTTCTAATGAGCAGGCTGCATCTCCTATTCGTTTACCTGCTTCCTCCCACTTACCTGCCGATTGAAGGCGCTCGATTTCATCAAAATCAACGCTGTATAAAATACATTTTGCCGAATGTAATCCACCCAATCTTCTTTTACCTCTTCATTAATGATTCGATAGTATTTAACTGTAGATTCCCAGCTCATGCCACCTATTAACCCTATTGTTTTCACTAAAGTTCCCTCCATAACTTAATTGAAATATGCATCTATTATTTTAAGAAGCGGCCTTTATTCAACGATTGCCTCCATTCATCTTTATTAAAATTGTTAAAAGAAGTCCAATGATTGCACTATTGTTTATTTGATTTGCAATAATAGGCTCTTTTTCAAAAAGGGAAATCATAATAACAGTATATGCAAACAAACCAATCAAAAGGGATCCAATCCATTTATCGTCACGCATTAAAACCACTCACTATTTACATAAATTACCAACCAACACTGTTAGTACTATAACTTCAACAAAAAAGCGTTAATCCCTTCTTGGATCAACGCTTCCGTCTGTGAAATATTCAAGTTAAAACTAATATACAAAATATAGCAATTACACTTCCCAAAATAAATGACACCTTTAATTGCAGCTCAATTTTCTTATTGCCATTTGCGATTTTGCTTATATATTTCTTTACTGAAATTCCAACGACCCATATTAAAACTTTCATAATAATTAGGGAGGAAATAAATTGTAAATTTGGAAATGTTGTTTTCATCGCAGAGTCAATCAGTGAATTTACTGAAAAATAAAATATTATGATGAGAGCTAATAAATAAGCGAATAAAGTTGGGTATACCTTCTTAATAATAATCACTCCTACAACTTTATATTGAATGTGCTTCGTTCCTGTCGCTTCCAATCAATGCACTTTGGATATCCTCCAAATAATGATCGGCAGTCAAGTTCCCATTTCCATCAAAAGCTCTAATAGTACGGGATAAGGAAATGTTTAAGAATTTTTTACTTCCTTATGTAGCATACGAAATGGGCATAAAAGCTCGACTATTAAAGCCGAGCTTATGAAACCTATTCTTTAGGTATTTGTCTTAATACTCTATCCAACTTTTCTTCTATTCTATCTAACTGATCTTTCCTTTTTTTCGAAGAACGAGCGACAAATACAATAATTGCGATAAAAAAGACAAGTACTAAAATTCCGAATAACTGAAAAAGGATATCACCGATATTTATCATTTCATTCACCTCACTTTGGTATATTATACCATTTTTATTATACCGGAAATATCCTATTTTAATAGAAACTTTTTTAGAAAAGAAAAAACCGTTAACATTTAATTTTAATTAACTAATATTATATACTTTCACCCAATAAAATCTCTTAAAAGCAAGTTAAACTTGTCACGTTCCTCCCAGAAACAACCATGACCGCTATAATGAAACGGGACAAGCTGTGAATTTTTTATTTGCTGATTAAGTTCCTGTGCCTGTGCAAATGGAATCACTTTATCATGTACACCATGAACGATCAAAGTAGGAACATTAATTTTTGGCAAATCTGCAAAAAGCTGTTCATCTCTTAATGTTTGAATAATCGTTGCTGTTGACCAGCCCGCCGCCTCCAAGCCCATTTGAAAAAACCACTCAGAAAACGAGCATGTTATATATTGAAAGAAAAAATGATCGATTACTTCCCGCATCATTTTAGGGCGGTCATTTAAAGCTTGGGTAAGAAATTGATTCGCTGTTTCAGTTGTAAATCCTGTAGGGGCTGCAGCGGCAATTAAGACTAGTTTGGATACTCCGCAACCATTATGGCGGGACATATATCGAATCGCAATGGCTCCTCCCGTAGAGTGACCCACAAGTGTAAAATTGTCTAATTGAAGTACTTTAACGACTGTACATAAATCATCAGCTAATTGATCAAAATTGTATCCGCTTATTGGCTTATCTGACTTTCCAAATCCTCTCCAGTCAATTCCAATACAACGGTAACCCATGAAAGGAAGAACATCAAATTGATACTCAAACTGTTTATGGCTTAACGGCCACCCATGCAAAAATACAATCGCTTTCCTGCCCATTGGATTTATATCTTCTATATATAAATTAACACCTGATTCTACCGTAACATAGTAACCCACACCGATTCCCCCTTAAATGGCTTTACAAAAAACATATTCATTTAAGGAGATATAGGTGAATACCTATTATTCGTTATACGTAGGATGTATTGTGGTTGAGACGGGGTTCTGTTTTTTTATTTTTCGATTTGTGCGATAAAACATATTTTTTAATCTCCTATGTTAACTTCAAATCGTTGTTTATAAGATGATTAGTGCTGCATAATTTCAGGGAAAATAATGGAAAGTATAATAAATACAATTTCTCCTCCTATGAATACAATCGTCCAAAATATTGCCTTACGTGAAGGTGGCGGGCCTTACCGCAACACTTTGATACCTAAAGGAATTAAGGCAATACAAAGACCAAGTAGAATGAAAGTTGACTCAAATCTTGTTCCTTTGAGAGTGCCTAGCGGCAGGAAGAACATGGATCCTAATGCAATCGAACGAATAAGACCCATCGTGCCTGACCGGTATGCACCGATGGCCAAAAGAACCCAACCTGCCATCATCCAGCCATTTAAATAACGGACAACGTGGAAAGCCTGATATGAATCATTCACTGCTTGAATGGCGAGTTCTAAGCTTTGTACATTCACAAGCTGAAATGCCATATGATCAATTCCTCCATGAAAAACACGCCCCACTAATCCTAGAATGGTAAACATTCCAGCCCAAATTGCTAAAACGGGATATTTCCTGCCAATAAACCTGACTAAAGTAAGAATTCCCGGCAAAAGGAAAATACAACCAAGCACAAAACAACTATAAGCAGCAGTAATGAGCACAGGATGATTCGCATACGCTTCCAGCTATGCATCAAAAAAGAAGTGAAATTGAATTCTAAGAAGAGCTGCAGCTAGTAACAAAAGTGGTCCGATGATTAAGGATAGTCCACCAATCCATCGCCCAGGAAACCAGAAAGTAGTATTTTCAACAATGTTGGATGTATTTTTATCCTCCATTTACTTTTCCACCACCAGAATGACATTTCTTTGATTTTTAAACAGTATCACCCATTGGAAGACTTCTATAAACTTCTATGTTGTATATGCTACTTCATTTACTTCCCTATGATTCATTGTTCCTTCCTAAAAATAAGAAAAGCACATCATCGTCGAATGCATTGACTTTGATGTACTTTCTATAAATTTATATTTGATAGACACAAAAAAATATTTCAAGTTCGTTTTAAAAGATTATGATCCAATCATTTTTTGTCATTAAATTGATTATAAAGGCATTGGAGTATTCGTTGGTTTTGCATAGCCTTCTTTGTATTTTTCATCAATGTAATAACGAATGTCCTTTACAGATTTGCCTTCTTGTTTCATCGCAATAGATTCAGCTGCGATTTGTAAGCAAATTCCACAACGAGTACCGTGATCATCCCAGACAACGGAACCATCTTCATTGATATTTTTGACAAAGCAATTCATACTACTTTGATGTCCAGCACTCTCTGCACAACCACAATAACAAGGAATCCATTGTAACAACTCTGCTGATTTTCCTGCAGCTTGATATACTAAGCGAATCTCTTCCCTTTGATCTTTTAAAAAGGTCGGTAAAACATCAGCAGAAGCAGTTTTTTCTTGCAGATCTCCATTGGGAGCATACTCTTGATTTGATTGTTCTTTATTGGAACTGCAAGCCGAAATGAATAAAGTAAGTATAAGTAAAACAATTATACCTTTATATTTCATCGTGTCACCTCTGATCACTTTAGATATGACTAATATATCATAAGTGATAGACTAATATAAAATATCCGGATTAAGGAATATGAGAAGCAAGGATTAGAAGGATTACAAAGATCATCGTGGAAATATATTCTAAGGAGTTAAAGGAAGCTTTTCCAAAAGAAGATGAAAGCGCGGCGCTTCTTTCGGATGTGCATTTACAACATCCTGAATATTGCCACCAGAGCTTTACCATAATTGCCCTGTGATTCCAAAAATAAAAAACACATCATCGTCGAATACATTGACTCTGATGTGCTTTCTATGGATTTATTTCTGTCTATTTACAATTAAATTCTTAAAAAATGACTTTAAAAATCATTGATAAATCAATGGTTTTTATTTTTGTACATACAATTAAATTCTTAAATAAAATTATAATTTCAATTTAGAGTTACAATTAAATTCTTAAAAAAGCACTTATGGTGATTAAATCTTTATGCATTATTTTATGCATTTTATTTATTACTTTCCTTTAATTAATTTTTATCATAAAAAAATAAGAGTGATAAACAAAAAATACGGTCTACTTTTCGTGGAAAGACCATCAAATCACAGAACAAAAGCATAGTGTTACATAGCCTTTTTAACAACCATTTTAACTAAATAGCATTAACATACAAAGACATTTCCTTTATTATTTTTCCTATTCAATAAATGCAACCGTTTGGTTTTAGTACATTTTTTCATAACTGTTAACAATAATAATAACTTAGAAAAAAGTGATTGTTTTAATATTGCAATTTTTCCCTTACCCCTTGACTTTATATATTAGAAAAGCCAGCAAATATGCTGGCTAAATATTTTTATGGTTTGACAGCTTTTATTATAGATGAAACAATATAATCTTCTATGTTAGAACCCTCTACCCAGTCCTTAATAAATTCCCTAGACTCATCTTTTGGTTCAATACTAATTTGTATAAATCCACTTTGTTTCAGCATTAATTCTAGTTCTTTAATTGTAGAAGCTCCGGAAACACAGCTTGCATAAAATTCATCCATATTATTTTTAATTTCTTCTGGAAACTCTGTTGTTTTTACAATATCTGAAATAGCGATTCTTCCACCAGATTTCAGTACACGGTAGGCTTCCTTAAAAACTTGTTGTTTATCAGGAGATAAGTTAATAACACAATTTGAGATAATGACATCTACGCTATTATCCGCCACAGGTAAATGTTCAATTTCTCCTAATCTGAATTCAACATTGGTAAAACCACCCTTTTCGGCATTACTCCGTGCTCTGCTAATCATTTCTGGTGTCATATCAACCCCGATTACCTTCCCTGTTTCAGTAACCTGACGTGCAGCTAAAAAACAATCAAAACCTCCACCACTACCTAAATCTAATACAACTTCACCCTTTTTTAAGTCTGCAATAGCTATTGGATTTCCACAGCCTAATCCAAGATTAGCCCCTTCAGGTACCGAAGATAATTCCTGTTTTGAATATCCTAGCTGGGAAGAAACCTCATTAAAATCCATGGAAGGAGTACAAGAATTTGAAGAAGAACAGCAACTGCTTTGATTCGCCCCTTGTAATGCAATTTCTTTGTACCTGTTTCGAACTTTTTGACGAATTTGATCCTTTTCCTGATTACTCATAAAAAACGCCTCCCGCAAAATTTTTTAATCAAGTTTTTTTGATTAATAAATCAAAAATTTTTGATTAATTATAGTATTTTAAAGACCTAACAATGGCTAGGTCTAAATAAACAACAAAGACTTGGCGATAGTAGTTTATTTATCTCTTCAGCATTTATTTGATAGTAACTCCAAGTACCTTTTGTTTCTTTTATAATTAAGTTTGCATCAAGGAGTATTTTTAAATGATAAGATAGCTTGGATTGTGGCATATCAATTAAAGTGCATAAATCACATACACATATCGAATCTTGTTGACACAATAGGTTTAATATATGCAACCTTTTTTTGTCAGCTAAAGCCTTAAATTTACTTTCATATTCAGCAAATATCTTTTCCTTTGAAGCATCCTTAAACTGTAAAATAGGATTCATCTGGATTACACCCTTGTTTAATCAATTTTTTTGATATACGTATCATATTATTAATTTTTCGAAATTGCAACCTATTAATCAAAAAAAATTGATTAAAAAATCTCATCTTTAATTAGGGACATTATTCTCCAGTCTCTGCAAATTTTTTTATTCTTTCACCAATCTCATCTCGAACACGTTGGAAAACTGCCCACTTTTCTTCTTCTGTACCTTTAGCTTTTGCAGGATCATCAAAACCCCAATGGACGCGTTTCACATGAGGTGGTGTCATCGGGCATTTGTCAGCAGCATCTCCGCATAGTGTTACAACAACAGCTGCATTATTTAAAATGTCTGGATCAATAACATCTGAAGTTTGATTTGAAATATCAATACCTACTTCCTTCATTACTTTGACTGCGTTAGGATTTAGACCATGTGCCTCAATTCCGGCACTCTTTACATCCCACTCATCATTTAGATATTTCTTCGCCCACCCCTCAGCCATTTGACTGCGGCATGAATTGCCTGTACATAAGAAATAAATTATTTTTTTATTATCCATGACATGACTCCTTCTAATTAGTAGTCTGTGTATTAAAGTATTTTCTCTGAAACCATAAAGCAACATTTACTAAGGCAATCATGACCGGTACTTCCACTAGCGGACCAATAACTGCAGCAAAAGCAGCACCAGAATGAATACCAAATACACCTACTGCAACAGCAATCGCTAATTCAAAATTGTT
Organism: Calidifontibacillus erzurumensis; assembly: GCF_013303125.1. GTDB lineage: Bacteria > Bacillota > Bacilli > Bacillales > Bacillaceae_J > Calidifontibacillus > Calidifontibacillus erzurumensis. The sequence goes on along the minus strand of NZ_JABTTE010000009.1, from coordinate 82,216 downwards.
GCTTCCTGCTGTAAACGCAAGTGTAGTCGTCACAGGGTAACCAGCACCAATTTTCTTGCCCAAGTAGAAAGATACAAAGAACATAAGAATAAAATAGATTAATAATGGAATTGCAACTCGTACAACATCTAATGGTAAGCTGACAATTATATCACCTTTTAATGAAAACATCACAATAATTGTAAATAGTAATGCAATCAATGTAATAGGACTGATTTTGGGAACGAACTTTGTTTCATACCATTGTCTTCCATTTACTTTCACAAAAATAAATCTTGTTAACATACCAGCAAGAAAAGGAATGCCTAAATAAATGAAGACTGATTTTGAAACCTCAACCATCGTTATATCAACAATTGCCCCTTCAATCCCCAACCATTTTGGAATAACGGTTACAAACACATATGCATAAACAGAAAAAAACAAAGTTTGGAATACTGCATTAAAGGCAACTAACCCTGCTGCATATTCTGTATCCCCTTTGGCAAGATCATTCCAAACAATAACCATTGCAATACAGCGTGCTAAACCAATAAGAATTAACCCAACCATATATTCTGGTTTATCTGGTAAAAATACAATCGCTAGAAAAAACATAAGGACAGGACCAATAATCCAGTTCTGTACAAGTGATAGAAGCAATACTTTTACATCTTTAAATACTCTCCCCATCTCTTCATAACGAACCTTCGCTAAAGGCGGATACATCATCAAAATTAAGCCGATAGCTAGTGGAATTGAAGTTGTTCCTACTTGTAAATTGTTTAATCCATCTACAAAGTCCGGTACAACATTACCGATCCAAATTCCAATTACCATAGCAAGAAAGATCCAAAGTGTAAGATATCGGTCTAAAAAGGAAAGACGCTTTTTCCCTATTTCTTTGCTCATTTTTCCATTCCTTTCTATTTTACGATGCTAACAATCAAAACGTGATTTAACATCGATACTATCAATATTTGCATTACCCTCTTTTTGTTCATGAATATGCAGCAATATATCATTTATAAGCGGATAATACTCACTGGATTTATTTAAGGAATAATAAATCCATTGGCCTTTTCTCTCTTCAATAATAAGTCCAGCATCTTTAAGCTTGCGTAAATGCTGACTAATCGAAGGCTGACTCATATCAAATAATTCAACAAGCTCACAAACACAACAATCCTGTTTTTTCAAAACAGAAATAATTGTAAGCCTTGTTTTATCTCCAAGAAGCTTTAAAACTTGCGCGGCTTTCACAATTTCTACTGTTGTTTGTTTCATGATAAAAACACCTCCCGTCAACATTAATTATTAAATTTCTATGTTATTCATTATTTTCTCTTATAACTATATAATTAAATACTTATATGTTCAATAAATTAAATCATTCTTAAGCATTATATTTACAATTAGCATAAATGTTCTAGGAATAGACGTAATAGAAAACAAACACGCTAATAATCCCAATTCATCCCGAACTAAATTGCACAATAATCAAAGAAGGCGACAGCCTTGTTCGGCTATCGCACTAGTTTTTGAATAAATTTATCATTAATATTTTGAAATTGCCACTTGTTTAAATACAATGAATTTTTCCTCCAAAATAAGAGCACATCGTTATCTACCTTTAGGTATTGACTAGATGTGCTCACTCTATAAAAGTATATGAATATTTATTCTATTTTTTAAAAACTTTTTTGTAGGTAAACATTTTTAGAAGTTTATATACTTCTTAGGATTGACCGCATTTGATTTTGAGGCGTTCCAAGCACCTTCATGAATTTCGAAGTGGAGGTGGGCGCCGTATGAGCGGCCGGTGTTGCCCATATATCCTAGCAAGTCGCCTTTCTTGACAGCTTGTCCTTCTGAAACGCTGCGGCTTTCTAGATGTGCATAAACTGTAGTATACATTTTTCCATTAATATTATGAGAGACAAACACAACGTTTCCATAGGATGATGAATAGTAAGAACGGAAAACGATACCATCTGCTGCTGCAACTACTGGCACTTCAGAACCACGTTTTCCGATATCAACGCCGGCATGCAATTTGCCCCAACGTTGGCCGAAATTTGAAGTGATCGGACCGTTGGCTGGTCTCATAAACGTTCCGTCAGTCACTGGCGGTTTTTCGCCCCTCTGTTTCGCTTCTTGAATGCGGCGCTGCTCTTCAAGCCATTGCTGGTAAAGCTTCTTATAAGCAGCTTCCTGTCTTCTTAAAATTTCAGCTTCTTCTGCTTTATCTAACATTTCTTCTTCAATTTGCTGTTCTTTTTCCTTGAGCTCTGCCATTAGCTTTTCTTTTTGGCCTTTTTGAGCAATGAGCGTTTCTTGGTCAGTTTTTAACTCAGCACGGATTTGTTCTAGTTTGGCAAGCTTCGCCTGTTGTTCTTTTTTCATGTCTTCAAGCGCCTGTTTATCATTAATATGCGCCTGTAAAATATCTTTATCTTGCTGAACAATGATTGAAATCGCATTGGCACGGTCGATAAAATCACCGAAACTTTTCGCACCGAGCAATACATCTAAATAGCTGACAACTCCACCGCTTTCTTGCACAGAAAGAACCCGTGTTTTTAGAGCTTCATCCCGTTTTGTAATTTTTATTTGCAGTTCTTTAATTTTAAAAGCAAGCTTGTCAATCTCTGCTTTCGTTGTTTTAATTTCAGCTTCTTTTTTGCGAATTCTTTCAGCTGTTTCCGCAACGGCTAAATCAAGTTTTTTGATCTCTGCATTAACTTTTGCTTGCTCATTTTCAAGTTGATTGATTTCATTCTTTTTTTGTTGAACCTCTTTATTCAATTCTTTACGCTTGCCGTGTACTTCATTGATTTTATTCTTAAGTTGCTGGTTGGCAGATGCGTGTTCGCTTAAAAATGTCGTGCCTCCGATTGCAATCGTGGCTGACAAAATAACTGTAAACAACTTTCGCACTTCGCTTCCACCTTTCCCTGTTCTTTCACAATGATTGATAGATTTTTAATTACAAATCTGCAAAGCTATATTTTTCAAAACTGAACCTAAGCGTTTTTTTGTTCCAGCACTGCTAATCTATTTTTCTATTTTTTGAAACTTTGCACGGCTATAAATGGTAAGTTTTTATTTTCACAAACTTCTTCTGGTCATCAGACTTTCATGAACAAACCATATTAGGATTATAAAGTTCCCCTATAGACATCCGTACAGTGATAAATGAACAGCCGACTTGTCATTCCGGCGCAGTAAACTAGCACCTATTCAAATCCATTATGTAATGGGGCGGTTCATCTCCAGCAAATGAGGAGAATTCTCACCGCTTTATCCTAAACTTTCAAAAACTTTCTTACAGACATTAAGCTGCCCCAAACACCGATAAAAGCGCCTATAGCAACGAGAATGAACGCCACTTGGTAGGCGAACGGATTAAATGGAAGCAGTTGAACAAATGTGTTTGCCAGTTTTGGCTGGAATGTGTCGTATATATAAGAATAGCCTGATAATATTAAAACGACTGGAATAACGGCTCCCATCACGCCTAGCAAAAGTCCCTCAAGAAAAAATGGCCAACGTATAAAGGCATTCGTTGCACCGACGAGCCTCATAATTTCAATTTCCCTTCTTCTTGCCATAATTGTAATTTTTATCGTATTTGATATGAGGAACATCGCCGTAAAGACGAGGCCGATGATCAGGCCAATACCGATATTTCTTGAAATATTTACAAACTTAAATAATTTTTCAACGGTTCCTTGTCCATAATTGACACGTTCTACATTGTCGAACTTTTCAATTTTTTTTGCAACAGCAGGAGTCATTTGCGGGTCTTTTGTTTTGACCACATAAACGTCCCGAAGCGGATTTTCTGATTTTAATGATTCAAAAGCTTTTCCTTCTTCACCGAAACTTTTAATAATTTCCTCTAGCTCTTGCTCTTTCGATGAAAAAGCAACTTGATCCACTTCGCTAATTCGTTTGATCCGTTGACCAAGTTCTTTTATTTGTGCTTCATTCGCAATAGGATCAATATGTACTCGAATTTCTACATCCTCTTCTACAGTTGTTGCAAAGTTATTTAAATTCATCATAATGACTAGAAAAATACCAACTAAAAGCAATGTCACCGTTACGGCACTGACAGATGCAAACGTCATCCACCCATTTCGGGCGATGTTTTTGCAGCCTTCTCTTAGATGTCGAACCATGGTGTTAACTGTCATAGCCGTATTCACCTCGGTTTTCATCTCTTACAATTCGTCCGCTTTCAATGGCAATGACGCGTTTGCGGATCGTATTGACGATTTCTCTATTATGGGTTGCCATCACGACTGTTGTCCCTCGGTTATTGATTTCTTCAAAAATTTCCATGATCCCCCATGATGAGTCAGGATCAAGATTCCCTGTTGGCTCATCAGCAATAACTATTTTCGGATAGTTGACAATCGATCTGGCAATCGATACGCGCTGCTGTTCACCGCCGGAAAGCTCAGAGGGCAGGAAGCGCGCTTTATGTTTTAATCTTACAAGATCAAGCACTTCAAGAACCCGCCGCTTAATATTGCGCGGATGTTCTTCGATTACTTCCAGTGCAAACGCAACATTTTCGTACACAGTAAGCTTTGGAAGCAGTTTAAAATCTTGGAAAACTACGCCGATATTACGACGAAGTAGTGGTACTTTACTTGTCCTTAGTTTAGAAAGATTAATTCCATTGATCATAATCGTCCCTTTCGTAGGCTTCTCTTCACGGTACATCATTTTAATGAACGTTGATTTGCCCGCACCGCTTGGACCTACGACATAGACGAACTCACCTTGTTTGATTTGAACACTAATGCCGTTTACAGCCCATACCCCATTTGGATATTTCTTATAAACGTCTTCCATTTCTATCATAAATATCACACCTAATTTTTTAGTCTTTTCGACAGCCGCAAAAAAACTGCCTAGCAAAACTATTTATTATATTCGTCTATCATTTTTTATTTAAGTTCCTATGTTCCGACATTTGTGGAAAATTTCAATTTTCATGTAAGTGCTATAGCGTAAGCGTATAGAATGACGGTAAATTACGGCTTGAAAAGAGGTCGAATTCTATTTTTGTATAGAGTTTTTACCCAGTACTGTATTTTATTTTTTACGACAGGAAAAAGCGCCATGAAATGATAAAACATGACACACGTTAATATTATACCATCAATGTTCGTGTTTTTCAGGTAAAAAATTGATAAAATTTTGGAAGAAAATATAAGAATAATAGACAAACGACTGTTATCATGCGGTTTAATGAAATATTTTGTAGGTAGAAAAATTTAAATGGTTTTTGCGGGATTTACTGTAACGACAGCGAGTAGCTAAAGGGGACTATATTGTGGCGGTGTTCCTCTAAATGGAGGAAAAAGAATTTTTCACAATATATGGTCTATCGCTCTAGCTGCTGAAATCCGTATGGAGAGTTTAAAAGAATTTCGAACGGCACTTGCGGCAACGATCCACACGGAAAGTATAAATAAAACAGGCGTTCAGCTGATTAAATTAGCGACCATTGAGCCATATGAAGAGGAATAAATGTAAACTAAAAAACATTTCCAGCAAGAATATATTAAAAACAAAAAGGACTTTCTGTATAAGTAAGAGAAAGCCCTTTTTATCGACACTAGATTTATTTTTTAGCTGCAAGCCATTCTGCTACAGCTTTTGCATCGTCACCTTTAATTAATCCGCCTGGCATTGCATTTCTTCCGTTTATGATTACATCCTCAATGCCAGCTGCATCTAATCTGCTTCCAACAGTAGCTAATTCTGGGCCTACGCCACCTTCAAGATTTTGACCATGGCAGCTTGCACAGCTTTGAGCGTAGATACCTTCAGCTGCTGCAGTGTTGTCTGCTGGTGCTGTAGTTTCACCACCATTTCCGCCATTATCAGCAGGTTCTTGAGTAGTGTCGCCACCTCCGCCACATGCGCCAAGCACAAGTGCAGAACCCATGAACAATGCTAGTAACTTTTTCTTCACTAGTTACTCCCCCTTGTTAATAAGAAATTATTGTTATGTGTACCATATGTTTGTACACTTCCCTATTATAAACAATTTTATTCCTTAGGAAAATGCTTCTCCTAATCCTTTGTTACTTAACACCCGAGATTGTGACAACTTTTTGAACAGTTAAAATTCGTAATGTTTGACCTAACTATACAAAAATAATTTTTTCAATTAGATGGCTTAATTATAAAACCGGTGAGCTTGGAACGGTGGAATTGCAATCGTGGTGATGCTTAACTCTTAATATGAATTTTGGAGTTGAGTTTAGTGTTTCCAACTGGAGTTTTTTTATTAATTAGTACTTTTTTACAAATTTAGAAATAGGCGTGTGCCGTCTTGGTGCTTGATGTGAGAAAATTAAGAGGAAAATTGGAAATAACTTCTAAGCAGAGGTACAAATTTTCAGGGGAATATGTAAAATTTTATTATTGAATTTTATAAAGGGCTTTTTCATAGCTAATGTTAAGCCTACAACGTGTGGCTTATTTTCCAGCTATTGAAAAAGCCCACTCAGGGAAATTCCTTGTTGGATCCGTGTTATGAATTGGAACGTAATTTAGATCTCAAGAATGCATCGATGAAAATATCGATTTCACCGTCCATAACAGACTGTGTGTTGCCGACTTCAACGTTTGTACGATGGTCTTTAACCAATGAATACGGATGGAAAACGTAAGAACGAATTTGGCTTCCCCATCCAATTTCTTTTTGTTCTCCACGGATTTCTTCTAATTCCGCTTGCTGTTCTTCTATTTTTTTCTGATAAAGTTTTGCTTTTAACATTTTCATAGCTTGTTCACGGTTTTTAATTTGTGAACGCTCGGATTGGCATGTAACGACGATTCCAGTTGGCAAGTGAGTAATCCGAACGGCAGAATCAGTCGTATTTACATGCTGGCCGCCAGCGCCGCTGGAACGGTACGTATCAATTTTTAAATCAGCTTCGCGGACTTCAATTTCTATTTCATCGTTAAACTCCGGCATAACATCGACGGATACAAACGATGTATGGCGACGGCCTGATGCATCGAATGGTGAAATCCGGACAAGTCGATGGACCCCTTTTTCAGCTTTTAAATAACCATAAGCATTATGACCTTTGATGAGTAGGGTTACACTTTTGATCCCTGCTTCATCGCCAGCTAAATAATCAAGCGTTTCAACTTTGAACCCTTTTTTATCAGCCCATCGCGTATACATACGGAGAAGCATCGATCCCCAGTCCTGAGATTCTGTACCACCGGCACCAGGATGCAATTCTAAAATGGCATTGTTTTTATCATAAGGCTCATTGAGCAACAATTCTAGTTCAAATTGGCCAACTTCTTTGGATAGTGTCTTGATTTCTTCTTCTAGTTCTTTTTGAAGATCTTCATCATGTTCTTCTTTTAAGAGTTCATGAGTCACTTCAAGATTTTCCAAGCTTTCAACTAATTCTGTAAACCGGTTGACGATATCTTTTAAACCATTTGCTTCGTTAATCACTTTTTGGGCGGCCTGTTGGTCATCCCAAAAGTTTGGCATGGCCATCACTTCATCGAGTTCAGCAATCCGTCTTTCTTTCTGTTCGAGGTCAAAGAGACCCCCTAAAGCCATCCAATTTCTTGGAGATTTTATCAAGTTCTTGCCTAATTTCAGCTAATTCCATCAATGTATGTCACCTCATTAAGTTGTATTTCTGATTAGCACTTATACTCAGTATTCATAAAGACTCCCCCATAGGAGGGGGAGCAGTCAAACAGAGGCAGAAGGTGCCGGAGACGGTACACCAGAAGGGTCTGACCCCGTACCGCAGATGGTGCATCAGAGGGGTCTGGCACCGCGCTGCAGATGGTACGCCAGAGGGGTCTGGCACCATTTATTTTCCGCAGCAGTGTTTGTATTTTTTGCCGCTGCCGCATGGACATGGGGCATTGCGGCTAATGTCTTGTCGTTTGACGTATGGTTTTCTCTTTGTTTCGCCTTCGCTGCTGTCCGGTTTGACTGCTTGGCCTTCAGCTACTTGTTGGCGCTGCAGGTTGTTACGGATTTGAGCTTTCATGATGTATTTAGCAACATCATCTTCGATAGATGCGATCATGTTTTCAAACATCGTGAAGCCTTCCATTTGATATTCACGCAATGGATCGATTTGGCCGTAAGCGCGCAAGTGGATACCTTGGCGAAGTTGATCCATAGCATCGATATGGTCCATCCATTTCGTATCAACGGAACGCAATACGATGACTTTTTCGAATTCGCGCATTTGTTCAGGAGTAATTTCAGCTTCTTTCTTATCGTATTCTTGCTTCACTTTCTCCATGATCAAATCAACGACTTCTTCAGGCTCTTTGCCTTTTATATCTGCTTCAGTCAAGATGCCTTCATCCAAAAGGTTGCCTTCCACATAAGTAATGATTCCTTTGTAATCCCATTCTTCCGGCAAAGCATCTTTTGGCATGTGGGCTTCTACATTGCGTTCAACAGAAGAACGGATCATACGCTCAACAACATCCCGCAAGTTTTCTGCATCAAGCACTTCATAACGTTGTTTATAAATGATATCACGCTGTTGACGCAATACATCATCATATTGCAACAATGTTTTACGGGCATCAAAGTTATTTCCTTCAACCCGTTTTTGGGCAGATTCTACTGCTTTCGTCACCAGTTTACTTTCAATCGGTTGGTCATCATCCATGCCAAGACGATCCATCATCGCTCTCATATTATCGGAACCGAAACGGCGCATTAATTCATCTTCCATTGATAAGTAAAATTGCGTGACACCAGGGTCCCCTTGACGTCCAGCACGGCCGCGCAACTGATTGTCGATCCGGCGGCTTTCATGGCGCTCTGTACCGATAACTGCTAAACCTCCAAGCTCCTTCACACCTTCACCAAGCTTAATATCGGTACCGCGTCCAGCCATGTTAGTCGCAATCGTAACAGCTCCACGCTGACCAGCTTTTTCAATGATTTCCGCTTCTTTTTCATGATTTTTAGCATTCAAAACATGATGCGGAATCCCTTTTTTCTTTAACATTTGTGAAATTAATTCCGAAGTATCAACGTTGACCGTACCGACTAGCACCGGCTGCCCAGTTTTGTGGCGGGCAACGATATCCTCTACAACCGCTTTAAATTTTCCTTCCATTGTTTTATAAATTAAATCCGGCTTATCGATCCGCGCAATAGGCTTGTTCGTTGGAATGACAATGACTTGCATATTATAAATATTGCGAAATTCTTCTTCTTCCGTTTTAGCTGTACCGGTCATCCCAGCGAGTTTTTCATACATCCGGAAATAGTTTTGGAATGTCGTTGTTGCAAGCGTCATGCTTTCATTTTGAATTTTCAAACCTTCTTTTGCTTCAATCGCTTGGTGTAAACCTTCACTATACCGGCGGCCTTTCATCAAACGGCCTGTAAATTGGTCAACGATAATAACCTCGCCATCTTGAACGACGTAATCTACATCTCGATGCATGCTCACATGCGCTTTTAATGCTTGGTTAATATGATGAACGAGCGTTACATTGGAAAGATCAAATAAATTCTCTACTTTAAATGCCCTTTCCGCTTTTTCGATCCCTTCTTCAGTCAATTGAACTCCTTTTGTTTTTACATCATAGGTATAATCAACATCTTGCTTCAATGTCCGGACAAACGTGTCAGCCATCGTATAAAGGGCTGTTGACTTTTTCGCTGTACCGGAAATAATAAGCGGTGTACGAGCTTCGTCAATTAAAATGGAGTCAACCTCGTCGATAATCGCATAATGGAGCGGACGCTGCACCATATGTTCTTTATAAAGCACCATATTGTCGCGCAAATAATCAAAACCAAACTCATTATTTGTCCCATACGTAATATCGGCATTATAAGCAGCTTGCTTTTCTTCCTGGGATAGACTGTTCAAATTCAATCCGACGGTTAAACCTAAAAACTGATGGAGCTTGCCCATTTCTGTTGCGTCACGGCGAGCCAAATATTCGTTAACTGTGACAACATGAACACCTTTACCAGTGAGCGCATTTAAGTAAGACGGCATTGTTGCCACAAGCGTTTTACCTTCCCCGGTTTTCATTTCGGCAATATTTCCTTCATGAAGGGCAATCGCACCCATCAACTGCACAGGATACGGGCGCATCCCTAATACGCGCACAGAACCTTCACGGACAACTGCATATGCCTCTGGCAACAAGTCATCCAACGATTCTCCATTTTGCAATCGCGTTTTAAATTCGTCTGTTTTTGCGCGAAGCTGATCGTCTGAAAGCTTTTGCATTTCAGGCTCAAGTGCTTCAATTTGATCAACAATTTTTTGATAACGATTTAAATAGCGTTGATTTGGGTCCCCGAAAACTTTCTTTAAAATTCCTAGCATTTCGTCTTACGCTCCTCTATATTCATTTCCAATGAAAAATTGAAAGTATAGCAGATTTGCATTCGGCAATGTACATTTGTTTCATACCATCAACAAATTAATTTTCAAAGGCAGTGTAGAAAAAATTATATTGATACACCTGCCCGATGTGTTTCATTCGTTTCAAAAATATTTATGTTAAAAAAGAACAACCAAATAATATTAATAAAGTCCTAACTTCTATATTAACACTTTATTCAAACGTATTACAACCATTGGAAAATGCGAAATGTGAGAGGATTTTGTAAAATAAAAGGATTTTATTATGGAAGTTGAAGGAGTAGTATAATATGGTGTTTTGTTTTTGTTTGTGAATATTTCCACAAAATAAAAATTTACTGCCATTTAGTTAAATTTTACCAAATTATAAATCAAAATTACCCACTGTTACATATGCCTAAACTGTATTACAAAACCCCTTAATGTTCCTGCAGCATGTTGTGGCAAAAGATTAGCCCTAACGTCTACTTGAACTGGTACCAAGACTTTTAGAGCAATAGATGATTGGAATTTCAGACATTTTCCATATTATACGTACTATTTGATGTCTTTTCGATGAATTTCCTACCCCACAATTGCAAACCAACAGATGATTTCCAGTAAATATCAACGACCTTTAAATTCTGTTAAAACCATAAAAAGAAGCGCAGCCAAATAGGTCTGCGCCTTTCTTCTTTTTTTATCTATTCAATTATTGCGCTTCGATTAAGCCGTATTTACCGTCATTGCGGCGGTAAACAACGTTTGTTGTATTAGTTTCTGAATTTAGGAAAACGAAGAAGTTATGGCCAAGCATATTCATTTGCAAGATAGCTTCTTCTGAATCCATTGGTTTTAAGTCAAAACGCTTGTTGCGTACGACTTCGAAACCTTCTTCAGCAATTTCATCATCTTTATTGCCATTTGTATTTTCAGCAAAAACATAGCGTGGTGATTCATCTGTTTGACGCCACTTGCGGTTTACCTTTGTTTTATGCTTGCGGATTTGACGTTCAAGTTTATTCACAACAAGGTCAACAGCCGCATACATATCAATATGGCTTTCCTCTGCGCGCAACAACAGATTTTTCATTGGAATTGTTACTTCGATTTTTTGTTCATTATTATATACACTCATATTAACATTAACATCAGATGTTGGTTTTTGTTCGAAATACTTTTCAAGCTTGCCGATCTTTTTCTCCACATATTCTCTAAGAGCTGGAGTTACTGAGATGTTTTCGCCCCGAATGTTGAACTTCATATGGGTAACCTCCTTGATTTATGCTATGTTATTATATTTCTATTTTATCCTATCCAATTCCTGCTGAACCAGAGAAACTTTCTAAACAAATTTGTAAAATTTGGACGTTTTTTGACAATTTACAATCGAACTCTTGACATATTTACAAGTTGTTTTTATAAGGACTTTAGGTACATAAAAGTGTATATTTTCTGTATCCACGTTCCTAAGACGCCCCTGTCAATCGCTTGGATGGATAATCGTATGGCAATATGCCGCTAAAATCAGTGTCAACTACTTAGGTCTTATTGGACACCAACTGCGATGTTCAAACCCAAACAACATGGTTTCGTACTGGTAAAGTAATGATGTCTATTCCCACTCATATTTTTCGTTTTTAATGAAACCATATAAATTGGTTTTCTTACAGCAGGAAGGACAAGGTGGGGTTCAGACTCTTATGAGCTATCATAATTGAAATGATTGAAGTTGTAATCTTTTTAAAACATGTAAAAGCCTTAAATTAGAGGAAAAAGATCGTGGATTCAAGGAGAAGGAGTAGCAAAAAGCCACCCCTTGTCCCCTTAATTTCTTTTATCAATAAACATCCCGTCAATCGCTAAAGATTCATAAGGGTTAGAATACTTATTTGCCTTTTCTTTTTTTACTTTCAGTTGTTTCATGTCCATTTTGATCATATTCAAAATGTCTTTTAATTTTTGATCGATTTCTTTATTGAGGCGGATAATTTCTTGGCCGAGATGCTTTTCTTCTTCCTGAAAAGGTGGGGCTAATTGCCCCATAAGCTGCTCCCGTTTATCAAGCAGTTTTGTTATTTCCTCAATTTGCCGATCACGTTCTTCTAATTGGGCTTGTGGACGTTGAACCGTTTCATAAAGCAATCGGGTGAGATCATATAATTGTTTGACAATACTCACTATACATGCCCACCAGCTACGTATTTTTGCTGCCGTGTAATTCGAATGACTTCTTTCCATGTATCGCGAAATTCAACGACATAACCTTCAACTTCATTTAAAATTTCAATGTCATTTTTCATATTGGCTTCGATTAAGCGCTGCTTCATATAGTCATACATCGCCATCATGTTTTTGCTGATTTCATAATCCATGTTCAATGTAACCATCAATTCTGTAATAATATTTTGCGCTTTGATTAAATTCGTATGTTTCGTTTCAAAATCTTTATTCTGAATGGCTGTTTTTGCTAAATTGATAAACTTCAAGCACCCATTATATAACATTAAAGTCAACTCGCCTGGTGAAGCGGTATTAACGGCGTTGTTTTGATAAGCTTGGTATGGTTGATTTATTGACATAAAGCCTTCACTCCTACGGAATAAATAGAGATCTTTCGTATTTATTGATGTTTCCTACAGTTTTTATTTAATCATCAATAACCAAAGTTAAATTGCTGCATTAAATACATCGTTTGAGAATTTGCCTTTTGAATGGCTTTTTCCATCGCTGTAAACTGGCGCCAGTAGCGGTCTTCGATTTTAAGCAAGCGGTCTTCGAAACGGTCAATACTTTTCTCAATATCTAAAAGATCCCGTCCTATAACGAACTGTTGATTTGTTCGGAGGGCATTTCCTGCTTTTTCTTCGATTTTCTTTATTGTGTTACTTATTGTTTCTCGCATCCGTCTCGCAATACCTTTACTTTCATAAGAATCCCCATCTTGATTAAACAATTTATAAATAGCATCAGGATCTTCAGCTATTTTTTCTCGAAGCTTTCCTTCATCAATTATTAATTTTCCGCGTTCCAAATAGTTAGAAGATGTTTTTATCCCAATTTCAGCCAACTGAGATAAGCTTGCTCCTAAAACTTTTGAATATAAATCAACCCTCATTTGATTTAATCCACTAAAAAGAATAGAATCGTTCCGAAGCAAGCCGCTTTTTGCTTTTTCTTCCCACATTTCAATTTGTTTTTCTGTCATTGCTTCTTTTTCTTCATCAGATAGCGGATGATAGGAGCGATATCTATCTTGTGTGATTTTACCATTAATAATTTCTATTACTTTATTGTACTTGTCCACGAACTGAACGATCGTATCTAATATTGCATCTACATCCGTTGAGGTAGAGATAGTTACAGGAGAAGTTGTTACATTTTTTAAAGTAATATTTATACCATTAAAAGTAAATTCATTTGATTTTTGAGTAATTTCATACCCATTTATTTTTATCTTTGCATCTAATTCTTCCTCATTTTGATCAGGTATCAGTGTATATTCATTTTGTTCTGTTTCAAATCGAAAACCGAGAATTTCATTCATAAATGTCATCGTATCATCATTTTTAGCTTTTATAACAGCTCCGCTTCCGGTTTTATTATTCGTGAAAACTAATTTTACATTTCCAGAACCTGTGTCAATCTTAAACGCTGTCACTCCTAATGACGATTTATTAAATTTAGTAATCACGTCATCTAATGTATCCCCTTCTGAAAAGGAAATTTTCACTTCCCTCTCTTTATCAGCTCCAGGGTCAAGTACAGAAAAAGTTAATTCCTTTGCTTCATTTATAGCAAAATCTTTATTAATTGAATAATTAGGATCAGAAGAACTCCATGAAGCAGCCGTTGCTAATTTTTCAACTTCCAATTGTAATGATAAATTAGCAGGTACATTCACCGCTTTTGCTGTCAATTTCGTTTCATCTGAAACGGATACAGTCTTTTTCAAATAAGTTGATTGTCTAAAGATGCCATCAAAGATTAAGTCATCAAGTTCTTTCAACAATTTATTCATTTCGCGATAATCGTCCCGCTGCCATTCTAATATCTGCTTTTTTTGTTTTAGCTTCTCAAGCGGCATCCGTTCTACTTTCATTAAATCTTTTACAATAGAATCGATATCCATACCGCTTGCTAAGCCGCCAATACGCATTGTGCTCATTTGAGTTTCACCACCATAAATATTATTTAGTCGAAGTTGTCCCTTTGAAAATATTGTCGCTTATATAAAATAAAAAAACATTATAATGTTGGCTTTGTTAGTAGTATTTTTTCTTTCATAACTGTTATTTCACTATTTCATTTAGGAATCTGAATTTTCTGCAAGTGCAGTCTAAAACTACTTTTTTATAAAATAAAATCTATATTTTTCTGTCAAATAAAACACCAATAAATTCTTTCATGGAGGCATATAAATCTAGCATTTTCTTCGGTGGAATTTCTCGTACAACTTCATCCGTCTCACTATCAATGACTGTCACATAATACTCTTGCAATTCTTCATGCAACTCAAAACGAATACTTGTCTGAGTTGGCACCAAAAATTGGTTCATACTATTGATAATTTCTTCTAGTTTCTTCTTATCAATCTGTTTCTCTTCCCCTTGCGAATGAATTTGCTGTGCAGCGGGAGTAGGGACACTTCTTTTTTCTGAAACAGATTCAACCATTATTCGGCTTTTTATTTGTGGGGAAAATTTCCCTGATGAAAGACTGCCAATCTCCATTTCGATTCTCCTCTCAAACAATCGAATCCTATACCTATTTTTTATATCGGATAGATTTTTCCATTTTAAAGTAAGAAGCTGGGGTTTTTTAATGTTTTGGAAATCAATTTTGAAATAATGTTTTGTAAAAAAAGAGAATGTATCATTTCATATTAAACACTTTACTTAGAGTGGAGGTCATGATAGATTGTGTGCCTGCAAAGTTCTACTATTTGCTCCTTTGTAGGAAATCACGTTGTGCAGGTTTAGATGTGCATTCTGAATCTATTGTTGCTTGTATTCTTATAGAGAATGAGAACAATGAAGTAACTAAAGAATTTGAAACCTTCGGGACATTAACAAAAGATTTGTTTCAACTATTAAAGTGGCTGGAAAACCATAAAGTCTCACATACCGCCATGGAAAGTACAGACATTTATTGGAAACCTGTTTGCAATATCCTTGAAGATTTTTTCGATATTACTTTGGCAAATGCTCAACGAATTAAGAACGTTCCAGGTAGAAAAACTGATGTTTCGGATGTAGAATGGATTGCAAAATTATTGAGACACGGACTTATTGAAAAGAGCTTCGTTCCGCCAGAGGGTATCTGTCAACTTCGTGACTTAACACGATATCAGAAGAAATTAATGAATTACTGCACAAAAAAATCGAATTCAAAAAGTCCTAGAAGCATCAACTATTAAACTAGCAACTATCATATCAGATGATTTTGGAGCTCCCGGAAGAAGACTGCTGGAGCACTTAATTTCACAAGGCTATATTGATGAAGCTGATGTAGAACAAAAATTCATAAACGGTTATGTCTATCAGTGTTTAATTACTTTTATGATTTCTTTCTTAATTTAAGAAGAGCAGTGAAGGTGTCGATTTTTATGGCCAATGATAAGAGCCTAATTTCCAACAATGCCCTTCAATCATTTAGGTTGAAAAACTTTCCAATCCCCTTTTGCAAAGGGGCGTAAATTAAAAGCGCTAAAAGAAGATATGGAATTTCACTTTTGAATTAAAATTTACAATAATTCGAAGAAAAAGGTTCTTGTAGATTATACAAAGTGACTCTCTCTTTATGGATTTTGTGTTTTTAGTCACTTCAGATTTATACAAAAATAGGCGTGAAACCCTTATTTACTATTGGTTTAAAAAATGTTCAAAATACTCATATTAAGATTTTTCATTTAGAAAGTATCGTGTCATCATTAAATCACTCAATAATATCCCAACTCAACGGGCTCCCTTTAGTAATATTTTGTCTCGCTTTTTTACCAAGTATCGTTTTAATATATTGAGGTTTTAACCCATAACCAGGTCTAATTGATCTAACATTTTCTTCAGTAAAGATTTCTCCTTTTTTAATATCCTTCACAACAAATAAAGAACGAGAAAACTCCCTACTTCTTAACATTTTCTCATTAAGTTCATAATCAACTTTTCCCAATGCTTTCTCCGCATCCCTTACTGAGTCAACAAGTAATTTAAACTCATTTTTATCCAATGAAAAACTTGCATCTGGTCCACCAATACTTTTATCTAAAATAAAATGCTTTTCTATAACTTTTGCTCCTAATGCAACTGAAACAATAGGTACTGTTACACCTAAAGTATGATCTGATAAACCCACTTCAACATTAAAAGTCTCTTTTAAATTCTTCATTGTTAATAAGTTTGCATCTTCAATCTTTGCGGGATATGAAGATGTACATTTTAGCAAAATAATTTGGTCATTTCCTACTCTTCTACATGCTTGTACAGCTTCATCAATTTCACCAAGCGTTGCTATACCAGTAGAAATAATAACAGGTTTCCCTTTTGATGCAATATATTCAATCAAAGGTATATCTGTTATTTCAAAAGAAGCTACCTTATAAGCAGGTACATTTAAGCCTTCTAAGAAGTCCACTGCTGTTTTATCAAAAGGACTCGAAAAGCAAATTAAACCTATTTCGTTTGCATAATTTATTAATTCTTCATGCCACTCCCATGGAGTATAAGCTTCTTTGTAAAGATCATATAAGGTCCGACCATCCCAAATTGTCCCGCTCTTAATTTTAAAATAATCATTATCACAATCAATTGTGATTGTATCTGCAGTATAAGTTTGTAATTTTATTGCATCTGCCCCGGCTTCTTTTGCAGCTTTTATTGTTTCTTTCGCAATATTTATATCATGTCCATGATTTGCCGAAAGTTCTGCAATGATAAACGTTTTACTTTTTGAATCTATAGTAAAATTACCGATACTAATTGCCATTATTTTAGCCCCCAATTAATAATTAACTATTTTGTAGTCAACTATTTTCAATACATTATCCTTACATTTAACATAATAATCATTATTAATGTTGGTAATAACTCCAATTGGTAGATTTAAAGAAATAGATTCCTCAACTATTAAACGATTAATTATTATTTTTTTTCCATCAATTAAATAATAATAAGCTCCTGGATAGGGATGAGCCTGAGCTCTCACAAAATTAATAATTTCATATGATTCCTTATAAAAATCAATATAACCCATTTCAGGTGTTCGTTTACCAAAAAAACTAGCATTATTTTCATTTTGCTTAAGTAACGGCTCATTATTTTCAAGTTTATTAATAGAATTTATTAGTAAATCAGGATATAGTCCTTCAAACTTTTTGAGTAGACTATATCCTGTATCATTAGGGTCAATCTTCACAGGAATTTGAGCAATTATGTCTCCTGTATCAACTGTTTCTTCAATAATATGGGCTGTTATACCACTATATTCCTCCCCATTTATAATACTCCAAACATGAGGAGTTCTTCCTCTATATTTTGGTAATAATGATCCATGAATGTTTATTGCAAATTTAGGTATTTCAAAAATCTCTCTAGGAATAATATATCTATAGTTTACACTAACTAAATAGTCAGGCCTCAACTGAATAATCCTTGGTTTTACTTCATCTAAGTATTTCCTTGCATCTTTATAACAATATTCAAGATTTTTCATTTTTGCGAAAGTATCAACACTTTCCTCCTGCAGTTCTTTATGAGTAAATATAAAAGATATTGTATACCCTTCGTCTATTAGTCTTTCTAAGCAGTCTTTCCCTAATTTACCAAACCCGCAAAAGACTATTTTTTTCATAGTCATTTCACCTCTTAATTAGTTACCAATCTATCTACTATCCTTCTTCTCCCTAATCCATCTATAACATTCTCGTATAATTTAGCTATTTCTTTTCTCTTACTATAATCTAATAGATTATCAAATTCCTTCTGTAATTGATGTAAAAAGTCTACGTCTCTATAATCTAGAACTGTATTAACTAGATTATATTCTTTCAATCCAACTATATTAATATTCTGATTTTCGATAACTTTTATTGGAATAAAAGGTGTTTGCGTGGCTATCAATTCATAAATGGTCTGTCCAGCTGCAGTTATTGCAAAATCAGACCTTAACATAAGAGATTTCATTTCAGAAGCTGTTACATTCTCGTAAAATTTGATATTTCTTGTGGTAATGCTCTTTATTTCTTCAACATTTTCAAATGCGCTTCCTATAACTACATTAAAAATAATATCTGATCTTTTACTACTAAGTTGCTTTAAAATACTTGAAGTTAAATTGTGTATATCAGATCCACCAAGAGTAATTAATACTTCTATTACCTGAGAATTAATGCCCTCTCTTCTAACTTGAATAAAGGGGCTTCTCAAGATAATATATTTTGGTCCAATTAAATAGCAATTATTATCATTTTTAGGATATTTAACTGCTCTGGTACTGAGAGATGGATTCACAACGATTCCTTGTGGATATTGAATCCTACCATTATCATCAATATATAATGCCTTTTTCGCTTGAGTTGATATAATTTGATATAACTCTTCATCGGCTAAATAAGAGTCTACAATACAATAGTCACTCTTTCGTATATAATTTTTTAAGAAGCTTTTTGATAACCAATTAACAACTTTGTATTGCTTGTCTTGTATTATCTCAAATTGATCCATGTCACCATTTATTATAAATTCAACTTCAATTCCTCTTTGTTGTAATTCATCGTATAAAGAGCTGCACCTAGAAATATGTCCCAGTCCAATTTGACTTCCACCTTCTGTGAATATCAACGCCCTCATGATTTCCATCCCTTTTACTTAATCTTCTTTTGTTCAATATGTGCATTAATAGTAAATAAATCTGGTTCTTCTGCAAATAATTCAATGATATCAGGTAGATAGAAGTCATGAGTTCCTTTATATAGTCTGTTATATATTTCACTTATCAACTTGTAATCTTCTTCTGTATCTAACGTCCAGCGATGTTTAGAATAATCCACTTTATTTTTGTAATAATAGATTTTTTTACTATCTTCATAAATGAAAGGAGTGACGTGTTCTCGATGATAACTTTCTTTACCATTTAAAAATGTATTTTCCAGAACTTCAAAAGAAAAAACTTCTGTATCCAATCCTCTAGGATATGTTCTTTGCATAAGATCTGATCCAGCGTTTGTTACAAGATCATAGGTACCCTTGAGATAGAATTCAATTATTTCATCGATAACAAATGGATCTATTAGTGGGCAGTCTGAGGTAATCCTTATGATGACATCAATATTATTTTCTTTTGCAGCATAGTAATAACGGCTGAGGACATCTTCTTCGCTACCTCGAAAGACTTTACAACCACAATTTAATGCTTCCTTCTCAATAATATCGTCTCGTTTATGAATAGTTGTTGCAATAATAATCTCTTCTATAAATTTAGATTGCTTTACTCGTTCAATTACATGAGATAATACTGTTGTTCCCTTTAATTCTTTCATGACTTTTCCTGAAAGTCTTGTTGAACCCATTCTAGCTTGTATTATAGCTGCAATTTTCATTTAATTGCCCTACTTTCGATAATAATTTATCACTTTTTTTACAGCTGATATTACATCCTTCACATCATCTTCAGTCATTGCAGGAAAAAGTGGCAACGTGATAATTTCTTCATATAACTTTTCCGCATTCGGACATATTCCTCGCTCATAGCCTAGTTGTGCATAGTATGGGTGTAAATGAACAGGAATATAGTGCACATTAACACCAATATTTTCTTTCAATAAAGCTTCAAAAATATCTGTCCTGTTCCCTGATAACTTCTCTAAATCAAGGCGAATAATATACAAATGCCAACTCGATGAGCAATTTGGATCTTGATAAGGTGTTTGGATTTCATCAATCTCTTTAAATGCATCATTATACATTGATACATATTTCTTTCTCAGATCGATAAATTTATCAATTTTCTTTAATTGACTAGTACCTAATGCGGCTTGAATATCTGTCAAACGATAATTGAATCCTAAGAATTGCATTTCATAATACCACGGACCATGATATCCCATTAATTTTTCTGTATCCCTTGTAATTCCATGAGACCGGAATTGAAGTAGTTTTTGATAATATTCTTCATTATTTGTTGTAATAATTCCACCTTCACCTGATGTAATATGTTTAACTGGATGGAAACTAAACATAGTCATATCACTTAATGAACCTATCATCTGTCCTTTATAAGTGGCCCCTAATGCATGTGCCGCGTCCTCAATTACAACTAAATTGTGCGCTTTAGCAATTTGATGAATTTCATCTAATGCTGCCGGCTGTCCTGTAAAATGTACAGGAATGATAGCCTTTGTTTTATCAGTAATTAATTCCTCAACTTTTTGCGGATCAATATTATACGTTTTTGGATTGATATCGGCAAAAACAGGCTTTCCTCCTTGATAAAGAACGCAATTTGCACTTGCAGCAAAGGTCATTGGCGTTGTAATCACCTCATCACCATTACCTATACCTGCAGCAAAACAAGCCCCATGAAGGGCAGCTGTTCCATTAGAAAATGCAACAGCATATTTGGCACCAACGTAATTTGCAATGGCTTTCTCAAATTCAACAACGGCAGGACCAGTTGTTAAGTAATCACCTTTTAAAATTTTAATTACTGCTTGAATATCATCTTCATCAATCCATTGTCGACCATATGGTAAATAACTGTCTCTAACCGGTTTTTCTCTCAAGTTAAACTTCCTTTCTATTTTATTTACTGAATTTATTGTTATTCTTTGACTAATTTCCTTAACTCATCGACAGTTAACCAATGGTCATTTGTATTACTTACATAGGAAAAACCATCTGGTAATGGCTTACCGCCATTTGAATATTCTTCTCTCCACCAAGGAAATTCTGGTTGAATTACATAATAAGAATCATATTCTAATGTATGACGGGCATCATCTTCTGTAATCATTACTTCGTGTAATTTTTCTCCTGGACGAATTCCAACTATTTTAATACTACATTCAGGAGCAATTGCCTCAGCTAAATCAATAACCTTCATGCTTGGAATCTTTGGTACAAAAATTTCTCCACCCTTCATTCTTTGAAGATTATCTATTACGAATTGTACGCCTTGGTCTAAAGTGATCCAAAAACGTGTCATTCGTTCATCTGTAATTGGCAGTTCAGTTGCGCCGTTTTCCTTCAATTTTTTAAAGAAAGGTACAACACTTCCCCGGCTTCCAACGACGTTACCGTAACGAACAACAGAAAATCTTGTTTCTTTGTTACCAACATAAGAATTTCCAGCAACAAATAATTTGTCTGATGCTAATTTAGTTGCTCCATATAAATTTATTGGTGCTGCTGCTTTATCAGTACTTAATGCTATAACACGTTGTACTCCTCTATCAATGGCTGCTTCAATGATATTTTGAGCGCCATATATATTCGTTTTAACAGCTTCGAAAGGATTGTATTCACACGCTCCCACATGTTTTAATGCTGCAGCATGAACAACAATATCCACACCATCAAACGCTCTATATAAACGATCTTTGTCACGAACATCTCCAATAAAGAAACGAATTCGAGGATCTGTATATTCTTGAGCCATTTCATATTGTTTTAATTCATCTCGGCTAAAAACAATAACTTTTTTTACATCATATTCTAAAACCTTAGAAACAAATTTTTTTCCGAAAGAACCTGTTCCACCTGTTACTAAAATTGTCTTATCTGATAACCACTTCATGATGTTGATGATCCCTTCTTATTCATCTTGTATTCCTTTATTTACTTTTTTGCTATACTTTACTAATTAAATTTCAAATAAACTGTCAAATCTTCTAATTTTTATTTAATAAAAAAAGTTTTCATAACAAAAACTGCTATTTTAAAAAAATACTATTCAGCACTATTTACGTTGTTTAGAAACTCTTTTAAAGTTTTATGCTTCCAACCTTTAATATGGGCTCCGCCTTCCGTGCAATTCCATAATTCAACATGATTTATTTTTTCTGCATACATTTCAAACCATCTTAAATAAATATATAAATTCCGAGAGGTATAAATTTTATTTTTAAGATAATAATCATCAACCTTTATTAGATTACTAAACCCCTTTATCTTCCTATATGCATGTGTTCCTTGTGCATGGGATTGGAAGTCTGTAAAGGCTAAATCCTGACCTACTAAAGCAATCTTATTAAACCCCATTTTTACTAACAGGTCTAATAAGCAAGTTGCCACTGAACCGCCTGTTTCAACTAGAGGAACACCGACTGCTTTTGCTTGTACTTCTGCTGGACCGTATCCCTTTTGCCAAACAACATATCTTGGACCATTATATGTTTTCACAGTAAGATTATTGGCGGTGCTTAAGTAAAATAAGGGGATATTCAAATTATATAAATTCTCAAATTGTTCTAAAATTTTATCATTAGGATCAGAGATCATAATAAAACTAGGAATAATTCCAGCACTTATTAATGGTTTTAACGCTGTACCAACACATGCAATTTGTATTTTACTTTCTAAGGCCTTTTTTAATAATGAAAGATGCTTTGTTAAAGACGGACCTGCAGATGCAAGTATGATTGGATGATTCTTATAAAGACTTAAAAAAGGACGAATATCTTTATCATTTAATTCAATATTTTTTTTATAATTAAAATCTAACAACTCTCCGTGATCATTAATCGTATCTCTTTTTATGATAAATGACTGCAGCATCAATTTAATTTCATAGTTTTCAATTAAGTTTAATGATGGCTTATGAATAAAAAAATTATTTTGTGCTTTAATCATTATAGAGGATAATTCCGCCAATAACTTACGCAAATCCTTTTGATAATAAAATTTAATATTTTTATTTGAATCGATAAAATTTAATAATTCATTTTTTATTAACCATTCAGCAAATGCATTGTTGAATTCAAAAACATGAATTTGATAATTGTTATATTTTTGTGCTAGATGTAAAACATGATAGCCTAACCCCATTCCAATAATAATAATATCTTTAGATTGTTTATTTATTTGAATGCCATCTATCCATGTTATGACATCTTTCATCGGGTCATATTTGCTGTATAAAAGAATATCTTTTTGATTTTCGTGAATTATCAAAGTTGGTACTGTTTTAGTATTTTTCAGATGCCATTTCATTTTACATATTCACCATGAAAACTTTGAACTTCTGCTATCCATTTTTCTATAATTGGACAAATTTCATATTCAAACATATCTGCAATTAACACTAAATCATTTAATTCCAACCCTTTTTTTGCTTCGGACAAGAACTCATTAATCTCATTCGTATCAATATTTAAGGAGCTTTCCAAATTTTTTATTCCATTAATTGCTTGAATCGACCAATCAATGGCTTCAATAAATTGTTGGATATATTTAAATGCTTCACCATCTTTATTTGCTCTAAATAAATCTGCAATAGATAAACAAGTATTAGCTATCTTTGGTAGAAAATCCGATAAACTATGCAAAGTATTTTGAATTAATTGTTGATTTTTTTCTTTCATAAAAATTACCCCATAACTTTTATTTTATTAGTCATATTCGTACGCATCGTTTTTCAGGAATAAAAAGAAGGTTAAAGAAATTTATTCTAGCAATTTCTGGTTAATACTTTTTCAAATATTTTTAATGTAGACTCTGTAGCCTTTAAAATACCAGAATACAATGCTTCAGATTTGTTTAATATCCGTTTCGCAAACTCTTCTCTCGATTCATTTTTACCTTCTTGATATAAATAATTTACTCTGAATATAATTGGATTGACTATGTAAACTAAAATATTATTATTTACACAATCAACAAGCTTTGAATCAATTTCATCTAATTTAGTCAATATTTCTTCATCTATTTTTTCATGTTCTCCTTTTACATTTTTTATAATATCCATAGCCTCTTTTGATAAATCCACTACTCTCTCCAGATTTTTCTTCTCTAGTTTCAAATTTTCTTCTATAAATTGTTTTTGATTCAAATCATGTTTATAAAATGCAAACAAGTTTTGAAAATCCACAGCATGATTTTGTGTACAATAAGTATCTACAAATTGTTTAAAAGGCAAATTTTCAAAACCTTCAATAAAAACTCCTCCCTCTGTGCAATTAAATATAGGCCGTAAATCTCCTTCATTACGAAAAGTAATGACCATATCCTCAAAAGTTTTTTTCATCCCTAAAAAAACGTAATCACTATTTACTTCATCACCATAATAACCTTTCAATTTAACAAACCTTTTATTATTTTGAAAATCATATTGATTTACACTTTTCAAATTTCTGTTTCCTTCTGCGTGTGTTAAATTATTTGTATATGCCAAATCTTGTCCTATGAATGCTATTGGCCCAGTAGAAATATTTTTTGCTATAAAAAAACAATCATTAGCAACTGATGAACCTCCTTTTACAAAACCAAGCTCTTTACCAATAGTCTTATTGACCCACTTTTCCAGTTGCTTATCATCTTTATTGAAAGCCACTTTAATACCTGTATGTTTTTTCGGGATATCTTTATGAACAACTAAACTGTAAAATAATGGTATATTATCATATTGAATATTCTTAAAATGCTCCCAATTACCTACTCCTCCATCAATTGATACAATTAGATGCGGTTGAATGCCTGCATTTAATAGAGGATTTATCGTGGAGCCTGCTGCAATAATAAGCGCAGATTCATTTTCTTTCACTAACTTTAGTAGATCCAATTGTTTTGTTAGTGATGGACCGGAAGATGCAATAATTACCGGACAGTTTAATTTGTTTTTAAAGTTTTCGAAAGGAAGTGACTTCCATAATTCTTTTAAATTGCATAATAAATTTTCTTGCCAAACTTTTGAAAAAAGTGTCATCGTATTAATATTCACCAAAGCTAGATATACATTTTTTTTAATTATATCTTTTAATACATTAATAAAAATTGGATAAATCTTTTCATAATTAGGGGAAACAATAAATTCGACTTGTGCCATATACTTTGTATGTATTAAATATTCTATCTTTGCCTCAATTTTTTTTTCATCAAAGCCTACTATAAAGAAGACGTTTGGATGATTTATTAACTGAGATAATAACCCTAATTTTTTTACACGATCAAATAAATTTTTACTAGGTTCAATTATTAAAAGAAAATCACTTTCATCAATTTTTTTTAGGAGCTCTATTGCTAAATAAGATGAACTTAACCCGAATAAAATATGGACATGGTTCTTTTTATAATGATGTTCTGCGAGTAATTCGGCCTCTTTTATTGGGGAGTATTGGCTATTCAAAAACAAACCATTAAATTTCATAATCGGCAGACCGCTTTTGCTTTTTAACATTATGATATTTTCATTTACCCGTTGCTCATCGTTATCGGCTATGCATATGTTATTCATAGTTTCAGCACTCCTTATTAATTTTAAAACAGGCAACCAAAAAGGTTGCCTGTTTTAAAATATAAATAATAAATTAGCGTAATAATTGTAATACATTTTGCGGCTGTTGGTTAGCCTGAGCTAGCATTGCTTGAGACGCTTGAGCAAGAATAGACGCTTTTGTTTGTTCCATCATTTCTTTTGCCATATCGACATCGCGAATACGAGATTCAGCAGCAGTTAAGTTTTCAGCACTAGTATTCAAGTTATTGATCGTATGTTCTAAACGATTTTGGTAAGCTCCTAGTTTAGAACGCTCTCCTGACACCTTTTCAATCGCCTTATCTAAAGTCGAAATAAATTCTGTATATTTACCATATGAGGTTAAATTAGAAATATTAGTACTTGTTATATTTGTTACACCAGTTCCAGCAACTAAATTAGAAGCATTCATTTGATTAAGTGTTAATGTTATCTTTTGGCTAGAGTTAGCACCAATTTGGAAATTATAAGTTCCCACAGCATTAATAAGTTTTTGTTTGTTAAATTCTGTATCAGTTGAAATACGGTCAATTTCTTTCTTTAATTCTAGCAACTCATCATTGATTGCCTTACGATCTGCAGTTACATTTGTGTCATTTGCACCTTGTACAGCTAATTCACGCATACGTTGCAAAATTGCATGTGTTTCGTTTAAAGCCCCTTCTGCAGTTTGAATTAATGAAATTCCATCTTGAGCATTACGAGAAGCTTGTTCCAAACCGCGAATTTGACCTCTCATTTTTTCAGAAATAGAAAGACCCGCAGCATCGTCTCCAGCACGGTTAATTCGAAGGCCTGAAGATAATTTTTCCATTGATTTAAGTTGTGCATTGTTTGCATTACCTAATTGACGATACGTATTAAGCGCTGCAATGTTGTGATTGATTCTCATTTTAATTTCCTCCCTGAATTTTTGTTTTTCACATCCATGTGATTTTTGTTTTGGTTAGTGATTAAATCGGCCGCCTTTAATACTAACCTTGTACATTTTTTATATCGGTACATGTTTTAGAAGTTTAATAGATTTAAAAAAATTTTTTTGATTTCACATTTTTTTCACAAAAAAACCACTTAGACAAATGTTGCTCTAAGTGGTTTAGGCCAGTCTTTTCGACCGCGGGAAATAGAAGCTAAGATATGCGAGAGGACTCTTTTTATTTTTTTCGTAATTGCTTGGACAAGCTTTCCAACACATCTTTTGGAATTGCTGAGGCCTGTGCATTTTCTTGTTGAATAGCTAAATACACTTCTTTTCTATGAATATCAATATGCTTTGGCGCGTTGATGCCGATTTTTACTTGTTCACCTTCAATAGCAAGGATGGTAAGTTCGATATTGTCGCCAATTTGAATCGATTGGTTTATTTTTCTTGTTAATACAAGCATGATCAACCCTCCTCGCCGATCGGAGCAGGGGATTTTTTGATAATGCGGTGTTTTGTTGTGTATTTGTCATTGTTTAAGATGACTTGTTTGCCGAGCTGTGCTTTTGTATTGACAACGATTGGTGCGCGCAAGTTTGCCGTTGTATTTTCGAACGGTTCATGCACCGTTAAAATTGTAAAAACAACAACTTCATTTTCATTTTCTATTTTTAATTTTTTAACAGCCGCATCCGGTAAGACTGCATCATAGTCAGGAAAATATTCAAATGGGCTGATGAGCACAAAGCCAAGGCTGGCCGTTTTTACCGATTGGAGGATCAAAAATGGACTGTCTTCTAGCGGCAAGATGATAAATTGTTTTTCATCTTCGAAGCTCGGAATGCCTTCTTCAAAATGAATGATCTTTTTTTCGTCTATTTCAAGTTCACCGTGATATTTTGTTTGAATGATCATTTTTTTCATCACCATTTTCTATTTTGTATTTACTTCACGCATAGAACAAATGAAACAACTATTTTCAAATAGCTTTAAATCGTGCGGTCGTAAGTTGTCCGAGCACTAAATTCAATGGATGGTTTTTGTCTCAGATAAACTTGCACATCACCAGGACGATACTTTATGATCGGTTTGTTTACCTTGACCGCAATTTTTGGCTCATATTCACCCACATGAATTGAAATCTTTGACGGCGTGTAGTGGAACTTGACCTTTAACGGTGTTTCCGGAATGAAAGCGATATTTGCTTGTTTGTAGTCAGGCTCACTTTTCTCCTTAGCGATTTGAGCGATGGCATTCGTATGTGATTCGATTTTCATTAGACGACTGCCTTCCCTTGCTTCTTCTGCAAGGTATTGCAGCAATATTTGCTTTGCTTGTTGTGCTCTTTCTTTTATCCATCTATGAACCGGCTTTAAGTTTGCATCGGCAAATGCTTCGGATTGATCGATTTCCAATTTGCTATTTGTTTTTGTGATTGTCACATCAGGTAAAGGCTGCCGAATTTTCATGTCAGCAGGCGGCTGGCGTATTTCTAAGACAGCATCATAAGAACGAATACCGATTTTACCGAATTGGCTTGTAATTTCAAGGCGTGGAAGCTGCACGGATCTCACCCCTCTTTTCGTAAAAACAGTTCTAATTTTTATAGAAATTGAAAATGTAATCAAAAAACATATAGGACAATTTACAAAACTTACAGTTCTATTTTTTCCGCAAAAATGTGCCCAAGATATTGCAAATGATCCGACGACCTATATAAGCAATGTTTTTTCTTCGTATCTTTTGAATGCCCTACATTAATGTCATAGGTGATTAGTAGGTTCTAATTTCCTTATATTTTATCCAACTTCTTAATTTCAAAAAAGCAGTTCTATCATATTTTATCTGTGGACGCTAAGTTGACACCAAAAATTCCCTATTAAAGAAAACAGCAGGGATGTGTTCCCTACTGTTTAGCTTCCTTATCGTAAAAAGTCTAGTAATGTCGGTTGAATGATGCGTGCACCGGCTGCCAGTGCTGCCCGGTGAAGGCTTTCTTGGGTGGTCAAATCGATGATCGCTTTTTCAAAGTCAATATCTTCGTTATCGGACACCGTTTTTTCAGCAATAACTTGTTGCATTAACAACCGGTTTTCTACTAAATCAGCACGGTTTTGACGGGCACCGACCTCCGCCCTTGTAGAGTTGACACCTGATAGCAATTGATCGATCGATTGAATGGCTTTGTTAATGTCTTTCCCTTCCGCATTTTCGTTTTTCAACATTTTTATGATCGATTCAATCGAACTGAATAATTCAATAGAATAAGCATCTTGCGGACGAATATTGATCGGGATTGTGACACCCTTCATTACTTCAACTACTACATCTTCTGTATTCGCTGACACTGCATCAATTGCAGAAATAACTAAATCACTGCTATTTATAGTTTTTTCAATAACAACTGGCTGGCCGTCTTTATATTTTAATTCCTCTTGATATTGATAGATAACTTCGCCTGAATTAGTATCTATGAGAATCTTATTGCCGAACTTAGATTCAAATTCCAATGTTGTCCCATTGGTTGTCTGGTATTTATACGTCTCCCCGTTGTAGCTAACTACATAATTCTCAGGTTGACTGGTGCTTTCAAGCTCATTAAATTCGATGTTTATTCGGTTGCTATTGACTGGCTCTGAATCAGTTTTCGTTCCATTAAAAATATAATTATCTCCCACTTTTGTATTGGCCATCGAGACTAAATGGAGCCTAAGCTGTTCGATTTCTTTGGCGATGCTGTCGCGTGCAACCGGATCGTACGTATCGTTTGATGCTTGTACAACAAGATCACGAATGCGGTTCAGTACTTGCGTCGTTTCTTCTAACGCTGCATCACTGTTTTCCAGCCAAGTAAAACCTTCTGTTAAATTGCGGTAAAACTGTTCTACTTCCACTAATTGGCTGCGATAACGCATCCCTTTCATAGCAACGACAGGATCTTGAGAGGGACGGGTTATTTTTTTGCCTGTATTAATTTGATCTTGTATTTGAGCTAAACGTTCATAATTTTTGCTAATATACTTTAAAGTGTTGCTTGTCAGCATATTTTGCGTAACTCGCAATTGTTCTCACCTGCCTTATCTACCTGAGACGCCCATGCCATTAATCACTTTATCCAACATTTCGTCGATCATTGTGATCATGCGTGCTGATGCGTTGTAGGCGTGCTGGAATTTAACCATATTTGTCATTTCCTCATCCAACGACACATTACCAATCGACATGCGCCGGTGGTCAACGGACTCTTTTAAAACAGCTGCCGTATTCGACATGCGGTTTGCTTCAGATGCCATATCGCCCATTGATCCGATCATACCTTGGTAAAATGTATGGACGTTTGTTTGACTTCCGCCATAATTTAAAATAGCATCTTTCACATTGGCCAAATTTAATGCATTGGAACCGTCCCCGGCATTAGCCGTACCGCTAGTAGGATTGGAAGCGGCAGCAATATAACTTACATCCTCTAATATTTTTTGGTGCACACTTATATTGCTAGCCGAAGGAGGATTTCCGAAGTCAAAAAAGTCATATCCATTTGGGTCATAAGTGTTGGTTCGAATTTCATGCAAGCTCCAACCTTCACGATGTACTTTGTTAAATTCTTCTGCAAATGTAATAGCCATTTCATCAAGATCTGCGAGCATTTTGTTGTAAAGACCTTTTACATCTGCTCCTTCAATATAACCATATCCTTCAATATATCCTTTTAAACTGCCATTCGTATTAAAATTAGAAAATGAAAGACTTTGATATTTATCTACCGTATTTTCAAAACCTTCTTCAGTCTGTTTGAGTTCGTAAAAATGAATTTGTTCAACAGGACTATCAAGGTTTGTCCCATTATATTCAATATAAATTCCAAAGGCTGTATGCGTACTTGAATCAATCAATTGATATTGATTCGTACCATCGTTTAAAATATCACCTTCAGGTGTTGCTAAGTAAATATCATATAAACCTTCCGCATTCGGTGAGGCTAATCCCCCGCTAGATTTTGGTACTATTTTAATATTGATATAAGTTGATAGCTCATCAACTAAACGATCGCGTTCATCGTACAAATCATTTGGAAGATATCCATGAGGTTCAATTGCACCAATTTGTTTGTTCACCTGGTTAATTTGTCGTAATAACGAATTGATCCGCTTTTCGGTAATATCGATTTCATTTCGATAGTCAGATTGAACCGCTTTTAACGAATTGTATATATAGTTAAACGTGTTCGCTAAAGCAATCCCGCGCTGGCGGACGACACGTCTAGCGCCATCATTTTGTGGTTGCACCGCCAAATCTTGCAATGAATTCCAAAATTCATCCATCGATTTAGCTAAACCTGTATCAGACGGCTCATTCATAATGTCTTCCATTTGCCTTAACATATCCGCTTTTGCTTGCCAATAGCCAAACTTGCTGTTTTCACTACGAAATTGTGCATCAACAAATGAATCCCGAATGCGCTGGATTTCTCCAGCCGTCACCCCAGTTCCCAACTGTCCCGGCATTTGAGGTCGGTTTCTCGCTGGAGCAGGATATGGTTCCGTTTGTTCAAAATTAACCCGTTGTCTCGTATATCCAGGTGTGTTTGCGTTGGCGATATTATGACCGGTTGTATAAAGGGCAGCTTGCTGGCTCATCATTCCTCTTCGCGCCACTTCTAAACCGTGAAACGTTGAAACTGACATCGATCGGTTCACCTCCAAGGTTAGTCCGTTCATTATTACTCTATTTAAATAAAAAGAATGCTAGTTTGCGAGAATTTGTATATTTCACTAAAAAATGAAATTTAGTTTGATACAAAAATTAAGTAATGATTCTTTGTTAAAAAAACATCCATGGGCTTGCGACCGCAACCCAGAATGAAAATAATTTCAAATGCCTTTTTCATCGAAAACATTCATGAACTTTTGTTTTAAAAATTTTCACGCCTTTTTTCGCAGAAATAAAAAATGCCTATGTACTTAATTTCTATTGATGAAAAAAACATTCATTGTTTTTCGGCCACAACCCCGAATGTAAATAATTTTCCACCATTATATTTTCACAGAAAACTACCATGATGTTTCGACCACAACCCAGAATGAAAATAATCTCCGTCAACATTTTAATAGAAAAATGACGGTCAAACTTTCGAGTTAAAAAACGAACGCCCTTCCCCATACGGCTGGGAAGTCTGTCCAGGCCGTTCATAATTGTAAGCATCAATTTCCGGCATGAATAAATCCAGCGATAAGTTAACAAATTGCAAAGATTGAATGAGCAACTCTTGATTTAGTTTGTTCCGGTTTGACAATTCATTAATTTCTTTTTCCAAATCGTTTTTTAATTGCTGCAATTTCTGTTTCTCTTTTCCATTGGCATACGTAATGCAGTCAGAAATCGTCGCATTGGCAGGATTCTGAGGCTGCATTGTTTGGCGAGCGGCTTGTTGAGAATGTTGATTAAAAGCAGGGCTGTTAAAGCCTAAGGCAGGATATTGATCGAAAGCTTGGTTTGGCTTACTCCCTGATAACAACTGTTTAGAATCGTCATTTTGTTGATGAAGCCCACTTGCGGCTTCTGCAACAAATTGATTTGCTAAATATTGCCGTTCTTTCTCTAATTTTTGGATGGCTTCAATATGATGCTTTTCTTCATTTAAAAGATTGCTTAGGACATCAGTGTCCCCTGCCTTTAAAATATCTGTTTTTTTCTTAGCCAGCTGATGCAAGCTTTTATGCAAAACAAGCATTTTTTCTAAAATTTGAATGAGCGGCTTAGCTGATTGAGACACTGACAATCCCCTCCTTTAGCGTTTTAGGAATTCTTGTACTAGTGATTATTCTTCATGATTCCAAAATTCGTACATTTTTTTTGCAATTTCACGTGGGTTTACCTTGTATTCGCCCGCTTCAATTTTTTTCTTCAATTCTTCTACTTTCGCTTGTCGGTCAAGTTCAATGCGGTTAGCTTTTTGCAATTCCAACGCTTCAGCTGAAATTTGCACCTTATCAGTTTTCGCCGTTTTTTCCGCTTTGTCGAATTTTTCAATTTGCTTGCGATAAGGATTCATATGAACCGGACGAAAGTTATTAATTTTCAAGACTGTCACCTCTTTTCTAATTGAGTTTTTTATCCCATTTAACACCATACAATGGTTAGCTTTGTTTACGGTTAGCGTGTATCTTTTTAAGGTTGGTGCCTTATCTTCTACTCCATCTGGAAGGAAATGAGTAGGTTATCTCTATAAGTTTTAGAGGTACTCTCCCCTCTCCCCGTACTAATCCAAAAATACAAGCAGTTGTGTATTTCATTTGCTTTTATTATTTATATCGGCACTTTTGGCACAAAGTTTACATACTGTGTTAAGTTAATCATCAATTCTAGAATCTTTTGTATAATAAGTTCGCTCTCTTCTTTCAGCTTCCTCTCGTTCCCGCTTCCATTTTTCTTCCTCTTCATGTTTTTTAAGATCAGTCTGAAGTTTTTGCGTACATTTTATACAAAGCTTGCCTTGTTGAATGAGCGTTCCGCATTTCTCACAACGGTAGCCGAGGTTTGGAAATTGCGCTGTCCGTAATCGGCCTTCTTTCACAAAACGCATAATGGTGTCTTCAGGAACACCAGTTGCCTCTACAACTTCTATAATTGTAGCAGATCGGTTTTCACGTTTTCTAATATATTGATAAACTTTCTCGAATAATTTATCTTCTTCTTTACGGCAAACATCACATATCCGGCGAGCATTACGTACGTATAGGCGTCCGCATCTCTCACAATTGTCTAGTTCTGGCATGCTGTTGTTCCCCCTTAGACGTTCTCTACTATAGTTATTATATCGTCAAAAAGAGATTAGATATTTAGAGTAATAGAAATTTTTTTAATCTATTAGCCCCGCGCCAATGTTAATGCACAAATTGATTTGGGAGAAAGAGGCTTTAATACTTTCGAAATTTGCCGGAGCGTTGTGCCTGTTGTGTATATATCATCAATTAATAAAAGCTGTTTATTTGCGTATCGGTCTCTTTGGATGTTGTGTCTGAGGGAAAATGGGGAATCAGCCAAAACTCTTTCCGTCCGTTTTTTCTTGCTTTGTTTTTCTGTATGCACTCTCTCAAGAATATCATCAATCGGAAAGTGCAAGAGACTTGCTAGTGAGTAAGCTTGGTTAAAACCTCTTTCATACAAACGTTCGGGGCTAAGGGGAACAGGTATTATAATTGGAGTATTTTTTCGGTCAGAGATTTGTTTAAATTTTTGTCTCATGTAGCTGGCGAAAATGTTGACAAGTTCGTGATCGCCGCGAAACTTAAAACGGGCAAGAACTTCTTTTAAAAATTCATTGTAATGAAAAATGGATAGGTTTCGTTCTAGCAAGCCGCTCCATTCCGGCTGCTCTTCCCAAATAAAACAGTCGTTGCAAAGGTCTCCTTTTCGATACTTCGCTGCAAGTTTTGAAAAAGGCCGGCTGCATAGGCGGCATTGCTCTCCGCTGATTTCTTCTAGCTGCTGCATACACTCTGTGCAAAGCGGTGATTTGTGTTGTGATCTAGAGAGAGAAAATAACATATTCCAAGTCGTTGTGTTTGAGATAGTCTGATTACAGACGAGGCATAGCATTTATTTTCCTCCTTGGTGTTCTTTCTTAAAAGATAAAACACAGCAGTTTGCATTTACATTCCAATCAAAAGCTTATTCACCAAGTATTCTTCCAGCGGATTCTTTTGAAAATGGCTTTTTCAATACGAGGGGTCACAATTCGAAGTTTGTTTTCTCATTAATCTAATAACCCTAGCCTTTTCCCTTCTTTATTCATTTTTAAAATTTGCGCTCTCGCGGCAACCATTGCATTTGTTTTTCCATAATGAAAAAATATAACTTCACCAGTAGGGTATTTGGGATTGCGGCCGACACGTCCTGCGATTTGGACTAGGGCACTTTCTGTAAAAATCGAATCTTCAGCACCTAAAACGGCTACATCTGTATTTGGGACAGTTACGCCTCTTTCAAGGATCGTTGTTGTTACTATAATTGGAATCTCACCAGATCGGAATGCTTGTACTTTTTCTTTCCGTTTCTGATCTTCCGCATGAACACCTTCAATAGCCGGATGTTCTTTTTGCAAAACTGCAACGACTTTGTTGAGCGTTTCAATATCAGGAACAAACAAAAATGCTTGTTTTTCTGTTTGCAAATGGGATACAACCCATGATTGGACTTTCAGTGGAAGACTACGTTTTCGATGAAGCTGTTTCTTCCAGTTTCCGCACCAGTGGAAAGTTGGAACTGGCAAAGGGTGGCGGTGATATCTTGCTGGGATTGTAACAGTATCAATCTTCTTCATTTTTGCTTTTCTCTTAAATTCTTCGCTTGGGGTGGCCGTTAAGTAAATGGTTGCTGCATCTTCTTTTTTAGTCTGTTCGACCGCATATTGCAAAGTGGCATCGGCTGAGTATGGAAAAGCATCGACCTCGTCGATTATGACGACATCGAAGTTTTTATAATAGCGGAGCAATTGGTGAGTTGTTGCAATTGTAAGCTGTGCTGATTTGCAGCGGTCATCGCTTCCTCCGTATAAAGAAATGACAGGTGTTTGCGGGAACGCTTGCTTTAACCGAGGAGTAAGTTCCAAAACGACGTCAGTCCTTGGTGTCGTCACACAGACGTGCTTTCCTTGTTCGAGAGCCGTTAATATGCCTTGAAAGAGTACTTCCGTTTTCCCAGATCCACACACTGCCCAAACGAAAAGATCGTTTTTGTTAGTAATCGCTTCAACTACTTTTTTTGATGCTAGTTGTTGGCCAGGTGACAACTGGCCTGTCCAATTTAGTACATGAGTGTTGGTCTGTTGCCCGTTTGTAACTGGAACAGTCCATGTTATGAGAGGAGTACATTGGCTGACACGGCCCATCATGATGCAATGACGGCAGTATGTACAAGCTGGTTCATGGCAGCGGGCACAAGCAAAGGAAGCAAAAAGCGCATCGTTTTGATTGCCGCACCGCTGGCATATAAATTGCTTTGGAATTTTTGATTTCGTAATAATTCCGTGTTCGTATTGAATATAACCGTGGAGATAGTGGTCATGAAGTTCTTCAAGTGAAAACGGGATTTCATCCAAAAGTAGTCGTTTTCCTTGTAAAAATTTCTGGAGATCGCGGGAGTATTCGAATTCGGGGTTTATCGGTTGTGGTAGTAGATTTTGAATTTTACTGATGGATTGAAATGGGTTATCGTTGTTTTTCGTTTCATCACCGAAAATTTCTGGAACAAGAAACATTTTGTCATCCCGTTTTTGGACGGAAAACCTCACATGTAAGCACCTTCCTTTTATATAATAAATAGCAAGGCCACTTTTTTGAGAACCAAAGACCCACTAAAATTATAGGTTTAGAGCGTGGATTTTTTCGATGAACATTAGGTTCAAGTTAATATGAATAAGGGAAATTGCTGATATAAAGAGGAAATGATACGAGTGAAAAGTTAAGAGAAGGCACTAACAGCCAGGCAACCGCTAGTGCCATTTATTTATATCTCAAATCGAGGTATTCTTTCACGAATGAAAAAAATTTTTACCATTAATCAAGAGGTCCTACTATTATTTTTTATACCATACTAATCCTAATGCACCTTCACCTAAATGGGTGCCGATGACCGGTCCAAAATAGCTGATACTTATTTCTACATTTGGATAATTTTCTTGAATTTGATTTTTTATCTGTTCAGCTGTTTCAGGGCGGTTGGCGTGAATAACCGATGCTACAATTGGCACACCTGTATTGGCATCTTCATCAAACAACTCTAATATTCGCTTAAGCGCTTTTTTCTGAGTGCGAATTTTTTCAAACGGAACAATTTTTGTATTTTCAAAATGCAAAATCGGCTTTACTTGAAGCAAGCTGCCGATCAATGCTTGTGCTCCGCTCAAACGGCCACCGCGCTGTAAATGGGACAAGTCATCAACCATAAAATAAGCAACCATTGAATTTTTTATTTCGTCAAGACGCGCAAGAATTTCGAATACTTTCTTTCCTTGCTTTGCCATTTGTGCTGCTTCAATGACATAAAATCCTTGTGCCATACAGCTAATTTCAGAATCATAAGAATAGACAGTAATACCTTCGACCATATCAGCAGCCGTTCGCGACGCTTGATACGTTCCACTTATCCCGCTTGATAAATGGATGGATATGACCGCTTCATACCCTTTGTCTTTTAGTTTTCTGTATGTTTGTTCAAACAAGCCGATCGCCGGCTGTGATGTTTTTGGCAGTTCAGTTGAATGTCTGACCTTTTCGTAAAATTCTTCAATCGTTAGTTCAATTTCTTCTTGGTATGATTCTGTTCCAAAAATTACATTTAGCGGGATCATTTCGATCTCCAATTGCTCACGCACATTTTTCGGAATGTAAGCGGTGCTATCTGTAACGATGGCAATTTTCATATTAGATACCTTCCTTGTATTTTAATTCATTGCGGCATTGGTAAAACATATTCTGTTTATTATTCTTTGATAGGAATAGCCATCTTAGCCGCAATTAGTATTAGTCCCCCTATGATTGTACAAAAATTTGCAAGGAATTTCAGCTTGAAATTACACACTCTGAAACAGATAGTGAAAACATTAAAATATACGAATAAATAGTGAGGTTAAAGCTTTACGTGTAAATATTTATCAACAGACCTTTAATTTCGCCAACCATGCTCAAAATATCTAGGCTCTTTTGTTCTTTATCTAAAACTGTATTCGTTAATTCAATCAGTTTTTTATCGACTTCTTTGACGATCTTATAAATTTTTGTCCGTCCGCGCCGGTTGAAACCGCGGCGTTCTTCAAGCTGCAATCCATGCTGCACCGCTTCATCCATAAATTGTTTAACCATTTTTTTATATTTACGCAGTTCATCAATTGTTCTCGATTCTGCCAACACTTTTCCTTGTTCTTCGATGTCTTGGACAAGTTTTGTCAATTTTTCATAGACCATTTCTTGGCGCGACTTTCCCATCACTTCTTGAAAAGAAATACTCTCAGTTGGTACAGATTTTTTTGCTTTTATTTGGTTCAAGCCTATTTTTCCAATTTTTTGTACATCCATCATGACCACGCCTTCGTTTGAAATTTCACATAAGTAAATCGTATATTTACAACAAAAATTTTGCTCGAACAAGGTGATAACTTCTATTTTGTACAAAATTGTTTCAAACAAATGATTGCAATAAACTACCGATAGATTGGTAAGATGCAAGGTTGGTTCTTTTGATTTGATTCGAATGATAGGTTGACTGCTCCTCCACTCGAGAAACTTTTCTTCCTAGCTTGGAAACATTTATTGGATATCCATTCTATTATAACATAAGCATTTTTGAAAAAGAGAGCCTGTCAGAAAAGTGGAAAGCTTTATAAATTCAGAAGTTAGTTAGCCGATGGAAGGGCGTTGCCAGGTTCGAAAATGAGGCTATCTGAACAATCTTTTAAAAAAAGAGGCTCGTCTGATGTGAGATCAAACAGGCCTCCATATAAGAATAAAATTTATTAACTTTGCAATAATTGCAAGACTCCTTGCGGCAATTGATTTGCTTGAGCAAGCATCGCTTGGGCGGACTGGTTTAAAATATTGTTCTTTGTAAACTCAGTCATTTCTAGTGCCATATCAGCATCGCGGATGCGTGATTCTGCTGATGATAAGTTTTCATGAGTGACTTGTAAGTTGTTAATCGTGTGTTCTAAGCGATTTTGCGTAGCACCGAGTTTAGATCGAACTGCTGAAATTTGCGTAATAGCTTTTTCCAATTTAAAAATAGCGTCATTAGCTGATTCATGGTCCAATACATTAATTTCATCAATACCAAGTTTGACTGTGCTAAGCTGTGGTACGTCAATCATGACATTTTGGTTTGTGTTGGCACCAATTTGGAAGGATAGCGCCTTGTTCGTTAAAGTAAATTGAGAATCTCCAGCGGTCATATTCGTTCCAAATAAAAGTTCCAAGCCTCCGTGCTTAATAACTCCATTTTCTGTTGTAATTTTCTTTTTAAAGGTAATATCTTGATATGTTGTACCATCATGTCTTTTAACAGAAAACTCTGCCTCATATTCAATTTTTATTTTTGCAGTCCCTGCTAATGAAATTTGACTTGTGTCTATTTCAATCATTTTAGGCGCAGTTCCAATTTGAATAACATTTGATGAGGCTTGAGCAATTTGACTTGCTTTTTTCCCTAATGAAAAGCCATCTGGATCAAATACTTCAATAGTCGCGCTCTTCGTAGCAGGAATAGTACTATCATCCACAACAATGTCTGTCACAACAATGGAATATTCGCCTAATTTTAGTTCTTGATCCTGCAATTCAGTTAAATCACTTGCAATAACATCTGTACTTTTTACCCCAGCCCCTGGTTGTGTTAATTTTTTAACTGCACTAATTGTTCCCATTTCAACTGTCACCTGATAGTCTCCGCTTTCCATAGCTGGGTCAACTACAGTCGGTACAGTTAATAAATTTGTTGGATTTGCATTTGAAAATTGCGTATCAACCGCACTGGAACCATCTAGTAATTTTCGGGTGTTAAATTCAGTTTTAGCTGCAATACTATCTATTTCTAGCTTTAGTTGATCAATTTCTTTTTGTATTGCTTCCCGGTCTTCTTTTGTATTTGTATCATTCGCAGCTTGAACAGCTAGTTCTCTCATCCGTTGGAGCATCGAATGGACTTCGGTCATAGCTCCTTCTGCTGTTTGCATGAGCGAAATGCCGTCCATGGAGTTTCTTTCCGCTTGTTTCAAGCCGCGGATTTGAGAGCGCATTTTTTCTGAGATTGCAAGACCTGCAGCATCGTCAGCAGCTCGGTTGATGCGCATACCGGATGAAAGTTTTTCTAAGTTTTTGGATATCGACATTTGATTTGTATATAGGTTGCGATATGCATTTAGTGCTTGGATATTATGATTAATTCTCACGAAATGTTCCTCCTTTTTTGCCCCAATTAAATGTATTGCTGAACCAGTAGAGCCGATTGTTTTTATTTATCATCAATTAGTACACTTTTTTCATAAGCCATTGCTTTATTTCTTACACCCGAAGTAGATGGAACAGATTTTTTCTTTAACGCATCATTCCAAGCTTGGGAGATTGGCTCCATCACTTTTAAAACATCCTCAATGAGTTTAATATCTTTTTTATAGTTCGCTTCGATGATTTTGTCAGCCATGTAGTTATAGAGAGCGTCGAGTTGGTCGGCAATGATGCCAGCTTCATAGTTTAACCCCGCCCCTAAACGGTATAAAATATCATTTGCTTTTTGCAGTTTTTTGTTTGCGATGACAAAATCTTTATTTTTTATATCTTCAATAGCTTCTTCTAAATTAGTAATACACGCTTCATATAAAAGGGCTGTAATTTCTTGAGGTGACTTTTTGAAAAGAGCTTCTTCTGTTAATAGACCAGCCACGTTTGGGGCACCTCCCATTTTTGTCTCTGTTCTTATTATCGGTTCAAGTTTGTCAATTTTTATAGAAGATTAATAGTTTTTTTCCATTTCTTCAATAAGCAGTAATATTTCTGCCATCACAGCATAAAGCTGCGGTGGAATGCTTTCTCCTAGATCCATATCTAATAGATTTTCAACAAGCATCGCATCCTCTTGCATGTGAATATTGTTTTTCTTTGCGATTTCAATAATTTGCCGAGCGACTTCCCCTTTTCCGTGGGCAACGACAACCGGAGCTTTACCGGATTCTTCATCGTATTTAATAACTGCTGCAGACGGACCATTGATTTCTTTGCGCCTTTTTTGGTTGTAAAACTTTGAGATGATCATATTTTAAAGTCCATTCCTTTCTCTCCAAAAACAGGTTTGTTTTGGGTTTGTCCTTGGTGTTGCTTTTCATCTGTTGATTGGACTGCTGTCGTCATTTTTGCAAATTGAATGCTGTTCACTTGATAGCCGAGCTCTTGCAGCTTTTCCTTTGTCATGCTTGCGAGCGGCTCCATTTTTTCTTTAAAGCCCGGTTTATCATTTTTTATCGTAATCGAAAGGTTCCGATCGATGGATGTCAGCATTATGCCAACATCTCCTAGTTTTTTTGTTTCGATTAAAAAGTAAAGGCTGCAGTTTTCCCAGTCGACTTGGTGTCCTTTATTTTTCGAATTCACGAACACTTGTAGATTTTCTGGGCGTTCTCCGATTAATAGCGGCAAGCTAAAAAACAATGATTGGAGCGTTTGCCCACCGTCTGCTTTACTTAATAGCTGCTGTCCGGTTAAATTCGTAAGGGCTTGTTCAGTTAGTTGGGCAACTTTTTGCGTCGTTTCCTCCCCGCCGGTTTGTGCTAGTTTCAATAAGACTGCTTTTAAATTTTGTTGGAGTTCTTCTTGTTTTTGTTGAAAAGCTGGATCTCCACCTTTTTCGGACACGAGCGACCGGGCCAATTCACTGTCATGGTTAAGGCCTAAAGAACGGATGATTTCATACATTTGACGTGCTGACGGCTCCTGTCTTGAGAAAGAACGGGATGCTTCTTCAAACGTTTGCAGCAACTGTTGTTGCGCACGTCCTTGTTCCATGTTCATGCTTTCTTTTGCAACATAATGAAAGACTTTTTGTTCGGACGGTTTGAAATTTATTTTTTCAAGCAATGTTTTTACTTGTTGGACGATTTGGGCAGCTTCTGCATGATTGCCTTTTGCTAACAGTTTTTTAGCATCTGCTAGCTGTGTGCTCGCATGCAATAGCTGTTTCTCTGTTTTCATATC
This sequence comes from Calidifontibacillus erzurumensis, assembly GCF_013303125.1. Taxonomy (GTDB): domain Bacteria; phylum Bacillota; class Bacilli; order Bacillales; family Bacillaceae_J; genus Calidifontibacillus; species Calidifontibacillus erzurumensis. The sequence continues at coordinate 40,703 of NZ_JABTTE010000009.1, read as the reverse complement.
GGTATAAAGCATGACATCGCTTTTTAAGATCGCATTGTCCAGCTTATTTATTGTTGCTTCTAGCATTTGCTTCGCTTGCGGATAAGCATTTTTCTTCAGGATGTTTATGAACCGTTCGACGGAATCTAAATTTCTCGTAATCTCTCGCTTCAATTCCCGAAAATCGTGGGTAGCTTGAGCGAGTTTCGCAGTTACTTTTGTAACGAGAATATTTTTCGTTTGAATCGGCAATGTTTGAAATTGTTCGTTTTGTTCAAAATGTTTTAGAAACCCTTCATGGATTTCTTTTTGTTGATCAGTTTTTTGCTGCACGTTCGGATTTTGATTTTGCATTTGTTTAGCCAGTTCTTGTTCTATTTCAGTTAAAATATTTGTCAAGTGCTGTCTTGCGCCAAGTTCACGACCTTTGTCCAATAATTTGGCAGCTTCTCCTGCTGCTTGTTCCACTTTGCGAATTATATTTACGTCCAAATTTGCATTTTTTGAGAAGCTGTTTAGTAGTTGATCTAGTGCATGTGTAAGGTTTGCTTCTTTTTGGATCATTTTTAAAGCTTCTTTTATCAAAGTGCTTGGCTGTTTATTTGAATCATTTGCTGTCGTCTCTTCATTAATGAGATTCGCAATGAGTTTGATCCAATTTTCACTGTCACTCATCTGTTGATTTGCGTCTGTTTGCTGAATCCATTTATTGATTGTGTTCATTATTTCGGATTGGCGTAAATTTTCTAGTTCAGCTGCTTTTTGTATTGCATTGAGCATATCGATTGGCTGTTTTTCGTTCATCGAAGTGGCCCCTTGATTTTGGAGGGGAATTTGCCTCTGTGCTTCTTGCGGCTGCTTATTCCAAGATATCCCTTGCTGTTCCAGTAAAATTTGCCTTCTTGTATCTGTTGGGTATGAGTTTTTCGGCACGACAGTTTGAACGATTTTCGACGTTTCTCTTAATTCAAAACTTGGTTCGATTTCTCTTGCTAAAGCTGTTAACACTTCATGCAAAGGTTTGCCATGCAGTGCTTCATGGATTGATTGCAAATGGGCATTTGTTACTTCTAAACGTTTGTTGGCGAGTGCTTTCACTGTATTTAGCATTTCCGCAGGACTTCCCGATGCTTTTTCAAAAAATTGCCGCAAAACTTGAACAGTCTCTTTTGTAACTGGCATGTTTTTATCTAATAACATTTGCACGCTTTGTTTTAGTTCGGGGATGTCTTTTGATGTAATCCCGACACTTTGAAAGATTTGGGCATTGCTGGATGACTGCACTTGCGGCTGTGAAGGAGCTGAATTTTGTTTTATCGATTCAAGCGAGACTGACTTCAATAAAACAGCATCGCCCTTTTGGCCACTTACCTGTACAACTCCCCGGTCTTCTGCAGGTACTTGTCCTTCAAAAACTGCTTTAATTTCCTTGCCGCGAATTTGGACGATTGCTTCGTTATCGGAAAAGCGCTCTTTAATGGAGGCGTAATAAACCTCCCCTTGTTTTAATTCAAGCGGACGATCGGACTGCTGCAGTTGATTTGGTGAATACTGATTGTAAATCTGCATCATTTTCCACTCCCGAACAATTACTTGTACTCTTTATATCGGCTGAAATGAAGCTGTTTTAATGGACATTTATTCCCATATTGAGGAGTTTAAGCCCTTTATTTGAAATGTAACTATTGGCTGTCGTTTATTACAGTATTTTTATCAATATTTACTAACTAATCTAGGTCATTAGGCTCCTATAGGTAGACTTGTACTTGTAGATGCAAAACCTGGCGGCGATTCTAGAACAAATCTTTATAGCATGGAGACTGGCCGCCCTTCCCTAGCAAAAGATAAAATTTTTTCACCCTATGTTTTCTACCAAATTGACTGAATTTTTCTTTTACTTAGAAAGTTCACATTTTCACAAAAATAAGCCCTTTACCAGTTAGATGCCTACCGGTAAAGAGCTTTATTGTTTCTTCTATTATTTTTTAAAGCATCACAGACGAAAAAAATTTTTTGTATGCGCCTTAACATTCAAAAAGTCTTAGCGCTACCACGTTTAACCCTACAAACAGTTGTATTATTTCTGATAACTAGTACGGTGAGCTCAAGTTCGTTCCTGCACTGTAAACCGAAATTAACGCACCTTCACCCAACCGTTTTTAATTGCAACAATAACAGCTTGAGTGCGGTCGTTTACATTCATTTTTTGCAAGATATTGCTGACATGGTTTTTAACAGTTTTTTCGCTAATAAACAAAGTTTCTCCAATACTGCGGTTACTTTTGCCATCTGCGAGCATTTGTAAAACTTCACATTCTCGGCGTGTTAAAAGGTGTAGTGGCTTTTGGTATTCAACGTTTTTCAACGTTCCATTTGATGAGTTATTTCCTCCTTCGGTTGCACCCGCAGCTAAGCGGCGAAATTCTTTAACGAGATTATGTGTGACTTTATGATGCAAATATGAACCGCCTTCTGCTACAACTTTAACTGCTTCAATAAGTGAATCTGCATCCATCTCTTTTAATAAGTAACCTCTAGCACCAGTTTTCATGACATGAGTAACATAGCTTTCATCATCATGAATCGATAAAATGAGTACTTTTACATCCGGGAATCTTTCTACGAGCTTTGCTGTTGCTTCTACACCGTTCATTTGTGGCATATTAATATCCATCACGACTACATCAGGCTTATATTGTTCAACAAGCGCAATGGCTTCATTCCCGTTGCTTCCTTCTGCAACTACTTCGAAACCTTTTTCAAATTCTAAAATTCGTTTAACACCTTCGCGAAACAATTGATGGTCGTCGATAATAACTATTTTTATTACCCCATCCATTATGAGTTCCTCCTCCGTTCATTAGTAAGCCGCTTTTCATATTACGTCTGATATATTAATAGTTTTCTATCTTAACAATATTTCGAATATATTCCATGTCTTCATTAATCTTGTAAAACCTACTATTCTATAAAGTCTTTCAAATTACTGGCTAATACTCATTATACTACCATATTTTACCAAAAGAAAAATAACATAGTCTATGAGGATGCAGCATTAGAAAACATCAAACATTGTTCACACTTCTCATGCACTATCCATCTATGGCGGAGAAATGTGAACACAAAAGCTTTTAAGATTTTTGAACATTTGAAAGATCACCAGCCTATATCAGTGCAGCATATTCTCCGTCGGCCAAAATAGCCACCTCTTTTAACAATATCATTCTGTAGAAGTCAAACGTGCGAGGCAAATTGCGTTATTGGGACAGATTTCCAATTGATCCAGTGACATGAGTCGCATGTCATACGACACAGCCACTCTATGAAAGCGCATAACGAAGACAATAACGATTTAAGATACCGCCTCTCTATTTGGTCACTCGAATAAAAACAACATTAATGAATGAAACCCTTTATCCAATGATTCCCCCATCTAAGAACTCTATCAACTATAAAAGAGGATCACGCGAACCCCATTGAAAATAACCACATATCATCTTTGACTAAAGAAATCGTAACAAAATCTGCTTCATCCAAACATCTTGTCCAATGTTAGCACAACATGTGTATATCTCATCCTAATGGGTCTACATCAAACCTCAATCATCCTCCATGATTGGCACGTTAATCCTAATTGTAGTTCCTTTGCCGGGTGCCGAATTAATATGAAGTTGCCCTTTTAAAAGTTCTATGCGCTCCTTCATGCCGATAAGGCCAAATGAATGTTCCTTTTTTTCAGATGGATCAAAGCCAATCCCATTATCTTTAATAATAATTTTGCCAGCGTTTTTTGTTATTTCAACTTTCACTTGAATTTCTGTTGCCTGGGAATGTTTCACTGCATTTTGAACGCCTTCTTGTACAAGCCGGAATAAAGCAATTTCCAATCTTTGAGGTAAGCGTTTTTCTTCACCTATACTCACAAACGTTATTGGCACTTTATTGTAATCCTCTGTGGCAGCTAAATACCGCTTCAAGGTCGGAATCAATCCTAAATCATCAAGTGCCATTGGACGCAGATCATAAATAATTTTGCGAACTTCATACAAAGCCGAGCGCGCCATCATGCGCATATCTCTTATTTCTTTTAAAGCTTCTTCCATACCCCGCTCACGGGAAATTCGCTCTATTAGTTCTGAGCGCATCATGACATTGGCAAGCATTTGCGCTGGCCCATCATGAATCTCCCGCGATAAGCGCCTTCTTTCTTCTTCTTGGGCTTCGATAATTTTCAGACCAAATTCTTGTTTACCTTTTGCGTCCAGCAGCCATTTATTCATTTTCATTAAGTCGCCCATTAAATAGTTCAAAATGACTGTAATCTGGCTAACTAAATTATCGGCGCGTTCAACGGTTTTTTCCAGTTTCTTTAGACGGATTTCTAAATCATTGCGTCGCTCTATGAGCATTTTTTCCCTTTGACGTGTAAAGGTCAGATCAATTTGCAATTGATGCGCTTTTTCATAAGCTTCACGCACTTCTTGCTCGGAATACTTTGTAAAATTTTTACTCACTTCTGCCAAACGACGCCGGGCCAATTTTTCATAAAGCTCCAGACGATCGCTTTTCTCAATAGTTGCTTTTACATCTTCCCTTATTTGAATTAATTCAATAGTTAAATTTTCGTATTCTTGTCTCGATTGTTCACTAATTTCAATAACTTCTTGTTTACTTTTTGAAACGGTATTAATCATTTTTTCTAAAATTTGATCTAATACTTTTTCATCAAATTCTACTGACACAATGGTCGCCTCCGGGAAAAGCTTCGTACAATTTTATGTACGTTTGATTCTTTTGATATTTATTATACGTATAATGGAAATTTCACAATCCAATTTATTCCTTCATTATAATTACTTCGAAAGTCCCATTTATATTTTGGGGGCCTTTTTAAAAAATATGAAAAATGAATTTTCATTCATGGCTGATATCTTATTAAAATTCAAATTAACCTCTTTTAAAATATATGAAAAATGAATACCGTCTAGTTATAATGAATATGGTGGGGACATCCCCTGCATAAGAGTTTAAATGCAAAATCATAGGCAATTTATTCTCTATTTCTTACTATATTATTTGTTCCCCAAATCTAACATAGCGCAACTGGCGCATTTTTTACAGTTAAAAAATATGTAATTTTTGGGCAATCTAAGCATCATATCGTCCATATGACGCAAATATAAGGATGCCATATGGACCTATATTAGGGAGTGTTTCGACATGTTACGACAATATTATACAGTAAAAGGTACCGGAGAGCATGAAATTATAATTGAAAAATCAAAATTTATTGCTCATATTAAGCGGGCGACCACTGAAGAGGAAGCTCAAGCTTTTATACAAGAGATTAAAAAGAAACATTGGAATGCGACGCATAACTGTTCTGCTTATTTAATCGGCGAGCATGATCAAATTCAAAAAGCTAATGATGATGGAGAGCCAAGCGGAACAGCAGGTGTGCCGATGCTTGAAGTGCTGAAAAAGCGGAACTTGAAAGATACAGTCGTTGTCGTCACCCGTTATTTTGGCGGCATTAAACTTGGAGCCGGAGGGCTGATTCGCGCTTATGGAAAAGCAGTTTCAGAAGGCTTGAATGCCATTGGTGTCGTTGAACGACGTTTAATGCGCGTGATGCATACGAAAGTTGAGTACTCATGGCTTGGAAAAATTGAAAATGAATTACGAGCCCATGAAAGATTTCTATTAAAAACGATTCATTATTCTGATCAAGTCGAAATTGAAACATATGTAGCTGAAGATGAGAAGGATAATTTTACAGCGTGGATGACAGAACTCACAAATGGACAAGCGGACATTTCTGAAGGAGAAACGGAATATTTGGAGATTGATGTTCAATAGATGGAATGGCAGATCAGTCCAACGAGATACAGAATGTTTGGAGAGCGGTGTTCATTAAATGGTGAGGCTGCTCTGTCCAGGAGATATGGAACGTTTGGAGACCGATATCAGATAAAAGAGCAATAACCGGATTAAGTGTTAGGGGTTCCGTACCTATATTTGAAGATTAAGGTTCTCAAAGTGGTATGCTGATGAATCTAGTCCAACGGGATACGAAATGTTTAGAGAGCGATGTAATATAAAAGCTGGAACTGGACACTTTTATTTGAAGATCGATGTTTTCTAAAATGGTGTATCAGCTGACAAATCCAGTCCAGATGAGAAATCCCGATATCGGAAAAAATTATCGAATCGAGCTTCTTTCGTTCATTTTGAACGAAGACGCTTTTTTTATTCATTGAAAGGACGCACCATGGAAGAGTTTTTTGTTGGTGGAGAGGAGCATTGTTCTATTTTTATATTTTGCTTTAATCAATGGAGCACGTAAAAAACAATCATTCTGAAAGAAAGATTTGACAAAATTTTGTTATTTTCTTCAATCTGCGGGTACACTATTAAAAATAATGCACTTGAAAATATAAAAACTTGAGATATTTTCGGCGAAATAACGATATTTCCAGGCTTTTTGGGATCAAGAAACAGCAAAGCACGTAGACTATTCAATGAAACGAAAACAGAAAGATGAGAAATTTAAGGGTACACTTTTTATAGGAAGAAAAGGGAGTTTTCATGTATGACCCGATTAAAAAAGAAATCGAAAATAACAAAAGTTTTGTTGGTCATATTCGTTCCATTGTTGGTTGTTTGTGCCGGTATGGCTGCTTATGGCGCTTATTTAACGAGCACCGCTAAAACGGTTGTTGAAAATGCCCAACATAAATTGGACAGCCGGAAGTTTGAAGAAAAATCTGAACTGCGGGTCGAAAAAGTAGATCCGCGTGTTGACAATATTTCCATCCTATTTTTAGGTATTGATGATGGGAGCGACCATGTATTTAGCGACAAGACAAGAACCGATGCGATGATATTAGCGACTTTTAATGAAAAAGAAAAATCTGTAAAAATGGTAAGTATACCAAGAGATTCCCGAGTGGAGCTTGTTGGGCGGAACCGGATGGATAAAATTGCACATGCCCATGCCTATGGCGGTTTGGACATGGCTGTAAAAACGGTAGAAAAACTTTTTGAAATCCCGGTTGATTACTATGTTCGCCTAGATTTTGATGCTTTTATTAAAATTATTGACGCACTCGGTGGTATCGAAATTGATGTACCATTCGATATTGTCGAACAAAATAGCCATCGTGTAAAAAATACCATAAAAATAAAAAAGGGGTTGCAAACCCTAAACGGTGAACAAGCATTGGCTTATGCAAGAACCCGCAAATATGACGGAGATGTTGAAAGAGGAATGCGTCAGCAGGAAATTTTAAAAGCGGTTCTTCATAAAGGTTTGTCGATCCGGGCAGTCTCAAAATATGGGGAAGTTATTGAAAGTATTGGTGATCATCTTGTCACAAATATGACTTTTGATGAAATGCTTGCTTTTCATGATTATGTTTACAAAGGAAAAAACATCGATGTGGAAATGCTAACATTAAGCGGAAAGAATGCAAGAATTAACCGTCTCTATTATTATTTGCTTGATGAAGAAAAACTCGAGGAAGTAAAAACAAAGTTAAAAACTCATTTGGAGTTGGAAGGCACAAGCACAGTAAGTTAAGGTGTATTTTGAGCCCGAAAAAAGCGAAACCCAAGAATGTTCGTTTACCATTCTTGGGTTTTCCTTTGCTATTCGTTTTTGATTCATTGAATGCTTCTATCTATTTATAAAATTCGATAAAGGAATCAAACAACGCTTGGGCTGCTTTTTGGCGGAATTCATCAGATTTTAATAAAGCTTCTTCTTTAGGATTTGACAAGAACGCAAGCTCCACTAAAATCGCTGGTATTTCTGTTTCACGGATGACATGTAAACTTTTGTCATTTGATCCACGGCTGACAGTACCAAGCTGTGATGTCAATTTTTTAATCGCTATATCTGACAACTGTTTACTTTGCTGCCAGCTAGGGTTCTTTCCGGAATGATAGAACGTTGTTGACCCTTGAGAAGTAGCATTAAATGAATCAGCATGGATACTGATAAAAGCATCAGCATCATTATTATGTGCGACTTTCACACGATCAGCTAATGACAAGAACGTATCGTTAGATCTTGATAATATAACTTCAGCTCCTGCATTTCTTAATAAATCAGCAAGCTTCAGTGCAACCGCTAAATTGACTTCCTTTTCAAGTAATCCTGTTGCACCTTTAGCGCCAGGGTCATGATCACCGTGTCCAGCATCGACAACAATCCGCTTCCCTGCTAAACCGCTAGGAAGTATCGTAACTCTTACACTATTCGTAAAATGACGAACGACCAAATGATAACCTGGATTTACATAAATACGAATTTTTGAACCGTTATATTCAATTTGTTGGATACCTGGATGATTTTCTTTCCATTTGTCGATTTGAGAAGCCGTAGTCGAAATTTCAATTCCATTCGTTACCAACGAATGAGATGTTGTGACAGAACCGACTTTCGACCAGGTTAACCATGCCCGATTGGCATCATAGATTTCTAATTTTGGTTCACTAAGGGCTGAATATGTTTTTTTGTTCATTTGCATTGTTAAATAATTTGTATGCACATAGCCCCATTGGCCGTTATGTTTAATACGTGCCCACTCGCCTATGACTTCAAATACGATGATTTCTTGGCCTTTTGGCAACGAACCAATCACCGCTGAAGTTGTATTGGCTTGTTCGCGTATATTTAGTGAAGTTGCCGTAACCTTGCCTTTTAACGTTTCTGATTGAGGTCTTACTGCATCAGCTGCAATATAGCCTACTTTGTTTTTATAATCGATTTCAATCCATTCGTCTGTGTCGATATCCGCACTTGGTTTTTCATAAATTTTAATCGTGTCGCCTTCTTCAAGCTCTCCAATCTCGTCACTTCTTCTCGAAGGTTCTTCATAAACAGTTGCTCCATTAGGATCATCAATCACAGCTAAAACAGTTGTGCGAGAAGGTGGCTTTTCTTCACTTGGCATCGGCAATACAACATTGCCATTATTTGATTGTTTTTTCACGATTGTCACGATTTTTTCTTTTTCATTCCATTGAACATTGGCTCCGTAAGTTTCTGCAAAAAAGCGAAGTGGAATAACGGTCGTATTTTTTACAATTAACGGTGCTTGATCGAGCGTCAATGTTTGACTATTCACCAAAACTTTATTTTTGTTGATGGTGAATAATACTTTTGTATCCGCATCAATGGCTTCAATTTGTTTTGTTTCTGACAACCAATTGACATTGATGCCCAAATTCTCTCCTATTACACGGAAAGGCACTAAGACTCTCCCATTTTCTACAGGCGGATCAATAGGAAGAGTTAGGAGATTACCATTGACATAGACGGAAACTTTTTTTGTAGATGGATTCGTAGTGGTTGTGTTGCTTTTGTTGGCAGTTGAACTAGATTGGCTTGAGGAATTTGCTTTGCTATTTGTCGAACTATTTGCTTTATGTATGACAATATAATCTCCATGTACATATCCTTGACCGACTTTAGAGGATATTTTTAGCCATTCCCCAACTTTTTCAATAATTTTTACTTCATCACCATCCTGCAACTTGCCAACGATTTCCCCTTGTATCGAAGGGGCATTTCTTACGTTTAAATTCCCATTCGCAAGAACTTTCCCAACTTCATTTGCACTCGCAAACTGCGAAGGTAAAAATAGAATGGATAGTAAAGCGAAAAAAGTACAAATGATGATGGACTTTGGAAACCTCTTTCCCATTCTTCGACCAATCCCCCTTCAATATTTTGTTGTTCAAGTTCACTATTTCAAATGTAATAGTTTAATAGAAGAATATCAAGGTAATTTATCCAAATTGCAACAAAATGAGACAATTGACGTAATTTTGTCATAAAGATGAAATGTTTGTATTATTTTCCGGGAAATATTGTCGTTTTACGTATTTGGAAATTGTTTCAAAATGCGTTTGAAAGATTTTCCTTGTCAATTGGAGTGGAAGGTTGAGGATGGGAAAAGTAGTGTGTGATTCAGGACTGAACACTATCGATTGGCAAGGTAGAGTGAACAAGTAAAGTCTATTCTAGAGAATAGCAAGTTCTAGTAGGTTTTTGTTGAGTAGCTGTACATTTGACATCGTTACAAGATTCCTCAAAATGGTCCTTTTTGGTTAGGAAGGGTTAAAATATTCAAGATTGTAATTAAATTTAAATGATGCGGTGAAGAATTTGATCGGTTGTTGGATGAGTGTTTAGATCGAAACATTTTCAATAGTATGTCGAAAAAGAAGTGAGATTAAGCGAGTTGTCGAAAGAGATTAGAAATACAAAATAAATAAAACGGCAAAATCATCATGGATGTAAAAGAGTGTCTGTCGAAAAAGGATGCTGGCCACAAATTCGATGTCTCACTATAATTTTGTCAAAAACAATTATGAAAATACAAAACCCAAGAAAGCAAAGAAAACTTTCTTGGGTGGATGTGTGTATATTACAAAAAAAATACATAGCTTTGCAGTGCACTTGCTCTGTAGCAACTTTAAATGGAGTGGCGGCATGATAGCCTTGGATGGTGAAGCAGTCCTTGATACTCGCTTTCTGGCTTGGGAATCATGCACGCACAGGAACCGTGTCAAGTCGCAATTCTCTGTATTCGGTTCTACAATACTATGTATTTTTCGCCTGCAAAAAAAGATGTATTGTACTCACTTGATTTGAAGCTTTAGACAGCTGCTCTACTACTTTATTTCCATCTCTAGCAAACCAACAACTTTCTGAGCTGTTTCATTTGCTTTTTGCTGAAGTGGATTCGCTTTTTCTTTCAAAAGTTTAACTTGATTTTCATAGTCTTTTAATTGGTTGGAAATCAACAGATATAACTGTTCAGATGTCCAATCTTCGTCAACATGACCGATCAATGGTTGGCCGACTTGCTCGATAAAAGCATCAATTTTCGGATCGTATGATAAACCCACCATCGGTGTATGGGCCACAGCTGCAAAAATTAGTGCATGAAGCCTCATTCCAAAAAGCAATGAAGAGGCACCTATGATAGAAATTTTTTCTTCAATAGATGCATTATATGGAAAAATATGCACACGAGAACTATTTTTCATCGCATCTACTATTTCACGTGAAAACACATCATCATGCTCCCCGTGCATAGGCAAAAATACAACACGGTACTCTCCATCTGAAACAAAGCGATCCAATGCTTCTACTACTTTTCCTTTACACACTGGAAAACCAGCAGATGGCCAGTCGCGCAGGGCAACGGTAATAAACGGCTCGTTGGAAAGCCCTGTTTTCTCCAGCCAACTGCGATTTAAACTTGGATCGTATTTCATCCCCATTACTGGATCGGGAACGAGATCAATGTTACCTTGAATGCCAAGCGTCTGCAACAATTGTGCAGATTCCTTATCACGCACAGATATATAATCTGCTTTTGACAATGCATATTTGACAAGTATCTGACTAACCCGCTGTTCAAGCGGGCCGATGCCTTGCGCATATATATAAAATGGCTTTCTGAGCGTATAAGCAATCATCATAATCCCCGTATAATAAGGGACGCTTTTCAGGCCTGTTTTATCTTGAAGCAAGCTGCCGCCGCCGCTAATAACTCCATCACTCCCAGCAATTGCACGAAACACTTCACCAAGCTTCCAACGGTTGACCGCATCAACACCGTATGTTTTTTTCGTATATTCTGGATCGTTTGAAAGGACAATGATTTCAATATCTTTTTTTTCTTGACGCAGCGCATGAATGATCGCCTGCAAAATTGCTTCATCACCAACATTATGAAATCCATAATAACCGGACAAAACAACTTTCATACTATAACCTCTCTTGAAGAAGCGGCCAATATTTTTTTGCCAATCGATATAAGAAAATCAACACAAGCCCGATTAAAGCGCCAAATATGAAACCGTAAACCGTGCGTAAAACAGAAATGTAAATTGGGATATGCAAGTGGGTAAAAGTATTGACTGTTGATAAGAAGCCGATCGCTCCGCCAGCCAGTAAATATCTGCCGATTCGCTGTTCCCATCCTTTGCCTTGGTAGATGATGTACATCGCCAACACGAAAATCGGATAACCAATTAAAAACTCTTTTGTGCGCGGACGAACGAACAATAAATCTTCAAGCCCTTGCCGCACCGCGAGCTCTGCCCCCGAGACCATTTCAGTCGCATCGTTTCCGGAACGCATAACCAAAATGGCTAAGGCAGCACAAATGACGGCAAAAATAATGAAATAATAGTTGCGTGCTACAGCCATTGCCACTTCTTTCACGTGGTCGCGCACCATATGAAGAGCCGTCAATAAGATTGGTAAAACAAACAGCAGTTTGACTCCTCTAAATTCAATAATTTTTACGAGGAATAAATTGCCGTACAAGAGTGCCATGACGAACCATGCACCGATAAGAGCGATACATGCACCTTTCAAAAATTTAAGAACGATCTCTTTCTTACTATTAATATATTCACCAGAAACTGCGGCCCAAGTGGCTGCTACAATCGCCACAGCCAATGCAGCCAGTTGTAAAAACATTACTGAATTTGTAACGAAATAGCCTGCTGCTACAAGAAGCATGCCGGCAAACGTAAGAATAGCAATTTTTTCTGAAACCATAAGCGCTGCTAAAGCGATAAATGCGGCAACACCAATGAGCGCCGCCATGGTCATCCATTTAGCAGGCTCTAAAACATCAAACGATTGAGCAATGCCAGCTTCATGCTTGTCCGCCATTTGCTCGCGAATGGCTCCAATTTCTTTTGCAGCAATTTCAAACGATTGCTCAGCTGTTATGACTTCTTCTTCCAATTTTTTAATGTCAGCAATATGTAAATATAAACCGCGAATGTTACGTTCTTTTACAGCACGTGTTGCCCGTTCTGTATAGCCGCCTCTGCCATCGAAAAAGTCGAGGCTGTGCAAGCGAACAATTTTATTATTGAACTCTTTTGCATATGTTTGTAATCCTTTTTGTTCCGAAAATTCAATTGGCATGATTACGAACCCTTCATTTTTTAAGCGGAGTGCATATTGTTCGGCATCATCCAATTCTAAATCCGGATGTGGCGGAACACCTAACATTTGATTGCCGGTAAAAATAATTTTGTGGCCGCCGAGCTCATCTTGCAGTTGTTTCATTTGCTCAAGGACAAACTCATTGTTCTCGTCAATATTATTCCCAATGCGGAACACTGGTTCAAAGCCGTAAGAAGCGTACGCTGCCATCAGTTCTTGGTCAAATCCAATCGGTCTTGTCAAAATAGGGTTGATGATGGAACCCATGCCACGGTTAAGCTCTTGTTTGTTCAAACCTTTTATAAAATAAATGGATTCTCCTTCAAACATTGGAAGATCGGTTACTTTTTCAATACGGTCGCCAAACGATTGGACGATTGCATCTTCCCAACGCTGTTCTAAATCATTTCTTATAAGTACATACAAACCATTTGCTCTTGAGTAAAGGATTTTTTCCCGCGTACTTTCATCTTTATTTTGTACCATGCTAATTAAATCGCTTTTTGTAAGTGTTAACACTTGCCCTTTTCTCTCAAGGTCTTGAATACCCATCGGCTCAAAAGATATACCCCGTACACCGTTTTCGTTCAGTGTGTCAATGATCATTTTTTCATCAAGACCACGAATGACCAACTCGCGTATTTCTTCATAAGGAACAATCATTTCATATGTATCATTTTTCCATTCTACTTTGGCGCGAGTATAAATGAGCGGCGCCGTTAACAATATCGATAGTGCGACGATCGCCAAAAATATTTTCTTCAAAAGTTTTACATCCCTTCTATATTAGGTTTTGCAAAAATATCGATTCAAGATTGTTTCCAATCGGTGACAGACCTTTTACTATTTTTTCTAATGTAAGAGAACCAGCTATGCCACCTCTTCATCTATATTGGCGGAAGTTTTTTTCCTAATGAAAAATAAATCAATCTAAACTGTATCTATCTACATTTGCCCATAATATTTGACTATTGAAAATGGAAACTGCATCTATCTACATATGTATAACCTTTTCCTAATGAAAAAGGAAAGCTATGCCAGCTCTCCCCTTTTCCCCTTCTTTGTTCACTTGAAACGAAGCCTCAAATTATGCAGACCGCTTGCCATGTGCAACAATTTTTCTAAAGAATCGCAGCATCGGCTGGTAATTTTCTGACACTAACCCAACCCGTTCAGCGACAAGTTGAACGACAAATAGAACAACTGCGATAATGAGCGTTGCCACCCATAATGTTGAACGAGAAAGCACAATAGCCGCGATGCCGAAGAAAGCGCTCATTGCATAAATGATTAACACCGTTTGCCGGTGCGAAAATCCTAATCTTAATAGGCAATGATGCAAATGCGATTTATCCGGCGCTGACAATGGTTTTTTATTAACGATGCGACGAATGATCGCATAAAATGTATCAGAAATTGGCACGCCTAAAATGATTACAGGTAAAAGTAATGAATAAACGGCAATGCTTTTAAATCCTAAAATAGAGATTACTGAAATCATGAACCCTAATAAAAGCGCACCAGTATCGCCCATGAAAATTTTCGCTGGGTGGAAATTGTAAATTAAAAATCCGAGCGTACTTGCCAGCAAAATGACGCTGATTACTACTGCAAACATATTGCCCATAAACAACGCCATGGAAGCAATTGTAATTAATACGATGGAAGATACACCTGCAGCAAGTCCATCCAGACCATCGATTAAGTTAATCGCATTCGTAATTCCAACAATCCAAAGTAATGTAAATGGAATGCTGAAATATCCTAAGTTAATCGTTACTTCAAAAGGCAAATTAATAATCGGCACTTGCACGCCACCATAAATTACAACTGAGGCTGCCAATATTTGGCCTAATAATTTCAATTTCGGTGAAATTTCAAAACGATCATCTAAAATCCCTGTAATAACTATAATTGTTGCTCCAATTAGTATAGCCCACGTAGAAATTTCATCATCAACCGGTCTCGCTATTAAAAAACCGATGACCATACTAATAAAAATGGCCAAGCCCCCAAGGCGCGGCATAATTCTTTGATGAACTTTCCTATGATTTGGCTTATCAACAGCGCCGATCGAAATTGCAAGTTTTTTCACAATCGGAGTTAAACCTATTGAAGCTAGAAAACAGACAATTGCTGTAATGATTAGCATAAAATTTGCACTCCCCAGACAATTTTTGCCTCACATAAATATGTTAAGGCAAATTTTCTCCTTTATTTTCCACTTCTTCTAGCATTCAAAACCGATTATACCACATCGTCCATGAATAAGTAAGTTTTTTTGCGACAAAATAACAACATCTTTGCTTTTCTACAATTTTTTCGACAAAATCTTAATTCATGTCACGCGATTTTTGGAAAATAAAGGGACTTGTTTTATAGATCAGCAAATCAAATTTTTTCAAAATGCGAATGCTTTTTTAATGAATTCGACCACTCATAACTCTTAGACGAATTTTTTTCTTCCACGTTTCACCTTAATATAGTATGTAATTTTTGCAAAAGTAACGTTTTTCTCGAACACGCTAGCGCCAAAATAACAAACCTTTCCTTTAATAGCTATTTTGACACACAACTTTTTATTATATATTAGAATAACTCATATTTGACGCTCTAATTTGCGAAAATAGCGTCCAATTACTGGCAATGCCTGCAATTCCTCCCTGCTTACGCCTTTTAGGACGATTACAAGGAATGCATAAACAATTGCACCTATTGGAATGATAACGACTAAATAAAGCAGCGCTTCGATTCTAGACCAATCGGTGACCGTAAAAAAGTACATAGGTACAAATGCTACGAGCCCCATTACAATACTTGAGACTACAAATACAAGACTTTCTTTACGCCATACTTTGTAATTTGTTGTTTGAACAATAAATAAAATATTAGCGACCGTAATTAACACATAAATTAGAACTGTCGCATAGGCTGCTCCAACAATTCCCATTTGGGATACAAATAAGAAGTTCATGCCGCCTTTTACAACCGCACCGAAAACAATGATCCATGCCGCAAGTTTCGAACGGTTTAGTCCTTGCAAAATGCCAGTAGTTAATACGGCAAAAGAAGAAAAAGCAGAACTGAAATTGATGATCGCCACTACATCGCTTCCTTGAAAGTCCATGAACAATGCCCGATTCACTGGCATTGTTAGCGCCAAGAGGCCTAGCGCAGCTGGCCAAGAGATAAGATGGGCATATTTAAGCGACCGTTCAATATATGAATTCGCAAGTTCAATGTCTTTTTTGGCCATTGCTTTTGTAATGGCAGGAATTAACGGCAATATAACCGCACTCGAAAAAACAGAAGCAATGCCGACTAACGATATACCGCGACGATAAAGCCCCAATTGTTGTTGCACATCTTCTGTTTCATTTCCAAGCCATGTTAATCCATGAGGAATCGTTACAGAATCTACTAGATTTAATAATGCCATTGACAATGAACCAACGGCAATCGGAATCGATAGTGCCAAAATTCTCTTTGCCCACTGCCTAAATATATTCATTGAAAAAGATTTCATTCCTTTAGGACGGGCTTTGAATTTTTGATATAGAATCCGCAAATAAATAAGTGAGAACAGTGCTCCAACAGAAGAGCCAACCATGACGCCTCCGGCGATTACATCGCTTGTTTCGCCCCGCTTCACTAAAATAAACGCAATGGTAAGGATGAGAGCAACTCTCACAAATTGTTCAATCACTTGGGACATTGCTGTCGGTTTCATATCTTCAAAGCCTTGGAAAAAGCCGCGATAAACGGCCATATATGGGGCAATTAAAAGTGTAAACGAAACAATTTCCACCGCTGGCTTCGTAAATGAACCGCCTAGCATGAGCGCAATTTGCTCTGAAAAGGTGAACATCACCGTAAAACTGAAAATACCAAAGAAAATCGCAAGCACACTGGCAGAACGAAAAATATCATCAATTTCAGATTCCCGTCCTGAGCCGCGTGCTTCTGAGATCAGCTTGGAAATAGCAATCGGAATACCAGCCACCGATAAAATTAACGCAATCATATAAACCGGATAAACAAGTCCAAAAATACCAAGAACCTTGTCACCGGCAATATTTTGCAACGGTATTTGAAAAATACTTCCTATAAATTTCGAAATAATAGTTGCAATTGTAATAATTAAAGTTCCTTTTAATAAAGAAGATTGGGCCATGCTTAATTAAGCTCCTATTTCGTAAATTTTGGCATTGTTAAATTTATTTTTGTAAAGGTCTTTCAAAGATTAATTCATAATAAGAACCTGCTCCAACTCCTGAAGTTGCAAAGTCAGGAGAGAAAATTTGAACAAAACGCCAACCTTGTTCTGCGTGACTTTTAATTACTTCTCGATAGTCTTCCTTAGGGTTACCAGATAATTTTTTAAACTCTATTTTGACAAACTTATATTCAAACATATTATTTGTCCTCCTCTTGGATAAAACAATTTGTTCGGTTTCAATAAAAAAAGGGCAAATAACTCGTTTATTTTTGAAAAGTTATCAAAAATCAACCCTATTTTTTAATAGAACCTAAATAAAATTTTCATTATTTTATACGCCCAGAAATACCTCCGGCAGTAGCCGCAGACGGTGCCAGAGACGGTACGCCAGAGGGGTCTGGCACCTCACCCCAGATGGTGCCGCAGAAGGTGCCGGAGACCGTGCTCCAGAGGGGTCTGGCACCTCAACCCAGATGGTACCGCAGACGATGCCGGAGACCGTGCTCAAGAGGGGTCTGGCACCTCAACCCAGATAGTGCCGCAGACAGTGCCGGAGATGGTGCTCCAGAGGGGTCTGGCACCCCACCCCAGATGGTACCGCAAACGGTACCAGAGACGGTGCTCCAGAGGGGTCTGGCACCTCAACCCAGATGGTGCCGCAGACAGTGCCGGAGACCGTGCTCCAGAGGGGTCTGGCACCTCACCCCAGATGGTACCGCAGAAGGTGCCGGAGACGGTACGCCAGAGGGGTCTGGCACCTCACCCCAGATGGTACCGCAGTCGGGGCCGGAGATGGTGCTCCAGAGGGGTCTGACACCTACACCCAGATGGTGCCGCAGTCGGGGCCGGAGACGGTGCTCCAGAGGGGTCTGGCACCTCACCTCAGATGGTACCGCAGAAGGTGCCGGAGACCGTGCTCCAGAGGGGGCTGGCACCTCACCCCAGATAGTACCGCAGTCGGTGCCGGAGACCGTGCTCCAGAGGGGGCTGGCACCGTTGCGCAGACGCCTAGCTTTTTCCTGTTAATTTTTGTCCAAATACTTTAAGGGCAAAGTGTGGCAATGCTAGCATGCGGCGCCATCTTGATGGCTGCTTTAATAAGCGGTAAAACCATTCAAGGTTTAGTTTTTGCCAAATTTCCGGTGCACGTTTGACTGTTCCGGCGAGGACGTCAAAAGAGCCGCCGACACCAATAAATACCCCTTTTTCTACTTCTTCCAGATGTTCGGCAATCCATTTTTCTTGTCTTGGTACGCCGAGGGCCACTAATACAAGATCAGGCTTTTTTTCCTTAATTTCATTAATAATCGACGGATCTTCCCAATTAAAAAAGCCGTGATGATAACCTACAAGCTGTAGATTCGGATATTCTCTTTTAACCGTTTCAACCGCTTTTTCAATTGTTTCTTCCTGCGCACCGAGCATATACAATTTTAATTTTTCCTCATTTAATATAGCTAACAAATTTCGCATTAAATCATATCCCGCCACTCGCTCCGGCAGCGGTTTCCCTAATATTTGCGCACCCTTTACGACACCAATGCCATCTGCCGTTACATAATCGGCCAGATCAACGTATTGCTTGTATGTCGGATCTTCCAACGTTTTCATGACAATTTCCGGATTTGCTGTTACAACGAATGTCTTCTCTTCGTTCAAAAGGCGCTTGCGAAGTCGTGCCACCATATCTTTCATCGTTGTATGTATGAAATTCACACCTAAAATTGAAACAAATTTGTCCTGCATTTGTTTTTCACCTTTTTTCACTACATAATAATCTACATTTGAATTGAACCCTGCAAAATAGGGATTGTACAGCCATGCTTGTATTCATATAGATGTAAAAACTCTACATTGAACTATAACAAAATAGGCCCCAAAATGAAACATGATTTAAAAATATACTTTATTGCCGCTTGATTAATTTTTCACAAAAAACATTCATGATCTTATGCCCTCTACCGGCAATGAAAATAATATTCTCGTCTTTTTTTCACAGAAAACTACCATGATCTTTCAACCAGAACCCAGAATGAAAATAATTTCCCTAACATTTTCATAGAAAAATACAAAATAAAGGGAAACAAATATAAAGAAAAGAGGAGACAACCAATAAGTTTTTCTCCTCTTGCCTCATTATTATAAGACTTTTTAATTCTCCGTTAATCGAATCACGCGCTCCATGAAAGATGAAAATTCAGCACGAGTGGTCGGGTTCGCTGGTCTAAAGCTGCCATCTTCATAACCGCCTGTAATTTTGTTAGCAGCTAATGTGTTGATAGCTGATGCTGCCCAGTGATTAGATTTTACATCTGTAAATGTTTTGTTTGTTTCACCTTTTAAATTGTAAGCACGAGTTAAAATAACTGCCATTTCCGCTCTTGTCAGCTTATCATCTGGAGCAAATTTTCCTGCTTGTTTTCCATTGATGATGCCTTCTTCAGCAACAGCTTTGATGGCATTATAAGCATAATGATTTGCTTTTACATCTGTAAATGGAAACTTCTTGTCATCAGATGGAGTTAATTCAAACTCGCGGGCAATCATTGCCGCAGCCATCGCTCTTGTAATTTCAGCACTCGGTCTGAATGTTCCATCATCATACCCTTTAATAACGCCGCGGTCTGTTAAAAATGCAATTGAGCTGTAAGCCCAATGGCTCTTTGTTAAATCTTTAAATGAAATGCTTGGTGCAGGCACTTGGCCGTTTCCACCATTTCCATTATTTCCACCATTATCTGTGCCGCCACCTGTATTGCCTTTTGGTTCTGGATGATTATTTACATATGCAGCATATAAGCCATCAAAATAAATGGCACCTTTATTTTGTTTTTCTTTCACAGCTTCCGCTACATAAATACGGTCAAATTTTAGCGGCAACGGCAAGTTTGCAGGAATTTTTGCACGGACATACTTCCAGCCTGTCCATGTTAACCCATGTTCTTCAGTAAAGTTGATCGTATGAGTTTTACCCGATCCATCAATGATATGCGCACGAAGCCAGTGAGCTGCTCCATCGCCTTTCACCCATACACCTAACTCTTTCGGATAACCTTTCAATTCAATCGGTGATTTCGCCTGTGCATAGGCCACTTTAATGCCTTCTTCTGCAGTTGTAAAATCATAAGAAAGTTTCAACGCGCTTTTGCCTTCTTTTACATTGCCATTATCAGCGGCTGCTTCAATAGCTGCATTTGCTCTTGCTTGGTCAGCTTTCCATTTTGCAATTGATTCAAAACCATCAACTAGGACTGGATCGCTGCCAACTTTGACTGGAATGGAAGCTGTTATATTTTCAAATTGGGCGATGATATTACCTGATCCTTTTTCACTTCCGGCAGTAAATGTACCGTCTGCTGAAATTGTACCGATATTGCCGTCAACGGACCATTTAATAACAGAGCGGTCAAAGATAATAGGCTCGCCGCCGTTATAAGTAATATTTGCTGTTAGTTTTATAGATTCATTTGTACCGATTACGAGAGATTTTGGTAAAATATCAATTTTGTCCACTCTATCAATGACAGTAACAGGAAGTTCACCGTAAGCTCCATTATATGTTGCAACGATTTTTCCAGTTCCAGCATTTTCAGCAATAAAAGTCTTGCCATTTATTGATCCAATATTTCCTTGAACAGATAAAGAAATATCGTTTGCATTCACTTTTACTGGGTTGAAATATTGGTCAAGTGCATATTCCAAATTAATTGGTACCGCTGTACCTTTCAATACTTTTCCTTTAAGGTTTGCTAGTTTAAGAGTAGTTGGATCGCTTGTCGGTGCTGAACTAATAACTTGGAAGACCGATGATACTTTGCGTTCCACTCCCTCAGATGGACTATTGACAAGCGCCGGTTGGAAACTTCCAAGCTTACGTACGACCATAGCCGTAGAACCGCCGCCATCAAGATTAATAGCATTATAGGCACCTATTGAAACTAAATAATTCGCTAATTCCCTTAATGTTGCACCATTGCTGTACCCGTTCTGTCTACCGTCAACAGTAACTAAAAAGACGCGGTACCCCGTCTGATCTACAGCAATTGCTGTGCGTGGGTGGCGAGTTTTTGCAAAAGAATCACTTTCATCCATAGAAATGGAAACTTGTCCATTTTTCACAAGTTGCGGACCTGTCCCAATTATATATTGGGCACCTTCCCATCCATTTCCTAAAGAAAGTGTTAAATCAACTTGGTCGCCAACTTGGACATTTTTTAGTTTTTCAGCCCACTCACCGCCGTGTGCAGAAATGACAAAACCATTGGCTGGGATTTGGGCATTCCCGCCTTCTCCAAATCTAGTAATCTTTGAAACTGTACCCGTCATCGTTTGGCCGATATAAAGATCGGTCGGATTTGGTGTTACATCAGAAATGACAATCTCTGTTCCCCATTGGTTTGTACCTGTCGTTTGTTTTGGAGATTTATAAATATGAATCGCATTTTCTCCGCGCTCACCGTTAATTTTGCTAATCGGAATCGTTTGTCCACCAAGTGTTGTAATCATTTCAATTTTGTAACGGTCAATCACTGCTTTTCCATTGCGATCGATCCCAAAAGCGATCGGCTCATTCGTCGGGCTTTTCGAAGTCTTCGTGCCAGCGATACCGACGTTAATCAATTTGTTGTTTAAAACAATTAAGTTAACCGGCATTTTGCCAACCATATCAAAGAAGCCTGCGTTGGTCGCCCCTACAACAAAATGGCCTTCATAGTGATTTTGCAGCGCTCGGCTAGTAACCGTTGTAGTTGCAGTCAACGGGTTCGGCAAACTGACTTCCAATGATGTAAACGGATCGTTCAAATTGATGTTTAATAGATTTACTGCACGAGAATACGTTCCATTATATTGTTGGTTCACATATGTGACCCCAGGAGAAATTTGCGCTTTTTCTTCTTTTATTAAATTACCAAATGATGCAAAGGCTGCACTTCCAAAACTTTGAAAAACTAGTACAACGAGAAGCAAGAGTGTTATCGTGCTGCGCTTCCTACGTCTCATTTCATCCTCTCCCCTTCGTAGTTTTCAAAACTGTGATGATGGCAAAAAATTGTGTTCCCTTGCCGTTTTTGCCAGTGCGGTTTGGGCTAATCAGACGAAAATGCCTTTGATTGCAAATGAACAATTGGGCTAAACGTATCAAAAACTTTATTAGTACAAGCTGAGCTCATTGAACGTTTGTCCCAGCTGTATGTAGAAAAATCGATTATGTTTTGGTGCGAACGCGGATTTGGCTGTGAGTTTTATTCTCGCAGAGCCATACGCGGGTTGAGCGGTTTGAGTGGCGGTTGGATTTTTGGGCAATAAAAGTGATTTGGGCTGGGTGATTGAAAGGTTCAATGTTAAACCTTTTAGGCTGAGCGGATAAACAATCGATCTTTTCGGCCAAAATCCTTTTTGGTTGAACGTTTGGTCGCTTCACTTCAAAACTTGTTTGGCTGAACTTTTAAGTGTTTCGGCGCAACTCTATTAGACTGAACTTTTAATCCTTTCAGCTTAATTCCTGTTAGGCTGATTGATTGAGCGTTTAGGCCAATATTCTTTCAGATTGAACGTTTGATCTTTTCACGTCAAAACTAGTTAGGCTGAGCGTTTGAATATTTCGGCACAAAACCGGTTATACTTTTGAGCTGATCGATGATTGTTTCGACCAAAACCTATTTAGTGAGAGTTTAAATCTTTCAGCATAAACCAAACTAAGTTTGAGAGTTTCCAGCCGCAAACGAGGTTTGAAAATAAAAGTTTTAGCACCCAAGGCAATTTGGCTGGTCGATTCAATCTTTAGCAGTAATGGTTCAGTCCTTCGTTTCAATGGTTCTTCAGCAAAAGCGGTTGAGCCGCCCAACGTAAAGCAATGCAGCAAAACAGATTTTTAGTCTACTAGAATGAATACTTCAGCCAATATACGATAAACTTCGCCCATTCGGTCAAAACGATTTGCTGTTTTTCTGAATCCTTCCACCAGTTTTTGAGACTATCAATCCGCTCATCAGGAGCATTGGCATATGTCAGCTTAATATTTGTTTCATCAAAAACTTTGTCAAAAATAAATTTGCTTCTTTTTGAATGCCAGTCGGTTGTCACGACAATAGCAGATTGATAGTTTTTATCGAGCATAATCTCTTTTGAAAACACTGCATTTTCGTACGTACTTCTAGAGCTAGTTTCTTTTTGAATAGCATCTTCCGGAACACCGAGTTCACGCGCCAAATCGACCATTTCATCAACGGCTTTCGTACGCCACGACAGGTCTGTTCCATCTGAAAAAAGCAAAACATCCGCGTATCCTTGATTAAAAAGCTCCACGGCCCGCTTCGTGCGTTCACCTTTGATTTCACCGCCAAGAACGATGATGACATCACTTTTCTCCATCGTTTCATCGGCAATTAAAAAATCCGCCACTGATTGCAACAACGGATTCTTCACAAGAAAAGCTATTAAAATGAAAAATAAGAATGTTCCAAGACTAAAAACGAGGAAACGATTCAACTTCCGCTTTTTCATTGTTTTGTGCCCATTGATTCCATTTGTAAAATGATGTCTTGTACCATTTCCTTCGGATTTTTAATAACCATTTCTTCTCCCTTCTGATAGGCAGACTGGAGAATCGCCAACAGTTCACGTTGATTTAGCATACTACCCTTTGAATCACTCATTCTCTATATCACCTTCAATTCTATTATTATATGATAATATATTCGACAATCCATTGCAGATTTTGTCTGATACACTCACCCATTATATCACACTTGTAAAATATTGTCTTATAGGTAACAGGAATTTAATGGAATTGTAATATTCTGTTGAGAAGAGAAGAAAACTGGAAAAAAATAAACCTAATCCGGTTCTAGAGAGCGTTAAAATTAAGGGAAAGGGGTAAAATTACCACGGATGAGAATACAATTTTTAACAGGAAAAAGAAAAAATCGCTTTTTCCTGTTACTAAATTAAAGAGATACGCCCAATTTTACGTGAAGGAGAATTCTATATATTTTATACAAAATAAGGTAATTTTTAGATGAAAGTATCATTCTATTTTTCATCAAAGAAAGGTTTTCCTTTACCAAATTCCCCTGTTATTTTGCACCTATCCTTCTTTCCGTTTCTATATCAAAGAAATGTGCTTTTTCCATATCGAAAGCAAATTCAACGTTTTCTCCAGGGCTTACTTCTATACGAGAATCTACCCTTGCTAAAAATTCTTGACCTCCAATATTTGAGTAAACTACGATTTCAGCACCCAATAATTCTACTGCATCAACGGTACCTTTAAATTTTGAAGTCTGGGATGGAAGGGAAGCATTCAAATCCAAATGAATATTCTCTGGGCGTATGCCAAAAATAACCTCTTTTCCAGCATATCCCTGATCCTGTAATATTTTTTGTTTTTCTGGCTTGAGAGCAAAAGCTGTTTTCCCAATCAATAGCTGCCCTTCTACAATTTTTCCTTTAAAAAAATTCATAGCCGGTGATCCAATGAATCCACCAACAAAGACGTTTGCTGGTGTTTCATAAACTTCCTTTGGAGTCCCAACTTGTTGGATGATGCCGTTTTTCAATACAACAAGTCTCGTTGCCATTGTCATAGCCTCTGTCTGATCATGTGTCACATAAATTGTAGTCGTTTGTAAACGCTGATGAAGTTTTATAATCTCGGAACGCATTTGAACGCGAAGCTGCGAATCAAGATTTGATAAAGGTTCATCCATTAAAAACACTTTAGCATCCCGAACAATCGCACGTCCTAAAGCAACACGTTGGCGCTGCCCCCCTGACAAAGCTTTTGGCTTACGGTCAAGATACTCCTCTAGACCAAGAATTTCTGCAGCCTCTTTTACTCGACGGTCAATTTCTTTTTTTGAAACTTTTCGCATTTTTAACCCAAAAGCCATATTGTCGTAAATCGACATATGAGGGTACAGAGCATAGTTTTGAAAAACCATTGCAATATCTCTATCTTTTGGCAAAACATCATTCATTCTTTTTTGATCAATATAAAGATCGCCTTTTGTAATTTCTTCAAGACCGGCAACCATTCGTAAAATCGTTGATTTCCCGCAACCTGATGGCCCTACTAAAACAATAAATTCTTTATCTTTAATATGCAGGTTAAAATCTTCAATGGCAGTTACACGATTGTCATAAACTTTATATATATGCTCAAATTGTAATTCAGCCATTTTCCTGCTCCCTTCATAAGAGGACATTTCCGTTATGGCAAAATCCTTCTCTCACTCTCATTGTATTTTTCTAGAATAATTATGAGTGAATTTCCTGTGTGACAATGCACCGCAATAAATGAAGATTCAAGTATACATTTGTCGAAACAAAAAGTTATTGTTGATATCACTTTGATAAAGTGCAGTTATTTCAACCTGTGCAATTTCGAGATAAAAACTTTTTCAATCTCACATCTCATAAATTAAACGCCAAAACAAATGTTTTTATGGATCATGTTTTCATTGAGAATAATAAATTCAGCTGTGCACTAGTCATGACAAAGTTTTTTCTATCATGCTTATTCAACTGCGCTCGGGTCATGACAAAAGTTTTGTGGGTCCTTACTTTTCATTAAGAGAAACAAATTCATCTTTGCACTAGTCATGACAAAGTTTTTCTATCTCGCTTAGTAAATGAAATTTAACTTTGCACCTGCATGACAAAAGTTTTGTGAATCTTGCGGTTCATAAAGTGATATATGTTCAATTTTGCACCTAAGAAACAAAGGCTATGTATATCTCGCTTCTTTATAGGTGCAATATATGATGCTTTTCACTAGTCATGTTATCTCGCTTCTCATACATTATGTTGCAGATGCTTCGTTACCTTTAAATATTTTTTAGCCTCCGTTTGCTATCATTCACAATTTTTACTGTTAGCGGGATTAGTAAAAGGCACAAGAAAACAACGCCGCGCCAGCCCAAAGCACTCCAAATAAAACCGGTGGCGGTACCGCCTGATGCTACCCCAATGTAATAACTAACTAAATAAAGGCTTGATGCTCCGCCTTTATGATGAGTAGCTTGCATGCTAACGAAGGCAGCTGTCATCGAATGGGCAATAAAAAATCCGAGACAAAGTAGGCAAAGACCAATGACGACCATTGTTGCCGATTGAATTAATGTTAAGAAATCTCCTATCATCAAGATCATGACACCAGCGATGATAATAGATTGATGGGAAAAGCGCTGTGCCAACTTTCCAGCGACCGGTGTACCGATAATGCCCAAAATATAAGCAGCATACGTCAAAGAGATAGCCTTCATCGAAAGAGAGAATGGTTCTTCCCCTAAGTAAAATGGCAAGTATGTCCAAATGCCAGTAAATCCTACTTGAAGAGCAATTCCCATCAAAAAGGCATTGATTAGAACAGGATTTTTGAGATGGATAAGCATCCCTACAGCGTCTTCCTTCACTTCCAGTTTGCTAGGCTCAAAGTTTTTTGATTTTGGAAGCATAATGAAAAACAGTAGTAGTATTGCTGCACTAAACCCACAAAGGGCCCAAATTGCCGCTTGCCAACTTGAATAGTCAGATAGAATACCGATTAAAATACGGCCAACCATTCCGCCAATTGCATTACAAGCAATATAAATCGTTACACCGAAACCAACGCTTTTACGTTCAATTTCTTCCCCAATATATGCAATAGCGGCCGCAGGAAGACCTGCTATAAAAAATCCTTGAATTGTTCTTAATACCAATAGAAAAGCAAAATTATTTGCAAATGGCATGATGAATAATGGAATAACAGTAAGTGTCAACGTTACTTTCATTAATGTTGTCCTGCCGTAGCGATCCGAGTAAAAACCGAAAAATAAAAGCCCGAAAATTAAGGCGATGACCGATACAGATAAAGATAAACTCGAAGTTGTCGGCGAAATATTAAATTCGTCCACAAACGCCGGCATTAATGGATGAACAAAATATAGATTTGCAAACGAAAGAATCGACCCGATGCCAACAGCCAAAATCGCAAACCAAAACTGCCGATCTTTCGGAGTCAGTTTCACAGGCTCATCTTTATGTTTCAAAACTCCCGCATTCAATTCCACTTTCCCCAACCCCAAGATACAATATTTTTTCTTTGTAATAATTTAAAAAAATTGTCGCACTTTGACATCCTTATTTCAAGCAAAATATTTTCGGAATATTTTTTTAATGCAATATTATGTGTTTATTCGCTTAATTATTTTTAATTATTGGAGGATGACAAAAGGACCATAAGAAGGTGCAAAAGAAGGGCTCAATAAAGCGGCAGAAGGGGCCGGAGATGGTACAGGAGATGGTACAGGAGAGGGGTCTGACACCCCATCACAGATGGTGCCGCACTTGGTGCCACAGACGGTACATGAGAGGGGTCTGGCACCACATCCCAGACGGTGCAGGAGATGGTGCCATAGACGGTTCACCAGAGGGGTCTGGCACCATAACGCAGATGGTACCGGAATTGGTACCGGAGACGGTACGCCAGAGGGGTCTGACACCCCATCGCAGATGGTGCCGCACTTGGTGCCACAGACGGTACATGAGAGGGGTCTGGCACCGCACCGGAGACGGAGGGTCTGGCAACGTTTTGCCATATGTTTTATAATAAAGGGATAAAACAGGTGTTTGATTTTAATTTGGTGGTGTAAGCTTTATGCTTGTAAAAAAAATTCCTAAGAAGAAAATTAAATCTTGCATTGAAGATGTTTTTGATTCGTTTGATCCAACTGATATCAAGGATGTTAAACATGTGAAACGTGCGCTTTCGTTATTTCGAAATGGCGCTGTTTATAATGTGGTCGTGGATGAGGATACGATTTCAGCTGTTGTCCAAGATTACAAATTCAAATTTCATGTAAATCTTGAAATAGATTTTTTTGAAATTAGCATGTGCGATTGTCCAGAAATTGATTTTTATTGCACCCATAAATTAGCAGTTCTTTTCTATCTATTTTCACTATTTGATAGTCCTGGAAAATTTTTTAACCGCTGGAAAAATGGTCAGCACTATTTTCCCGCTCAGACCCATGCCAAAACATCCACCCCTCTAACGAAGAATAACATTAGGCCTAAAACGGTCAATCGGCCTTATCAAGAAGATTCGCTTGAGAGCTGGATTGCTTATTTTAATGAACGTTATGAAGAATTTACAAAACAAAGAGAAGCAACTTATTCGTATATGAGCTTTTTCCAAAGTTACAATTTAGCAAGAGATTTATTCGAAATCTATTATGCAACGCTGCTTGATACACCCAAGCCGTCTTCCCGCTTTGGAGAATTTTTATTTCAAATCCATGCGGCAATTACTGTATTTGAAAAAATATTACAGACATCTTTCGGCGTCTCATATGCTGATACAACCCAATATTTGGATAAGCTTATTTCTGAAATAATTGACCTTATATATATTTCTCAAAAGTACGTAGTTGAATGCACAGAAGCGGATGAAAAAATAATAGATAAAACACCTGAGCGAATGCTGGACATTTTGTTTATAACACGTGATTTCCAATACGAACGATTTTATCTTTTTCAATTTATATGTACAAACTTCATGTTCAAACCAAATATATTAAAAAATTTCATTCAAAACCTTGAAACACGCAGCAAAAAAGAAGAAAAGCTAAAAAAATTAGGAAAAGGAAACTTCTCATCAGAATGCCGGTTAGCACTGGCTCACTTTGACTTTATATATGAAAATGACGAAAAAGCGATCAATCGTCTCAGTACAGGACCTTCAAATGAAGTTTATTTTTATACAACTTGGTTTAAATCACTTGCCGAAAACAAAAGTTGGGATCGCTTTAAGAAATGGCTGCCTTTCATTGAAAAACAAATGAGTGCATTTATCCATGAATATGAAGATCATCCATTGAAAAGCCAACTATCATCCTTTTATTTATTTTTAATACAAGAATATGCCGATGAAATAGGCGATGAATCGGTCTATATTCATACATTGCAAACATGGCTCCCATATAGCTTTTTTAATTTTTCAAGCTATTTAATTGAAAAAAAAGAGTATCATATGTGGACGGAGCTCATGCTTTATATCGGTATACCGCTTGAAAACATCGATCCGAAACTTATCAAAGCTATTGAATCGGAAAATCGGGCAGCGCTTCTTCCTCTTTATCACAACGAAATTGAAGAATGTATCGCCGAAAAAAATCGAAAAGCGTACCAGCAAGCCGTCAAACATTTGCGAAAGCTTAGAACCTATTACCGTGCTTTAAAAAAAGAGGAGAAATGGAACGATTACATTCATATGCTTTCAACCAAATATAAAAGATTAAGAGCCTTTCAAGAAGAATTACGGAAAGGGAAAGGAAAATTAATCGATGACTAAGCAACTTCCATATGAAATTCAAATAGATTATTTAGAAAACGGAAAATTCCTTATTTATGCCACACATTTGGAACAAAAAAAAATTAAAGCCCTTTTAACCCACTGGCGCCCGCTCTTCTTTGCTTGGCATCATCCGAGTTATTACGGGACAAGCTTCGAAGAAATGAACGAAGGGGTTGTACTGTCTTCTTGGGAAACAATGGAGCTATATTCGGGACTGGATTCACGCAGGTCATTATTTACTTTTTCCTACAGTTCACCTGTCAAATGGCTGCAAAAATGGGCACCAGTAATTTTTGAAAAAATTAAAGCAGGTCAATTTATGCCTGATTTTGAACAATGGACGGCAGGGAAGTTTGGTTGGAAACTAATCGATGGGCTTCAAAACATTGATGAAGAATCATCCATTTTTACACATGAATTTTTGAGTGAATGGATTTCTTCTTGCATAACTGAGTTTATTGAAAACGATAAAGGATTACGCTCGCTTTGGGACGAGCTTACTAAAAAATATCCACTTCTTTTGAACACACAGCATCATCCTGCTAGTGATTCGGACGATGGGAAAGTCTCCCTTGTGACTGGAAATTTTTTCAATGAGGAACTTTGGTTAGAACGGATCGGTTGGATGGAAGACTTGGCTCCGTTTACAGTCGAACTGCGGTTAAGCGAGCCACTTGAGTACGACAATTTGAATGAGGAAATAGAAGATCTGAGTGATCGTTCGCTTGATGGGGAATTAGAAATCGACGAAGTGAGAATGCCTCCTGAAAACACTCATGCCCTATCCGACAAGTGGACATTAGATATTCTTTTACGGGATAAAACTAATCCAAGCCATTGGTACGTTTGGGAACCAAACAAAAGCGGAAAATACACAGCCACCATTCCTGCTGAATGGCATGGGTTTCTCCATAAAATAACGAGATGCATAGAGCTTACATGCCAAATCGTACCTTGGCTGAAAGCATCGGCAGTTGAAAGAAGTGATGTCGATGAAAAACTTCCGGGATTACATAGGATCGAAGGTTCAATGGAAAGCCGACTGGAGGGGAATAACTCCGTTGAAACTTTGGAAATTCAGCCAAATTTGCACAAAACCAATGAACACGTTGAAAAACAACTAGGATTGCACAACAAGAATGAAAACGTTGAGAGCCAAACGGGATCGCACTACAATGATGGGCACATTGAGAGCCAAATGGGATCGCACTACAATCATGGGCACGTTGAGAGCCAAACGGGATCGCACTACAATCATGGGCACGTTGAGAGCCAAACGGGATCGCACTACAATCATGGGCACGTTGAGAGCCAAACGGGATCGCACTACAATCATGGGCACGTTGAGAGCCGAGTGAGATTACACAACGATGATGGACACGTTCAGAACCAATCGAGATTGCAAAAAATTGAGGAGCGCGTTGAGAGCCAAATGAACATCGAAAAGCCAAATAATCCTATCAGCATTGCGCCTTCAACAATTAATCCAGCTGCTCATGGAATAGGCGATATCGATATAATCCACACACTTACCGAAGAACAGGCTTGGACATTTTTAACCGAAGCAAGTATTCAACTGGCTGAAGCAGGTATTGACGTGTTGTTGCCATCATGGTGGCAAGAAATTCGCGCCTTGAACCCTAAACTGAAAATACAACTTCGCTCATCGGTAGGAACATCCCAGCAATCATTGCTAAGTTTTCAGGCGATCAGCGACTTTGATTGGAAAATCGCAACGGGCAACACTGAACTAGATGAAAAACAATTTTTACAATACGTTGAGGAAAATAGGCGTCTCGTAAAAGTAAACGGCAAGTGGATGAAGCTTGATCCCGCTTTTATAAAACAAGTGAAACACATCATGTCCCGCGTCAAAAAAGAGGGACTATCTTTCCAAGATATCCTTGCTCAAGAATTATTAAGCTTGCAGGACACATCCAATACAGAAGAGCTTGATCTTGACAATCCGTTGTCGCAAATTCAAATCCGCTTAAACAAACACTTTGAAAAATTGCTATACCAGTTGCATCATATTTCATCGCTGCCAACGATTGAAGTTCCAACAAGCTTCAAAGGCAAGTTGCGTGCATATCAAAAGCAAGGTGTCGAATGGCTTTTGTTTTTACGCAAATTCGGATTTGGCGCTTGCCTTGCCGATGATATGGGGTTAGGCAAAACAGTGCAAATGATTACCTATTTTTTATATGTAAAAGAACACGAAAAACCGCAGATGCCAGCACTGATCATCTGTCCAACGTCTGTACTTGGCAACTGGCAAAAAGAGCTGGAAAAATTCGCACCGTCTCTTAAAGTATACTTGCATTACGGGAGCGCTAGAAAAAAAGGCGATGAACTGCGAACATTGGTAGAAGACTACGATATCGTTATAACAACATACGGTCTTGCTGCTATCGATGAAGATGATCTAAAAACAATTGAATGGAGCACCATTTGCATTGATGAAGCGCAAAATATTAAAAATGCCTATACAAAGCAATCACGAGCGATCCGAAGTTTGCGCGGCCATCATCATATCGCATTAACAGGAACACCAATTGAAAACAGGCTGACTGAATTGTGGACAATTTTTGATTTTATTAATAAAGGCTATCTAGGAAGCCTCAACTCGTTTTCGAAACGCTTTGTAATACCGATTGAAAAAAATAAAAATGATACGCGGCGCATTCAACAAGTACAACAGCTCGTCAAGCCATTTTTACTGCGTCGGACGAAAACCGATGAAACGGTTCAACTAAATTTACCTGATAAATTGGAACAAAAAGAATATATACCGCTCACAGTCGAGCAAGCATCCCTTTATGAGCAGCTTCTTCAAGATACTTTTGATAGAATTGAAAAACTAAGCGCAATGGAACGACGCGGCTTAATTTTGTCGATGTTAACAAAACTAAAACAAATATGCAACCATCCGGCTCTTTATTTGAAAGATGCTTCATGGGAAAAGTCGTTGGTGGACCGATCCAACAAAATGAAAAAGATGATGGAACTGCTTGAAAATATTTTAGATCAAAAAGAAAGCTGCCTAATTTTTACGCAATATGTTGGTATGGGTAAAATGATTCAGCACGCCATATCTGAGACGTTCCAAGAAACGGTTCATTTTTTACAAGGAACTTTAAAGAAACAAGAACGTGATGAAATTATTGAATCTTTTCAGGCTGGCAATGAAAAGCTGCTCATTTTATCGCTGAAAGCTGGCGGAACCGGTCTGAACTTGACCGCAGCTAATCACGTTATCCATTTTGACAGATGGTGGAACCCGGCCGTTGAAAATCAAGCCACTGACCGCGCCTACCGCATTGGCCAAAAACGGTTTGTCCATGTTCATAAACTAATTACGACCGGAACTTTAGAAGAAAAAATTGATGAAATGATTGAGAAAAAGAAAGCACTAAGCGACGAAATCATTTCAGGCGAAAGCTGGATCACCGAGCTATCAACCGAAGAACTGCGTGATTTATTCGCCCTTCGCAAAGGATGGAATGAGTGATTCGTTTTGGACAGCCACTAGTATTGAGGGTTGGTTGATAGTATTTTGGGAGATAAGTTGTCTGAAGCATTTCCGTTGCTCTGATTAGGTTGGTTGATTTTTTTTTTGAGCTGTAGGTTTGTGGCAACCTTCTCCATAAAAGGGTTGGCCGTAAGCTTTCGAGCTCAATAGAATCTATAGTTTTAAGTAATGCTGAGGATTTGCCTGTTGCCCTAGTACACTTCACCACCAGATCAAATGCAATTTGAACGACGCACAGATGGAGTGATGAATATGACCCAAAAGAAAAAGAAAAATAAATCAGTTCTTTCAAAAAAGCAACATACCAAAGCAAATAACGATTCCTCAAATGAGCCAGTTGAATTGAATCAACATTTGCAGTTTGAACATATGGATCCTCTTTGGCAAGAGTTTTATAAAAATTTTATTAAAAAAATAAACAACATCTAATTTTCATTTTTCTAGATAGACACTGATAGAGTTATTTTGCAGCAATTCTAGGAAATTCGAAAGTGCTAATAAAGAACTTAAAATTTTCAAGTATAATAAAGTTAATCTTGCATTTTAAAATTTAAACTTTCCTAAAGATTATAGATTTTGAGCATGGGACTTGGTCATCTCTCCCCTGCTCTTTTTTATTTAAAAAACAGATATAAAAACTTATTAAGTTTATTATAATTGTTATTCTTTTATAATAATTTCCTCTAAATGACTTCACAATTTAATCAAAGTTTAGTCAAAGATTTGCCACACCCGTCTTATTCCAGCCAACTTTGACCATGTTACAATGTAAGTGTAGTAAGTACCGTTACTACAGTAAAAAACGTAAACACAAAAGGAAGGTGGATTTCAGTTTCTGAGCAATAGATTGAATAATTTATTTAAAATGCTCAAAAATTTTTTGCTCGATTTGTGAAATAAATCACATGCATTCTAGTTCCACTCACAACACAGGTCAACAATAAATTTATTTTTATAAATTCCATGAGGTGATTAAAAATGGCAAAAGGTAAAAAATTTGCATTCCCTATTTTAGTTAGTGCGTCATTGTTGTTAGCAGCCTGTGGATCGAACGAAGCAACTCAAGAAGTAGCACCACCTCCAGCACCAAGTGAACAAACCGAGACTCAAGTGATTGCTCCTCATAAAGACTTAAATCAAGAACCAGTACCTTTAAAAATTGAACGTGTTAGCGAAAATGAAGTAAATATCGAAATGACTGCGCAAATTACAGATATTGAAATTGATAAAGGAAAAACGTATAAAGCATGGACATTTAATGGTCAAGCGCCTGGTCCTGTAGTAGTTGTAAACGAAGGAGATACTATTAACTTTACGTTAAAAAACATGGACCCTTCCATTCCACATAGTATGGACTTCCATGCCGTTCATGCGGCACCAAGCAAAAAATTCATCGATGTAATGCCAAACGAATCTGGAACATTTACCTATAAAGCAAACAAGCCAGGGGTATTCATGTACCACTGCGGTACAAAACCTGTGTTGGCCCATATTGCGAACGGCATGCATGGAACAATTATTGTAAAACCTAAAAACGGTTATCCAACTGATAACGAAGTTGACCGCGAATATGTGCTCATTCAAAACGAATGGTACAAATATAATGACTTAGATGATATGACAAATGGTGTTCCAAGCCATGTCGTATTCTCTACGAAAGCATTAAAAGAAGGACAATTAAATACAAATGGTGACACATTCACATTAAAAGAAACTCCGCTATTAGCTAAAGTTGGAGAAAAGGTCAGAATTTACGTAAACAACGTTGGTCCAAATGAAGTAAGTTCATTCCACGTCGTTGGGACAGTGTTTGATGATGTATATATTGACGGAAACCCTTACAACCATCAAAAAGGATTGCAAACAGTAATGCTCCCAGCAAGTGGCGGTGCAGTTGTTGAATTTACAGTTGTTGAAGAAGGCAGCTACTCAATCGTTACTCACCAATTCAACCATGTACAAAAAGGAGCTGCTGCAATTTTAAAAGTAACAAAAGACGGCAATGACGATGGCACTGCTACAATGTCACATTAATTGAAGTTAGAATTTTTTGAAATAGCACATGACGGCCAGCTTAGTATTTCCGAGCAAAACGGTTCTGCGGCTGGCCTAGACCAAATTTTTGATGCTAATGTAAAAATCCTTATTCCTTGAAGCAAAAAATATTTTGGAGCTGCTAAGATCTTAAACAAAAACATTTTGCGGATGAACTAGGCGATATTCTAATGCCAATATTAAAGTCCTTATCCCTTGGTGTGATAACTTTTACTGAAGGCCAAGACTATATTTTTGCTTCTAGTATTAAAGGCCAAAAACCTTGAGACGTAATCGATTGATGCTGTCCCAGACTTTGTTTTGATGCCATTATTAAAGTCAATTTCCCTTGATCCCATAACTTTTTGATGCTGTCCAAGATTTTATTTTTGATGCTAATATTAATATCCTTATCCCTTGATGTGATAACTTTTTGCTGAAGGCCAAGACTATATTTTTGCTTCCAGTATTAAAGGCCAAAAACCTTGAGACGTAATTGATTGATGCTGTCCAAGACTTTGTTTTGATGCCATTATTAAAGT
Organism: Calidifontibacillus erzurumensis; assembly: GCF_013303125.1. GTDB lineage: Bacteria > Bacillota > Bacilli > Bacillales > Bacillaceae_J > Calidifontibacillus > Calidifontibacillus erzurumensis. The sequence continues at coordinate 5,066 of NZ_JABTTE010000009.1, read as the reverse complement.
CAATTTCCCTTGATCCCATAACTTTTTGATGCTGTCCTAGACTTAATTTTGATGCCAAAATTAAAATCCCTATCCCATGATCTAATAACTTTTTGACGCTGACCAAGATTTTATTTTTAGATGCCAATATTAATGTCCAAATCTTTTGGTGCGGCTTATTTCATTAACAAAATATTCTGTTGATGGCCTAGTTAATACTGAATGGGAATATTAAGTACAAAGCAGAACTATTTTGGAGCTCGCATAATGCTCTATCGTTTAAAAAAATTCATGCGACCTATTTAATTTATGAAGCAAGCCAAAATTATTTGTATGATGCTGAAAAAATTTTTATCCATGGTATAAAAACAGCTAGAAACACTCGAATTATTATATAAAGACTCTTTCTTTTTATCCTCCCTTATAAATATTTAGACCGAAGAATTTTGAAATGGGGCTGTTCAGAAAGTTGTACTTTAACCTCTGAACGCCCCACCTTTTTGCTTTTAACCTTTTATTCTAGAAATTTCATTTCCTGATACCACATTTAGTTAAACTGCCATTTCCCACTCATGGGGAGTTGTCAAAAAAGTGAAATTAGCAATGCTGGTCTACCCAAGTCTAATTGACTCCTCATTAAAATGTTGGCGTTCTAACTGGCATGTCATAAATTTCCATGCTGGAATTACGACTTTTAAGACAAGGCATTTAACGTCCTCTCTGAAATAAATTGAAACGATGCGGAGTTGATTTAGTTAGCGGCTTCTAATCCTTAATTGTTTCCTCTTCCTGCGAAATTTTTATTATCTCAGCTTTCTGATTCTGAATATTATTTTTTATGTTTATAAACTTTATTTCTTCAGCAACAACTTCTGTAACATATACACGCTGCCCCTCGCTATTGTCATAATGTCTTGATTGCAATCGTCCTGTGATACCAATTAAAGAACCTTTTAAACAATAATTAGCTAGAGTAACTGCTTGCCTCCGCCAAACGTGGCAATTAATAAAATCAGCATCATATTCACCATTAGTATTTTTATAATTTCGATTTAAAGCTAATGTAAAATTTGCTACTGGAATGCCATCCCCGGTAAAGCGCAACTCTGGGTCTCTTGCCATTCTTCCAACTAGTGTTACTTGGTTAAACATAGGAAATACCACCCTTCTTTTTAAATAAACATTTAATTAAATTTAAGTAGTTACCTATTTTACTAAGCTACAAATTCGTCTTTGAGCACTTTTTCAATTAACGTTTAAAAATAATAATATGATAATCTGGAAGTAGAAAATTGGGGGATGATCTTTCTTTTGCCCCACTCAACAGCAAAATAAGGAATCGTGGGCGCTGATTCTCTTACATTGGGGAAGGTGGATAAACAATTTTGCTGGAGTGGGAAAGAAAGACCATAAAAAGGGGGATCTTTACCACTAAAGTAGAACGATACACAGCAAAATTAGTTTTGATTAATATCACCAAACCTCTATGGGGACTTCGAACCGATACTATTACAGCAAAACTAGTAGGCTAATAGGGCAACGGTTCATTTGTATTTGAAATGATAGTTTTAGTATGTGGAAAATAAAGAAGATTGTTTCTTGCAGCTATATTTTTAGCAACTTGCAATGATAAAATTTCAATTTGTTTATGTAATGATTCATACTCATCTTTTGATACCGTATTTTCCCGTAATTGTTTTACTTCGCTAGATACGGCATTTAACTTAAGTATCATTTCTTCTAATATCAGCTTTAATGAAAGGTCCTCCATTTCTTCGCGCTCCTCTCGTTTTAGTCCTTTTTTTGAATTTGTAAAAAACATCCTATAAATCTAAATCGAACGATAAAACGACTTGAGCAACTACTCATTAGATCAAACTTTAACTTTGAGTAAAACTAGTCTCTGACGATCAACTCCTTATCAATCAATTAAAGAAATAAAAAAACTCGTTGGAGTTGTCCGAACAACAAACACCAAAAAAGCAATAATTAAAAGATTATCTATCAAAGGGATAAAATGGAAAAGACAATACTTCGTTAAAAACGACTTGTCTGGACAACCCCAACTTCTAAAAATAGTACTTGGCATTATTTTGCAACATTGCATCAATACTAATGCTGTTGCTAATAATACAATAAAGACTTTTGATACCGTTTTCAAATCAACAAAATTGGAAATTTCAATACTTTAGACCTATGAATTTTTAATTTTTCCCTGGGCAATTTTTAAAATTTCAAAGAAAAACGATCCAAAAATTCTATTTCTATTAAAATAAAAATTTTTTGTAGTCCAATAGGTACAGTAGACGGTACATCAGAAGGGTCTGGCACCGTTCCCCAGATGGGGCCGGAGATGGTACCACAGACGGTGAACCAGTGGGGTCTGACACCCTACCGCAGACGGTGCCGCAGATGGTGCCAGAGACGGTACATCAGAAGGGTCTGACACCGTACCGTAGATGGGGCAGAGATGGTACCACAGACGGTACATCAGAAGGGTCTGGCACCGTTCCCCAGATGGGGCCGGAGATGGTACCACAGACGGTACACCAAAGGGGTCTGGCACCCTACCCCAGATGGAGCCAGAGATGGTACCACAGACGGTGCACCAGAGGGGTCTGGCACCGTACCGTAGATGGGGCCGGAGATGGTATCACAGACGGTGCACCAGAGGGGTCTGGCACCCTACCGCAGTTAGTGCCCTATCCAGGGACAGGATAAAAATGTTATAATAAGGAGCAGGTTTGATCCGGTACCTTTGGAGGTGACTTTTGTGAAATCATTCCGCCTATGTTCACTTACAATTTTTGTTGAAACTAATCAAACAACAACAAAGCATAACATACCACTTGAAGATGGGTTGATTATTAATAAAGAGAACGCAAATGACCAGTGGCTTATTGAAGGGTTAATTCAAGGGGATTTTTTTGAATTTTTTTCCAACTTAAAGGCAACAAACGAACCAATGGTTGTTGAAGCCACGATTACGAGCAAAGAAAATCCACCAGCCTCATTTGCTGCAAAAGTCAGAGATATTAAATTTATCGGCAAGGAACTTCAATTGCTTCTCGATGCTAAGCGACTAAAGCGGAAAGACACTTTTTCGGAGATCATTTTGCGGGATTTAATCGAGAAAGGCTATTCCGGAGAAGAATTGTTAAAAGAATTTAAACGTATCAAAAAGGAACGGGGCAATGAATTGCAATCAATGATTGAAAATGATATTAGGGATCTTAAACTCAATAATATTTTTTTCGAATAAAAAAGGGCTCTCGTCGATCAATCAAACAATGCGCTTGGTCTTTTTTTGACAACAGTATTTCGACCAAGCGCCCCTATCGATCAATCGAACAAAGAGACCCATTCATTATATTGATATATTTTAATAATTTCTTCACCTTTATACTCTGACCAAATTCAAAAATTTTCCAACACAATCCATAGTGCCTCTACTATAATTGCATGAATGGTGTGTAATTTCCATACGCTTTCTACCCTATAAGTGCCTCTACAGACATGGATAACACATAAACTTTCTGCCCAAAGCTTCACTTGCCTGCTCATCTATCAAAAGAGGATATTTCCATACTCTTATTAGACTATACTACATATCATTTTTCTTCTATAATAAAGGCGCCAAATATCTTTTTAAATAATACAATTCTTCCACTTCATAATTGTCTTTTCCTTGTTTAAGGAAATCAATAAATCCATCATAGACTGGGATTATTTGATCTTTTTGCATTTGCTCATTTTTTTGGCCAAGGAGGGACATTAACTCTTGCACTTGATTTGTATTATCATATAAAGACTTTGAATAACAAAATGCTAGAGCAATCTGGAGGTTTGTATGGGAGGAAGCAGGCATAGATATAGTATCATTTTTCTGACATTCTGCTTTTGATTTCGTTAATAAACATAAAATAATCTCAAGGAGTTCATTAGGGTCTCTATTAGGCGCAGTCAAGTGCCGCTGCCCTATTTCGACATACACTTTTGCGTATTGAATTTTTGTTTGGGAAATTGCATGTTTCATAATCTCCTACTCCTTTCATTTTTTATTTTAATAAAATAATAAAGCTTTTAACTTATTGGGAAATTGTTGGATGAGGCACCATTATCTTTTTTTCAACAACAGATTTATAATGTTCAAGGATAATTTCATGTGGCTTTTGCTCTGAAAACAAAAATGCTTGGTAATTTTTTTGTTGCGGCTGTGGGAACAATGAAAGAAAATTACTTGTATCTTCTATGAGAGGATCAGGCTTATTGTGTACATAAGCATGATAACTGCTCCAAGGATATTCGTCCAAATTTTTTACGATGTTAGCCTTCAACGGATTTAAGTGTATATACCGATTCACTTCTAATTCATAGTCAGGAAACATAATTAGTTCAGCATGAAATCTTCCTTGAAAAACATGGCCTTGTTGATCATATTTGTTGTTAATATATCTTGCAAATTTTGAATGAAGAATTCTCATTATTTGACTTATATGATGTTCTTGAGTTTGAATTTGTAAATGAATGTGATTGGTCATCAAACAATAAGACTGAATGGTAAAAGGATAAGTATTTTTTGTTTCTTGCAATAAGGACAGGTATTTGTAATAGTCTTCAGAATCGTAAAATAACGTTTCCCTCCTATTCCCTCTGCTTGTAATATGAAATTTTGCCCCTGGGTACCAGCTTCTAAGTTTGCGTGGCATGTCTATGCATCACTCCTTTTTAGAACTTTGCTAGAAGTATACAGCAGTTATTGTTAAAGAAGATCATTAGGGAATTAAGATCTTCATTAGTGAACATTTTTAGAACCGGGACCTACAAACTATATTAAAGCAAGTGTTTATTCTATTAAATGAATACTTGATTCCATCAAATGGAAGCGTTTTCAATTTTGTTTACTAGTATACATCATGTATTTATATTTGTAAACTGGTTTACTGTAATTTTTTATAAAATATATAAATTTTTACCAAATTTTAGGAGGACGGTAATAGAGTAGAAAGAAGCTCTATCAAACATAGATAGTGCCGGAGATGGTGCCAGAGATGGTACATGAGAGGGGTCTGGCACCCCACCACAGA
>NZ_JABTTE010000082.1 GCF_013303125.1 Calidifontibacillus erzurumensis | reverse complement strand
TTGAACGATATCGATGAGGTCTTATCAGATGAGAGTAGATTCGAAAGAACTCCCCATGAGCTTGGCTACTTATTAAAAGCCAAAGAAGCCATGTACCCAGAAAAAATGGAGGAAGATCATACACCTAAAATATTACTTAATCATGAGACCAATTTAGAAAATTATAACCAGCTTTGCCCTTCTTATGAAGGGAGGGTATCTGGATGATTGGATTAAAAGAAGTATGCAAGGTGCTCTATCTTACCCACATACCCGAAAGATTTGAGGAGGTTCCGTTTGAAAATAAAGAACAATTTATTCGGGACGTATTAATGCTTGAAGTTGACGCTAGGCAGACAACAAA
>NZ_JABTTE010000081.1 GCF_013303125.1 Calidifontibacillus erzurumensis | reverse complement strand
GACGACAAAACCATTGATATTACTTTATTTTTTAAGGGTTTCAATTCCTCATAGGTAATATCAAAACTTATTTAGCCGGATGATCGAGGTTGCCAAAAGAAAGTTTCAATTCCTCATAGGTAATATCAAAACTAAATCCCCATTTTTATATATATAAAGATTTCTAAAAGTTTCAATTCCTCATAGGTAATATCAAAACAATTGGAAAGAACAAATTACATCAATCGCAAGATCTGAGTTTCAATTCCTCATAGGTAATATCAAAACCACGTAACACTATCCAAACCGCAAACGGACAGTGGAGTTTCAATTCCTCATAGGTAATATCAAAACTCTTCTTTTGTCATCAAACGGGCGAATTTTTCTTTGTTTCAATTCCTCATAGGTAATATCAAAACCTTCCGTCCGCAGT
>NZ_JABTTE010000080.1 GCF_013303125.1 Calidifontibacillus erzurumensis | reverse complement strand
ATCACGATCTAATACAAGACCGCAAGAACATTTATATTTGCGTTCAGACAACGCAATTTCTTTTTCCTTGCCGCAACATGAACATTTTTTAGTAGAAGGGAACCACTTATCAATTTTCACAAGCTGCTTCCCTTGTTCTTTTAGCTTGTATTCTAAGAAAGTAATGAACATGCCCCATCCGTTATCATGAACGCTTTTTCCAAAGTTGAGGGCTTGAGACATGCCTTTCATGTCTAAATCCTCAATAATCACAGCGTCATAGGTTGTCGCTAATTCTTTTGACTTGTGATGGAGAAAGTTTCTGCGCTGATTCGCTGCTTTTTCATGCAGTTTAGCTACTTTTAGGCGTTGCTTTTCCCATCGTGCAGAACCTTTCTTTCTTCGAGAAAGAATTCGTTGTGCTTTGGCTAGCTTGTCTAAGGCTTGCT
>NZ_JABTTE010000008.1 GCF_013303125.1 Calidifontibacillus erzurumensis | reverse complement strand
CTTTAATTTTGCAATAAACACCTGCTTATGATAAATAACTGAACTATCAGAAATCAGTAGAGGTCATATTAATTTAGAACAACTAAGATGGATTGAACAATTAAGAGCGATTAGCCTTTGTCATTCGGTCGGTTTCGATGGACACCGAAAATGTAATAACCTCAATTGGGAAGAAATGCTGTGATCCCAGTTTGGATCTATTGGAGGGTGAAGAAGACAAGATTTTTTGTTGCCTAGCTCTAACCAAATTTTATCTCTCAGTTAAGAATTGTAAATGTTTATCCAACTAGGTTTTGTCTATTGCTAATGAAAATACACACTTTTTAAATAATATTAAAAATATTCCATAAATAGCAGCCAAAATAAAAATAACTGTATAGGTAGTTGTGTCTACACCCAAAGCAATTTTTGTTATAATTGAATTTTCTCCCTCAATATAATTTAATTTTCCTATGATTATTCATACTAATTTTTATTATTTTTACTTAAACATATAAGTAGACATGTGCTAATTTCTGAAAAATATTCCATCTTTGGGACTATCCTTTCACTGGGGCTCCTTGGTACAAAAGATGACATAGGTATAATAATAGCTGAAATTTGCATTAAGAAAATTCTAGTGATTATGGTGTTTCTGAAGTAACAATATAAGTGGATTAAAAAACTCGATCCAATGACCTATAAGCCACTAAAAAAGCCTCTCTTTTCATTGAATGAGGGTGTTATTTTTGTTTGAAAGAAAAGGTACAAAGTCCACAAACAAATACCTTATCAAGTTTTAAAGAATTGCGCTCACGTGGATGGAGCTTATAAAAAGCTTCCAGTTCTGATTCGCTTGTTAGATTTCCGTTTCGATCTAAATAAAATATTTGATAATGGCTACCTAATGAACCATTGCATTTATAACATTTTTCCAAGTTTTTTCACCTCTAAAGAATATTATACTATTTATTTTTATAAAAATTCCGATTTTTTTGATAAAGGTTATTTTATTGTTTAGTTCGATAGATTGGTATGAAAGTTTTATTAGTTTAGCCAATGGGTTTTCGTCAATTTCCCAAATCATATCATTAAGAAAAAAACTTCTATCAATATAATTAAGAGAGTATCAAAGTATAGAAAAATGAAAGAAAACCGCGAATTTTCATTTTTGGTCTGGAATAATCCCGAAAAGGTCTGTTATATTGAAATAAGTACCGCAGGTTGTAGGTCTGGATGTAATAAAAGAACCTATAAACTGAATGAAAGTTAGTTGGGACTAGATTCCCAAACTAGTAAGCAAGGTAGAAGTTAGGGACTTGCAAGATGTTTAAAAAGGTGGTGAATGGTAGTGGAATGGGTTGTTTTGTTTATTGTTGGTTTGTTATCAGGAATTATTGGTAGTTTAGTAGGGCTTGGCGGTGGAATTATCATTGTGCCTTCCCTTTTGTTTCTGAGTGATTATACGAATCTCATCGGCCATATTACACCGCAAATTGCTGTTGGAACGTCACTTTTAGCCATTATTGCAACTGGCTTATCTTCGACGTTGACATATATGAAAAAGAAAACAGTAGATTATACAAGCGGGTGGCTTTTTTTTATAGGAAGTGCTCCGGGGTCTATAGTTGGTGCCTATGCGAACAAATATTTAAATGCAGAACAATTTAGTCTTTACTTCGGAATTTTTATCATTTTCATTTCGTTTGTCTTAATGATTCGAGGAAAGTTAAAACCGATTTCCCCGTCAGAAAGCCGGTTTAGAATTCAACGATCCACCTTTGCTGAAAATGGTGATGAGTACAAGTATGGGTTTAATATTTTCTATGCGGTTGCCATCGCTTTTGTTGTCGGTTTTTTAGGTGGAATTTTTGGAATTGGCGGCGGTTCTTTAATGGTGCCAGCGATGCTTTTATTATTTCATTTTCCACCTCATATTGCTGTTGCAACTTCAATGTTTTTAATCTTTTTATCATCAACTGTTAGTTCTTATACGCATTTTTCACTAGGCAATATAAGCTGGGCAATTGCCATCGCTTTAATACCAGGAGCTTGGTTAGGAGCAAAAGTGGGTGCATACATTAACCAAAGAATGAAAGCTGAATCGGTCGTACTCGCTTTACGAATCATCCTCATTATCATTGGTATTCGTTTAATTCTGTAAAACCGTGGATAATCACCTACACAGAATTCTTCCTTTATCATACGTTGGTATTGGAAGGATGTGGGGAAGATGATTAAAATCGAACCGATTAAAATAGATGACCATCTTTTTACAGCGATTACGGTTGCTTTGCCAAAAACAAATTTGATTGCTGTGACGAGTGATAAAGGATATATCATGTGTGGGGCTTTAGATGTCGCCCTCTTAAATGAAAAATTAAAAGATCGCGGTATTATCGCAGGGAGAGCTGTCGGTGTCCGTAACGTTGAACAGCTGCTTGAGGCACCTTTAGAATCGGTAACGATTGAAGCCGAAAGAAATGGCATTCACGTTGGTATGAAAGGAAAAGACGCGTTGTTAAAAATGCTATAAATAAACTAGAACCGTTGTGTAAAATGAAGGGCAATGATTGTAATAAATAAAATGATGCGCCGAAGCGATTTTTCGGCGCTATTTTAATGTTGTACAATGTAAAAATTGAGGTCATGATCTAACAACTAGCTATTTAACCTCAATTTGTTATAAGCATGTCAATTAATAAATGGAAAAAGTGAAATAGTCCTTCCTGCATAAACATAAATTGTTTTTGAGGAGGGATTTTTTTGGCTATTATGAGACGCCGCTTTCCAAGACGCGGCCCCTTACCTTTACGAACGGTTATTATTATTACATTAGTTATATTTTTGTTGTTTACCTTTCAAGGTTTATGGATTATTAATAAAGGTATTCAACCTACTTTAATGAACATTGCTGTGACTAGAGCCCATCAATTTGGCACCTTGGCTATCAATGAGGCATTGAGGAAAAAAATTAGTGAAAGTGAAGCACAGATCGATGATTTAGTGATTATTGAAAAATCGGAAGATGGCCGTGTTGCAACGGTTGGCTGGAATTCTGTCGTCATGCGTAATTTTCTCTGGGAAGCAACCCAGACAGTACAAAACTATTTAAATGCAATTGAGAAAGGAGAAATCCCTCCGTCAAGTGCATTGGCAGATGAAATAGAAAGCTTTAAAGGTGGAGGGATTATTGCTGAAATTCCGCTCGGACAAACAACAGGAAACGTATTTTTAGCCAATTTAGGTCCGGTCATACCTGTTCGTTTTTCAATGGTTGGTGATGTGAATGCAGATATTATTAAACAAGTAACGGAACATGGGATTAATAATGTACTTATTGAGCTGTTTATTCATGTAACAGTCAATATGCAAGTTATCATTCCGTTTGAATCAAGCACGGTCACAGTGACGACTGACATTCCAATTGATATTAGAAATATTCAAGGGGAAGTGCCATACTTTTATAATACTGGCGAGGGCGGAGAGCCATCGATCGAAGCGCCGCTGCCATAACAAGATTAAACGTTTGAACGGCAACTCCTCCATTGCCTTGAACGATTGAATATGAATTCATTTTACTCCTCTTCGGTTGAAAGTAGGGTTTTTGCGCTAAAGCGGGCACCTCATTTGTACCGAGGGTTTTTTTCGTCAATAATTTTAGAATAAAAGTAATTTGTATTTTTACAGAGTTATCTCGAGTAGTACTGGCAAGGTAAAATACGTATTTGGACGGCAAATTCTCCCCTGCTTATCGTTTAGTAAAACCTTTTAAACAATTAAAGCAGGGGGTACTTGCCGTTTTTTTTTTGTGTGTACATCTCATATCTGTTTTTCTATTTTCATTTTTTACGCTGTCGTTCTTGTCGTTCCCAGTTGCGCAATGATGGATATGGGTCAAAAGACCATTCGGTAATGCCATTATCTTTATAAATGCCATAATGCAAGTGTGGCGGGAATTTTCCTGAAGTTCCAGGCGGTCCATATCCTGAGCTGCCAACATAACCGATCACTTGTCCAGCTTCAACAAGTTGTCCTGGCCTCAAATTTTTTTCAAAACCAGATAGATGTGCATAGTAGTGATAATTATTGTTAAGATCACGAATGCCGATACGCCAGCCGCCATATTTATTCCAACCTTTTAACTCGACGACTCCATAGCTCGTTGACCTGACAGGGGTGCCATAGCCTGCAAAAATATCTGTACCTTCATGAATGCGAAGTCCACCCCATCCACGGCGATCTCCCCATGTGCTTCGATAGGAATAGTTCCAACGCAAAGGTATTGGAAATGCATGTTTATCGATAATATCTAAACCATACTTTTCAAAGAGGCGCGCATTGTTCATAATAATTCCAACCGATTTATCACGTTGATAATATTCCCATAGAGCGATTTTAATATATCTTTTATCCGTACCATAAGTGGTAATGTAATGAGCAAATGTATATAATACATCTTCGTCATCATTCCGGTCTGCTTTCCCATCACCATTTCCGTCAAGCCCGATTCCTCCAAAAAAATGAATGGACTTTGGGTTCGTATCATTTATGTTTGGATTAAGCGGGCCCACCCATTGCCTCGGAGAATAATAAATGCTGATTAGCCCATTTTCTTTTGGAAGATCTCGCCGAGCTCTGCGAACGCTCCGTTCAAATTGGTCAATACCTGCCAAATAATACCATGGAATTTGAGTGACTGCTTCCACTTTACGATACAGAGCCATTCTTTCATCATTAATTGATGGAGTTTTAGTATTGGCGGAAGCTTCGTTAAGTCCAAAAATCTCTGTAAATAATAATAAGATCAGCGCAAGGACGGTTGCTGACTGCTTCACAACGTGACATTCCCCTTTCGAAAATAATTCGTATTTTTATTTTGCTAAGAAATTGAAAATTCATGTTGGAAAATGCCGTAAAAAATAGGAATTTGCATTAACAAATCACTCTGATCATAGTTGGAACAGTAGAAATAACAGCTATTAGTATGGTACATTGAAAGTACAGTTTAATTTTGTTTGGAGTGAATAACATGGCGACAAGAGAGCATCAATTTAAAAGAAAACCTGAATGGCTAAAAATAAAGTTAAATACAAATGAAAACTATACAGACATAAAAAAATTAATGCGCTCGAAAGAATTACATACGGTCTGTGAAGAAGCAAGATGTCCGAATATTCATGAATGTTGGGGACATAGAAGAACAGCAACTTTTATGATCTTAGGGGATGTTTGTACGAGGGCTTGCCGATTTTGTGCAGTAAAAACAGGCTTGCCGACTGAAACAGACTTAGAAGAACCAAAACGGGTTGCTGATTCAGTAAGGGCGATGAATTTAAAGCATGTTGTCATCACTGCGGTTGCCCGCGATGATTTGCTCGATGGTGGTGCATCCATCTTTGCCGCAACGATTAAAGAAATTCGGAAAGTATCTCCTTTCACGACGATCGAAGTGTTGCCGTCTGATTTAGGTGGCAATGAAGAAAGTTTAAAAATATTAATGGATGCAAAACCAGATATATTAAACCATAATATTGAAACGGTCCGTCGTTTGTCAGACCGTGTTCGTTCAAAAGCAAAATATGACCGTTCTTTGCAATTTCTAGCCAACGCGAAAAAATTTCAGCCTCAAATCCCGACGAAATCAAGCATGATGATTGGGTTAGGGGAAACCATTGATGAAATTATCGAGACGATGGATGATTTGCGTGCACATGATGTGGATATTTTAACAATCGGCCAATATTTACAGCCAACGAAAAAACATTTGCCAGTAGAAAAATATTATCATCCTGATGAATTTAAAGAATTAAAGAGAATTGCTATGGAAAAAGGCTTCAAGCATTGCGAATCAGGACCGCTCGTCCGATCCTCTTATCATGCGGATGAACAAGTAGAGGCTGCTAGTAACAGTGCTCAAAAAGAAGCATGATTGTGCTATCGAACTTGTGCTATAATTTGGGTAAAGAGGTGAAAGAATGATCATAAATGGCAATAAATATGAGTTAGTTGAAAATTACCGCAACGGCTTTAATGAAGAAGCATTTAAAGCGAGATACAGCGATATTTTAAATAAATATGATTTTATTGTAGGCGATTGGGGCTATAACCAATTAAGGCTTAAAGGTTTTTTTGATGATTCCAATCAAAAGGCTGCACCGGACGCCAAAATAAGCTCTTTAGCCGAATATTTATACGAGTATTGCAACTTCGGTTGTGCTTATTTCGTCTTGAAAAAAGTTAAGCGTTAACAAAAATCCCGAAAAAAAACAGCGAATTGAGATTACAGTTGGTTCTCCAATTCGCTGTTTTTCTTTATCTTAAAATTCGTGTGGAATTGCATTGCCACAATACTTTTTCCTTAAAGACTAAAAAGGATCAAAGAAAAGGGAATTGCCTAATTTTCCGCTAAACGTGGATAGATGCCAAGACTTACATCCACTAGGGTAGGGACAAAATTACATCCCAACGAGATCCTTTACATTCCTTTCATCCATCATGTTTCCTCAATCCCATCAAAAAGCAAGGCGTCCGTTCAACTTGATGGCATCAAGAGCAATCTGTCCAAAAATCAAAGCTACCTTTATTTGTGTAAAGGAAAGGCATTGTTACAAAAGTAATTTGAATGATGAGAGGCAAAAAGCGCAAGCTGAATCCTTCCAACGTAGTTTCAAATTTATGGCGACGTATATGGAAGTTCATGATTTGTATTTGGATCATCATGTGTAGGGTGTGCCCCTGGATACTTACGAGGTAAATCTTGATGCATGGACTTAAATTCATAGTTAAAATTGCTATATGTCCGCTGACCTTCTTCCCACGGTGTGCTTTTCAATTCGACTGGATCCTCTTTTCGAATAGGCGACCCGTAAGGTCCTTCAGGAAACTCTTCAAAAGTTAAAAAGTTCTTCATCGTTTCAACGGTTGAAAAATCTACATATTCTTCATTATTTTTCCTCTTGGCCAAAAAACCACCTCCTATAGATTAGGATGATCTATAAAAGGCGGTTTCATGTAGACAACTTCTATTCAAAAATATTTTACACAGAAGTAATTCCTCTAAGGAACGTACGAAGATCTTCTGCATCCTCTTCATCAAGCTGAAAAATATGTTCAAGATAACCAGGTTCGTCTAAATCATCATGGCCGATAATTGAAAAACGGTGGCTTTGCACATCAAGAATAATGTTTTTCCCATAATAGCGATCGGTTTTAATAATCGCTAAATCAAACCGTTGTTTTGTTCCCATAAAACTAATATACCGAATTTTTGTTTCTTCAGTGTCATCATAAAGATAAAAAAAGTCCGAAATAAAAATCCCTCCTAAAACTAGATCCTAATGTTCATGTTGTTTATTTTACACGAAGATTAAGACAAAAAACAAAAAATTAACGTTTGTGTTGAAAATACGAAAAAACTGTCGTATTTTTGGAAAAAAAATATGAGAAAAATGGCGCCTGTGCTAAAATATAATTACAATTTAATCAACTAGGTGCTACTACAATGAAAAAACCGTTTATATACTTTTACAATAAAGCAAAAAAAGTTCCAAAATTAGTCTATCCAGAAAAAAAATTGCGTTTCTTCCCATCGTCTTTTACTGTTCGCGACCCAAAAGCATCTCTTGTAAAAAAGGCATTTGAGGAAGGGCAAGAAGTCGTTTTCGTTTTATTTTATTTAAAAACGGCATATCCATATAATCGCTTTTTAAAACAAAAGGTTGTCAAAATTGTTCAGGAAAAAATCCCTGATGATATGATCATTTCTCTGTTTCACTATAATAGTGATGAAATTGCTTTACTCGTTAAAATTGGTAAAGAAATTCAAGCGCTAATTAAATTTGAACAATACATAGATGAAATTGCTTTATCATTAAATCAAGCAGCCGCTTTACAGTTTTCTGATTTTCAAATTGGTTATATGGTTGTTGAAAAAGATTGCGACAACGAAAATGACATAAAGGAAGCCATTCATCGCGCCTACTTGCAAATTTACGCTGAGGCTGAAAAGCATTTGCAGTCGACTTACAATGAGTTTCTTTATGACATACAAAATATTTTAATAAATAAAAATATAAAATTGCTTGCGCAGCCCATTATAGATCTTACAAGCGGAAATATTTATGCCTATGAGATGCTGACGAGGGGACCGGAACATACCGCCTATGAAAATCCGATTCATTTGTTTACTATTGCAAGGCAAACCGATATGTTGTACGATCTTGAACTATTAGTGATGGAAAAAGCGTTTAAACAAGTGCATGATTTAGGAGGCAGGCATCGAGTGTTTATCAACTTGACGCCGATTTCGCTCGGCAATTTGCAGTTTGTAGAAGATATTTCCAGCCTTCTTGAAAAATATCCGCTTGTGAACCCTGAACAAATTGTCATTGAACTGACCGAAAGAGAATCGATCGATGATGTTCAAGATATTTGTACACCAATCCGCTTGCTTAGGGAAAAAGGGTTTCGTATAGCCGTGGATGATACTGGCGCCGGTTATGCGAGTTTGCATACTATTTCAAAAGTCATGCCGGACATTATAAAAATTGACCGCTCTGTCATTCAAAATATCGATTCAGATCGAGTAAAAGAATCGATGCTAAAAGGGTTATTGCTCATTGCAAAGGAAACACGATCGCTCGTTGTTGCCGAAGGAATTGAAACGGAAGAAGAGGCGTCAGTGTTGTTGAAAAATAAAGTAGATCTTGCTCAAGGGTTTTTTTATGCTAAACCTTCAGATATGCAAATAAATGAGTTCCGATTATGACTTAAATTTTTTTTTGATAATTGTCAAAAGTGTGAGGAGGTTAACACATGTATTTTGTAGATCGTGATAAAATAGAGCAAACATTAAATATGATTGAAAATAATATAAAAAATATTAAAAAGCAAAAAAGTTGGAATGAACCAATTGAAAAGCTGGCTTTGGAACGAATCGCCCATCTTTTTATTGATTCGATTTTAGATGTTGGTAATGCTCTCATTGATGGTTTTATTATGAGGGATCCAGGCAGCTATGAGGATATTATCGATATTTTATTGGACGAAAAAGTAGTCGATGAAAAAGATGCACAATCATTGAAAGAAATCGTTGCCTTTCGAAAAGTGCTCGTCCAAAATTACTTGGAGATCAATCATGAAGAGTTACTGAAAGCACTAACTGAGCATTTGCCATCGCTCGAACTGTATCCAACAAAGGTTCGAACTTATTTAGAAAATGAGTTAGGACCAGTTAATGCTTTTAAATCATAAAATTGTAAAAAAATATTCAATATTTATTAATCACAGAAGTTTAGAAATGTCGAAATATGAAGTATAATGGGAGTCGGAAGGATGGTGATTTTAATGACTGGAAACGGTTCATCTACAAGAGATGAAATCTTAACAATGTTAAAATTGAATAAACGGATGACTGTTACCGAAATGGCCAATCAATTGCAAATTACTGAAATGGCTGTTCGGCGGCATTTAAATACGTTAGAAAAAGACCGCTATGTTGAAACAGTTCTAGTACGTCAAGCAATGGGAAGGCCTTTAAACATTTATCAACTTTCTGAGGCTGGAGAAGAGCTATTCCCACGCAACTATAAAAAGTTTGTTCTCGATTTCATTGCTGATATTGAAGAACTGTGCGGCAAAGAAATGGTGGAAACGCTTTTCGAAAGACGCAAAAACCGGATGAAAGAAGCGCTGCAGAAAAAGCTGAACGATAAGCCTTTTGAAGAAAGGGTTGAAGAGTTAGCCCGTATTCAAAAAGAGAACGGCTATATGGCTGAAATCGAAAAAAATGAAGATGGAAGCTTTCAGCTTTCTGAGCATAACTGTCCAATTGCCCTTGTAGCTAATAAATATAAAGCTGCCTGTCATCAAGAACTAGAATTATTTAAAGAAGTACTTGGCACTGACAATATTGAAAGATTTGCTTGTTTAAGCGATGGCGATGCAGCATGCCAATATCGTATTAAAAAGTAGTTTGTGAAAGGCTGTCTAAACGTGCAAAAGTATCGTGCATATTTAATTGATTTAGATGGGACGATGTACCGCGGTACAGAGCGAATCGAAGAGGCAGTAGATTTTGTAAAGGCTTTACATGAAAAAAAACTACCTTATTTGTTTGTTACAAATAATTCGTCTAGAACACCTGAACAAATTGCTGACAAATTACTGTCTTTCGATATTCCCGCAAAACCGGAACAAGTATTTACTTCTAGTCAAGCAGCTTCTAATTATATTGCTAGTGAAAATAAAGAAGCGCGTATTTATATGATTGGCGAAGAAGGCTTATATCATGCTTTACAAGAAAAGCAATTTACGTTTGTTGACGAAAATCCTGACTATGTCATCATCGGGATTGATCGGAATATCACGTACGAGAAATTGGCAAAAGGCTGTTTGGGAATTCGAAATGGCGCCAAATTCATTTCAACGAATGCTGATATTGCCATTCCAACGGAAAGAGGACTGTTGCCAGGCAATGGTGCGTTGACGTCTGTTTTATCAGTTTCTACCGGTGTGAAGCCAATTTTTATCGGCAAGCCGGAATCCATCATAATGGAGCAAGCTTTAAAGGTGATTGGAGCCAAAAAAGAAGAAACATTAATGATTGGCGATAATTATGAAACAGATATTACAGCAGGGATCCGTGCTGGAATTGATACTTTGCTTGTTCATACAGGGATAACAACGAAGGAAATGCTTGTCCGCTATAAAGTTCAACCGACATATTCTGTCCATTCATTGCTAGAATGGATAGACCGCATATAAAGATTCCCCAAAGTCAGATGAAAATTATTAAAAAAGAGGGTGCGGTTAGTTACAAGCTATCGCACCCTTCTCCAATTCATTTTCCATCTTGTTAAAAGTTATTCTACATTTTTGGCACGGTGGGCTAATCGGCTTGATGCTGCTGCAGCAATCGCCCCAACGATATCATCTAAAAACGTATTGCAAACGCCTTTTTTCTTTTCATTAATTTTTTCTAAAATACCAGGTTTTTGCTTATCGATATAGCCATAGTTCGTGAAACCGATCGATCCGTACACATTAATGATCGAAAGGGCAATAATTTCATCGACTCCATATAACCCTTCATCATTTAATAACGTTGTTAAAAGCGGTTCGGATAACAGACCTTTTTCAGCTAATATATCTAATTCAATACCTGTTATAATGGCATTTTGAACTTCCCGCTTCGATAAGACGCGGTTCACATTTTCAAGGCAATCTTCCATTCTTAAATTTTCATGATATTTGTTTTGTAAATAATAAACTAAATCAGCGATATCCTCTAATTCTACTCCTCGTTCTTTTAAAAGTTGTCTTGCTCTTTTTTCAATTGCATCCATATATTTTTCATCCTTCATATCTTATTTCACCTTTATTTATTATTTTATGTTCAACAATTATTAATGTTCTCCATAATTGTTACTTTTTCCGATAATAGGTAATTTATACTTTATGATTCTTAAACATACATATATGAATACAAAGATATCAGGGCTATTATTATATTCAGAAAGGGGACCGCCGATGATTGAAAGAGATTTATATGAACAGTACCGATTTACTCCGCAGCAATACACCACATATCGTACGTTTCACGCTTTTGTTGAAAATGGAGAATTTTATTGTATTGTTCCCGTACCTCATCAAGAAGATCTTGAAATATTAGAAATCAAACAAATGAGCGATTATATGAAATTTCACCAGGGTGAACAGTTTGCACAGATTATTCCAACGAATTCAAATAAGTTAGTCGGGAGTGTTGCAGGAGAACGAGTTGTTCTTTTAAAACTTCCAAGACGTTGGAACATTCGGCAGCACCTTAAGGTTCGTGAAGGCGAATTTTTAGCCCGTTTTCATAAACATGGTCTTTATTATCCATATCCTCCTCAACAAGCAACACGTTTAGGAATGTGGAGAGAGCTTTGGCAAAACCGCTTAGACCAGATGGAAATGTGGTGGAAAGAGAAAACAGAAGAACGGCCTGCGAATCGGTTTGAGGAGCTTTTTTTTGAAACTTTTCCATATTATCTAGGATTAACGGAAAATGCAATCCAATATTATGTCGATTGTATGTGGGATGACAAGCAGAATGAAGTTGCCCTGGGCACTATTTGTTTTTTGAAATATGGTGAAAACAGTTTAAACGATTTGAACAGCTCAGTGATTTTACCAACTGAACTTATTTACGATCACCCGTCACGTGATATTGCTGAATCGATTCGAACGAAATATTTGAAAAGCAAGATGATGGAAGAGATCACAGGTTTCCTACAAGATTATGAAAATATCATGCCTATTTCTTTTACCACTTGGAAGCTCATGTTTGCACGCCTTCTATTTCCACTACCATTTTTCGAAAATGTAGAAGGGTATTATTATGCAAATTCCGATGAAATGAGAACTATATATTCTAGCCAATTTATAGAATTTATAAAAAGGGCAGACGATTATGAACAGTTTTTGCAATCGTTTTTCCAATATTTAAGGATGAAAAGAGAGATAAAATTGCCGGAAATCGATTGGCTTTGTGTGGTGTGAAATAAGCTTTCATGCTAAAATGAAAAAATAATTATTGTTTTGTATTTTTTGTATTCTTTAATAAATCAGTGAAAATTACTTGTATAAAAAGCAATTTCCAACTATAATGTCCGTATGGTAAATACAATTGTACTTGTATTGTAGACATGTAGGAAGGGTGAATGGAATGGTTAAATCAATTTCTATCGGATTATTAGGACTAGGAACAGTTGGAAGCGGCGTTGTTCAAATTGTTGAGCGCCACCAAGATAAATTAATGCATCAAATTGGATGCCCAGTTGAAGTTACAAAAATCGTTGTCAAAAATTTAGATAAGAAGCGGGATATTGACATAGACCCTGCCAAATTAACAACTGATCCGAATGAGGTCATTGAAAATCCAAATATCGATATCGTTGTTGAAGTCATGGGCGGAATTGAAGAAACAAGAAACTATGTCATTAAAGCTTTACGTAATAAAAAGCATGTGGTTACGGCAAACAAAGATTTAATGGCCGTTTATGGTGCGGAGCTTTTACAGATCGCAGCAGAAAATGGCTGTGACTTGTTTTTTGAAGCGAGCGTCGCTGGTGGGATTCCTATTATTCGCAGTTTAGTAGAAGGACTTGCATCGGACCGAATCTTGAAATTAATGGGTATTGTCAACGGTACGACAAATTATATTTTGACAAAAATGACAGAAGAAGGCCGCGCTTATGAAGAAGTATTAAAAGAAGCGCAAGCTTTAGGGTATGCGGAAGCAGATCCAACTTCAGACGTAGAAGGTTTAGATGCTGCTAGAAAAATGGCTATTTTAGCGACATTAGGATTTTCAATGTTGATCGATTTGGACGATGTGAAAGTAACCGGCATTTCCAACATCACAGAAGAAGACTTAGAATATTGCAAACGCCTTGGTTATACGATGAAATTGATCGGTATTGCCAGCCGTGATGAACAAGATAAAGTTGAAGTAAGTGTTCAGCCAACATTGTTGCCGAATTCACATCCACTGGCATCTGTAAATGATGTTTTCAATGCTGTTTATGTATATGGGGAAGCTGTAGGCGAAACGATGTTTTATGGACCAGGTGCTGGACGGTTGCCAACTGCCACAGCTGTTGTTTCTGATGTCGTTGAAGTTATGAAAAATATGAGATTAGGTGTCAATGGCAATCGATTTGCTGCACCACAATTTACGAAGCAGTTAAAATCAGATGAAGAAATCTATTCTAAATATTTCTTGCGTATTCATGTGAAAGATCAAGCAGGTGCATTTGCTGCGATTACATCTTTATTTGCTGACTATAATGTTAGCTTTGAGAAAATTTTACAACTTCCATTAAAAGATAGTGATTTAGCAGAAATTGTAATTATCACTCACCAAGCTAGCAAAAAAGCTTATGATGAAATTATGAAAAAATTAAATTCTTTAGATGTTGTTTATGAAGTAAAAAGCAGCTACCGAGTCGAAGGAGAGGAAGTTTTATAATGTCAAAAAAATCTTTTCGAATAACTGTACCGGGCTCAACGGCCAATTTAGGGCCCGGATTCGACTCGGTAGGCATGGCTATTAATCGCTATTTAATTTTGGACGTTACTCCAAGTAATGAATGGTTGTTCGTACCAAAGGTGAGCGAACTTGCCGGCCTTCCGAAAGGAAAAGACAATTTAATTTACAAAGTAGCATCATCCGTTGCGAAGGATTATGGTATGGACTTGCTTCCGCATAGGGTGGAAGTATCAAGCGACATTCCTTTATCAAGAGGTCTTGGCAGCAGTGCTGCAGCAATTGTTGCCGGCATTGAACTTGCTAATCAATTGCTTGAGCTTCATTTATCATCAGAAGAAAAATTGAGGCGGGCAAGCAATATTGAAGGTCATTTAGATAATGTTGCTGCTTCTTTATATGGCGGCTTGATCATTGGAAGCCATCGTGAAGATGGTACAGATATGGTGCACGGTGGTTATCCTGACATTGACATCATTGTTTATATTCCAAATTATGAACTTGAAACGAAAGTCGCCCGCAGCGTGTTACCGGAACAAATGGAGTATAAACAAGCGGTTCTTGCTAGCGGCATTAGCAATGTCCTTGTTGCCGCCTTATTAACAGACAATTGGGAATTAGCGGGGAAAATGATGGCGAAAGATTTATTCCACCAGCCATACCGTGGAAAACTCGTGCCGGAATTGGAAATGGTGTATGCATTGGCAGATGAACTTGGAGCCTATGGTGTGGCATTGAGCGGTGCAGGACCTACAATTATTTGTTTTGCCCCGAAAGGAAAAGGTACAACCATTCAGAAAAAGCTTCAAGAAAGGTTTACGGAAGCGAGGATCGAAATATTAAAAGTTGATCATGAAGGCCTAGCTATCGAATCGAAATGTATGGTTGATATGTAAAAAAGCAGCCAGAAGGGACCTGTAAGGCTGGAAAGAATAACACGTCCCCTATCTAAAGGATTTCTTACAATGACCAAAAGTAATAAGATTGCCTATATTTAGCTATTGCTAAATATATGGCAATTTTTTTTTATGTTTTGGCAGCATGCAAATATCACTTCCTTAATTTTGTTATCCTCGGCACCGAAAGAAGTGAAATCTATGCAGCTCTTTTTTTTGTCTAAAAAACTATGTCATATTTTCTTACAAGGTATTTAACATTTTTTGAAAACACTGTTAGGATAGTGTTAAATCAATTGACAGAATATTTATTTTTTTTAGGGGGATTGGATCATGGCAACAAAAATTGAGGAAATCAAATCAAATGCAAGCTTTGAGGAAATATGGAAGAAAATAAAACATTACGGACGTGAAGGTTTGGGGGAAATTCCTGATGAAGATCTTCATTTATTGAGATTCTATGGTGTATTTTATAGAAAACCTACTCCAGGTTATTTTATGATTCGTGTCCGTGTTCCGGGAGGTATATTAGAAAGCGGCAAGTTTACCACTTCACAGTTAGAAGCACTTGCGAATATAACAGAAAAATATGGGCGAGATATTATAGACATTACTACCCGGCAACAAGTGCAATTGCGTTGGATTAAGATAGAAGATGTTCCACCCATCATTGAACAGTTAAATCGAGTGGGGTTAACAACGCTGCAAACAGGCCATGATAATATCCGCGGCGTAACGACTTGCCCAGTTGCTGGTTTAAGTGCTGATGAGGTAATGGATACACGTGAATTGGTTAAAGAAGTTAATGATGCGTTTGTTGGAAATTGGAAGTATACAAATCTCCCGCGGAAGTTAAACATTACAATTATCGGCTGCCATGATGATTGTACACATGCAGAAATTAATGATATTGCTTTTACACCTGCTGAAAGAAAGGGTGAAATTGGTTTCCATGTTTGGGTCGGTGGCGGATTAGGTCCATGGGGTACACAGCGTTCGTTATTTTTAGATGCCTTCGTTAGAAAAGAAGAAGTGAAAGAAGTTTGTTTACGTATTTTAGATCTATATACCGAATATGGAAATCGTGAAAAGAGAAATAGAGCCCGCTTAAAATTTATAATTGATGAATGGGGATTAGATAAATTCCGTGAAAAACTACAAAGTGTTCTTTCATTCAAATTGAAAAGAGGTGGCCTGGCACGTACTCATCCACATCGTCATAACGACCATATTGGGATCCATCCACAACATAATCCAAAATATGTGTATGCCGGATTAAATGTATTAACAGGTCGTCTATATTTATCACAAGTACGTGAACTAATAAGAATCGCAAAAGAGTATGGAACAGGTGAGATACGTTTAACAACGGATCAAAATGTGATTATCCCAAATATCCCTAAAGAGAGATTGCTAGAATTTAAGAGCGAACCATTGTTATCAGAACTATCCATCAATCCTAGTCCATTTACTAGAGGATTGATTGCTTGTACAGGAAAAACTTTTTGCCCGAATGCATTAATAGAAACGAAAGATCGTTCAAAGGAGTTGGCTGCTTATTTAGATGAACATGTTGGGGCTGAGGTAATGAAAGCAACAGGCGGTTTAACGATTCATGCTTCCGGTTGTCCAAATTCTTGCGGAAATCCTCATACTGGCCAAATTGGCATTATCGGTAAAAAAATTAAAGTTGACGGCAAATTTGTTGAGGCGGCAGATATTTACTTAGGAGCTGAATTCGGCTTATATGGTGGTTTTAATGAATTATGGAAGTCGCGTGTTCCATTCGAGGAAGCGGGTCCACTACTTGCGGAAGTTATTAAACGCTTTGTTTCACAAAAATATAAGTATGAGACATTTCGTGAATGGTGTATTCGTGTAGGAGAAATTAAAGGTTCTTTAAATGAATTTGCACCTATGATTCACGAACGATAGGTCAGACGATGGTAGGGAGATTATTATATTTTAAAATCATAGTAAACAGGGAGTGATCGTATGGATTATGTAAATCCGTCCGACGTTGTTGAAAGTATGGTTGAAGCAGGTGCGAAAAAAGCAAAATTACCTGTTCATCAATTATTGGTAAGAGGATTTTTAGGAGCTGCTTTATTAGGTTTTGCGACAACATTAGCTTTTACATTCGAGTTGCAAACGAAAATTGGAATGCTTGGGGCTATCATATTCCCTGTTGGTTTTGTAATGATTATTCTTCTTGGATTAGAATTGGTCACAGGCAGTTTTGCATTAATCCCACTTGCGGTTATGGAGAAAAAAGCAACCGTTTCAGAAATGTTACGCAACTTTTTTTGGGTTATTATTGGCCATATCATTGGTGGCATCATCTACGGTTTGATGATATACGTATCAATAACAAATTTTGGTCAAACATTTGAAAATCCTTTAACACAAAAAATTATAGCTGTTGCAGACGTTAAAACGAATGGGTATGCTACCATGGGGGCTGATGGTTTATTAATAGTATTTATTAAAGCGATGCTTTGTAACTGGATGGTAACATTGGGGGCCGTACTTGCAATGGTATCTAAAAGCACTGCTGGAAAAATCATTGCGATGTGGTTGCCTATAACGACTTTCTTCGGACAAGGTTTTGAACACGCTGTTGTTAATATGTTTGTAATTCCAACAGGAATCTTATTAGGTGCAGATGTAACGATCATCGATTGGTGGTTATGGAATCAGATCCCCGTAACTATCGGAAATTTAGTCAGCGGATTTTTATTTACAGGTTTAGCTCTATACTTCATTCATAAAATTTCAGCTAAGAAAAAAGAACAACCACAAGAGGTGCATGAAAGATTAAAGAAAGTGTCCTTCTAAGATTTAAATTAAGTAGAAAATGCTCGGCTGGGCATTTTTTTGTTTAAAAATCATTTTAGGAGGAATTATAGTGAACCATGTGAAGGAGAAAAGCATTAAAGAGATGGTTGCCCCAATGATCAACAATCCAGAGATTCCTTGTCAATATTTTGAATTAGGAAGCTTGTTAGTCAATGTTTTCAAAAGTTCCGATGGGTTGATGGAGTATAGTATTTTCAAAAAATGCGGTGCATATCAAATGTACAGCCGTGTTGAGTTATTAACGGTTGGCTTAATGAGTAAAGAAAAATTAACAAAATTTTTGCTTACATATCATTATTCTAAAATGGAGGAAATGGATTGAATTCATTGCTGTAAACCGAATTCGAAAAATCTAAAAGTTATAAAAAAAGAGCGAAATTAGAAAACGATCAGTTTTCCAATTCGCCCTTTTTTGGGATTTTGTAGCAAATTGCCACAATTCCGAATTTTAATTGGAACTTTTAAAGTTCACGAAAAAAATCAAGTGAATGTCAAATTTACATTAACATGATCGAACGTAATTTCTGCATCTATTTCACATATCCGATAAAGAGCTCCTTTTGTCATAAGATTTTTTGCGTAAATGAAGCGATGCAAAAGGGCTCTTTTGCTTTTCATTAAAATACTTGTTCTACTTCTACGATACCTGGTACTTCTTCGATAAGAGCACGTTCGATTCCTGCTTTTAACGTAATAGTCGAACTAGGGCAGCTGCCGCATGCTCCCATTAAACGCAACTTGACTACGCCGTCTTCAACATCTACAAGTTCACAATCGCCGCCGTCACGTTGCAAGAATGGACGAAGCTTATTAATTACTTCCTCAACTTGTTGAAATATATCTTTATTGCTCATTAATATCGCTCCTTTCTTACCTCCCTATTATAATTGGTAGCTTCATAAAAATCTATTCAAACAACTTGGATTTCAAATAATTTTCCAGTGAGCGAAAAATTTTTTTAAAATGACGTTCATGGTGTACAATTGTAACAAGCCTCCTAATTTAATTTGCTTATAAGGCGAAAATCAGTAAGGAGAGAAAAAAAAATGGATCAAAAAAAAGCCAACATCGTTGTTTATGGAAGCGATTATCCGTGCCCTAGCTGTGTACATTCTCCGTCATCGAAGGAAACTTATGAATGGCTAAAAGCAGCTTTGGAAAGAAAATATCCGAATCAGCCATTTACTATTGAATATATCGATATCGAAAAATGTTCTCATACAGATTCTTACATTGAATCCATTCGGGAAGGAAAGATTTTCTATCCGGCTGTCGTCATAAACGGTGATCTTGTCGGGGAAGGAAATCCACAGCTAAAAACAATTTTTAAGAGCATGGAAGAGCTCGGATATACACCAAGTTAAATGTAGAAAAGGAATGATGTAACATATATGATTAACCCACTTATTGAATTTTGTATTAGCAATTTAGCAAATGGTGCTCAAAAAGCAAGAGAAAAACTGGAAAAAGATCCGAATCTAGATATTATTGAATATGGCTGTTTAAGCTATTGTGGAAAATGTGCCCATACATTATTTGCTTTAGTTAATGGTGAATTTGTTTCAGGAAAAACACCTGATGAATTAGTAGAAAATATTTATAAATACTTGGATGAAAACCCAATGTTTTAAAAATTGCCGGCAATTATTGCCGGCTGTTTTATGCTTGCTTCATAGCATTCCTTGTTGCGTACCATTGCTCACGGGCAAAATTAATAATTTTTGTATCAAGCACCCTATTTTTCATGTCAACGACTTTTGCGAAA
This sequence comes from Calidifontibacillus erzurumensis, assembly GCF_013303125.1. Lineage (GTDB taxonomy): Bacteria > Bacillota > Bacilli > Bacillales > Bacillaceae_J > Calidifontibacillus > Calidifontibacillus erzurumensis. The sequence continues at coordinate 100,026 of NZ_JABTTE010000008.1, read as the reverse complement.
GTAGAGATTGCCTCTTCGTAATGCCCCAATCGTTTATGATATTCACCAATTAAATATAAAACGTGGATTTCAGTCAAATTAGAATTGCCATAATTAGCATCCGCATATGCGGCATTTAAATAATCCAATGCCAACATCATAAAACGTTTTTCTTCTTCACCATTGTTTATTTTTCGGTAAAGCCATGTAAGTCTAAGCAGTAAATTTGCGATGACAATAGCTCTCTCTTTCTTTAAGCTAGCACAGTATAGTGCTAGTTTATAGGTTTGAATCGCTTTGGGAATCGTTCTTTCTTCTCCGAAATTTTGTGGAACCCATTTTGCAGATACAGATTGTAGGAGAGTTTCTTTTGTACCTTCAGCAAAATAGGGAGAAAAATGATCTGTATAAGAGTATCCGCATGATGGACAAACTTTTACAAAGTAAAGGAGCGGGCTGATTGTTTCATCTTTATATGTAGGACAAAAGTCAGTATCTGTATGTTCAAGCTTTATAAAACGGGTGCGGATTTTTTTAGTAGTAAAAGCAGTTTGGCAAAGCGGGCATGTTTCCTTTTTATCATATAAAGGTGGTATTTTGACCTCCGTCATGTTGTTTCTCCCCTATTGATTAAAGTGAAATTGAGACTTATGTCTTAGTAATATTTTAATGGACGTTCAGCAAATAAAAAAGAGGGTATAAATGAAAAACATGGTAACTTTCTTAAATTTATTTTCATTTTTAATTCTTTAAAAAATGAGGAGAAATGAAAAACACTGCAAAAGACCGAATGAATGCCTTTGCAGTGTTTTCCAGTTAAAGAGAAACGGGGGATAAATATATTATCGGCAATCGTCCTGCTTTTTAAACATGTACGTTATTTTCTCATACATCATATAATCATATAAATTGAGATGATGATTAAGCAACTTATTTTGTAGTCATTGTTAAAAATTAGTATACTTAAAGCAAGCCAATACGATTAAGGAGGCAATACGATGAATTTGACGATTACGGAAGCTTGTGCTCAGCAAATTTTTCATATGATGAAAGAAGAAGGGAAAGAAAACAGTTATTTACGTATTGGGGTTACTGGCGGAGGTTGCAGCGGTTTATCTTATAGAATGGGTTTTGAAGAAGAAAAATCTGATAATGATTTGCTTATTGAAGAGCATCAAATAAAAATTTTAGTCAATAAAGATGACGCACCTCTATTAGATGGGGTAAAAATTGATTATATACAAAACATGATGGGCGGCGGTTTCACCATTGATAACCCGAATGCGATTGCCACTTGTGGCTGCGGATCTTCTTTCCGAACAGCTAAAAATGCGGGAACTCCTGAGGAATGCTGACCGATATATCAACGTTTTTAGCGATATTTTGACCGTGATATTATTTTCTGTTATCTAATCGTTAACTGGATGCGAGGGTTGCGGATAACGTGTAAAAATAGGGGCGGCCACAAGTACTGACGTGTATAATAACAACCTTAATTTTCGCTTATATGGATTGTTAATTACGACCTTTTTAGCGGTAAAAGTAAAATTTTATCGTTAAGGAGGTCGTTTTTGTTTTGGCCTTAAAAAAGCGAGTAAAACGAATAAGTCATCCAAAAAGTATTTACCCGAAGTTAACACTTAAACAGGCACTTGATTTAGTTATTGCCGGTAAAAAAGCAGAGGGAGTACGTGAAAGAACGTTAAAAGACTACGTTAAAATGTTTGGTTATTTTACGAAATGGCTAGAGGAAAATTACGAAGATATTGAAACTGTTGACCAACTAACAGCAGATGTATTTCGAAATTATATCCATTACATGAAATACGATAAGCGTAAATACGACGGTCATAAATACATCAAATACGAACAACAACCGATAGGTCTATCTGATACAACGATTAATATTAATCTTCGCTGCCTGCGGTCTATGTTTAATTACCTAGAACGCGAGGAATTCATTGAAGTAAACCCAATGGCGAAAATTAAACTAATACGCCAGGATATCGACTTGACAAATTGTTTAACGGACGACGAGATCAAAGAGATATTAAGACAACCCGATCAAAAGGATTATGTAGGGTATCGTGATTTTGTCGCTATAAATTTAATGTTAGATTCCGGCCTTCGAATTAATGAACTACTAAATTTACGTGTCGGAGATATAGACTTTCAAACGAGATTTATTACATTATCTGGGGAAGTAAATAAGAATCGTAAGCCTAGATTAGTGCCTATTTCTGCTTATGTAGTTAAATTGTTATTGCAATTAATCAACGAGAACCAGACACACTTTAAAACCGATCGAATATTCTTATCGTCTTACGGGGAACCTTTAGGCGCAAATCATTTTAATAAACGATTGAAATATTACGCAGAAAAAGCAGGGATTACCGGTAAGAAGGTAACTGCCCATGTATATAGGCATACATGGGCAAAAAATATGATACTTAACGGCTGCGATCCGTTCACGCTTCAAAAAATCGGAGGATGGGCGGATATACGCACTATGAGGCGGTATATACAAATGGATTTAAAAGAAATGCGAGAAAGTCACGATAATTATTCACCATTATTGAAATTGAGAAATAAACGTAGATAAAAAAGAAAAGGACGCCGACCGCGCCAATGGTCAAACGCCCACAAATCCCATAAGTAACTTTATAATATCGAAAAAAAGACGATTCGTCAATTTGTATTCGTCTATACATAAAATAGAACATATATTCGATATTATAACGGGCAACGGCGTTCTTCTAATCGGAGGAGAACGAAATGGCAAGGAGAAAAATCGAAATAATCGCAAGTGAGGAAACGTATCGCAATCTAGCGACATTCACCGATATTAATCAATTAAATAACGCCGTGCGTCATTATAAGCGCCAATATGCCGATCAATTAACGAATACAGCAGTAAAGGTATTAGACGTATTACATCGTTATTCAGCGAAGTATACCGGCGTGTCATTCCTAGCTAAGAATACAATAGCGGAAATAGTAGGAGTAAGCCGCCGTACTGTAATACGAGTATGTCAATTATTAGAATCGTTAGGTATCGTTAAGCAGTACGAAATGAAACGAAGCAGCGATATGAAACAAACGAGTAATGCTATCGTTATCCAGCCGATAGAAGAATTGCAGACGACGGAAACTGTCACACAAGAGGCCACCGATAATAGCGCAAATATGTCACACGAAAACAAATTCAATTCTATTAAAACAAATAATATAAATAAACGTATAGAGCGTGTGGATAACGATAATATCGAATCTATCAAGCTAGATAAATCGTTTACTAGCGATTATGTACCGGAGCCGTTTAAACAATTAGTAGGAGCGTTCTTTAACGATGCAGCTACAATCGAAGAATACTGGCGAATGGTTCGGATAAGTGCATATCATATTCGTGATATATACGAATTAACGGATAATGACGTATTAAATCTCGGTATGGAATCGTTTAGGCAAACTGTCGCCAAATGGAGGAAGAAACGTATAAAAACGAAACCAATCGCATATTTTTGGGGTGTTATCAATCGAAAAATAGACTATATGTTTTTCGAGTTTTTACGAGATAACGGCGGTCATTATTACGTCAGTTAATGTCGGTTATGACCGAGTATTAGCGGTTATTATCGGTTATTACGATATACTAACGTTATAAAGGCTAACGCCTTGTAGTCGGCATAGCCGCCTACTATCTTTATTATCAGTAAGTATCGTATAGAACGGTAGAAACGTTTGAGTATCGTCTAATAGCTGGAAATAACTGTATAACGATAGTTTACAATTAACGGTATTTCCAACGTTTAAAGACGTTATAACGGTATGTATCGAGTATTTATCGCATTGGTATCGTAATAGTATCGATTACATCTGCTGCAACGTCCAAGCGGACAGACGGCTTAAAAACTCTAGGGTTGGGCGTTAAATACGAATATAACTTTATGCAATTTTATTAACGAGGTAGTGATCGCATATAGCCGATAAACCGCGTCATATCAACGATGTATAAAAACGTGTATATTGACATTATTTTCGAACTAAATAAACCGCGGTATATCAACGTTTTTATTTTATATTAATTCGTAATAATAATATTTTACGTAATAATCTAGAATATTTATGCAAGGTGTATACAATCGGTTTTATAGAGAACGGCATACCCCCAAGCCGACCTTTAATACTCCCTCAACAGGTGTATTTAAAATTCGCGAATTGTTTTTCATACTCGGGGGTAAAAAATATACGCAATATTTTTTAACACTGGAGGGTTAGATTAGAACGGACTACATTTCGGAAACCAAGCTAAATCGTGATGATTTAACGAAAGGTCAAAAAGGTTGTATCGTCCTTAATCGCTATGAAGTAAGTGAGAGAATAAAAGCTAAAGAAAGGCAAGGTCAAAGAAATGACATTGTACCAAACTTGGTACAAAGTGATTCGGGTAGAATTAACGAGATATTAGCTAAAAACGAAGGTATTTCCGTTGGAACAGTACACAATGACCTAAAAGTTATTAAAAAGTTAGAAGAGCAAGAAGAAAAATAAGAACGTAATAAATACCGGTAGAAATAAAAAAGCGCTGGGAACGTATCCAAGCGCTTATTCCTCGTTATTTTCTTCAATAATAAATAAATCCTCGATACTTAATCCTAACGCACGACTAATGATTACTAAAGTTTCAATATCATATCTATTTTGTCGGTCAAATCTACTTATCGTTGCTTCTGTTGTACCTGCTTTAGCTGCAAGGTCTTTCTGTTTCCAACCGCGTTCTTCCAATATTTTATTAAGTCTAGGCGTTACTTTATAACGTGCCATTTCTCCAATCCCCTTCGTATTCCTTTTTCTTACATATTACACATTCGAAATTTTTTCGTCAAACTATATTGACTTACGAATTACAGTTATGTAATATGTAATTAAATAAATTACACATATGTAATTTGTAAGGAGGCATTAAAAATGAAAATCCACGTAAAACGTGACAACCTAAAAGGATATCAAAAAGCCTATATCGAGTTAGCAGACATCGAAGAATGGGCGACTATTCGAATGGCGTTACGACATTACAAGGAATGGATGGAAGAGCATAACTGGCATAAGGACGACAACGAAGGTATCCGCGACATGTACGAAAAAACGAAAATAGCGCTCGAAGAATTAGACCCGATCAATGAAGTCGCGTGGAATGGAGGTTGTTTGAAATGATTTACGGACGTTATATTCGCGGCCGTGCTTACGTTAAGATTCGCGGCAGCTATTATCCATTATCGATGTTTTTACGAAAGGAAGGTCGTAAATGAGTAAACCGCGCATAGTCACAATTATAAATAATTGTCGGAGTGATGATACAGGTAAACCGTTCGGCATCGAAGAAAAAGGGATATTATACGGCGACAATCGTTTATTATTAGCGGATGATAGCGGATTATCTGTGTGGGAATTAACACTAGGCAAATTGGAAGTGACGGACGAGACGCCTTGCATCGCTCAAATAAATTTACCGTGGTTAGACGACCCGTATACTAGCGTTGATTTATCGAAACTAATCGATATGTCGCTATTCGACTTCCTAGATTACGTTAGTTCGTTAGAATATCGAAATAAAAAGCGCTGGTAACGGCAATTACCAACGCAAAATAAAATACACATTTCGGAGGTATTATACAATGTTTGGCACGTTAAGTAAAGGTAGTTTAGTCGTTTATGATACGGATTTTGAAGGTTCTTATTTTGAATGGTACTTCGATATTTACTTTATTACCGATGAATTGGCGCTTGTAATCGATGAAGAATCGAAAACAGTATTTATGGATATCGTAGAGCCTAGCTGGTTATTTCCGGGATATTACGAAACAATAGAAGGCATGGCGGAGTTTTGTTACGACCGTTCACCGCAGGAAACATACAAAGAGATTAGCGCTTATTTAAACGAAATGGCGGAAGGATTACGTTTAGTTATCGATAGTATGTCGTTAGAAATCAGACAAGCTAGATGATCGGAATACCAACGGCGGCAAACGTTGGCGCGTATAATCGACCCGTGGCGGCAAACGCGGGTATGTAATCGGCTTCTTACTCTATAGGCGGGAGTGAGAGGCCAAAAATTTTTTAAAGGCGTAAAAGTCGCATGGTTCAAGGCGTCGGGGCACTTTTTACTGATGCGAACAAATGTTTTTGTACCAATTTGACCTTTTTATTTGGGTATTAAATATAGAACGGTAATTTTTCGGGATTTACGCACACTTGATTGTAATTAATACGCATAGAGTCGTATAGGCGAAAAAAGTTTCGTACAAAGTGTGTAGTTCGATGAAGAAAATTGTAATTAGTAGTAGAGGGTAAATTTACGTCAGATTGACGCTTGGCGATTAATAAAACAAATTTAACTAAGGGAGAGATTGAGAAAGTAACTCAAAAAACGGCAAGTTACATGGAAAAATTCCAGTTGAAATATTTGCCATCTTAATATTGGACAAGCCCGGCTATTCACGTTAGAGCAGTCGGGCGCTCCATTATATCAATTATTAATTTATCGAAAGGGTGATGGAATGAAAGGAAGCAGAATTGTATTTAACAAGTCGGAAAAGTTGGAGGATAGTTTCTTTATAAAATTACCATCGAATTTAAAATGGTATATCTATATCGATGGCTATAAGGCGGAAATGAATTATTTGTATGCGTTAATCGTCGATTACTACAACGCTGATGAAGGTTGTGCCTATCCGTCGATGTTACGGTTATCGCGTGAATACGGTAAAACAGAACCTACGACTAGAGCGCACTTACAAACGTTAAAAGACGTCGGGTTAATCGATTTTACCGATATTCGAGGAAAGAAGTATTATGTACCGTTTATTCCGCTAGATCAGGAAGAACTATTTCGCCAATTTCCGGAAGCCGAGGAAAAATATAAAATAGCGTTACAAAAGGAAGAACAGGAACGGAAGCGCAGCCTCCGTAATTGGGTTAGTAAATTCCATACCGTAAATAATTAACGGTATAATCGTAAAGTTTTAACGTTATGAATAGTGACGAATTTACGGTTAACTAGATTTAACTAACGAGATTTAAAGAACTAGATTTAAAAAGATTGTGGCGGTTATTAGCGATATAAAAGTTATACGGATATATTCGCTAACACTCATATATCCGGTAAGTCATTTTTCTTTGAAAAATAACTTACTACTATTAATAAGAATATATTTTCGATATTAAATACGTTAGTAATAAAGAACGGTATTAGACGTTATATTATACGAAGTATTAAACGGAGAATGTAAAACATTCAAACGTAATACTAAGGTAATATATTAATTCTTCGGCGTTCTTTTTAAATAAAAGAATAAATAATAGAAAAAGGACAAGATAAACGGCGCAGCCGGCGTCGTATTTTAGGAGGGAGTTAATGCTCGCATTATTAATGACTAAAAATATCGATAATTCTATCAAGGAATTAACCATAGAAGTTAATCGCAGGTTCAAAGAACACGCCGAAAGTTTACCGTTTAATGTATTAGTCAGTACGGTAAAGACTGATTTTCCTAATATGAAAAACTCCGATTATTTGATGCATAGTAACACGCCATTAGTCGAACGTATGCGAATAGCAGAAGAATTAGCGACTATTATTCGTGGACAAGCCTACAACGATAAAGCTGTGTCAGCTATCGATTTACTAACCGACTTTATTTTAGCGGAGGATCACGCAAGAGGGTTGATGTTGAAACGTTCGCCAAATAACGAGGAATCAGCGTTAGAGGAATTGCGGAAGGAATATCCACCATTAGGCGAAGGGGCGCAGGAATATATGAGGAATTATATCGAGCGACAATATATCGGAGTGCCGTTATCAATCGGAGAAAAGCGACAGTTAGCAAAGTTAACGGTTAAACGTTGTGAAATATGTGAATCGGAATTTATCGATAGAACAAAGAATGGAATCGCAAAAGTATGCGGTGATAGTTGTCGAAAGGAAAAAGAACGTCGACGTCAAAAACGATTGTACAACAATAACGTTTATAATATCGACGAGGCGCGTTATAAACGAGATTGGCAACGACAGCAATATGAATATCCGTTCTTCAGTCCGAAGGAACTATATGAATTACTTGTTTACGGTGAGATTGTGCTAAATGCTGATTCGTTTAACCGCGGTAAATTGTCAAAAAAAGCATATACAACAATCGATGGGGAAAGGTCGCCGCACGATTACGGCGGAAGAAAGAAACCAGTATTTAAAAGTTTAAACGAAATTGAAAACGATAAAAATTACGAAAAATTAAGTCAACGTTACGACCCACGTGGTAATGACCGCAGGGAATTAAATTGGAAGAATTTAAAAGACGAATACGATAGGAATTGTGGTGAGGTTATATCGTATCATATTACAGAATTAGACCGATCTAAAGACTTCTCGGTATCTAGGAAAATACACGAACGTTTACTCGAAATTTACGAAAATAGGGTAGTAGAAAAATGTATATAAGTGGGAAGAAAACTTCCCGTCATTCAACGTTTCCTTTGTTTTTCGTATTCATGCCGACTGCTACTCCTTTTTTCGTAGTTGGCTTAGTAATTTTTTGAAGTAATATTGAAGTTAATTGAAAGGAGTTGAAACAATATGAAACCTGAAACATTTAAAGCGATTAGATATGAAAAAAATAAAACGCAAGCAGAGTTCGCTAAAGAGTTAGGCATTAGTAAAAGTATGGTTGAGAAAATAGAATCGGGGTTTGTAAAGGTCACTCCTCGCGTTCGTATGAAAATTGCAAAAGTATTCGATATTACAGATGAATTTATCGAGAACTTAGAAAAAGCTGATAAACTATCTAAACTTTAATTTTTTTGGGCAAATTTTTAAAACAACAAAAAACCACAATTATATTATATAAGTCAATGTATATTCTGTCAACAGAAAAGGAGTTTGAAAAAATGTGTACCACAAATAACGAAGAAACACGTCAATGCCGCATATGTGGCCAAATTAAACCGTTAGATCAATTCGAGAAGGATAAGCGTCAACCTGGAGGAATAACAAATCGTTGCGCTGCCTGTAAATACAGTTATTACGAAACATTACGAGGTCGAGCGAATCGGGCGTACCATAACGCGAAAGAAAGAGCGGAAAAATTCGGCGTGAAAAACGATTTATCTTTTGAGCAAGTTATTAAGCTATTTGAGGTATTCGACGGTTGTTCGTATTGTGGCTGCCTAGAATCGGACGGAGAGCCAATTGAACTCGAACATATTGTAAGTATGAGCAGGGGCGGTGCTAATAGCCTTGATAACGTACTACGAGCATGTAGAAGGTGTAATACTCGAAAGTCCGATAAACCGTTAGTTACTTTCTTTTTGGAAAACGAAGAATTTACAGACGATCATATGGCTGGGATTATTTATTACCTGTCCATGATGCGAGGTGTTCCAAAGGAACAAGTAATCGCAGAATTAGTTGATGCACATGCTCATTATACAGCAGAGATGATGTTTAAACAGCTTGATAGAGAAATGAAGATCGCAAATGAGCAAGTCGGTTAGAAAAGTAGTTCAAATAATTACCGGCCAAGTGCTATCGGAGGTAATCGAATGTTAAGAGATTTTCATGTAATGATATGTTCTCCTGGTCTGTTATATCCGTCAGGTGACAAAAAACAGATCGCCCGTGTTACTTACGAAGGTAAAACCGTTGAGTATAAGTTTGGGGTGTGGGTATCGGTAGAGCGAATAATTGATTTAATATCTCAAACGTTGCTCGATAGAGATTTTCCGCAACGTAAGAAAAAGAAACAGCGATTACTAGAAAAAATGATAAGGGAGTTGGAAGAATGACTGAATTTAAAGTCGTAAAAGTACATCATTGGTATGGAAATGATAGCGCCTGCGATGATTACGAAGCGATTATTTGCGATGATGGAACGATAATTCCTTTAGAAGAATACGAGGATATGGAGTTGTTAGAACGTGGGTCGACGGAACTCAAATAAACAACACAGAAGAGATAAGCGAAATACAGAATCCTTACTGGTAGAAAAAGGTATAAAAGATGATTACTACCCCTATTATTTAAAGAAATTCATTAATGAAAATCCGGAGTTTGAACATTTGAAATTTCCTAAGCGTAAGAAACGGGGTGATAAATATAAACGAGATAAAAATCGTAGTTTTAACGAAAGCACTAGATCGCAAAGCAACGGAAATAATGGCTTGGGCAATCGTGGAAGAAACAGGAGAGGTAATAACAACTAAAGCAAAGATTACGGCAAGTATAGACCTACATCGAGAAATTGAAAAAATAGTGGAACAGGTTAAAGATGAGGTGATGCGGACACATGACGGATTACTCGTTTGATGAAGTCGTCTATATAGACCTTTGCGTCACGAAATTACCTGATAATAAATTTATTGCCGGCGCCGATTTTAAAAAGCGTGATGAAAACGGCAAACATCACACGTTTAAAGTGGCAAGTCTTTATATCGATAATGACGATATTGATAGTAATAATAAAGCGATTGTCCACGTGTTATTTATTCTGCTTGATGAAATACCACCAGGAACAAAACTTGTGAAAATAAAAGGAAATAATAGTGCATTTTATAAACGTAGGCAATTAGAAGGGAAAATTGTTAGAAAAATGGCTGAAAATGATTTCAAAGTAACTGTATGGCACAAACGTGATTTACTAAATAAAAATCATAACATTGCATTATTGGTCAATGACGCACTAAAACGCAAAAGTTCGGTAATAGCAGATGTTTAACGGAGGTGTAAATGATGATAACAAGCCATTATCTATTTCCGCGTGATATACCGTTAAATAATAAACCAATGCCACAGTCAGAAATAGTACAAAAACCAACGGTTACAGTAAGGCATAAAATTAATACGTCGTTTGGCTCGATCAATAGCGATTTAATACTAGAGGCTATTGATGTAAATACCGGTGAAGTAGTAAAAACGAAAACACATCGTATATGTAGTTTCGATGTGCGTAAGTCAAAAATAATTGTCTATAAGCATGAATTTGCAGAAGAACTAAGAAAAGATGGGTTGATAGTGGATGAATGAATTAGCAATCGCAAATATTGAATACATCGAATCGCAACCGTTTTTAGTCGTCATTTTGTACGGTAAAGACGGTTATTTTATCGATAACATTATCGTACCTTATGAAAATACGAAAATAGCGATTAGATGGTTAAAAGCGTTAAGAAATCGGCACGGAATAAAATCGCTCAATGTATGGACAAGTAACCAGGAGTTATACGGTGCAATGCTTGAAACGGTCGGAATCGCTGGCGAAATAAAGCATACAGACAATACGAGCGAGACAAAACGAATGATTGACGAGTATAAGAAGTTATTAGCGGAATTACACGAAATTAAACCGACTAAGCCGATACCGAAATTACCTAAATGGCGTTATCGGTTATTTATTATGCTTACAAAACTAACGAATTTAATCGGAGGGAACGGAAAATATGACATTGAAATTTGACTTATTAGAGAAATATCTCGAGCAAAAGCAGGCAATAGCAGACGCTATGCAGGAATTAATTGAACGAGAGGAAAAGGCAAAGGCAGAAGTTGAATTGCTAAAAGCAAAATACGAGGAAACATTAAAAGAATCAGTAACAAGTGGTAAGGATAAAACGGCCGAATTAGACAAACTAGCTGAACAAATCGAGGAAGCGAAGAAAATAGCACAACATCGAAGAGAAGAACGTTATATGTATTCGGCATTACGGCCGTTAGAAAAGATAAAAGGAGAGGATTTAGTCCATGCCTGGAATAATGAATTTATACCGTTGTTTAAGGAAAAACGCTTTAATGCCGTATTGGATAGGTTGTTAAAAGCTAAACGGGAATATGCCGAGGCGGAACTCGATTATTATAAAGCGGTAGATGAGTTTGAAAGTATATTAAGTGATGTTAGAAGTGAGGTTGGAAATGAATATTATTATAAATTTAAAAATGTTAAATTTAGTTCAACAACGCAAAGAGATAAATATTTGTTAACAAGTAGTGATCTTTATGATTTAGGGAAAAAAGAAATGCCGCGAAGTATTAGCTATGGAGGTAATGAATAATGGGTTTTATAAGTTTGAGTAAACTAGCAGAAATGAAATTAATGGCGAGAGGTAATCCACGAAAAATAGCGGAATATAATCTCAAAGAAAGAGAATATTACGATTTTATTAAACAGTATTTTGACGATGAACATAAATTCGTGGATTCTCCGAATGAGTTTTACATTAAGGAAGTAGAAGAAAAAGCAAAATCCGGCGATGAAATGGATGTAATGCGTTATAAAATACTAAAAGATCGTTTTGATTATTATCAATCTTTTAAAGGGAGTAAACGCATTGATAATGCAAGGGAAATTCGTAGCAAATTACAGGCTAAACTGCAAAACGGCGATAAAATTACTAAAGATGATTTAACAGCAGCCGAGAAGTTAGCGCGGACATATCCAGGGCCAGACAGTTTAGTCTTATATTCACGGATTAAACGTGAAATTGATAGTGCAGACGCTGAATAATTATCGGCGTCTTTTTTTAATTCAAATAGAAACTAGGAGGCTATTAAAAATGAAAATTTATAAAGATGAAAAAGGATTAATTGAGATTACTGGCGATGAGACAGTCGTTGTAAGAACGGAAGGGAAAGACGTATCAAGCGTTGATATTAGTAATGTAAGGATAACCGCCGATAATTTAGCGGATTTTTACAACGTTGCAGCGCAAAGAAAAGACGAGGAATCAGCGTTGAAATGCGTTGCATTAAAACAGAAATACCTAGAGACATTCGGAACGAACGTCGAGTAATCGGCGTTCTTTTTATTTTAATTTAGGAGGTGAAATGTATGAGTAACAAAGTAAACGACGCTAGAATTATGCGAATTCAGCGTGTGCTGAACGATATTCAAAAAGCCGTCAATCAAATACCACGTGGTAATATATCGCAAAGTGCTGTACGCAGAATTGACGATAACAAACTAGTTTTGCAGGTAATCGCAAGTAATGACGCAGAACTAGCGCCAGTCGCTAATAAAGTAAGTCAAGCAGTCGATGTATTTAAGTCGTTTGCTCGCAAATTCAACGCTGGTAATAATGCAGACGTTGAAGCGCGAGATTTTGAACGATTAATGAATGAAATTGCAGAAATGACCGTATAGAAAGGAGGTGTTACGTAATGGCTTATAACTTAACGGCAGTCTTACAATTAAAGGATAAATACAGTAAACCAATGCGCCAAGCTATTAAAGTTACTGAACAACTAAATAAAGCAACAAAGATTGCTCAAAAATCTACAGATACATGGCGTAATGCAAACGGTCGTCTCCGTGACAGTATGGGGCGTTTTATTAAAGACGGGAACTTAGCGACAAAAGTTTTTAGTGGTATAACCAAAGGTGCAGGCGGTGCATTATCTTCCGTTACGAAGTTGACTGGTGCGTTTGTTGCGTTAAGTGCTGCAATCGGAGGGTATAAACTATCAAAAGGCATTTTCGACAAAACAATCGGAGAAGCAGCGAAATACGAACAATCGTCAGTTACCGTTAAAACAATGTTTCAAGATGACGCCAAGTATCGTGAATTTGTTAAAATGGCGGAAAGAGTGGCGATTGAATCACCGTTACTTAATTCGCAAGATTTATTCGCTAATGCAAAATCGTTTGTAACGAAAACTTCCGATATTAAACAGCTCGAACGTATCTTTAAGATTATAGAGAAGTTAAACGTTATCGACCCTGTACAAGGTGTGCAAGGTGCTGCGTTATCGCTAAAGGAATTACTTTCAGGCGACATCGTATCGATGTATGAACGCTTTGAAATCTTTACACGCGATGAGTTAAACGCAATCAAAGACTTACCGTTAGGTAAACAGTTAGATGCGTTCGAAAAATTGCTCAAAAAGAAACGTATTACAGACGAAGTAGTAACGGAATTAGGTAATACAACGCTCGGTATTTGGAATCAAATAAAAGAGCAAACCGACGTAGTATTACGTACAATGGGCCAGCCTGCGCTAATGCGTATCCGCGACTTCTTGGCGAGAGTAAATAACGAAATGCAGAAGGGTGATAAAAGAGGTATTGAATCGTGGGGCGCTAAGGTACTTGATGGCATAGCAAAGACGTTCGTAACCGCAGCAGATAACGCCGGCAAGTGGATTAAAGGAATTATGGATAATCCAGAATTTAATAAACAAAAGACGCTAACCGCGAAAATTGAGTTTATTTTTGACGACTTGTATGCAAAATTTAAAAACTGGTACGATAGCGGTGGTCGCGATCAGTTTGTTAAGACAACTACAAAAATTACCGAGGTATTGGCGGAAGGTATTCACGGTGCTAGTACGACATTAACACCTATTGCTGCACAGTTAGGGGCATCTATCGGTAAAGGTATTGCTGACGGTCTTAAAAGTTATATGGAGAATCATCCGATAACAAAGGTTGTTTCACCTTATGCGAGTGACAGGGTGGATATGCTTAAAGGTAAAGTGCTTAATTGGGGAATTAGTAAGACGTTTGAAATACTAGGAGCAGAAAAGGTTCCTAAAGGCAGGTCTCATGCAAGCGGTTTATCGTATGTGCCTTATAACGGTTACACAGCGATTTTACACAAGGGCGAACGAGTATTAACACCGGAGGAAAACCGAGAGTATTCAAAAGGTGGCGGTGGTATTCATATCGCCAAACTAGCCGAACATATCGTAGTTCGGGAAGAAGCGGATATCGATAAAATCGCTTGGAAAATAACGAAGAATTTACAAAGGGCGGTAGAAGCAGGGGCTTAATTTTTCTTTGTGTCGAAGATAACGGCGCTCATTCCGTTATCTGAGCAAACCTCCTTAATGTCAGGTATTAATTTGGCCTAATTCTCGTTTTATTTAACGGCGTTCCTTCGGGAGCGCCTATTTTGCGAGGTGATGTAATGATTGACATTAACAAAATAAAAGAGGAAATCGACAAGTATGAACATTTAATTAGAGAAGATAGAATCGCACGAGGATTACCTCCAGAGCGACCAGAGAAATTCTTACCGGTTACAATATCGGTAATACTATGCGAAAAACTTGCGCATTTATATCCAATATTCGTAAAGTACACGAAATTAACGTATGATTCCCAGACGTTAATTCCATTCGATGTGTCTTATTTCGATAAGTATCGCGATATTATCGATTTATTATCGTTAACTGTGAATACGGAATGTTTGATTTATAACGCTGGAATAAAAGGCGCAATCAATACAATCGAAGAAGTAAACGAGGCACTATCAAAAGGTGACCTCGATAAAGACCCTATAAAAGTCGCGACAAAGTTATACCTATGTTTATCGATAATAGGTAGTAACCCGCCAACTATCGATTGTGCTTATGACTATAAGAGCGATATGAGTTTCTATGAACAGATTAAACCGTATAAGGAAGAATATGAACGATTAAAAACCGATGAAGCGTTGTTTAACGCTGAGGTTGAGAAGTACCGTAAAAGGTACGATGAAATAAAGCATTTATTATAAGGAGGTGTAACGTATGGCAACATTAGACGAATTAAAGATGAGGCTAAACGATTTACAAATTAGAGCTGCTCATTTATTAGTCGCAAATAGTTTCGCAAATAGAGAAGATCGCAAAACAAAACAGGAAATAGCGGATGAGTTAGGAATCTCGCGTCAATATTTATGGCGATGGGAAAATAATGACCGTGACTTTATCGCTTATAAAGCGGCTTTAAGTGATATGTTTCTCGAAAGTTACCGTGACCTAGCCGATGCTCAATTAATCAAACTGATTAAAGGAACGTCTAATAACGGTATTCCGTCAATTAAAGCGCTTGAACTGTATTATAAACTAAACGGTCGATTAGTTAATCGTAGTGAAGTCGATATTAATGAGAACATTAATCGACCGCGTTTAACGCAAGCGGAAATTCAACGTGGATTACAAGAGTTAGAAGAAATGTTAAAGCATTAATTTATCGATAATTACACCTCAATAATAGTCCTCCTAGTAATTAAAAATAATACCGTCCTTCATAGCGAGGGGCGGCCTCTTTTTTATGCCTTCATATGTTTTAAACGTGTTTGAGAATCGCCTTATAACGAAATTATCTTTAATATAACGAGTAATAGGTCGTCTAATTCACTTATAATTGCGAATATGTCACTTTACAATGTTTATCCGTTTGGGTAATATTATGTTAACGATATTTACCGCTATAAAGCGTGAATATTAACAATCATCAAAGCGAAAAACAATCCTCGTTAACTACATAAAACGTTGATATTATCGCATTTTATCTAACGGATAACTGACCGTATAATTCACCATTGATAACCCGAATGCGATTGCCACTTGTGGCTGCGGATCTTCTTTCCGAACAGCTAAAAATGCGGGAACTCCTGAGGAATGTTGATAGAAAAATTTGAAAAAAGTTTTATATTAAGAGCCAATTTACGGTGGCTCTTATTTTTTTGAAGAAAATTGCGATCCGGCTGCTTATTTGAATCAGTTGTATGTGAGCGGAGTAAGTGTTGGAGTGGGAAAAAGATTGCAGGCTAGACTTACTAAGTTTTGGTAGTTATCAATGTGTTGTTTTTTTCTAATTTTCAATAGACGGATCTCGATTTTTTGGTCTGAAAATTTAGAAATATCTTTTTTTAAACAAAGTAGTTGCTAAATGTTGAAAAAAAGAATATGATGTGACTATAAAATATAAATTTTTTGTTACAAAATAACGAAATTTTTGTGAACGAAACTCCTCTTTATTTTAAAAATTCTTTAGCTTTCTATACGTTGGTTTGTGAAATTTTTAACAAATGATTTGTGAAATGTGTAACAAATTATAAATTTATTACAGTTTACAAAACATAATGAACAAAAGGAAAAGGTGGATGTGATACTTTGAATACTTTGAAAAGACCAAATGTTGTCATCTTAGGTGCTGGATACGGTGGATTAATGACTGCTGTGAATTTGCAAAGGACATTAGGTGTTAACGAAGCGAACATTACGCTTGTGAATAAGCACGATTACCATTATCAATCTACATGGCTGCATGAAGGAGCTGCTGGAACGATCCATCATGATCAAATCCGCATTCCTATTAAAGATGTCATTCAGTCAAACAAAATAGATTTTGTTAAAGATACTGTCGTGGAAATTAACCCGAAAGAAAAAAAGGTTAAGTTGGAAAATGGTGAACTTTCATATGATTATCTAGTAATTGGACTAGGTTTTGAAGCTGAAACTTTCGGGATCAAAGGTTTAAAAGAGTATGCTTTTTCAATTGCTAACATTAATTCAGCGAGATTAATTCGTGAACATATTGATTATTGCTTTGCAAGATATAATAATGAACCTGAGGAAAAGCGGGATGAATTACTAACATTTGTTGTCGGTGGCGCAGGCTTTACTGGTATTGAATTTTTAGGAGAACTTGTCAATCGTATTCCGCAATTATGCCAAGAATTCGATATTGACCGTAAAAAAGTACGCCTCATTTGTGTGGAAGCAGCTCCAACTCCATTGCCTGGCTTTAATCAGCAGCTCGTTGAATATGCGATGGATTATTTGGAGCAAAGAGGTGTTGAATTTAAGTTAGGCACGATTATTAAAGAGTGCTCACCGGAAGGTATTATTGTTTCAAAAGATGATGAAGTAGAAGAAATTAAAGCTAAGACTGTCGTATGGGCAGCTGGTGTGCGCGGCAACTCAATCGTTGAAAAGAGTGGTTTTGAGACGATGCGTGGCCGTGTGAAAGTAGAGCCGGATTTAAGAGCTCCTGGTTATGAAGATGTATTTGTCGTCGGTGATTGTGCCCTATTAATTAACGAGGAAATTAATCGTCCTTATCCGCCGACAGCACAAATTGCAATCCAAATGGCAGACACATGCGCTGCGAATATTGCTGCGCTTGTTAGAGGAAAAGAAGAAGAAATACAGAAATTTGTTCCAAATATTCGGGGAACCGTCTGCTCTTTAGGACATGATGATGCAATGGGCATTATTTTTGGCAACCGTAAACTATACGGTACGCAAGCAGCAATTATGAAAAAAATCATTGATAACCGCTATTTATGGAAACTTGGCGGCTTGTCATTAGTATTGAAAAAAGGCAAGTTGAAATTCTTCTAATAACATTTTGAATAAAAGATTGCAAAAAGCTGTCTCAAAGAGGGGCAGCTTTTTCAATTGACTGGTCTTCTCCCTTCCAGTAAACTAACTATAGAAATTAGGGGAGGTATTTTCCGTGGGAATTCCACAATTGCTCGTTTCTATACTATTATTTATGGTACTTTTTCTTGGCATCGGTTTTATTTTGAATATGCTGCTCCGCAAAACTTGGGTGATGGCAGTCATTTACCCGATCATTGTTATTTTAATTGTCGATAAAATCAGTTTTTTTAAATATTTTACAGAACCAAGCGCTTCCTTTCAGTCATTGGCTAAACATCTCACATCATTGGGGAGTGCGGATGTTATCATTTTATCGAGTGGATTTGTCGGAGCCATTTTATCGGGAATCATTATAAAATTTTTACGGAAAAATGGTTATCAAATGTTTTAAATTGAATATGCAGTGGCAAAATATGAAAAGGGCTGACATTTGTCGGCCCTTTTTTCACTTTTCTCTGTATATTTATTTCTCATTTTGGAAATAAATAGTGCGAGAGAGGAGTGTATAAAGTGAAAATTTTGAAAAAAACAATGAAAAGAATGTTGATGACGTGTATGTTTATAGCCGCTTTGTTGACAACTTTTCAATCTATATCAGGAGTCGAAGCAAAAGATTTTTCTATATGGTCTTGGTATTACAACAAATTTCATAAACCTCAAGCTATTGAAAAAAACTATGATCATAAAATTAAAAAAATAGCATTGGGGAAAAAAGCATTGTCCCGCTATACAACTGGCCAAAAAGCAATTTCTAGCGAATCGGTTGAAATGCCTTTAAAACTTGAGGATGCTTTTGATTGGTCAAAATATCCTTCAAGAAAAGTCATTGCAACCGGCTATACAGCTGGGTATGAATCCACCGGAAAACATGAAGGTCATCCTGAATATGGAATCACTTATTCTGGTGTTCGCGTAAAGAGAGATTTATATTCAACTGTAGCAGCCGATTTGAGCGTTTTTCCGATTGGCACGATTTTGTTTATTCCTGACTACGGCTATGGAGTCGTTGCCGATAAGGGCGGGGCCATTAAAGGAAACAAAATTGATCTTTATTATGAAACAGTAGAAGACGTATACCGAGAATGGGGCAAAAGGGAAGTTGTCGTGTACGTTGTCAAAAAAGGCGATGGCTCTTTAACTGAAGAGGAATTAAAACGTCTGAATGAAGACAAGTCGATGCAAGTGTTTAGACAACAAATCATTAAAGGTTAAGAAAAAGAGCAGCTCTCCGATGATTGGGAGGGCTGCTTTTTTTCGATAATGAGCTAGTTTATTATATTTGTCAATCAATAAACAAAATAGTATAACAAAAGTGTAAGCACAATACCGGTAAGAGCACCAAAAAATACTTCTATTGGCTTATGGCCTAGCAATTCTTTCAGCTCTTTTCGTCTTTCAAACTGTTCTTTTTTCGGCAATGATTTTGCTTCGCTAATAAATTGCTGGAATTCAGCAACAAGCCAATTGAGTACGGTTGCTTGTTCGCCAGCGTGATAACGGATTCCCGTTGCATCGAACATGACGATCAATCCAAACACAACAGATATAGCAAATAACGGTGATTGTAAACCTTCTTCAAGGGCGATCGCTGTCGCAAGTGCAGTGACAGCACCGGAATGGGAACTAGGCATGCCGCCCGTACTCGTTAAAAGCGACCAATCAATTTTTTTGGTGGCAATTAATGAAATCGGTACTTTTATAAATTGTGCGAAAAATATAGATATAATTGAAGCCCAAAGTGGGAAATTATAGAAAATTTCCATAATATAGAACGTCCTTTCAATCAAAATAATAGTTGCAACAGTTATTTTCCATTATTTTATGTCAATTCCCCATTACTAAATACTTTTTCATCCCATTTGAAATGGGTGTTGAGTTTTTGTAGTAAAAGAAAACAACTATTTGTTTGTTTTGGAAAAGAATTCTCATAATTGTGTGGCGGTTTTACGGAGGGATGATTTCCTCTTCTGTAAACTGGAACCATTTAGACGGTTTTGTAAAAGGGCCTTCTCTTCTATAGCTTTATCGTCAAATAGTAGAACAGTTTTCTGTTTTTATGGTTAGGTTTATCATAACAGATAGAAGGGGCAACGTGGAAGTTTCAAACCTTTTTATTATAAAAATTTAAAAATTTTTTGAACAATTGATCGTATTCGGCAAATTCCTCTCCGCTGATCGTCAAGGTAACACTTTTCACCAGAAAAAAGGTGGGACTGGAATGTCGGGTGTGGCTTCTAGTAGACACATTGAGTAACAACCTACAGACGATTTTTGTTGTCCTATCAAATTATTAATGGAAGGTTCATACGTTTGTTTTTAGTGTATATTTTATTATGACCACTTATTACAAATTAATCTAAAAGATGGAGATGTTTTGTATGTTAAAAGTTATTGAAAACTTTTCTTTAAACGACAAAGGTGAAGCTTTCGTCATCGGTTTATTTGATGAACATAAACAAAATGATCTTTTTCAACAATTGGATGAAATTTTTGAGGGAGAGCTTGGTGAACTGCTACGTGATGGAGAGATCAAAGGGAAAGAAAAAGCGATAAGCAAAATACATACTTTAGGAAAAATCGGTTTTAAAAAAATTTATTTCGTAGGGCTTGGTAAACAAGATCAATATAAATTTTCACGTTTGCGGGAAGCCTTTGGACGCCTCGTTAAACAAGTGAAGAAAGATCGTTTAACTGAGCTTACCATTGCGCTAGATACATTTGTTTGTGGCGATATCACAACTATTGATGCAACCCATGCTCTTGGGGAAGCTGTTTCTTTGGCAGGCTATAGTTTTTCGGGTTTTAAGAAAAAGCCAAATATTCCTGATAAGGATATTGAAACTGTTATCGTTTATACAACAGAGGAAAAAAGAGAAATTCAAGCAGCCTTTACCGTTGGCTATATTTATGGGAAAGGGACAAATACAGCCCGCCATTTAGTAAATATGCCGCCGAATTTGATGAAAGCATCGGATTTAGCTGAATTTGCCGTTGATCTTGCAGAAAAATATAATTTGTCTTACGAAGTACTTGAAAAAGAAGATATGGAAAAACTCGGCATGGGGGCGTTATTAGCGGTTAATAAAGGATCAGCGGAGCCTCCAAAAATGATTGTATTGAAATACGAAGGCGATGAAAAATGGGAAAATGTTTTAGCCTTTGTTGGAAAAGGAATTACCTATGATACAGGTGGGTATAGCCTGAAACCTAGAGAAAGCATGGTCGGCATGAAAACGGATATGGCAGGAGCAGCGGCTGTCTTAGGAGCGATGGAGATTATCGGTGAATTAAAGCCGAATGTAAATGTTATAGCGGTTATCCCAGCCACTGATAATATGATTAGTTCTACAGCATATAAACCTGATGAAGTGATTACATCCATGAGCGGAAAAACGATTGAAGTCTTTAATACAGATGCGGAAGGACGATTGGCTCTTTGTGATGCCATTACATATGCAAAGTTCTATGGGGCAAATTATATTGTAGACGTTGCTACACTAACCGGCGGTGTGATTGTTGCCTTAGGTGATCAAGTGACCGGGGCAATGACGAATAATGAACAATTTTTTCAAGAAGTGTTAGAGTCTTCTAATGAAACGGGAGAACTGATTTGGCAATTGCCTTATTTCGATCTATATAAAGAAAAAGTCCGGAATCACAGTAAAATCGCCGATTTAAGCAATTCTCCAGGGAGAGAAGCGCATGCCATTATGGCAGGGGCGTTTTTAGGAGAATTTGCCGAGGAAACACCATGGGTTCATTTAGATATAGCAGGAACAGCTACAACAAAGGAAGAGCATGATCTCGGTCCTGCAGGAGCAACTGGTGTTATGGTGCGCACGTTGGCGACATTGGCTGAGAGAATGGCAGAACAATAAACATTAAGGGGCCGACATAAATAGGCCCCTTTTCTATACCACATTTTTAATTGAAAAATTCTTTATATCCATGTTGTTCTTTTTGCGCTTTTGAAAAATCGCTTGTAAATTCCGTTGTATCTACATTTGTTTTTAATCCATCATTCATCGGTTTTTCTGGTGTTTTTGATTTTACTCCCTTTCCGCGATGTTTGGACATATTAATCACCTCAAATGTGTAATATTTTTTAAATAATTGTTGTTCTTTTATTTTGTGAATTTGGATCAAGTTTATACTTTATAAAAGTTTAAGGGAATGTGTGTTACTAGCCTAAACGATTGTTTTTTTAGCACATACATTAGGAGTATACGATAAAAAATAAGGAGGTACTCTGATGGTTGGTGGAGTTAACGGGATTGATCACCGTTATGGAAGAAGGCCGTTTATAGGTCGCCCATATTGGGGTCGTCCACATTGGGGCAGGCCATTTTTTGGCGGTCCATTCCTGGGAGGATTTTTAGGTGGAGTTTTAGGAAGTGCATTGTTCAATCCGTTATTCTATGGCGGTAATTATGGCTACCCATTCTATGGTTATCCATTCTATGGTTATCCATTCTATGGCTATCCGTATTATGGAGGTTATTGGTGGTAGAATTCTTTTTCCACAATTGAGAGTAAAAAAGTGCCTGGTTCTTTCAAAGGAACCAGACACTTTATTGATCCTTTCAAGCAGATTGTATATGGTAAAGGTTTTGGTCTAAACGATTTAAAAGCAAATCAAGTTCTTGACTGCATTTAATCGTTAATTGGCTGTTAATTCCGTAATTTGCGGCATATTCGAACAATTGTTTTCTTTTTATCTCTATTTGTTGCCGCAGAATTTTGTTTACATTTCTTGTCCCATTTTGCATTTCGTTCTTCTCCCCACTATCATCTATATACTTATATATTATGAAATGTAAAGAATATTGAATGTTTGTTAAACTTTCATGAAATCTATTATGGCATATTTTAAAAAAATATTGTATAGCTTCGACAAAACTAGTCATAATCTCTCATAAATATATACATAGTAGCAATTCGATTTAAAAGCTTTTATAATAATCATAGCATTTGTTGTAAAACTTGTTAGTTTTTAGGGCAAAGTGGACAAGTATTAAAATAAGGAGGGACTATAGAATGAATAAATATGCAACAAAAGAACGGAATTATACACCGATCATAGTATTGTTAACGATTATCATTAATGCACTTGTCGCAATTTTGTATTTTATGCCGAAATATGAAACGGTGAGCGATGTCGATTTAACAATTCTTCCATTTTTAAATGCTGTATTTAATAGTTTTACATTCATATTTTTACTAGCAGCGTTGATTACTGTTAAGCAGAAAAAAGTGAATCTACATAAAAAGTTTATTTTCGCTGCATTTACGACAACGGCTTTATTTTTAATATCTTATGTCATTTATCATTCAATGGCAGAATCTACTCCGTTTGGCGGTGAAGGTCCAATCCGCTATATCTATTATTTTATTTTGTTAACTCATATCGTTTTTTCAGCACTGATTGTTCCGCTTGCTTTAGTAACCCTAGCTAGAGGGATGACTGGGAAAGTAGAAAAACATCGCAAAATTGCGCGGTGGACCATGCCGCTATGGCTTTATGTCAGCTTAACCGGTGTTCTTGTATATATTATGATTTCCCCTTATTATTAATCATTTATAGTAAAAAGCTGTAAGACGATCATCTTACAGCTTTTACAATGTTTCAGTATTTTTTTGAGCAAGAAAAAATAAAAGCAGCATGTTCGAGCTGCTAGATTCTACCGGCGCGTGACATTTCAACAATGGCAAATACGATGTTAATCATTAAAATCGCAATTAAAACTGGAATAAAATTAAGTAAGTTTGTTTTGCTGAATTTGGCAGATATATATCCAACCGCATATCCGCAAACAAGCAAAGCGATCAAAGTTGCAAACATCATGATTGTGTAAGTTGCAGTCATTTTACACTCCCCTTTTAAGCCTTCATAAAAATACCCTGTTAAGTACATTATAAAGGAAAAAACCAAAAAGAAATTTGTCAAAATTGTGAACGGTTATCATTAATGGTCCTCTTTTCCCCGATATAATAAGTTTTCAACAAAGATAATAAAAAATTTAAAAATGTTTCAAAAGGGGAGTTCTAAGTATAAAAAAATAATAAAAGTTTGTATCAAATGAAGATAAAAGGCATATAACTATAAATTTATTATTTTATTAATTTATAAAGAAATTTGGGAATCACTTCAGACAATTTGGAAAATCATAATTAGGATATAAAAATAAAAGTTTCCATGTCATCTAAATAATTTGCTAGGAAAATGGGAGTATAAATCTGAAATGAAAAAACTGATCCCACTAAAAGAATGGATGAACTTATATTTATGTATGAACTGAATGATTCGACAAATACTCCTCAGCAACGTCTAGGAAATTTAGAACAGGTTTTGATTTCTCATTCTTCCTCCAAACTAAGCAAGTCTTAAGCTCTGTTTCGGGTACAAGTTCTTTAAAGACGATCCTCTTGTTAGGGGATTGTTTTGCCGTTAATTTTGAAACAATCGAGATCCCCATTTCTGCAGCTACACATGAGATAATAGTTGGCAACCCTAGTGCTTCGTGGGATACTTTTGGCTCAAACCCTGCCTGGTTACAAATTGCTTTTATATGGTAAAAATAAATAGAGTTTTGGGGAGAGGTAATGAAATTTTCTTCCTCAAGCTCTTTAATATGTATGGGAGTTGTCCTGTCTGCAAAGCGATGTGTGATCGGTAAAATTACTCCATAAGGTGAGCTTGAAATTGTTTTAAAATTTAAGGAATCATTTTTAAAAGGGGCCAACACTCCAATGTGAATTTTCTCTTTTTCTAATTCCTTTATTATTTTTGTAGAAATAGAATGGTGCAAAGAAATCTTAACTTCAGGGTATTTGTTATGGAACAAGGTGACAATTTTCATTAACGTTTCATTTGTTGCACTGGCATAGCTGATGAAAATAGACCCCAACTTTCCTTCTGCTACTTTAACGGTATCTTTGCAAGCTCGATCAATTTTATCGAGTATTTCATAAGCATGTTCTAAGAAAACTTTTCCCGCTTCCGTTAACTCCATTTTTTGCTTCGTTCTATTAATAAGTTGGGCACCGATTTCATCTTCTAATTGTTTAATCTGACGGCTAAGAGGGGGCTGTGAAATATTTAACCGCTGAGCTGCTCTGCCAAAATTTAATTCTTCCGCAACAGCAATAAAGTATTTTATATGACGTATTTCCATCAAAATCATCTCCATAAATTGATGAAAAATTATAGAAAATTTAAAATATTCTTACCTAAAAGGTATTAAACCAAATGAAACAGGTATTGGAAAATTCTTTCCTTACGCTTTACTATTATATCATAAGATTTTAAAAAATCTGAATAATGAAACCGCTTGCATTTAACTTGCTTATTACCTAGTTAGAAACTGTTATAGATTAAATCACTGAGGTTTTGGTTATCTAAATTTTATTATCATATGCTTAGAATGGAGGTTGGCACTATTTGAATCATGTAAAAAACAGACCATGGCTTCAATATTACCAAGATACAAAGCCACTTGAAATTCCAAAGATATCTATCTATCACTTATTAGAAAATACTGCCGAGAAATATGGGAATAAAATAGCAATCATTTATGAAAATGAGTTGATTACTTATCGTCAACTTAAGAGTCATGTAGATCGGCTAGCTGGTGCATGGAAGCAAATGGGGTTTCAAAAAGGAGCTCGAATTGGTTTAATGCTAGCTAACCATCCACATTACATCATTTGCTATTATGCAGCCATGGCACTTGGTCTTACTGTTGTTCAAATAAACCCAATGTATACACCAAGAGAACTTTATCAGATTGCTATTCATTCACAATTATCTTGTATTGTTGGAGATCCAATAGCAGTCAATACCATTATGAAAGTACATGAACTATACAGCTTTAAGTCGATCATATTATCCAACGCCTGCACCAGTCAGAGAGAATTTCAAATATTAGAAGAATTGCTAAACTATCCTTCACCTCTTGAAAGTCCGGTTGAAGTGGATGTACATGAAGATGTAGCAGTCATTCAGTATACTGGGGGAACGACTGGAGATATCAAAGGAGCCATGTTAACCCATTTTAATATTATCGCAAATGTGATTCAAAGTTATTTGTTGTATGGTGAAAAAATGGAATTTGGCAAAGAAGTCATGTTAACCGCTATCCCTTTGTATCATGTTTACGGGATGACGAGCGCTATGAATCTTCCAGTTTATATAGGTGGAACGATCCTATTGATTAGGAAATTCGAAGTAAATGATGTACTTTCTATGATTCAAAAATACAGGCCGACTTTTTTTCCAGGTGTACCGAAAATGTATTTGGCATTTGTAAATCATCCGGATATCTCACAATATGATTTGACATGTTTCAAATTCTGTTCATGCGGTTCAGCGCCCCTTCCAGTAAAAGTCTTGAAACGTTTTGAGGAATTAACAGGTGCTGTGATTGGAGAAGGATTCGGTTTAACGGAAGCTTCGCCTTCCACCCATCGTAATCCGCCATTTGCAAAGCGGAAAACGGGCAGTGTGGGCATCCCATTACCGGGAACTGATTGTAAGATAGTGGATGATCATGGAATGGAACTTCCACCGCATGCTATAGGAGAATTGTTAATTAAAGGACCTCAGGTGATGAAAGGCTATTGGAGGAACAAGGAAGCAACAAATGCCGCGCTTGTCAATGGGTGGCTGCATACAGGGGATTTGGCGACCATGGATGAAGAAGGCTATTTTTACATTGTCGGTCGAAAGAAGGAAATGATTATCGTTGGTGGATTTAACATTTATCCAAAGGAAATTGAAGAGGTTCTTTATGAACATCCTGATATTTTAGAAGCAGCTGTAGTAGGGATCCCACATGAAAATGAAGGGGAAATTGTAAAGGCATATATCGTTGAGAAAGAGGGCAGAAAGGTTAATCTAGCAGAGTTGAAGAATTATTGCCAAACAAAGTTAACCCGATACAAAGTTCCAAAATGTTTTGAAGTTCGTGATGCTTTACCAAGAAATACGGTTGGTAAATTGTTAAAAAGGCTACTAGTTGAAGAAGAACTCAAGAAAGCCGATGCTAGAAAAAACCACAATAAAAGTTGATTAAATATATATGTTTAATCAGAAAAAATTATTTTATAAATTAGGAGGTACCAGAATGAATCGATTTAAAGGAAGAACAGCACTTGTTACAGGAGGAAGCAGAGGAATTGGGAAAGCAATTGTTGAACGCTTTGCTGAGGAGGGAGCAAAAGTTGCCATCATTGATATTAATGAACAGGCTTTGAGTGAAACAGCAGCAGAACTGCGGGAAAAAGGGTATACCATTTATACGAAAGTTGCAAGCGTGACAGACAGAGAACAAGTTGAACAAGCAGTAAAGGAAATTGTTGAGACTTTTGGTTCGCTTGATATCTTAGTGAATAATGCTGGTGTGATCCGTGATAATTTGCTGTTTAAAATGACGGATGATGATTGGATAACTGTAATGGATGTTCATTTAAAAGGGGCCTTTTATGCCACACGTGCTGCTCAGCAATATATGGTAAAAAATCAATATGGGAGAATTATTAATATCTCATCCACATCTGCCTTAGGAAATAGAGGCCAGGCCAATTATTCAGCAGCTAAAGCGGGTCTACAAGGCTTCACCAAAACACTTGCTATTGAACTTGGAAAATTTGGGATTACAGCGAATGTCGTGGCACCCGGTTTTATCGAGACAGAAATGACAAAAGCCACTGCAGAAAGAATGGGTATACCTTTTGAGAACTTCGTAAAAGATCGTATTAACAAAATTCCTGTTGGAAGAAGCGGTAAACCGGAGGATATTGCTAATGCCGTTGCCTTTTTTGCAGATGAACGTTCAGGTTTTGTGAGTGGTCAAGTCATATACGTAGCTGGTGGTCCAAAAAATTAATTAAACGTGAGTATTAGTAAGTGATAAATAATAATCGCATATAAAAATGAAAAGGCTTACATTTTAAGGTTCACCATAACTCTCAACATATTATTTAATTGACAGGTGGGGAAAAGATATGCACGTAAAGGAATTGTTTGATTTAAAGGATCAAGTTGCCCTCATAACAGGTGGAGGACGAGGGCTAGGGAAACAGATCGCTGAAGCCTATGCCGAAATGGGGTGTCATCTGGCTTTATGTTCTAGGAAAAAAGAAGTTTGTGAAGAAACAGCTGAAATATTTAGAAACAAATATAATGTGATAGCCAAAAGTTATGAATTGGATGTAACAAATGAGTCAATGGTTGAAGACGTAGTGAACCAAGTTCTAGAGGATTTCGGGAAAATAGACATTTTAGTTAATAACAGTGGTGCCACATGGGGGGCTCCTGTTGAAGAAATGCCTCTAGAGGCGTGGAATAAAGTTCTGAATGTAAATGTAACTGGAACCTTTTTAATGAGCCGAGCTGTTGGACGGCATATGATTGAAAGAAAATCCGGGAAAATTATTAACATTGCATCTGCTGCAGGGTTGACTGTTAGACCACCGGAAATAACAAACACGATTGGTTATACGACAAGTAAGGCGGCAGTCATCCATTTTACAAAGGATTTAGCTATCAAATGGGCTAGGCATAATATTCATGTAAATGCTATTGCGCCAGGCATGTTTCGAACCAAAATGACAAAAGGCACCCTTGAGCAGAAGGAAAAGGAAATTCTCGAAAGGATTCCATTGAGAAAGATTGGTGATGAAAATATGTTGAAAGGTGCTGCCTTATATTTAGCAACGAAAGCTAGTGATTTTGTGACTGGGACCGTGTTAAGTGTAGACGGCGGCAGCACCCTATAGGGTAATAAAAAACGGTTTAGAGCAAAACATAGATTATTAGATTTTTTAATAGGGAAAAATATAACTTGAAAAAGGAGAGATCATTTATGTTTTTACGTTTAACAGATGAACAAAAAATGGTACAAAAAACAATCCGTAAGTTTGTAGAACAAGAATTAATGCCATTAGAAAGTGAAGTTCTACGCAATGAAAGAGAAGGTAAGCCAGGTATATCAGCGGAAAAACTGCGGGAATTACAATTAAAGGCCAAAAAGGCAGGATTTTGGGGAATTAATACACCGGCAGAGTATGGGGGAGCTGATTTGGGTCATCTGATGCAGGCTATTGTGACGATCGAAGTGTCTAAAACATTCGTTCCTTTTAAATTTGGCGGATCAGCCGATAATATTCTCTATTATGCAAATGAGGAACAAAAGAAAAGATATTTAATTCCTACCATTAATGGAGAGAAAAAATCGTGCTTTGCGATGACAGAGCCGGGAGCAGGTTCTGATACTAGAAATATCAAAATGACAGCAGTAAAGGATGGTAATGAATGGGTATTAAATGGAGAAAAGACTTTCATTACCGGTGGGAATGAAGCTGATTTTGTCATGGTCATTGCGATTACGGATAAGGAAATGCACCAACGATCAAAAGGAAGAGAAGGTGTTACATGCTTTATTGTTGATCGGGATATGGGATGGAGATCAGAATTTATTCATACGATGGGAGAATGGGGACCTGCTAGTTTAATTTTTGAGAATGTGAGAGTTCCTGAAGAAAATATTTTAGGAGAATTGCATAAAGGCTATCAGCTTGGCCTTGAATGGATTGGATTCGCAAGATGGATGGTAGGCGCACGAGCTGTAGGAACAGCAGAACGGCTTCTGCAAATGGCAATCGAATATGCAAAGCAAAGGGTAACTTTTGGAAAACCAATCGCAGAAAGACAGGCCATTCAGTGGCAAATTGCAGACTCAGCAGTTGAAATTGAAGCGGCAAAATGGCTGGTGCTGAATGCAGCTTTTACCCTTGATCAGGGAGAAGATAACAGGCACTTGGCGTCGATGGCTAAATTATTCGGAGCCAATATGGGCAACCGGGTTGTTGATCGCGTGATGCAAATTCATGGTGGAATGGGTTATACTCGTGAATTACCGATTGAACGCTGGTACCGTGAAGCAAGATTGTGGCGCATTTATGATGGAACAGATGAAATTCAACGTTTAATCATTTCGCGTAATCTCATTAAAGGAAATGTAAAGATCGGCCAGTACGTCTAAGAATATTGAAAAAACCGATATCAAGCACTGTTAACTAAAAACCGTTTTCAGAACGAGGTGGATAGATGTATCGGGGAGTAATTGGAAACAAGTCAAAAAAGGTAAAAAATGTGGTGGAAAGGACACTTGTAAAACGTTTTGCTGAAGCGATTGGCGATTTACATCCAATCTATACGGATGAAGAATACGGTAAACGATCAAGATACGGGAGAAATATTGCTCCGCCAACATTTCCAAGGGTGTTAGACTACGGAGTGGTTGAAGGATTAAAACTTCCAACAAAAGGTTTGATTCATGGAGAACAAATCTATCATTATGAACGCCCGTTATTGGTGGGGGAGGAACTTTATTGCCACGCAGAAATCATGGATTATTATGAAAAGGAAGGCCGTAATGGGTTGATGGGATTTTTAGCTGTAAAAAGATACGGTGAAGATTTACAAGGTCATTTAATATTTACGGAGGAATCGAAAACGATTATTACTGAAGCTGTAAGAAAGGCGATGAAGTTATGAAAAGCTTAATGCAACTGAATATTGGCGAGGCGTTAGATGAGATCACGCTGGATCCGGTATCTCGCATGGATTTAATTAAGTATTCAGGTGCTTCCGGCGATTTTAATCCGATTCATACGATTGATGATGAGGCTCATAAAGCAGGATTGCCAGGAATTATTGCTCATGGCATGTGGACTATGGGGAATTTGGCTAAACTCTTCACACCTTATTATGAAGAGGGTTATATCGAAGATTATCAGATTCGCTTCACAGGAATGGTGTTTTTAAATGATGTAATAACACTAAAAGCGGAGCTAACTGACAAAAAGGATGAAGCCCTGTACTTTGATGTAAAAGCACTCAACCAAAATGATAAAGAGGTCATCAAAGGAAAGGTAAAGTTTCTAATATACTAATCTATCATGAATATCTCGTTAAATAGTCTAAACAGAAAACTTTTTCATAAACTTATAAAATGATTAGAGGCTATAGTTAATAGTTTGAATATTCGGCAAATATAACTATTAGTAAGTTAAAAGAGAAATTAGTATTTTGGTCGACAAAATATCAATTGCGAAGAATTAACAATTGAAAAAAGGAGCGGGGAAGATGAAAAGAGATGCAGTGATTGTATCAGCTGTTAGAACAGCAATTGGCAAGCAAGGGGGAGCATTGGCTCCCGTCCCTGCCCATGTATTTGCTGCAGAAGTAATCAAAGAGGCAGTAAAACGGGCAAATGTTGAAGCTCATATGATTGATGATGTAATTATGGGAAATGTGCTAAGTGGAGGTGGAAATATCGCCAGATTAGCTGCACTCCAGACTGGACTATCCATCGAAATACCTGGATTAACCGTTGACCGACAATGCGGGTCAGGAATTAATGCGGTTGTGTTAGCTGCAAATGCTGTTCAAGCAGGGGCTGGGGATATTTATGTAGCAGGTGGCATTGAAAGTATGAGCCGGGCTCCTTATTTAATGGATCGTCCTGAAAAAGCCTATAGTCCACAATTACCAAGGTTTCGCAAGTCTCAATTAGCACCGGAGGAAATAGGTAATCCGCCGATGGGGATAACGGCTGAAAATTTGGCAAAGAAATACAATATTTCACGCGAGGAACAGGACCAATATGCGTTAGAAAGTCAAAAACGAATGGCAAGGGCAATGGAAGAGGGCAGGTTTGATGAGCAGATTGTGCCAATTTCAATTCCAGTCCCGAAAGGCGAGCATATCATCTTCTTCAAAGATGAACATCCGCGCCCGCAAACAACTTTAGAAGCGCTTAGTAAATTAGAGCCAGTCTTTCTAAAAGACGGTACGGTTACCGCTGGAAACAGTTCAGGTTTGAACGATGCGGCAGCAGCCCTAGTGGTTATGTCAAGAGAAAAAGCTGAACAGTTAGGAGTTAAGCCAATGGCCGTGATCCGTGAAACAGCCGTTGCTGGTGTGGATCCTAATATAATGGGAATTGGCCCTGTTCCAGCAACAAAGAAAGTCCTTGCCAAAGCTGGTATGGAACTGAAAGACATCGACATCATTGAATTAAATGAGGCTTTTGCTGCTCAGGTGCTAGCTTGTAATCGAGAATTAGATATCGATCCGAATAAACTGAATGTGAATGGCGGAGCGATTTCACATGGGCATCCTCTTGGTGCAACAGGTGCTATTTTGTTTACAAAAGCCGTTTACGAATTACAACGTATTCAAGGAAAATACGCTCTTATTACGGCTTGTATTGGGGGAGGCCAAGGGATAGCAACGATTATTGAACGAGAATAACACAAACTATGGAAAGAGATTTTTATTTAGTAGAAAGACGTCGCTAACGTACAGAGTAGATGTTAGAAAACCAATGATTCACTCATTCTAGTAAATTGGAATAAGAAGGAGGCTTCATGTGGAAACCTTAGTTCAACAACTTTTCAACGGGCTGACAATAGGCAGTGTTTATGCTTTAGTTGCATTGGGATTAACCTTAGTCTATGGGATATTACACGTTCCTAATTTTGCCCATGGCGCCATTTATATGATTGGTGGATATGTGACCTTATCGATGATGATTTATTTAGGTCTGCCTTACTGGTTGGCTATTATAGTATCAGTTGTTGTTGCTGGCTTTGTTTCAGTCCTAATGGAACGACTAGTCTTCCATCCTTTAAGAAAAAGCCTTTCGATTAACAGTATGATCGCTGCCATTGGGTTGTTGCTATTTTTGGAAGCGCTTGCTCAATTGTTATGGGGCCCGGATTTCAGACAAATGCCTACCCCTTATAACCAAGTTGTTAATATCGCCGGATTAACCTTTACAGTTCAGCGAATTTTAATCATTGTTGCTGCTATTGTCGTTATGATTTTGCTTTATATTTTCCTTAAGAAAACATTTATAGGAAGATCAATCATTGCAATGTCGCAAAATCGGGAAGGAGCCTTTTTAGTTGGAATTAACTCAAATAAGGTTGCTATGCTCACCTTCTTTATTGCTGGGATGCTGGCTGCTATAGCAGCATCTTTAACATCCCCAATCAATCTCGTATTTCCGGGAATGGGTCATCTTGTTATATTAAAAGCCTTTGTGATCATCATATTAGGTGGGATGGGCAGTATCCCTGGAGCAATTGTTGGCGGCTATATTATCGGGTTTAGTGAAAGTATTGGTGCAACTTATATCTCCAGCGATTATAAAGACATTATCGCATTTGTCTTACTGATTATCATCCTGACTATTAAACCAAACGGAATTTTTGCCAAGGGGGAACGTTAATTGATTGCAAAACCAACACAGAAATATATTATATTCGCCTTAATATTGGTGGCAGTTCTTTTTCCTCTTATAAGCCAAAATAATTATTTTATCCATATTTTAACACTGTCGTATATTTGGATGATTGCAGTCTATGGATTAAATATTGTTGCTGGATATACGGGTTATTTATCTTTTTCTCATGCGGGTTTTTTTGCTATTGGTGCCTATGCGCAAGGATTATTAACGGTCAAAGCGGGAATAGCATTTTGGATTGCATTCGCTCTAGCCTTAATCATAACAACGTCTCTTGGCTTTTTAGTCGGGTTGATTTCTTTACGGACGAAGGAACACTTTTTTGCGATTTATACCCTCTGTGTCGGTTACGTTATTTATTTATTGATTGACAAATGGGATAGCTTAACAGAAGGAGTAAGGGGATTAATGGGAATTCCAAATCCGGGAAATATAGGTCCTCTTTCCTTTACAAGTGCCACGGCCAAATATTATTTGATACTAGCATTTTTGCTATTGACTATTTTGGTCAATTATCGAATTGTCAACTCTTTAATTGGTAGAACTTTTATTGCCATTCGTAACAGCGAACAACTGGCACTTTCATTGGGAATCTCTACAACAAGAAATAAATTATTAGCTTTTGTCCTTTCAGCCTTTTTCGCAGGACTGGCAGGAGCTTTGTATGCAGGCTTTATTCGTTTTCTAGGGCCGGAAATTGGTTCTATAACGATCACTTTTGATTTATTAATATATTTAATTGTCGGTGGGATTGGTACACTTTCAGGGCCTATCGTAGGTACGCTTTTAATTGTTCTACTCTCACAAAATTTACAATTTCTTGAAGAATATCGGATGTTAATTTTTGGACCAATCTTGGTTTTATTAATACTTTTCTCTCCTCGTGGACTTGTTGGCTTTATTTCAGATTGGAAACTGAAAATACGTGAAGGGAAAAGTGTGTCTACAGAAAGACCGGCGAAAATAGAAAAAGGGGCTTAGGGAGGATCAAAATGTATTTAGTTGTGGAGAAACTATCAAAACAGTTTGGTGGAATACTTGCAGTGCAGAATGTAGATTTTACCATTGAAAAAGGAAAAATTAACGCTATTATTGGTCCAAATGGTGCAGGAAAATCTACTTTCTTTAATTTAATCAGCGGAGTGTATAAGCCCACTTCTGGCCGGATCCTATTTAAAGGGAAGGATATTACGAGACTGCCTGCTAATAAAATTGCTGAGTTAGGAGTGGCACGTACGTTCCAAACAACCCATTTATTTGAAAACTCGTCAGTATTTGAAAATGTAGTAGTTGGGCATAGGCTTCGGACAAAATCTAATCTTTTTGATGCGATCTTTCGTACCAAACGGGAAATCATGGAAGAGGAACAAGCAAAGGAAAAAGCACTGGAAGTTCTTCAATTTGTTGGTCTTACCAGGCTCGCGGATAGGAAAGTTGCGAATATCTCCCAGGAAGAGAAAAAGCGGGTTGCGTTTGCACTTGCACTAGCCACCGAACCGGAAATTGTGTTCCTTGATGAACCAACAGCAGGGATAAATCCTGATGAAACAGAAGGATTGTCTGAATTAATTATAAAGATGGCTAGACAAGGAATCACCATTTGTCTGATTGAACACAAAATAAAAATGATCATGAGCCTGGCGGATAAGATTATGGTTTTAAATTATGGGGAAAAAATCGCTGAAGGGACACCAGAAGAAATCAACCGGAATGAGAAAGTCATAAAAGCCTACTTAGGAGGGAGTGCCAGTGCTTGAGCTAAGGAATGTAACGGTGAAATATGGACATTATGCTGCAGTAAACCAAGTAAATATTCAAGTATTTAAAGGTGAGATTGCCGTCTTATTAGGGTCAAATGGTGCTGGAAAAAGTACATTATTTCGCACGATTAGTGGATTAATGAAACCTGCTAGAGGTGAAATTATTTTTGAAGGAGAGCAGATTAGTGGAAAATCTCCTGAAAGGGTTGTAGAGGACGGAATTGTCCAATGTGCAGAGGATCGTAAATTGTTTCCACAAATGTCTGTTCAGGAGAACTTGATGATGGGAGCTTATATACACCGGAAAAATAAAAAAATAATTAAGGAATCATTGGAAGAAGTCTACAATTTATTTCCTATTTTATACTCGAAACGGAATGAAGCGGCTGGATCACTCAGTGGGGGACAACAGCAAATGGTGGCAATCGGCAGAGCCCTAATGGCAAAACCGAAATTAATGTTACTTGACGAACCCTCCATAGGTCTAGCGCCATTAATTGTTGAGAAGATGTTCGAAAGTATTCAGCAGATCAATCGAGAAGGTATGACCATTTTATTAGCTGAACAAAACGCCTATGCAGCACTCAACATCGCAGATAAAGGCTATGTGTTTGAAAATGGAAATATTGTTGTTCAAGGTACTTCTAAAGAGTTGTTCTCTAATGAAGAGGTCCGGAAAGCATATATCGGTGCTTAGAAGAGTAAACAGTTTTATCAAATAATATCTGAATATTCGTAATTTTAATATTTTATTGAATGGGGGGTATGTCTATGAAGATTCAAAAATTAGGGGTATTATTTTGTCTTTTAGCAGGTATTCTATTAACCTTAACAGCTTGTTTGGACAGTACATCACAACCATCGACATCAGAAGGGAAAACTGAAACGGAAAATAGTGCTGATTTGGGAGAAAATGTTGTTAATATTGGATTTAGTGGGCCTTTAAGCGGTTCAGCAGCTTATTATGGGGAAAAAATTTTAAATGGTATGGAGCTAGCCATTGAAGAAATCAATCAGGAAGGTTTCGAGGTAAATGGGAAAACATATAAATTAAATCTAGTTGCGCTAGATGATAAATATTTGCCTAATGAAACGGCAGCGAATGCCAAACGATTAGTAGAGCAATATCATACACCAATTATTTTTACTCCACATAGCGGAGGAGTCTATGCTCTACAGGTTTTTAATGAACAAGATAAATTTTTGATTGGTGCCTATACGAGTGAACCTTCTGTCACAGAAAAAGGAAATTCGTTGACAATACGTATTCCTCCAAGTTATCACGGGTATTTAGAACCTTTCACAACATATGCAATGGAGAAATTTGGGACTAAGCTTGCTGCTATACCACCAGTAACTCAATATGGGCAGGATTGGGCAAAAGCTTTAATTCCATTCTGGGAAGAAAAAGGTGGAGAAGTAGTCTATGAATCTTCTGTTGATTTTGCTAAAGATACAGACTTTTTTACAATTTTAACAAATGCTTTGAAAAAGAACCCTGATGTCTTATTCATTGGCGGACCTTCGGAACCAACAGCCAAAGTAGCAAAACAGGCAAGGGAATTAGGATTTAAAGGCGGATTTATCGTTATGGATCAGGCTAAGTTAGATGAAATGCAACGATTGACAGGTTCCTATGAATTCCTAGAAGGATCTATTGGTACGATGCCAATCATCTATGCAGACTATCCAGGTGTAGCTGAATTCGTGGATAAATATCGTAAAAAATACGGCAAAGATCCAGGTTCAGAGTCTGGTTATCATTATTTGACGATGTATGTTCTCGTAGAAGCAATGAAAGCGGCTGAAAATGTTGAAGATGCGGAAGCCATCCGCAAGCATATTCAAGACGGATTAGACGCTATTCCAGAAGAGAAAAAGGTATATGTGATTCCACGCGTCGATGAAAACGGTGCTTTTAAAACAAATGTTCGCGTTGGTGCGGTTGAGAATGGAGAAATAATAGGGATTAAGGTGAACTAATATGTAGATCGATTAATAAGAAATCGGTTCTTCTATTTCCGATTTCTTATTTTTCATTTGGCAGCGTATTTAAAGTTTCAAATAATGGGTTCTAATAACAAAACAAGGAGGTTAGAAATGTGTGAAAGTACCTGAAATAGATATATACGTGAGGTATTGTGAGACAGATGCGTCAGGTCATGTCAGTAATATTTCTTATTTTATTTATTTGGAGGAGGCAAGAACAAAGTTTTTCAATGAAATTGGTTTTTCCAAGGAAAAACGAGGAGACATCAGTTTTGTGGTAGCTTCTGCCAAATGTGATTTTATCGCTCAAGCCTATAGTTTTCAGACATTAACTGTTACTACCCGGGTTTCCCGGATCGGTACTAAAAGTTTTACATTGGAGCACACAATAAAAGAGGCTAAAACTAGAAAAATAATTGCTTCAGGAAGTGTTGTAATCGTTTGTTTTAACTTTCAAACCCAGCGGGCAGAAAATATTCCTCCTTCATTACGAGCAGCACTTGAAAAGGTTATGGTAAACAGCTAAAGTGCTGTCATTACTGTTCTTCGGTTTGTAAGTGTTGTTCGAATTTTCTATTTCAATTTTTTATGATGGAAAATGCAATTTGAAAACTAGAATGCCTCCCAATTGTTAAACATGTTCTAACAATTGGAGGGGCATTTTTTATGGCTAAAAGCAGCTTTTGAAAAATCCTATACATTTTAAATAGCACAGTTTAAAATAGGTGTATTAAACTTATGCTGAAAATGGTGTCTCTTTCGAAGTTGCAGTGATCTTTTTTCGAAGTTGCAGTGATCTTTTGTTATTATCCTTTTTTCCAATTATGCTAGGCATGTGTACAGGTAGGCTGCTTGGACCTTGCTAAAGAAATAAATTGTTGATTGTGATATAATAATAAGTTGTCTATTTTTTATTAAAACCGCTTAATCATAAAGGAGTGAAGATATAAATGGGTGAAAATTATTATTTGCCA
This sequence comes from Calidifontibacillus erzurumensis, assembly GCF_013303125.1. GTDB lineage: Bacteria > Bacillota > Bacilli > Bacillales > Bacillaceae_J > Calidifontibacillus > Calidifontibacillus erzurumensis. The sequence continues at coordinate 61,808 of NZ_JABTTE010000008.1, read as the reverse complement.
CGGTCCGGTCCGATGCCGAGGCCAAAAAGTGTTGATGAAGCTCGTGAAGTTTTAAAAAATGAAGCTTTCCCAGCCCCAAATGTTCAAGAAATTACATTTAAGGCGTTGGAGTTTACAGCCGTTTGTCCAAAAACAGGACAACCTGATTTCGGCCGTGTTGAAATTACTTATATTCCTAATGAAAAGTGCATTGAATCGAAATCACTGAAATTTTATTTATGGTCTTACCGTGACCACGGTGCTTATTGCGAATCATTAGCTGCCAATATTGCTGATGATATTGTTTATGCAATTAATCCAAAACGGGTTTCTGTGACAGTTTATCAAACAGCTCGCGGCGGTATTGAATTGCAAGCGAATGCGATCCGCGAAAGTTAAACGATTTTCTATATTGGATTTTCAAAAAAATAATAGGGGCGTTCCAATGAAACGCCCCTTCGTTATTTCTATTCAAATTGCTTCATTAAGTTAGCCATTTCAATTGCGCTAATAGCAGCATCCCAACCTTTATTGCCTGCTTTCGTTCCTGCGCGTTCGATGGCTTGTTCAATTGTTTCGGTTGTAACTACACCGAAAATGACAGGAATGCCTGTTGTCATGCTAGCTTGGGCAATTCCTTTTGCCGCTTCATTGCAAACATAATCATAATGGGTTGTTGCACCGCGGATAACTGTCCCTAGAGCGATCACAGCATCATAATTGCCGCTGTCCGCCATCCTTTTTGCAACAAGTGGAAGCTCAAATGCTCCTGGCACCCATGCAACGTCAATGTTTTCTTCGTCTACACCATGTCTGTAGAGGGCATCTTGAGCACCGCTGAGCAATTTTCCTGTAATAAATTCGTTAAAACGGGAAACAACAATCCCGATTTTAAGTCCAGTTCCTACTAAACGTCCTTCAAATATTTTTCCCATATATAATCCTCCTACATCGTGAACAATTTTTAAAGATTTAACATATGTCCCAGTTTTTCATATTTTGTTTTTAAATAGTTGGCATTTTCTTTTTTAGCCGGCATCTGTATTGGTACACGCTCAACGATCGTAAGCTCGTACCCTTCTAAACCAGCAATTTTACGCGGATTATTTGTGAGAAGCCGCATTTTTTTAACACCTAAATCTTTTAATATTTGTGCGCCGATACCGTAGTCGCGAAGGTCTGGGGCAAAGCCAAGTTTTTCGTTGGCTTCAACAGTATCATAGCCTTCTTCTTGCAATTTATAGGCACGCAATTTGTTTAATAGACCGATGCCGCGTCCTTCTTGGCGCATGTACAAAAGAATACCTTTTCCTTCTTTTTCAATTTGAGCTAAAGCAGCATGGAGCTGTGGACCACAATCGCAGCGGCAAGAACCGAATACATCACCTGTTAAGCATTCCGAATGAACGCGGACGAGTACAGGTTCATCGCCGTTAATTTCTCCTTTCACAAGAGCGATATGCTCTTTTGAGTCAATAATATTGGAATAGCCAACGGCTTTAAATTCACCAAATTCAGTTGGCAGTTTAACTTCAATTTCACGTGTTACTAACTTTTCATTTCGGTTCCGATATTGGATTAAATCTTTAATGGTGATCATTTTTAAATTAAATTCATCAGCAATTTTTCGCAAATCAGGCACTCGTGCCATTGTTCCGTCTTCTTTAATAATTTCGCATATGACACCTGCAGGAACTTCTCCGCAAAGTTTGGCCAAATCGACAGCTGCTTCGGTATGTCCGGCTCTACGCAAGACTCCTCCTTCTTTAGCGATTAGTGGAAAAATATGGCCTGGTCGTTTAAAGTCAGCTGCTTTAGACTCTGGATTAATAATTTCCTGGACTGTTTTTGCTCTCTCATAAGCGCTAATACCTGTTGTTGATGTTTTGTGGTCAACGCTGATTGTAAAAGCTGTTCCGTGTGGATCTGTATTGTGATTAACCATAGGTACTAAATCAAGGTTTTGAGCAATTTCTTCTGTAATAGGCATGCAAACGAGACCGCGTCCATGGGTAATCATAAAGTTAATAACATCCGGTGTTGTTTTTGAAGCTAATGCTACAAAATCTCCTTCATTTTCCCTGTCTTCATCATCACAGACGATAACGATGTTACCTTGTTTTAGTTCATGAAGGGCTTCTTCGATTGTGTCGAACATATATATCCGCCTCCAAATATTATTTAAATCCGTTTTCTTCTAAAAAGGCTTCCGTAATGGATTGTTTTCCGCGAGTGTTTTCTTTCATGTTTGTTATAAATTTTTCTATATATTTTCCTAAAATATCGCACTCAATATTAACGATATCTCCTGGTCCTTTCTCGCCAAGAATTGTTTCCGATAATGTGTGTGGGATGAGCGAAATTGTAAAGGATGTCTCGCTTAATCCGAAAATGGTTAAACTTGTGCCGTCAACGGTTACGGAACCTTTTAAAAGCATGTAATGCAATAAATCTTTGCTTACTTCGATTTCATAATACACGGCATTAGCAACTGGCTTTTTTTTCACGATTTTGCCAACGCCATCGACGTGGCCGGTAACAAAGTGTCCTCCAAACCGTCCGTTTGCTGCCATTGCCCGTTCGAGATTGACTTTCGATCCGACTTTTAAGTCGCGTAAAGATGTCGCTTTCACTGTTTCTGGCATTACATCAACCGAAAACGATTCTTTGTCAAAAGTAGTAACGGTTAAACAAACACCGTTAACGGCAATACTGTCTCCGATATGGACATCTTCCAATATTTTTGATGCGTGGATGGACATTTGAATGGCATCTTTTCCTTTGTTGATCGATTGAATCGTTCCTTTTTCTTCAACAATTCCAGTAAACATTTGTACCCATTCCTCCTATTGGGTGCTCTTTCTTTTTGCAACAATTTTAAGATCCGGGCCGATTTTTTCGACCGACTTTATTTCCAGCTCCAACGCTTCGCTTAATTTTTCGATGCCTTCGCCACCGAACGAGGTTGGGGCGCTTTCGCCACCTATAATTTTTGGAGCGATATATGTGATAACTTGCTGAACAGCTTTTGCTTTTATAAAGCTGCCGTTGACTTGAGCACCGCCTTCCACGAATAAAGAAGTAATTCCTTTTTCTGCAAGAATTTTGAGTAAAGTAGGAATATCGATCTTTTCCGTTGGCATTTGAATAATTTCCACTTGTTTTTCTTCCATTGCTGCCACTTTTTCTCGTTCTGCATTGCACCCGACAACAATCCAAGTTGGGGCGGCTTTGTCATTGACTACATTTGCAGAAAGCGGTGTTCTTAAAGATGTATCAAGAATGATCCGGATTGGATTTTTCCCGCCCTGCGGCAATCTTGTTGTAAGCTCTGGGTCATCTTTCAAAATAGTATTTACACCAACTAATATGGCGTCATGCTGATGCCGATAAGTATGTGCATCCAACCTTGCTTCTTGGCTCGTAATCCATTTGCTTTCCAAAGTCGCGGTGGCGATTTTTCCATCAAGGCTTGTTGCTGTCTTTATTGTTACATAAGGCAATCCGGTCGACATATAATGAAAGAATACTTCGTTTAGCTCGTCCGCTTCTTTTTGTAAAAGGCCAACTTCTACATCAATTCCAGCTTCCTTCAGTTTGGCAATCCCTTTTCCTGCGACAAGCGGATTCGGGTCGGTCGACGCAATGACCACCCGCTTCACACCACTTTTAATCAAAAGGTCGGCACATGGTGGTGTTTTTCCAAAATGACTGCAAGGCTCAAGAGTTACATAAACGGTTGCCCCTTTGGCTTTTTCCCCAGCCATGTTGATTGCATGGACTTCAGCATGGGCCTGACCAGCCTTTAGGTGAGCACCGATGCCAACAATTTGATTGTCTTTCACAACGACGGCTCCGACAAGAGGGTTGGGACTTGTTTGACCTTTCGTGTTTGCTGCTAGTTCAATGGCTAGTTTCATGTACTTTTCGTCTGTCATTTCCATCACCCATTTCATGTTGTATCGCCCTGTTGTAAGAGCTTTTCGGGGAAAAGGAGATGAATTTGATAAATAAAAAAACCCCGTTTGCCTACGGGGTTTTTATTATCAAATATATAATGAAAGAATTGAAGTCTGACAAATAAAATGTAAAGTCAAGAGAAAACTTATTGGTGTATGAAGAGCCTAAAACTTATCTGATTACAAGAGTTTGCTCATATACATACGAGTAGTGTCTGAAACAATCGTCTATTTGGTGTAATTTTCCATTACAAAACAATAGACGATTTGAGCATAGAACGATGCTCATCTTTTGTCAGCTCATTTTTCTTCTCCCATCCAGACTTTCACTGTCGGCGCTGGATTCTCACCAGCTCCTGCCATAAAGGCTCGCGGGCTTATTAGATTACCTACATCACCGCCGATTGGGACTTCCACCCGACCCCGAAGAAAAATAAAAAATATTTAATTTCTTTTACTATATATTAATTTTCCCTAAGTTGACAAGTAATTTTATTCAAAGTGGAGTTCTCTGGCCTCTAATAGCATTTTTTCGATGGAAACTGACCTTTTTTTCAAAAATTTTTCTCCTAGGAAAAATTACTGTTCTTTATTGTCTAAATAATACGATGAAATAGGGGTGTTCAGCCCATTGTTTTGTATGAATAATTAGTATAGTACGAAGTCATAAGAGAAGGGAGTAATTCCATTGTCGATTCAAACACTTGTCTGGGATGAAAATATATCATTAAAAAATATTGACAAGTTTAAGCGTTGCATTGATCAAATACTTTTGTCAAAAAAGACCGGACTTATTTTAGATCTTGAAAAAGTTGCTTATATGAACGAATTGGCTTTAGGAATTATCGCAAATGCAGTTAAAGAAGCAATGAAGATGAAAAAGGAAATCGTTATTATAAATAATCAAAAAACTTTAAAGACTATTTTTGAAATTGTCAGCTTCTATTCTTTAGTAAAAGTGTTTTCAAATAGACAACAAGCGTTGCATTACTTTCAAAAAAATATTTTTCGTCCTTCGAAAAAGAAAGTAGCAAATGGATAAATTTAAAAGAATTGAATTTTAAAAGGTATGTATATTTTGTGAAACTATTGAAGTAGAGCAGGTTTTTCTGTTCTGCTTCTAAAAAAATATACATAATAGCAAGTAAATAATAAACTCGGTCGGGAGAGTTGATCAATGAAAATCCAAGACGGGAAGCGATACTTGCTAGTAAAAGATGAAGATGATATTTTACGGGCAATGGACATTACAACGGAAGTGGCTCAAGAGATTGGTTTTCCGGATAATGGTGTTTTGTTTTTAAAATTAGTGACAGAAGAAGCTTGTACAAATGCTTATGAATATTGCAGCCATTCTGGCCAAGCTGGATTTTTGATTAAGTGGGATCCGCATATTCGAGAATCATTAACAATTTTTATTAAACATAAAGGAAAAAAATATAAGATTACGAAGGAAAATAAAGTGAATTTCGGACAAAGAGGCAGAGGTTTACAATTGATTACTAGTTTAATGGATTATGTTGAAGTGAATGAAATGGGCGGATACATTGAGACGGTTATGCAAAAAGATGTAAGCCCACCATTGTAGCGGGAAGGGAGGAGCTTTCATGTTAAAAACAGTTGATCAACAAGTAGACGTCTTAACGTGGGTTGATGATATAACGATAAAAAATTTAGCTCATTTTCGGGTGGCAGTGGCAGAATTGCTCAGCTCCAATTATTCTAAATTGCTCTTGAATTTACAAGGCGTCCAATATCTCAATAGCGGAGCGCTTGGCGTGATCGCTGATGGAGTCCTTACGGCTTTGAGAAATAAGAAGGAATTAGTGATTGTCACAACCGAACAATCTGTGCAAGAAATATTCCATATTGTAAAGTTTGGTTCTATTATGAAAATATTTGATTCAAAAGAAGCGGGCTTACAATATTATCAGTGTGATGTACATGTCTAATCTCCCCCACAGTTTAGAACAGCAATTACAACTAGCAGCTAATGTATTTACATATTCGATCGAAGGCATTTTTGTAACAGATTTAAATGGATGTATCCAAATAGTTAACCGGTCATTTGAAAAGATTACAGGTTATTCAGCCCAAGAAGCAGTTGGGCAAAATCCTAGAATTTTAAAATCAGGAAAACATCCACTCTCGTTCTATCAAGCAATATGGAAATCACTTGAGCAAAAGGGAGAGTGGCAAGGCGAATTTATTAACCGTCGAAAAAATGGAGAGCTTTATTACCAAAGGACGACGATTGCCACCATTAAAGATGCATACGGTGTACCAACGAGTTATTGCGCTATTTTCAGTGATGTTACGAAAATGAAAGAGGCAGAACGGAAGCTCGCAGCTGACTTGGCATTGGCTAGGCAATTGCAAAAAAGTGTTTTAAGTAAACCTATTCAAAACGAACTAGTTCATATTGATGGCGTCTATATTCCTTCCGCTGAATTGGCGGGGGATATGTATGCTTGGTACGAAATTAATGAACATCAATATGGTGTGATTTTATTTGATATGGTTGGCCATGGTGTGGCATCCTCATTAGTCAGCATGTCGATCCGCTCTTTGCTTCGCGGCATTATTACGACTATGAAAAAGCCTAAACCTGTATTCACTGAATTAAATGAACATATGCGTTTGTTGTATCGGAATAATGGCACAGATCATTCTTATTTTTTTACAGCTATTTATCTTTTCATCGATGTTAAAGAAAGAGTGATTGAATACGCATCGGCCGGCCATCCTCCAAGTTTTTTTATTCAAAAAGATGGACAAGTCCGCTATTTAGATGTAGGGTGCCCACCTGTTGGTTTACTGCCGGACCTTAACATAGAAACAGAAGTTATTCCGTTCCAAGGAAGAACACAACTTTTTCTATATACGGATGGGATTATGGATTCGTTAGGCAAAAATACAAGGGAAAATATAGAGAGGCTTGAAAATCTCGTAAAAAGTTTAAGAGAGAAAGATAGTACACAATTATTGGAATCGGTATTGAGACATGTTTCAAATGGAGAGCATCTATTTGACGATGATGTGACAATGGTCGCAATTACGATGAATGGATAATTAGGGCTGTCCCTAAGGAAAACACTTGGGTCAGTCCTTTTTCATTGAATTTTTGACAGAACGTTTGAAAAAAATTTATCATATAGAAAGTGAAATGAAAAATGGAAGGTAGTGGTTCTATGAAAAAAATATTTTTTTATACGATTCTAATTTTAATAATTGCCATCATGAGTGCATGTGGCGCTAGTGACCAAGATCGGAACCAAAATGCGGAAAATGAAACGGTTGAAAAGAATGGGAACCAGACTGATGAAAGTGATGAGGAAATACAGAATGAAATTTCAACATTGCCTCAGTTCGACCCAGTATCTGAAGGACAGCCGGTTGTGACAGTAAAAACATCAATGGGTGATATTGTTATTAAACTATTCCCGGAACAGGCTCCAAAAGCGGTTGAAAACTTTTTAACGCATAGCCAAAACGGATATTATAATGGACTAACTTTCCACCGGGTCATGAATGATTTTATGATTCAAGGCGGGGACCCAAATGGTGACGGAACTGGTGGAGAAAGCATTTGGGGAGAGCCGTTTGAAGATGAGTTTTCACCGGAATTGGCCCATTTCCGTGGGGCATTATCAATGGCAAACAGTGGTCCTGATACGAACGGAAGCCAATTTTTTATCGTGCAAGCAAAAACTGTAGATGAAGAATTAATAGAGCAAATGAAACAACTTAATTTCCCGGAAATTATTATTAATAAATATAAAGAAGTTGGCGGAACCCCTTGGCTTGACAATCGACATACTGTTTTTGGACAAGTGATCAAAGGAATGGATGTTGTTGACAAAATTGCCGCTGTAGAAGTAAACTCTACAACAAATGCACCAATAGAACCAGTTATTATTAATCAGATCATTGTCAATGAGAAATAAATTGGTAGAAAAAAGATGGGCTATGTCTATTGATAGCCCATCTAGCAAATCATATAATGTTCACATACATATCTAAATATTGTCGCAAATCTGTAAGAAAACAGGTACGTCCTCTTTAAAAGATTTGCGTAAAATAATAATAAAGGATGCACGATCTAAAAAATGTAAAGGTGGTATCGATGGAAGGGTCAAAATTGTTAAATGATAAAATAAGAGAGACCATAAATAACTGGGACCCTTTAGGACTTGGACCAGGGGCATATGATGTTGAAGCAATTGATATTATTCAAGCTGTCCATGAAATAGATGATTGCAAATATCTAGCGAAAAGGATTCAGTTTATTTATGAGTTTTCTTTCGAACAATCAATTCCTTTGGGTGAGTGTCAGAAAATTGCGAAAAAGATGTTGTTGTTAAAAGAAACGTGTCCATATGTCATTTAAAAAGAACGTTCCTTCCTAATAGAGGGGCGTTCTTTTTGCTTTTATTCGATAATTATTCATATATTTTTTTCTGTTTTTTCACAATTAACATCTATGATAAAAATAGCATAAGTCGAGGCAGGTGGACGATTCTTGGTGAGAAAATTCTTTTTTTTCTTATTTGCAATCATAAATTTATATTTTTTTTCCAATGATGTAGCAAGTGCTGAAAAAATAACTGTAGATCCTCATTCTAATCTTCAATCGATCATTGATAATGCTGAAGAAGGGGATGTAGTTGTCGTAAAAAAAGGACATTATCATGGCAATTTGGTTATTGATAAGCCGGTTGAATTAATCGGTGAACAAGGAGCGGTTATTGTTGGTGAAGGAACAGGGAATGTCATTGAAATAGCAGCTCCTAATGTTACAATTTCTAATTTCATCATAAAAAACAGTGGGAAAAAGGATGATAACAGCGGGATTTTTATTCGTTCATCTAATAATGTAATAAAAAATAATACATTAAAAAACGTTCACTTTGGCATTTATATTCAAAAAGGGCATCATAACGAAATAGTTGATAATAGTATAACAGGTTACAATGGTCATTTTTCGCAAAAAGGAAACGGTATTCATTTATTTTATGCTGAAGGAACAAAATTAATTGGCAATAAAATTAACAGCGTCCAAGATGGCGTTTATTTCGATTTTGCCATTGATACATTATTACAAAAAAACTATGTGGAAGGTTCTAGATACGCCTATCACGTCATGTATGCCAAAAATGGGGTTATCAATGAAAATATTGCAATGAAAAATATTACAGGCCTCATGATTATGGGTGCGAAAGATTTTGAGGTGCAGAATAATGTCGTTACTGAAAACTTAGATTTTCGCGGGCACGGCATCCTTATTTTTGATTCAGATCGAATTCAAGTTTTAAACAATTATGTTACTTTCAACAATACCGGTATAAGTATGCAAGATGCACGCTCTTGTACGATTGAAGGGAATGTTTTTGCCGGGAACTATATTGGATTGGATTTAAAAAATAAAAATGAAGGAAACACAATGATTAAAAATAATTTTGTCGGAAATATTATGCAAACAAAAATATTTACGAAAGTGGAACCGATGGATGCGGATGGTCAAGGAAATTATTGGGATGACTATACAGGGATTGATTTTGATGGAGACGGCATCGGCGAAATTCCGTATGAGTCTGGAAAGTTATTTGACAAGTTAGTAGAAAAAAATCCAATGTTGCAATTCTTTTTTGAAAGTCCAGCGATAAAACTTTGGGCTTCCATTGAAAAGATTTTTCCTGCTTTTTCAGGAGATAAAGGTATGGACCGTTTTCCATATGTTCATCCTGTAAAACATATCGGAGAAAACGACTTGGATGTTCAATTAGAGGGAAAGGTTTGGGCGCTATTTGCAGGATTGATCATGATTAGTATTGGATCAGTAATTTTTTACCGCGGGAGGGCTTTAAAATGAAAAATCGTATAAGAAGTTTTCTAATAATGGGAAGTTTAATCACTCTATTATTTTTAGCAACTGCCTGTGGCAATGAGCAAAGTTATGAGCCGCGTGACGTAAATCCGGATATAGATGCTTGTGAAGTATGTAATATGTCGGTTGCTCATGTTGATTTTGCTACTCAAATTATTGAAAAAGATGGAACGGTGCATATGTATGATGATATTGGTTGTATGGTGAAGTATTTAAATAGTGAAGGAAAAAATATAGATATTGCGGCAACGTATGTGAGAGACTATGAAACTTTGGAATGGGTTGAGTATGAAAAAGCTTACTATGCTTACCATCCAGAATTTTGGACACCGATGGCATATGGAGTAGTATCTTTTGCTGAAAAAGAAAGAGCGGAAGCATTTGTCGCAAATGAAGGCAAAGGCGAAGTACTGGAGTTTGAAGGGCTTCAAAAACTTGATTGGACGATGCATAACCACTAATTGATTCGGGTTGTCCTTGATGTGTAGGAACGGGGATTTTTTTGGTGGATCGGCGTTTGAGAATAGAGTTTTTTAAAGGATGTGCAATTTGATGAAAATGTTATTAATAGCGAAGCATGAACTGAAAATCATTTCAAGGAGTAAATGGGTTTTAAGCTTCACGATCCTTTATACTGCGCTTGCAATTACAATTGTTTTATTTGGCGGCAGTGCTGAAGAAGCTGGATTTAACGGGTTTAATCGGATGGCGGCTAGCCTATTAAATCTATCGTTATTTCTAGTGCCGCTTTTGACATTATTAATTGGCAGTACATCGCTTGCTGGAGATAAAGAAGACGGCAGTTTGTCACTCATTACAACGTACCCAATACATGCTTGGGAAATCATCCTAGGAAAATTTGCCGGGCTTTTTGTTTCATTATTTGCAATCATTACATTTGGTTATGGTACAGCTGGACTCATTCTATTTTTCAGCAAAGCGAATGTTTCTCTTCAATTTTTCCTAATATTTTATGGATTTACGATGCTTTTAATGGTTATGTTTCTAGGTTTATCGATGCTCATTGGAAGTATCTCTACGACGCGTTTTCAAGCATTAGGGTTCAGTTTAATTTTATGGGCAGTATCTGTTTTGTTTTATGAATTTATCGTGATTGGACTTGCAATGGTTATTAATAAACAAGCGATATTAGGGATGTTTACAGCATCAATTTTAATGAATCCAGTCGAATTAATCCGCGTTTGGACAATTATTTCTATGGATAGCGGCTCTATTTTTGGACCACATTTATATGATTTAACAATTTGGAGCGAGGGAATGATTGGTCAACTTGTTTTTGCATTGACTGCACTTGTATGGGTTGCTCTTCCTCTCATATTTACAAATCAATTGCTTAAACGGGGGCTACGTCATGGAACGTAAAGTGATGGTAGAAGTGAATAATGTAAGTAAAATCTATAATGATACAAATCGGATTGAACATATTAGTTTTGAAATTTATGAAGGAGAGTGCTTTGCCCTTTGCGGCGGCAATGGCGCTGGTAAAAGTACGGTTATACAAATGATTATCGGCAATATTAAACCTACTTCAGGAATGATCAAGATTAATGGGAAAACGTTGAATGAAAATAAAGAGCTCTATAAATCTTTGTTTTCCTATATGCCTGATGCGATGGCTTTTCCAAAAGTGCTTACAGGTTATGAAGTTTTAAGTTTTTTTGCAGATTTGTCAAATGTTCCAAAGGAAAGAGTAGAGATGCTGCTTGACCGCGTCGGACTTTTGAATGATAAAGATAAAAAAGTGCGCGAGTATTCAAAAGGGATGCAGCAGCGATTAGCTTTGGCGCAATGTTTGCTTCCTGAGGCACCAGTCATCATTTTAGATGAGCCTACAAACGGTTTGGATCCGTACTGGGTGCGGGAATTTAAAAACATCATTAAACAAGAAATAGAAAAAGGAACGACCGTTTTATTTTCATCTCATATTTTAGCGGATGTACAAGAGTTAGCTGACCGCGTTGCTTTTATGAACAAAGGCAAGCTCCTTGTGACGGATACAATAGAGGCATTGACAAAAGCTGGTCATGCTAATGTAACGTTAGAAGATGTGTTCTTTAGACTTGTAAAAGCGGAGAAGGAAATAGAAATAGGAGCTTAAATCTAATATGAAAAAATGTTTTGGCTAGCAAAAATCCTTCATTGTTTTTGGCAATGAAGGATTTTTTTAGAGTTTTTTATGTTTGGAAAACAAACGTTAGATGATGTTGCTAGATCATATGAAATGGTTCGTTCATAAAGGAACGAAAAAAACAGAGAATAGAGAAAACAGTGAGTTCTCTTATTCGCTGTTTTTCTAATTTCTTAAAATTATTTGACGGTTTTCTGCCGATTTCAGGAGATTGTAGGGCTTCCCAAAAGGAAAGCCCTACCCGTTCAACTTTTTGTTTTTTTTCATTGGATTGTTGTATTGAAAAGCCCCAGTTTCTGCTTGGTTTTTCCCAATCCCCGATTATCCTGCCGTCCTAAATTACGAAGGTCATCATTCAAGAAAAATGTTTTATTTTATTTGTACTAACCTATGGCTTAATTACTGATTCATATTTCCGTGCATTTCGTTATTCATTTCATTTTTCGTATCTTTCATTTCACTATTGTTTTGGTTCGCTGCTTTTTCTTGGGCTTCTTTCATTTTTGCTAATTTTGCTTTACGGCGTTCTAAAGCTATTTTATCGACTTCCTTCATTGTAGTAATTACAGGAGATAACATTGGGTTTTGTGTTGCAAAATTGTTAGCAGCTTCTTCTGTGCCAAATAATGCAAATCCCATTTTCATTGGTGTTTCAATGCTTGCCCTTACAGGAATCGCTTGTTCCACAGGAATCCATTCAAGCGTATCATAATCGCGCACCCATGCGCCTTGTGGTTTCTCTTCAAGAATTCGGATTTGGTTCAATAAACAACCAAGATCATCGGTATAAAGATGCTGGCCGTCTGCTGTTACGACTTGTCCAGTAAATTTACCCATTTCATGATTTTTTAGATAAACTTCCATATTGCACATTGAACAGGTTGTACCTTCTTCAGGTTCTGCAGGGTGAGCATGGTTATGTTCATTTTCTGTTGCGTTCGATTCATGAGCTGTTTCGTCCTCCGGTTGTTGAACATCTACCTGTTCGACGTTTGCATCTTGCGCTGTATCTCGTTGACTTTCAGTTGTGCCCGTACCGCAGCCTGCCATAATTCCTACCATGAAAATAAGTGCTAATAAAAATGTGAAAAATTTGTTCATAAATGATAAATACCTCCATAAGTGCGATATAGTAGTATTTGAACATTTATAGTGTAATAGCCCTTTTTGATGAAATTGTGAGAAAACTTTATAATTATAGAAAAGTTTTGTTAAAGTTTTTAATAAATATATTTCATCTTTTTATCACATGTTGTTGTTATATTTTTAAGAAAGCATTGATATTGGAGGTTTTCTTTATGATAAAGGGAAAAAGGCTTCCCATTTTTATCATTCTCCTTTTCGGATTGACAAGCTGCCAAATAGAAAAATATGAACCAATTGATTCAAAAGCATCCCATATAATCGCTGTCAATTTGCTTGAGAAAAGCCTGTCTTTCTTTGATGAAAAAACTAGAAAAGAAGTGGCAAAATGGGAAATGCCATTTACATTTACAGGAGCAGAGCTATTGCCTGATCAAAAGACCCTTCTTTTATATGGTAAGCATTTAAAAAATATTTATTTGTACGATTTAACAACGGGCCGCAAGGTGGATCAATGGAAAATAGGAAAAGGAATTGCAAAAATCAAAACATCAAACGATCAGTCCAAACTCTATTTAGCTAATCAAGAAAAAAATACGATTGAAGTCAGAACGCTTGAAGGAGAAAAATTAAAGGAAATCAAGGTTGGTCATAGTCCTTTGACGATTCTGGAAAATGACAAGCGAAATGAACTATATATAATGAACTTCCATGATCCATACATGACGGTTATTGATTTAAATAATCTTGAAAAAATAAAAGAATTGCCTGCCAAAACAGCAGCTGTTGGTGCCGTCGTCATTGAATCATTAGATGAATTATGGACGGGAGGGCATGGAAGTCATCAAGCAGAAAATGAAGTGACTGTGTATTCATTAGAAACAGGAAATATAAAGCAACTCATACCGGCACCGATTATGCCTGTTGATTTAGAACAATTAGGAAATTATATTTATGTCATCAGCCACGGTTCGAATGAACTTCGGAAAATTGACATCATGACGAAAGAAGTCGTTCAAACGATTGAAATTGGTGCTAATCCATTTGAAATTTCTATCATCAATAATCTTCTTTATATTGCCAGCTATGATAGTAATGAGATTATCATTAACGACCCCGTGACTCTGGAGGTTATCGAAACGCTAAAAGCTGGAAAAGGACCTTTTCAAATTTTATATAAAAATGGTGGTGTGAAACATGGATAAAGGAAAAGGAATCGTGCTTATTGTTGATGATGAAGCAGATATGAGACAGCTCGTACGCATGTATTTAGAAAAAGAAGGCTTTCTATGCCTGGAAGCAGAAGACGGAGAAGAAGCGCTTAATCTCGTAAAAGCACATACAATCGATCTTATTATTTTAGATGTGATGATGCCAAAAGTGGATGGATTAACGTTCTGTATGAAAGTAAGAGAGCAATCATCAGTTCCGATTATCTTTTTAACAGCAAGAGGCGATGAATGGGATCGTGTCTACGGTTTAAAACTTGGTGCAGACGACTATATCGTCAAGCCATTTAGCCCTAACGAATTGGTGGCAAGGGTGGATGCTGTTTTGCGCAGAGCGAATCCAGCTGTACGCAATAAAGAGGACCATATATCTTATGGGCCGATTGAAATTAATTTGAAAGGGCGCCAAGCTTTTTTAAATGGGGAATTGTTAAATTTAACGTTAAAAGAATATGAGATTTTGTTATTTTTCTGCCGTCATCATGGTCAAGCCTTAAGCCGGGAACAATTATTGGAAAATGTATGGGGTTTTGATTATGTAGGCGGTGTCCGGACGGTTGACACCCATATTAAAACATTGCGTTTAAAATTAAAAGAATATGGCAACTTGATTCAAACGGTTTGGGGCATTGGCTATAAATTCGAGGTTCCACAATGAAAAAGCATTCGTTTTCTTTAGCACAAAAACTTTGGATTCTCGTAAGTATCGTGATGGTCGTCGTTTTATCTGTTTCTTATGGAATGACGCAATATCTATATAAAAAAATTTATGTAGAAGATGTGGAGGAATCGCTCATTCAAGAAGGATTGCGCCTTGCCGATGAGTATAAAGGCGGTGAGCTGACGAATGAGCTTAAAGAAAAAGTTAGCTGGTACAACGAAATATCAGAATCCGAAGTTATTTTAGTGAACGATCCGAAAGAGTTGAGCGCCTGCCTTCCTTTTGAAGTGACCCATGAATCGTTAATTGGGGCAAAAGAACGGGAACAATTGATTAATGGGGAAATCATTACGAAAATCGGCTATGAGAAACAGTTTGATAGAAATATTATGGGGGTAATTGTACCTCTTTTAGATGAAAAAAGATTAAAAGGAATTTTATATCTTTATATTCCACTCGCCTCTGTTCAAGAAGTATTTAAGGAAGCAAATTTAATCATTACTTTCGTAAGCTTAGCGGTTGGAGCTTCTGCCATCCTTTTTGGTCAAAGAATTGTAAAAAAATTAACGACTCCATTAAATGAGATGGAACGTGTTGCTTATCAAATGTCAAAAGGAAATTTCAGCGAAAAAGTCAATGTTCAATCGAATGATGAAATTGGCCGTCTCGGTGTTGCGTTTAATCAAATGTCGGAAGCGTTAAAAGAGGAAGATGAACGAAGAAAAGAATTTCTAGGAAATGTTTCTCATGAATTGCGAACCCCAATTAGTTATATAAAAGGGTACAGCGAAGCGATATTAGATGGAACAGTTTCAAATCAAGAAGATGCAGAAAAGTATTTGCGCCTCATTCATCGTGAAGCAGGCCGAATGCAGCGTCTAGTTCGTGACTTACTAGATTTGGCTCAGCTCGAAGGAAAATCACTTCCAATGGATTTACAACCGTTGGCACTCGCACAATTGATAGAAGAAGCATTGGCCAAATTTGAACCATTTTTACAAGAAAAAAAGCTATCATTCAAAAAAAATCTTGATCCCGACATTATTATCATGGGAGATCAAGACCGTATCGAACAAGTGATTCAAAATATTGTAGAAAACGCCATTCGATATTCACCTGAACATGGTGAAATATCCGTTTCTTTAATAAAATCCAAAGGGGATACTTGTACGATTGCAATTCAAGATAAAGGAATAGGCATACCGAAAAAAGATTTGCATCGCATCGGTGAGCGATTTTTCAGAATCGATAAAGCCCGTACCCGCCAACATGGGGGAACAGGTTTGGGAATCGCCATTGTTCAAAAAATTGTTCAGCTTCATAAAGGCGATTTTTCGATTGAAAGTGAAGAAGGAAAAGGAACAACTGTTTATATTAAATTGCCGGTAGTTAAATAAAGAAGATATTTTAAATAAAAAAATATAAAATGTGTGATAAAATTCATTTTTCATAATTTTCAATGATAGTATCCTAAAAGCACCGAATAGTTTGATAAGGAGCTGGTGCTAGTGGATGAACGAAAAGAAAAACGGTTCAGTCAGCCGCTTTATCAATTGAAAAATACACATGAATTGCTGCTAGGTCAAATAGGAAAAATTTCACAATTGGTTAGTGAACTCCAACAAACTTCTTTAGGTCAAGAGGTGGATGAAAAATGGTACCGTTTGTATAAACTTGCTGTTTTGTTTTTGGCACAATTAAAAATTCAATTATTTAAAGAGGAAGAGTTTCTTTTTCCGTTAATGGAACAATACTGTAATGATGATGACAATATTTTATTGGTGATGGATTATGAGCATAAGACGGTCCATCAAAAAGTCTCCCAGTTTATTGAAACATTTGAAAAACGGAAAAAACCATTGAATCCGATAGAAGCTTATTCGCTCTTATCTTGTTTGGAGTTAGCTCATACTACCATTGTGGACCATATCCAAAAAGAAGAGAAACTATTGTTTCCTGTTATTGAAAAATATTTAGTTGAAAATGAAAAGGTTCAATTGACCGAGAAATTGGCAGTTTTTGAATAAAGATCTTTTGGCTTGCCTTTATTATTGAAATAATGGCAGGCTTTTTTCTATGAAAATGTTGACGGAGATTATTTTCATTCTGGGTTTGTGGTCGAAAGATCATGGTAGGTTTCTGTTTAAATACGATGGTGGGAAATTATTTTCATTCGGAGTTGTGGCCGAAAGACCATGAATGTTTTTATAGAACCTACAATGGTCTTTAAAAATTTATTTAGAATTTTCGTTAGTTTTTGATATAATTGGATTCAGATTTAAAATTTATATATAAATCTAGGGAGTGTCACCCATGAATCAAAAGGAAATTGATATTCTAGAGATTCTTGAAAAAAATGGCCGCATTGCAACTGAAGATCTCGCCAAAATGGTCGACCTTTCTGTTGAAGAAACAGAGGAAATTATTAAGAATCTCGAAAAAAACCAAGTTATACTTAAATATTTAACAGTGATTGACTGGCAAAAAGTTGAGGATCGTGATCCGGGTGTTACAGCAATGATCGACGTAAAAGTAACACCTAAACGTGATCGAGGTTTTGATGATATTGCGGAAAGAATTTACCGATTTCCGGAAGTGCAGTCTGTTTATTTAATGTCAGGAGCTTATGATTTATCGGTTGTTATTGAAGGAAAAACGTTGCATGATGTATCTCGTTTCGTTTCCGAAAAGCTTTCTGCTTTAGATTCAGTCGTTTCCACGACAACGCATTTTATCATGAAAAAATATAAGCATGATGGAACAATTTTTGGTAATGATGAAGAAGACCGACGGATCGTGGTGGCACCATGATAGACCAACAACGCTATTTATCAGAAAAAGTAATTAACCTAAAGCCATCTGGAATTCGACGTTTTTTTGACCTTGCTTCTGGAATGGAAGGGGTTATTTCTTTAGGTGTAGGAGAACCAGATTTTGTCACATCATGGGCTATTCGTGAAGCAAGCATTTTGTCGTTGGAACAAGGCTATACAGCTTATACCGCCAACGCTGGGCTAATTGAACTAAGGCGAGAGATTTCCAATTATATGAACAATCGCTTTGGCGTTCAATATTCACCTGATAATGAAATAATTGTAACGGTTGGGGCAAGCCAAGCATTAGATTTAGCTATTAGAGCAATTGTAAACCCTGGCGATGAAGTTATTATTGTTGAACCTTGTTTCGTTGCTTACGAATCAATTGTTTCATTATCAGGAGGCGTTCCTGTTCCAGTACAAACAACAGTTGAAAACCAATTTAAATTGCAGCCTGAACAAATTGAAGCTGTTATCACACCTAGAACGAAAGCACTTTTAATTTGTTCGCCTAATAACCCAACTGGGACACTTTTAGTAAAAGAAGAACTTGAAAAAATTGCACATATTGTTAAGAAACACGATTTAGTCGTTTTATCTGATGAAATTTATTCTGAATTAAGCTATGAGGACGGCTATGCAAGCTTTGCATCGATTGACGGCATGAGAGAACGGACGATTGTCATAAACGGTTTTTCAAAAGGTTTTGCGATGACCGGTTGGCGTCTCGGTTTTGCTGTTGGTCCAAGCATGTTCATTCAAGCGATGTTGAAAATTCATCAACATACGATGATGTGTGCACCTACAATGGCTCAGCACGGTGCGATTGAAGCATTGCGCAACGGAATGGAAGACGTTGCGATCATGAAAAAGAGCTATCATCAACGCCGTAATTATTTCGTTAAATCATTAAACGAAATCGGCCTTGATTGTCATATGCCGGGAGGAGCTTTTTATGCGTTCCCATCGATTAAAAGAACAGGACTAACATCTGAAGAGTTTGCTGAAAGATTGCTTCTAGAAGAAAAAGTTGCCGTAGTTCCTGGTGATGTCTTCGGTAAAAGCGGGGCAGGACATATTCGTTGTTCTTATGCAACATCAATGGATCAACTGAAAGAAGCTATTAAACGGATGAAGCGATTCGTTGAAAAACTGTCCGTTACTGTTTAAAAAAAGAAAATATAAGAAGGGGGATATTATGCCCATTTTTGGGGCATATATCCTCTTTTTTTGTACATATCAAATCATTATGTGTTGTAGGGTCCATAATTAGGGGCTTTTGTTTGTTTGGGAAGAGCCAGCCGCTAAAATGTATAGTGTTTTTTAATAGAGGATGTAACAAAAATTTCAAAAGGAATAGGGGATATCGGAAGAAAGGAAAAGGAGCAGTTTTCATTGGAATAAATTAAGAGGGGAATGATAATGAAGAAGTTTCAAATTGGAATTATATTTTTTCTCTTTTCATATTTGTTGGTAGGTTGTCAGCAGACATTAACAACGCAGAATGAACTTGATACAAATGATCATGTAGAAGGTTTTGTTGAACCTGAACCATCTGATTGGGTGGAATATTCAAAACCTGTAAGAGAGTATATGTATTATAGAACTCAAGCAGTCATAAAAAATGATATCAATATCCTTTGGAAAAGGTATCCAGAATTAAAAAAGACTATTAACGTTGAAGAAGGAATAAATTTAGAGAAAAACGAAGTTGAAACTTTAAACAACGGTTTTAAAGTGTTGGATGCTAATTATGATATTGAAAATTATGAAAGAATAAAAGTTAAAAAAATAGATGAAAATGAAATGATCGTGCTTGTTCATGGGAGTCTTCTTTATTTGTTGGATGATTTTGAGGAAACAGGCGGGGAATATTTAATGAAGGTTTTCTTAAAGCGAAATGGTGAACAATGGGATGTTGTGAAAACTGATGAATACACTTTACTTGAATATAAGAAATGGATAAAACAAAAAAATGAATAATGTGTGATTAACTAAGAAGTCAGGGGTATACACATATAAGTATTTCTAATATGTGTCCCCTTTTTAATTTTATTAGGTCTGGCTAGTTAGACAGTTGGACCGTTTTTATTGTACCATGGTAACTGAATTCCTTGGCTGAAATACTTAATTTAGTTGGTTTGATCGGAAAGTTTTAGTTTTAGTTATAATATATGAAAATGGAAATAATAATACCGGAATCCCAATGATGTATGAATAATTTTTCTTTTATTTTAGCTGTATTGCAATGTTCAATTTTGAAAATGAGCTTATTTATTGATATAATTTTTAAATACGTTAGAATTTTGTACAAATTAGGAGTGTTTCCATGTCAGAAAAATATAAAGTTGGCGAAGAACGAATAGGAAAAGTAACAGGAATCCAGCCTTATGGAGCATTTGTTGCACTGGATGAAACGACGCAAGGTTTAGTTCATATTTCTGAGATTACTCATGGCTATGTCAAAGATATTCGTGATTATTTAACAATAGGGGAAAACGTGAAAGTCAAAATTCTCTCCATTGATGAACAATCTGGAAAGATTAGCCTCTCAATTAAAGCTTTGGAAAAAGCACCTGAACAAATAGAAACGAAACCACGACCGAAAAAAGTGCGTAAACAAAACCCGCAAGTGATCGATTCTCAACCCGAAAACGAAAGCGACCCTTCAGGTTTTAACACACTAAGAGATAAACTTGAAGAATGGATTAGACAATCAACGGTTCAAGAAAATTTAATAAAAAAATAAATTTTTTATTAATTTGAAGGCCCTTTTTTAAGGTTTGAGTTTAATCGGGACCCTTATTTCTTGTCTAATCCGAAACAATTTAATGCTACAGTAGGAATAAAAACGCACAGATCATCATTTCTGTGCGTTTTTTTCTGAAATTATTTCCCCTAATTGTTCGAACACTTTAAATTCATTAAGTGACCTCCCTTGTATGTCAATTACTTCTCGATCTTCAGATAATCCTCTGACGATTGTGGGTCCTTTAACTATATTGATATAATAACGTTTCCTCGTTTATAATCATTTCAGCTTCTTCAAATGATTTTTCATCTACTGTCTTCGTTTCTATTGTTACAATTTATTTCACCAAATATAATATAAGATTCGTGCAGTATGCTACCTTTTTGGTCATATTCACGAAAAGCCTCTTGATACCCCGTCATATAGTCGTTTATGTAATGCGTCCATCCATGAAAACCAATGTTCTCCCCACCTTCTTGAACGTTTCCTATGAAATAAAGTTAATTCAAGTGTTTCGCATTTTTTATTTATTATTAGGATTTGTCGTATACAATAACGATTGATACATTGTCATATTTTTCAGTGTGAATTATATTATTAACTTTATATGGAATACTTTTTCAATTGCTTCTTAGAAAACATCATATTTTCTAAATTCAAAATCCGAAAAAACAAACAAAAAATAAATGATGCTGATACGAAAAAAATTAATACTATACTTAATAATTTTTTCATGAATTTCCCCTCCCACCCTTGATAAACATTAACGGAAATTCCAAAGATCTTATATGTTTGATAATGAATCTTTTAACATCTGAAACAGAGTAGGTATAACTTTTCAAACGTAGTTAAGATTTTTTAAAAAGGCCGTTTACATATCCTTTTTTAAATATTGATTAAGTATGCGTTTTGCTTTAACTTATTTTTCTTTTCCGACTCCAATTCTGTTCAAAAGAAGGGCTTAAATTTTTTGGAATAAAAAAGGATTTGGTAATATATGTCGTATAATAATAAGCATGTACTATTTATTGGGTGGTGCTTAATTTGCAAAATTTCGTCTATCATAATCCAACGAAATTAATTTTTGGAAGAGACCAACTGGAACATTTGAAAAATGAATTGCCACAGTATGGAAATAGAATTTTATTTGTGTACGGTTGCGGAAGCATAAAAAAGATAGGTCTCTATGATCAAGTAATCGGTTTACTGAAAGAAATGAATGTACATACATTTGAACTTTCAGGTGTGGAACCGAATCCACGATTAACGACCGTCTATAAAGGAATAGACATTTGCAAACAAAACGATATTCAATTTATTTTAGCAGTTGGCGGCGGCAGCGTGATTGACTGTGCGAAAGCTATTGCAGCAGGTACAAAATATGATGGAGATGTGTGGGATCTTGTTACGAAGAAAAAAGAGGCAGAGGATGCCTTGCCAATTGGTGTGGTTTTAACACTAGCTGCAACAGGTTCAGAAATGAATTCAAATTCTGTTATAACGAGATGGGAAACGAACGAAAAATATGTATGGAAAAGCCCGCATGTATATCCGAAATTTTCAATCCTTGATCCGGCATATACGATATATGTTCCGAAAGAGCAAACCGTTTATGGCATCGTCGATATGATGTCCCATGTGCTCGAGCAATATTTTCACACGCCTACGAATGCGCCCGTGCAAGAACGGATGTGTGAAGCTGTATTGCAAACAATCATTGGAACAGCGCCACTTCTAGTCGAGGATTTGGAAAATTACGATTTGCGGGAGACGATCCTTTTTGCTGGAACAATTGCATTAAACGGCACGTTATCGATGGGAGTCCAATCAGATTGGGGTACTCATCACATTGAACATGCATTATCGGCTGTTTATGATATTCCACATGGTGGCGGATTAGCGATCATCCAGCCAAATTGGATGAAATATGTAGTTGATGAAAATGTAGAAAAATTTAAGCAGTTGGCCATTCGGGTATTTGATGTTGATCCTACCGGAAAGGATGAGCGGGAAATCGCTTTGGAAGGAATAAAAAAATTACGCCAATTTTGGACTTCAATCGGGGCTCCTGAGAGACTTTCAGATTATCAAATTGATGATTCAAACCTTGAACTTTTGGCAGATAAAGTAATGGACGGCGGTGAAATAGGCAATTTTAAAAAATTAAATCGTGACGATGTTTTAGAGATTCTTAAAATGTCACTATAATGATGCTGGAGGTTATTCAATGAATAAATTAACATTTGATTATTCAAAAGCATTACCATTTTTTCAAGAGCATGAACTTCAAAATTTATCGGATTTTGTAAAATGCGCCCACCATTCACTTCATGAAAAAACTGGACAAGGAAACGAATTTTTAGGTTGGATTGACTTGCCTGTGAACTACGACAAAAATGAGTTTTCACGAATTCAGAGTGCAGCTAAAAAGATTCAGGAAGACTCCGATGTTCTTTTAGTGATCGGCATTGGAGGCTCATATTTAGGAGCACGTGCAGCAATTCAGATGCTGACACATTCTTTTCATAATGAGCTTCCGAAATCAAAGAGAAGTGGAGTACAAGTATATTTTGTCGGTAATCATATTAGTTCTACTTATGTGCAAGAGCTTTTTGATGTTTTAGAAGGCAAAGATATTTCGATCAATGTCATTTCAAAATCAGGGACAACAACAGAACCGGCAATAGCTTTTCGTATTTTTAAAAATTATTTAGAAGAAAAATATGGAAAGGAAGAAGCTCGAAAACGCATTTATGCAACAACAGATAAAGAAAAAGGTGCCCTAAAAACATTAGCTGATGAAGAGGGGTATGAAACTTTTGTTGTTCCGGATGATATCGGCGGGCGCTATTCTGTGTTAACGGCTGTTGGGCTTTTACCTATTGCGGCAAGTGGAATAGATATTGTATCAATGATGGAAGGTGCACGAGCAGCTAGAGAAGATTTTGGCAATTCAGAATTGGCACACAATCCTGCCTATCAGTATGCAGCAGTTCGAAACATCCTTTACAATAAAGGAAAAACAATTGAACTACTCGTCAATTATGAGCCAAGTTTACAATATTTTTCTGAATGGTGGAAACAGTTGTTTGGAGAAAGTGAAGGAAAAGATCAGAAAGGTATTTTTCCAGCATCTGCAAACTTTTCAACAGATTTGCACTCATTAGGACAATATATTCAAGAGGGCAGGAGAGATCTGTTTGAAACAGTTTTATACATAAATAAGCCTCGCCATGAAATAAAGATTGAAAAAGAAGCCAATGATTTAGATGATTTGAATTATTTGGCGGGCAAAACGATGGATTTTGTTAATAAAAAAGCATTTGAAGGAACACTTTTAGCACATACAGATGGGAATGTGCCGAATTTAATTGTTACGATTCCGGAAATAAATGCTTTTCATTTTGGGTATCTCGTTTATTTTTTTGAAAAAGCTTGTGCACTCAGCGGTTACTTGTTGGGTGTCAATCCATTTGATCAACCGGGTGTTGAGGCATATAAGAAAAATATGTTTGCTTTATTAGGAAAGCCAGGTTATGAAAAAGAAAAGGCTGAATTGGAAAAGCGATTAAAATAAAGGTGTGTATGAAATGAAAAGAAAAGAAGGCTTCTGTCCCTCAAACGGATGGAAGCCTTTCTTTGATGGTCGTATTGCATATTCATTTTAATAAAAAGGAAGCAGGGAAAATTTCCTTCTTCCACTTTGAATGTATTGTAGTTACTGTTCGGTTTGCTCTACTTCCCCTTTAACGATTACTAATAATTCATCGTTTTTTTCAATTTGTAAGGCTTGTGAAGGGTGTATTAAATATTTTTCACCTTTCTTGATACCGATCGCTAGCATCTCTTTTTCAATCAATAATTGAACAGCTTGAGCAAAAGGATGCTGAATGAGTTCATCAGGAGCTTTTACGGTAGCCAAACGGTTTTCTTTTGTTAAATGTAAGAGAGAAAGAATTGGTTTGGACAGTCCGGGGGCATGAATATTTGTAGTCATAATGATGCTTGATAAGAAAGAAGTTTCAACGAGCTCATCAGCGCCTGCCCGCAGTGCATTATTCACTTGTTCTTGTGTCAATAGTTCAACAATACAATACACAAGCGGGTTCAGCCCTTTTACTGCCAAGAGTGTCAAAATAGATTGCATATCCGCTTCATTTTCGCTTTTCTGTTGATCAGCTGTAATTAACACTGTATCTGCTTTTTCTATATTAGCCCGTTTAAGTGTTTCGTCGGTTGTCGGATTCCCTTTTACAAAATAAACATTTTTATTAGTCAAAGGATGATCTTGTAAAGTTTCATCAATAAGCACGATTTGCCTAAGTGGATTCATTTTATGGATTTGGCGAATTACATTTTTTGTTTTTTCATTCCATCCAATAATGATAATATGTTCCGTTCCATTATAAGCAGCACTTCCTTCATTTAGCGCATTTAGGGTGTTGAAAATTGTTGTCGCAACCGTCACCATGTAATAGGCGACAAACGCTGCCCCTGATAATATGAGAACCATTGCGCACGCCCTTCCAATGGTTGTCTCAGGAACATAATCACCATATCCGATTGTCGTAGTTGTAATAAGGACCCACCAAATCCCGTCAAAAATTGTTGGGAAGGTGATTGGTTCAATAAAATGCATAGCTGTACCAAATATGAGATGAAAGACTACTATGATGATGATTAGACGAACGATAATATGTAATTGCCGAAATTTATTAAACAAATATAACAAGATCAAGAACACCTCTTTGCTGTTTGAAGCACGTATTTATTCCTATTATTAGCAACATCCTTGATTCATATATGAAAAATTAAAGCTTTTGATGCGGAATTTGCTATTGACCATGTTTATTTTCGTGTTATATAATAAAGTTACAAACAACACAGCTGTTATAATACAAAATAAAATGAAAGGGGAAATAACTTATGGAAAAGTATCAAATGGCTTATAATAACTATCTAAAAAATTGTGAAAAACATGGTATTGAAAGAATTATTGATTTCAAACAGTTTATTGAGTGGCTAACAATAGAACAAATTGAAATGATGATTAGCGAAGCGAGATAAGGAGTGGAAAAATGGAAATTGAGGTTAACGTCGAATTAAATATTGAGCGCACTTAAAATCGTCTGATCCGATACGAAAGGAAACAGACGATTTTTTATTTGCCTCGGAGATTCAGTTGTTAGGTAAATCCGCAATTTTAATTCATCATATTCTATCCTCTATGATAGTGAAGGTGTTCCAATTTGAGGACGATCGATTTCATTTTATTGGAGAACATACCGTTTATTTACCTACAAAAAAAGAAAGTGCGTTTTATTTTCAAAATGCACAATATTTATAATTACAGTATGGATGGTTTTAACTTTGAAAAAAGATATGAGAAGGTTGTTGAAGTTCAGATGAAAATTAGTTATAAACATTTCATTATTGAAAGACATACCTTCGAATAGCTGAACACCTGTAAATAAACAAACAAGCGGGTATGGATTTCCATTAAATTTTTATATTTTCAACCATGCAGTCCATTAATTAAAACAACTTACTTTCCAATATTGTTGTATACGAAAATATTCAAAGCAACAGAACCAGAAAAAGCTAGTAAAAAGAAGGCAACTCCTGTCCAAGTTGTAGGTAATAAATATTCAAAGAATCCCATTTTCCATACCACCTTTTATAAAAAGTATATAAATTATTGTTACTATTATTGTAACATAAATTTTAAAATTTTGTCACAAAATGTTCACAAATTAATTGAAATTTTTTATCTCCTTTACGGTGCCAGACCCCTCTGCTGCACCTTCTCCAGCACCGTCTGCGGCACCATCTGCGGTGCGGTTCCTGACCCCTCTGGTGAACCTTCTGGTGTGCCGCCTGTCTCATTTTTGTTGCTGATAGCCAACCTTGTGAAACGTTAAGATAATTTGTCACATTATATTCAAATAATATGTGAAAAACCTCACAACATCATTTTGGACTTTTTAATAACCTAATGATTGAAAACGTAAGTTGCATGCAATACGTAATTTAATCATTGGGGGTTAACAGTGATGGCTAGAATCAACAGTTGGAATCCTGAAGATGTTCATTTTTGGGAATCCGAAGGGAAAAGACATGCAAAACGAAACCTCTGGATTTCAGTTTTAGCTTTAATGCTTGCCTTTGTTGTTTGGCAAATTTGGTCAGTCACCGCGGTCCGATTAAACGATGTAGGTTTTAATTATACTAAAGAGGAATTATTCACATTGGCGGCTCTGCCAGGTTTATCTGGGGCAACGATGCGCATCTTTTTTACATTCATGCCTGGTATTGTCGGTGGCCGAAATTGGACAGTCATTAGTACTGGTTTATTATTAGTTCCAGCAATTGGCATTGGTATTGCTGTACAAAATCCTGATACACCATTTATGACAATGGCAATTCTTGCTGTATTATGTGGTATTGGCGGCGGGAATTTCTCTTCTTCCATGGCCAATATTAGCAATTTCTTTCCAAAAAAAGAAAAAGGAACAGCGAATGGGATTAATGGCGGTTTAGGGAATTTAGGTGTAAGCCTTGTTCAGTTCGTAACGCCTGTTATTATTACAGTCCCTTGGCTTGGTATGTTAACGGGAACTTCGCAAAAACTGCCAGACGGCACAGAAATTTTTATTCAAAATGCTGCCTTTGTTTGGGTCCTTCCAATTTTACTTGTAACAATTTTAGCGTTCTTCGGAATGGATAACTTGCCAAATACAAAACAATCATTCAAAGAACAATCGGCTATTTTTAAAGAAAAACATATGTGGATTATGGCTTGGCTTTATACAATGTGCTTTGGTTCCTTTATTGGCTATGCAGCTGCTTTTCCATTATTGATCAATGCTTCCTTCCCAGAGGCAGGTGCAGCTGGGTTGGCATTTTTAGGACCGCTCATTGGCGCTGCAGCAAGACCGATCGGCGGTTGGATTTCTGATAAAATCGAAAGCGGTGCAAAAGTAACATTTTATTCGACAATATTAATGATCGTTGCAACAATAGGGGTTATTTTCTTCCTACAAACGCATTCATTTATCGGCTTTTTACTTATGTTTATTACGTTGTTTTTAGCATCAGGTATTGCAAATGGTTCAACGTTTCAAATGGTTCCGTTTATATTTACAGGTACTAAGGCGAAGCTCGCTTCACCGGTTATCGGCTTTATCGCTGCGATCGCTGCTTACGGTGCGTTTATTATTCCGAAAATTTTTGGATGGTCGCTTGAATCAACAGGCAGCGCCAATGCGGCTCTATACTTGTTCTTAGTTTATTATGCTATCAGTTTAGTCATTTGCTGGTATTTTTATTATCGTAAAAATGCTGAAGTAAAATGCTAATTAGGGAATTTTGCACGTAATCAAATAATGACAAAGAGACAGACTTCTCTACCAATAGCTTCCTTTGTCTTCTTTCAAAAATGATATTACAAGCTTATGAACAGTATTTACCAAGCAGTCTATTCTAAGGAATACTTTCCACCAGCTGTTTTCACACGCGCTTGTATTGGACACTTGTTTAACATCAGCGTGAAGGAATAGCCATCAAATCCGGACCGGTGCTCTAAAAAAGTAAATAAATGTTATAATAAAAATTTAAATGATAAAAAATTGGTGTTCTAACGTCAAAAATGCAGCGTTCTGGATACCCCCTTAATGATTTTCGATACAAATAGATAAAAATAAAATTTAGACAATCAATAGAGTGTTTTCGTTAAGTGGATAGGGGTAAAAGCACGTGAAAATGGGATTGTGGCAATTGACCACACTCTCCTAAAAATTGTCAGGCAAACGCCAAACTAATTTCTAGAAAAAGAAAAACAGCGAATTGGAGAACTCACGGTTTTCTCCATTCGCTGTTTTTTCGTTACTTTTTGAACCAGCTTTATCCAATTTTTTGATAGATTGAAAGTTTATTTTATGAATCTATGAAAATTAGTCAATTTCAACTTTCCCGTCATCTGAGCCGTCTGCGTAGAAAGTATCTAAACGTTTTCCGTTATCATCATCTTTTACGATACCATAAATTTCTGCACGTTTGTATTCATATAAAATATCGTCAACGATGTCTTGAAGGAAATTTAGTTTTTGCTTATCTGTTAACGCTTCCCAGTCATCGCCTTCAACTTCAATAGTCAAATCGATTTCATCTTCATCCCCATCTAGAGAAATTTCTACATCATCAAGATCGCTGTAGTAATCAAAATACCAGTCATTTAATTCATCTTCTAGGTCAGAAAAATCTGTTTTCTTTTTATCAAGTTTCACATTATCTTTTGAGTCTAGACTAAACGAATCTAGTAATTTTCCATTTTTTGCATCTTTGACCGTGCCTTGAATATCTGCATCTTTAAGCTTAGCTAAAATATCATCTACGATGTCTTGAAGAAAACTTAGTTTTTTGCTTTCTTTTACCTTATTCCAATCATTTCCATTAACATCAATGCGAACGTCGATCTTCTTTTCATTTCCACTTAAGAGAATTTCGATATCGTCTACATCTCTACCAAAATAATCATAGTAATCATCATTTAAATCGTCTTCCAAATCATCGAGATCCACTTTTTTAGCAGCTGCTTTTAATTTCTCAATTTCTGCTTCAAGCTCTGCTATTTTAGCATCTTTAGCTTTTATTTGTGCATTAAGAGCATCGACTGTTGCTTGGCTGATTGGAGGTGTCTGATCTTTAATAATAATCGTACTCGTTGGTGCGCTCCATTGCACCGTTTTATTATACAATTCACCCATCATTCGTAAAGGAATGTATGTAACCCCGTTAAGAATAAATGGTTCAGTCTTAGGGTCTATTTCTATAGTTACTCCATTATTAATAATTTTAATATCTTTATAATGTACATCTACTTTTTTTGTCGCTTGACTAGCCTCGACTGATGAAGTAAATAATGCTCCGGCTAAAAGCATGCTGGCAGATAAGACACCTGTTGTTTTTTTCCAGTTTCCCATTGATTCTCCTCCTTTTAATAAAAATATCATCAATTATTGACGAAAAAATATAAGGATTGGTTACACTTTCCAACAAATTTTTTATTTAAGATTTTTAATTTCCATTAAATTGTAAATCATCACAAGTGCTTCTGCATTTGTCAGTTTTGCTTTTGGATTCAATAAGCCACGATTCGGAGAGATTAATTTTTCATTTGTTGCTTCTAATACTGCTTTTAGAGCCCAGTCTGATATTTGATTGGCATCTTTATAAATTTTTTTAAGTTCAGTTTTAGGATCTTGTTGGGTTGTAGTTCCTTTTTTCTTTTTCACAAATTTTGATGAAGTAGATTTTGCACCAGAATCTGAACTAAGGGTCATTCCTCTTGCTAAAAAAGCGACTGCTTCTTCACGTGTCAATGGTTTTGTTGGCTCCATGACCATATATCCAGGAATATTGGATTGTTTTCCATATACAAGACCATTCATAACACCGGCCATTAAATAGCCTAATTCATTTTGGCTGTAAGCCCCATCAGAGACATCGGAAAAGACGCCTGTATAATTTAATGGCTGGAAGCCAAGCGCTCTTGAAAGAAGTACGGTAAATGTGAATCGGTCAATTGGTTTGTCCAGCTTTGATAATAAGGCAAGGTCTTTTTGATTTATTTCAGGTTGTAAAACCCCCTTGTAGGCAAGCCCTAACACCTCTTTTTTAGCCCAATGCTCTTTTAATCCATAATCTTTATAAACTAAACCAATAGCATATGTTCCAAAATCATCAAAAACAGCAGTAACAGTTTTCTTTTCCGTATCAACAATGCCGCCAATTGGCACCCACTTGCCATAATTATTTTTTAAAATGGCTAAATTATAGCCTTCCATTGCTTTAGGTACGACACCATCATAAGCAAGCGTAATATCTCCCCAAGTACTCGGTTTAGCAAATAAGCTTCGGCCTGCATCATCGATCGTAAATTGTTGGCTTAAAAAAATATAATCATCGGTAGGCTGTGGTTTTTCACGGACATTTATAACAAGTCTTTGATCTATTAATACAGGCTTTGATAAACTGCTATCAGATATGTAGCTGTTTTTTGGAAACCGGAGGATTAATTTATCACCAAACATTTTCATATCTGTACCGGCTTTAAAATCTGTATAAAATCTAGCATTTGCATGGTCGACATGGTAATAGTTTAACTCAATGTCAATTTTTCCGCTTTCCCCTTTGAAATTACTGTAAGATTTGTCAGAAGGATCATAGTTTTTGATTTCAATTGGAATTTTGAAGCCTTGTTTCGTTTGTGTAAGTTGTGTATCTAAGTTGTGAATAGTGTAAACATGGTGGTATTTTTCTTTTGTAATTTTTAAATGTTTTGCTTTTGTACTAATATCAAACACACCGTAGGCAATTCCGTTATAACCAAAATTTGGTTTGCTGTTTTCTTTGTCATACCAAAGAACAGTAAATGTTAGCTCGTCAATGATATTTGTACTAATATTGATTTGCCGAGGGTTATCTAAGCGTATATAAAATCCGCTTGAAGGATCAAAAAAATAGTGATAACCATTTTCTTCATTATATACATGCTCAGCATGAGCGATTGCCGGAATTAGTAAAATCGCCGTACAAAATAGCAGAAATATTTTTTTAAACATTGATCTTCATCTCTCCTTTCTAGTATTCTATGAATATTGTAATATAATTTGGAAAGTTTTTCTTTAAAAATATAAATATAGATAAAAATTAGGAAGCAGCTTTACTCTTGAACTGCTTCTAATACAACATCAACTAATGCAACTCTAGAAGCGGAGCCGTCAGCTTTAATATTTTTAACTTCTAGTTTTTCAATATTGGAAATATCAATTTCAAATACTACTGGTTCATCACGTTTTGTTCCTGTTGTAATAGTTGCAATTTCTTTGTTATCGCCATAAAATTTAATGATTCCTTTTTCGCTATCGCTCGGGTTGGAGTCATCGACGCCTGCAAGACCGCGAATTAAGTAATATTTATGATCATGCAATTGGAAACCTATAGAACTACCATTAAGAAAAGCGATTGCATTGATCGTGCTAAAATTTTGTCTATATAATGTTATTTTTCCTCCTTTTTCAGCAGGTTGAAGGAGATCTTTCCCACCATAGCCGACTTGGAAATAAGTCTCTCCATATAAAGGTTTCAGTTGATAAATTCCTGTTGAAGGACGATAGGCATTCTTATTTGCACCGATAAAAATACTGTTATTTACACCATCCCAATCGATTTTTTTTCCTAGAGCCTCCCCTATATCGCGGAGCGGCAAATAAACTTTTCCTTCGATGTTAAGCGGCTCGGATTGTAAGTTTAGCGGTTTACCATCGGCAAATATTTTTACAGAAGAAACAAAAGCTTTAATATTTTTATAATAAGGCTCTAGGGCGCTTGCAGAAGATAGGGCAGAAACAAATAAGACTGTTCCGGTTATTCCGGCCAGCAACCCTTTTATGAATGATTTTCGGTTCATTTTTTTACTCCTTTCAATCGATATTTGTAACGGATATTAAAATATTTTTCTTTTTATTATTTTCTCTATAAAAATAGTATATCCTTTTCAAAACAAAAAGCTGCCATAATGGTCCATTGCGGACGCATTATTGACAGCTTCTGTTAGTTTCTCCAACGGAGGAGATAGTTTTCAAGCTTATTAAATACAGTCATGATAATGGTAACAATGAAACCGATGAAAATAATTCCGGTAATTACTTTTGCATAGTTGCCGTAGTCGGTTGCCAGTTTCACATAATAGCCGATCCCTGCAGATGAACCGATCATTTCTGCAGCTGTTAGCAAAATGAATGATAAGATTAGCCCGACCTGGATACCTGTAAAGATAGAAGGGAGAGATGCAGGGAAGATGATTTTTCGAATCATTGTCCATGGTTTTAATCCAAGTGTTTGGGCTGATTTAATATATCTTTGATCGATATTGGTCACGCCGTTTAACGTGTTAATAAAAATAGGCCAGAAAGCACCGATAAAGATGATGAAAGTTGATGAAGCTTGAAAAGATGGCAAGATCGCAACTGCATATGGAATCCAAACAATTGGCGGTATCGGTGATAAGACATTTGCGATCGGCCGTAATACAAATTCAAGCCGTTTATTCATTGCTGCATAGATTCCCAACGGAATACCTAAGATGATTGCTAAAAAAACGCCACTTGCAAGCAACTTGATTGAAGCAGAAAGATGAATGAATAGTTCAATTCCATCTGCTTTAAATTGTTCAATGACCGCGTGTAAAGATGGATACAGAAATGTTGATAAAACGCCGAGTTTTTGTGTTAAGAGTTCCCATAAAACTAAAAGCAAAAATATGATAATTGTAATATCTGATGTGGCACGTTTTTTTACATAATCGTTTTTATATAGAATTGTAAAATATAAATAACCGATTAATAGCGCGCTGAAAAATAGTTTAGTAGATAATCCGCTATCTGTTTCTTGCGAAGGAAAAAAAGTTATCAACGCAATTGAAATTATTCCGAAAAAGATCGTTGTTATACTATATCTGTCAATCACATTTTTCATTGTGAAATCTCTCCTATTCAAGATGCTTTAAGAAGTTCAGTTGTATTCCCCTGAAACTGCTTTTAAAAGGTCATGGCGAATTTTTGTATAAGCTTCCTCTTGGTCAATTTTGAAACGGTCTCTCGGCCGTTTAAATGGAATTAAAATGTCTTGTTGGATCTGGCCATCGCGAAGCACGACGACACGATCTGATAGAAAAATGGCTTCGTCAATGTTGTGAGTAACAACAAGTACAGTTTTCTTTGTTTCTCCTTCCTCCCACAGTTTCAGCAATAAATCTTGAAGCTGGTTTCTTGTAATTTCATCGACGGCGCTAAATGGTTCATCCATTAAAAAGACTGGTGCGTCAAGGACGAACATACGGGCAATTGCCACCCTCTGCTGCATTCCGCCTGAAAGCTGGGAAGGAAACGACTTTTGCACTTTTTCATTTAATCCAACTTTTTTAAGAATCTCAGCTGCTTTTTTTGTTATAATTTCTTTTCGCTCTTTTTCTTTTTGTTGCAAAGCAAATGTAATATTTTCTAAAACGGTCATCCAAGGAAATAAAGAATAGCTTTGGAATACGACACCCCGATCAAGCCCGGGGCCGGTAATTTCTTGGCCATTGATTTTGACATGGCCGGATGTTGGTTTCAAAAGTCCGGAAGCCAAATTGAGAGTCGTTGATTTTCCGCAGCCGGAGGGGCCAATCAAAGAAACGATTTGCCCCGATTGAATTTCTAAATTTAAGTTTTTCAAAGCATAGTGTTCTGTTTTCTCATAGACGACATTTATGTCTTCAAATGTTATCGTACTCATTGCAATTACCTCATCCCTATTCGTTGTTATCGTTAGGGCGCATCCCTCTGCGCTTTTTACAGATTGTTTTCTTCAAAACGTTTTAGAAGGCTTTGATAGAATGGATCATTAGGTTCTTCATTTAACAATTGATCCAATGCTTCTTTATAAGCTTCTGTACGAATGGAAGGAGAAATGTCTTTATCATCTTTCAAATAACCGATGTCAACCATTGTATCTCTCATTTGAAGAATAGCTTTTTTATTTGGATCAGCACTTTGGTCTACATAGCCGCCATAAATATCTTTTTCGATAATTTGAGGGTCAACATCAACATATTTCTTAATATCTGCAATTACTTTTTCTTTATTTTTCTCATCTTTTTCAAATCTTTCAGCCTTAATGATAGCTTTTAAGAATTTTACATAGTTTGTATAGTTTTCATCAAATCTTGTTTCATCAGCAATAATACGGCAGCAAACGTGGTTTTCATAATACTCTTGAGAGTACTTGACGATTTCAAGCCCTTCTTGTTTTGCTTTCTCCACAAACGGTGCCCAAACAACGCCGGCATCTACTTCACCTTTTTTAACTGCAACAATAACATCAGCAGGTGAATTCATCTCAATAATTTTTAAGTCTTTTTCATAATCGATACCTGCGTCATATAAAGCTCCACGCAATACGACATCTCCTGTTGCGAGTTTTACAGTGGCTATTTTTTTGCCTTTAAAATTTTGAATATCTCTTAAGTCTTCTGCCAAATCCGGTTTTGATACTACGCCTGCACCTGTACCCATTTGGCCGCCAAGGAATACAATTTTTGCTCCTTTTTCTTCAAATGTTAATGGTGCTGGTGTACCAAATGTTCCAACATCTAATTTACCTGCGGTTACAGCAGTAATTCCTTCACCACTATTGGAAAATGGATGGAAAATGGCGTTTAATCCTTCTTCTTCAAAAAATCCTTCTTCTTTCGCGATGTAATACAAGCTGTGACCAGTTGTTGGCAAATGGCCGATCGCGAAATCGACTAATGTTTGTTCATTATTTTCTGTTTGTTGCTGACTTTCGGCTTGGTTTGATGTACTAGTTGTTTCAGTCGCGCTTTGACCACAACCAACTAGTCCTACAGTTAGTGATAATGCTGTTCCTAGTACGACAAGTTTCTTTTTCATAATGTTCATTCGTCCTTCCTTTTTTAATTTTTTTTTTAATTTATTAAAACGAAAAACCTCTTCCAAATAAGGAAGAGGTTATGATTGACATCTCTTCCTTATCTTCAAACAAAGCCGGTGAAAAATCACTCGACTTGTTTCTGGAATTAGCACCTTTTGCAATATTGCAAGGTTGCTGAAGGATCATTGAGCCAGTCTCTCCCCTTCTCTTGATAAGGTTTTTGTTTTGAATATTTTGTTTTTTGTTATGTTTGTGATTTTACGTCCTTAAAGCATACTTTGTCAATAAGATTTATATGAAAAATTATAATTTTTTATTTTTTTCAAAAAACTAGTTGCCAAAGGAAAGCAAAGGTGGTAAAGTTAGTTCCATAATTTAAAAATGAATATTTGCTTGATTGCTTATCCAGAGTGGAGGAGGGAAAGGCCCAATGAATCCACGGCAACCCCAATCTTCTTTATAAAAAGATGGAAGGTGCCAATTCCTGCTGTATCAGTAAACAGCAAGATAAGTGAAAGGCTTTTAACGAGTGAGTGGTCTTTCCTTATCTATAAGTTAGGAAAGGCCACTTTTGATTTATCTGAGAACAGACCCTCTCCCCCAATAGTGCTGCTATAGGGGTCAGACACTGGCCCCTAGCAGTGCGACCAAAGAGGTCTTGGCACCCATACAAAGATCGTGCCGGAGACGGTACCATAGAGGGGTCAGGCACCGCACGGGAGATGGTGCCGGAGACGGTGCCATAGAGGGGTCAGGCACCCGCCCGCAGATGGTACACCAGAGGGGTCTGGCACCTACAGGTTTAAATGTGATCACAGGGGTTAGTCGCCCTTTTAAACTAACTAAACTAATTTGAAAGGTATGATTACTATGAGTTTAATTTTGTATGAAGAAAATGGAAAAATCGGAACTGTTACATTAAATAATGATAAGGAGCGCAATGCGTTATCGTTAAAACTCATTCGAGAATTAGATGGTTTATTAAAACGGATTGCCGAAGAGCGAAAAGTGAATGTCATCATTATCCAAGCTCTTGGAAAGGTATTCAGTTCCGGCCATAACTTACGGGAGATTGATGGCGCACCAGAGGAAGAAGTTCAACAAATATTTAATGAGTGCCAAGTATTAATGAAAACTATTAGAGAGATTCCTCAAGTTGTCATTGCGAAAGTCCATGACATTGCAACGGCAGCAGGAGCCCAATTAGTTGCAGCCGCTGACTTAGCCATTGCAAGCGAGCAGGCTAAATTTGCAACACCTGGTCCATTCATTGGACTATTTTGCCATACACCAGCTGTATTTGTTAGCAGAAATTTAGATCGGAAAAAAGCAGCGGAACTTTTGTTTACAGGAGATTTTATTTCTGCGGAAGAAGCAAAAATTCATGGACTAATCAACCGCGTTGTTCCGCATGAAAAATTAGATGAAGAAACATTAAAATTTGCTAATTCAGTTGCACGCCATAGCCTTTACGTTTTAGAAGCGGGCAAAAAACAATTATATAGACAACTGGAAATAAACAATGATTTTGAAGCTTTATCTTATAGCACAGAAATTATGGTGAAAAACAGCCAAAAACCAGATGCGGTTGAAGGAATTCGTGCGTTTTTAGAAAAAAGGCAGCCGGTATGGTCAGACCGCTAAGAAATTCCCAGTAATCTAGGTGAAAGGAGAAAACTGTAAGATGAGTGAAAATGCAAATGCTGAAAACCTTTATTTATATGGCTGGGCACCAACCGATGAAATAAGAGAATACCGTCGTCAACATAAATCAGCAAAAAAATATGATAAAAGAACGGAATTAAAAGAAGCAATAAAAAATTACGTCAATCAAGGTGATTACATCGTTTTTAGCGGACTAGGATCTGTTCGCAATCCAATGGCTGCTGTTTACGAAATTATTCGCCAAAACATCGGGGATTTGACAGTTGCTGCTAAAGGTTCACAACATGATTGGCAGCTGTTGGCCGCTGCAGGCTTAATTACAAAAGCGGAAATCGCATACGGATTCGGTGATGAAGTGCGCGGATTGTGTCCAGCTTCAAGACGCGCCGTAAAAAATGGTTCTTTAAAAATTTTATCAGAAATGACAAATGCAGGTTTCCAATGGCGCTTCTCAGCGGCTGCAAGAGGAATTTCATTCTTTCCTACAAGAACAGCGCTAGGCACAGATACCCTTCATTATAGCGGTGCAAAAGTGATTGAGGATCCATTTTCTGGTGAAAAAATAAATCTTTTGCCAGCTTGCTATCCTGATATAGCCATCATCCATGTCCACCGTGCGGACAAGTATGGTAACTGCCAAATCGATGGAAATATTACTCTTGATGTCGATCTTGCACATGCAGCTAAAAAAGTAATCGTTACTGCTGAAAAAATTGTGCCGGAGGAAGAAATTCAAAAACGTCCGGACTTAACTAAAATTCCATTTTTCGTAGTCGATGCCGTTGTTGAAGTTCCATATGGTTCCCATCCAAATCAAGTTCCATATTTATATTCATTCGATGAAGAACATTGGATGAAATGGTTAAAAGCTTCAGCAAGTGATGAAGGCGTCCAACAATATTTAGATGAATTTATACGTTCAACAAAAGATCATTATGAATACTTAGAAAAAATTGGAGGAATCGCAAAATTAAGAGAGCTTGAAAATATTGAAAACAGAACGATTCCACATCCAACAGTTTCTACGAGAGGTGCGTTAAAATGACAACAGCCATTGAGAAAGATTATAAAGTTACAGCTGCCGATAGAATGATTATTGCAGCTGCAAAAGTTCTTGAAGATGATAAAAGTGTGTTTGTTGGTACAGGAATGCCTCTTTTAGCAGCGGTTTTTGCCCAAAAAACACATGCTAAAGGTTTATTAACAATCTATGAGGGCGGCGGAATCGGCGGCCAACCGACTGAGCGTTTGCCTATTCAAGTTAGTGAATCAATGACTTATGAAAATGGTGTAATCGTTGGTTCCATGGATTATGTCATGAGTTTAGCTCAAGCTGGCTTTATTGAATATGGATTTTTAGGGGGCGCTCAAATTGATGTATATGGAAATTTAAACTCTACATTAATCGGAACATGGGAAGATACGAAAGTGCGTCTGCCAGGTTCCGGCGGCGGTGCTGATATCGCTTCGTTTTGCTGGCGGAATATTATTTTAATGAGCCAAGATAAACGTAAATTTGTTGAAAAGCTAGATTTCTTTACAAGTCCAGGCTATTTCTCAGGCCCGGGAGAACGTGAAAAACATGGATTGCCAAAAAATACGGGTCCATACCGTGTCATTACTCAACTTGGAATCTATGGATTTTCAGAAGAAACAAAGCGGATGAAGCTCCTACATCTATACGAAGGTGTTACATTAGACGATGTTAAAGAAAATAGTAGTTTCGAAATTGAAATTGACCCGAATTGGAGCTATTTCCCAGAACCAACGAGTGAAGAAATAGAGATTTTACATCAATTAGATAAAACTGGCATCGTATTAGGAAAAAATGATAAATAGTCTTTTCACCAAAATAGTAGAGAGGCAAGCGATAGGAATTTTTCACTTCCTTCCCTTGCCTCTTTTCACTTGTCTAAAGAGAACAAAGCTGTTTTCTCTCGATTTGTAAAATTTTATTTTAATAGATAACTTTCACAATTTACTCAAATAATCTTCTATCATTTTGATATAATATGTAAAGTGTAAAAATAAATGAAAGTTGAGGGAAAAAGAATAAATGAAGAAAAAAAGATGGCGCTTCAAAGCGATGGTATTTGCAATGATTTTTTCTTTATTAGCTTTATCGTCTTGCGGCAAGCCAAAGTTTGAAGCAACTTACGATTGGCCGATGAAAGATTTTTCGTATATTAATCAAGACGAAAAGCAAGTAAGTCTTGCGGATTTAAAAGGAAAAGTCTGGCTTGCCAATTTTATTTTTACGAATTGCGATACCGCATGTCCACCGATGACAGCCAATATGGCAAGAGTGCAACAAAAAATGGCTGAAGAAAAAATTGATGCACAAATCGTATCGTTCAGTGTCGATCCTTCAAGGGATACACCAGAAACGCTGAAAGAATTTGCTGGTAAATTCCAAGCAGACTTTTCAAATTGGCATTTCCTTACAGGATATACCGAAGAGGAAATAAAAGATTTGGCAAAAGCTTTCAAAGCGCCTGCCGAAGCAGATCCGGGAAGCGACCAATTTTTACACAGTACGAAAATCTATTTAATAAATCAAGATGGCATCATAGTGAAAGGCTATAATGGCTTAGATGTTCCGTATGACGAAATTATTTCAGATTTAAAAGCTTTGACAAAATAAAATTAAATTTTTCATTAGGCAACCTTGTCCAAAAAAACAGCGGATTGAGAAACTAGTGAGGTCTCCAATTCGCTGTTTTTTATATGAAAAAAAGGAGGATTGTCAGCAAAAGCCCATGGTTGTTTACTGTGAAAATACAGCAATGACAACAGATTTTCATGCTCGAATTGTGGTTAAAAGCTCATGGAAGTTTTTTCTCGAAATTAATGTACAACTTACCCACTAATTTCATTAGTTTCCATTAGGAAGCTAATTTTTTTTATTTTAAATACACTTTTTTGTCATTGTGAACATCTTGTGAAGTAATTGTGAAAGAGTTTTGACATTTAATCAAAGCGTGATGGATATCACGCGTGTTTTTGTTTTTAAAGATTAAGATTGGAAATGTATCACACCTACGATGATCTGAAAGGAGGGGACAGTGTGAAAAATGCAATCATTATCTTTTTAGTATTCGCTCTTATAGGTTTTGGTGGAGGTTACTTAGTTAGTCAAACAATGAAAGGAACGGATGACGTGGCAGCTCCAACTCCAGCTGAAACTGAAGAAGCAAATAATGCTGGAAATGAGCCAGCTACAAATGAATCGGAGGGATCTAATTCTGGAGGAGCAACAGCAGTTTCTGCTGAAGGAGAGATCATTAGCCAAAAAGGTTGTCTTGCTTGTCACTCTGTTGAAAAACTTGGCCTAACAGGCGGCACAACAGGCCCAGACTTATCCCAAGCATATGCTAACGTTCAAGACAAACATGGCAAACCAATCAATGAATTTTTGAAAGAGCCAACAACAGCCGTTATGTCTTCAGTTATGGGCGGCAATCCATTAACAGACGATGAAATTAATCAAATTGTAGAAGCGTTAAAAATTGCTAGTGAAAAATAATAGGAGGTGCATTTTATGAAAAAAGGAATTATTCCTGCAGTCACCGGTTTAGTTGCTGGTGTATTAGCTTCAACGGTCTTTTTTGCATCAACAGATGTTGGACCGAGATCGGATGCAAACACATCCTCAACGACAAAAACAAATGCTGAAAAGGTCTATGTACCATTTGGCGAACAAGATGAATACTATTTATTCGCATCAGGTGGACACTCTGGCCAAATGTTTATTTATGGTGTTCCATCCATGCGTCATATTCGGACTGTTCCAGTATTCTCTCAAGATTCAGCAACGGGCTGGGGCTGGTCTAAAGAATCTTTAGAATTATTGGGCGACTATACTTGGGGCGACCTTCACCACCCAGCATTTTCTGAAACAAACGGCGATTATGATGGAAAATGGATGTTTGCTACTGACGTAGCTAATAGCCGTGCAGCCGTCATGGATTTAAAAACGTTTACAGTTAAAGATATTATTGAAGTGCCCAACACAAGTGGCCCGCACTGTGCAATGTTCGTAACTGAAAATACAGAGTACATGTTCTTGCCAACACGTTTCTCTGTACCTTTGGGCAGTGCTTATGCATCTTTGGATGAGTATAGCTCTAAATATTATGGTGTAATGAGTGCCGTACAATTTGACGAAGAAAAAGAAAAGCTTAGCATAGCATGGCAAGTTGCTCTTCCACCTTGGAGCTATGACCTATCAGATGCTGGTAAAGGACCTTCTCATGGTTGGGCAGTCGTCACTACTTATAATACAGAAGAAGCAACAACAAATCTAGAGATAAATGCATCTCAAGCTGACCGTGACTTTATCGTTCTCTTTAACTGGAAAGAGCTAGAAAAAATGGTAGCTGAAGGCCAATATGAAGAAGTAAATGGCCAAAAAATTATTTTCCCTAGTAAACATAAGGGCGGTATTTATTTAGTACCGGTTGCTAAATCACCACACGGTGTAGACGTAACGCCAGATGGTACAAGATTTATCGCTTCAGGAAAACTTGCGCCAGCATTGACAGTATTCTCTTTTGAAAAAGCATTTAAAGCCATTGAAAATCAAGAATTCTCTGGTGAAAAATATGGAATTCCAATCTTAAATTATGAATCTGTAATGGAACGTGAAGTGAACCCAGAAAACGCCCTTGGCCCTCTTCATACCCAATTCGATGATAAAGGAATGGCTTATACAACAATGTTCATTTCTTCAGAAATTGTGAAGTGGGATCCAAATACTGGTGAAACATTAGACCGTGTTCCAGTTCAATATTCACCAGGTCACTCAGTTGCAGCGGAAGGTGACACTGTATCACCTGATGGCAAATATATTGTTGCTCTAAACAAAATTGCTAAAGACTCTTATTTATCTGTCGGTCCTTCACATCCAGAATCTATGCAGTTGATTGACTTATCAGGACCAAAAATGGAAGTTATTCAATCAGCACCTGTAAATCCAGAGCCGCACTATGCACAAATGATTAAAGCTGACAAGATTAAAACGATTGAAGTATATGATAAAGATCCAAACAATCCATACGCCGTTTATAGTCAAGACCAAACTCGCATTGAACGTAAAGGCAATGAAGTACATGTATACGGTATCGCAATGCGTTCAAAATTTATCTTTGATGCGAAGGCAAAACGCCCAGATGTCATTGAAGTTAATGAAGGCGATAAAGTATTTGTACACTTAACAAACATTGACTTTGATGAAGATATTACACACGGTTTCGCCATCAACCAATACAACTTGAACATTGAAGTACAGCCAGGTCAAACAAGCACAGTTGAGTTCACAGCAAATAAAGCAGGAACATATCCGTTATATTGTACAAACTTCTGTTCTGCATTACACCAAGAAATGAGCGGATATTTGTTAGTTAAACCAAAAAATTAATGAAATAGAGGGAGTACTGAAAAAGTACTCCCCTCTTTCTAAAAATTGTGAGGGATTGAGATGTCAAAAAAACTTTCAGTACCTTCAATGGTATTATTAATTGTTGCTGCGGGGTTATTATTTCTCTCTATTTTCTTTCCTTGGTGGGGAATGAAGTTTTATGCACCGCAGTATCCGGAAGGGTTAGATATTATTGTATACCCGTATAAATTGGAAAATGAAAATGATGTAGCAATTATTAATGGATTAAACCAT
Organism: Calidifontibacillus erzurumensis; assembly: GCF_013303125.1. Taxonomy (GTDB): domain Bacteria; phylum Bacillota; class Bacilli; order Bacillales; family Bacillaceae_J; genus Calidifontibacillus; species Calidifontibacillus erzurumensis. The sequence continues at coordinate 19,458 of NZ_JABTTE010000008.1, read as the reverse complement.
TATATCGGCATGAAAGAATTTAGTGAAGAAAATTTTCCTGAATTGAACTACTTGCCATATTTGATCGGTGGATTTGCTATCATTACCCTTGTTGTTGGAATTGTCCGCAATAAAAAATTGTTGTATGGGTTACTTGGATTATTTGTCATCGGCGGTATTTTGGGAGTTTATGATATTCACCGCTGGCTAAAAAGTTATGGAACAAACTTGGACCCTAGTGCTCCGATCGATGTAGATCCTTTTGTTCCTCCTGTTTTAGGTCATAATACGATTGCTAATTTTGTTACAAATAGCTATTTTACAACAGGTACTTTTATTATTGGCCTTGCCTTTATTTTAATGATCATACCTCTTTGGAAGGACCGAGCACAATGAGGAAGTTTTTATATTTTTTTATTATTTCTTTTGCGTTGTTTTCAGCAAATGGCATTACTTTTGCTGAAACAACGTTGCAACATTTAATAGATCAAACGCCGGAAAATGGAGTTTTAAAGCTGGAAGGAAAAACATATGAAGGCAACATCGTTATTTCATCTCCAATTACGATCATTGGCACGGAAAAAACCATTATTAAAGGGGAAGGAAAAGGTAATGTCATTACTGTGAACGCTTCCAACGTAACATTGAAAAACTTAACGGTTACAAATAGCGGCAAAGACCGAAATTCAGGAGAAGAATATGCAGCGATTAAGCTTATGGAAGGGGGTAATACCGTAGAAAATATAAAAATTACCGATTGTTTTCACGGTGTATATTTAAGCCAAGCTCATAATAATAAAATCCAAAATGTAACGGTTATCGGAATGAAAAATGGTGAGATCGGTGGACAAGGAAACGGCTTGCATTTGTATTATTCAAATAAAAATGAACTGATTAACAATTATGTTGAAGGTACAAGAGATGGGATTTATTTTGACTATTCCAATGAAAACATTGCAAAAGGAAACAATATTAAACATACAAGATACGGCTTACATTACATGTACTCTCATCATAACGAATTTTATGATAATGTGTTTAGCTACAATATTGGTGGCGCAGCAATTATGGAATCGCAAGGAACCATTTTGGAAAACAATCAATTTACATTAAATCAAGGGACACGATCGTACGGCCTATTAATGCAATCAAGTGATGATACGGTAATTAAAAATAATTTCTTTTTTCAAAATCAACGTGGAATATTTTTTGATCAGTCACAAAATTCAATCGTAAAAGATAACGAATTTTTACAAAATCAAATTGGTATCGAAATTTGGTCTTCTTCCGCAGGACAAATTTTTAGCGGCAATAAATTTACAAATAATATTGCAGCTGTTCTCACTTTAGGCGGAAAAGACAAAAATCAATGGTTTGAACATGAACGTGGAAATGATTGGGGCAATACAATTCCGGTGCTTGATTTAGATCAAAATGGAATTGGCGATGATCCTGTTGAATATAGATCTTCGTTATATCAATTAGTCGAAGAAAATGAATTGGCTTATTTATTTTTAAAAAGCCCTGCGATTAAAATTTATGAAAAAATGAATGAAGTTTTAAATAAAAAACAAGTGATGGTTACCGATCCTTATCCAGTTGTACACAAGGATCGACCATCGGGAATGAATGTTTCTTACTTGAGCTTTGCATTATTACTATCAGCTGGATGCTTGGTTTACTGGAAAATCATAAGGAGAAGAGCACAATGAATTACATTTGGAAAGAATGGAAGGAACAGTCACGCGGGAAAGGAATTTGGCTAGCGCTTTCGATGATTGTTTTATTATCGTTTTTTATATTGCTTGAAGGCCGCTCATTGCCAACCGAACATGGCTTTACCGTTTTTCTTTTATCATTATTTGAAATGAATATGTTTATTTTACCTTTATTAAGCATATTTATCGCTTCATTTTCAATTATTCAAGAAAAAGAATTAAAAACTTTAATGATATTAACGACAAAGAAAGAGTCTTTTCAAAGTTTTTTATATAAGAAAAGCTTGGCTGTTCAAGCTGTTGTTTTAGGAGTTTTTGCTCTCTGGTATTTCGTTTTTGCAATTTTTATGACAATTTTCTTCCATTTTAATGTTCATTATTTTATTTCTTTCTTATTATCAATTGTATTTTTGCTCATTATTTTCAATCAGATTGGTATTTTTTTAGGAAGCATCTGTAATACAAGGATGCAGTTGATCGGTGCAAATATTTTTACATGGTTTTTCTTCGTTTATTTAGTAGATTTGTTATTTTTATATTTATTGCCAACGGTGTCTTACGAAAATGTTCAATTATTTTCAATCTTTTATTTTTTAGACCCGATTCATACGATTCCATTTTATTTAGAAACATCTTTAGGAGTTTTTTCGCTCGATCATATGTCACGCCTGATGGAGAAAATGGTTTGGGCGTCGCCGGTTTTATTTTTAGTCATTGATTGTTTGTTTTGGGTGGCACTTTCATTCGGTTTGAGCGTCCTACTGAAAAGGAAAGGGTGAAAAAATTTGATTATAATACGCGACTTGTCGCATTCTTACGGCAAAAAAAAGGTGCTTGATTCAGTTAATCTTCATATTGAGAAAAACGAAATATGTGCGCTAGTCGGCAAGAATGGTGCTGGAAAATCAACATTGATCCATCTAATGATAGATTTGTTGCCGCTAAAAACAGGATCTATTTATTTAAACGGCATTCCGGTACAAAAAAAAGGATGGAAAAAAACGGTTTCCTATTTGCCTGAAAAATTTCAGTTATATCCCCATTTGACAGGGGAAGAAAATTTACGATTTTTCGCATCACTAGAAACCGGAACGATTGATGAAGCAAAAATTGAAGAAAAATTAAAGCTTGTTCGTCTTTGGGAAGATCGAAATGAACAAGTGGTTGGCTACTCTAAAGGGATGTTGCAGAGGCTGGGACTATGTGTGATGCTTTATTTCGATACCCCGATTTTAATTTTGGATGAACCTACAAGCGGGTTGGATCCGATTGGCAGAATTGAAATTTTATCGATTTTAAAAGACTTGCAAAATAAGACGGTATTGTTGTCGTCGCACCATCTTGATGAAATTAAACAAGTATGCACCCATGTTGCTTATTTAAAAGATGGAAAAATTGAAAAATTTACCGTTGGAGATTTTGAAAGAAAAATTTTAAAAGAAGGAGTATTAGCATGAAAAAGATTTTAGCTTTTTTAATGGGATTATTTGTCCTTTCCGGTTGTGGTGGATCTTCTTATGATGTTGAAATTGCCGATGTACCAACGTTTATTCCTGAGAAAGCTTCGAAAATATCATTCAAAATAACGAAAGGAAACAAACCGCAAACAGGCCTTGAAGTGGAAGCTAGTTTTGAAATGGAAAAAATGGATCACGGCACGATTGAAATTCCTTTAAAAGAACAACAAGAAGGCGTATATTCGGGTGAAGTGACACTGCCAATGGAAGGGGATTGGCAGGCACTATTATTAATTTCAAATGGAACTGATACAGAAGAGAAACTAGTAACTTTTACTGTAAATAAAGGAGAAGCTTCTGCTGCAGAATTCCCGGAAGGTGTTGTAGCAATAATTAATGGCGATGAAATAACAACTGAGGATCTTGAGTTTTATGAATTTATCAACAATATTCAAATAGCGATGTACCGTGAAGCAGACAAAGCGAAGTATAAAGGAAAAGAATTAGAAGAAGCCATGAAATATTGGGATGCACAAGAAAAAGCTGCAAAAAATAAAAGTACTTTGCTAACACAAATTATAAGACTTCGGGCTATGGCTTTGCTTGCTGAAGAAAAAGGACATACAGCTTCAGAGGGAGAAATACTTGCAAAACTGAATGAGACAAAAAATATGTACAAAACGAGCCCTGTTGCCCAACAGATGATAAAAGAATTCGGTGAAGAAAAGTTTTGGGCTATTCAAGAAAAGCAACATAAAGCGATCGTTTTAGTTTCAAAAGTTCAACAAGATATGATCGATAATGTGAAAAAAGCAAATCCTAAAGCAGAATCAAAGGAAATAAATATGCTAGCTCAAAAGAAATATGAGGAGCTGCTAGTATCCCAAGTTAGTTCATTGGACATTAAAATTAATCAACTTTAATAGAGCTGTAAGGAAAGAGACAGGCATCCCTTTTTTTTGTAAGATGCCTGTCTCCAATGTTTTCCAATTTGTTAATTTTACTTGATAAACGTGATTTTATACTCACAATTTTTATCGCCATTTACATTGCATTTTACCTCTTGAACATGGATTTTCCCATCATATATGTTAGCTAATGCTCCTTCTAGTATGGCTCCTTCCAAATCGCAAACCATGTTTCCTACATGAACGGGAAGGCCTTCGCAAAAACAATCCTCAACCGCAATATGGATTTCATTTTCATTTTGCTCAATAATATGTGGAATGCCAATTTTTAATTGCTCAAAAAGCCCGAGTACTTCTTCTAGTGATGAAGCATTCATACTTTCTCCGATTTTACGGCCAACGGTAATTGTTGTATTTTTTCCACGCATTGGAAGCCCCTGGTACATACCAATTAACCTTATTGAACGAAAAAGTTCTAAAGGTACGAAATTGCCTAACGTATTGCGGTTAATTTTTTTCATATCTTCAAAAGTGAACAAATTCATGAATGATACACTCCCTTAATCTCTTCTACTGGTGAAGAGGACATCACATTTATTATGGGAAATTTGAAAAATAAAAACCTTGATATATATCAATGACTACCTTTTGTTGGAATTGTATGATGAAGCCACAGGAAAGCGGAGGTGAGGCATTTGGTCGTTGAGAAATTGGAAGAGAGGAATGAAGCACCGAGCAATTTATATAAAGAAGCTCTTCAACATTTGAATGATGGCGTGTTGATCATAAGCAGCAATGGAGAAATTCGATTTGCCAATACGACGTTTCTAAAAATGAGTGGGTTTCTTAAAAAAAGAGTAGTAGGAAAGAACTTCAATAAATTATTAAATCTTTGCGCAAAACCGACTGAAAACTGGCAAGGTGTAGTTGATATAAATGGGGAAACCTTCGTAGTTCTAATAAATCCTATTAAAAACAATTTCGGCAAGGTTACAAATGCAATCGTTACTTTTTCCAGTTTTCATAAAAATGGGCTAGATCCGTTGACAAAGCTCCCTAATCGATATTTATTGCAAAAGAAGTTAAAAGAAATTCTTCATATATCTAAAAAAAATGATAAACGATTTGCTGTGCTTTATATCGACCTTGACCGCTTCAAATTTGTCAATGATACGTTAGGTCATTCCTACGGAGATTTATTATTGCAACAAGCTTCCCAAAGGTTGAAAAAACAGATTGCAAACGAGCATATCCTTGCTAGAATGGGCGGGGATGAATTTGTCTGCATTCTGCAAGATCTTCAAAATGAAACAGAAGCTGAACATATAGCCCAAATGATTATCTCTGATTTTTCCAAACCATTTGTATTATGTGAAATTGAAATCCATATTTCAGCGAGCATCGGCATTAGCCTTTTTCCGTTTGATGGAGATGACGAGGAAGTATTGTTGACAAATGCAGATTCCGCCATGTACAGAGCAAAGAAAAAAGGAAGAAATCAGTATGAAAAAGCAAAAGTTGAAGTGAATGCAGGAGCTTTTGAACGGCTAAGTATTGAAAATTATTTGCGAAAGGCTTTAGAAAATGATGAATTCTCATTACATTTTCAGCCGCAATTAGACATAAAAAGTGAAAAAATTATCGGATTTGAAGCATTGCTCAGGTGGTATCATCCTGATTTAGGCAATATCCCACCTTCAGATTTCATTCCGATTGCTGAAGATACCGGACTCATATTGCCGATTGGAGATTGGGTATTAAGACAAGCTTGTTTGCAAGTTAAAGAATGGGAAAAAGTAGGCTTTCATTCTTTGCGCGTTGCTGTAAACTTATCGGCTCAGCAATTTTTGCAAAGAAATATGGTAGAAAAAATTAAAGAAGTTATTAAAGAAACATCAATTCGTCCGCAAAACTTGGAACTTGAAATTACAGAAAGAGTTGTCATTCATGATATTGATTCAGCTCTTTCTGTACTTAAACAGTTAAAAGACATTGGTGTGCATATTTCCATTGATGATTTTGGGACCGGTTATTCTTCGTTAAATTATTTAAAAAGGCTGCCCATTCATACATTGAAAATCGACCGATCCTTTATTTTTGATATTGATACGAACCCGAGTAGCAAAGCGCTGACATCAGCGATAACTTCCATGGCCCATGATCTTAATCTAAATGTCATTGCTGAAGGGGTAGAAACATACGACCAACTTTCATATGTAAAAAAATCAGCCTGTGACGCGATCCAAGGCTTTTATTTCAGCAAGCCGCTTCAAGCTAATGCAGTGATTGAATTTTTACTGAATAATAAAAAGAAAAAATAGGAGGTTTTAAAAATGCTTAACGTTAAAATGGAAGGGAATAAAGCGATTATCGATGTACGTGAAAATATTTTAAGAGGCGAACATCCTCGGGGAGAAATTATTGAATATGTAAAAAACGCCCCTAATGGGACGATTTTTGAAATTCATGTCCCGCTTCGGGCCCAACCATTAATAAATGCTTTAAATGCACTTGGAATGAATGCGATTATCAATGAATTAGGGCCGCAGCATTTTAGAATTATGGCAGTAAAAATCAATGAATAAATATCCCTGTTGAATCAAAACTTCCATATCTAAATAAATATTACTGAATTGATGAAGAAAGCTTAATAGCCCCCTGCTAATTGTTTCAACTGATCTACATTTAATACCTGAATAACTCTGTGCCGCTTTACTGTGATTACCTTCTTTTTTGCAAATGACAGTAATTTTCGGCTCAGAGTTTCAGGTGTTGTTCCTATTAACGAAGCTAAATCCTTTCTGGTCAGTGGCAAAGTAAATTCGTTGCTATTGCTATTGTCTTTTTCAAAAAATAGCAAAATGACACGCGCCAACCTCTTTTCAACCTCCATAAGACTTAACAAACTGATCCATTCATCAGCCCTAGACAAACGATTATTCAATTCGTTAATAAAATGCAGCGCCATCATAGGGTTTTTCCCAAGTTTTTTAATAAATGCTATTTTATCTATTAAACAAACAGTTGTTTTTTCAACAGCTTCTGCATTCGCATAATGGTTGCTATTTTGCAGCAGAGCAAATTGTCCAAAAAAGTCTCCTGGAAACAAAAGACGAATAATTTGTTCTTTTCCTTCTTCATTCAGTTTCGATAACTTAATTAACCCTTGATGAACAATGAAAAGGGTATCAGAACTTTCGCCTTCTTGAAAAATAAGTTCCCCTTTTTTATAGCAACGGCTTATTGTTACTTTCTGCAATTTTTGAATCTCATCATCTGTCATTCCTTGAAAAATAGGGACAAGACGCAAACAGGATTGATAATGATTGATAGTTCCGGAGCAGCACATGATAATCACTTCCTGTGAGAAATTTAACAATTTAAATGTAACTTGATCATTAATATGAATGGTGTGATTTTTATCACAAAATCTTATAAATTTATTAATAAATTCTTTTTTAAATGTTGAATAAATGTTCTCTTCCTAATATTTATTGCGCTATCAATTTAGAAAACGTTCAGCAAAATCTTTGGCTTCATAAAAATATGATGAATGAAGCGAAAAATCAACTTCAAAGAACCGTGAAGTTGATTTTTGCTATCATTATTTCAATAATTTGTATTCAGTATCTTCTTTTCTTTCAGTTCTTAAAATAAAGAATCAGTTTTTGGCACTCGTATTTTGTCTCTGATTTTCGGTACGAATTCTAAATCCCTTCATCCATTAAATCTACCTTTAAAATGGTTGAAAATAAGAATAAATCAATTTAGCACCCAACGTTTTCCAAAGATTTTCTCATTTTGTCATAATCATTTCTTACATATTATCTGAATTATATTACAATAAATATAAAGATTATAGAGAAAGTGTGAGCAGCATTGGATGATAAAAAAATTGTATATATTGTTTCTGATTCGGTCGGAGAAACGGCAGAATTTGTAGTAAAAGCAGTGGCTACACAATTTAATGGAGGTTCTTTTGAAACTTCAAGATACCCTTATGTAAATTGTTTAGAAGATGTTGATCATTTAATGGCAATGATTGACCCGAGTTCCAGCATTATAGCTTATACCATTGTTATCCCTTCGCTTAAAGCATATTTGGACAGAAGAGCACAAGAAGAAGGCGTTGTAGCAATAGATTTGTTAAGTCCGCTCATGGAAGCATTTATGAAAAAATTTAATACGGAACCGAGATATGAACCGAAACTCATGAGAAAGCTAGATGACGATTATTTTCGAAGAATTGAAGCAGTTGAATTTGCTGTAAAATATGACGATGGACGCGATCCGCGGGGACTTTTGAAAGCTGACATCGTGCTGATTGGCGTATCCCGAACTTCGAAAACGCCGCTTTCGATGTATCTCGCTCATAAACGTTATAAAGTAGCTAATGTTCCATTAGTCCCTGAAATAAATCCACCGGAAGAATTATTTCAAATTTCTCGTCATAAATGTGTCGGTTTAGTTATTTCTCCAGACAAACTAAATTTAATTCGGAAAGATCGATTGAAAAATCTTGGCTTAAGAACCGATGCAAATTATGCAAGTATGGAGCGGATTCTCCAAGAATTAGACTATGCGGAGAAAATCATGAAGCGAATTGGTTGTCCGATCATCAATGTTTCTAATAAAGCGATCGAAGAAACAGCTGATGCTATATTGGATATTTTAAAAAAAGGGAGGAGCTCTTTATGATGAAAAAGTATGTTTACTTATTTCATGAAGGAAATGCTGGGATGAAAAAACTGCTCGGCGGTAAAGGAGCCAACTTGGCAGAAATGACTAACATCGGTTTGCCTGTGCCTTTAGGATTTACGATTACAACCGAAGCTTGCAATGCTTATTATAATGAAGGAAAAACAATTTCTAGTGATGTTAGGGTACAAGTTTTGCAGGCATTACGAAAGCTTGAAGAACAAACAGGCAAACAATTTGGCGATTCTTCAAATCCTCTCTTAGTTTCCGTCCGCTCCGGTGCAATGTTTTCGATGCCAGGCATGATGGATACGATTCTGAATTTAGGTTTAAATGAAAAAACGGTTGCTGGAATGGCAACTTTAACAAATAATCCCCGCTTTGCATATGATTCTTACCGCCGTTTTATTCAAATGTTTTCAGATGTCGTTCTCGGTGTTGACGTTTACTTTTTTGAACAATTGCTAGAAGAGTTTAGGAAAAAGAAAGGCTATACATCCGACCCTGAATTAACAGCGGAAGATTGGCAGGAAGTTATTAAAGGATATAAAGAGATTGTTAGAAAGAGAACAAAAAAAGAGTTTCCTGAAGATCCAATAGAGCAGCTCTTTTTATCCATACAAGCGGTATTTGAATCATGGAATAATCAGCGCGCCATCGTTTATCGGAGGCTAAATAAAATACCGGACCATCTCGGAACAGCTGTAAACATTCAAATGATGGTGTTTGGGAATATGGGTGATGACTCTGGTACTGGTGTCGCTTTTACTCGCAATCCGTCAACGGGTGAACGAGTGTTGTACGGTGAATATTTAATAAATGCACAAGGGGAGGATGTTGTTGCTGGTATTCGCACGCCAAAACCAATTTTAGCTTTAAAAGAAGAAATGCCGGATGTTTATAATCAATTTTCTAAAATATGCGATCTTCTTGAACAGCATTACCTTGATATGCAAGACATTGAATTTACGGTCGAACGTGGAAAATTGTTTATTTTGCAAACTCGGACAGGAAAAAGAACGGCGCAAGCGGCTATTCGCATTGCAGTAGATATGGTGGAGGAAGGGATTATTGATAAAAAAACTGCTCTGCTCCGTATCGACCCGGATCAATTAACACAGCTTTTGCATCGCCGTCTTGATGATACGGTGGAACGTATTTTGCTTGCCAAAGGCTTACCTGCATCACCTGGAGCAGCTACAGGACAAGTCGTATTCGATGCCGATGAAGCAGAAGTATTAGGCAATGAAGGCAAAAAAGTAATTCTCGTCCGTCCTGAAACAACACCAGATGATATTCATGGCATTCTAGCAGCACAAGGTGTAGTCACAAGCCGGGGTGGAATGACAAGCCATGCTGCTGTTGTTGCCAGAGGAATGGGTAAACCTTGTATTTGCGGATGTGAACAAATAAAAATTGATTTAGATAAACGACAATTTACTGTAGGCGAGCAAACTGTAAACCAAGGTGATATTATCACAATCGATGGTAGTACAGGAGAAATAATGCTCGGAGAAATTCCAATGATCGACCCGACTTTTTCTGATGAATTCAAACTTCTTTTAGAGTGGGCCGATGAAGTGCGAAAACTTGGAGTACGCGCCAATGCTGATAATCCAGTAGATGCGAAAAAAGCATTTGAACTTGGTGCAAACGGAATTGGTTTATGTCGGACTGAGCATATGTTTATGGATGCAAATCGCGTTCCTATCGTACAAAAAATGATCCTAGCAGAAACCGATGAAGAGAGGAAAGAGGCGTTAGATCAGCTTTTACCAATGCAACAAGGGGATTTTGAAGGCATTTTCGAAGCGATGCAAGGTTTGCCGGTAACGATTCGTTTATTAGACCCGCCACTACATGAGTTTTTGCCTGACAAAGAAGAGCTTTTAGTTGATGTAACCAGACTGAAACTTACTGCCCCAGACAGCAATGAATTGGTGGAGAAGGAAAAGCTGCTAAAAAAAGTAAATCAGCTTGCTGAGTTTAACCCAATGCTTGGTCTGCGTGGCTGCCGCCTCGGCATCATACATCCGGAAATATATGAAATGCAAGTGAAAGCAATCTTTTATGCCACTCTGACATTGATGAAAAAAGGTGTTGATGTAAAACCGGAAATCATGATACCGCTCGTTGGCCATGTTAATGAGCTAAAAGAGATGCGTCAACTTGTTGAAAAAGTTGAAATGCAAATCCAAGAAGAAACTGGATTTGAATTTAACTATTTAATCGGTACGATGATTGAAATTCCTAGAGCAGCCCTTACTGCTGATCAAATTGCAGAAGAAGCTGATTTCTTCTCATTCGGTACGAACGATTTAACCCAAACAACATTTGGCTTTAGCCGTGATGATGCTGAAGGGAAATTTTTGCAAATGTATTTGACTCAAAAATTACTTCCTGAAAATCCGTTCATCGTCCTTGATCAAGAAGGTGTAGGAAAACTCGTTGAAACCGGTGTTCGATTAGGACGGCAAACAAAGCCAAACTTAAAAACAGGTATTTGTGGCGAACATGGTGGAGAAAAACACTCGATTGAATTCTGCTACAATGTTGGGTTGGATTACGTCAGTTGCTCACCATACCGGGTGCCGGTAGCACGTCTTGCGGCAGCCCAAGCAACCATTCGCAAGGAAGAAAATGTTGGGGAAGAAGCGCTTGAGGCGCTGAAATAAAAATTTGATAGTTAAATATAGTTTAAGTTGGTCGGGATTAAGGTGCGCCCACCTTGATTCCAACCAACTTAAAGTTTATTTACCAGTTTTATGATTACTCTATCATGTCAATTATATTTTGATAACCTTTAACAACCGAACTGAATTCCTTAAACAACGACCTCACTGGATGGACTAGTAAATTTTATAGTTTAATGTTACGAACAGTTTTATTCTTAAAAAACACGTTATACTATTTCGACTGATCCATTTTTTTTCTTATATTTCTCCAAATGTAGGCTCCAATTAGTAATATAACACCTATTAAAGCCCCAATGATTTGGTCCAATAGAAGCTCCCCTGTTTTAAAATATCGAATAGTAAAAATGCCACCAAAAATAACTATTATTGTGACTGCAAATCGAATAAGGTATGAATTAATTTCCGATGAGCTCCCCCCTAAATAACAAAATCTTACCATAAATATCCAATTATCTGTTAAACTTTTAAAATTGTAAATTTTTACATATGGTTTAAATGCAGTTTAACATTTTCAGACTTGTCGACTTTTCCATTATTTTATAAAAATAGCATTTTATTTTGAAAATTAAAACATATTATAAACGGTAAAAATAATTAAAATTGCTGTAGTTTTATTTAATTAAAATAGTATAATGATATTGAAAAGGTTTTCATATTTTAATATAGTTTTATTGATCTTATTATAAAAAAAGGAGAGGCTTTTTAATGAGCACGAATGTACAGTTTCGCATTGAAAGAGATTTTCTTGGTGAAAAGGAAATTCCCAAAAATGCTTATTATGGGATACAAACAATGCGAGCAGTTGAAAATTTTCCAATTACCGGTTATCGGATAGATGAAGCGTTAATTCAAGCAATGGCCATTGTTAAAAAAAGTGCTGCCCTTGCTAATCTAGAAATCGGTCAATTAGATTATAAAATTGCGATGGCTATTGTCCAAGCTGCCGATGAAATTATTGCTGGGAAATGGCATGATCAATTTATTGTAGATCCAATTCAGGGTGGAGCAGGAACGTCAATAAATATGAATACGAATGAAGTAATCGCTAATCGCGCATTGGAAATCATCGGTGAACAAAAAGGGAATTATAAAGTAATTAGTCCAAATTCCCATGTAAATATGTCACAGTCAACAAATGATGCATTTCCTACGGCAATTCATTTGGCTCTATTAACGACATTGAATAAACTAATTGAAGTATTGGAAGAGCTTCATAGTGAATTTTTGTTAAAAGCTAAAGAATTTGATGATGTTATTAAAATGGGAAGAACTCATTTGCAAGATGCTGTGCCGATTCGATTGGGACAAGAATTTGCAGCTTATGCAAGAGTGTTACAGCGAGATATTGCACGCATCAAAAGAACACGCGAGTCCTTGTATGAAGTGAATATGGGGGCAACAGCAGTTGGAACTGGCTTAAATGCAGATCCTGATTATATTGACAAAGTGGTTCGTTTTATTGCAGAGTTTAGCGGCCAGCCTATTAAAGGTACGGAAAACTTAGTTGACGGTACGCAAAATACGGATTGTTATTTGGAAGTTTCAGCAGCGTTGAAGACTTGCATGTTGAACATGTCAAAAGTTGCAAACGATTTGCGGATGATGGCATCCGGACCGCGTTGTGGTTTTAACGAAATTAATTTACCTGCACGTCAACCTGGTTCTTCAATTATGCCAGGTAAAGTAAATCCGGTAATGGCTGAAGTTGTTAATCAATGCGCCTTCCAAGTTGCTGGTAATGACTTAACAATCAGCATGGCTTGTGAAGCAGGCCAATTTGAATTAAATGTCATGGAGCCAGTGATTGTTTTCAATTTGCTTCAATCGATCAAAATTATGGCAAACGTGTTCACAGTCTTCCGCAAGTATTGTTTAAGCGGCATTACTGCCAATAGAGAAAAATTACGAGAATATGTTGAGCATAGCGTTGGTATCATTACGGCGATTAATCCGCATGTCGGTTATGAAACAGCTGCATCAATTGCCAAAGAGGCAATTGATACAAAGCGGCCAGTTAGGGACATTGTTCTTGAGCGTGGTGTTCTAACAGCGGAAGAACTGAATGTCATTTTGCAGCCCCATGAAATGACAAAACCAGGCATCGCAGGCAAAGAACTTTTAATGAAAAAACAAAAAGACCAAGAAGATAAATATTTGCAGTCTGTTTAATAATAGTATTGAGTTACTCCACTGGCGTTAAAACAAATATTTAATGCCTGTTTTTCTATCTAGAGCTAAAAAGCATCCTTTTTACTTATAGTCAAGTACAATCATCTCAGTCCGAATCCGTTCTAGATTCGGACTGAAACCTTTGTAAGCTATCATTAAAATGCAGGAGTATGAATACGTCGAGCTTTCTGTAATGCTTGATCTAGGTCTCGAATTAAATCATCAACATGTTCAAGGCCGACGGAAAGACGTAGCAGCCCATCGGTAATCCCTCTTCTTTCTCTTTCTTCTTTTGGCATAGCTGCATGGGACATTGTTGTTGGATAAGAAAGAATTGATTCAACAGCACCAAGGCTGACGGCAAAAACAGGAATCCGTACATGTTCGACGAATGCTTTTGCAGCTTCCCTGTTAGGCAAACGGAACGACAACACTGCCCCAAATCCCCTCGCTTGTTTTTGATGAATGTCACGTCCAGGGTGAAAAGGCAATCCTGGATAAAAAACTTCTTCAACAAAAGGATGATTATTTAAATAGTTGGCAATAAGCTGTGCTGAATCAGAGGACTGTTTTAGTCGGATTCCTAATGTTTTGATTCCTTGAATTAATTGATAAGAGTCTTGAACACCTAATATTGCCCCGAAAGAATTTTGAATATATCCCAATCTTTCACCAAGTTCCTCATCTTTTGTTACTGCAAGACCAGCAAGAATGTCGCTGTGACCTGACAAAAATTTTGTTGCACTATGCAATACAACATCCACACCTAGTTCCAAAGGATTTTGGAAAAAAGGAGTCATAAACGTGTTATCAAGAAAAGTTAAGCAATTGTTTGCTTTAGAGAGTTTTACAACTGTTTCTATATCAGTAATTCGCAAACAAGGGTTGGATGGTGTTTCCATATATATGACTTTTGTATTTGGGCGAATAGCCTGTTCAATAGCATTTAGATCAGTCATGTCGACAAATGTATGCTCAATTCCAAATTTTGTTAATATGTTTGTGATAAAACGGTAAGTTCCTCCGTACACATCTTCGGTAATGAGCACATGATCACCTGTAGAAAGAAGCATAAATGCTGATGAAATGGCTGCCATTCCTGAAGAGAAGGCAAATCCTTTCGTACCTCTTTCCAATTCTGCGATTTTTTGTTCTAATACTTGCCGGGTTGGATTGCCAGACCGACTATAGTCGAATGGACCGAATTCATCAAAACTAGATTGGTGGAATGTTGATGAAAGATAAATCGGTACATTGACAGCACCTGTTTTCAACTCACCATCACTAATTTGACGGTGGATTAATTTCGTTTCAATTTGATCGTTATATTGATTCATCGGCGCAAGCCTCCTATACTAATGTTTTGAAAACTTGTTCTAAATCAGCGATTAAATCTTCAGCGTTTTCAATTCCAACAGAAAAGCGTAAGAGCCTGTCACAAATGCCTCGTCGATTTCGTTCTTCTTGCGGAATGTCTGCGTGTGTCTGAGTAGCTGGATAAGTAATGAAACTTTCAACTCCGCCTAAGCTTTCTGCAAACGAAATAAGTTTTAAATTTTCTAAAAATGGAGCCACCCATTGGCTGTCTTTCAACCTAAAGGAGAGCATGCCGCCTTTTCCAGGGTATAAAACATCTGTAACGAATGGACTTTGTTCTAAGTAGGATGCGATTTTTTTCGCATTTTCTTCATGCTGCTTCATCCGTAAATGAAGTGTTTTTAGTCCTCTAATAAGCAACCATGAATCAAAAGGAGATAAAACTGCTCCAATTGCATTATGGTAAAATTCCAGTTTTTCGCAGATTTCTTTCCCTTTTGCAACGACTAGACCGGCAAGCACGTCATTATGTCCACCGATATATTTCGTGGCGCTATGTACGACGATATCTGCACCAAGATTTAGCGGCTGCTGAAAATAAGGAGTGTAAAATGTATTGTCAACAATTAGTAATAAGCTGTGCTTTTTAGCAAAAGCTGCAAGTTTCTCGATATCGATTTCTTGCATTAGCGGATTTGTTGGTGTTTCTATAAAGATTGCTTTTGTATTTTCATTTATTAATGTTTCCGTTTTTTGTTCATCAACAAAATTTGTGTAGGTTGCTTTTAAGTGATAAAGCTTTTTGTAACTTTCAAATAACCGATAAGTCCCCCCATAAACGTCATCGGAAACTAGCAATTCATCACCGGCGCTGAATAGAGAAAGAACGAGTTGGATCGCACTCATTCCTGAACTACAGGCAAAACCACGTTCACCGTTTTCTAAACGCGCAATTCCTTCTTCCAAAATCGATCTAGTCGGATTTTTTGTACGGGTGTAGTCATAACCAGTTGATTGGCCAAGACCGCTATGCTGATATGCAGTTGACAAATAGATCGGTGGATTGACAGCCCCAGTCTTTTGATCAGCTTTATTCCCTAATTGTACTAATATCGTTTCTAAATGATTTTTTTGCATATTCTTCAGCCCTTTCATAAATAAATCAGGGTAAAAAAGGAGCCTTCATAAGAAGAAGGCTCCCTTTGTATGAAAACTTTCTTCTTATCTTCAAGGCTTAAACTACCTATTGGAATTAGCACCGTGTCTGCTTCGACCGGTTGCTGAGACTTCATTGGGCCAATCCCTCCATCTCTCTGGATAAGAAAATAAGTATGAAATTTTCGGAAAATATAATAATGACCTTATTTTAGTACATATTGAATGGTATGACAAGAGAAATTAAAAAAACTTGTTTGATTGAAAATTTGTAAAATTTCCCCTGATTTTGTGATTGAAGGAATTGAATATTGGAAAATATTAGGATATTCTTAAAGATAAATTGGAATAGTTGGATATTTTCCATAAATTTATCAATTTAGAATAAAGGCCCATTTATTGTATTTTTCGTCAATATTCTACAAATTTTCCTATAGATTTCTTTGTTTTAATAGTTTTTAATTTAAGAGGTTACTAAAATCTATAAAAGATAATAATAAATTGTTTGAATATTTTTATAATATACAATTTAGTATCCAAATGAGGTAAAATATCTATTAAAAATGGCGCTGTGCAAAAGGAGCAAAAACAATGAGTACAACATTAGCCTTGGAGAAATTAATCGAGGAAGATCGTTTCTATCACTATTCACAAGCCTTATACAATACTAAAGATTGGTCAAAAATTGGTGCCGAAATTTACTTGCGCTCAGAATTTGGGGAAGCGGACATGATATTTCGGCAGGCAAAAATTGTGAATAAACTTTTTGAATTAGAAACGAAATCGATTTCAAAAGTGCTGCAAACGTTTTTTAATGAAGAAATCTTAATTACATACTTTTTGTTTATTAATATATTTCCATCAACGATATTGCATCAAAGTTTTCCTAGTTTTATAAATAAGATGAGTAAGCAGTTTAACAGCAAAAGGCAAATGATTGTTTTTGAAATTGTCAATACGGATTATGTTGAGAATTTTTTGCTACTAAAAGAAAGGATAAATCTACTTAAAGACCTTGGGTATCTGATTGCTATAGATGAGATTGGTAAAGGATGGTCATCATTAGATATGATTATTGAATTAGAACCAAATTTTATTAAACTTGATCAATTTTTTTCAAGAAATTTGTCAAGCTCAGATAAAAAACAACAGATGATTAAATCGCTTATTCAATACGCTCACCACGTAGGTATAAAAGTGATTCTAACAGGTATTGAACATGAAACAGATTTATCTATTGCAAAATTGTTAGGAGTAGATATCTGTCAAGGCTACCTTTTAGCTCAACCGAAGCCTCTTCTTAAATAATATAAATCTTTAAATATGGTTTAATGTTTTTTTTTTTTATTTTCATGGAAATAAAAGGAATTCATTCCAAAAATATTGACTGAACTAGATACATGTAATAAGTAATCTTATACAATATTTTGTATCATTTTTGGGATGAATGAGGAAACAAACTATTTTCTAGGTATGTTGTATATTTTTGATTTATGCTGTCAATTTATACAAAGTTTTTTAATAATATTTTCGTCATAAATTGCCCTTCAAGACCTGAAACAATGCAATGAAAAAATAAAAAAGACCACCTTTCCTTTTAGAAAGGCGGTCTAAGATGTTCAATCACGTTACCATTTAAGATAATGGAGACAATCGGGCTCGAACCGACGACCTCTTGCATGCCATGCAAGCGCTCTCCCAACTGAGCTATGCCCCCATAAATTTAGTTAAATCCTATTCACTAAACACATTAAACATTTTAATATCTAAAAATGAAATTGTAAAGCACTAAAGTTAAGGGTTTAAATCTGGCTAAACAACTTCCAATTGCTGTTATTTTTCTATAAATAATTTAGGTCATAAAAGGTATCTTATATATGGATAAACGATCATTATTATTAATTTGGTAAAGGAATTTTAAAATGACAGTAAGGTAAAATAACACTAAACACTGTTCATAAAGGAGTGTGTAGTTAAATGAAGTCATTTCTTTCATTATTATTGGCTTTGGCGATATTTTGCATATTTTCCTTTGAATTTTCAGCAAGTAATGATGAAAAAAATGTTTTAAATCCGAAAGTGATCGATATTAAAACAAGTCCAGTACCGATGGTTAATCAATGGGTGACATTACGACAACATTCAAATGGTGAATTACTTATAGAAGTAGAAGCAATTAATACGAAGGAAGTCAGATTTTGGACTGTACCCGTCAAAAATAAATCATGGCAAGATTCGTGGGAACATAGAAAACTGATTAGTATAGATCGAGATAAAAGTGATGGATGGTCTACAACCTTCTTTTATGGGAAAGAGAATCTCCTGCAATTTATTGTAGTGGAGGCAATTGGTCAAAACGGTCAATCTGATAAGAGACCATTTTATGTTATATATAGAAAATAATATGAATAACAAGTTTTTTAATCAAAAAAATATAAGGAAAGGCTGGTCAAAAAATATTTTCTTAAGGAAATACCAGCCTTCCTTATTCTAATGAATTTTCTGGTTCATCTTTCGTAGGTGCAACATTTTTATCCAGAAAATAGAAAGTAAACATTAAACCTAATAAACCTGCGAACGGGATTACATAACTTATTATATTTCTAATCATTTTTCATTCGCTCCTTTATATTACTTTCTAAATAAAAAAGTTTAATAAATGTATATTATGATTATAACATTTTATTCCAGGTTTTTGAAAGCGTTACCAATAAAAAATCGGAATTTTTAGAAATAATTAATCTGATTAACTAATTGAATAGGAGAAATATAAAGAATTTAATGGTGCTCTGTTGCTCTTTATAGGCATTTCTTTGTTATATTTTCCATATTTGCCTTTCTTCGCTAATATGGACGAAACTTTTTAAATTCATTCTTTTTAGAAAATAAGAGTTCCACTAAGTTTCCGCTTTTTAGATTTTGGATTAAGCAAATTAATTGAAAGTTTGCTTTAAAGGAAATTTGATCTATGTAATTTTGAGTGAATGCTATCCTGACAGTTGTTCCAAGGTGTCATGAAGAAATGTTCTGCGTCGATTATCGTGCATTAAAAAGGGAATTAGGCGGCAAATTGAAATTGTATACATTTTCCTTGTTGAAATAAAACTATATATTTTATTGTTGATTTGTATTTTGAATCATGATATATTATTAAGGTCGCTATTGAGACAACAGAAAAATAAGATTTAATTAATGATAAAAAGTGTTGACTTCTGTGAAGAGGCATAGTAATATATAAGTGTCGCAAACAATGACCATATCATTTAGATGATCTTTGAAAACTAAACAAAATGTCAAGCGTGCGGCAATGTTGAATGTTTCATTCAACGGCCAAGTCAATTTTTGAGTAAGGATTTTCAAT
>NZ_JABTTE010000079.1 GCF_013303125.1 Calidifontibacillus erzurumensis | reverse complement strand
GGCAAGCCTTAGACAAGCTAGCCAAAGCACAACGAATTCTTTCTCGAAGAAAGAAAGGTTCTGCACGATGGGAAAAGCAACGCCTAAAAGTAGCTAAACTGCATGAAAAAACAGCGAATCAGCGCAGAAACTTTCTCCATCACAAGTCAAAAGAATTAGCGACAACCTATGACGCTGTGATTATTGAGGATTTAGACATGAAAGGCATGTCTCAAGCCCTCAACTTTGGCAAAAGTGTTCATGATAACGGTTGGGGTATGTTCACTACTTTCTTAGAATACAAGCTAAAAGAACAAGGGAAGCAGCTTGTAAAAATAGATAAATGGTTCCCATCTACGAAAAAGTGTTCTTGTTGTGGCAAAGAACAAGAAATTGCGTTGTCTGAACGCATATATAAATGTTCTTGCGGTCTTGTATTAGATCGTGAT
>NZ_JABTTE010000078.1 GCF_013303125.1 Calidifontibacillus erzurumensis | reverse complement strand
GTTAAAAATCCTTACTCAAAAATTGACTTGGCAGTTGAATAAAACATTCAACATTGCCGCACGCTTGACATTTTGTTTAGTTTTCAAAGATCAATAAAAATGGTGGAGACTAGCGGGATCGAACCGCTGACCTCCTGCGTGCAAAGCAGGCGCTCTCCCAGCTGAGCTAAGCCCCCAAAAATCTAATTGCATTTAAATGGTCGGGAAGACAGGATTCGAACCTGCGACCCCATGGTCCCAAACCATGTGCTCTACCAAGCTGAGCTACTTCCCGATCGTAAACAATTAATGGCGCGCCCGACAGGAGTCGAACCCATAACCTTCTGATCCGTAGTCAGATGCTCTATCCAATTGAGCTACGGGCGCAATATTCAATTTGTTTATCAAAACTAAGATTATTTAAAAATTGGTGCCGAGGACCGGAATCGAACCGGTACGGTAGTCACCTACCGCAGGATTTTAAGTCCTGTGCGTCTGCCAGTTCCGCCACCCCGGCATA
>NZ_JABTTE010000077.1 GCF_013303125.1 Calidifontibacillus erzurumensis | reverse complement strand
TAATGACCATCCTGCTGATATTATAAGTGGAAAGATAGTGGAGTATACAGTAGCATTTCTAAATGATGGTGGGGGAAGGATTTTATTTGGTATTTCAAATGATCAAATTGTAAAGGGTGTAAAATTAAACAGGGAGGAAAGGGATAATATCAGGTTATTAATAAATAACAAAATCTCTGATTGTGTTCAACCTGCTGTATCACCGAATGCTTATTCACTGGAATTTCACCAAGTCTTTAATAAAAGTAATGAAGTAATAACAGATTTATATATAATTGAAGTTCTAATTAAACCACCTGTTGATCCTACTATTGTTTACTTTGATAATAAGGACAAAGTTTGGTCAAAGGTTAATGGTGGAAAAAGACCATTAAAGGGACCAGCAATTCAAGACTTTATTCTAAGGAAATCTTTGATTAAAACCTTAACAAAAAGTGAAAATAAACGTAAATAACCATTCGCTTTAAGATCTATATTAGTCAATTCCTTTACTAAACCTATATATCTACT
>NZ_JABTTE010000076.1 GCF_013303125.1 Calidifontibacillus erzurumensis | reverse complement strand
CTTTCGCTTGGTGGCCTCTTTATAAGATTGAGAGGTTCCCTCTCAATCTTATAAAGAGGATATGCTAGTTCGCTTTTATTTGGTTGTAATACAATTTCTCAAATGCAATCGGAGACATATAATTAATGGCTGAATGAATTCGTTTTGAATTATAGAAATTAACAATATACTCGAATATGCTTCTTTTTGCTTGCTCTCTAGTTTCGTAGCTTTCATGAAAGATCAATTCTCTCTTGATTATGCTGTGAAAGGATTCAATACATGCATTGTCGTAACAGTTCCCTTTTCTACTCATGCTTGTAAACATTCCGTATTGACGTAGTAAAGATTGATATTCTGTTGATGCATACTGGCTGCCGCGATCAGAATGATGAATAAGACAAGGTGAAGGTGTTTGGGCAACAATTGCTCGCTTTAATGCTGTTACCACTAGTTCTTTCGTCATACGGTGAGACATTGCCCAACCCAGTAATCTTCTAGAGTAAAGATCCATGATAGACGCTAGGTAGAGCCAACCTTCCTTTGTCCAAATGTAAGTA
>NZ_JABTTE010000075.1 GCF_013303125.1 Calidifontibacillus erzurumensis | reverse complement strand
AGTGAACAAGGATATACGGGTACGTATTCAGGCGTTCGTATAGCAGTTGAAAGTATCCGAAAAGAACGAAAATTACAGAAATCTCTCGAACAACCCTATCGAATATCACGACAGAAAATAAGCTCATGTATATGGAAACTAAAATCAAATCTCTCTGGTGAAGAAATTCAATTGCTTGAACAATGTTTTAAATATTATCCATCACTCAAACCATTTTACGAAACCGTTCAACACTTTAGAAAAGCATGTGATGAATGGGACTATCCTAGATTTTTAACATGGTTAAAAGAACAATTATCTTCTAAAAATAACTCTTTATATAGATATGCCCTACGGATACAGAGTGATTTGAAGGCGATTAAACATGCATTTCTTACTCCATTTAGTAATGGAGTAGTAGAAGGCCATGTTCATCGATTAAAACTCATTAAACGTATGATGTTCGGACGTGCTAAGCTTGATTTACTTGAAAAGCGAGTATTGTATCATTGGAAATAATTATTTTAGAAAATTTCAATGATTCTTCGATACATACAGACATCTTTCTTCACCAAATGTTCGTAAGAACC
>NZ_JABTTE010000074.1 GCF_013303125.1 Calidifontibacillus erzurumensis | reverse complement strand
GTGTAGGCGACCGCTTAGCGACGGATAAACTGGAGCGCATCGACTGAGATAAAGGAAACACGGTGAGTGAAACGAACCGATGTTGACTTATCGAAAGGAGATGAGCGAAGTTTACAAGTCGCTGGGAGCCGAAGCTAGACAAAAGAAAAGCGTAGTCCAGTATCGGACAGTAAATACACAGTAAATATGAAAAAAGATTATCTAGTTTTGAAGGAATAAAAAAGTATTGACTTTTATAATAAAAGTTGATACTATATAACATGTCCTTTGAAAATAGAATGTTTGGTGACGATGGCGAAGAGGATACACCCGTTCCCATTCCGAACACGGAAGTTAAGCTCTTCAGCGCCGATGGTAGTTGGGGGCCTCCCCCTGCGAGAGTAGGACGTTGCCAAGCATTCTGGAGGATTAGCTCAGCTGGGAGAGCACCTGCCTTACAAGCAGGGGGTCGGCGGTTCGATCCCGTCATCCTCCACCATTATTAATATTAATTATTACAATATATGCCGGCTTAGCTCAATTGGTAGAGCAACTGACTTGTAATCAGTAGGTTGGGGGTTCAAGTCCTCTAGCCGGCACCATATCCATCTAAC
>NZ_JABTTE010000073.1 GCF_013303125.1 Calidifontibacillus erzurumensis | reverse complement strand
GAATATCAAACAGAGAGTACCTATAAAAAAAGAATGGGATCGGTTTATTTGCTTTACAGATAACGGAGAAATCATTTATCAAGATTATCGAGCTTACATGAATAAAACGAGGGAAATCCCTTGGACCGATATCCTTGAAGATTGGGAGAGGAAACCTAGGTCTGTTAAGTATTCAAGGCATTTTAAGCATTTACCAAAAAAAGTACAGACTTATCTCGTTCAAAAACCAAATGAGACAAAGCGTCGTGTGAAAGGGATAAAAAAATTGTTAGATCAGTATACATTGAACGATATCGATGAGGTCTTATCAGACGAGAGTAGATTCGAAAGAACTCCCCATGAGCTTGGCTGCTTATTAAACGCCAAACAAGCCATGTACCCAGAAAAAATGGAGGAAGATCATACACCTAGAATATTACTGAATCATGAGACCAATTTAGAAAATTATAACCAGCTTTGCCCTTCTTATGAAGGGAGGGTATCTGAATGATTGAATTAAAAGAAGTATGCAAGGTGCTTCATCTGGCCCACGTAGCCGAAAGGTTCGAGGAGATCCCTTTTGAAAATAAAGAACAATTTATTCGTGACGTATTAATGCTTGAAGTTGATGCTAGGCAGACCACAAG
>NZ_JABTTE010000072.1 GCF_013303125.1 Calidifontibacillus erzurumensis | reverse complement strand
AATAGCAAAACTTATGAAGAAAGCAAAATTTAGAGAACTGAAATGGCTGAAAGATTATGAATGGAATGATGGTATTCATTTACCTGCAACAACAACAAAAGAAGCAATTTGTGACCTGCATTTTTTAAAAGAGAAACAAAATTTATTGCTTTTAGGGTCGCCAGGCACAGGGAAAACGCATTTAAGTACGGCGTTAGGGTTGAAGGCCTGTGAAAGAGGATATGAAGTCCGCTTCTTTCGTGTTGCAGATTTAGTTGAGCAGCTTGAAGCTGCCTTAAAAGCAGGGACATTACAACGATTAAAGCGTCAAATCGAAAAGTGCCAGTTACTCATTTTGGATGAGGTTGGATATGTCCCATTTCAAAAGCAAGGGGCAGAATTATTGTTTCATATCATTGCAGACTGTTATGAGCAGAAGAGTGTGATTGTCACTTCTAATTTAGAGTTTGGACAATGGAACCGAGTTTTCGGGGATAATCGCTTGACATCGGCTTTAGTAGATCGTTTAGTGCACCATGCCCATATCGTTGCATTCACAGGAGAAAGTTATAGACTGAAAAACGCTCTTTCTTCTGTGAAAACAAACAATTCCAATTAATGTAAAAAATAAGCTGCAAGCCTATGTATTTTT
>NZ_JABTTE010000071.1 GCF_013303125.1 Calidifontibacillus erzurumensis | reverse complement strand
TAGGGTTTGCTGAACGGGTCTACAATTTTTTAAACTGACCCATGTTCCTTTGTAAAAATAGCTGCCCGAAAAAAAGAAAAAATAGAAGGCGTAGCTTGCGTTCCAGATTCATGACAAGAAACTGGATGCAAACAACCGTTTCGCTAGTTTTTTGAAGGCGTGCTCGAATACGGCCAAGCCCGTATGCACGCTTGCCTTCACCAAATTTTCCTTCAACTGCATTTCGTTCGGAAGCATCCTGTTTGGCTAAAATCTTTTGAGCTTTGTCTTCTTCTTTTGAAGGACGTCCGAGTTTTGGACCGCTAAGGCGGATGCCTCGTTCTTTGCAATATTGAAGGTTTTCTCGATTTCGATAGATTTTATCGGCCAAAACAGCTTCAGGATAAAAACCAAAGCGATCTCGATAGTCTTCAATAGACTCTTGAAGAGTTGTGCCTTCATTAAAGTTGTTCCAGTCCAGCTTTTCAACCATGACAAAACCATCGACAACACTAACGGCAACTTTTGATCCAAATTCGACATTTGCTTTCGCTTTTCCACGGACGATGGGCCGTACATATGGCTGGGAAATACTAACGATTCGATGATCGATGCGGTGGGTTTTTGTACGATGCATTTCTTCTTGTTGCCGATATAGTTCTTTAATCACAAGAAGCTCTCGGTATTCTTGTTTACTCAAAAGAGTCAATGAACTTTGCTCAGCTAGTTTTTGGATGATGTTAAGGTCTCTTTTGATATAATC
>NZ_JABTTE010000070.1 GCF_013303125.1 Calidifontibacillus erzurumensis | reverse complement strand
TGCCGATGGAGAAGTTCCTTTAGAATCACTTCCAGTTTCTAAAAAAGGAATGATGTACAATAGTGAATTTGGGGAAATCGTAGATTGTTGGTTAGAGGAAGATTTAAAGCTTAAGAAAAAAGATAGAAGAACGAATAAAAAGATATATGAGGATTTAAAGAAAGAGTATGGCTTTAAGGGATCTTATCGAACGGTATGCGATTATATTCAACATCGAAAGCCCCTCATTAAAGAGGCAAAAACGAAGAGATACGAACGCTTGGAACATCCACCTGGAGAAGCACAAGTGGATTTTGGAAATATGACCGTCGTGAAGGATGGTGCTTATAAGGATATTAAATTATTAATCATGAGTTTCCCATATAGTAATGCAGGGTTTGCTTACCCCCTTCCAGCTGAAAACTCTGAATGCTTTTTAGAGGGACTAAAGAACTTGTTCCATCAAGCAGGGGGTGTACCGACCTATATAAGAATTGATAATCTAGCAGCTGCTGTTGTTTCGATTGGGAAGGGGGAAGAAAGAACCTACACCGATTCCTTTCTACGATTTCAAGCCCATTATGGATTCGAAGTGCAAGCGTGTAATCCAGCAAGTGGGCATGAGAAGGGAAACGTGGAAAAGAAAGTGCATTACACTAGAAATAACTTCTTCACTACCTATCCAATCATGGAGAACTTTTCTCAACTGGCAGAATGGATACAAAAGGAGATGGCGGCGGATCGGGAGCGTCCTCATTATGAGAAAGAGGTTTCTATTCAGGAA
>NZ_JABTTE010000007.1 GCF_013303125.1 Calidifontibacillus erzurumensis | reverse complement strand
GGGGTCTGGCACCGCACCACAGTTGGTGCCGGAGACGGTGCCAGAGATGGTACACCAGAGGGGTCTGGCACCCAAACCCACACCTCTGACAACCCAAACAAAAAAAGGCAAGTGATGGAAATAGTTGCTTTCCATCACTTGCCTTCTCAACTTTTTCTTCATCTATTTGGACTTATTAAACAGCATCTTCTTATATCAGGCTTGTCCATTATTTAATGCCAAAGAACTTTTTCATTTTTGAAAATACGCCTGTTTTTTCTTCTTCCAAATGAAGCAATGGCACCGATTCTCCTAAAATGCGCCTTGCCATATTGCGAAAGGCGATCGAAGCTTTACTTGTTGGGTCTAACGCAATGGGCTCGCCACTGTTTGATGCTTTAATTACCGTATCATCATCACCTACGATCCCTAACAGATCAATCGCCAAAATGGAAACTATTTCATCAACATCAAGCATATCGCCAGATTTCATCATATGATGGCGAATTCGATTGACAATCAATTTTGGCGGTTCAATTTCTTCTTGTTCAAGCAAGCCGATGATGCGGTCAGCATCACGTACTGAAGAAACTTCCGGCGTCGTGACAACGATCGCTTTATCTGCTCCGGCAACCGCATTTTTAAAACCTTGTTCAATTCCGGCAGGACAATCGATTAAAACGTAATCAAAATCTTGTTTCAACTCGTTGATCAATTTTTTCATTTGGTCAGGCATAACCGCAGACTTGTCCTTCGTTTGCGCAGCCGGCAACAAATACAAGCATTCAAAACGCTTATCTTTAATAAGCGCTTGTTGAAGTTTACAGCGTTCTTCTACAACATCAACCAAATCATAAATAATTCGGTTTTCAAGCCCCATCACAACATCTAAATTTCTCAATCCAATATCCGTATCAACTAAACAAACTTTTTTGCCGGACAATGCTAAGGCCGTTCCCAAATTAGCGCTTGTTGTCGTCTTGCCGACGCCGCCTTTTCCAGAAGTAATAACGATAGCTTCACCCATTATATCATACCCCTTTCAAGCCTCGTTAAATTTGGTCTTAGATGTGTCAATACTTGAACTCGGTCGATCACGATCTGATTCTCATTTTTATCAATAAAAGCACATTCCATCTCATGCCCCTCCACTTCGTTATCAGGAGCGCGAGTCACAAGGTCACCAATTCTAAGCTGCACCGGCTTCATTAACGAGGCACATATGACAGCCTCTTCATTTCCGAAACATCCTGCATGAGCGATTCCCCTTAGAGCACCCATTATAAAAATATTTCCCCCAGCCATAACGGTGCCGCCAGGATTTACATCACCTATTAATAATAAATCGCCTTTAACTTGCAAAACTTGACCGGAACGAATAATTTTTGAAACGGTCACAATATCAGTTTGCTGTTTCCATTCAAGAGCTTCCTCTTTCGTCATCACATTTGATTCGAGCGATTCAACAACAAGTCTATTCTTATTGCGAATGATTTCACGAATTTGATCTTCATCACTTTTTGATAAATATCGGTTTCCTGCTTTTATGTGAACGGAGATTAAAGGACTATCCTCTGGTTGAACATTCGTGGACAGTTTTTGCTCAAGTTCTTGCAAAAGCTGCTCAAAAGAACAGGAATCATCTAAATATAAAGTAAGTCCGCTTTTTGTACCTTTAATCGTCACATATTGCTGCTTTTGTCCGATCATCTTCGTTCACCTCATTGCATTTTTATTCGACAGGCATGCTCTCTTTTCCTTTATGCTAAGCCAACTTATCGGTTTCTTTACTTATTAATTTTTTTAATAAAAATTTCTTCATTGGATAATAAACGAGAATCAAGAAAAAGCCGTTTAAAACAAGGGTTGGATATAGACGGTCCAACACAAACCGCTGCCAATCCATATGCGCAACATTTACCAAATACAAGATTCCGAAAACGCTCATTTCCAACAACACAATTCCAAATAAAACGACAAAAAAGACAACTAACAAATTCGTATGTAATACTTTCATAAATAAAGAAATGAGATAGACGATTAAAGGAAATGTAAATAAATAAACCCCTATGATATTTGTATAAATAATATCAAATAATAAACCGAAGAAAAGCGCATAAATAATTGCTTTATTGCGATTATAAAAAAAAGAGATAAGCATAATCAAAACGATCATAAAATGTGGAACAAAAATCCGATCAATCCCAAACCTTTCAGAAGGCAAAAACTCTACAAAAATGCTTTCTAACAAAAAACCTAAAAAAATAATACAGGCAAGAAGGAATCTTTTCACGCTCAGATTCCCCCTTCCATTTGTTCTAATAATTCTGTATCTGGTGTCGTTGAAAGCCGTTCGACGATCATAAGATGGTCAATGTCAAAAAAGTTAGCGGACGGCTTTACATAAGCCATTTGCGTCAAACCATATTCGTCTGGTACGACTTCAATAATTTCTCCAATGACTAACCCACTTGGAAAAACACCGCCTAAACCAGAGGTGACGACCGTTTGTTTTTCTTGTAGGTTGATTTTCACATCATACGGAATACGTTTAAACAATAAAGCTCCTTTTTTTTCATCATAACCTTCAATAAGTCCGAAAATATCTGCATTGCCTTTAACAACGGCTGATATGCGGTTTGTGCGATCGACCGCGCTTAAAAGTTGAACGGTTGATGTAAATTGTGAAACTTGTTTTATTTTGCCGATCATTCCTTCAGATGTAATGACAGCCATGTTTTTCTTAACTCCATGCTGCTCGCCTTTATTAATAAAAATCAGTTCATGCCAATAGTCTGGATTTCTTGCAATCACATTTGCTTGAATGAGCTTATAATCACGCAAGCTTTCTTTTTTTCCTAAAATAGCACGAAGCCGCTCATTTTCTTTTTCTAATTCCAAAACTCTGGCATTTAATTCAACATACTCATCTAATCGTGCTTTCAACAATCTATTTTCTTCAAAAGTAGTTTTAAGTTCTGAAATATTCTCAAAGAAACCCGCTGCATATTCAGCGGGTTGATGTAATATCGATTGAAACAAGCCGATCGTATCTTTTAAAACCTGTTCAGGCCAACTAAGTTTCGATCGATCTTTCATTGAAAAGCCAATCAATGCCACCAATAAAATAATGCAAACTAATAGCACGATTAATCGTTTGTTATAAAAAAATTGTGGCATGATTTACACCTTCTTACTTATTTTCTTGATTTTGAAGTAATCCCTGCTTTAGAACGGAAAAGGTGAAGATTGTCCAACGCTTTGCCAGTACCAACCGCAACACAATCAAGCGGATTTTCAGCTACTAACACCGGCATTTTCGTTTCATTGCTGATCACTTTATCAAGGTTCCGTAATAAAGCGCCACCGCCCGTTAAAACGATGCCGCGATCCATAATATCAGCCGCCAATTCAGGTGGCGATTTTTCAAGCGTATATTTCACCGCGTCAACGATGGCATAAACAGTATCATGCAATGCTTCAGCAACTTCTGCAGCGCTGATGGAAATCGTTTTTGGAAGCCCTGACAAAAGATCACGTCCGCGAATTTCCATATCTTCAATTCCTTCAGGCATGCCTGCCGAACCAATTTCCAACTTCAACTGTTCAGCAGTTCGTTCACCGATCAATAAACTATATTTTTTCTTTACATATTGAATAATAGCGTCATCCATTTCATCGCCAGCAACGCGTACAGATTGGCTAGTTACAATTCCACCAAGTGAAATAATTGCCACTTCTGTCGTTCCGCCCCCGATATCGACAACCATGCTGCCTGTCGGTTCCCAAACCGGCAAATTAGCGCCAATAGCTGCTGCAAACGGCTCTTCAATTGTATAGGCTGTACGTGCACCAGCTTGAACGGTCGCATCCTCAACAGCACGCTTTTCAACTGCTGTTATTCCAGAAGGTACACAAACCATAACATTTGGCTTGCGTGAAAAAGCAGATTGGTTTTTTTGCGCCTGCTGGATAAAATGCTTCAACATAATCGCTGTCGTTTCAAAATCTGCAATTACGCCATCTTTCATCGGTCTTAAAGCAACAATATTACCTGGTGTACGGCCAATCATATTTTTTGCTTCATTACCGACCGCTTCAATTGTTCCAGTATCTGTACGAAAAGCAACAACAGATGGTTCGCGTACAACGACACCTTTCCCTTTCACGTAAACTAACGTATTCGCAGTTCCTAAGTCAATTCCCATATCACGAGAAAAGCCACCTAAACCAAACATAATTACGTCTCTTCCTTTCTCAGCATAAGTACAGGTTAGATGCAAGCGGCAGGAGTTAAGGTTTTGACAAAGAATATTTTTTTACATCTTGAAAGATTTAAACCGTTCCTTTCCCTCATACTAACTTGTACAACAGAAGCTCATACAGACTATTATAAGACAAAAAAATAGAAAAGGATAGTTTTTTAAACATATCCTTTTTCTTTCAAGCTTATATATTTAGTATCACCAATAATTAAATGATCAAGCACATCAATCCCGATGATTTTTCCACATTCGACCAATCGCTTGGTTACTTCTATATCTTCACGGCTAGGAGTAGGGTCTCCAGAAGGGTGATTATGCACACAAATAATAGAGGCGCTTGACCTGCGGAGTGCTTCTTTGAATACTTCTCTTGGATGAACGATGGAGGCATTGAGGCTCCCTATAAAGATGGATTGTTTATGAATAACTTGATTTTTTGTATTTAAATAAATAGCAACAAAATGTTCTTGTGATAAAAAACGCATGTCATCCATGACATATTTGGCAGCATCTTCAGGGGAACGAATGGTATAACGCTCTTCATAGCGAAGTTTGTTAATTCGTCGTCCCAGTTCAAGGGCTGCCAAAATTTGAATTGCTTTGACGCTGCCAATACCGTTGATTTTCGTAATTTCTTCAATCGTCGCATCTTTCAACATTCGCAATCCGTCGAATTTTTTTAACAATCGTTGCGATAATTCCATCACCGATTCATTTTTCGTTCCAGTTCTTAATAAAATAGCTAATAATTCTTGATTTGAAAGACTTTCAGGCCCATAGGCAACTAATCGTTCCCGCGGAGTTGAATCTTTTGGATAATCTTTAATCATTAGTGAAGATTGAGACATTGTTCTCCTCTCCATTTCTTTCGGAAATAAAAAAATTATGGAAAAAATTTTTTTAACTCCCGATATGTTCTCGCTATTGGCAACCCTACAACATTAAAATAGTCGCCATCAATTTTTTTCACAAGAATCGATCCGAGGTTTTGAATGCCATAAGAACCAGCTTTATCAAAAGGTTCCCCGCTTTTAATATAATCTTCAATCTCCTCATCAGTTAGGTCCCAAAATTGGACTTTTGTTTCCTCATAAAAAATCGTTGAATTTGCACTAGAAACAATCGCTACACCGGTGATGACAACATGTTCCCTTCCAGAAAGCATTTTGAGCATGTTCTTTGCTTCCTCAGCATCTTTTGGTTTACCTAAAATTTGGTTATCAACCGTCACAATTGTGTCTGCACCAATGACAACAGCATCATCCAAGTCAGCCGAATTAAAAACTGCTTTCGCTTTTTGTAAAGCAAGATCTTGCGCAATTTCTTTCGGATCTTTGTTTGGATCAAAGTCCTCATCTACTTCACTCACCATGATTGTAAATGGAATTTTTGCATAAGCAAGCAATTCTTTTCTCCTAGGAGAACTAGAAGCCAAAACTAATTTTCTCATCAACAATCCCACACCGTTTTCAATTTTTTATACATAAATGGTTATATTGGTAAAATACCAAAAATTCAATTTAAAAACAAATTCGAGAAATTCTATTCCTCCAGCTGAAAAATAAAAAAGAAGTCCAAAAGACTCCTTTTCAACGATAAATTTGAACTTTTTAGACGAAAATCTAAAAATTTAATAGATATATGAGTTTCAGCACTCTCTGATGCACCATCTACTTTGCGGTGCCTGACCCTTCTGGTGTACCGTCTCCGGCACCATCTCTGGCACTGTCTATGGTACCATCTCCGTTACGGTGCCTGACCCCTCTAATGCACCTTCTCAAACACCATCTCTGGCACCGTCTGCGGCACCATCTCTGTTACGGTGCCTGACCCCTCTGATGTACCGTCTCTGGCACCATCTCCGGCACCGTCTGCGGTACCATCTCCGTTACGGTGCCTGACCCCTCTGATGTACCTTCTCCGGCACCAGCCCTGGCACCGTCTGCGGCACTATCTCCGTTACGGTGCCTGCCCCCTCTCCTGTACCGTCTTTGGCACCTTCTGCCCCTTAGCGGCTCATTTCGTTATGCCACGTTTTATAGGAAATGAGACCTTCAAGGAGTGCTTGCTGGGATTTCCATAGTTGTGCTTCATTTTTGTTCGTGCGAAAGCTTTCCAAGGCTTTATATGCTGCTGTGATGGAGTTGGCAAATTGGCCTAAGGATGGTTGGAGTTTTTCTGGTTTCGTTTTGTTCCATTGTGAATATTCGGCTTTAATAGAATCCCAACTATTTTTTTCAACCGTTCCAGTTTCAAATGCTTGAGCTGAAAGATCTACAAGTTTTTGGTACAATTCAACCGCTGTTTGAGCATATACTGCCTCGCCTGTTGCAGATCGAGCTTTCCCAGCTTCTACTTCCAAAGCATCTAATTCAAACGGCTTGATATAAATTTCTTGCCCCTTTTCCACATATTGCTCCCCTATACTATTGGCTTCTGCGCGACTCCCTCCAACACCGATAAACAATAACACTGGATCTGATTCCGGTAAAACAACAGCGGCAGTTCCATTTTCTTTTAAACTAGATGCGTGTTCATTGGCAGCATTTAGAGATGCAAAAGCCCCACCTTGAATAACTTCTACTCGCAAGGCTGGTATATCAACGGAAGAAGCGTTTCGTAAACTACCACTTCCAGTTCCTATAGCAGTATTTTCTGAACCTTCATTATTCGGATTATATTCAGACAATGCTTGTCCGGAAGTAATAACCCCATTTTCTTCTCCTGCTTTATTTTCATCATTCATATCAGTAAAAAGTGATAAAACAATATAACCAAATCCAACACCAATTAGGATTGCACCAATGAGTGAAACAATATATTTTTTATAAACCGCCTTTTGCTTATCCGAAAAACGGTCAAAGTTCCGCTTTTTCTTTTTATTTGAAAAAATATTTTTCTTACTTGGATAATGTACATTCGTCTTTTTTTGATTAAATCCATTTGAGTTATTTTTGATTCGTGCCGATCTTCTTTCTTCAAAATCGATAATATTACTCCTTCGATCATTTAATAAAATATCATCTACAAAATCTTCCCATTGATCCTCATCATGTGAGCTGTTTTCCTCCAATGACCGTTTTTCCGAATCAACATTTTCTCCTAATAGATGGGCATTGCCTTTATTTTCAACAAACTGATCCTCTTTCAGCCGTTCATTTTCATTAAAAAAGGAATCAACTTTAACAATATCAACCCCATTCACCGCATCTTCACTATCTTTTGCGGCACATATTTCTTGATTTAGCTCCTCGTCTGATAAAAAAATTCGTTCTTTTCCATTTATGCGAATGGAAATACGATCCTTTCTCTGCTTGTCCATGCCAACACCTCTTTCATATTCAGTTCAAGAAGCTATATTCGGCATATAAAATAGAATTTTTCATTGAAAAGATATGCTTAGAATTGCTCCTCAAAACGATCCTTTCCCATAAGTGATAAACCATTAATAAATACTTCTTAGAAGGATAATAATTTAATACAGAGGGTCAAATAGAATTTACTATCCTCGCAGTGCATGTTTAATAGTTCAAATACAATTTATTATTTAGTTTTCCGCTCTCCCAAGCGTTACAGTTCCATTTAAATTTGGTGCAGGGGCGCTTTTCTTTGTCAGACCCTCACTACGATAAAAAACAATTCTTCACAGTCACTCTACAACCTAACCCCATGCCAATAGCCAACTGTTTAAAAAACTCGGATTCAAGTCTCCCCAATTATTTCATCCACTCCATATAAAACCGTTCCGACTCATTGAAAAGGTCACCCTTTAATTTCCAAAACCA
The DNA here is from genome assembly GCF_013303125.1 of Calidifontibacillus erzurumensis. GTDB lineage: Bacteria > Bacillota > Bacilli > Bacillales > Bacillaceae_J > Calidifontibacillus > Calidifontibacillus erzurumensis. The sequence continues at coordinate 112,798 of NZ_JABTTE010000007.1, read as the reverse complement.
CAATTCTATTAAAATAAAAAACAAACGCAGCACACTTTTTAATAAAGTACCATATAAAAAATAAAAAAGAACAAGACATTTGTCGTCTTGTTCCTATAAATATTCCTCAAATATTGACATTATTCCTAAAATAATCTAATAATCCATTTAATCGAAATCTATTTTTTATAGTACATTCCAGTTGGCAATGGATTATCTTTATTGCTTGGTGGCGGCATGTCAAATACAGGCAGTTCATCCCGCAGTTCTTCAAGTGCAGGATAATAATACGTCGAGACAACAACCGAATAATGCAATTCCTCAAGTTCTTGATCGAGTTCTAAAATTTCCTTACCACCAGAAAACGTTAGGGAATCAATTTTCGTGATCCGTTCAAGGCGTTCTATCGTATCTAAAAATTTAAGTAAATCAAAATAGTCCTTTGAATTAACGGATAAGTTCACAGTCACCCTTTTAATTCCTTCAGGCATCGCTGGAACAGATGTCGTTTCCTCAACAGCACCTTCTCCCACAGATTGGCCTTCATTATTAGCCTCTTCCGACTTCTCATCTTCTTGATCAATCGTTAACTCTTGGTTGGAAACTTCAACATCTTGAAATGACATATTTTCTATGAAACTATTTGAGACAACTTCAGCTTTTTCTAAATCAAAAATAAATTGTTCAACAAAAGAATCGACAGGCAACTTTTTCTGTAAAAATCGCGAATTTTCGAGGACAGTTGTTTTTGTGTTTCCAACTTTCGCAGCAAGAGTTTCGTACAGCTTTTCTTCAGTTTCTAGTTGATCTTTAATCATGTTAATTTCCTTGTTTAATGGACTAATAAAGTAAAAATATGCCCCAGCAACGATTGCTAATGCAATCACAATAGTTATGAGAACGAAGAAATTTTTTTTCGGCATACGGAGGTTCATAATTCAGCCTCCTTTTTCTCTAAAGCTTTTAACGCCGGCCGATTGAGTTGAAGTTCATATACTGCAATATATCTTGGAACTATTACTTTTGTTAATTTGTCTTTCAAATTTGGATTCGTTTTTTCCAACTCTTCTCCACTTGTTTTCACACTTTTTAGTTGAACCGATTCAATGACTTCAGAATCCTCTAGTTCACGCAAATAATACGCAGTTTCTCGATTCGTATCGAATTGCACAGTTATCGTGACTGTTCCAGAATCAGCGTACCTCATATTTAAAATAAAACCACGTTCCGGCAGTAGAGCTGTTAAATGTTTGAGCAAAGTAACTGTAGAGATCGGCAGCTTTTCCACCCATTCAATCGTCGTTTTAAGCTGGTCAACCGCGCTCGTTGAGGTTAATTCGGCTAATTTCTGCTCCTGAATGATCCTCAATTCTTTTGTCGTTTGCAATTGGCTTTGTAAAGAATTTATTTCAGCCTTTGTTGTTTGATATTGAAATAAGATATAGGCACTTCCAATCATAAAAGGCAATAAAAAAGATAGAAGGATCATTACTGTTGAAAGAGATTTCCGTTCTTTTTTCGGCAATAAATTTATTTCAATAACCATTCACTATTTCACCTCTTTCAGCGCTAATCCGAGTGGAAGGTGATACTTGCGATCTAGTTCTTGGCCGTTTGAATCAATTAATACTGAACTACGAATCGTATCAACTGGTATTTCATATAATTCTACCAACCTATTTTTAACCTCATCAAAGTAAGGAAAATCTCCGGTTAACAAAATCCGATTGACCTCTTGGTTTCCGTGGTGCAATGAGAAACGGTAAAAATTCATAATGCGATCGATTTCGTTATATGTATCTTCCAACTGACCAACTAAGTCCTCTTGTTCACCTTTCCATTCATATTCTCCTTTGTAGTTCTTCCGCCATAGCAATACGTTTAAATCTAAAACTAAATTATGATTGAAAAGGAGAATATCTTCATGAAATAAGCTGACATTGACCATCGTCATGTCAAACTGAATCATCATTAAATGATCTTTCGGTCGAGCCAAATCTAGATTTGTATAAAGACGATATAGTGATAAAGCTGAACTGTCCGCAACAATCGGTTTTAATTTTGCTTTCTCCAAAACTTCAACATAATCTAAAATAATTTGTTCAGGTGCTGCAAATAAAAGAACATTTTTCTTGTTTTCAGTAGTTCCGAGAACAAATATGTCAAAAATCGGATCTTCAAACGGCAAATGAATGGTTGTCCCAAGTTCCAAATATAAATATCCTTTAATTTCATCATCCCGCAAATCATACGGAACTTCGACCGTTCTAACAACAATGAAATAATCCGGCACAATAAATTGTACATCTAGCCCCTTAATTTTCCATTCATCTACACATTCTTCCAACACCATGATTAAAGACTCTTTATCTATAATATTGCCCTCATGAATAATTCCGGGAGGCAACTCTCGCTCTCCTTCTAAACGGATGTTTAGTGGAGAGGATGAACGTATTTCAACAAAGCGTATCGCATGATCTTTAAAAATGATATTGGCAACACGCTTATTACCAAATAATCGGAAAGGCATAAATAACCTCCTCCCATATGTACTATTAATATTGTACTAAATGATTTAAACTGTTTAGTATGAATAAATTTTGTAAATACTAGTATGTATGATTGCTAATTAAGTTGCCTAGATAGTTTTGATTAGGAGCTATATAGGTAATTAAATTTTTTAGATAAAATAAGTCTGTGTTTCTTTTTTAATAGAGTCTATTAACTTATTAAATAGGCAAAATCAACGATAAAAAATTTAAACTATACCAGTTAATGATAGCTTCGCCCCAAAAGTAAGCGACAATGGAACCAATTGCGATATATGGCCCAAAAGGCATCGGTTTCCCACGCTCTATTTTTTTCAAAATAAGTCCAATGAAACCGAAAATGGAGCCGATTAAGGTCGACATAAAAAATGCCAGCAACACAAGTTTCCATCCAAGCACAAACCCTAGTACGGCAAATAATTTAATATCGCCACCACCCATGCCGCCTTTGCTGACAACAGCTATTACAAGCAAAAGACAAAAACCAATGACAGATCCTAAAAGCGAAGACGACCATGACTGAAACGGAATAAAAATTCGTTCGATGATAAACACGATGGCGAAAAAAAATAATATTTTATCTGGAATTAGCATATAGGCTAAATCTGATACAGTAATGATAATTAACATTGAAATGAATGTAATCGATACGAAAAAAAACGGCGAAAAACTAAAATAAAAATATGAATATACAAATAATAGACCCGTCATTAATTCCATAATTGGGTAGATCGGTGAAATTTTCGAGTGGCAATTTTTACACATGCCCTTTTGAATAAAAAACGATAGAACTGGTATTAATTCTCTTGCTGTTAATTGATTTTGACAGTTCGGACAAGCTGATCTCGGTTTTACGATCGATTTTTTCATTGGAACGCGAAGTCCAACGACATTATAAAAGGACCCGAGCACTAGTCCGATGAAAAATATAAATATTGTATAAAAAATTTCCAAAACTATCCGCCCTTTTATTTAAAAAACCCTTCTTCTATGAAAAAGAAGGGTTTTTTGAGTGGAATTTAGGTAAAAAAGTAAACTTACGCTTAATTTCCTTGTTGTTGCTGTGAGGTCTCTTTAATATCTACATCAATGTCGTCTCTTGTTAAATCAAAAGCATCCGGAACATTGCCGTTATTTTCTTTAATATATTTATGGCCACCACTACTATATAATTGAACTTTATAAATAAATTTATCTCCTGCTTTGTCGATTATTACGTTAGTATCCTCTGGATCATAGGTCGAGCCTTTTTTACTAGGATCTTTGATTGGCTCCAGAAAACCACCATCAATAAGTTCTTCTAAACTAATTCCATCAGAATCCGTAACGCCACTATTTTGATTAGCTGTAAACGAAATTTTTGCAGCATTCGCAATTTGTTGCGCATTTGAAATATGTGCATCTTTTACAGAGTTGCTGATAATTCCCCCGATACTAGGAATGGCAATCGCTGCAATAATACCTAAAATAACGACTACTGCCAATAATTCAATTAATGTTAAACCTTTTTCATTTTTTAAGTATCGTTTTAGCATAATATTTTCCCCCTTTGTTGAAAAACATTTAGTTGTTTTTTTCTTTATAAATACCGCAATTGTTTTGCGTATTTATTGAACTTGGCTATAAATCTCAAACATTGGTACCATGATCGCTAGTACAATAGTCCCGACTACAACCGCTAAAATGACTATCATGATTGGTTCAATTAAGGATTTTATTTGGTCTGTTGCTGTTTTTACTTCCAATTCATAGAAGTTGGCAACTTTTGAAAGCATCGCATCAAGTGTACCTGTTTTTTCGCCGATGGCGAGCATTTGTACGACTAATGGCGGGAAAACCCAATGTCCTTTCATTGGTACTGTTAATGAAATTCCTTGTTCTAACGATTTGCGGGAATCGCGAAGCACTTTGACAAATACTTCATTTTCCACAACCTTTTCTACAATTGATACTGCTTCTAAGATTGGAACGGAACTGGAAAATAAAGAGCTTAATGTACTTGCCATCCGTGCTAATAGAGCTTTTTGGATAACCTTTCCAAATAGCGGCATTTTTAAAGCAGCATAATCGATATAATATTTGGTTGAGGGGAGCTTTCTAAAAGCAAGTAGAAGGATCATAAAAATAATAGCGGATAGTAAAATGACCCACCAATTTGCTTGAACCCAGTCACTAGCTCCTAGGACAAATTGAGTAATTGCAGGAAGTTCGCCTCCGAAATCAGCAAACATATCTGCAAATGTTGGTACAACATTATTTAATAGAAAGATCACCACGCCGACCGCAATTATTCCAACGATGATCGGATAAGCCAATGCTGATTGTATTTTCTTTTTCGTTTCATGCTGCTTTTCAAAATAATCGCTTAACCGTTCCAGCGTATCATCAAGGGCTCCACTCGCTTCGCCTGCTTTAACTAAATTAACAAATATAGGCGGAAAGATCTGTTTGTGTTTGGCTGTGCATTCCGAAAGCGGAATCCCCTGATTTAAATCTTCCAACACGCTGTACAAAGCTTTGCGCAGTGCTTTACTTTCCGTTTGCATAGCTAATATTCTTGTAGAATCAACAATCGTTACTCCTGCTCTTAGCAATGTTGCAAACTGACGCAAAAATATGACAAAATCTATTAATTTCACAGGACGACCTATGTATATGTCTTTATTGAAGGCTGTCTCAGGCACATCTTCAATTTGTAAAACACGGACGCCTCGGTCTTTTAGCTTAGCAATTGCCTCTCGCCTTGTATCAGCTCTGATAATGCCTGTTTGTTTTTTCCCGCTTATTAGTCTAGCAGTATACTTGTATTGAGCCATGGCATCAACCTTCTTTAAAATGGATCCTTTATATACATTTTAATGTAAAAATTTCTCAAAATAAATACCAATATTTTATAAATGTGTGAAAAATTTATAAAAAATTATTACTTTAATCCTATAAGCTTACATATCTCCTTGATGTTCTAATAAATATGGAGCAGCTACTTCTTTTGCAATTACGCCATTGGCAACCATTTGTTTAATATCCATCTCAAGTGTTTGCATGCCCGTGCTGCGGCTCGTTTGCATAACGTTAATAATTTGATGGATTTTTTCGTTACGTATTAAGTTCGCAACCGCAGAATTATTGATTAATATTTCAGTAGCAGCACGTCTTCCTGATTTGTCAATTGTTGGAAAAAGACGTTGTGAAATGACAGCTACTAAGACGGTTGCAAGCTGGACTCTCACTTGACCTTGCTGACTAGGAGGGAAGACATCGATAATACGGTCTACAGTCGCAGGAGCGCTTGTTGTGTGAAGCGTTCCAAAAACAAGGTGCCCCGTCTCTGCCGCAGTAATCGCTGTAGATATCGTTTCTAAATCCCGCAATTCCCCTACTAAAATAACATCGGGATCTTGGCGTAATGCCGCACGTAATCCAGATGCAAACGAATTGGTGTCAAAACCAATTTCCCGCTGGTCAATGATACTATTATTATGTCTATGGAGGTACTCTATCGGATCCTCGAGCGTAATAATATGCTTTTTCATCGTACGATTCATATAGTCGATCATCGATGCGAGTGTTGTAGATTTACCACTTCCCGTTGGACCTGTTACGAGAACGAGTCCTTGCGGTTTCGTTGTAATCTTTTTTAACACTTCCGGCAATTTTAATTCGTCTATAGTTGGAATACGTGTCGGAATGACACGAATCGCCATACAAACACAAGAACGCTGCCGGTAAATATTGATCCTAAACCTTGAAACTTGTTTAATTCCGTAGGAAAAGTCAATTTCTCCTATTTCTTTAAACCGTTCCCACATTTTTGGGGAAACGATCGCTTGTGCCATTTGTTCTATATCTAAAGGTTTAAGTGGATCTGTTCCGTAGCGCTTTAATTCTCCATGAATACGAAGCATCGGCGGGACTCCGACTGTTAAATGCAAGTCGGAAGCTTTTAATTCATAAGCTGCCCGCATTAATTCTTCAATCCGGTTTTTCATCGAAAAACACCTACTCACTCAATGCAATTTTCAAGATTTCCTCAGTAGTTGTCAGTCCTTGTTTTACTTTTAAGAGTCCATCATCAAGTAAGAAAATCATTTGATTACGGATCGCTTGTTCGCGAATTTTGGAGTTAGGTTCATGGTCCATAATCATGCGGCGGATTTTCTCATCGATAACTAGCAGCTCATGAACAGCAAGTCTGCCTCTATATCCGGTCATATTACAGCGGCCACATCCTCTGCCCCTTGCAACTTTTTCGATTTTCATTCCCCGCTTTTCAAAAAGGTGCAATTCACTCTTAGAAGGTTCAACCCATTGGGCACAATCACGACATACTCGGCGTACTAGGCGCTGCGAAAGAACTCCAGCTAGTGATGCGGCTACTAAAAATGGCTCAATTCCCATATCTGTTAATCTTGTAATTGTGCTAATCGCATCATTCGTATGGATCGTACTTAGAACTAAGTGCCCTGTTAAGGAAGCACGTATGGCAATTTCCGCAGTTTCTTGGTCCCGGATTTCCCCAACCATTATGATATTCGGATCTTGTCGTAGAATTGCCCGCAAACCTCTCGCAAAAGTCATCCCTACGTTTGAATTAACTTGAACTTGATTGATGCCTTTAAGCTGATATTCGACCGGATCTTCTATTGTAATTATGTTCATATCTTCACGATTTAAATAATTTAAAGCCGCATAAAGTGTCGTAGATTTCCCTGACCCAGTCGGACCAGTTATGAGAATGATTCCATTGGGGCGCTCAATCAAATCTATAAAACGTTGATAATTTAATTTATTAAGCGAGAGTTTTTGAATATCGATTAAGGTAGTCCCCAAATCTAGAATCCGCATTACAATTTTTTCTCCATAAACCGTTGGCAATGTCGAAATCCGTAAATCGACTTGATGAAAATCGATCGTCCGCTTAATTCTTCCGTCTTGCGGAATCCGGCTTTCTGTTATATCGAGCTTTGCCATAATTTTAATTCTCGCTGTCAAAACATTTTGTATGTTTTTTGACAACGTTCTTTCGGTTCTTAAGACTCCGTCTATCCGATAGCGGATGAGAACTTTATCTTCTTGCGGATCAATATGAATATCACTTGCTTGCTGTTGAACAGCGGTTACCAGCAACTGATTGACCAATTTTACAATTGGCGCTTCATCATCAGTTAGCTGGTCTGCATCATCTTCTGTTCCTGAACTTAATTTTTGAATCTCCTCGATATTTAATGTATCATCTGAATCATAATAGCGATTAATTGTGCTTTGAATTTCATCTCTCGTTGCTAACAGAACTTCAATTTGAAAACCCGTCCGTAGACGTAAATCTTCTATTGTTATGTAATCCATTGGGTCCGCCATTGCAACATAAAGACGATCTCCGTCTTTCTTTATCGGAATAATAGATTTCCTATATGCAAATTCTTTTGGAACTAATTTCGTTAAATTAATATCAATCGGATACTGAAACAAACTAATATGCGGAATTCCCAATTGAAATTCTAGCACTTCGATTAATTGTAATTCAGTAATATAACCTTTTTTGATGAGTACGTTCCCTAGTTTTTCCCCTTCGCCTTTCTCCGCTAATGCTTCCTGGAGTTGTTCATTCGTAATTAAACCACTTTCAACGAGCAAATCCCCGAGCCGCTTTCGTTTCATCTTCATCGTAATCACCTACTAACCAAGTTGGACATTCTTATAATATAGCTCGAGAGGAAGTTTCTTCATCCGTTTCAGTTGATTCATTGTCCGTCACATTTGGTTCATTCTCTTCATTGCTCATGTCTTTGTTTTGAGTATTCGCAGGTTTATTTTCTGTTTCACTCGTCGCTTTTTCTGAAGGCATCAACCCTGTTTGCACTATCCGATAATTTGGGGGATAAAAGTCTTCAGAAATAAAAGTTGTTTCAATCACTTGATTGTTGTCGTCTTTCGTTTCACGATAGACTTTTACGAGCAAACCTTTTTTTCCTTGGTCTAATACTTTTGTCTGCCCTGGAGAAAGTTTAGCGGAAAATTGTAGCACAGTCCTAGGAGAATAGGATTCTGTTTCTTTTTTGACCGCATAGTTATAAGGAAATGATGGACCAATTAATTTGGCTTGTAATTGGTCTTTCCCTAATTTCATTAAAATTTTGTATGAATATGGATTAGGATTATTAAAAATTAAATCCATCTTATTTGAAACTTTTGCTTCTTCTCCCACTTTGCTATAAGGTGGTAATTGTCTGCTAATATTTCTTTCAATTATCATGAAATTCGTTGGAAGAATCACTTCATAAATAGCAGATGCAATGATCGAATATGCATCACTGTCCGGCTGATTACTTCCAAATGTATTTTTAAAAGAAAATGAATCATTCGCAGCAATTTCGAATTCATAGGAATTTCCTAAAATTGCTTCAAGATTTTTCCGTTCGTTCGCAATTCCACTTATAGTAGTGACTGCTAATTCTTTTTCAGCTATTTCTCCATCTGTTTTTAAATAAGCCAAGAGCTGAAAGCGCACTGGCTCAGCCCGAAGCTCGTTAACAGTTTCTATGATAGATTGTTCAAGTTTATTAATATCTAAATCTTTTATAATTACTTGATTATCGATCGTTTTTTGAATCTCTTCATCCAGTATTTTTTTGTCAATTGTAATTACAAAATCATTTTTTTGCCCGTCTTTAGCCCTTTGAACGCTTCCATTCACATCAATACTATAGATATGATCTGGCAATTCTATAATTTTATTTTGATATTGAAAAGAAAGGGAGCTTGTTTTGCTCCATTCAGCTATTTTCGTTGCAACTTCTGATTCTGCCTGCTCTTTTGTCATACCATCCAAGGAGATCGGGCCAATCATTGTGCCACTTGAATATTCCGGGCTTTGCGGATGAAATACAGCATCAATTGTTTTTGTTCCGATGTAAGAAAGAATCATAATAAAGCTTGTACAAGCTATTAATAATCCAAAAAGCTTTAAATTTACAACTTTATTCACAATTTAGGCCCCCAGACTACTACTAATCTTCAACATGCATTGAAAGCTGAATAATACCAGTAGGACCAAGTTGTTGTGCCTTCAAAATTTCCTCTCTGTCTAAAACAGTACCTCTCGGAATAAGGACCGTTCCATCTTTGTCTAGTAAATCTTTTGTAGTTAATTTTCCTTTTAATAATTCAAATTGTTGATCTCTGATTGCCTTGAATGGGTCATTTTCATTCATTTTTTTTTCATTTGTAACGTTTTCTTCAGTTTTGTTATTTTGATTTGATTGATCAACAAGTTCGGTTTGGAATAAATCTTCTTTTCTAGCTTTATCTTGAATTAATTGTTCAGGTGCGTCCAAAAAATAATTGGAAGCATTTTCTTTAACGATAATAATTTCTTTTCCGTATGTGATAACACTGCTTGAAGCAATAATAACTTCACGGTTTGCAACGCTTAGCGCAGCACCTAAAATTTGGCCATTATCTTCATCGATAAAGTATTCGATTACTTCACCCAACAGTTCCCCTTTTCGTGTCATCACTTTAGAACCGTTGATTTTTATTTTTTTATTCACTAATTGATTAGCAATTGGTATTTCATTTAAATCAATTACTGCATTATCAGATTCAACAGTAACCGCATATTCACCAATTCCGACTATTTTTTTAAACGGAATGGCTTTCACACTAACTTGCCAATCCTCTTTTTCAATGATGATAAAATCAACAGAACCTTTATCTGGATTGACTACTAATGATTTTACGGCACCTACTTCGGAGCCATCTGAAATACTTATAATCGGCAGTCCTAGTATTTGATTGCTTTTTTTCATCTTATTCACCATACCTGTTATTATTTTTCTCTTCTCAGTTGTAAAAAACTTATGAATTAACAGTACCTTTCAATAAGATAATTGATTTGTTGTTTTAAAATCGGGTATTTAGACGCTTTACTATTTAAGTTTTGCAGCAAATCGCTTAATTTATTGAATTCCTGTTGAGAAATGAAATGCTCAATTAATAAAAACGCGAATGTAAAGTAATATTGATCTGGTAAATCCGGCTGCATATAGGAACGGACAAGGTTTGCATACTCATCAGGTGATAAGGTTTGTTTGGATAAATGTAAATTTTCAACCATTGCATTTAGCATTTGCTGCTGTGTTTTTGTTTCAGGAAGTTCAAATCCTTGATTTTCTATTATTTCATCGGCAAAAATGAAGCTTTCTTCACCTATTTTAACGTCAGAATCGTTCATTTCACTAGATGAAATATTTTCAAATACATCCAATTTTTTCATTTCGTTCACTTGATTTTCTTCATCTTCAGTCGCATTCTCACCTATTATTTCAAGTGCCTCTAGTTGAGCAGAGAAATCAAGTTCAGACTCAGCTGAAACTTCTTGCTCTACAAATTCAATAGCAGGTTCTAGTACACTTTCATTTTCTTCAATTAGAGGTTCCCTAGCTGGTTCAGATTCTTTTTGATCAGCCTCTAAAACGTTTTCTAGAACATTTTCTAGAACATTTTCTACAACAGTTGCTTCAATCGTTTCTTCTGGAACTGTTTCTTGAATATCCTCTTTGGCTTCTTCTACGATGTCTTCTTTTACAGTTGCTGTTTCTTCTTCAACATTTTCTAAGGCAACTTCTACTCCAGCTTCTTCTACATTTTCTTTAACGTCTTCGGCTAATGCTTCCGCAATGTCCTCTTTTACTTCATCGACAATGTCTTCTGCAACGGCTGCTGCTTCTTCAACGGTTTCTATAACAGTTGGTTCAACATTTTCTTGGACAGCTTCTGCAACTGCCTCTTGAATATCCTCTTTAGCTTCTCTTGCGATGTCTTCTTTTACAGTTGCTGTTTCTTCTTCGACATTTTCTGCGGCAACTTCTACTTCAGATTCTTCTACATTTTCTTGAACGTCTTCTACACTTTGCTCAGTTTGAATCTCTTCAGAAATAAAAGCAGGTTTCTCAAATGTACTTTCCTCAAGTTCCTCAAATAAAGCATTACGTCTTCTTAGCAACTCGTCTACACTGTCAGCATCTTCCCCAACCGGAGCTTGTGTAGATTGTTGTTGGCCTCGATCGTTTTCAACGCGTATTCCGCTTAGTAAGTCTTCTAAATCAACTTCCTGTTTTTGCTCAAAAGCCAATTGAGCCGATTGATCTTCACTACGATCTGCTTCAAAGTCGGTTGTCGAATCTGCAACAACTTCATTGACTTCTTGGTTTTGTTCTTCTTCTTGTTGAAGTTGTTCCATTGAAATATTTTCCGCTTTTTCAAGTTCATCAAATTGTTTGCTTTCTTCTTCAATTTCAACATTCAATGCAACAACTTGTTCTTGTAGTTTTTCATCCTGATGTTCCGTTTCTAGTTGCAAGACAACTTCTTCATTTTCTTTTACTGCAATTGCTTCTCTTTCAAATCCATGTTGTTCTTTGGCATCCAACTGTTGGACTTGAGCAAAGTCAGAAAATTGTTCAGCATTGTTAAATGAATCTTCAATAATCCCGTTTGGTTCCTCAATACTATTTAATTGTGCAGCAAGACTTTTTTCATTAGGAATTTCAACATGTTCAGGTGGTATATTTTGGTCTTGCATTTCTTCTAATACAATCGAATCACTATTTTTTTTCTTTGACTGTTCTCTCTCAAAAAGCAGACGGTCGATGGCTTCTTGTCCAAGATTAAAATCTCTAAAATCTTTATGTATATTTTCTTCTAATTTTTCTACTATTTTTTCATCATTCGACAAATCTACTATTTGCCCTCTGCCTGAACTTTTAGAAGAAACTCCGCCACCTGCAAAACGGGATCTTAGTCTAGTTTCAAAAATATAAGCGGCTATGAGCGTTAACAACAATAAAATAATGATAGCTTTCCATAAACCTAGGAACTTATTTGCTAAAAACCCAATTTCTGCAAGAATAAAAGACATTCCTGCAATTAACAATTTTTCCTTCTTATTAAGACCGATTGGAACCTTATATAATATCGGTAATAAAATTATAATAAATATGATACCAAAAATATGCACATCCAAATTCCCACCTTCTTTCTTCAAAAATATCAATCATTGATCACAAATCAATGCCAAAATATAGAAAAAAATACACAAAATATCCTGAAGTTTATTGTATAATAAAAACTGACAATTTGAAAGCACATTCCGATAATGTTATACAATTTTTAACAAAATAATACGATATTTTACACTGTGTAATCGTCTAACATAATTGAAAGAAGGGAAAAATTTGTTGAAGTTTCATATATTCCGTAACAACAAAGGTTTTACTCTTATAGAAGTTATGCTTTCGCTAGCTCTCATTTTTTTACTAGTTTTTACTTTGTATAAATTCTTTCTAGAAGCGTATGATTATACAATGGAAAACAAAAGCAAAACGATTGCAGTCAACATTGCAAGAAACGTAGTTAACTATATGGAAAAGCAAAATTTTTTCGTAATGGAGAAATACATAGAGCAGAACAAAGGAAGCGATAAATTCGTTAAATTAACGTGGGAAAACTGCGTTGAAGATCAATCATGCGTGAAAAAAGATGAGGAAGGGAATCGTAATCTTTCAGATTGCGGGGTAGCTAGATTTGAAGATTTCCCTTTATTTACAAGCGGAGTAGATGATGAAGGAAATGAAATAGCAGACGGAAGTATTTGTTTATCCGTACTCGCTCCTATTATTAATAATATGGACTATAAAGATAATAATCAAGTTGTTGTTTATTTAACAGAATTTTACGAGGAAAAATCAATCAATGATCAAATCATTGATTTACTTAAATCCGAAAATGATGAAGCCGAGATTACAAAAGGTATTAATTCAATCATTGGAACAAAATCTCCTGATTATCAGTCACAGTTACTAAAAATTTTTGTTGTCGTTACATGGAATGAGAAAAGAGACAATATCGTCTTAGAAGGAGTTATCTCTGATGAGGCATTTCGCTAAAATATTACAAAACTCAAACGGTTTAACATTAGTAGAAGTATTAGCTGCTTTTACAATCAGCACGTTAGTTTTAGGCATTATTTATGGTTTATTAATGGCTGGCTATCGGACATATGAAAAAGTTGGAATTGAACAATCTCTACGAGATGAAGCAGATTATGTTATTTCAAAAATTATGGGTACATTGGATGAAGGGGACATTAGTGATATTAAAAACAAATGCCAAAATACAACATCCGCTTTCCCAGAAACAAACAAAAATTTATGCATCGAAATTCATAAAACAGTTGCTACGAAAATCGCGACTAGCGATGATGAATCTGCTGATAAATACAAAATTGGGATTCCAAGTTTTAATGAATTAAAGGATGACCTTATTATTACCCAAATTAAAATCATTAAAGAAACGATTGATGATGAGAAAGTGAAAAATACTATTGTCATAGAGGACTATGAAGCAGAACTAAATAATAGTAACAATGAAATTACTATTACAAAACAAATTCATTCTGAAAAACTTCTAGCAGATCGCTATGATTTTTTCATTGCGCCAAAAGATTCTACAGAAGATGGTTCCGAAATAAAAGCGACTTGTTCATATGAAGCATCTATTATTACAGATCAATCGAGCGGTAATAAATTGATTAATAAAAAATGTACGAATGGAGTCGTTGATATTTCTTTAATTTTAAAGAGAGCAAATATCGATGATAATTATAGGCTTCAATTAAAGAGCCAATTCGGTTTTTAATAGGGGGTGGCATCGTTGAATGAAAGAGGCTCAAGTTTAGTAGTTGTTTTAATGGTTACATTAATATTTTCCGTACTTGGCCTAGCCGTCTTAGGTGCAACTGTCAACCATTCAAAACGAACGGCTATTAGAGAATCGGAAATTGAGATGACATCTAGTGAAAAAGTATTAATGAGTGAAGTACTTGCCAAATTGCAGGAGGATATTGATAGTTCAACAGAGATACAGAATTGGTTGAAAACAGAGGAGATACCCCCAACCAATTACGATTTTACATTAAATGAGATTATTAAAGAGACGGAATGTTACTTTAACGACAATCTTGGATTTTCTTGTGATCGCTCAAATGAAAAAAGACCAGTAGTCATAAATGAATTAGGAAGTAACACGAATGCCCAATATGAAGACTTCATTGATTTAAATAACGGAACTCTTAATCATTTTATGGAAAATAACTATATTCGTATTTTCGAAATCAAAATCAACGATACTGGTGATCATTCAAATAATCCAATCCAAAGAACTGTAACGCAAAATGTCATTTTGTCGCCAACGCCTAGTTTCTTAAACTATGCAGTTGGAACATACGAAAACGCGCTTATTATTAACGGTTCTCCTGACATCATAGGCAATGTTTATGCACCAACATTAGAATTAAACAGCAAGGCTGAATTTTATGTGGATAAAGAGATTAACCCTGAACCACAACAAACAGGTCCATTTTATGGCCCTAGTATCTTCGGAACTTTATATACAACGAAAGTTATTAATAATATTAAAAATGAAATTCCTAATGCTCCACCTTTTTATGCAGGGGATTTTCAAGAAAAAGATGACGGAATCAAAGGTATTCCTGTTATAAAACCGACTGGCAAAAACTTTGTAGATATGAATTTTAACAACACATTTAGTTTAAAATTATCTGATGCTGGTTTGAAAAATTTAATAGATCTTGATTCTGGTACTATAAATCATTCTGCAGTGTCTTCAATCATTAATACATGTAAAAGCGATTCTTTTTTTGAGGCACTTTATTATACAGATGGTATGGTTGAAAATAATCGTAGTGAAACAGGAAATATCGATGAACTGATTGGTTATCTTATGGAAATAGCTGAAGCCGATAATGAAATACGAAATGGCGATGGACCAAGATACCAAAATCCAAAATTTACTTGTGGTACTGTTTCTGGACAAAAACTATTTTTACTTGAAGAATCTGTTTTAGAAACTTATAAAGATAATGATGAAAATATTTTTAAAACAGATATTGATAATGAAAATACAACATTATTATTTACAAACATTGATAAAGAAGGAAATGATGTCGTATTTAAAAACAGCCATACATTTACAATCAATAAAAATTTAGATTTAAAGAATTATGAAAACGATAAGAAAGGATGGCTAGTTGTCAATGGGAACTTAGAAATTGTAGGAGGCCCTATTGACGACCCAGTTGAAATAAAAGCAAATATTCTTGTAAACGGCAATTTATACATTAAGTATGATGATATGGATGAAAATAATAAGTATCTAAAATTTGATTCTACCATTTATGTAACGGGAGAGAGCATTGTTGATAATGTGAACATCGAGGGTTCAAAGGATGAAGAGACAGATCCTGATAACTTGAAAAAACAGCTCGTATTAATCAGCAATGAAGAATTAAAAATCGTAAGAATTAACGAATTCGAGGATGTGAAAGAACCAGAAGACAATAAGCTTGTTAATTTAATAAATAGTCCGCCAAACTTAAAAGCATTCTTTTATACAGATAAAAAAGCAACTTTGTATGGAGTTGGTTCATATTTTCAAATTGAAGGCGGTGTTTTTGCACGCCAACAGTTAGTCATTAATGCGATTCGCTATAATTTCACGAATCCTATTATTGATGAAGCAAAAATTGCAGATTATCATCAACAGTCAGATGTAAAATCGCGTTTTTATGTTGAATATGATAATCGGGTTATTACAGATCAACTAAGTTCACTTCCGAGGGTTGACCGTTTACAAGTAATTCCAATCAACTTAATGATCGAATAAAAAGCATCATTATGCAAGTGACACTAATTCTAGAGTTTTATTATGCAACTAATTGGCTGGCATATGTTCGCTATTATACCGGACTCATGCCGGCCAATTTTTTAGTTAAATGGTCATTGTTGTACGAATCGATATATTTCCTTATAAATTAGGATGCCCCATTCATATGGAACGCTGTATCCTCGTAAAAAGCACAAACACTGCTTATGTGGGCATCATAATTATCCTCGATTACTTTCCATTCAAAACCTTCTTCTCCAAAATCTTTATAATTTTTCATTGTTTTTGAAGATGGAATCTCAAATATTTGAGCAAAAAAAAAATTTCCTGCTTTCCTTTTATCTTTTATATGAAGTCTTGGCTTTATTTTTTCATAAAAACACCCCAAAAGTTAGAATGATTGCTCTAACTTTTGAGGTGCCGACCGGTTAAACCTCTTTTTATTACCATTGTTTCTTTGGTTCTTGGATCGTCTTACTTTCTCCGTTCACTTTAATTAATGCCTGTGTTTCTTTTTTTGTTGATGGTTTAATTTTGTAATAATCATTTGGATTCGGTTCACGAAGTGTAGCTTTTATCATTTGGAATCCTGAAATATCTTGACCTTTTCTTGATATTCTTCCGTTATTCATTGTAATCACTTTGCTTTCTTCTAGATCCGGACCCCATTGTAATGCATTTCGTTTTTGATCTCCTGTTAATGCGAAAGAAGCTGGTGCAGATTGTTTAAATATAACATGCGGAAGCATATCCATTGAATCCTTTTCGTCGTCATATAAATAACTTGCAGCATCAAATGAAATTTCTTCAATAACTACATTGATTTTTACCGTTGTTGCTGCTTCAATTGGATTCCCTTTTTCATCTGTTGCTTGAATTTTTATTTGTGCTTCCCCAATCCCTTTTGGGGTTACAATTCCATTGTTCACAACTGCAACATTCGAATTCGATGAAGACCAATTTATTACCTCTGGAAGGACGTCGCCTTCGTTTTCAGGTAATACCTCTTCAGTTAGATCTATAGTCGGGACTGTGTTCGAATCGACATCGATCTCATACAAATCTGCAGCAAATTTCATACCAATACTGCTATTTTTGACAATTGTAACATCAAATGGTTCACCTGAAACTGTCTGAGAATTATTTTTTAGGTCAGTATAAACGAGCTTAATATCATTAAATGTATAGACGCCTGGTTCATAAAATGCTAATGAGAAAGATTTTGTCGCTGGTTCTTTTGGTGTAACACCAATTTCATATGGAATATCATCAAAATTCAAAGCAACATACCCTGGATTTTTGTCATCCATTACAGCACCGCTATTTATCATCACTTTTCCAATATAATCGTTAATACTTACTAAAACTTTAATATTTCTTATAGACGCTTTACTAATCGTATTTGATAAATTTTCGTAAATAGAACTTATATCTGCTTTTTCACCCTTTTGGGCATTTCCACCTGTTAAATTTGATAGTTCACTTAAGAAATTCATATCAACATCGCCATCAGAACCAAAGCCGATGGAATACAACTTTATTCCCTTTGAAGCTAAATGAGAAGCTGCTACTCGTGCATATGCATAATCAAGATCGCCTTTTCCAAATAAATATTTCTCACCATTAAATTTAAAAATGACATCATTCTTCTCTTTTTGCAATTTAACATTTGCATTATTTACTGAATATTTTTTCGTTGACCAGCCTTCACTTACAACTTCTGTTTTTGTTTTTGTAGTACAAAGGATTAAAATGCAGCTTTTTACTTTTACCTCTTTAGTCACAACTTCCCATTTTGGAAATTCGCCGCTAATATTAACATTTGAATAATCTTCATAAGTGTCTGGACGCCCATCTGTCAAAAAGATGATATATTTTGGTTTGTCTGAGTTTCCGAGCAATTCGTTTGCCTTTGTAAATGCATCATAATAATTTGTTCCACCATTAGCTTTTAACCCATTAATAGTATCTTTTATTTTATTCAATTGTTTCGTGATTTCAGCTTTTGATGTATTGGTATTAAAATTTATAACTGTGCCGACATTTAAAGCAAATGGTATAAAAGCAAATCTGTCACCTTCAATCGCTGCTTCTTTAAATTTTTCAATAGCACTCACTGCGCCATCTTTTGCTTTTATAAATTTTTGATTGTCAGATTTCCCGGTTGCCATATTTAATACCATTGAACCTGATGTATCAAAAATAAAAACAACATCGATCGGAGTATTGCGTTGATTGTTTTGACCTAGGATACCTTTTGGAATGATTTTTGCATTAATATCAACGATTGCAACCTCTGTTTCTGGATTAATGACACTGCTTCTCTGTGATGGGTTTACCTCGAAATCAAGACTTGCTGTATTTACAAGATCTATTGTTATGTTGTCCTTTGTAAATTCGTATTGGAAATTTCCATTTGCTTGTTTATATACTTTACCAATGAGTTTAAATGGCACTGCAGGATTGAATTGCTCCGGCCACTTTGATTGCATATCCACATTAAAATAGTATCGTTTTTTTCCTTGAAGAATAACTTCTTCAAATTGGTCTACACGGATAGGGGATCCGATTTGGTTTCCATTCTGGTATATGAATATATCTATATGGTCGACTGTATTGCCTTGTCCGTTTCCCTGCCCGGGCTCTCCAGCATAACCACTAATTTTTTCAAAACTTACAAACTCAAATTCTCCTGTTTTTTTATCATTTTCCGCCATAGCATATGTAAAGTTATATAACATTGAAATACTTGCTAAAACTACAGCGAAAAATAGCTTGGTAATTTTCTTTTTCATACGAAACCCCCTATTAATTGAAAACTGTTCTCACTAGCTTAAAAAAATAAATATTCTTTACTATAAAGAATAATGCAAATAGGAAAAAAGGTACATAGAAATTATTAAATTTCTTCAAAAAAATTTCATTAATTTCCTTTTATGAATGTAAAAGGTAATTTTAAAGCGCCTTTAGGGCACTCTAAAGGCGCTTTTTTCCATAGATTACCATTTAGGTATTTAGATGCAGTTTGTTATATTGTTAAAAGTATTTACCATTCATTCAACGGATCATGAAGTGGACCACTTGATTTATTCACTTTAATTAAAGTAGTAGCTTTGTCATCAGGGTGTATCGGATCACCGTTAATTTTATACTCATCTTTTAGCTTTACAGTTAAAATAGCAAATCCGTATTCTGTTAATCCACCACGATGAAGGACCCCTTGATCATCAACTGTAAATAAACCATTTCTATTAATAGACCATTCAAAAGCTTCGGGATCAATATGGAAACCATCTGGTTTAGGTATCAATTCCTTAAACATGTCTTTTCCATCTATAAAATCATAGCTTGCATTTTTGAACTTGATCCCTTTTAGATTTACTTTAACTGGTGTTTCAGCTTTTATAATATTTCCCTTTTTATCCCTTGCTTCCACTGTCACTTTCATCGTACCAAGACCAGTTGCTGTTACTATACCGTCACTTACTTTTCCTATTTTTTCATTTGATGATGCCCAAGTAAATTCCGTTGGTATGTCAAGTTCTTCAACCTTTACTCCTGGCGGTGGAACAATCTCCAATTCGTCTTTTAAAGACAAAGTGTTGACGCCTCTATATACATTTATGGCATATGGCGGATTTTTAAATCTTAAGCCGAAGCTTTGGTTGTCTACTACTTTGATCGTTAATGGTGAAACATCAAGGACTTGTTTTTGTCCGGCTAAATTCGTATAGCTTAAAGTTACGTCATGAAATGTATAGGTACCAGCTTTATCAAACTCCATTGTAAAGAACTTGTTAAACGGATTTGGAGTGCCAGCTCCCGCTTTATAAACAACCTCTGGGAAATTCACTTTAATAAAGTTGCCATCTTCGGTTTTGATTGCATTGGACCCTTCTGGTATTCCTACATGACCGCCATCAGGAAAAGATACATTATTTAAATTGATCGATAACTGAATATCTTTCATTGCAGATTGATTCATTTCCTCTGCGATGCGAGTCAAACTATTATTAATTTCTTCTACCGTTTTCGCTGTATAAGACTGTGCACCTGTGATACCAGACAACTCGGCTAAATACTGTTTGTCCGCATTTGTCCAATTACCAATCCAAACAGAAAATATTTTCACATTTTTGGCTGCTAGTGTACTAGCTAAATCCATTGTTGCTAAATCGTAAACATTATATTTCTCTGAATAGATAAAAGTTGTTAAAGGTGGATATCCGTTATAATTAAATTCAGTATGTAGCCCTAGTATATTATTAAAAATTGTAGTGTTATCTTGTTTTATATAATATTTTTTACAAAATAAGCAAACTTGTGGTTTATAATATCCATCAATGTTTCGAACAACTTTATCTGGACCTGCAGTTGCTTTCCCATCTGTTAATAAAATAATATATTTTGTATTATTACTATTTGCAAATAATTCTTCAGCGCGTTTCAAAGCAGAATAATGGTTTGTTTTTTCCAATAAATTAGGGTAATCAGCTTTTAAACTTTTTACTTTTGATTTGACCATTTCTAAATGTTCTTGAACTTGTGATTTTGATTGATTGATTGGATTAAAAGGGATTCCTTCCCGTTCTTTTGCAAATAGACGGTCAGCTTCATTAAACGGGATCATTGCAAATCGGTCACCATCTATTACATTCCCTTTTATATTATTAATCATCTGCTCAACAGCTTTTTTCGTTCTTTCCATCTTGCTGTCAATACCCAATAATAAGCCTAATAATTGTCCGAGCAGTCCTCTATTCATAGAGCCAGTAACATCTATTAGAAAAACGACATCCATTGGCTTTTCTCGTTTTTCTAAATCTAAAATTCCTTGTGGGTTAATGTTTACATGAACATCTGCCGTTGCCACTTCTGTATTTAAATCAATAAGGTAACCATCTGGCTTTGAAGGCTGCACAGAAACACTTAATGAAGCGTTACTTGAAGCTGCATTAACAGTTGTGGAATACCCCATATTTAATAGGAAAATACTTACTATAAATAAGATAATGCCTTTTTTCCACTTCATTTTTATTACCCCATTTTCTGTTAAAATTTTATTTTTATTTACACAAAATCCAACAATAGGATAAAATTCCATAATTTAATAACCTATTATACTATAAATATACCATAAAATTTCACTAAAATTTGACATATTTATGGAATTTTCTTGCCAATTTTTCGACAATATTTTGACCTACTATTCTTAATAGTAACTATTGAACAATAATTGTACTAAAATCAGATAAATAAAGAAGGAATTTATTGTTGCATTATATTTGGAGTGAACAGTGTTCTATATCCAATTTTTAGGTTTGGTATTGTCAAAAAGAAGGACAAAAGAAGGAAAGTGAACGATGTTCTTCCAATAAATTAGTGGAATCTTAGAAGCAAAAATATGTTGTTCGGTTCTTTTTTGAAGAATAACTCTAGGCATAGGCATTTAGGAGTTAGTAGCTAGGTGTCAAACGTTTGACGCAACAAAGTGAAATTTTAGCTTTTCAAAATGCTGGGGTGTAGGCTGAAAATGAAAGTGTGCAGATTTATCAAACATTTAACTTAAAATTACCGAAGGAGTTTGCAACTAAAAAAGCGCTTCTAAATCGCTTGGTAGATCAAGTGATTCAAAAGCGCCAAACATTATATTGTTCTTTATTTCTGCAATAAAAATTTTCTTACCTCAGATATAAAATAAAGCGAACCTGTGATGATAAGAATCCGGTCTTCTTGCTTGGAAATTTCTTCTATTTCTTTTTCGATTGCATTTTGCCAGTTTTCTTCTTTCCCTTTATTATTTGAAGTTGATAAATTCCATAAATCGCCGGCTTGGGCACAACGAGGATAGTCAAATTGCGTAAATGTAATTTTTTCAGCAATTTTATCTAATTTTTCAATCATCTCATCTAAAAGTTTGTCTTTCATAGCAGAGACAATCAGATGAATTTTTTTATCCGGAAAATACCGTCTAATCGTCTGTTCTAACGCTTTGATGCCTTCCGGATTATGAGCGCCATCAATAAAAATTGGCGGTTGTTCGGAAACTTGTTCAAAACGGCCTTTCCATGTTGCTTCTAAAAGACCTTTTCGGATATGTTCCTCTTCAATGATAAAAGAAAAATAGAGGCGTAAATATTCAAGAGCCATCAGCGCTGTTGCTGCGTTTTTGACTTGATGTTCACCCTTCATGGTAATTTCAAGATCTTCATATTTTTTAAAATAGGATTGGAACGTAAATTTTTCTTTTCCATTTTCAATAGAGACATTGCTATATGTAAATTCTTCTCCAAGCCTATACAGTTTTGCAAATTTTCCTTTTGCAGTATTTGCGATGACTTGCAATGCTTCTTCAATCTCAGTTGCGGTAATAACCGGAACGCCTGATTTTATGATGCCTGCTTTTTCTTCGGCAATCTCAGTAATTGTATTTCCAAGTACATCGATATGGTCACGACCGATATTTGTAATAATCGTAAGGAGCGGATAAGAGACATTCGTTGAATCGAATTTTCCGCCCAATCCTGTTTCCATAATTGTAATGTCTGGCCCAACAATGTTGGCAAAGTATTCAATAGCAATAACAGTCAACACTTCAAACTCTGTCGGTGCTCCATATTCCGTTTGTTCACATTTTTCGACGATCGGCTTTACTTTTTTAACAACTTCCACAAAATCTTCATCAGAAATTGGCACGCCGTTTACGCTGATTCGTTCATTAAAGCAATCAATATACGGAGAAGTAAAAGTGCCTACTACATAACCCGCTTCTTGCAACACGTGACGCATAAAAGTAACTGTTGAACCTTTTCCATTTGTACCAGCCACGTGAATAGTTTTTAATCTTCTTTCCGGATGGCCAAGTTTTGAAAGCATATAATTCATCCGCTCTAAACCAGGCTTTATTCCAAAGCGTAGACGATTGTGCAGCCATTGGGTTGCTTCGTTAAACTCAGCAGTCATATAAATACATCTCCTTATAAAACAACATATTGCAATCTATTAATTCCGTTTTTTACAACAATTTTCACCAAAAAGTATCATATCATTCCATCCACAATTGTAAGAACAGTTATTCCCGATTGTCAACTAAGGTGAGTGTCATAACTTTAAAAAACAAAATGATTTACTTTTTTTAAAAAATTGCATACAATAATCTAAAGTTTTTTCCTTAAGGAAACTTTTTAGCGTTAGTTTAACTATTTTGTTGGAGGCTAATTTTTATGGGTAGATACAGTATTCCGCTTTCAAAATGCACAAGCGGAGATAATGTTGAAGTTATAGAAATAGCTGTTGAAGGGGTTCTGCGGCGCCGATTGTTAGATTTAGGTTTTGTTAAAGGAGCAAAAGTAGACGTTTTGCAAAAAAGTCCTTTAGGCGATCCAGTTGCGTACCGAGTGAAAGGGACAATAATCGCACTTAGACAAGAGGAGAGTTCGAAAATATTTGTTACTAAATGCGAGGAGAAAAGAAATGACCACATATAAAATTGCTTTAGCTGGAAATCCGAACACAGGAAAAAGCACCCTTTTTAATGCCCTTACAGGGTTAAAACAACATACAGGAAATTGGGCTGGGAAAACAGTTGAAATTGCGAAAGGCTCTTTCAAATTTTTAAATGACAATTACGAAATTATTGATTTGCCCGGCACATACTCGTTATATGCTACTTCTTCCGATGAAGAAGTTGCTAGGGATTTCATCCTTTTTAAAAAGCCGGATGTAACAATTGTTGTGCTAGATGCAACTGCATTGGAAAGAAATTTAAATATTTTATTACAAATTTTAGAAATAACAAATAAAGTCATCGTCTGTATTAATTTAATTGACGAAGCCGAAAGAAAAGGTATTTCGATTAATGATAAAGCATTGGCTGATGAGTTAAAAGTTCCGGTCATAAAAGTTTCTGCAAGAAACAAGCAAGGATTTGATCATTTATTAAATACAATTCATAAATTTGTCCATGGAAAGATCGTTACAAAATTTTATAGCATCAACTATTCTCCCGAATTGGAAATGAAAATCTCTCAAATTGAACCAATGATTAAAAAGATTGTAGGCAATCACCTTCCATCTAGATGGCTTGCAGTCCAACTATTGGATGGCAATAAAGACTTGGTTGAACGGTTAACGTCTCATCTTTCCCACAAACTTAAGGAGGGTCAAAACGATCATGAGGCAAAATTTACATTTACCTTCTGATTCATTGAATCATCTTGCGAATTATGCACAAACATTGGTTCAAGATCAAACGAAAATTCGCGAGGAAATAGTAGAATCCATTTTTAATCAAAGTGCAAGCATTTGTGAGAAAGTAGTGTCTTATAAAGATCCAAATAAATTGAAAACTGAAAAACTTGATGCCATATTCACATCCCCAATTTGGGGCTTCCCTATTATGTTATCCATCTTGGCCGTCGTTTTTTGGATTACTATTGCCGGGGCAAATATTCCTTCCAGTATGCTTGCAGAAGGTTTTTCTTGGTTAGAACTGCAATTAACATCATTGTTTACGGCATTCAATGCACCCGATTGGATGCATGGTATATTCATATTAGGTTTATTTCGAGGCACGGCATGGGTTGTCAGCGTCATGCTCCCGCCGATGGCAATTTTCTTTCCGATGTTTGCTTTGCTTGAAAACTATGGATATTTGCCAAGAGTAGCTTTTAATCTTGACCGACTTTTTAAACAGGTCGGGGCACATGGAAAACAAAGTTTAACGATGGCAATGGGATTTGGCTGTAATGCAGCTGCGATCATGTCGACAAGAATTATCGAATCTCCCCGTGAACGAATGCTTGCCATTTTAACTAATAATTTTGTTCCATGCAACGGCCGATGGCCAACATTAATTTTAATAGCTTCCTTATACATGGCTTCCTCGTTTGTCGGGGGCATGGCAACGTTCATAACAGCACTAACTGTCATTGTCCTTGTTTTGTTCGGAACAACAGTCACTTTATTTGTTTCTTGGATTTTATCAAAAACAATATTGCGTGGCATCCCTTCCCATTACACGCTGGAACTACCACCATATCGTCGTCCTAAAATTTGGAATACTGTCATTCGGGCAAGTCTTGATAAATCTTTTTATGTTTTAAAAAGAGCTGTCATGGTTGCAGCTCCAGCATCAATCATCACTTGGCTCCTAGCCAATATTTATATTGGCGATACCTCCCTTTTAATGTATTTTGTAAATTTCTTAGATCCATTTGGTAATATGCTCGGTTTAGACGGGTTTATTTTGGCAGCATTTATTATCGGATTGCCTGCCAATGAAATTGTAGTTCCGATTTTGTTAATGGGATATTTATCTCAAGGTGCTTTACTGGAAATTGAAAGTTTAGTAGAAATTAAACAAATATTTGCAAGTCAAGGTTGGACTTGGCTGACTGCGTTAAATATGATGTTATTTTCTCTACTTCACTTTCCTTGCGGGACGACACTCGTAAACATTTATCATGAGACAAAAAGTATGAAATGGGCGTTTCTTGCTTTTTTAATTCCAACATCGATCGCTTGTCTAGTAACTTTCCTAACAGCAAGTCTAGCTAGATTTTTCGGTCTTGTTTAAAAATGATTTTTATAAACATCAGGGAAATCTCGCCTTTTCAACAATATGTCTAAAGGAAGGTTTTTTATTGCTGGCTTCGGGTTTGCATATTGCACAATCTTATGGCTGTTCAAAAAATTAATTTGTGCGGCTCGGAACACTGTGATTAACCTGTTGAATCTCCATGATCGGCGCTTCACTTACTTTATATTTCTAATCGAACGGCTGTCTTCAGATATGGCCATTTTCAATCATCAGGGTCATATTTTGTATTTCATTAGGTTTTCTAAATACTTTTTAAACCATTTATTTCAATGGTTAGCGCGAAGTTCTTAAGTTATTTTCCTTGATATAATCATTTTCAATCGTCAATGTCATGTATTTTTTAGTGGGGTTTCCTCTATTTCTTTGTTACCCATTTTCTAATCCAGTGACTGGCGCATAGCTCTGTAGTTAGCTTCCTTCTGAAGATGTCGAGTATATTTCAATTTCGAATCCCGTTCGTTTAAAAAAATTCTTGAATCGGCTGTTTTCAAAAGGTCTGCTCGTTCTACTTTCAGACATATTTGAAAACAGCTTTTTATTGTAAGCGTTTCTTTCTTTTTATATAATTAAAAGTACACTGTAATTTTAAAGGCGGGATTCAACATGCCTACTCCGAGCATGGAAGATTATATTGAACAAATTTATTTATTAATCGATCAAAAAGGTTATGCACGTGTTTCAGATATTGCTGAAAATTTATCTGTTCAGCCATCCTCTGTTACAAAAATGATTCAAAAATTGGATAAAGATAATTATCTAATTTATGAAAAATATAGAGGGATTGTACTTACACCGAAAGGAAAAAAAATTGGAGAACGCCTCGTTTATCGGCATGAATTATTAGAACAATTTTTACAGCTTATCGGTGTGAAAAAGGAAAATATTTATGCAGATGTCGAAGGAATCGAACACCATCTTAGCTGGGATTCCATCGACCGGATCGGTGATCTCGTTCAATTTTTAGAAAAACATAAAGAAACATATGACCTTTTTTTGCAAGAACTTCATGAAAAACAAGAGAAAAAAATATAGATCATTAAATACTTTCATAGTCTTTCGCCTACAACTATGAATGAACATAATTTTTCTTCGTCTTATTTTCAAAAATAAACAAGGAAATCTAGCTTTTATTTGAACTAGATTTCCTTGTTTTATTTTTTATTTCATGTTTTATGAAGGCTGCCTTCTTATTTTTTTAGTTCTTGCAAACGTTCTTCAACTGCCCGGCGTTTTTCAAGATAATCTTGTTCTTTTTTCCGTTCTTCTTCTACGACATGGGCAGGTGCTTTTGCCACGAATTTTTCATTGCTTAATTTTTTCTGAACACGTTCTACTTCACTGTTTAATTTTTCTAATTCTTTTTCAAGGCGGGCAATTTCTTCTTCAATATTAATTAATCCTTCAAGAGGCAAGAACAATTCTGCACCTGTTACAACCGCTGTCATTGCTTTTTCTTCGACATTCATTTCCGTAGCAATTGTTAATTCGCTTGGATTACAAAATCTCATTAAATAATGGCGATTTTTTTCCAAGCTTGCTAATACTTCGTCGTTCTTCGCTTTAATATTGAGTTTAATTGGCTTGCTTAAAGGTGTATTTACTTCAGCACGAATATTGCGGACAGAACGGATGATGTCAACTAACAATTTCATTTCTTCAGATGCAGCTTCGTCTGTTAGTTCTGGACGTACTTCAGGCCATTTTGCGATTGTGATAGATGTTCCTTCATGCGGCAATGCTTGCCATATTTCCTCGGTAATAAACGGCATGAATGGATGTAAAAGTCTCATTGTCTGATCTAAAACATACGCGAGCACAGATCTTGTTGTCTTTTTAGCCGCTTCATCATCACTATATAAAGGCAGTTTCGCCATTTCGATATACCAGTCGCAAAGATCGTCCCAAATGAAGTTATAAAGAACGCGGCCTACCTCGCCAAATTCGTATTTATCAGCCATTTTTGTTACGGTTTCAATTGTTTCATTTAAGCGCGTTAAAATCCATTTATCAGCAACAGATTTTTCTCCGCTTAAATCAAGTTCGTCATAAGTGATGCCGTCCATATTCATAAGTGCAAAACGGGAAGCATTCCAAATTTTATTTGCAAAATTCCAAGTTGACTCTACTTTTTCCCATACGAAGCGCAAGTCTTGACCAGGTGATGTTCCTGTTGCTAAGAAGAAGCGTAAAGAGTCAGCCCCATATTTTTCAATGACGTCCATCGGATCAACGCCGTTGCCTAACGATTTACTCATTTTGCGCCCTTCTGCATCACGAACAAGACCATGGATGAGTACATCTTTAAATGGACGTTTGCCTGTGAATTCGAGCCCTTGGAAAATCATTCTTGATACCCAGAAGAAAATAATATCATAGCCAGTAACTAAACAATCAGTCGGGTAATAGCGTTTATAGTCATCTGCATTTTCATCCGGCCAACCCATTGTTGAAAATGGCCATAATGCTGAACTAAACCAAGTATCAAGCACATCTTCATCTTGCTTCCAATTTTCTGCATCTTGCGGCTCTTCTACGCCAACATATATTTCCCCTGTTTCTTTATGATACCAAGCTGGAATGCGGTGGCCCCACCATAATTGACGTGAAATACACCAGTCACGAATATTTTCTAGCCAGTGCAAGTAAGTTTTTTCAAACCGTTCTGGAACAAAGTTAACCTTTTCTTCCGTTTTTTGCAGTTCAATGGCAGCTTCAGCGAGCGGTTTCATTTTTACAAACCATTGGGTTGAAAGATATGGTTCAACAATCGCGCCGCTTCTTTCTGAGTGGCCAACAGAATGCATATGTTCTTCGATTTTGAACAATACGCCCATATCTTGAAGATCTTTCACGATTTGCTTGCGGCATTCAAATCGGTCTAAACCTTGATATTTGCCGGCATTTTCATTCATTGTTCCGTCTTCATTCATAACTAAAATGCGTTCCAGATTATGACGATTACCAACCTCAAAATCATTCGGGTCATGAGCTGGAGTGATTTTTACAGCACCAGAACCAAATTCCATATCAACATAATCATCTGCAATAATTGGAATTTCACGGCCAACGATCGGCAGTTTTACTTTTTTGCCAATTAAATGTTTGTATCTTTCATCTTCTGGATGAACAGCAACTGCTGTATCGCCCAACATTGTTTCTGGTCGTGTCGTTGCTACTTCAATGTAACCTGTTCCATCTATTAGTGGATAACGCAAATGATAAAAGGCACCTTGCACATCTTTATAAATAACTTCTATGTCAGAAAGAGCTGTTTTCGTTTCTGGATCCCAGTTTATAATATATTCCCCACGATAAATTAAACCTTTTTCATAAAGCTTTACAAATACTTCTCGAACTGCTTTTGAAAGTCCTTCATCCAAAGTGAAGCGTTCACGGCTATAGTCTAGTCCTAAACCAAGCTTCGCCCATTGCTTACGGATAAAGCTGGCATATTCATGTTTCCATTCCCAAGCTTTTTCTAAGAATTTTTCACGGCCAAGGTCGTAGCGTGATTTTCCTTCTTCCCGAAGTTTTGCTTCAACTTTGGCTTGAGTAGCAATTCCAGCATGGTCCATGCCTGGAAGCCATAAAACATCATAACCTTGCATCCGTTTCATTCTGGTTAAAATGTCTTGCAAAGTTGTGTCCCAAGCGTGTCCTAGATGCAGTTTTCCTGTAACGTTTGGCGGTGGAATAACAATCGTATATGGCTGTTTGCCTGTATCTGGTTTTGCTTCAAAAAATTTTCCTTCCAACCACCAATCATAGCGGTTTTTTTCAACTGATTGCGGGTCGTATTTTGTAGGTAAATCGATTGTTTGCTTACTCATTCTTCTTCCTCCTTTTTAAATGATTAACAGAATGGGCGAAAAAATAAAAAAGCTCCTTTCATCCAAAAGGACGAAAGAAGCAATTCTTCGCGGTACCACCTTTTTTCATTGAATGACCGGCTTTGTTTGTAATGGATTGAATTGTTGCAATTCATCGGAAATATATTGGAATTAATAGAAATCACAATAAATGGTATAATATGAAACCATAATTGTCCACACCGATCGTTTCAATGCACTTAACAGATAACGGTCTGTGAGCCGGCTTTTCCTACTTTTTTATAAATAAATATTTTTTCAGAAAAGCTGCTTAAGGGCGACCTTCCTACGCTACATCCTAAGAGATCTCCCAGCCAATTGATCTCTCTCTCTGAAGGGTTCACGAAGTACTCTTCCCCATCATCGCATTTCAAAGCTTTTAGAAATATTTTATTTTGTTATGAAAAGTTAGCAACAAATTTTTATTGCTGCAATCATCGATAAAATCATGTCGAAAGACTTCAATTTATATATTAACTATAAAAAAAGTAAATCGTCAACATTATCGCCAAATTTTTGTAGTTTAAAACGATTTAACGTGAAATTTTCCAAATTTAAACACTGTCCTTTACATCCGAACATATAATAGTATAACAATATTTTGCGTCCTCGCTTATTTTGAAAGGGGGTTCGTTTCATGAGCAGATTTTATCGTTTCCGTCTGCCGCCATGGGCTCGCCATTTCCTTTTAGTGCTTGAGCAAATTTTGCTTCCGCTTGTAATATTTCAAGGGATTCGGACACTTCTCCTACCAACTACACTTGATGTCATTTTACTTTCATTGATGGTATTATTATTAGTTGCTTTTTATTTGGAATGGATATAGATAGAGGGGTCAGGCACCTTTGGTTAGAGGTGCCTGACCCCTCTGCTATACCATCTGGGTACAGGTGCCTGCCCCTCCTCTGGCTCCGTCTCCGGCACCATCTATGGGGCGGTGACAGACCCCTCTCCAGCACCGTCTCCGGTACCGTCTCCTGTCCCTTCTGCAAATATTTCTGCCTCTAACTCACTTTCTATTGATGTTATAAATGAGCTCGCTGCTTGCATTTGCCATAGATAATGTTGCAGTTTTGCTACGGCATCTTTTTCAGATTTTGGCCGAGCCTCTTCGTATTTTTGAATCAATTTGTGAATATTATTAGTTTTGGCTAAGTGATAAAAAAGAAAATACCTTTCATCATCTGTTAATTGGTTGTACCTTGTATATTGTCTATAAAGCGGCAGGGCATCGGAAGATTTTTGTGGATATTTATAAAAGTATTTCCTAAAAAAGTAATAGAGATCATATACGGGTGATGCTGTAAAAGTTCGTTCAAAATTGATAAGATAGCTATTGCCATTGGCATCATAAACGATGTGTGTTGGCGATAAATTCCCATGGCAAATTACTATGCGGCTTTCTTTTTTATCGTTTATATGTGCAAACCATTCTTCAAGATTTTTTAGTGCCTCATCTTCACTTCGCATCAGCTCTTTAAAATATGTGCAAAAAAGAAGTTCAAACGGAGACATGTATATTCTGCTTTCACATTTTTCAATAAAACGTTCATAAGCAAGCTTCCGCTGATCTATATGCATTTTCATCTTTCCGTAATAAGCTTCGTATTGTGGATGATTGATCTTCCCTCGTAATGCCGTAATTGAATGCATTCTGGCAGCTTCCCTCAGCAAATCGGAGAATCGTTGAGCACTATTTATTGAGATTCCACTTTCTACCCAAGGCATTAAATAAAATTGGCTTTGATCGCTGCTAATCACATAGTTACCATCTGTTGTCCTATAAATAGGAACTACATAGCGATACCCTTTTTCATGTAAATTTTGAATAGTATGCAAAAACCGGTTGTGCATATCTTTGGTGAGACTTGCTTTTTTCAATGCAAAAATTCCATGGTGTGAATATATTTTCTGAACTTTTCCACAATCCTCTACAAAATCTGGTTCAATGTTATATTTTATTAACAAATTTTTATAAAGGTTTGTTGATTGCGGTTCAATCATTTGCATCACCCTGCCTGTAATCAAAAAGTTCGAAACTCTTACGCAATGTAACGGCATGTGTTCATCAAATCAACTTTTGCTTCTAGCCCTTTAAAACAATACGTGTAATTTGCACTGTCCTTCTTTTGTATCCCAGCTTATACATATTCACACTCTTTGTGGATAAAAACTATCATTAGAGCTTATCGGGCAATCAATGTTTTAGTCTTTGGGTACGACAACTGTTTGAAGTCAATTCTCCTAAAACTTGCGCCCCATTTTCTCCTAAAAAGGGGAATTAATTGATGCTCCTTTATTTTTTTTGTTGGAAACAATATTCTAGTACACTTGAATGATAAAATTTTCTGTGAGAACGACTTATTTGTAAAAGAGGGGCGAGCAATCTTCCAAAGGGAAAGATTTCTTTTCTCTTAAAAAAAGGCTTCCTCATTGGGAAGCCTCTTTCATCATTTTTCAGCAACTGCATACACAGGAATGTATAGCAATTGACCTTCCTGTAAAACATCATCATCTAATCCATTAATCCGTATTAATTGTGTAGCAGAGACATCATATTCTTTTGCTATTGACCCTAATGTTTCACCATTTTGAACAATTCGTATTTTTAACTTTGCAAATTGTTCTTCTCCCTCAGATGAGAAAAGTTTTGTTAAATAAAGGGCATTTTCCGTTCTCTTAGATTTTTTCTCGGCTTCAGCATCTGTATTTATTTCCTCTGCTTCATCTCTCGATTGTGGAGCAGGTTCAAGTTCACTGGCAGCTGTAACAGGAGGAGATGGCGAATAAAAACTTTTCGCACTCCATTCGTTGTTTTTCTGTTCAGAGCGGCCCTTCATTTCAATAGATGGTGTTAAATGACCATCAGCTTTATTTGCTTTCTCTATTTCTTTTTCACGTACTTCCCCTGTTTCCTCTTCTTTTGCCGCCAATTGTACTGTTTGCTGCTCTTTATTATTAGAACGAGCTTTTTTTGAAAAAGCTACTACATTGCTTTCATCGTTAGATAATACGCTTGGTTCTTTTCGAACTTCTGTTGAAAATGATGGCACCTCATTTTCAATTGTATCGTCGGATTCATCGTTTTCTATTTTTGATATTCGATACAAATTTGCAAACGGTGATACAAACTTATTTTCAGTTTCTCCTTTCGGATCATGATCTAATTTAACAGCTTTTTCTTCTTTTAATGGTAAATTTTCCAATGGATTTTCACCTTGGTTTTGGAAAAGTTTCTCCTTTTCTTCATCTTGATTTGAAAGACGATCTACAATTTTCCTTCTTGTTGAAACTTGTTGCTCGTTAGCTTCATCCTGCGAAGGTTCACTAGCGTTTCTAACTAGAATTTCTTCCTCATTTTGTTGAACAATTTGACTAATCTTTTCATCAGATGAATTTTTTTGAGATTCGATTGGTCTTTCTTCCACTAGTTGTTGATTCACTATCTGTTCACTGCGTTCCTCTTGAAGTGATGGCACTTGCTCTATTTCAGTTAATTGTTGATCTTCCCTGGTTTCACTTATAGCCTCAACTGCTTCCTGCTTTTCCTTTTTCACTTCCCGGTCATTAATTATGCCACCGATGCAAAGGTCAGCTTTCAATTGTAATTTTCCTCGTTCAGGAATTTCATAGTCAAAAGATTCAATAAGAATATAGACATCCTCTAAACTCTGAATCCGATTTGTAGGAATTGTAATATCAATCGGAAAATTGTGTTTCATTCGATAAATGCCGTCCTCTGCTTCAGTGACTTCATCTATTGTTCTGTAAAATGAAGTTTCGCGAAAGCCGGAATCTTCTTGATCATTGCCATCTGCCACGTGTGGACGGTACTCACCACTTAGCACTAACGCTCCTTTAATAGAAATGTAATCTTCATGTTCATGAACCGAAATTTCCGGATCTAAAGACATTCCTAATAAATCTAGTACTTCCTGTCCTTTTTTAAAACATACTGATTCTTCTATTGAAAATCGTATAGAAGATGTTTGATTGGTCGTCAATGAATTTCTCCCCCTTCTTATTTAGAGGCTAGTTATAATACAACTTCACCTTTCGTACAAAAAATTTACTAGTCATTACAGGTTTATGAGAGGGAGCTTGATATTATGCCGAAAATTTTAATTTGTTAGCTTCTATTAAATTGAAACTAGACTATTTCATTTTGTTTAAAATCAATTCTAAAAGACAGTATTGAGCTTCACCGATATTTTTTTAAATAAAAAACCCTTTGCCAATCAGCCGTTTATAGACTGAGAAGCAAAGGGTTCCAAAACCAATTTAAGGTGAGATCACTTAATTCACCATCATAATTGCGTTCGGCCACCTAAAAAGTAATCATTTCTTTATATTAGATTTTCAACTTTGCAAACGATTCTTCGGCAGCAGCGATTGTTTTTTCAATATCTTCATCTGTATGTGCTGTTGATAAGAAATACGCTTCAAATTGGGAAGGCGGCAAGAAGATGCCTTGTTCAATCATTTCCCTGTAATATTTTGCAAAAAGATCTAAATCGGAAGTTTTTGCTGTTTCAAAATTGATTACTTTTTCATTTGTAAAGAAGAAACCTAGCATTGAGCCAATGCTGTCACAATAATGTGGAATATCATATTTTTCAGCAGCACGCTTCAATCCTTCTAATAAGCGGGCCGCTTTTTTCTCAAATTCTGCATATGTATCTGGTGTTAAACGTGATAATGTTTCATATCCAGCAGTCATTGCTAATGGATTTCCAGACAAAGTTCCCGCTTGGTAAATCGGACCGGCTGGTGCAATTTGGTTCATAATTTCTGCTTTACCACCATAAGCACCTACAGGAAGACCGCCACCGATCACTTTTCCTAAACAAGTTAAATCAGGTGTGATTCCGAAAGCACCTTGGGCACAATTGTAACCAACGCGGAATCCAGTCATTACTTCATCAAAAATTAACAATGCACCGTATTCAGTTGTTAACTCACGTAAGCCTTCCAAAAATCCTGGCAACGGTTTAACGAAGCCCATATTGCCGGCAACGGGCTCAACGATAACAGCTGCAATATCCTTTCCGTATTGTTCAAAAGCATAACGAACACCATCAAGGTCATTATAAGGAACGGTAATCGTATTTTTTGCAATTGATTCTGGAACTCCAGGACTATCCGGCAATCCTAACGTAGCTACCCCAGAACCTGCTTTAATTAACAATGAATCGCCATGGCCATGATAGCAACCCTCAAATTTAACAATTAAATTACGACCAGTAAATCCGCGAGCTAAGCGAAGGGCACTCATTGTTGCTTCCGTACCAGAGTTTACCATACGCACAACTTCAATTGAAGGTACACGCTCGATCACAAGCTGCGCCAATTTTGTCTCTAACTCAGTAGGAGCACCAAAGCTCGTGCCGTTTTCCGCAGCTTTTTTCAGCGCTTCTACAATTTCTTCATGAGCATGGCCAAGAATTAATGGACCCCATGATAAGACGTAGTCAATATATTCATTGCCGTCAATATCATATAATTTTGATCCTTTGCCTCGCTCCATGAAAATAGGATCCATTTTTACTGATTTAAAAGCACGGACTGGACTGTTAACGCCTCCTGGCATGACATTGACAGCTTCTTTATAAGCTGCTTTTGATTTTTCAAAACTTCTCATACTCCATCACTCCTTTTATCAGGTTAAACAGCTGAAACAAATGAAAATATAAAACCTATACCGAATAACTGATGCCGCATTTTTGGATAAAATAAATACATTTTCAATGGTCTCTATGCACAACCAATAATTTCAAAATATTAACCTCATACAGTTAATGATTCTTTTCTTTCTAGTCTATTTTTCTTCATCCAACCATTTAGCTACATCTTTCGCAAAATATGTAATGATTAGATCCGCGCCTGCTCGCTTCATGCCTGTTAATAATTCGAGTACAATTTTCTTTTCATCAATCCAGCCATTTTGGGCAGCGGCTTTTACCATCGAATATTCTCCGCTTACATTATAAGCGACCAAAGGCAAAGTATATCGCTCTTTCAACTCCCGAATAATATCTAAATAAGCAAGGGCTGGTTTTACCATTAGAAAATCCGCGCCTTCTTCTAAATCAGACTGAGCTTCACGAAATGCTTCCAAACGGTTGGCTGGATCCATTTGATATGTTTTCCGGTCGCCAAATTGCGGCGCACTTCCAGCAGCATCTCGGAACGGGCCATAAAAAGCAGAAGCATATTTTACAGAATAAGACATGATCGGAATATGTTCAAAACCTGCCTCATCCAAACCTTTTCGAATCGCGGCTACGAAACCATCCATCATATTAGATGGGGCAATAATATCTGCTCCTGCTTTCGCTTGGCTAAGTGCGGTTTCCACCAATAATTTCAAGGATGGGTCGTTTAAAATTTGACCATTTTCAACAACCCCGCAATGTCCGTGTTCAGTGAACTCACATAAACATGTATCAGCAATCACAATAAGATCAGGAAATTTTTTTTTTACTTGTCGAATTGCTTTTTGGACAATTCCATGATCATGATAAGCTCCAGAACCTACATCATCTTTTTCTGCCGGAACGCCGAATAAAATAATTGACGGAATTCCTAAATCAACAACTGATTGCACTTCTTCATCAAGAAGGTCAAGGGAAAGTTGATAAACACCAGGCATTGATGGGACTTCATTTTTAATTTTACTACCTTCAATAACAAAAATTGGATAAATAAGATCTTCTTTTCGAACGAAAGTCTCTCTTACCATAGACCGAATGCGTTCATTTGCACGTAAGCGGCGGTGGCGCTTAAACTGTAAATCATTCATCAATATTCCTCCCGTTTTCATCTCCATCATCGAATGAACGAACAATCGCCTCTAAAAGACCATCAATCGTATATTCTTTCGCAACAATATCAACTTTTAAGCCTGATTCAAGGGCAGTTTGTTCTGTAATCGGACCGATACAAGCGATTTTAATATTTTTTAGCAAAGCTTCTATATCAGCACCTTTTAAAAGTGAACAAAAATTTGTGACTGTACTTGAACTTGTAAACGCAATCAAATCACAAGAACGCAGCTTTAATATTTCTAACAGTTCCGCCCTTGCTTCCATATTCACAACCGTTTCATAAACTACGAGATCATTGACCCGAGCACCAGCTTCTTTTAGTTTTTCCGGCAATAAAGACCTTGCAAGATTTCCCCTTGCCAATAAAACATTATCTCCTTTTTTTACTTGCAAAAGCATTTTCTTCAATAAATCTTCAGCCACAAATTCATCGGGTATGAGATCTACTTTGACTCCTTTTTTTTCCAAAGCCTCAAGCGTTTTTTTGCCGACAACAGCAATCTTTGGTTTTTCTTGTGTATTTTTTATAGGAATGTCAAACTGCTCAAGAAACTGAAAGAAATAATGAACACCATTGACGCTTGTAAAAACGAGCCAATCATATGTATGCAAATTTATTAACGTTTTTTCTATTTGATCGGTATTGGACGGAGCTTCGATTTTTATTAACGGTATTTCAATAGGGACACCGCCTAAGGATTGAATTTTTTTAGAAAACGATGAAGCTTGCTCTTTCGCACGGGTAACTAAAATTCGCTTCCCTTTTAAGAGCCTTTCAGAAGCAAGCATTATAAATCATTCTCCTCTTTAACTTCTTTAATAATATCTTTAGCACCATTTTCTATCATGCGTCTTGCCGCTTCTTCACCTACAGCTATTGCATCGGTTCCTGTTACAATTTCTTTCAATATTTTTTTACCGTCAGGAGAAGCAACTAAAGCAACAAGCTTAATTTGTCCATCCGGCGTTACTTCAGCAAAGCCAGCAATTGGAATTTGACAGCCGCCTTCCATTTTATGAAGGAAAGTTCGTTCTGCTTCGACTGCTTTTGAAGTATTCTCATCCTCTAATTTTTTCAATAGGGAAAGTAACTCTCCATCATCTTCGCGGCATTCGATTGCCAACGCACCTTGGCCAACGGCTGGGACGCTAATATCAACATCCAAATATTCTGTCACTGTCTCTTCAGTCCATCCCATGCGCATTAGACCTGCTGCTGCTAAAATAATTGCATCATAACCTTCATTTGGATCTTGAAGCTTAGAAAGCCGTGTATCAATATTCCCGCGGATCCACTTAATTTCTAAGTCAGGACGATAGGCTAAAAGTTGTGCACTCCTTCTTAAACTGCTTGTCCCAACGACAGCGCCAGGAGGCAAATCTTTTAATTTCACATGACCTTTTGAAATTAAAACATCGCGATGGTCTTTTCGAACAGGAACACAGCCAATGGTTAATCCTTCAGGTAAAATAGCAGGCATATCTTTCATGCTATGTACGGCCATATCAATTTCTTTATTGAGCATCGCTTGTTCAATTTCTTTGACGAAAAGCCCTTTCCCGCCGACCTTTGAAAGGGTTACATCAAGAATTTTGTCACCTTTTGTTACGATCTTTTTTACTTCAAATTCATAGGGCAACCCTAGACTTTTCATTTGGTCAATAAACCAATTCGTCTGTGTTAAGGCCAATTTACTTTGCCTCGAACCAACGATAATTTTTCGCATGATGTACGAAACCTCCATCTCAAGTGTCTTCATATTTCGAATATTTTTGCATCAATAATTGTGATACATATATTAACCATACCAAAAGTGAAAACCAGATAAACTTCCTAATAGGAAAAAGTTAATTAGTAAAATTAAAAAAGCAGCGAGATTCCATAGCACGATTGCTTTTCCTTGAATTCCTTTTGCAACCCGCAAATACAAATAAATACTATATGTAATTAGGACAATAAATGATCCTATTATTTTCACATCATACCATTTAAAATCTTCGAGTGAAATGTAAGCCCAATTGACACCTAAAATTAGGGAAATTAACAGCATTGGCACACCACTCATATTAAATGTATAGGAAAGGCGGTCAAGTTTTGACAAATCTTCTAAGCGCCATAACTGCTTATTCCACTTTTTTCTTTTGATCATATGATACTGGAGCATATACATCATGGAAAAAATGGCAGATAACGTAAAAGCTCCATAAGAAATAATGGCTATTGTAATGTGTATGATTAATAGCTCAGATATTAATTTTTCTGCCAATACGTCAGATTTATATTCAACCGAGGCAAATAAATGAAGTGCCATGATTATAAACCCTAACACATTTGTAAAAAAGACAATTAAATCAATACGGAAAACTTTATTAATGATGAGTGAAAAAGAAACTAGCACCCAAGTATAAAAATAAAGGCCCTCAGCCATCGTTAATATCGGGAAGCGGCCCATTTCAAACATGCGTGAAACTAAAAAAATAGATTGCAAAATCCATACAATAGCAAGCAACCAGAAGGCGATTTTGTTTGCCTTCCGGTTGTTTTGTAAAAAATCTATAAAATAGCCTAAGACGCTGCAAGCATATAGGATAATCGTTATATCATAAATCCATCCGTAAATAAAGGTTTGCATACCTTTAAATCCTCTCTAGGATTACTCTTTTCAATTTCTTAGACATTTTTTATGGAGTAAGCCCATTGTTTTTCTTGTTCGATGGGCACGGTTGCTTTTTCAAGCTCCCGTTCCGCTTTTCGTTCTGCTTCAACGTCTTCCTCAATACCAAAGATTCTCATAAACAGCTTCAATGACTCTTCTGCATTTGGTTCTACTGCTATTTCCTTAGCAATATTAATTGGTTCACGCAATAGCTGATTAATAATACTCTTTGTATGTTTATTTAGTAATCTTTTTTCCCGATCTGTTAAATTCGGCATTTTTCTTTCGATGCTATTCATTGTCTCGGCTTGAATGGCAAGGGCACGTTTGCGAAGCGCTGAAATAATCGGCACAACACCTAATGTCGCAAGCCAGACCTGAAATTCAGCCATTTGCACTTCAATCATTTGCTCAATTTTGAGCGCTGCTTTTTTACGTTCCGCAAGGTTCGCATCAACAACACCTTGCAAATCATCTATATCATATAAAAATACGCTATCAAGCTCATCAAGCTTTGGATCTAAATCTCTAGGGACTGCTATATCGACCATAAACAATGGGCGGCCTTTGCGCTGTTTTTCGACACTAGCCATCATTTGTTTTGTGATGACATAGCCTTTTGAACCAGTAGAGCTTATTAATATATCAGCATCTATTAATGCTTGGCTTAACTGATCCATGGAGAATGCTTGACCTTTAAAACGGTTCGCTAATTCAACCGCTTTTTCATATGTTCGATTAATAACGGTAATATGAACAGCTCCAGAACCGTGCAAGTTTTTGGCAGCTAATTCGCCCATTTTACCGGCTCCAACAATTACAACACGCTTGTTTTCGAGCGTCCCGAAAATCTTTTTCGCCAGCTCTACAGCAGCATAGCTGACAGAAACGGCGTTTTCTCCGATTTCTGTTTCATGATGCGCTTTTTTAGCTAATGTAATTGCTTGTTTGAACAATTCGTTGAAAATGGTGCCTGTTGTTTTCGCTGATTGGGCAAGAAGGAAGCTATCCCGTACTTGTCCAAGTATTTGCGTTTCTCCTAATACCATTGAATCTAATCCACAGGTCACGCGAAACAAATGTTCGATTGCTTCTTCATCTTCAACAATCGTGACATATGGAGCAAATTCCTCTATCTCGCAATTAAACCATTTTGCTAAAAATGCCATAATATAATAACGGCCGGTATGAATTTGCTCAACGACCGCATATATTTCCGTACGATTGCACGTTGAGATAATAACATTTTCAAGGACGCTTTTTTGCTGGCGAAGCTGTTTGTGCGCTTCTTCTAGCATCCCTGCATCAAATGTTAATTTTTCTCTGACTTCCACTGGGGCCGTTTTATAATTTAAGCCTACTTTAAGAACGTGCATTACATTTCCACCCCGTCAAAATTAATCAATCGACACCACTGTTATTTCATGTCGAAAAAATTTCAATACCTTTATGATAACATAAATATTTCTTTTTTTTCGATAAAAATTTGAACAGTATTTGAAAAACGTATGGTATGATGAACCTGTTGGCCGTATAAAATTACTGCCAACTAAGATTGTCTATCTAAAAAACATCTTAACAAATATAAATGTGGATAATCAAGGGGAGAGGCTGTGTACATGAAGAAGCAAAGTTTTTTTCTAGGTATTTTCCTCATTGGTTTAGGGGGCTATTTTTTATTAAAAAAATTAAACTTCCCATTTTTGGATACGGTTTTAACATGGCCAACATTTTTAATACTTCTTGGCATTGCTTTTATCTTTCAATCTATTTTCTCACCAGATAAACAAAGCATTTTTCCAGGGGTTATTTTGACAGGGCTAGGAATCCATTTTCACGGACAAGCACTCTTTCAATTTTGGCCAGACCATTGGGCAATTTATACTCTTATTATTAGCATAGCTTATTTTGTACATCATTACAAAATGAAAAAGGGATTTGGTTCCGGCATCTTATTACTCCTTATTTCAATTATTGGATTATTTTATGACAGTATGTTCGGATGGATCAGTTATTTCCGTGAGGCAATTGGTTTCATCGGAAACTTTTGGCCAATTTTATTAATAGTTGTTGGGGTTTATATTTTGTTTAAAAAATAAGTCTTGATTTGGCGAATCTTTAGGACTGAAAAGTTTTTCTAATTCCATCTTCCTCCACTACGATTTGCCTCCCCCAACCCACCAAATCCCAAAACTTAACTTTTCAACCTTCCAATTCAACGATTAAATCTCCCATTTATTCGAACCGAAATTTCCAACGGATCAAAGTC
This sequence comes from Calidifontibacillus erzurumensis, assembly GCF_013303125.1. Classification (GTDB taxonomy): domain Bacteria; phylum Bacillota; class Bacilli; order Bacillales; family Bacillaceae_J; genus Calidifontibacillus; species Calidifontibacillus erzurumensis. Next base: position 71,304 of record NZ_JABTTE010000007.1, on the reverse strand, counting down.
GATTCACTCAACTGCCCCGTGTATGATTTTGCGAATTCTAATTTGTCTTTAAACAAATAGTTCCTTCTCATTCCTACTTTAGCCGCCAAAATGGTTGTGACATTACTTTAAATCTCATGAAAAAAGCAGATGACGGAAATTTTCACTTTCCATCACCTGCTTTTAAAAATCCTTATTTGACAACATCGGTAGCATCAGAATACATATACTGTTGAATAGCTGCCCATGCATCATCTTTTCCTCTACCAGTCTCGGAAGAAAAGATAATCAGTGGGTCGTTTGGGTCTAGTTGCAACGAATCTTTTATAATTTTCACATGTTTATCCCATTTCCCTCTAGGGATTTTATCTGCTTTCGTTGCGATAATAATGACCGGGATTTCATAGTGTTTACAAAAGTTGTACATTAATTTATCATCTTCCGTTGGCTGATGGCGGATATCAACGATTTCAATGACAGCTCGAAGATTTTTACTTGTCGTTAAATAAGTTTCAATCATTTTTCCCCAAGCTTCTCGTTCTTTTTTTGAAACTTTCGCAAATCCATAGCCCGGCACATCCACAAAATAAAATTGGTCATTGATGTTAAAAAAATTCAACGTTTGCGTTTTTCCCGGTTTTGATGATGTTCTTGCCAAGTTTTTGCGGTTTAACATTTTATTTATAAAAGATGATTTTCCAACATTCGAACGACCTGCCAAAGCAAAGTGCGGCAATTGATCGTTCGGATATTGTTCAGGCTTGACAGCACTGACAACAATCTCTGCTTTTGTTATTTTCATTTTTCCTCTCCTGTTAAAGCATGTTTTAACACTTCGTCTAAATGCTCCACGGGTATAAATGTAAGATCATTTCTAACGCTTTCCGGAATATCCTCTAAGTCTTTTTCATTTTCTTTCGGTATGATGACGATTTTTAAACCAGCACGATGGGCCGCAAGCGATTTTTCTTTTAAACCACCAATCGGCAACACCCGTCCGCGCAAAGTAATTTCACCCGTCATACCGACTTCTTTACGGACAGCCCGCCCAGTTAATGCTGAAACAAGTGCTGTTGCCATTGTAATCCCGGCTGACGGTCCGTCTTTTGGAATCGCTCCTTCTGGAACATGAATATGAATATCGTTTTTCTCATGAAATTCCGAATCGATGTTTAATTCAGCTGCTCTTGAACGGATGTAGCTAAATGCAGCTTGAGCAGATTCTTTCATAACTTCTCCAAGTTTTCCAGTAAGCGTTAATTTCCCTTTACCTGGAACAACTGAAACTTCTATAGAAAGAGTGTCGCCACCTGCTGTTGTATAAGCAAGGCCTGTGGCAGCTCCAATTTGATCTTGTAATTCCGCTTGACCGTAACGGAATTTCGGTTTGCCAAGAAACTCTTCCAAACTTTTTTCAGTGATAATGATTCTCTTCCGGTCCTCCATCACAATTAACTTGGCTGCTTTTCTGCAAAGGTTGGAAATTTGACGCTCCAAGCCGCGGACGCCAGCTTCACGAGTATAAGTACGAATTAGCTTCAATAATGCTTCATCGCGAATTTGCAGCCTTCCTTTTTCCAAACCGTGTGCCTTCAATTGTTTCGGCAATAAATGATCTTTTGCAATATGAAGTTTTTCAACCTCAGTATAACCTGGAATTGAAATAACTTCCATCCGGTCTAAAAGCGGCCCAGGTATCGTTGCAATACTGTTGGCTGTCGCAATAAACATAACTTTTGAAAGATCATAAGTTTCTTCAATATAATGGTCGCTAAATGTTGAATTTTGCTCTGGATCAAGTACTTCAAGCAGCGCTGCTGAAGGATCGCCCCGGAAGTCGCTCGACATTTTATCAATTTCATCAAGCAAAAATACCGGATTGATTGTGCCTGCTTTTTTCATTCCTTGAATAATACGCCCTGGCATCGCACCTACATACGTACGGCGATGACCGCGAATTTCCGCTTCATCCCGTACACCACCAAGCGATATGCGTACAAAATTGCGGCCAAGTGCTTTCGAAATTGAGCGTGCCAACGAAGTTTTTCCGACGCCAGGAGGCCCCACTAAACAAAGAATTGGACCTTTCAATGATTTGGTCAACTTTTGGACAGCCAAGTATTCCAACACACGCTCTTTCACTTTTTCCAAACCGTAATGGTCAGCATCTAATACTTTCTGAGCGTTTTTAATATCTAGATTATCTGTTGTTTCTTCATGCCATGGTAAAGATAAGAGCCAATCAATATAATTGCGGATGACAGAACTTTCCGCTGATGTTGCCGGTACTTTTTCGTAACGGTCCACTTCTTTTAATGCAGTTTCTTTGACCCGCTCCGGCATGTTAGCTTTTTCAATTTTTTCTTTAAAAGTTTCGACTTCCCCGAATTTTCCTTCTTTTTCGCCTAATTCTTTTTGAATGGCTTTCATTTGTTCACGAAGATAAAATTCTTTTTGCGTCCGTTCGATGGAGCGTTTCACCCGCTGGCCGATTTTCTTTTCAAGATTCAAAATTTCTTTTTCATTATTAATAAACTGGATCATCTTCTCAAGACGCTCTTTCACATCGAACGTTTCTAATATTTCTTGTTTCTCTTTTATTTTTAAAGAAAGGTGTGAAGCAATGATATCAGCTAGTCTTCCTGGATTTTCGATATCGGTCACGGATGCAAATGTTTCCGCTGTAATTTTCTTTGATAATTTTATGTATTGTTCAAAGTGGTTTAATAACATCCGCATTAATGCTCTTTCTTCAGTATTTGCTTCCTCTTTGTCTTCCTTTATTTCAATTCTTACTAAAAATGTTTCTTCATTTTCCATATATTGAAGGATTTTTGCTCTACTAATTCCTTCAACAAGTACACGGATCGTCCCGTTCGGAAGCTTTAACATTTGTTTTACTTTCGAAAGAGTCCCAACTTCAAAAATATCTTCTTCAGAAGGATCATTAATTCCTACTTCCTTTTGAGTGGCAAGACATATATAATGATCATCCACCATAGCCTTTTCAAGTGCATGTACCGATTTTTCTCGCCCAACATCTAAATGAAGAACCATTGTTGGATAAACGAGAAGACCACGCAACGGTAGGAGGGGAACGGTCATTTCTTTATTATTTGTCATTTTCTTTACCTCCAACATGTGAAACTTGCACTATACAGTCTTTGTACAATTCTATCTTATTTAAAACATAATTGTCTATTGATATATGATGAAATAAAGAAAAAGGTGAACATTGTAAATCAATTATAAAATAATGGACGGCCGTAGACAAAATGTCACGGCCTTCAATTTCATTTTATTATGGATGGTCAGTATTGGAAACAAATTTTATTACTTTAGCCTTAAAAAACAATTCAATTAAATCATTGATGGAGGTGGACTAATTTCACTTGTTGAAGCAGGGATCGCTTCATTAAAGCGGTTTTCATCATTTTCATTTTTAAATAAATTAGGAAAGACTTCCGCAAATACTTCATTGATATGAGTAACAGGTACAATTTGAATACCTTCAATTTCTTCAAGAATTGATTGATAATTTTCTTTTGGAATGAAGACTTTTTCAACTCCTGCTTTTTTGGCTGCCCTTACTTTGGCAACAACCCCTCCAACCGGCTTCACATTACCATGAATGCTAATTTCTCCAGTAAATGCAACTTTATTATCAACCGGTAGTTTATGAATCGCTGAAAAAATAGCTGTTGCCATTGCTACACCTGCCGAAGGGCCATCAACAGGAGCTCCACCTGGAAAATTGACATGAATATCGTAATCAGCTGCTTTTACTCCCATCGAACGTAAAATTGTTATAACATTCTCAATTGAACCTTTCGCCATACTCTTGCGTCTAATTGATTTTCCTTGACCACCAATGCTTTCTTCTTCAACAATGCCGGTAATATTAATCGTACCCTTTTCTTGTGCCGGCATGACTGAAACTTCGATTTCAAGCAAAGCACCTAGATTCGGTCCAAAAACAGCAAGACCATTTACTAAACCAACCTTTGGCGCGTCATGAATTTTCTTTTCATATCTCGGTGATAGCTGACTTGAATGGATGACCCATTCAATTTCCCTTTCTGTAATTTCTTTTTTATTTTCCGAAATTGCAAGACCGGCAGCAATTTGCATTAAATTAACAGCTTCCCGTCCATTTTTTGCATACTTCGCCACTATATCGATCGCTCTTTCTGAAACTTCTAAACGAATTTTCTTAGCAGCATTTCGGGCGACAATCGCAATTTCTTCAGGATCTAACTCGCGAAAGAACACTTCCAAACAACGCGAACGAATGGCTGGAGGAATTTCTTCCGGCATCCTTGTCGTTGCACCAATTAAACGAAAATCAGCTGGAAGCCCATTTTGAAAAATATCATGAATATGGGCAGGAATTTGCGGATTTTCCGAATTATAATAGGCGCTCTCAAAAAACACTTTCCGGTCTTCAAGCACCTTTAACAGCTTGTTCATTTGAATTGGATGCAGCTCCCCTATCTCATCAATAAACAATATCCCCCCATGGGCGTTTGTAACAGCCCCTTGTTTTGGCTGAGGAATTCCAGCCTGTCCCATTGCTCCCGCTCCTTGGTAGATCGGATCATGAACCGAACCAATGAGTGGATCAGCAATTCCTCTTTCATCAAAACGAGCTGTTGTAGCATCCAATTCAATAAAAACCGCATCTTGTCTAAATGGTGTATGTTTCTGTTTTTTTGCTTCCTCTAACACTAGTCTTGCCGCTGCTGTTTTTCCAACGCCTGGCGGTCCATAAATGATCACATGCTGTGGATTTGGACCACAAATCGCCGCCCGTAAGGCTCTAATTCCATCTTCTTGACCGATGACATCATTAAAAGAAGTCGGCCGTACCTTTTCTGCGAGTGGTTCCGTTAATGAAATCGCACGTAGTTTTTGTAATTCATCCATTTCTTTTCGCGATTCTCTATCTATTGATATTTTCTGAGTTCGTTGATTCCGCAGCAAATTCCAAAAATATAAGCCGATCACAATTCCGAAAAAAAGTTGTACGAACAAGGCAATTGATGTCCAATCCATAGCTTCTTTTACCTCCTGCACTAAAAATATGTATTTCGATACTTTATTGCTAGTATTCCCCGTGCAGTCGGTCCAATAAACAAAAAAGATTGCCTTTATGAAGGCAATCCTTTTGTACATCTTTTTATTTTTAGTTTTATGCACTTTCCCGTGGCGTTTCTTTCAATGCTGAAAATTCAACGACTTTTCCGTTTTTCAAATGAAGTTTAGCTCCTTCTTCTTTTCGAACAGTTGCCGCAGTAATTGTACACTTCGCAATATCATCCCTTGAAGGAAGATCGTACATAACGTCCAACATAATTCCTTCAATAATAGAACGAAGCCCGCGTGCTCCTGTTTTACGTTCAATTGCTTGCTTAGCAATTTCTTTTAAAGCTTCTTCTTCAAATTCAAGTTCCACATTATCTAATTCTAACATTTTTTGATATTGCTTAACTAATGCGTTTTTAGGTTTTGTTAAAATTTCAACAAGCGCATCTTCATCCAATTGCTCTAATGTGGCAATTACAGGCAAGCGCCCAATAAATTCTGGAATTAATCCAAAACGGAGCAAGTCTTCCGGTAAAACTTTTGAAAGTAGATTTTTTTCCGGCAACTCTTCTTTTGTAAAGTCCGTGCCAAAACCTATCACTTTTTTCCCTAAACGTCTTTTAATGATTTGTTCAATACCATCAAACGCACCACCGCATATAAATAAAATATTCGTTGTATCAATTTGGATGAATTCCTGGTGCGGATGTTTACGTCCACCTTGTGGCGGTACGCTTGCCACTGTTCCTTCTAATATTTTTAACAGTGCTTGTTGTACACCTTCCCCTGATACATCACGGGTGATTGATGGATTTTCTGATTTACGGGCAATTTTATCAATTTCATCAATATAAATGATGCCTTTTTCAGCTTTTTCAACATCATAGTCAGCTGCTTGAATTAATTTAAGCAAAATATTTTCTACATCCTCACCAACATAACCTGCTTCAGTTAATGAAGTTGCATCTGCAATGGCAAATGGTACGTTTAAAATTCTTGCCATTGTTTGTGCAAGAAGTGTTTTCCCGCTTCCTGTCGGTCCAATCAACACGATATTACTTTTGGAAAGCTCAACGTCATCAATTTTGCTATGGGTATTGATGCGCTTGTAGTGATTGTAGACCGCCACTGATAACGCTTTTTTCGCTTCCTCTTGTCCAATGACATAATCATTTAGAATTTCACAAATTTCTTTTGGCTTTGGAACATCTTTAAACTCAACTTCTTCCTCTGTACCAAGCTCTTCTTCTACAATTTCTGTACAAAGTTCAATGCACTCATCACATATATAAACACCAGGACCAGCTACCAACTTTCGGACTTGATCCTGTGTTTTACCACAGAACGAACATTTTAACTGTCCTTTTTCATCATTAAATTTAAACATATACTCACCCCTAGATATATTTCATAAAGCTCCATCTGCGCTTGTATTAATTTCGGACATTTTTCATCTTTATGTATTGAGATTTTAACATATGTTCATGGAAAACTGTTAATAATAAACCTTACGAAAATTATGTATCGTTTCTCCTATATATATGTACCGCATTTCATTTTCTGAACTACAAGTTTTTCCATCACTCCTCCTTTGCTTTCAATATTATTATATCCAATTTTTAGACCCATTACTATGTCAGTGATAAATATTAAAATATTGTAAAACAAGGCACGATAAAATCGCGCCTTGTTTTAATACTTTCCTATATATTATGAAATTACTTTGCTATTTTCAACTAGGAAATTAACCGCTTTTTTAAGTTTCAAATCATCACGGAAAAGATCGTTCTTTTCGTAAACTTCCTTAACATTTTCTACAGATGTTTTATAAGCTTCTGCAATTTTTTCGTATTCAGCATTAAGCTCTTCTTCTGTTACATCAATATTTTCTGCTGCAACGATTGCTTCTAATACGAGTGTTGTTTTTACACGTTTTTCAGCTTCTTCTTGCATTTGTTCACGAAGAGCTTCTTCGTCTTGACCTGTGAATTTGTAATATAATTCCAAATTCATTCCTTGCCATTGAAGACGTTGCTCGAATTCCTTCAACATGCGATTTACTTCATTTTTAATCATCACTTGTGGAATGTCAACTGTTGCATTTTCTACGGCTTTTTCAATAACAGCATCTTCTTTTGCATGCATCGCTTGATGTTCTTTTTCATTTTTAATTTTTTCACGAAGTTTCTCTTTTAATGCATCTAAAGTTTCAACTTCATCGTCGACATCTTTTGCAAACTCGTCATCAAGTTCTGGAAGTTGTTTATATTTAATTTCATGAACTTTTACTTGGAAAACAGCTGGTTTTCCTGCTAACTCAGGTGCATGATATTCCTCTGGGAATGTAACTTGAATTTCTTTTTCTTCACCGGCTTTCACGCCAACTAATTGATCTTCAAATCCTGGGATAAATGTACCTGAACCAATTACCAAGCTGTAATTTTGTGCTTCTCCGCCTTCAAAAGCTTCGCCATCAACGAAACCTTTAAAATCGATCACAACAGTGTCTCCATTTTCAACGACACCATCTTCTTTTACAACTAATTCTGCATTTCTTTCTTGTAATCTTTTTAATTCTTCTTCAACATCTTCGTCGGTAACAGTCGTATCTTGTTCTTTTACTTCAATACCTTTATATTCGCCAAGTTGTACTTCAGGCTTTACTGTTACAGTTGCAGTAAAAATCATTGATTTTCCTTTTTCCATTTGCTTAATGTCAATTTCAGGGTAATCAACCGGCTCAATACCAGTTTCTTCAACAGCTTTGCTATAAGCATCTGGAAGCATTACATCTAAAGCATCTTGGTATAATGCTTCTACACCAAAACGTTGTTCGAATAGCTTGCGAGGAACTTTTCCTTTACGAAATCCTGGCACTGAAACTTTATTAACTACTTTTTTAAAAGCAGCATCTAAAGCTTTGTCTACTGTTTCGACATCTACTTCAACAGTTAAGACCCCTTGATTATTTTCTAATTTTTCCCATTTTGCAGACATACTTCTATTTCCCTCCACATATATTAATTCACTTTATTTGTAGATTCTTCTTTCGGTGATGGTTGACACGTCAATGAATAGCTCCCATCAAGGTCCATTATGTAAAAGACACTATTACAACCATTTCATTATAACATAGAATATATAACTTACAATAATTGTGGCAATTCTTTTTTTTGGAACATTTTTTTGCTATTCATTTAAATTCATCGTCGAAATTTTTTCAGCTTCCAAAAGCTGCCCGTAAGCTTCTTCCAACATATCTGTTTTTACATTATACAGTTCTTGAATTTCATTATTGGTAACATCAATCCCGAATAATTGGTAACCATATTTATGAAGAGCTCCCGCCCATAGCGATATATTTGCAGGTTCTGGAGGAAATGGGTATAAAACAAACAAAAACAGCTCCCACAATTCCTTTATTGCTTCATAAAGAGTCGGATTCACATGGCCGAGATGATCTTCTAATCTGTTTAAAACTTGAATCGTAAACGGATCTTCAAAAATATTCGTTAACGTAATGGGATTTACTTCGCATATACGCCCAAATTTTGCAATTACAATTGGTTCTTCAATTTCTTTTTCGCTCAATAATTGCAAGATTAAAGATTGTATGGCTGGATGCGAATGATGATTTGCCAAAATTTTTTTCAGAGGGTCGAGCCAATGACCAATTGACCCTACTTTTCGCAACTGTTGAATTACATATAACTGCTCATTAGCTGTACCATTGTTCAACCGTTCGGACAATTGGTCTAGATCAGACAGAACTTGGGATTTTTTTTGTTCTGCAGCACGATCGCTTGACTTTCTTGAAAACTCTAATAAATGAAACAGTCCCCGTGCATGCTCTTCAGGGATTTTTTCTTCTTCAAACAACACTTCTAATATTGAAACGACTTTATCATACTCACTGAGCTGAATTAATATTGTCATATATATTTGCAATACGTAAAAGTAGTCGCCCACATTTTCGCGCAATAAACGTTCACACTGCTCTTTTGCATCTTCGTATAAACCTAATTCTATTAGACATACAACAATGCCAACTTCAATTTCAGGATGATTCGGTTGTAGAGAACTGCATTGCTTAAAAATTTGCAACGCTTCTTTAAAGCGTCTCTCCTTTAATGCATCCATCCCTTTCGTTAATAGTCGTTCTTCTAAATTGGGAAAAGGAATAATTTTTCCCGCATTCTTTTTACTTTTGTTCTTTTTGTCCATAAAACTCGCCCCGATGCTGGGTATTTTTTAACCTAGTTTATCAAGTTCTTCCGGGAATTACAAATATTCTTGCGAGTTAATTGTGCGTAGACTATTTGAAGGCTTGTTGGAAAGGGGTATGAAAGTTTTAAACAGAGGGTGGAATTTTTAATTCTTTCTTTTGTTTGTCAAACTTGGCAAAAAATAAATGTAGTAAAGGAATAAGGAACAAAAGAGTTCATAAAATAAAAAACCTATTCTTGCCAAGCCATGTCAATCTCTTCGGTAAAGTGAATGGTCGTCAACGTCATCGCTGCAAGGCTTGGCGAAAAACATTTATGAATACTACAAATACAATTCTTTATCGAACTCGTAAAGGGAATGAATAGATAACTTTTGTTGAATGGATGCTTAAAGGATATTCCTTGCGTAAATCAGCCGAAATTGTGGGCGTTACTTGGGTTACATTATTTTATTGGAGACATAAGTTATTATCAGCTATTAAACAAATAGATTTTGAACACTTTGATGGTATTGTTTTAGTGGACGAGACTTATTTTTTGTATTCCCAAAAAGGGCAACTGGGTAATAGCGAACATAATCCACGTAAGCGAGGCGGTAAATCAACTTTAAAAGGGATATTAGTAAGGAACAAGTCTGCGTTTTATTTGCTAGAGACCGAACTTAAGCAACGGTCTCTGAGGTAGCCTGTATGGGACGTGTTTTAAAGAGTAAAGTTGACGATATGATTGGTTCAAAACTTACACCAAATAATGTACTGGTAACAAACTCTTGGAAAATTTATAAAACATATGCAATTGGAAAAGGCATAGAACATTACCGCATTAAATCTGACGGTAAAAAGACCGTTATCAGAGGTTTATTTCAAATCCAAAATGTGAATGGATTACAATTCCCGTTTAAAATAATGGATAAGTCGATTTAATGGTGTAGCATCTAAATACCTTGATAATTACCTTGCTTGGTTCTTGTTTGTAGATAGTCAGTAACGAAAGCACAACACACAATATTAATGAGTTTCTTCTGACATCCTTTATTTTTGAAATGTCAGAAACCTATCAAAGTTTACCTTTATCGAAATTCAAACTGTAATGCTCGTTTGACTAATAGGACTTTCACCCGACTACGAGGACTTACGGTGTTAGGTGAAATAAATTTACCAAACATCACCTTTGGGAATCATTAAAGGAATCTATGAACCTCTTCTAGAAATACTAATATAGGAGGTGTTTAGATGACTACAAAAGAAGAAACACCAGAACAGGAAAGAGAGCGTTTACATCAGGAAGAACAAAAAAAGAATCCTGCTGGAAATTTCAATGACCATCTTACTCTTACACTAGCAGATATGCCTAATACTACTGGAATGAGCGTCAAAGAAATCGGAGTATTAATTCTAATCGTTCTTTTGATTTTTATTGTATATATTATTTATAAGTTATTCTAAAAACGTTCCAAAATGTAAGTTTGGGAGCAGTTTAAAAAGGCAGGAACGTTGATTTATCCAGCGTTTCGTGCCTTTTCTTGTAAATATTTTTGATAACGTATTTTAGACAATTAGCTGAAATAATTGATGGAACTGTAAAAAGCAACATTTAAATTTAACAGAGCCTTCACAAAAAAAGGCATATTCAGAAGCCGAGTATACGACTTACTGAATAGCCCTCAAAAAATTAACCTAACTTTCTCTTTTCTTCATAAGCTGCGATTTGATCAGCATACTGAAGTGTTACATCGATTTCATCCCAACCGTTTAATAAAAGCTCTTTCCAGTAAGGGTCAATATCAAATGAATATTTGTTGTCCCCATCAATTACAACTTGATTTTTAAGGTCGATCGTCAACTCAAAATTAGCATCTTTCGATTTTTCTAACAATTCTTTTACAATTGCTTCATCTAAACGAATTGGAAGCATTCCATTTTTTAAGCAGTTATTATAAAAAATATCAGCAAAAGACGGAGCAATAATAACTTGGAATCCAAAATCGTTTAACGCCCATGGAGCATGTTCCCGTGAAGAACCGCAGCCAAAGTTATGACCGGTAACTAAGATCGTTGCTCCTTTATTTTCCGGACGGTTCAATTCAAAATTTTCATTTTCAGTACCATCATCGTTATAACGCCAATCAAAAAATAAAAACTTTCCAAATCCTGTTCTTTCAATCCGTTTTAAAAATTGTTTCGGGATAATTTGGTCTGTGTCGACATTGACACGATCAAGGCCTGCTACTTTTCCTGTATGAATTACAATTGGTTCCATTATTTCGTTCCCCCCTTCACATTACTGCACGGTTTCTTTCATAAACGTGCGCACATCGACAAAATGACCAGCAATAGCTGCTGCTGCTGCCATTTCCGGGCTAACTAGATGTGTTCTTGCACCTTTTCCTTGGCGGCCTTCAAAGTTACGGTTTGATGTAGAAGCGCAACGTTCTTTCTCAGGAACAATATCAGGATTCATTCCTAAGCACATACTGCAGCCCGCTTCACGCCATTCAAATCCAGCTTCAATAAAGATTTTATCTAAGCCTTCTTTTTCAGCTTCCATTTTTACTTTTTGTGAACCTGGAACTACTAAAGCACGAACACCTGGAGCCACTTTTTTACCTTTTACGATATTTGCAGCGGCTCTTAAATCACTTAAGCGTGAATTTGTACAGGATCCAATAAAGACATGTTGAATTTTTACATCTGTAATTGGTGTGCCTGGTTCCAATCCCATATATTCTAATGCTTGGCGTACTGCTTTTTGATCGGATTCATTTTCGAAGTCTTCCGGGTATGGAATTGTTCCGTTTACAGGTATACCCATTGAAGGGTTCGTACCCCAAGTAACAATTGGTTCGATTTCTTCACCTTTTAATGTAACGACTTTGTCATAAGTAGCACCTTCATCGGTAGCAAGCGCTAGCCATTCTTTTGCAGCTTTTTCAAACTCTTCTCCTTTTGGTGCATACTTTCTTCCTCTTAAATAATTAATGGTCGTTTCATCTGGGCTGATTAATCCTGCTTTAGCACCAGCTTCAATTGACATATTACAAATGGTCATTCTTTCTTCCATCGTCATATTGCGAATGACATCACCTGTATATTCGATAATATGGCCTGTTCCAAAATTGACACCATATTTTGCAATAAATGCCAAAATAACATCTTTAGCCGTTACGCCTGGTCCAAGTTTTCCTGTTATTTCAACTTTCATCGTTTTTGGCTTTACTTGCCAAAGCGTTTGAGTCGCCATCACGTGTTCAACTTCACTTGTCCCAATACCAAAAGCAAGGGCACCAAATGCTCCGTGTGTTGCTGTGTGGGAGTCGCCACATACAATTGTTTTACCAGGTTGTGTTAGGCCAAGCTCTGGTCCGATCACATGAACAATCCCTTGATCAGGACTATTTAAATCAGCAATTTCAACTCCGAAATCTTCACAATTTTGTTTTAATGTTTCAATTTGCTTTTTAGCAATTTCATCTTTAATGAGAAATTTATTATCGGTAGGAACATTGTGATCCATCGTTGCAAATGTTAAATCAGGTCTTCTTAGTTTGCGGTTTTTCAGACGTAATCCTTCGAATGCCTGTGGTGATGTTACTTCATGGACTAAATGCAAATCAATATATAGCAAGGACGGTTTTCCTTTTTCTGAAACCACTTCATGTGCTTCCCAAACTTTTTCAATAATCGTTTTTGGCGTCCCCATACTGTTCCTCCTTTATTTTTTCTCTATTAATAAAATGATGGTGAGTTTTTTTAGAAAAATTGTTTAAAACCACTTTTTAAAAATCGATGCCAGCCATTAAGCGTTGGCTGACATCGATTTGTTTTGTGCGATCTCTTTTATTTGGCGGATAACTTGTTCTACCATTTCTGTCGTTGTAAGTACATATTTTGCTCCATCAGCAATATCAGCTGTCCGATATCCTTGTTCTAACACTTGATTAACAGCTTCTTCAATTGTATTTCCTTCTTCGATAAGATTGAAGGAATACTTCAACATCATAGCAGCTGATAAAATGGTTGCTAATGGATTGGCTTTATTTTGTCCAGCAATATCCGGAGCGGATCCGTGGACTGGCTCATATAGACCTGGTCCATCGGCTGACAAGCTTGCCGATGCTAACATGCCAAGAGAACCAGTAAGCATGGATGCTTCATCACTTAAAATATCTCCGAACATATTTTCAGTAACAATGACATCAAATTGTTTCGGGTTCCTAATTAACTGCATGGCCGCATTATCGACAAGCATATGTTCCAATTCAACTTCTGGATAGTCTTTTGCGACATTATTGGCAATCTCCCGCCAAACTCTGCTTGATTCGAGCACATTCGCTTTATCGACTGATGTCACTTTTTTCCGGCGGATCATCGCCAGATCAAAAGCCTTTCGGATAATTCTTTCAATTTCTTCATTAGTATAAGAAAGCGTGTCGACGACTAACTCTTTTCCGTTTTCTATTCTCCGTTCCCGCGGGGTGCCGAAATAAATGCCCCCAGTTAATTCACGGACAATCATTAGATCGACTCCATCAATGACTTCTTTCTTTAAAGTTGATGCGTCTGCAAGGCTTGGAATAGCTTGAACAGGTCGCAAATTCGCAAACAAGCCCATTTTTTTGCGGATTGCTAGCAGCCCAGCTTCTGGACGCAAAGCTGGTGGATTATTATCCCATTTTGGACCGCCAACGGCCCCTAAAAGAATCGCATCACTATTTTTGCAAAGAGAAACTGTTTCTTCAGGAAGCGGATTGCCGTCAACATCAATAGCTTCTCCACCAATACAGCCGTATTCAAACTCGAATTGATGGTTAAACTGTTCGGCGATCGTTTGCATTACTTGTACGGTTCCTGCTACGATTTCTTTTCCGATTCCATCTCCAGGCAATACTGCAATTTTCTTTTGCAAATGTATTCCTCCTTTCATACTATTTTTCTAACAATCTATTTCAATACGTTTTGCATTTCTTCACGATATTGTTTTTGCACTAGAACACGGTTGACTGCATTAATATAAGCTTTTGCAGAAGCTTCAAGCACATCTTGAGCTGTACCTCTTCCGCTTGCTGTCATATTTTCGAATTCGATTTTTACGAATACTTCAGCAAGTGCATCTCGGCCGCTTGTATTTGCTTGAATTCGGTAATCTTTCAAATGAACAGGAGAACCAATTATTCTTTCTAATGTATTGTAAATCGCTTCTACACTTCCTGAACCCGTGCACGCTTCATGAACTTCTTCGTTTTCAGGTGTTGTCATGGAAATGGTTGCAGTTGTTACTTGGTCAGTAACATACTGTACTTGCAACGTTTTTAATTCATAATACTTAACGGAACTGCCAAGTTTTTCTTCATAAATAAGCGATAATAAATCATCGTCTGTAATTTCTTTCTTTTTATCTGCAAGCTCTTTAAAGGCGACAAATAATTTATTAATTTCTTCAGTTGAAAGTTGATAACCAAGTTCTTCCAAACGATTACGGAAAGCGTGACGGCCTGAATGTTTACCAAGCACCAAATCATTAGATGGTACACCGACTAATTCAGGAGAAATAATTTCATACGTTGTTTTCTCTTTTAAGACACCATCTTGATGGATGCCTGATTCATGAGCAAATGCATTTTTACCAACGACCGCTTTGTTTGGAGGTACGACAACACCAGTAAGCTTGCTTACTAAAGTGCTCGTATTTTTAATTTGCTGCAAATTCAAACCTGTCTTTGCTTGATAATAATCGTTGCGAATATGAAGAGCAACAGCAATCTCTTCAAGAGCAGCATTTCCTGCCCGTTCACCAATACCATTAATTGTTCCTTCAATTTGGTTAGCACCATGCTCGATAGCAGATAAAGAATTGGCAACTGCCATTCCTAAGTCATCATGGCAATGGGCTGATAAAATTACTTTATCAATATCAGGTACATTTTCTTTTAAATAATTGAAAATTTGCCCATATTCTTTCGGTGTTGTATAGCCAACTGTATCAGGAATATTGATCACTCTTGCACCTACTTCAATGACTGCCTGAACAATTTTTGCAAGAAATGGTAATTCGCTTCTCGTTGCATCCTCACAAGAAAATTGAATAATCGGGAATTTTTTAGCAGCGTATTTCACCGATTCAACAGCTGTCTCAAGCACTTGTTCCGGTGTCATTTGCAGCTTATATTGCATATGAATAGGAGAAGTGGCTATAAAAAGATGCAGTCTAGGTTCGGCTCCACCTTTTAATGCGTCCCAGGAAATATCAATATCTTTCATATTGGAGCGTGATAACCCAGTTACAGAGCAGTTGCGAATAGCTTCTGCAATTTCTTTAACTGCACGGAAATCTCCTTTAGAAGAAGCCGGAAACCCGGCTTCAATAATATCAACACCTAAACGTTCCAACTGGCGGGCAACTTCCATTTTTTCAGAAAAGTTCAAGTTAATACCAGCTGACTGTTCACCGTCACGAAGAGTAGTATCAAAAATATTAATTTTTCGCACTAGCAACCACTTCCTTTGGTTTTCTTGGTTTTACAAATGGCATCATTTCACGAAGCTCAGCGCCAACTTTTTCAATTAAATGTTCATTTTCAGCGCGGTTAATCGCATTAAATTCAGGGCGTCCCAATTGGTTTTCTAAAATCCAGCCTTTTGCGAATTTACCAGTTTGAATGTCCTTTAACACTTCTTTCATGCGCTCTTTAACACCCGCATCAATGACGCGTGGCCCTGAAACAAAGTCACCCCATTGGGCTGTATCAGAAATAGAATAGCGCATATTTGCAAGGCCGCCTTCGTACATTAAGTCTACGATTAATTTCAATTCATGTAGACATTCAAAGTAAGCAACTTCTGGTTGGTAACCTGCTTCTACTAATGTTTCAAAGCCTGCTTTTACTAGTGCAGTTGTTCCACCGCAAAGAACAGCTTGCTCACCGAATAGGTCTGTTTCTGTTTCTTCTTTAAACGTTGTTTCAAGAACGCCTGCACGAGTAGAACCGATTTGCTTAGCGTATGCTAACGCAAGCTCTTTCGCATTTCCAGTTGCATCTTGATAGATAGCAATTAATGCAGGAACTCCCGCACCTTCTGTGTACGTACGGCGTACAAGATGTCCTGGACCTTTAGGAGCAACTAAGAATACGTTCACGTCTTCTGGCGGTACAATTTGACCGAAGTGAATGTTGAAACCATGGGCAAATACTAATGACTTGCCAGCTTTTAGTCCTGGTTTAATTTCTTCGTTATATACTTTTGGTTGATGTTCATCTGGTAATAAAATCATGATAATGTCAGCAGCTTCAGCAGCTTCTTTTACAGACATTACTGTATGACCATCAGCTTTCGCTTGTTCTGCAGATTTACCTGGGCGAATACCAACGATTACATCAACGCCGCTTTCTTTTAAGTTAAGGGCATGAGCGTGGCCTTGTGAACCATAGCCAATGATTGCTACCTTTTTCCCATTAAGTACTGCTTCATTTGCATCTCCGTTATAATATACTTTTGCCATGTTTAAATCTCTCCCCTATTTTTATTAATTTTAATTATTCAAATTGAAAATGATTTTTTATTAATGAAGGCTTTATTAAACGAAAATTTAATTAATAAAGCCAAGCTTTAACTAAATTAAAATACTAAATTGAAAATGCTGTATGTCCATTGCTCTTTTTTGAACCGCGGGCAAATGCCGTTGTGCCGGTTCTGGCAATTTCTTTAATACCATAAGGACGAACGAGTTCGATCAGCGCTTCGATTTTTTGGCTATCTCCAGTTACTTGAATGACTAAGGAATCACGGCTGACATCAACGATGCTTGCTCTAAATGGATCAATAATTCCTGCAAGCTCATTTCGTGTTTGTGGATTGCTTACAACTTTAATGAGAGCTAATTCCCTTTCTATAATTGGTTGATCAGTAATATCTTGAACTTTAATGACATCAATTTGTTTATTTAGTTGTTTTGTCAGCTGTTCAGCTTTTGCATCATCTTCTACATTAACAACAAATGTCATTCTTGAAATTTGCGGATTTTCAGTTACACCAACAGTAATACTTTCAATGTTATAGTCTCTTCTTGTAAATAATCCTGTGATCCGGTTTAAAACACCAGGTTGATTATTAACCGTTGCTGTTACAATCCTTTTCATAATTTCACACCTGCCATTTCGTGAATTCCTTTTCCTGGAGCAACCATCGGATAAACTTTTTCCAACGGTGCCACCCGGAAATCCAATAGAACTGGGCCATTATATGCAAAAGCTTCTGTTAAGACATTGGATGCCTCTTCTTCATTCGTTGCCCTTAAAGCTTTTATTCCATAAGCTTCAGCCAACTTCACAAAATCTGGCTGCTCATGAATTAATGAATGAGAATAGCGTTGTTCATAGAACAGTTCTTGCCATTGGCGAACCATTCCTAGAGCACTGTTATTAACAATTACAATTTTGATCGGTAGGTTTTTCTCTTTAATTACTGATAACTCTTGCAATGTCATTTGAAAACCTGCATCGCCGACTATTGATACAACCGTGTCATTTGGACTGGCAAGTTGAGCACCAATCGCAGCTGGCAACCCGAAGCCCATTGTTCCAAGACCACCGGAAGTTACCCATCTGTTAGGTTTATCAAATTTATAATATTGGGCTGCCCACATTTGATGTTGACCGACATCGGTTGTTACAATTGCATTTCCATTCGTTTTTTCATGGATGAGTTCAATTAAACGTTGCGGTTTCAATACATTAATTTCTCTTTTATATTGAAGCGGGTACTCTTCTTTCCAATTTCTTAACTTTTTCAACCAAATTGAATAATCTCCTCTTGCCCCGTCTTCAGCAATTAAAGCTTTTAAAGCTTCTTTCGCATCGGCAACTACCGGAATATGCGTAGGGACATTTTTACCAATTTCAGCAGGATCTATGTCAATATGAACGACTTTTGCATTTGGAGCAAAATGAGCCAAGTTTCCTGTTAAACGATCATCAAACCGTGCTCCGATATTAATGAGCAAATCACATTCATACATAGCCATATTAGCTGTGTATGTTCCATGCATTCCGCCCATTCCTAAAAAGAGTTCATGGTTTCCTGGGAATGACCCTAAGCCTAGCAAAGTATTTACAACTGGCAAATTTTGCTGCTCAGCATAAATTCGTAACTCTTCATGAGCATTTGCATGAAGAACACCTGCACCTGCTAAAATTACCGGTTTTTTCGCAGAGCTTACAGCTTCAACAACTTTCCGAATTTGCAGATGATTTGGAATATAGTTCGGCTGATAGCTCGGAATATTTACTTCAATTTCATCATAATTGAAAGTATCTGTCCCAACGGCAATGTCTTTCGGAATATCGATTAAGACCGGTCCTTTACGTCCTGAATTTGCAATATGGAATGCTTCTTTAATGACTTTTGGAAGTTCTTCAGTTGAGCGTACTTGATAACTGTATTTCGTAATTGGCATTGTAATTCCAATAACATCCGCTTCCTGGAATGCATCAGAACCAATTACACTTGTAGCTACCTGACCTGTAAATACAACTAACGGCAATGAATCCATCATCGCATCCGCTAAACCAGTTACAATGTTCGTTGCTCCAGGACCAGAAGTAACGATTACAACCCCCGGTTTGCCAGTAATACGTGCATATCCTTCTGCAGCATGGATGGCACCTTGTTCATGCCTTGTTAAAACATGATGAAGGCCTGAATCGTAAAATTCGTCATAAATCGGTAAAACAGCTCCGCCTGGATAGCCAAAAATCACTTCTACACCTTCAGCTTTTAAAGCTTCAACCAACATCCTTCCGCCATTCATCTTCTGGGGTATTGCTTTTTCTTGCTCTGCTTTTACATTCGTACCCACTATAAAAGCCTCCTATTTCTTAAATATTTCAATTTAATTGTTAACATTATTCATTTCAAAATATAAAAAACCTTTTCACCCCATATTAGCCCGAAAGCAAAGGGGTGAAAAGGTTTAACTCTCCACGATACCACCCTTAATTGCGATGCTCCTTTCGAAGCACCACCTCATGAGCGACAATGTCCTATAAAAAAACATTGCTACGCTCGTTTTTGTAACGAGTGCTGTGTTCAACACTCGGCCAATCCTACTAGTATCTCCTTTGTGATCGTTCAGATTGACACTCAGAGGTGAGTTCACCATCAGGGACACCACCGGTTTGCACCAACCACCGGCTCTCTATAGATGCGATCCTGAGATTACTTATCCTCGTCAACGTTTTGATTTATTTGAGGATTATCTTACTCCGTAATTTCGTTTCAGTCAACCCTCTTTTTTATAATAATTTGATAATTTTGATAAAACAGAAGTGTCTGTATGCGTTTCCATCTCTTATATATCAACATTTTTACGATTCAAAAAATTTTTCATTTTTTTGTTTTGAAAATTCTATATTAAAATAGTTGGAGGATTAAACACATTCATTATTGTTTACAGCTTAGCCTAAAAAATATAATTTTTATATAATGAAAAAAGACCGAAGAAATTAATCTCCAGTCTTTTTAGTAGCATCTCAGGAGAGATTTAAACTCCCGAACATGCGCCACCAACCCAAGTTGGTGGACAGACTATCGACAAACTCCCGCGGCGGTGGTTACCACGCGGGAGTTTGTCTTCAATCTGAAGCCGCAATTAATCATGACATGGTTTAATATTTTTACCACAGTTCATCACATTTCATTAAAAATCCGGCTTCCATACCATGAGCACCATGGCGGCTAATGGCAAGATGGTTGAAACAATGCCATACATATTCCAACGACGGGAAGCGCGGACAAACTCTTTCGTCACGGCACCTTGATGCAACGAAATGTTCCCTTCCCGGATCATTTTGGCCTGGGCTGGCAACAATACGACCAACCAGATGACGCCGGACAAAACAAACAATCCGTAGGAGAGGCCAAGCCAGTTCAAATCCAATACCGAATAACCGGCGTTTACCGCGAGCAAATGACCCGAAATCAGAATGAGGGCGATGGAAGGAATGGTAAAAACATAATCCGCAATCATAATATTTTTCGCTGTCTGCAACGTCTGTTGCAAATCTTTGCTGTAATCGGCCCTAATTTTCCAGAACGCCACCGTCAGGGAATTCCCCAACAACAATACCACCCCGGTTAAATGTAAAAACAGCAGCAGGTTCACGTTTCACTCCCCCAAAAATTATAATAAACACCGTTCATTAAAAGTCTAAAAAAAATTATGGCTTTAATGCCAGATAAAGCATTTCTTTCGCCTGAGCTGTCAATTTTGCTATTCGTTCTTCCGAAAAAGCGGGAATCTGGATGGCCAGCGCCACAATACCGTGCATGGTTGCCCACAACAAATCGCTGTATGCCTGCGCCTCTCCCGATTTAATGGCGCCCAAATTTTGCGCGTATTTCACCGCATCCAGCAACACCTGAAAGGCTTCCATCCGCGGTGCCTCTTCCCCGTGCCTCGCTTGCAGCAAATAATCGACCCGCCACATAAACATCAACTGATAATATGCCGGGTGGGTTAAACCGAACCGGATATAAGCGTCTCCGATCCGGCCTAACCGTTCCCACGGATCCGACACGCTTTCGGCAGCTTGCGCCAAATCGTTCCGAAAGCGGGTAAAAGCGTCGTCAACAACACAGAACAACAGTTGGTCCTTATCGGTGAAATATAAATACAACGTGGCGGGAGCATAGCCGATCTTTTCCGCCAGTTTTCGCATGGAAAAAGCGTTGTAGCCTTGTTCGATAAACAACTCGCTTGCCGCATTCAACATAAGCTGGCGCATCTGCTCTTTCTGATCCCCTTTTCGCCGTCGTCCGAAAAGTCTGGAAGTTTTATTGTCCGAATTAATCGGGTTGTTCATTCGTTTCCCCCTTTTAATAAACAGTGTTTATTAAAATTTATCAAATCTTTTTTCCTTTTTCAAGAATCATTCCCGTGCGGTCCGAGTCAAGTATTTGTGGACAATTTTTTTATTCCTTACAAATTGGGTTCTATAATTTTTAGTGTTGGTGAATAAAAACCAACACTAATTTTTTTCAAAAAATAATGAGACAAGTGACAAAAACTGATACTTTAAAAAACTAATGCGTGAAATTGATTTCAGCGGCTATCTGGTAGATCTTAATCCTAAATTAAAAGCTTCATACGAGTTATACCATACGATGTGATATTGTATGAAAACCAAGAATTTTAATCTTTTAAAGAAGGCTCTATCCGATCAACAAAAGAACGCTTCCAGCTATATGAAAACGGCCATCAAGACGATAAACATATACATAAATTACATTGAAAATACGTTTAATACCGATTATAACAACGGTGTTCTGGAAGGCATTAATAATAAGATTAAGGTGATTAAAAGTATTTGCATTTGGTTATAAATGTTTCTTCCACTTTAAAAATCGAATTCTAATCATTCAAAATCTAACAGCCATAAAAAAGCTTAGAGTATTCAAACACCCCTCTAAGGGATCCGATTACATTTTACTATTAGAGTTATCTAAAAATATTAACCAGCACCAATTGACAAAGAAACATTGTTTACTGCTTAGCCAAAATAATATAATTTTTATATAATTTTATATAATATAAAAAAGACTGAAGAAATTTTCTCCAGTCTTTTTAGTAGCGTCCCAGGAGAGATTCGAACTCCCGACCGTGCGCTTAGAAGGCGCATGCTCTATCCAGCTGAGCTACTGGGACATCATATTTATTTTAAATGGAGCGGGTGATGGGAATCGAACCCACGACATCAGCTTGGAAGGCTGAAGTTTTACCATTAAACTACACCCGCATTTATTGATTAATTTTTTATATCAACTAGCGACAATTAATAATATAAATGATCTGTTCTACTATGTCAACACTTTTTTTTAAATAGGTTAGAGAATTTTCTCTAACCTATTTTGCATGCAACTTTTAGGCCCGGTATTTCTAATCCATCTATAGAATAAAATCTTACTATAGCATTTTTATTATCGTCAATTTCCAAGATCGAATATGTTTTTTCTTTTCTCATTCGCGGCAAACGAATGCTTCCAGGATTAATGAAAAGTATACCATCAATCAACTCGGCTCCAGCAATATGGGAATGTCCAAAGCATACAATTTTAGCTCCAACTTCTTCGGCTCGGTATCGCAAATTTAATAAAGTCATTTTCACATTATACAAATGACCATGGGTAATATAAAAAGGCAAATGGTTAAGGTTGACCAATTGGTCACTAGGAAAACTGCGATCAAAATCACAATTTCCCTTGACGACTAAAAATCCTGATAGTTCATTTGAGCTGCTTTCAAGTTCTGAATCCCCACAATGGATCATTGCATCTACTTCTGTCATGTACCTATTTTTCAACTCAATAAGCTCTTCCTTTAATCCGTGGCTATCGCTTACAATTAAAACTTTCATGTCTCTCCCATCTTTCTTGAAACAGGTTCATACTAAATATGAATAAGCAAATCTAAATTTTCTTGAAGTTTTTTCAATGCGCGAGCGCGGTGGCTGATTTGATTTTTTTCTTCAGTTGTTAGTTGTGCCATTGTCTTTTTAAGATTAGGTAAATAAAAAATCGGGTCATACCCAAAACCGTTTTCTCCCACCGGTTCTTCAGCAATATAGCCTTCGCAGGTTCCTTCAAAAATTTTTGTTTTTTTATTAGGAAAAGCAACTGCTAAAACACAATGGAATCTTGCTGTTCGTTTCTCAAATGGAACTCCTTTTAATTCTTCCAACACTTTTTGCAAATTTGCTTCATCATCTTTTTCTTCTCCTGCATACCGGGCAGAAAAAACACCAGGAGAGCCATTTAAAGCATCGACACAAAGGCCTGAATCATCAGCTATGACAACTTTATTAAATTGTTTTGCAAATGCTTCGGCCTTTAGTTTTGCATTTTCAGCAAAACTAGAGCCTGTTTCTTCTACATCAATCGATTCTGGATAATCTAGTAGAGACTTAACACGAATACCTTTCTTTTCAAATAGCGCCTGGAATTCGTTCACTTTTCCTATATTTTTTGTTGCAATTAAAATTTCATCAAACTTGTTCAATTTGGTCTCTCCTTATTCTTTTTTTTCATTTTCTAATACTTTTTGCGCAAGATCTCCAAGCGCTTCTTTTTGAATATCTATAATTTCTCTAATACCTTTTTCCGCAAGGCTAAGCAACTGTTCCAATTGATCTTTCGAAAATGTGCTTTCTTCCCCAGTTCCTTGCAGTTCAACAAATTTGCCTTTTCCAGTCATCACAATATTCATATCAACACTTGCTTTTGAATCTTCAACATAATTCAAATCTAAAATTTCCCCGATCTCCGGATCAATTCCTACTGATGTGGCTGCTAAAAAATCAGTAATTGGCAATTCCTTGAACTCATTTTTTTCAGTCAGTTTTCCTAATGCAAGTGCCATCGCAACATAAGAACCGGAAATGGCAGCCGTTCTAGTTCCTCCATCTGCCTGGATGACATCGCAATCGATCCATATCGTACGCTCGCCAACGAGATCAAGGTTTACAACAGAGCGGAGCGCACGACCAATTAGGCGTTGGATTTCCATTGTTCTGCCAGAAACTTTTCCTTTTGTTGATTCACGCATATTTCTCTGCTCCGTTGCCCTAGGGAGCATTGCATATTCAGCAGTAATCCACCCTTTTCCTTGTCCACGCAAAAAAGGCGGCACACGATCTTCAATGCTTGCGGCACAAATTACTTTTGTATCTCCTACTGTAATTAGCACAGATCCTTCAGGATGCTTTAAATAGTTTGTTTCAATATGTATTGGTCTTAATTCATCATTTTGTCTCCCGTCAATCCTCATAGAAGATCCTCCTTGCATTTTTTGATCCGTATAGAACAGCCGTTTTCCCTTCATTCCTGCTGTTTCCGTTCCCCCATTATACTTTGGTCATGATTTTTTTTGTATATACTTGATTAAAGAAATAAAAAAGGCGGCATCTGTTCGCCGGCCCTTTCCATTCGCAAAACAATTATATCAAAGATGCGCTATTAAAAACTACCTGTATTCACAGATTTTGGTCTTGATACTGGAGAAGAGATTTCTACTCCTTTGTCGGTTAATAATTTTTCTTTTCCATTCACTTTTATAGCAACACTTTCTACCCCATCTTGTTCCGTTAAAGAAAGTACAATTTCATTAATGATGTTTTGCGACAATGCAGTTCCTTCCAAACTATTTAAAATACCTTCATTAAAATTTAAAGTTACCGTACCATTTTTATACGTTGGCTCATCAATTAATGCAATATCATCATGAAGTTCTGTATACAATCCTGAACGAGGATCCGGACCTTTAATTAATTCTTTTACCGTTGCTTCATACGTATTTTTTACGTTTTTATCAATTCTTCTCGTAACTGGAACATAATATGTGTTGTCCCCATTTTGGGCAAGAAAGTAAAGCGTCACCGCTTTACTATTTGTAACATCCACGACTTCACCATTATCAAAATTAATGCCTATTGCCCTGCTTGTTCCTTGATTGATTGGTGTACCATTCACAGGCATATGTGTTTGGTCGTGGCCATTGATTTGAATTTTTACTTTTTTCACTGTGTCGAATTGTGTCAATGTATATGTGATGGCTTGTAATATTTTTAATTCATCTTCCGCTTTATAATTAGCAAACTCTTTTGAGAAATCAACAACTAACGTACCATCCTCTAATAAGTTTACCCCGTTCACCATCGTTCCAGGCGGCAGGACAGCTCGGAATCCATTTGGCAAAAGTTCAGTGATCGGGCCACCTTCTACTAAATATTCGAGCGCTTGCTTGGCAACTTCTTTTGTTTTTGGTAGTGGAATCATTTGCGGAACAACATAACCATTTTTATCGAATAAATAAAGTTCTCTTTGTACAGTCTCTTCTACTTGCGCCTCATCCTTGCTTTCCACTTCATCTGTAGAAGCAGGAGTTTGTTCCAACGTTTCTTCTTCAACATATGTAACTTCCTGCGGAAACTCGTTATCTTTCGTTTGATTTACTGCTTGTTCACCTCCCAATGCACATCCTGTCAATAATGCTGTCAAAGCTAGAAATGAGGCAATGATTCCTGTCTTTTTTATTTTAAACATACTTTTCCCTCCCATGGCAGTTTGTACTACTATATATACGAGCTCATGGTTGTTTTAGAACAAAAAAACCTTCCAAACGGAAGGCTTTTTGTCTACAAATGTATTGATTTAACATTATAAACAGGATGTTCAAATATTTTTGACGCAATTTGTTGAAAAATTTCTTTAGGTCCTGTAGTCAAAAACAAATGCTCAGGCACTCTTTTTTCTGTTACGAGCAAGCCGGAATGGTGAAGAATCGCACTAACTTCCCTTGCAGTTTCATCGCCTGAACTGATTAGTTTCACTTTCTTTCCCATCACTTCCTGAATGATCGAACGAAGAATCGGATAATGGGTGCAACCCAATATAAGCGTATCAATATCATGCTCTTTTAACGGCTGCAACGTTTGTTCAACAATATGAAAAGCTTCTT
The DNA here is from genome assembly GCF_013303125.1 of Calidifontibacillus erzurumensis. GTDB lineage: Bacteria > Bacillota > Bacilli > Bacillales > Bacillaceae_J > Calidifontibacillus > Calidifontibacillus erzurumensis. The sequence continues at coordinate 45,508 of NZ_JABTTE010000007.1, read as the reverse complement.
CCCTTTCATAATTTCCGCTTTCAACAAGGGGTACAAATAAAGGGCAAGCAAGGCTTTTAACTACTACATCGTGGTTGATACTTTTTAATGCATGTTCATAAGAGCCGCTCTTAATAGTGCCTACGGTACCAATCACACCGATATGATTATTTCTAGTCACTTTTAAAGCTGCTCTAGCACCTGGGTGTACTACACCAACAACAGGAATATCGATATTCGCCCTTATTTCATCTAAAACAAGTGCTGTTGCAGTATTACAAGCTATCACTAACATTTTAATGTTAAAGTTTAGCAAATATTTCGTAAGCTCCCAAGTAAATGCCCGAACTTCCTCAATTGGTCTTGAACCATACGGACAGCGAGCCGTATCACCTAAATAAATTATTTCTTCTTTTGGCAGCTGTCTCATTAATTCTTTTGCTACTGTTAAACCGCCAACTCCTGAATCAATAACACCAATACGTCTATTCAAAAGTAGATCGCCTCATTTGTTATGTATTTACTATGCAGTATCAAAGTATTTTCCAAAGTTTTATTATAGCACAATTACTTAGCATATCCATCAAAAATTGAAAGGCTGGCAATGCCAGCCTTCGTAAATTATAATTCTAGTTCCCCCATTCTAAGGAGTTCCACAACTGCTTGAGAGCGCCCCTTAACTCCCAATTTTTGCATGGCGTTTGAAATGTGATTTCGTACTGTTTTTTCGCTAATAAAAAGCTCTTCTGCGATTTCTTTCGTTGTTTTATCTTGGACCAGTAGTTCGAAAACCTCTTTTTCTCTTTTTGTGAGCAGCGGCTTCGGTTGGTAGTTATTTTCCTTCAATCAATTTTTCCCTCCTTACCAGGGCATGAGTTGTGCTTGAAGGGAATATATTTAGTCACGATATAATATGATAGTTTGAATAAGACTGTGACTTATTAGCTTTTTAGTTGTCAATTGGTTTTTATAGAAAATTTTCACAAATGTTGATTTTTGAAATTTATTATGGGATTATTATATTAAAATATTTTTATAATTCATAATTAAACCCTGTCATACCTTTCTGTAAAACTAATAAGTAAAACACATTAAGATATTTATAACATACTTTATTTTGCAAAATAGCCAATTATTGTGAATAATTTTTGTAACTTATTTAAAAGAATGTCACATCTTGACGAAAATTTAGTATAATAGATGCAGTAAAAATTTTTAAATTTTCTTTAATTACATTCTATACACTTTCGATTGGTATTGGATTAGGGGAGGACTTATCACATGTATACCATGTACAATGTAAAGCTTGCTGGCTTCGATTCTGAAACAAAAGAGCAAATCGTACCTTGGATTAATGAAGCGCTAGACGGTCATTATCAAATCTTTTCCGAAGAATATGACGGAAATATCCAGATTGACATTGTTATCTCAAAAATTAACAAATCGTTTGACTGGGTGAAAATAAACCGTCTTCGGAAAAAGCATTTGCAAAGCAAACTAATTATCATTATGGATGAAGAAAATTTAAAAACCGCCCCAATTGCAGTTAACTTGCATGTTCAAGCTCTATTATTAAATCCGGTGCGGAAAAATGCTTTTATAGGTGCAATCAAATCCACCATTGCAGAATTAGCTGATTTACCAATTGTCCGTGAAATGTTTTTAAGAAGGCTATTATATGGAGAAATAAAAACAGAAGAAGAATTGAAGCAATATCAAACATTAGCGAAAATGGAAAGCGTCCCGAATATTGTTTGCCTTGTCCAAGGAACAGAAGGGGCACAAGAATTTATTGAAAATGAGGAAGGAAGACGTATTATTCGCGGCCATCTTCGCTCCGCGATTAAAAACCATCTATCACATTGGGTAAAAGATGTTTATTTCGTATCATTTCCTCGCTATTTGGCGATTCTGTTCCATATTCCGTATGTATATAAATCTATACGTGAATGGGATCAAATTCGTTACTATTTATTAAAACTGATCGAGGAAATTCAAAAGGATTTCGGCATCACGCTGCACGCTGGGGTAGGATCTGTCTACAATGAACCATTAAGCTTAAATCAACCTTATCGTGAAGCCCGCAAAGCATTGGGACGAGCTATTAGCGAAGGTAGCCTGCTTTGCTTCTATGAAGAATTAACAAAAGACCAAAATTTACAAAAATGTATTGAATATATATCAAATTACTTCCATGAAGACTTGTCAATTAAAAAAGTGGCTAATAAAGTTCATTTAAGTCATACGTATTTTAGTCGCTTGTTCAAAAAAGAACTTGGAGTCTCTTTCGTAGAATATGTTACCAACATTCGTATTAAAAGAGCAAAATATTTGCTTGCAAATACGAATGATACAATCGAATCGATCGCTTCCCAAGTTGGATTTAATACACCAAACTATTTCAGTTCAATCTTTAAAAAACAAACAGGTATGTCACCTAGTGAATACCGTGAAGCTCATATCATTACCGTTAATGAATAATTGAATGATTTCTATAAATTACTATTTAATCGGCATCACGCCGTTTTTTTTTTTTTTTTGTAAAATGTCGCTTTCAATTAAATAACTATATTTAATAAGTTACCGCTAAAATATAAACAAAGTCTTGCTAAACACAAAGCGATATCAATAAGAACTGCGTTTATTTAAACACATAGCCTGTTTTCCATACAGGAATTTATTAGTATCATAAATTACTAATAATTACTTTTTAAAGGAATGAGTTACTTACAAGGCGACTCTATTTTTTACTTGAATACAATTTTATTTTTCCAATTCCTACATTTTAAAGTCAAAAACATAAGAAACTTAAAAATCGTGAAGCTTTTTCAGAGCTTTTTAGATTACCTCTTCTATAACAATTGAACCATAACAAAAAAAATAACCAAACCTCTATGATTGAGGCTTGGTTTTATATTTGTTTTCAAAACTATTATTTGTCGCTGCCAAAGAAGTTCTTGAACATTTGTACAGTTGCTTCTCTGTTTAATGCTGCAATCGATGTTGTCAAAGGAATTCCTTTCGGACAAGATTGAACGCAGTTTTGTGAATTTCCGCAGTTCGCAAGACCGCCGTCGCCCATAATCGCTTCCATGCGCTCTTCTTTATGCATAGCACCGGTTGGGTGTGTATTAAATAAGCGAACTTGTGAAAGAGGAGCAGGTCCAATAAAGTTTGATTTGTCGTTTACATTTGGACAAGCCTCTAAACATACACCACAAGTCATACATTTTGCTAATTCATAAGCCCATTGGCGTTTTCTTTCCGGCATTCTTGGACCAGGACCAAGATCGTATGTGCCGTCGATCGGAATCCATGCTTTTACTTTCTTTAATGAATCAAACATGCGGCTGCGATCAATTTGCAAGTCACGTACAACCGGGAATGTACGCATTGGCTGCAAACGAATCGGCTGCTCAAGATGGTCTATCAAAGTTGAACAAGATTGGCGAGGTTTGCCGTTAATTACCATTGAACAGGCACCGCAAACCTCTTCCAAACAGTTCATATCCCAAGTTGGAGGCGCAACTTTTTCCCCTTTAACCGTTACAGGATTGCGTTGGATTTCCATCAATGCTGAAATTACGTTCATATTTGGTCTATAACGTACTTCGAACTCTTGCTCATAAGGGGCAGAATCTGGTGAATCTTGACGTTGAATAATTAAACGAACTGTTTTTTCACTCATGATTATTTTGCCGCCTCCTCTTGTCTTTCTTCTACTTTACTTTTCTTTGTATAGTCGCGTTTACGCGGTTTAATGAGCGAAATATCAACATCTTCATAAGAGAACTCTGGAGCATTCTTCTCTGGGTTGTACTTCGCTTTTGTTGTTTTTAACCATTCAGCGTCATTACGCTCAGGGAATTCTGGTTTGTAATGCGCACCACGGCTTTCGTTACGATGGTATGCACCTAATGTAATTACGCGTGCAAGGTGAAGCATGTTCTTTAACTGACGCGTAAACATAACGCCTTGGTTGCTCCATTTAGCTGTATCATTAATATTGATTTTTTCCCAACGTTCTTGTAATTCTTGAATCTTTTCGTCCGTTTTTAATAAACGATCATTGTAACGAACAACTGTTACATTATCTGTCATCCATTCACCAAGCTCTTTATGGATCACGTAAGCATTTTCAGAACCAGAATCCATTGAAATGAGCTTATTGAATTTTTCTTCTTCAAGGCGAACTTGCTGTTCGAATACAGATTCAGGCAATGAATCAGTTGCTCTCGCACGGTTTCTCATATATTCAACCGCATTTGGTCCAGCAACCATTCCTCCATAAATTGCAGATAACAATGAGTTCGCACCTAGACGGTTTGCACCGTGTTGTGAATAATCACATTCACCAGCAGCAAACAAGCCAGGAATATTTGTCATTTGGTTATAGTCTACCCACATGCCGCCCATTGAATAGTGAACAGCTGGGAAGATTTTCATCGGAACTTTACGAGGGTCATCACCTGTAAATTTCTCATAAATTTCAATAATACCGCCAAGCTTGATATCAAGCTCTTTAGGATCTTTATGTGAAAGATCTAGGAATACTACGTTTTCACCGTTAATACCTAATTTTTGGTTCACGCACACATCGAAAATTTCACGAGTAGCGATGTCACGTGGTACAAGGTTTCCGTACGCAGGATATTTTTCTTCTAAGAAATACCACGGTTTTCCATCTTTATATGTCCAAACGCGTCCGCCTTCACCACGAGCAGATTCACTCATTAAGCGAAGTTTGTCATCGCCAGGGATTGCTGTTGGGTGAATTTGAATGAACTCACCGTTCGCATAATAAACACCTTGTTGGTAAGCGGCAGATGCAGCTGAACCAGTATTAATCATAGAGTTTGTTGACTTACCAAAGATGATTCCCGGACCACCTGTTGCCATAATAACAGCGTCAGCTTTAAATGCGCGGATTTCATGTGAACGCATATCTTGAGCCACTACACCACGGCACTCTTGGTTTTCATCAAGGATTAATGAGAGCATGTCCCATCCTTCATACTTCGTAACAAGTCCTGCAACTTCATGACGGCGCACTTGCTCATCTAATGCGTATAACAATTGCTGACCAGTAGTTGCCCCAGCAAATGCTGTACGGTGATGTTGAGTACCACCGAAACGACGGAAATCCAATAAACCTTCTGGTGTACGGTTGAACATAACACCCATACGGTCAAATAAGTGGATAATACCAGGCGCTGCTTCACACATCGCTTTTACTGGCGGTTGGTTTGCTAGGAAGTCGCCGCCGTAAATTGTATCATCGAAATGGATCCAAGGTGAATCTCCCTCACCTTTTGTATTTACTGCACCGTTAATCCCACCCTGCGCACATACAGAGTGAGAACGCTTTACAGGAACTAATGATATCAAATCAACTCGAACTCCGGCCTCTGCAGCTTTTACAGTTGCCATTAAGCCTGCCAAGCCGCCGCCGACAATTACAAGATTTCCTTTACTCAAAATAACTCACTCCCCGAATTTGTTTGATCCGAAACTCTCATAACGGTCTGATTCTTACAAGTTTGCTAATTGTGGATCTAAGAATGCAAATAGAGCTCGCATTGCTACGATTGAAATTAATACGAAAATACCCATTGTCACATAAGTGGATACTTGTTGGGAACGAGGAGTAATTGTAAGTCCCCAGCTGACGAAAAATGACCATAATCCGTTCGAAAAATGGAATACGGCTGAAAGTACTCCAACAATATAGAATACAAGCATGGCTGGGTTATCTAGGATGTTTGTCATCATATCAAAGTTTACTTCTGCACCAAAGGCAGCTGCGATACGGGTTTGCCAAACGTGCCACACAACGAAAATTAATGTAATAATACCAGTTACACGTTGAAGGAGGAACATCCAGTTTCTAAAATAGCCGAATCTGCTGACATTGTTTTTCGCAGTAAAGGCAATATAGAGCCCGTAAACTGCATGATATAATAATGGTAAGAAAATTAAAAATACCTCTAGGAAATGAACAAATGGTAAATTTGCCATAAAATTAGCGGCTGCGTTAAACGCAGATGCTCCTCGAGTTGCAAAGTGATTCACAAGTAAATGTTCAACTAAAAACAGACCTACCGGAATGATCCCTAATAAAGAGTGTAGTCTCCGGTTTAAAAACTCACGGTCTTTTGCCATAGTTTTGCCCCCCTTTAATACCTTTCAATTTTTTAATAAAAATTTTTTAGTCCGAACGATAATCCTCCTGCCTCCCCGTAAGTAAAAAAACACAAAGAAGCATCATAGGTGAAGCTTCTTTGAATAATCTGTGACATGTTCATTTTACTCCTCTCTACAAAACCCGTCAAGAATACCCATTAATAAAGATTCGAAAAATTCGATTTGTTGCATTTTTATACAAAATTTTCAATATATTCCTTACCTTCGACAGTCATTCTATTCATTTTTTTATACATTTCTTACAAAAACGTTTTATTGCCAACGAACCGAAAAAGATTAATAATAAAGTTTAGGAAAGGGTGGTTTTGATTGTTTACAAAAAAAAATCAGACAGAAAGATCACAAGAAGAATTCCATCAATTAACAGTTCCTGCATTCGGCTATGAATTGATTCGCTATACTTTTCTAAAAGATATCCTCGGAAAAGACTATCAATCAATCCTTTATTGGGGCGGTAAAAATATTGCCCGGAAATACCCTTTAAAATCCATTGAAGAGGTCGTACATTTTTTTGAAAAATCCGGTCTTGGACAAATTTCTCTCATGAAAGAAAATAAAAATGAAATGGTCTTTCAGCTTACAAGCGACTTAATTGCCAATCGATTCGAACGAAATGTTGATTACTCTTATCAATTGGAAGCCGGCTTTTTAGCGGAACAGCTGCAAAACATTTTAGAAAAAGAAGCAGAAGCAATGGAACTTCAGCAAAAAAAAACAAAATCCGTTTTGATTACAGTCAAATGGGAGTGAACTATCCCTACTTAATTTTCTAGCGTATATTTGAAGTGGGGGCTTCCAAAGAAGTTTGACTGCTTTTAGCAATCCTTATTCTTTGAGGCTTGTCCACTTCACCCGCTAGAGCATAAGACACTCAGGTCTACAGCTTTACTTTTCTTTAAAATGTTCATGCCCCTTTCACATCAGCATTAATCAGTTTGCCGGACTTCGGATCGATACAATCCGCGTTTGATGCGTTTGCCGCTGAATTTATAATCTATTGGATGGTCAGCATTGTATTCAGGGATCTCGTCGCCATCACCTTTTTCAAAATTTGCCGTGCCATGTAGCTTTTTACTCTTCTTTCGTCAAACCATTAAGCTTCTGCTTGATACTAAAATATATTTTTTCACTTACCATCTAACTATATTATCTATATTTTACTGAAAATAGGATAGATTCAGTAAAATTAAATAGGGCGATCCATCTCCCACTTACTCCACTTTGCTCCATTGAAGCAGGAGTCTTCTCACCTAAAACAAGATAAAACGAACATTAAAATGGAAGTTGCCTCTCCTTCCGGTCGTTTAGGAAACGGGCAACCTCCAAGTCGATTGTTATTCCCCTTGTTCTTGTAAATGTTTATGAATATTTTCAGCAACATTTTTTGGAATTTTTAATGCAATCAAGTCTTCTACTGTCGCTTCTTTTAATTTTTTCACAGAACCAAAATGAGACAGCAATTTCCTCTTTCTTTGGGCACCGACACCCGGAATATCATCTAACACCGATTTAAAAGCTGTTTTTCCGCGCAGTTCACGATGGAATGTAATGGCAAAGCGATGGACCTCATCTTGTATCCTTTGTAACAAATAAAACTCTTGACTATTTCGATCAAGCGGAATAACGTCAGGCGGGTCTCCGAAAAGCAGCTCTGAAGTCCTATGTTTTTCATCTTTAGATAACCCGCAAACCGGCACGTCGATCCCCAATTCATTTTCAAGAACATCTTTTACCGCTTGAATGTGCCCTTTACCGCCATCGATAATGATTAAATCCGGAAGCGGTAATTGTTCTTTTAACAATCTTGTATACCTTCTCCTTGTTACTTCTCTCATCGATGCGTAATCATCAGGACCTTCTACGCCTTTAATTTTATATTTTCGGTATTCTTTTTTCTCCGGCTTACCATCTACGAACATAATCATCGCAGATACAGGATCTGTACCTTGGATGTTGGAATTATCAAAAGCCTCTATACGATGGGGTGTAGGAATCCTCATTTTTTTGCCTAAATTTTCGACTGCTTTAATCGTTCTTTCCTCATCTCTTTCAATGAGGGCAAACTTTTCCTTTAAAGCTATTTTGGCATTTTTAATAGCCAAATCTACCAATTCTTTTTTCTTGCCTCTTTTCGGTTGAACAACTTTTACTTCAACAAGTTTCTCCGCATATTCACCTTTAATTTCTTCCGGTAGAAAAATTTCCTTCGGTTTAATATGGTTGCTTTTTAAATAAAATTGCCCTAAAAAAGTGAGGAAATCCTCTTCTGGTTCATTGTAAAAAGGAAAAAACGAAACGTCGCGTTCAATTAATTTTCCTTGGCGAATGAAAAAGACTTGAACACACATCCAGCCTTTATCATACGTATAGCCAAATACATCGCGATCAATAAATTCATTTAAGTTCATTTTCTGCTTTTCCATTACTGATTCGATATGTGCGATTTGATCGCGATATTCTTTTGCCCGTTCAAAATCAAGCTCTTCAGAAGCTTTGTACATTTTTTCCATTAAATTTTTTTTAATATCTTGATAGCCGCCATTTAAAAATTTCGTTATTTCATCAACTAAACGTTTATTTTCCTCTTCTGGCACTTCTCTAATACAAGGGGCTAAACATTGATTCATATGATAATATAAGCAAACCCGATCTGGGAGAGTGGAGCATTTTCTTAATGGATAAAGACGGTCCAACAATTTTTTCGTTTCATTAGCTGCCCCAACGTTTGCATAAGGACCGAAATATTTTCCTTTATCTTTTTTTACATTTCGCGTCGTAATTAGCCTTGGATGTTTCTCCGCTGTTATTTTTAAGTAAGGATAGCTTTTATCATCTTTAAGCATGACATTGTATTTCGGATCATGCTTTTTTATTAAATTCATTTCAAGTATGAGAGCTTCCAAGTCAGATGATGTGACAATATATTCGAAATCAACGATCTCAGATACTAGCCTCGCCGTTTTTCCGTCATGGGAGCCGGTAAAATACGAACGCACCCGGTTTTTTAATACTTTCGCTTTTCCGACATAAATCACCGTACCATGCCGGTCTTTCATCAAGTAACACCCCGGCTGGTCTGGCAATAGCTTTAGTTTTTCTTTTAATTGTTGATGCATATTTTACACCTCCCCCACAGATAGTAGAACATACCTTTGCTGTCATTGCAATGCTGATTTTTTAACCATAAAAAAATAAGCCAAGAACTGGCTTATTTTTAATTAAATATGGCTTTGTAATCTTTCTAAAAGAGCATCTTTTGGTTGGAAACCAATCACTTGGTCAACTTTTTCGCCATCTTTAAAAATGATAAGTGTCGGAATGCTCATGACTCCAAATTTTGCGGCAGTATCTGGATTTTCATCTACATCAACTTTGACAATTTTAACTTTTTCTCCAATTTCAGCATCAAGTTCTTCTAATACAGGCGCAATCATTTTACATGGTCCACACCATGGTGCCCAGAAATCAACAAGTACGACGCCTTGGCTAGTTTCAGTTGAAAAACTTTGGTCAGTAGCATTAACAATTGCCATAATATATCCTCCTTAAATAACATTTGTTCAATGTATTTTAAAGTATATCACTTGAAGTAAACTGAAGCGAATCTTTTGCTCTTTTTCAATATTCCCATTCAGTTAATGGAATACTCCATTTGCGAACGACTTTTAACAAAAACAATTATTCGTCCGCTCCTTATTATAAGTGAAAATAAGTTTTCTCTGACTTATAATACCACATCAATAAGCCAAAAATATAAAAAATTTTTGTGTCATTTCCCATGTTTCCTGGGATGCAAAGGAAAAAACGTGCAGTGGTTATCCTGCACGTTTTTAAAAAATTAATTTCCTTATTATTAGATTAAGCATTTACTTTAATTTTCTTAAATTCTTCTGTTAATAATGGAACAACTTCAAATAAGTCTCCAACAATACCGTAATCAGCTACATTAAAAATATTTGCTTCAGGATCTTTATTGATCGCAACGATCACTTTTGAGTTTGACATTCCTGCCAAATGCTGAATAGCACCGGAAATACCGCATGCAATATATAAATCTGGTGTAACAACTTTACCAGTTTGGCCAATTTGTAATGAATAATCGCAATATTCAGCATCGCACGCACCACGGGAAGCACCAACAGCACCGCCTAGGACATCCGCCAATTCTCTTAATATATTAAATCCTTCTGCACTTTTTACACCCCGGCCGCCTGCAACAACAACTTTTGCTTCAGTAAGATCGACTCCTTCAGATGCTTTTCGTACAACTTCTTTAATTACAGATCTTAAATCTTTTATTTCAACATCTAATGTTGAAATTGTTCCTGCACGTGATTCATCTTTTTCAAGTGGAGTGATGTTGTTCGGACGGATCGTTGCAAAAATAAGTCCATCGGTAATGATTTTCTTTTCAAAAGCTTTCCCTGAATAAATAGGTCTTGTAAATACAATATTGCCACCTGCTACTTCAACATCCACGCAATCGGAAACAAGACCTGATTGAAGTTTCGCAGCAATTTTTGGAGATAAATCTTTTCCTAGGGCAGTATGGCCGAGCACAATGCCTTCTGGATTTTCTGCATGAATAACAGCTAGCAATGCTTGGGAATAGCCATCTGTTGTATAATTTTTCAATTGGTCATTTTCAACAACGACGACGCGATCTGCACCATAATGGATCATAGCGTTGCCCAATTCTTTCACAGAATCACCAATCAAAACGGCAACGACTTCTCCACCTTCAGCAATGAGCTTACCAGCTGCAATCGCTTCGAAAGAAACGTTGCGCAAACCACCTTCACGAACTTCACCAACAACTAATACTTTTCTTGCCATTGTACGTCCTCCCCCTGTCTAAATTACTTTTGCTTCTGTTTGCAACAATTTTACTAATTCTTTCACTTGATCTTCTAGTTCGCCTTCAAGAATCTTTCCTGCTTCTTTTTTCGGCGGCAAATAAACTTCAATTGTTTTTGTTTTACTAGCTACATCATCTTCATCAAGATCTAAGTCATCTAATTCAAGTTCATCAAGCGGCTTTTTCTTCGCTTTCATAATCCCCGGCAATGAAGGATAACGTGGTTCATTTAAGCCTTGTTGTGCTGTTACTAGAAGTGGCAGCGCAGTTTCAATCACTTCGCTGTTACCTTCAACGTCGCGGACAACTGTTACTTTTGAACCATCAATATCGATTTTTGTTATTGTTGTAACATAGTTAATATTTAGCGCATCAGCTACACGCGGACCAACTTGTCCAGAACCTCCGTCAATCGCCACATTTCCACCTAAAATTAAATCAAATTCTTGTTCTTTTAGGTATTCAGCTAACACAGCTGCTGTTGTAAATTGATCTCCATCTTCAATATCGTCTTCGATATTAATTAATACAGCTTTATCTGCACCCATAGCTAGGGCTGTGCGAAGTTCTTTTTCGGAATCTTCGTTACCAACAGTAACAACCGTTACTTCTCCGCCATGCTTTTCTTTTAGACGAATTGCTTCTTCTAATGCATATTCATCATAAGGGTTAATGATGAATTCTGCTCCATCTTCATTGATTTTACCGTTAGAAATAGTAACTTTTTCTTCTGTGTCAAATGTTCTTTTCATAATTACAAAAATATTCATTGTCAATCCTCCTTATATTTTGCAGCATATCATTCCTTCGTTGAGCGATCGCTCAGTTTTCGACAACAACTTATTTGCCCTTAAATTCAGGACTACGTTTTTCAATAAATGCTTGGATGCCCTCTTTCGCATCTTCTGTAAAAAAGATCTTCCCAAATAAACTAGCTTCTTGTGACACACCTTTTTCAAAAGAAGCACCTTTTGCATATTGCAATAATTCGATAGTATGCCTTAAAGAAATCGGGCTTTTCGCAGCAATTTTTCGTGCTAGTTTCTCTGCTTCTTCAAATAACACTTCTTCAGGATAAGCATGGTTAACTAATCCAAGTGCTGCAGCCTGTTTACCTGTAACTGGTTCGCTTGTGAACATCATTTCTGCCGCTTTTGGAACTCCTACCAAACGTGGCAAACGCTGTGTTCCAGCAAAACCTGGAATAATTCCAAGCTGAAGCTCTGGCAATCCTAATTTCGCATTTTCTCCGGCTAAACGAATATGGCATGCCATCGCAAGCTCCAAGCCTCCACCTAATGCTGCTCCATGAATAGCTGCAATGACCGGCTTAGGAAAGTTTTCAATCCGATTGAACAACTGCTGGCCTCTCTCTGCAATTTCCTTGAAACCTTGTTCAGAATCAACTTCTGTAAACTCTTTAATATCAGCACCGGCTGAGAAAAACCTTCCTTCTCCTTTTAACAAAAGAACGCGGACATCTTCATTCTTTTCCACTTCGTCTAAAACTAGTGAAAGCTCTTTCAATACATCTGAAGCTAAAGCATTGGCAGGTGGTCGATTTAAAATAATTGTAGCAACTTTTTCTTCAATTTGCACAGTAAAATAATTCATTCGTTTCCATTCCTCCCCATCCCTTCAAATCATTAATCAATGACCAAGACCCACTTCCATCATATGCTCTAATATGAGCATATAGACAATCTCTTTTAGAATATTGGCAAATTTCAAAGCAATTTTGGACAAAGAAACTGCCTTACTTTATATATTTACTTCTCTATAAATTGAAAATTTCCTGCATCGGATGCTTGAATTTTTTTCATAATCTATTTTTCTATAAAAAATGTATGTATTAGAACAACCAAGCGGTTGTTCATGATTTTTGTTTTTCTTCATCAATGAGCACACGCCTTAAAATTTTCCCGACAGCGGTTTTTGGAAGTTCATTGCGGAATTCAAATTGCTTAGGAACTTTATACGGTGCTAATTTTTCACGGCAATATTGTTCCAATTGTTCAGCTGTTACGGTCGCTTGATCCTTTAACACGATATAAGCTTTGACAGTTTCTCCACGGTACTCGTCAGGAATTCCAACAACAACAGCTTCCTGAATTGCTTCATGTTCATATAAGACTTCTTCAATTTCACGTGGATAAATATTGAATCCGCTTGCAATAATCATATCTTTCTTCCTATCAACTATATAAAAATATCCTTGTTCATCCATATAAGCAAGGTCTCCAGTTTTCAGCCATTCTCCTTTGTAAAAACTCTTGTCAGTTTCTTCTTCCTGCTTCCAATAACCTTTCATCACTTGGGGGCCTTTAATAACGAGTTCACCAATTTCATTTGGAGGTGCCGGTTCGTTTTTATCCAGGGAAAGGATAAAAGCTTCTGTATCTGGCCATGGAACGCCTATCGTTCCTTTTTTTCCTGAGTCTTTCCATAGAAAATTCGCATGGGTTACCGGTGATGCTTCAGTCAGCCCATACCCTTCCACAAGCCTTCCACCTGTAATTTGTTCGAATTGTTCTTGTACTTCAACAGGAAGCGGTGCCGAGCCGCTAATGCATGCTTCAATCGAGCAAAGATCATAGTCAACGATATCTGGATCATTTAACAAAGCGATAAAAATAGTTGGAGCTCCAGGAAAAATGGTTGGCTTTTCTTTTTCGATCGTCCTGAGTGCTTCTTTCACATTAAATTTTGGCAGCAAAATCATCTTTGAAAAAAACATAATTGCTAAATTCATAACGACTGTCATTCCAAACGCATGAAAAAGCGGAATAATTCCTAAAATTCTTTCTTCACCTTTTTTCATTTTATACATCCAATGCACACACATCGTCGTATTAGAAACTAGGTTAAAATGGGTTAACATCGCTCCTTTTGATTGACCGGTTGTGCCACCCGTATATTGGAGAACTGCAAGATCTTCTTTTGGCTGAATGTTGATTGGGATTTTTTCTGGTGAGCTCTCTTTTAATGCTTTTTGGAATAGATGAGTAGTTTGACCGTGGGCAATTTTTAGATTTTTACCGTGCTGTATTTTCTGAATAAAAGGATAGATGACATTTTTGGGGAATGGTAGGTAGTCTCTGATGCTTGTAACAATGATATGTTCTATTTTCGTTGCGTTTTTTACATTGGATACTCTTTCGTACAATAAATCTAAACAAATGATCCACTTTGCTCCTGAATCATTAAGTTGATGTTCAAGTTCACGTTCTGTATACAAAGGATTCGTTAGAACGACAATGCCTCCTGTAAAAAGAACCCCGAAATAGCTTATTACTGCTTGAGGACAATTTGGCAGCATCACTGCAACGCGGTCGCCTTTTTTGACACCAAGTCCAGAAAGGTAGTTTGCTAATTTTAATGAAGATTCGTAAAGCTCTTTAAATGTAAGTTCTTTTCCTAAAAAGTGAATGGCATTTTTATGCGGCACACTTTCTGCTGCTTCTTCTAAGAAAGCAAAAACAGGCTTTTCTTCATATTCAATGTGATGGGGAATTTCTTTAGGGTATAAAAAAAGCCAAGGTTTTTCCATGTTGTCATACCCCCTACTTGCAATCTCTTATTTTGAATATATTCTGATTGCAATGGGAATATTTCTTTATTTTAGTAGGCGGTTTGAGTTGTGAAATAAAGGTTTTATGAAGCAGGAGGTAAATGTGGGAAGGACAATCATTTGATAAACATTGGACAGTGGAAGGGACATTTAAGATCAAACATACCTGCCACCTAACCCCTGTCCAACTATCTAACCATCTTACGCATTTGTTATCCAATAATAAATTCCGATGATGAAAAAAACCGCACATACGACTAGCAAAATTTTTGCCAATTTCTCCAAGACTTTTCCACTCCTCGTTCCGTCATGATCCTATATTGGCGCCGATCACAAATGATAATCCAATCGAAATAATCATCGCAATAAAACCAACAGCTGTATTTCCTTTTTCAATTTCTTCATCAATGTTAAACTTTGGCGTCAAAAATTCAAAAATAAAATAGCCAATCAACAGCAAAATAAAACCATAGATCCCCCATAACAATGTGGATGCTAATGATTCATTATGCTGAATGGAATATCGAAAAATATTGGCAATCCCAAATATTTTTCCTCCGGTCGCTAACGCAACAGCAAGATTCCCATTTTTTATTTGTTCCATATTATTGTATTTTGTAACAAGTTCAAAAATAGAAAGGAAAACGATTAATGAGAGGACGACAACGCTATAATTGGCTGCTGTTTGAACAAAATTATTTTCCCAGAAATTATTCATGACAGATCTCTCCAAATACGAATCTTTCTTGTAAACGGAAAGGAAGAGGCGTTTCTCGCCTTCCCATCTCCGTTATTTTAATTCGACAACAGTAACACCGCTGCCTCCTTCAGCCATTTCTCCAAGACGAAAGCTTTTTACATGACGATGATTTTTCAAAAATTCATGAACACCTTTGCGCAGGGCACCCGTACCTTTTCCATGGATGATGGAAACGCGTGGATAGCTGGCTAGGAGAGCATCATCAATGTATTTTTCAACTTTAACGATCGCATCCTCATACCGTTCACCACGAAGGTCAAGTTCTAGTTTCACATGATGGTCAGATCCTCTTACTGTTGCCAGCGGTTTTTTCTCAATAGGTGTCGGACTGCTAATGTATTCAAGATCATTTGCTTTTACTTTCATCTTTAATATTCCGATTTGTACTTGAAACTCTTCTTCACTTATTTTTTCAACGATATGGCCTTTTTGATCTAGACTGATGACTTTTACTTCATCACCTGGGAGAAGTTTTTTCTTAATCTGTTTTTTTGTTGGCGTTTGCTTATGTTTTTTTTGTAAACTAGGCACAGCTTCCTCTAGTTTTTTCCTAGCCTCAATCATTTCATGTTCTTTTATAGAATCGGCAGCGGATTGTTTCATTTTTTGCAAGTCTCTAATGATTGCTTCTGCTTCTTTCTTTGCCTTTTCAACCGCTTCTCTTGCTTCTTCTTCAGCTTTTTCTAATAACTTGTTGCGCTCTTCATTAAAAGCAATGATCTGTTGTTGTAGTTCATGGTGGAGTTCTTCCGCATATTTACGGATTTTTTCTGCTTCGATCCATTCTTGCTCCGCTTTTTTCTGCGATTGTTCAAGAGAGAAAATCATGTTCTCGACTTTATTCGTCTCATTGCTCACATAATTTTTCGCGTTCGCAATAATTCTTTCAGAAAGTCCTAGTCTTTTAGAAATTTCAAAGGCATTGCTTCGGCCTGGAACTCCAAGAAGCAGTTTGTATGTTGGACTTAATGTTTCAACATCGAATTCTACACTGGCATTAATAACACCGGTGCGATTATAGCTATAAGCTTTTAATTCAGAATAATGAGTCGTTGCAACTACTTTTGCTCCGCGCATGTAGACATCATCCAAAATCGCGATCGCAAGCGCAGCACCTTCCTGAGGATCTGTTCCCGCTCCTAATTCGTCAAATAAAACCAAGCTGTTTTCATCAACGTGTTTCAATATTTCTACGATATTCGTCATATGGGAAGAAAAAGTACTCAAACTTTGTTCAATTGATTGTTCATCGCCGATATCAGCAAAAACAGATGAAAAAACAGTCATCTCCGAATCATCAAGAGCAGGAATTTGCAAACCTGCCTGTGCCATCAGCGTTAATAAACCAATCGTTTTTAAAGTAACAGTTTTCCCGCCTGTATTTGGTCCAGTTATGACGATTGCCGAATAATCTTCACCAAGAAAAATATCGTTTGGAACGCAATTTTTCGGATCAATCAACGGGTGGCGGGCTTTATATAATTTAATGATTCCTCTTTTGTTCATTTTTGGCTTGGAAGCTTTTATATGTTGACTATAAAAAGCTTTTGCAAAAATAAAATCTATTTCAGCTAATATATCTACATTTTCATAAAGCAGTCCTGCTTCTTCAGCAACAGACATCGTCAGTTCATGCAAAATTCTATCAATTTCTTGTTTTTCTTTAGCTTTCGTTTCTTGCAATTGATTGTTCAAATCAACGACTACTTGCGGTTCAATAAAAAGAGTAGCTCCTGAAGCAGATTGGTCATGGACAATTCCACCGTATGCATGGCGATACTCTTGTTTGACCGGGATTACAAAACGTTCATTACGGATTGTAATAATTGCATCTGAAAGCATTTTTTGTGCCGATTGAGACCTTGTCATATTTTCTAATTTTTCTCGTATTCGGGATTCAGTTGACCGTAATGTCTGCCGAATCGTTCGCAATTTATCACTAGCTCCGTCCATGACATGACCGTGGTCATCAATGCAATTTTTTATGTTCCGCTCCAATTCCGCAAGCGGCTTTATTTGTTTTACATAATCATCTAAAAGCGGCAGTTCAATACCATCTTCGACCATTGCTTCAATAAAATTTTTAATTTGTCTTCCTGCATAAATCGTGCTGGCAACATCAAGCAACTCGCTGGCACTTAAATCGCCGCCAATTTGCGCCCTTTTTAAGCTTGCACGAATATCGAAGATGCCCCCTAGTGGAACTTGTCCTTTTAATCTTAAAACTTTAACCGCTTCATCCGTTTCTTCCTGCCATTTCACAACTTCATCGAAATTGCTAGATGGCTGAAGATTTTCAGCTTTTTCTTTTCCTAATGAAGAAGTAGCATGTTTGGCCAATGCTTCCTTTATTTTATCGAATTCTAAAACGCGAATAACTCGCTCGTTCAATTGTATTTTCCTCCTTTGTCCAAAGAGCCCCTGTATTTCTTAAGGAAAGTTTTTTTATCTTGTCCCTTCAGTATTTAAAACAGGAGCCTTGTCCTATCTATTGTTGCTCTCAAAGCGAGATGATTAATGCCGCTCGTGTAAAAATTTTAATAGTTTATCTAATGGCCATGTATTTAATACCGTTTCTTTTTTAATCCAACCGCGTCTAGCTGTCTTAACTCCCAGCTCCATATGGTTTAACATATCTATGTGATGAGCATCGGTGTTAATGACAACTTTTACTCCCGCATCTTGAGCTTTTTTCAACCATTCTGCAGACAAATCTAAACGATATGGATTGGCATTACATTCAAGAGCTGTATTCGTCTTTTTGGCCAATTCAATTAGCAAATCTAAATCGACATCATAACCTTTTCGTTTACCAATTAAGCGACCGGTTGGATGGGCAATAATATCAACATGATTATTTTCCAACGCTCGAGTGAGACGCTCCATAATTTTATCACGATCTTGCGAAAAGCTGGAATGAATCGCTCCAATAACAATATCCATTTCTTTTAAAACTTCATCATCGAAATCTAAAGTTGCATCAGGCAAAATATCCATTTCAACTCCGGCAAGAATCGTAATATCATCATATAATTCATTCAATCGGTTAATTTCTTCTCTCTGTTTACGTAGCCTTTCCGCCGTAAGCCCGTTGGCAACTCTTAAATATTGGGAATGGTCCGTGATAGCGATATAAGAATAGCCTTTCTTTCTTGCTGCTTCAACCATTTCCTGAATGGAATACGCTCCATCGCTCCATGTTGTATGCATATGGAGGTCGCCTTTTATATTATCCAACGTAATAATGTCAATACTTCCTTCTTTAGCAGCTTCTACTTCCCCTTGATCCTCTCTAATTTCCGGCGGAATAAACTTTAAATCAAAATGTTTGAAAAACTCCTCTTCCGAATCAAACGTTAATAACTCACCTGTTTCCAGCACCTCAACTCCATATTCACTTATTTTCTCACCACGTTCTTTTGCCAATTGACGCATTTTTACATTATGTTCCTTTGAACCAGTGAAGTGATGCAATGTTGTTGCGAAACTTTGCGGAGCAACTAGCCTGAAATCAACAGATACATCATAATCATAACGCAGCACTACCGATACTTTTGTATCTCCGCTTGCAATCACCTCAGTTATTTGTTCAAGTTTTAACAGTTGCTCACGTACATTTTGAGGATTTGTAGTAGCAATAATAAAATCTAAATCTTTTATCGTTTCTTTCATCCTGCGGAGGCTTCCTGCACGAGAAAATTGAATAATATCTGTAAATGTTTCTAACTGCTCTTCAATCGTTTTTGCGATTTGAAGCATGTACCAAATCGGTAATCGATCCGGACGCTTTCCCATCTCATCGATGGCTGCCAAAATTTTTTCTTCCGTCTTCTTGCCAAAGCCAGGAAGAGCTTGAACTTGATTTTCCAAACAACATTTTTTCAAACTCTCAATATCGGTAACATTCAATTCTTGATACAATTTAGCAATCTTTTTTCCACCAAGACCAGGAAGATTTAAGAGCGATAATAAACCGTTTGGAATTTCTTGTTCGAGCTCTTCTAACAAAGTTGACTTTCCTGTATCCAATAGTTCATGTATGACAGCAGCCGTTCCTTTTCCTATCCCACTTAACTTAGAAAAATCGTCTATATCTTTAATACTTCTGTCATCAGCTTCCAAAGCAGCTGCCGCTTTGCGATAAGCAGAAACTTTAAAAGGATTCTCACCTTTTATTTCTAAATATGTCGCTATTTTCTCTAAAGTTTTTATAATATCTTTTTTATTCATTTCCATATCAATCACCTATTCAATAAAAATTAAAGAAGTCCGATCCCCGTTAAAAACCCCCATGTATATTACATGGAGGACTAAAAAGAAAGTTCTTTAAGCTTGCCGGATACAATCGGTGTATGTTCGATCATTCCTTTTGCCAATACAGAATCATTCACGAAAGCTTGGACGGTATCGATCGGTAATAAATTTGCTATATAAAGCAATATAAACATAAGCAAATATACTTCTACCAAACCTAAAGCGCCCCCAAGCCATCCATTGATCGTCCTTAAAATCGGAACATCTGCTAGAAAATTTAACATTGACCCAATCATGCGCAATGTTAATTTTGTACCAAAAAATAGCGCTGCAAAACTGATCGCCCGGTAATAAATTTCTTCTATTTTAATTGTGTCAAATAAGAAGGAAACAGCACTATTTCCATTTAGTGACGGAAATGGCACCCATAGTTTTATGAACGGTGAAATATCATCCGAATAAAAGTACGCAACAACAATAGCTGCGATAAAACTTGCAAAATAGAAAACCTGAAGAATAAACCCTCGCCGAAAACCTATAAAAAAGCCAATGACAAGGATGGAGAGCAAAATGATATCAAACATCGTTTGCTTTTCCCTCTCTTAAAAATATATCATAATACTATACATAATTGATTTAATGATACCACGAATACAAATCATTTTAAAATAATTACAATAAAGGAGAAAAAAGATGTCAAATGCAGTCATTACTGTTTCTAATCATAAATTGACTGAAATGAAAAAGTATTACGATTCTATTGGGGCAATTATAGACGCAAAGCCACAGGGCAGCATATTTGTAGCGAAAACGAATGGATGTACGATTACCGCTTACAAATCCGGTAAAGTTTTATTTCAGGGAAAAAATGCTCAAGAAGAAGTAGCTCAATGGAATAATAGCGAGGCCGATAACCAATTATTTTCTGGAAAAGCTGATACTTCGTCTACAAAAAAGAAAGGTTCGATAACGAAGGCACTAGAGAAAAATTTGCTACCATATAATTTGAGTGAGATGTCCATCATCGGTTCCGATGAAGTCGGCACAGGTGATTATTTCGGACCGATCACAGTGGCAGCGGCATATGTAGCAGGGGATCAAATTAAAAGATTACAAGAACTAGGGGTAAAAGATTCTAAAGATTTAACGGATTCCCAAATTGTAAAAATTGCTGAACAAATCATTCCAATCGTTCCTCACAGCTTGCTTATTTTGCGTAATGAAAAATATAACGAACTTGAACAAAAAGGAATGAATCAAGGAAAAATAAAAGCGCTTCTACATAATCAAGCCATCAGCAAAGTTATAGACCGAGTTTCCGGAGATTCTCAAATAGATGGGATTTTAATTGACCAATTTTGCCAACCAGATGTTTTCTTTCGCTATTTAAATGGAAAAGAAATCCCTTGGAAAACAAAAAACTATTACTTTAGTACAAAAGCGGAACGTATCCATATAGCCGTTGCGGCAGCTTCAATTATTGCGAGATACGCATTCGTGAAAGAATTCGAAAAACTTAATAGTTTAGCTGGGTTTGAACTACCAAAAGGTGCTGGGGAAATCGTTGACAAGAAAGCTGCTGAATTTATTGAAAGGTTTGGTGAAGAAGCTTTAGTCAAAGTCGCCAAATTGCATTTTGCCAATACGGAAAAAGCAAAACAACTCCTAAACAAAAGGTAACAATACTAATTGCAATTTAGTGTGTCGTTTGACCACTTTTTTGGCTATAAACTTACCTGTCAACATGCTCATTGCCTTTCTGAGTTTCTTAATGCTTTTCAAATGTTTTAGGATGAACATTGATACGGGCAGAGGGCAGAATTAATCATTGGTTTATGAAGGCGATTGGAAAATGTTTTTGTTAGTGACTAAATTTACAGCATGATATAAAAAGTTTTGGAAATAATGATAGTTGAAGTTTAACTTTTGCAAATTTATTTTTTAAGGGGAAATTGGATGATGGAAAAAACTTTTACAGTTACGAAAGAAACAGGAATTCATGCACGGCCGGCAACTGTTCTTATTCAAGAGGCAAGTAAATTCAATTGTGATATTAATATAGAATATAAAAATAAAAAAGCAAACTTAAAATCGATTATGGGTGTCATGTCTTTAGGAATTCCTAAAGGAGCTCAAATTAAAATTATAGCGAATGGCACGGATGAAAAAGAAGCTTTGCAAGCAATAGAAGAGGTTTTTAATAAAGAAAGTTTAGGTGAACCGTCTTAAGTGATTATAAGAAATTAAAAAAGCTGAGCTTGCTTTTTGACAAACCCAGCTTTTTTCTTGTAGAATGACTTTTTCATCGTCTGAACCACATTCGTCTAAATGTTATCCTCTTAATACTGCTCCAAGCTTTTCTTCCACTGCTTTTAATACTTTTTCATGGGCTTTTGCAACCTCTTCATCTGTTAAAGTTTTTTCCGGGTCAAAATAACGCAATGAAAATGCGATTGATTTTTTGCCTTTTTCTAAATGTTCGCCTTCGTATAGGTCAAAAATTTTAACTTCCTTCAATAAGTTGCTGCCTGCTTCTTTTATAACATCTTGCACTTGGCCTGCTAAGACGTCTGCATCAACGACTAAAGCAATATCACGAGAAATGGATGGGAACCGCGGAATTGCTTCATATTTAATAGCGTCAACGTCCGTATTTAACAGTTTATGAAGATTTAACTCAAACACGTAAGTCGGGTTTAAGTCAAGCTCTTTTTGTTTTTCAGGATGAACTTGGCCAACATAGCCCAAATATTCTCCATCAAGTTTAAGAATAGCTGTTCTACCTGGATGAAGTCCGTCTTTCTTGCCTTGTTCATATACAATTCGGTCTTCTAAGCCCAGCTTTGAGAATAATCCTTCAAGAATACCTTTTGCAACGAAGAAATCAACTGCTTTTTTCTCACCTTGCCAAGAGTGAGAGTGCCATAAGCCGGTAATAGCACCTGCTAGATTTTCTCTTTCTATTGGAAGTTCTGCATTGATTTTTTCTTCTGAAATATATACTTTTCCGATTTCGTATAATGCAACATCGTCAATTTGCCGAGCATTGTTATGACTAATAGATTCCAACAAGTGTGGGATTAAACTTAAGCGTAACGTGCTTCGTTCTTCACTCATCGGCATTGACAAGCGAATTGGCGTTGCCTTTGTTGTTTCATCTTTGAACCATTCAGCTTTTTCACTGCTTGTTAAAGAATATGTTACGGCTTCGGTCATTCCAGCTCCTTCTAGGAAGCTGCGTACTTTACGGCGCTTTCTTTGATAGTCGGTCAATTTACCAGGAGTAGCATCTCCGATTGGCAACGTCGTTGGAATAAAATCATAGCCATAAAGGCGGGCAACTTCTTCAATTAAATCTTCCGGTATTGAAATATCGCGTCGTCTCGATGGAGCAGTAACAGTAAATTCCCCATTTTGTTCCGTATATTCAAATTGTAGCCTCGCAAAAATATTCGCAATCTCTTCTGTTGCTATGCTCGTTCCAAGCACTTGATTAATGCGATCTGTAGAAATAGAAACTTTTACAGGTTCTTTATCCAAATAATTTGCTTCAACAACACCTTCAAGAATTTCACCACCGCATAGTTCTGCCATTAGAAGAGCGGCACGATCGCATGCTTCCTTCGTCATCAATGGGTCGATTCCTTTTTCAAAGCGAATGCTTGCTTCACTGCGCAAACCGTGATCTTTAGAAGCTCTGCGAATCGTTTGTCCATTAAAAACAGCCGATTCAATTAATACATTGACCGTTCCTTCATGAACTTCGGAATTGGCTCCTCCCATCACACCTGCTAAAGCAACTGGTTCCGTACCATTTGTAATGACCAGCTGTTCTTCCTTCAATGTACGTTCTTGATTATCAAGTGTAACAAGCTTTTCCCCTTGTTTTGCACGGCGGACTAGAATTTCTTTTGAACCTAACCGGTCATAATCAAAAGCATGTAACGGTTGACCATATTCGATTAACACATAGTTTGTAATATCAACTACATTGTTAATAGGACGAATGCCAGCAGCCATTAAACGCATTTGCATCCATAATGGCGATGGGCCAATTTTTACTCCCTTAACTAAGCGAGCAGCATAATATGGACAATCTTCTTTAGCATCGATCGAAACAGTAATATAATCAGAAGCTTTTTCTTTTGTTTCAGTAACAGCCGGTTTTGGCAACTTCACACTGCGGCCTAAAATGGCTGCAACTTCATAAGCTACACCGAGCATGCTTAATGCGTCTGAACGGTTTGGCGTTAAACTTAATTCCAACACTTTATCATGCAAATTCAAATATTCGAGTGGATCAGATCCGACTTCTACATCAAATGGAAACACAAAAATTCCTTCACTATATTCTTTTGGAACAAACTTCGATTCAATGCCTAGTTCTTGGAGAGAACAAATCATTCCGTTTGATTCTTCTCCGCGCAATTTTGCTTTTTTAATTTTAAAATTCCCAGGCAAAACTGCACCAATTTTAGCAACAATAACCTTTTGTCCCGCAGCAACATTTGGTGCTCCACAAATAATTTGCTTCGGCCCATCCTCTCCCAGATCCACTTGGCAAATTCTTAATTTATCAGCCTGTGGATGTTTGGCACATTCAAGCACATGGCCGATTACAACACCTTGAATTCCTTTATTTAAAACTTCAACTTGCTCAACTTCAATTCCGGCTTTCGTTATTTTATCCGCAAGCTCTTCAGCTGTAATATCACTTAGATCTACATAATCTTTTAACCAATTATAAGATACTAACAAAATTAACCCTCCTTATAAATATGTCTAGCTCAAGTACACATTTTTCTAAAGTTAGTTCATATGGGGAGAAAGCCATGCGGTACTATATCGAATCGTTAGTTTCGCACCGCTTTTTTATTTTGCAATTAGTTCATTTGAAATTCCAAGCTTAATAAAAAATGCTGAAATATATTTTGTTGTATTAAGCACGATTAAATTGTTTTAAGAAGCGAATATCATTTGTATAAAAATGACGAATATCATCGATGCCGTATTTTAACATGGCAATACGTTCCGGTCCCATTCCAAAAGCAAATCCAGTATACTTTTTCGAATCAAAACCAGCCATTTCCAAGACATTTGGATGAACCATTCCTGCTCCCAATATTTCAATCCAACCTGTGTGTTTGCAAACAGAGCAGCCATCACCGCCGCACATACAAGAAACATCGACCTCAACGGATGGTTCTGTAAATGGGAAAAAGCTTGGGCGGAGACGAATTTTACGATCTTCGCCAAACAATTTTTTCGCAAAAACTTCAAGCGTTCCTTTCAAATCGCTCATGCGGATATTTTCATCAACGACCAATCCTTCAATTTGCATAAATTGATGGGAATGGGTTGCATCATCGTTGTCGCGGCGATAAACTTTCCCCGGACAAATAATTTTTACCGGTCCAAGGCCTTCATGCTTTTCCATCGTTCTTGCTTGCACTGGAGATGTATGCGTTCGCAATAATATTTCTTCCGTTATGTAGAATGAATCTTGCATATCACGGGCAGGGTGTCCTTTTGGAAGGT
Organism: Calidifontibacillus erzurumensis; assembly: GCF_013303125.1. Classification (GTDB taxonomy): domain Bacteria; phylum Bacillota; class Bacilli; order Bacillales; family Bacillaceae_J; genus Calidifontibacillus; species Calidifontibacillus erzurumensis. The sequence goes on along the minus strand of NZ_JABTTE010000007.1, from coordinate 20,344 downwards.
TGAGTGCCTCAAAGTTATAATAATCTTTTTCAACTTCTGGACCTTCAGCAATCGTATACCCCATGCCGATAAATAAATCTTCAATTTCTTCAATTACAGCTGTTAACGGATGATGATTTCCTGTTCGAACCGGACGTCCTGGAAGGGTAACATCAACCGTTTCAGCAGCAAGTTTTTGTTCAACTTCAAGTTTGCTAAGTTTTTCCTGTTTTTCTTCAAGTTTTACTTGAATAGCTGCACGAACATCATTGGCAAGCTGACCGATCACTGGCCGCTCTTCTGGAGATAATTTCCCCATGCCACGCAATATTTCAGTAATTGGTCCTTTTTTTCCTAAATAAGCAACTCGGATATCATTTAATGTTTTTAAATCTTCAGCCTGCTCAATTTTTTCAAGAGCCTCGGCTTGCAATTGTTTTAAACGGTCTTCCATTGTGAATAAAATCCTCCTTCTTTTTTCTATGTAAAATAAAAAAAGCCTTCTTCCCCAAGCAAGGGACGAAAGCTTAACATTCGCGGTACCACCCTTATTAACAGCACATTTTTGCTGTTCACCTCATTTTGATAACGGCTTTAACCGGAAATGCCTTTACTGGGGATGGATCCCTCAGGTCCAAGCATCAGCTCCAGAGTGAATTCCGTTACTTCAATCATAAAGATGCTTCCAGTCTATGGCATCTTCTCCCTGTATGTTGAGAGGTAACGTACTACTTTCCTTCATCGCTATTAATTATGAAATTTTATCTACTATTATAGTATATGTTTTTTTCAGCTGCAAACGTTTATAGGAATTTGTTTGCATCAAAACGTTTTCTCAAAATCATTTTCTATTCCGGTTTTCACCAGCACTTTACAGAATTTGTTATTTCATGTGAGGATTATCAATATTCGTTTTTCAATTTCATGCTATGCTGCTAATTTTATCCGCGCAAATGATATAACAAGATTCCGGTAGCAATTGATACATTTAGTGATTCTGCATTCCCATATATAGGAATGTACAAATTTGCATCTGTTTCCTTTAATAATTCGGGATTGACACCATTACCTTCATTTCCAACAAGAAGTGCAAAGCTATGTGGTGCTTCAATTTCTTTATAATTTTTAGCACCTTCCAATGCTGTGCCAAAAACGGGTGTGCCGACCGATTTCAACTCATTAATCCACTCTTTTAAATTCCCTTCCAATATCGGAATATGAAATAAAGAGCCTTGGGTTGCCCGAATGACTTTACCATTATATAGATCGACACAGCCTTCACCTAAAATAACAGCATCCAATCCTACAGCATCTGCTGTACGTATCATCGTTCCAAGATTGCCCGGATCTTGTACCTGATCAACTAACAACAACTTTGCAGAAGCTAAATCAATGGCTTTAGGTTCCATCTTCCGACAGACTGCAGCTATCCCTTGGGGAGTTTCTGTTTCGGAAATTTGCTTCATTACTTCATCAGTTACCTCATACACATCAATATTCCCTACATCTAATAGCGCATACTCTGTACCAGTACGGACAATTAGTTCTTCCATCGGAACTTTAAATTTTAAAGCTTCTTCAATTAAATGCATTCCTTCGATCAAAAATAAACCTGTTTTATCACGCTCTTTTTTTGTATGCAGCTTTTTCCATTGCTTTACACGAGTATTTTTTGTGGATTCAATTCGTTTTATCATTTTTCCACCTCATGAACTTTTTTACTTGCTTGATTGCAAAAAAGCAAAATCCTGCCGGCATTTTCTAATATAGGAGAATGTTCCTTAAGTTATCGGATTTCCATGAACTTATCACGCTGCATCGACTAGCAGTCAAACTTTTGACAAGGGGGACTTGTTTGAAATAATAAACACCCTCTAAAACAAAAAAGTGTTAAATACCAAAGATTTAAAAGATATTAGAAGGGCGTTCATATATAAAATAAAAGTTCTGGACAGCCCACTTGTTTCATTATATCTAGAAATTTTTACATAATCCAATTTAAATTGCAGACACTATTGAATGAAATTGGTTCAAAAAAGGAGTGCTGATAAAATGAATTTAAATCTTCGTAAAGCGATCATTTCAAATGTATCTGGAAACACGAAAGAAGAGTTGGAAGATACAATTATTGATGCCATCCGGAGCCAAGAAGAAAAAATGCTGCCTGGTCTTGGTGTTTTATTCGAAGTCATTTGGCAAAATGCCAATGAAGATGAAAAAGAAGAAATGCTTAGCAACTTGCAAAAAGGATTGCAAAAGCAAGCATAAAACACATGTTCCATTAGCATACTAACAAAAAATATTCATAATACAATTGAATCACCCTCCAATAAAAAACGAGGTTTTCTTCATAAGAAGATTCCTCGTTTTTATTTGCTATTGGAGATGTCTTAATTTTGTGTATTAACTATAAATAATTTCTTTTACTTTTTGTGCATCTAAACGTTTTATAACTTCGACAATTAATTTTACTGCATTTTCGAAATCGTCACGGTGAAGCATTGCTGCATTTGAATGGATATAGCGAGTTGCAATTGTAATGGCCAATGCTGGCACACCATTTGCTGTTAAATGAATGGCACCAGCGTCTGTTCCACCACCAGGCATTGCATCAAATTGATATGGGATGTTCATTTCTTCGGCTACATTAACAACAAAGTCACGTAAACCTTTATGGGACACGAGCGATGCATCATATAACATGATTTGCGGTCCTGCACCCATTTTGCTTACTGATTCTTTTTCAGATATTCCAGGTGTATCTCCGGCAATACCAACATCTACGGCAAATCCGATATCCGGTTTAATTTGTGCAGTTGCTGTTTTCGCTCCTCTTAAACCGACTTCTTCTTGAACAGTTGCAACGCCGTATACGGTATTTGGATGGTCCACATCTTTCAATTGTTTAAGTACCTCAATGGCAATCGCACAACCGATGCGGTTGTCCCAAGCTTTTGCAAGCAGCATTTTTTCATTTTTCATCACTGTAAATTCAAAATACGGAACGACTGAGTCTCCCGGGCGAACGCCCCACTCCATTGCTTCTTCTTTGCTAGATGCACCAATATCGATAAACATATCTTTAATGTCAACAACTTTTTTTCGTTCTTCTGGAGAAAGTATATGCGGTGGTTTGGAACCGATGATCCCTGTAATATTTCCTTTTTTAGTCATGACTGTGACCCGCTGAGCGAGCATTACTTGCGACCACCAACCACCAACTGTTTGAAATTTGAGAAATCCTTTATCAGTAATTTGTGTGACCATAAACCCAACTTCGTCAAGATGCCCAGCTACCATAATTTTTGGTCCCGTTTCATTGCCAACCTTTTTCGCAATCAAGCTGCCAAGATGATCAGTAGTAATTTCGTCGGCATAAGGCGAAATATATTTTTTCATTACTTCACGAACTTCCCGTTCATCACCAGGAATCCCTTTTGCATCAGTCAAATCTTTTAACATTAATAGCGTATCATCCATTTGGTTTGACATATGTATCATGGAGCCCCCTTCATGATTTTTCCATAAAAATCCGGATAGCACCATTATACCGGGAACGTTGCTAATTTACAAAAAAGTACTTTTTCTTTCTATAATATTAATAGCCTTGATCTTGACGTTTATGATTTACTTCATTTTTCATTTTGTAAGCTTTTTCTATCTCTTCAACGGAAAACCCTAGCAGCTTGCCAAGCAGGATATACTCAGCAAATATGGATTGGTAATTTTTCATGTTTATTTCTTTTCGAAATGCTGCAATACTATCGAATACATAGTGAAACTGCTGGACTAGATCTCTTTTTTCAGTTTGTTCCACTAATTGAAGCTGATCTTCAATCGCTAAATTAAGGCCGATCGATAATATAAAGTGGATGCCGTCCACATATTCTTCTAAAATTACTTCCCGTTTCGCTGCCGGTTTTTTACTCCAATATTTAAAACAACGCGTTTCGTTCGCTAGTTCGCCTAATTCCACAAGAAGCGCCAATATTTTCTTATCCATTAAATCTTGATTTTCAAGCCCATGCTCTTTTTCGATCCGGGTATCCAATTCTCTTTGAAGGGCAAATAATCTTTTTAACAATTTTATTCCTCCTCGTTTAGTGCTTGATGACAGACACTGCTGGGTATACTGCTGTAGACAAGTGGTGGTGAAATAAACTTAAAGCCTCTTCTAAACACCGTTGGCATCGGTAGGAACTTTGTTTTCCCTACTGCTGTAATAAAGTGAATCAATTTGATTTTTGTTCATTAGATTCTCCAAATAGAGGGGTGATGAATATCTTTCTTATTTCTATTAGTTGTTAATAAAATCGACTAAACTTCACGGTTAGCACAGTCATTATATTTTCTTTTTCTGCTAATTAATAACTAACCCAATGAAAACATAGACCAATAGATTTAATAGTATGATGAATGGCATGCCGACCGTAAATGCTCGATGTTTCGTTTTATGCCGATACACTTTCATTCCTGCGTATAAACCAATTCCTGCACCAAGAATTCCAAGAATCCAAAACCTCTTCTCCGGCACCCTCCATTGACTTTTTTGCGAACGCTTTTTGTCAATTCCCATCATGAGAAAGCCAATAATGTTGAGGATTAAAAGAAAGCCGAACAGTATTTTCATTTAAAAATCTCCTTCTATCGAAAAAAAGGCCATTCCTAGATGCGGAATGACCTCTTATTATTTATTTAGCTGAATGCTTTCGCTTTTCTTATTGTAAGCTTGCTTTTGCTTTTTGTGCTAATTCAGCAAATGCTTTTTCGTCGCTTACAGCAAGTTCTGCAAGCATTTTACGGTTGATTTCGATGCCAGCAACTTTTAATCCGTGCATCATACGGCTGTATGAAAGACCATTCATACGTGCAGCTGCATTAATACGTGTAATCCAAAGCTTACGGAAGTCGCGTTTTTTCTGACGACGATCACGATAAGCGTACATTAATGATTTCATTACTTGTTGCTTAGCAACTTTAAATAATCTATGTTTAGAACCAAAATAACCTTTTGCTAGTTTTAATACACGTTTACGACGACGACGTGTAACTGTACCGCCTTTAACTCTTGGCATGTGATTCCCTCCTGTAATCCATTTCCGAATTTCAATAGTTGGTTAATTGTTGCATTCGTTACAAATATATTCAAAAAAATATTATAAGTTTGCAATCATTTGCTTAATGCGCTTATAGTCACCAGCGCTAACTAAAGTGCTTTTACGAAGTTTACGTTTTACTTTTTGATCTTTATTTGCAAATAAGTGGCTTGTATATGCATGTGAACGTTTCACTTTGCCAGTTCCTGTTTTTTTGAAACGTTTTGCTGATGCTCTATGAGTTTTCATTTTTGGCATGTCTTTTTCCTCCTTAATATCACTGCTGAATCTTGTATTCATCTAATACTTCATCAATGTATGGCCATCAATGAGAAGTTTTATTTTGCAAATTACTTATGATCTTGTTTAGGTGCTAGAACAATAAACATACTGCGACCTTCTAATTTCGGCTTTTGTTCAACTACGCTTATTTCTGAACATTGCTCCGCAAATCGGTCAAGCACACGTTGGCCGATTTCTTTATGAGTAATTGCACGGCCTTTGAAACGGATTGTAGCTTTTACTTTGTCGCCTTTTTCCAAAAATTTAATTGCACTGCGAAGCTTAGTATTAAAATCATGTTCTTCAATACTAGGGCTTAAGCGGACTTCCTTAATATTGATAACCTTTTGATTTTTACGTGCTTCTTTCTCTTTTTTCTGCTGCTCATACCGATATTTGCCATAATCCATAATCCGGCAAACAGGCGGTTTTGCATTAGGCGCAACCATCACTAAATCCAAGTTAGCATTTTGGGCCATTTCTAAAGCTTCATTTCTCGATTTAATACCGATTTGATCGCCATTAGGACCAACGAGACGAACTTCGCGGGCACGAATTTCCTCGTTTACTAATAAGGTTTTATTAATAAGTGCCACCTCCAATTTTTTTTGAAACCTTTCATTTTAACGACGTTTATACGAAAAAAAACGTCGGTATACATACTACACCCACGTTTCACGATCTACTATAACCGAGATTGTGTATAACCTGTCAACAACAAATCACGCGTCAAGCAGGTGAGAAGCGGGTGCCTCTACTTGTACCACAATGAAATATTGAATTTGACTTAAAAATAATATCACAGTCAAAAAAAGATGTCAAGAGGAGTGATGTTGATCTATTGTGTTTTATGTAGGTTTATTTTATCCACAATCATTCATCAATAGCAACGATCTTTATATTAACGTAAGATACGATATGTTGCAAGTTTTTTTGTTTCTGCATATCCTTTTTTACACAAACTACTTTACAATGAATACCAGCAACTGTGAGAAGCAAATTAGTTTCGATCAGCCTTTTAAAAAAATTTCGTTCGAAAAACTTTTGTAAAGTCTTGCCCTTCCTAACAATTTTTAAAAAGGCTGGCGCACAAAATGAGCCAGCCTGGAAAATAAATAAAATTCGCCAACTTATTCAACATGTCCTTTCCGTTCCACTTCAATTTTCAAAGCTTGGATAAATTCAGCAAACGGAACGGTTTTTGAATCTTTTTCGCCATATTTGCGGACATTGACGCTATTGTCTTTAATTTCTTGATCACCAACAACGAGCATGTATGGGATTTTTTGCATTTGTGCTTCTCGAATTTTATAGCCGATTTTCTCATCCCGCTCGTCGATTTCCACTCGGAAGCCTTCCATTCTCAATTTTTCTTCCACTTCTTTGGCGTAATTGAGATGAGCCTCGCTTGATACCGGGATAACCTTCACTTGCACAGGTGCAAGCCATGTTGGGAAGGCCCCTTTATACTCCTCAATTAAGAAAGCTACAAAGCGTTCCATCGTTGATACTACACCGCGGTGAATAACAACTGGACGGTGTGGTTTGCCGTCTTCGCCGATATATGTTAAATCGAAACGCTCAGGTAATAAGAAATCCAACTGAACAGTGGATAATGTTTCATCTTTTCCTAAAGCAGTCTTCACTTGCACATCAAGTTTTGGACCATAAAAGGCAGCTTCCCCTTCAGCTTCATAATAATCAAGTCCTAATTCGTCCATCGCTTCTTTTAACATCGATTGTGCCTTTTCCCACATCGCATCATCATCATAATACTTTTCTTTATCTTGTGGATCGCGGTAGGACAAACGGAAAGCATAGTTTTTAAAATTAAAATCTTTATAAACAGCAAGAATTAAATTGACAACGCGCTTAAATTCATCTTTGATTTGGTCCGGACGAACAAAAATATGAGCATCATTTAATGTCATGCCCCGTACACGCTGAAGTCCTGATAAGGCACCTGACATTTCATATCGGTGCATTGTTCCGAGTTCAGCAATGCGAATTGGCAATTCCCGATAACTGTGTAAACTGTTTTTATAGACCATCATGTGATGCGGACAGTTCATCGGGCGGAGCACCAATTGTTCATTATCCATTTCCATTGGAGGGAACATGTCTTCATGATAATGATCCCAGTGGCCAGAAGTTTTATAAAGATCTACGCTTCCTAACACTGGTGTATATACATGGTTATAGCCAAGCTTTTCTTCTAAATCAACAATATATCTTTCAATCTGACGTCGGATTGTAGCTCCTTTTGGAAGCCATAAAGGCAGACCTTGTCCAACTAATTGAGACACTGTAAATAAATTTAATTCTTTACCTAGTTTACGATGATCGCGTTCTTTTGCTTCTTCAAGCATGCGCAAATGTTCGTTCAACTGTTCTTTCTTCGGAAAAGCTGTACCATAGATGCGTTGCAGCATTTTATTTTTGCTGTCGCCTCTCCAATAAGCACCGGCAATGTTCATCAGTTTAAAAACTTTTAATTTGCCTGTTGATGGCACATGAACACCGCGGCAAAGGTCAAAAAATTCACCTTGAGAATAAATCGTAATTGTTTCCCCTTCTGGAATATCGTTAATTAATTCAATTTTTAGATGATCACCGATCTCTTCATACATTTTGATCGCTTCTTCGCGAGTGACTACACGGCGTTCAACCGGCAAATTCGCATCAATGATCCGCTGCATTTCTTTCTCAATTTTAGGCAAGTCTTCAGGAGTTAATGACTGTTCCATATCAATATCGTAATAAAAACCATTTTCAATAACAGGTCCAACCCCTAATTTTACATTACCATATAAACGCTTTATTGCCTGTGCCATTAAATGAGCTGTACTATGACGTAAAATTTCAAGACCTTCAGGTGTATCGTACGTAATGATTTCGATCGCACCATCTTCTTCAATCGGAGTCCGTAAATCAATTGGCTTTCCATTCAATTTACCTGCAAGCGCATTTTTCTTTAATCCGGGACTAATTGATGCAGCGATTTCCTCAGTTGTTGTACCTTTTGCAAATTCCTTTACAGCACCATCTGGAAATGTAATTTTAATTGATTCCGCCATTTTTAACACTCCTTTTTTCTGCAAAATAAAAAACACCCATCCCTCAAGACAAGGGACGAGTGTTATACTCGTGGTTCCACCCTTCTTCCCACAGTCGGCAAATGAAAGCAATGGATCTCGATGTCAACTCGGTCTTTCGATGCTCACGTAGGGTTAAACCTACACTCCGCTTCTCTTTCCTTCGTTTCCTAAATCTCGTTGCTTCTCATTCCCTCCAAAAGTTTGATCAATTTCTCTCTTAATAAAATAGTCAAACTGTGGCTCGAAGTAGGATAACGGTTGTTGCCGTCAACGGTTTGTCCCGTTGAAGTTTAGAGGTGGTAAGTTATTTTCCGTGTATAGAAAGCTTGCAGCCAAGGCTTTCCTCTCTAAAATACCGTAAAAATAACCCATGTCCTCATCATTACTGATTTCTTATTGATTTACTATGTACGTATTATAAGCACATATTTAAATAAAATCAAGATTACTATTTACTTTTCTTTTGAAAGGCAGTCATCGGCAACAAAACAGCACGTTCCAAAAAAATATTTTGAATCGTCTGGATGAGTCCATGGTCATCATCATCGGTGTACAAATAAATCGTCCTAGGAGCGATCGAAATGAGCGGCGCTACGACTAATGATTCCACATCAAGATCTTCAATTTTTACTAGTTGTTCATCAATTAAATACCGGAGCTGTTCTTTACTAATTTCATTAAAATTTCTGTCAAAAAATTTGAACTCTTTATCATAAACTAAATGAACCGTATCCATGAGGGCATCTTTTCCATAAACATAGTTGCGTAGATTTTCAACGAAATTTTGATATTCTTGTTCCAATTTGTATTCATCAATAGCTGCTTCAATATAGCGTGCGAGACGAAAACGATAATCTTTTAAACGAAACTGCAAAAATGATTCAAATGAAAAAGAAACACTCCCTGTCAAAAAATCTTTTAAAGCATTTTCAATCATCGCATCACGAGGCATATATTCATTAAGTTTGATTGCGGCAGGCAGTTCTTGTTTTTCCCCTTCAATGATCGCTCTAGCAATAGACATGATTTGGCGTTGCTCTTCCTCATCCGTAAAATAAAACATATCCCGTATCATTTCTTTCATCCACTTAACTTCAACTGTTTTAATAATGTATTTCAACAAAACCGGGATCATTACAGTGGAAATGATCGCATCAAAACATTCGTCACTATTTATTTTTACAAGAACTTCTGGTTCAAAAATAATATTTGCATGAACAAGCCCGGTATTCGGATGGTCATGTTCTTTTAAATATTGAAAAAACAATACAGCATCTTTTTTTTCGCGAAATTGGATTGTAATCATTAGTATGATCCCCCTTTTGCTGTTGGACAGCAAATACCTGTTACATGTATATGGGGATAACATAAAAAAAATACCTATCATCATAGATAGGTAGATTTAATGCCATTCTTCAAGATTTACATCTTTTTTTCGATAATCCGCTCCATCCAATTTAATAATGATTGTATTTTTTAATAATCTTGATGTATTTCTTTTTCCAAACATAGCGATAAACTGTTCATAGTTTAAGTTTGTCGTATAAATCGTCGGTTTGCCAAGCCTTGAATCTAATAGTTCAAAAATCTTTTGAATATCATGGTTGGAGCCTGCTTCAGCACCTAAATCATCGAGTACGAGCAAATCAATTTCTTTCATTTTTGTTAAAATATCTACAACGGTCAAACCACTTTCATCATATTTTGAATAAGTATTTTTAATGAATGTGAGTAAAAGCGGTAAACTGATAAACAAGCCGCTGTATTCCTTTTCTATCACCGCTTTTAAAATGGAAACAGCCAAGTGGGTTTTTCCGATGCCGGTATCACCATAAATCAGTAAATTTTTCGGCGGATCTTTTTCTAAGCTAAACTTTTCCGCATAGGCCATGCAAAAATCTTTGACATCTACTTGAAGATTCGTAGTAGGTTCATAGTTTTCAAATGTTGCATTTTTAATATCCTCATTCATGAGAGAATTTTGATTAAAATAGCGGAAAAAGCGTTCTTTCCTTAATAGCTCTACATTTTTTTCAATTTCAAGCGCTAATGCTTTGTCTTGACATTTGCAGCCGATTTTAAACTCCTCAAGCTTCCCTTTATTCGGTCCACCTAAAATGGGAAGTACTTGTACTTTAACTAAATTGTTGCAGCCCTCACAAAAGTACTCATGAACAGTTTTTGGCTCATTGAACATTTGACCAAACATGTCAGCTAATATGATGCCAACGTTTCGCAATTCCTACTCCCTCTTTCCTTCTAAAAGGTTGAACATTTTCTCTCTTCTTTTCTTTCGTTCTTCTTCGGTTAATTCCACATTTTTCGACACTGTCTTTTCTTCTTGTTCATCGGCACCCAGCATGAGTAATCTTCGTTTCATGTCTAAAGTCAATTGTTCTTTGCCAAATCTTTGGTTTGTTTGGCTGCTCTTCTTTTCTTTCTTTTGCTTGTCCGATGCCCATTCTTGATATTGACGGTGTTCTTCTTTTGCCAGATTCATCGCTTGTTTTACCGTTTTAATTTCTTTCCGAGCCCAGTGGGCCGCAATTTTTTCTACGTAGTTTTTAGAAAGCTTCATATCTGTTCTCAGCATAACATAATGGATGAGAACATTGACAACGCCAGGGGGCAGCTTTTGATTAATCATAACATGTTCAACGATTTGTAAATCGGCAACTGATGGTTCTACACCGCCTGATAGGTCAACGAGAAATTGGTAGGGTGATATGGATTCCAAATATTGAATTAATTGTTCTTCTTTATTTGAAGGATCGGCTGTTTGGGTTTGATTTGACCTTAATGGCAAAGGCTGTGTTCTCGTCACTAAGCTTGGCAATGTATCACCGTTCATAAATTGATAATAATCTCTTGCAGCTTTTCTTAATTGCTCGATGTCGATTTGATCATGTTCATCAAGCGCTTGAATAACAACTTTTTTCATTTCAATCGGATCGATTTTATATAAAAAAGCAAGCTTAGCAATGACTTCCCGCACTTGATCGGTAAATGCATCTTTCGGTATTAGCGAATCAGATATACCCGCAAAAAACAATGGAAAATCGAATAATTCTTCGATGATAAAAATTCCGGGAGGGTTTTGGCGATGAACAAACTCGCTGTTCTCACAGCTATTTAAGGCAATGTTCATTTCGTTATTATAAACTTGTAATTCCGATGGATGTAATGATGAAAAAACAGCGCTAAAGGCGCTCGTGACTTCTTCATAATCGTCTTTATTTATTTTTTCATATGAAAAGAATTGCTTTACTTTATTAAATCCTGATTTTCCAAGTCGGTTATATAGATATATATTTAAAACTCCATCATTGAAAAAATCTTGTGGTGAAAGCGGCGGTTGCAATTCGTATATAAATGTTCGGTGGAAATCATCGTGTTTTACATACGTTTTTAATAGACCAATTCCTTCAAGCTTTTTTCGTTCCTCAAGTATTTGTTTTAAATTCAACTGGGTGATGCACATTAAATGATAATGTTTATTTACAAGAGGAGATCGGGCTTCCGTTTCACCCCAAAGGGTCATATATAAACTAAAGCAGGTCGCTCCAATTAATGGTTGATATAACATTGTCAGTACTTGCCGATCAAAGTCATGAAGGAGCCCATTAGTCCGTACGATATATTCATCAATGGGAAGCAATTCTTTCCAATGTTCACTCATGATTTAATCCCGCCTTAAAAATTAGGTTATCCTTTCCTTTAAGTAGAAAAAGAGCTTTCTACGAAAGAAGCCCTTTTGTTTTTTTATTTTTCTCTTTTAATTAATTCCTTTAATTCTTCTATAAACACGTTAATATCTTTAAATTGACGATAAACGGATGCAAAACGAACATAAGCAACTTCATCCACTTTTGCCAATTGTTCCATCACCATTTCACCGATGGCTTCACTTTTTATTTCAGATATTCCTTGATTCCGTAATTCCTTTTCGATTGAACTCGTAATCTCTTCAAGCACTTGCAATGGAACAGGTCTTTTTTCACATGCTTTAATAAGTCCTCTGAGCATTTTTTCTCTACTAAATTCTTCTCTCGTTCCGCCTTTTTTTACTACAATTAGAGGAATTTCTTCAACTTTCTCAAACGTAGTAAACCGATAATGGCATTGTTCACATTCTCTTCTTCTACGAATGGAACGCCCTTCTTCGACAGGACGGGAATCGAGAACCCTTGTCCCATTATATTGGCATTGTGGACATCTCATACTATCAACTCCGTTAAAAAACCCAATAACCGTATCTTACTTTCTATCATAACGAAAACAAGGTTTATTCACAAGAATTTTTAAAAGGAAATGTTTATAAAATAAGGACTAATATCAATAACACTTTTCGTTTTGATTGAGGTTAGTATTTTTGTAATCTCCCACCAGATGTTTGGGGTAAGCTTGCTTGCTAATTCACTCCATCAAAGAATAGTGGTGTTTGGGAATCCTTACCAAATAGTTAGGCTAAGTCGACTTGCTAGTTCAAAATATTGTAATTTGCATTGTTTCAAAATTTGCTGTGGTTAGGGAATCTCCCACCAAATGAAAGGCTGTACTTATTTGATTTTTTCCTTCATAAGAGATTAGCGGTATTTGAGTTATTTTACACCAAGTGAAGGTCTATGCTTGCTATTTTCGACCATCAAGATTTGCGATGTTTGGAATCTCTTACACAATCATTAAGCCAACCCCCTTCTTATGATCGGAAACTTTTTCTCGGAAATTCATAAAAATTATAAATGGTAATATTAATGTTGTTCCTTTTCTACTTTTAAACCCTGTATTTTACTTATTAAATTTCTATAATCGTCAGAACTAATAGAAAATCCCCCAATTTTTTCATGTGTAGTACACGTGAACCAAGCAACATTATCTTTTATAAACGTTAAGTCTTCTGGTAAATTTGGAGCTATCCAATCGTATAGTGAATTTGATAATTGTTGCAATAATTTACAAGTTTCTTTATTTGCCCGAATGACATACACCGTCGCAGGTGAACCTTTTGTAATTGTATTTGCCCATTTTTTTGTTTTATAAGTTTCTATGACATATGGCTGAAATTGGTCAAGCACCTTTTTGTTATAAGTAAACTCTTTTCTTGTTACAAAGTAAAACTTATTAGAATGATCACATAGTACTTTGATGAACTGTTGATAAGTTTTCCCTGTTGGATTTTCAATTAATCTCCAATATTCCATATATCTCACCTTCAACATACTTTGTTCAGAATGGTCCAAAGGCTTTCAAACATGATTTCTTTAATTATAGGGTCAAAGATAGAGCTATGCGTTAAAACTCTCTCTTTTTCGATATATGTTAAATTTTTGAAATAGATGAATGATCAAGCTTTTCTTTTTACCCCAAATTCAAATCATTTTAACAACTACATAGGCAAAAAGAACATTAACTTTTATTTTTGTCAGAGCAAAAAATAAAAAGAGAGACTGCTTATAAGTCTCTCTTTGTAAAATTCGATTGTTCATCAATTTTTATAGTGCTTTTACAACCTTTTTTTGATTTACTTGTACCGGACCCATGCCGCGTGGTACTTCAATGTTTTCTCTAACAGTTGCTTCAAGTTCGTCAGCAATGTAGTCTGCTGCTACATTTGGATCAATTCGTTCACCGCAAGTATAAACATCGATGCTTGCATAACCATGCTCAGGAAAGCTGTGAATAGTTAAATGAGATTCCGAAATGATCACAACTCCACTTACACCTTGAGGTGCAAACTTGTGGAAAGCAACTTCTCTAATTTCAGCACCAGCTTTAAGTGCTGCATCAACAAATGTTTTTTCAAGCCATTTCATATCATTTAGCTTTTCTTCATTACAGCCCCAAAGCTCAGAAATAACATGACGACCCATAGTATCCATAGTACGTCCCCCTTATAAAAATATATTTAAAATATTCCGAAGCACACATGTAAACTACCACGGGGGAAAGTTAGTCCAAAGAGGTCCTAACCCTTTAAGTAGTCACATTTTTCTTCGCCGTTGTTTTAAGTTCACGAATCATAGTATACGTTGTTTACTTTTATTTTGCAACCATAAATCTAAAAAATATTAAAAGATTTTCTTATAGTATATAAAAAAGGCAGATGCTTGCTTAACCATCTGCCTATTATTCATAAAAATTAATAACTATTTTTCGGGAAATTTTTCGCATTAAGATACAGTTACTTCAGCAGCTTTTTCAATACCTTTTGCCACTAATTTCGCTAAATCTACAACGCGGCATGAATAACCCCATTCATTATCATACCAAACCAAAACTTTTACTTTTCTGTCACCAATTACCATTGTTGAAAGGCCGTCAACAATACCTGAACGATCATCAGTGTTAAAGTCAACTGAAACTAGTGGTTCATAAGTAATTCCTAAAATGCCTTTTAATGGGCCTTCTGCTGCTTTTTTAAGCGCCTCGTTTACTTCTTCAATCGTAACATTGCGCTTCAAGTCAACTACAAGGTCAACTAAAGAAACATTTGGTGTTGGAACGCGCAAAGCAATGCCATGCAGTTTGCCAGCCATTTCAGGCATAACAGTCGCAATCGCTTTAGCTGCTCCAGTTGTAGTTGGAATAATAGATTGTGCGCAAGCGCGAGCACGACGAAGATCTTTTTTATGTGGATTATCCACATTTTTTTGGTCATTTGTATAAGCATGAACAGTTGTCATCAAACCATTTTCAATGCCAAATTCATCATTTAATACTTTTACAACTGGTGCTAAGCAGTTTGTTGTACAAGAAGCATTGGAAATAATATGATGTTTTTCATGATCATATTTATCTTCGTTTACACCGATTACAATTGTAATATCCTCATTTTTTGCTGGTGCTGTAATAATTACTTTTTTAGCACCTGCTTCAATATGTGCACTTGCTTTTTCTTTTGAATTAAATTTTCCTGTTGCTTCAATAACAATATCTATATTTAACTCTTTCCATGGAAGTTGTTTAGGGTCACGTTGGTCTAATAGCTGTACGCGTTTGCCATTAACGATAAGCGCATTTTCTTCAACTTCAACAGTTCCTTGGAATTTTCCATGAACAGTATCATATTTTAGCATATGTGCTAAAGTTTCAGCTGGATAGCTTGCGTTAATAGCAACAATGTCAAATGAATCCTCAAAAATTGCCTTTCTGAAAAACATTCTACCTATACGTCCAAAACTATTAATCGCTACTCTTGCCTTCACTTTATTGTCTCCTTCCGGATTATGTTATACTTAATGTAAAATTAGTATAACATAAATCGATAAAAAATGTTTAGACAAAAACACATTTTTTCAAAAAATAAATTAGAAATATTAATTTAAATATAAAATAATGTTATATTATTTGCCACTTTTTTAATACTTCCGCTAATTGCTTCTCTGTTTCGGATATTGTACCGTTGTTGTATAAAACCGCATCAGCTAAAGAAATTTTATCTTTTAAAGGCATTTGAGCTTTGATTCTTGCTTCTGCTTGTTCACGGGTAAAATGATTGCGTTCCATTAATCTTTTTACCTGAACATCGTAATCAACATACACAAGAATAATTTTATCAACGAGATGGGTTAATTTGCTTTCAAATAAAAGCGGGATATCCAGAACAATCGTTTTTTCTCCGCCTTCGATATATTTTTGTTTTAGTTCATTCATTCGGGTGCGAACGGCCGGATGAACGATGCTGTTTAACTTCTTGCGCTGTTCTTCGTCATTAAAAACAATAGCACCCAATTTTTCACGATGAATGGTGCCATCTTCATGCAAGATGTCTTTCCCAAAAGCCTCGACAATTTTGTAATAAGCTTCTTCGCCTACTTCAACAACTTCTCGGGCAATGACATCGGCATCAATAATAGGAATTCCATAATTTTTCAGCATTTTTGCAACAGTGCTTTTTCCGCTGGCAATCCCGCCGGTTAAACCAATTATCGTTGTCATTAGTTTCCCCCTTTTAATTGCTTATATCCCTCCGACCGGTAGGCTTTTGATTATAACTGCCAATCCGTTTTTTACGAAACCCGTCGTAGGATCTATTACCTTTTGGGCAGAGTTTTTTGCGGACGATCCTTTGTTAGTCGTCCCTTTTTTCATTGTCCTTAGATTTGAAGTTTTTAACAGGCAATGAAATTTACTATGTACGTTCTTCAATTTTGACATTTCGGGCAAAAATGCGTTCCTCTGCCTCCCACTTTAATTTTTTGAATGGTTGTACCACACTTTTTGCATTGTTCATTATTGCGCGCATAAACGAACAATTCGAGTTGAAACATGCCAATTTCACCTTGGCTGTTAACATATGAGCGAATTGTGCTCCCCCCTTTGGCAACTGCTTCTTGCAAGGTAGAGATAATTTCGCGGTGCAACACTTTTATTTCTTCTGGTTGCAATGAATTTGCTTGTCGTTCCGGATGAATTCCAGCCCGAAACAAAGCTTCATCAACATAAATATTCCCAAGGCCAACGACTATTTTTTGATCTAGAAGAGCAACTTTGATCTTTCGATTTGTTTTTTTCAATTTTTCCCATAAGTATTCATCAGTGAATGCATCAGAAAAAGGTTCAACACCTAAGTCCACTAAAGGAGGAACTTTTTCTTCCAATCCTTTTTTAATTAAATGCATCGTTCCAAATTTCCGTACATCACGGTAACGCAGTTCAGTCCCGTCTGTAAACGTAATGAGAGCGTGAGTATGTTGTTCAATCGGGTCTTCTTTTGAAAACAGACCATATCGACCTTCCATCCGCAAATGGGAAATTAACACAAAATCATCCAAAAGAATCTTTATAAATTTTCCTCTTCTTCCAATATCTTGTATTGATTGCCCCGTTAAATTCTTTTGGAACTCATAAATATCTGCAGGCTCTTTCACCAATTTCGGCCAAAAAACATCAACTTGGGCAATCGTTTTTCCTTGTATTAACTTTAATAACGTTCTTCGAATCGTCTCAACTTCTGGCAATTCAGGCAACCGTTGGCCACCTCCTTACTTTTCGTTTTGCGTGTCTCCGGCACTATCTGCAGGGCGGGGTTAGACCCTTCTACTGTACCGTCTCCGGCACCATCTACGGGGCGGTGCCTGACCCCTCTGCGGTATCGTCTCCGGCACCATCTGCGGGGCGGTGCCTGACCCCTCTGCGGTACCGTCTCCGGCACCAAAAAAGATTATTTCGCATCGAACCATGTTGGTCCATAGCTATAATCAACTTTTAATGGGACGTCTAATTGGATGGCATTTTCCATAACTTCCGGTACAATTTTTGTTAATTTCTCTATTTCACTTTTCGGTGCTTCAAATATCAATTCATCATGAACTTGCAATAATAGGCGTGTTTTTAAATTTTCTTTTTTCAGGCGCTCGACCATATCGATCATTGCTTTTTTGATGATGTCTGCAGCGCTTCCTTGAATAGGTGTATTCATAGCCGTTCTTTCGGCAAAGCTGCGCACATTAAAATTCCGGCTCGTAATATCCGGTAAATATCGGCGTCTATTTAAGAGCGTTGTCACATATCCATTTTCTTTAGCTTTCAAGACAATTTCATCCATATATTTTTTTACCCCTGGGAAGCTTTTAAAATATTGTTCGATAAATTTAGCAGCTTCTTTTCTTGTAATTCCAAGGTTTTGTGATAATCCGAAATCACTGATTCCATAAATGATTCCGAAGTTGACTGCTTTCGCTTGGCGGCGCATATTTGGTGTCACGTCTTTTTCATCAACATGAAAGACATCCATTGCTGTTTTCGTATGAATATCTTTTCCTTCACGAAACGCTTCGATTAACTTCTCATCTTTCGCTATATGAGCTAATACCCTAAGTTCAATTTGTGAATAATCAGCTGCAAAAATAACCCAGTCTTCTTCTGATGGAATGAATGCTTGTCTAATTTTTCTACCTTCTTCCATACGAATTGGTATATTTTGTAAATTAGGTTCAGTAGAACTTAAACGCCCCGTCTGCGTCAATGCTTGATTAAATCGGGTATGAATTTTTGATGTGTCGCGATGAACGACTTTTAACAAACCTTCAATGTAAGTTGATTTCAATTTGCCAAGCTGACGGTAATGAAGTAAAAGCGGAATCATTTCATGCATATCAGCTAATTTTTCAAGAACATCCGCCGATGTCGAATAGCCAGTTTTTGTCTTTTTGACAGGAGGCAACTGCAATTTTTCAAATAAAATAGCTCCCAGCTGTTTTGGTGAATTAATATTAAATGGCTCTCCAGCCAATTCATATATTTTTTCTTCGATTTCTTTTAGCTGTACATCAAGCTCTTGACCCATTTTTTCAAGCCGGTTAATATCAACCATCACACCAGTATATTCCATTTCACTTAAAATAAATGATAGCGGCAATTCTAAATTTCTGAATAAATCATACTGATTATTATCTTTCAAATGCTTAATCGCTTGATCTTTTACTTGGAAAATAGCATCAGCTTTGCGGACTAGATGGTCAGCAAGCTCATCTTGAGACGGCACCTTCCGTTTGGCACCTTTACCGTATACAACTTCATCTGCATGAATATTCATATAGCCATATCGTTTGGCGACATCGGTAATTTCATGGGCTGTTTCGGAAGGATTTAAAAGATAAGAGGCAATTAATAGGTCGAATTCGACCCCTTTTAATGAAATTCCCCTCCATTTAAGGGCTGTCATCGCCTGCTTAGCATCAAATACAATTTTCTTCTTGCTCTCATCCTCCAGCCAGTTTTTAAAAATGGCAGATTGAAGCGCAATTTCAGTAGGTATGTAAAGTTTTTCCTTTTTATTAACAATAGAAAAACCAACAATATCTGCTTCATGGTAATTTTCATCAATGATTTCAACTACTAATGCTGCTTCATCTAGCAACAATGCTTCACTGAGTTCATCAACAATTTTATATTCGATCTCAGCAAATTCTGCCTGAGATGTTTCGTCAGCATCACCTATACGTTCAAGCAAAGAAGTGAAGCCGAGCTCTTTAAAAATTTTAATGACGTTTTCTTTGTTCATTTCCTTCCGGTTAATATCTTGAAGTGTAATATCAATCGGAGCGTCACAATGAATGGTTGCAAGCTGTTTTGACATTAGCGCCTGCTCTTTATGTTCTATTAATTTTTCCTGTAATTTTTTCCCGCTTACTTCATGAACTGAATCTAATGTATTTTCAAGGGTACCAAATTGAGTTAATAACTTAATGGCTGTTTTCTCTCCAACTCCTGGTACACCCGGAATATTATCGGAAGAATCTCCCATTAATCCCTTCATATCAATGATTTGCTTAGGTGTTAATTGATATTTTTCTTTAATTTTTTCAACATCATAAACTTCAACATCGGTAATTCCTTTTTTCGTGTGCAAAACTGTTACATAATCAGAAACAAGCTGGAGCAAATCTTTATCACCGGTAATAATTTTTACTTCAACTTTTTCTTTTTCTGCCTGTTTGGCTAATGTACCGATAATATCATCTGCTTCATATTGTTCCAGCTCATAGCGCGGAATGTTAAAAGCATCTAACACTTCCCGAATAAAAGGCAATTGTTCCGAAAGTTCAAGCGGAGTTTTTTCACGGCCGCCCTTATATTCTGAAAACGTTTGATGACGAAATGTTGTTTTGCCTGCATCAAAAGCAACTAATATGTGAGTTGGATTTTCTTCCTCCAACACTTTCATCAAAATCATCGTGAAACCATAAACTGCATTTGTATAAACACCTTTGTCATTATTCAATAGCGGCAAGGCAAAAAAAGCCCGATAAGCAATGCTGTTTCCATCAATTAAAACAATTTTCTGATTTGACATAAAAAACCTCCTCGAATAAAAAGCGCCCATCCATTTTTTTCTTACTATATATTTTACCATAACGAAAAAAACAAAAGCCGAGCGCTGTTAAT
>NZ_JABTTE010000069.1 GCF_013303125.1 Calidifontibacillus erzurumensis | reverse complement strand
CTCCTGAATAGATACCCCTTTCTCATAATGAGGACGCTCTCGGTCCGCCACCATCTCCTTTTGTATCCATTCTGCCAGTTGAGAAAAGTCCTCCATGATTGGATGGGTAGTGAAGAAGTTATTTCTAGTGTAATTCACTTTCTTTTCCACGTTTCCCTTTTCATGACCACTTGCCGGATTACACGCTTGCACTTCAAATCCGTAATGGGCTTGAAATCGTAAAAAGGAATCTGTGTAGGTTCTTTCTTCCCCCTTCCCAATCGAAACAACGGCAGCTGCGAGATTATCAATTCTTATATAGGTCGGTACACCCCCTGCTTGATGGAACAAGTTCTTTAGTCCCTCTAAAAAGCATTCGGAATTTTCAGCTGGAAGGGGATAAGCAAACCCTGCATTACTATATGGGAAACTCATGATTAATAATTTAATATCCTTATAAGCACCATCCTTCACTACGGTCATATTTCCAAAATCCACTTGTGCTTCTCCAGGTGGATGTTCCAAACGTTCGTATCTCTTCATTTTTGCCTCTTTAATGAAGGGCTTTCGATGTTGAATATAATCGCATACCGTTCGATAAGATCCCTTAAAGCCATACTCCTTCTTTAAATCCTCATGGATCTTTTTATTCGTTCTTCTATCTTTTTTCTTGAGCTTTAAATCTTCCTCTAACCAACAATCTACGATTTCCCCAAATTCACTATTGTACATCATTCCTTTTTTAGAAACCGGAAGAGATTCTAGAGGTACTTCTCCATCGGCG
>NZ_JABTTE010000068.1 GCF_013303125.1 Calidifontibacillus erzurumensis | reverse complement strand
ATATCACCAACCCAAACGTCTCCTGGACGTTCTACTGTGAAATTCTGATTTAACAGATTTGGATACACAGGTAAACTATGTTTTGAGTTCGTGGTAGCCTTATATTTCTTCACGGTTTTAGAGCGAATATTATTTTCCTGCATGATTCGTGTGACTGTTTTCTCAGACACTTGAATACCTTGTCGGTTCAATTGTTTTGTTATCTTAGGACTTCCGTAATTTTGCCTAGATTCAAGATGAGCACGTCTCACTAATATCGTCAGTTCTTCTTTTCGTTTTTTCTGGTTGCTCTTGGGACGACCTCTCCAAGCGTAATAGCCACTTTTTGACACACCTAATACCTCGCACATCTTCGCCACACGAAATTCGTGTCGGTGTTTTTCAATGAAGTCATAAATTACTTCTGGTTTTTTGCGAAGATGCTCATAGCCTTTTTTAAGATGGCATTCTCCTCTTCTAAGTCTCGTAATTTCTTTTGTAAATCACGAATAGCTTTGTCCTCAGGCTTTAAATTTCCGCTACCTACAAAACTTGCCTCTTTCTCCTCGTTGTATTTGTTCACCCAGTTGTGCAATGTCTGCTCAGGTATATCTAAATTCCTTGCAACCTCAGCTATTCTCCTTCCTTCCTCCTTCACCATACGTACCGCACTAATTTTAAATTCTTTATCATAGCTTTTTCTTTTCATATTGGACACTCCCGTTCAATTGTAAGGTATCATTAAATTATAAACGATTTTCCCCCAATTTACTGTGTCCAATATTTAGACTATCATCA
>NZ_JABTTE010000067.1 GCF_013303125.1 Calidifontibacillus erzurumensis | reverse complement strand
AAATAATGAACCTCAAACCAATAGTATGAAGAAAAGAATGATTGCAACGGTATGTTTTACAGGGGAAGGAGCCGCACAGCTGCTTGAAACTTGGATTAAATCTCAATTGTCAGAAATAGATCAAGATGTTGTTGTTCGAACAGTCCGTATTGATCCAACAACAAAAGATACGACTGTTTTAAATGATTTGAATAATTATTATAAAATTGTCGCTATCATCGGTACTGTCCCTGTTTCCATTGAAGGGATTCCATACATTCCTGCTTGGGAGCTTCTGCAATCCGAGGGGATTACCCGTATGAAAAAATTATTGGAGATTACAAGAAATTCATCTGGATTCATAGAAAAAGATGATATTCAAGAAAATGAAATTCCACAGTTAATTCTAAGAGGGCTAAGCGAAATTGTAACGTATGTCAATCCTAAAATCATTACCACTATTTTGGAAGAATATATGCCCCAAATCCGCAGTTACTTTAAATGGGATAATATGAGGGAATTAGGTATGTGGATGCATATGGGAAGCTTAATGGACCGGATCATTTCTGCAAAAATGAATAATACGTTGGAAAAATTAATTGAATCCATTCCTTTCAACCCTAAATTAAATATTACAAAAGATGAGAGAAAGGTATGGACTCCATTGATTGAAAAATTTGAAACCGAATTTGAAATTGAAATCCCTAATAAAGTTGTCGAGGAGTTAGTCAAACTTTCCCGTTAAAAAGAAGATCAATTTGTTAGCGTTTTCACCGTAAGAATTTAACTTTTTCCGACAGAAGTCTCCCAACC
>NZ_JABTTE010000066.1 GCF_013303125.1 Calidifontibacillus erzurumensis | reverse complement strand
GCCATGAACATTAAATCATCAATGATTGTCAAATTTGCATTTCGTATTCTTTTTAATCTTGTATGGGATTTTCGGGAGATTTCCTCGGTTTTTAAGATATGGATCAACTCTCCCATCGTAATAAACATGACTTTGTATCCTTGTTGGATGGCTTCCAATCCAAGCCCTACAGCCAAATGGGTTTTCCCCACTCCTGGAGGGCCAAGCAAAATGATATTATAGAGCTGCTCAATCCAAGTTAGTTCTCTCAATTGATTGAATTGCTTTCTGCTTAATGATTGTTGTTCTTCCAAATGAAATTCATCCAGCGTTTTATAAAATGGAAAGGATGCCCACTTCATTCTTTTTTCATTCTGTTTTTCTTCACGGCGTCTTTTCTCATAATCTAATAAACGATTTAGAAAACTAAGATAGGACACCTCCTTTTCTTCTGCTTCTCTTACAAGATGAGGCAAATGAAGTGCAGCTTCCGAAAAATGCAACGTTTTTAGTTTTTCCTGTGTTATTGTTAATTGACTCATGCTTGACCCTCCAATACTGCTAAGTACTCATTGACATCTCTTTTTTGTGATGTGGTTTGGAAGAGTGACTCATGTTCTATATTTACCGAATGGATCGATCCTTCTTTTTCGGTTGGGATTGTCATATGTATCTGTCGTTGCCGTTCAATATACCGAACCATATCGATAAAATCTGTTGCACAAAAAAGCTTCTTCTTCATACACTCCCGCAAAGCGATGTCAATGATCGATTTCTGATCTATTCTTTTAATCTCTCTTAATATCATCTGAAGCTGATCCCGTATATACCTTTGACGCTTTTTTCGTACTTCTTCTAGAAAAGCGGCGGCTTCATCCTCATTTGTAAAATGCCCTGCGAC
>NZ_JABTTE010000065.1 GCF_013303125.1 Calidifontibacillus erzurumensis | reverse complement strand
CAGCTGTTAAGGTCTCTTTTGATATAATCCAGCTGTTTGCCTATTGCTTTACGCAACTTTTTGCCACTGACTTTTCTTTGCTTTGAGACAGCCAAATAATCTTTTCTCGCTCTTTGGCGATAAGTCCGTGGCTTCCGTTTGTCTCCTTTCAATGGTTCATGCAAAACATCAATGATGTGTTCTAATTTTTCCCGAGCTTCGTTTAAAAGATCAAGGTCAGTTGGATAGGCAATATCAGCTGGAGCACATGTTGCGTCTAACAATAACTTCCCTTTGTTTGCACTTGTGTCGTAAGCGTCTGTATCACTTTGATTGACATTTTCTTCGGATTTTGGGCATGGGGAAGCAGGCGGAGTCGGGTGATCATCGCCGTCATCGTCTTTTTCATTTTTTTGTTCTTCCATGACAATCCATTCATTCACTTCATTGATGATATCTGAACCGAGTCTCTTCCGAAAATGGGTCATCATAGAATGATGAAATGGAGCTTCTTCTTGAAAGCTTGGAAGACCAATAAAGTACTGTAGATAAGGGTTTTCTGTAATCTGATGAACCGTTTCGCGATCACTTAAACCTAGGCGTTCTTTGATAATCAAAGAGCCAAGAGCTACTCTTATAGAAAATGCCTGCTCACCTTTGTTGGAATCTTTAAATGCTTGACTGTATTTTTCTTCAGCTTTCCACCATGGAATCATATCAGCTAGAATAACCCAGCGATTATTTTTATTTAACTTCCCGCCAAACGGCAGAAAAAAATCATCCGAAAATGTCAGTTGTTTTTCCGTTTCTCGATACATGTTACAACCTCCAAGTGCAAGGTTTTTTTACGGTTTTAGCGAAAATCCTTACACTTATAATTCGACAAACACGCCGAAAACCCTTGTTGTATCAACGTTTTTTGTTTATTCAGCAAACCC
>NZ_JABTTE010000064.1 GCF_013303125.1 Calidifontibacillus erzurumensis | reverse complement strand
CAAAGTTGGTACTCCTATCCTTTTACCCTCTTTTCTTTTTCTATTAAATTCATTCTCATCTTTTACAAATTCCTTACGATACTTATTAAGGAAAGGGTTAGAAAAGTCCGCTCCATCTAAATACGCAGATGTTGACGTACTCATTTTTATCGAGATACCCAACCTGATCTCATTTCCTTCAACTATGGAAATATCCAATGTCTGATATCCATACTCTGCGGGAAATTTAGTTTCTGGTTTCAAAACAAGATTTCTATTAAATTCAGTGTTTAATCCATTTTCTAAGTAATTTTTCAACCAAGTGAAAATAATAGCTTCGGAGATTCTTGGATTTTTGCTGTACTGGAGATAGAATCTCTCCTTCAAGTCAATAAAATCGGAACAACATAAATTCTCCCTCATAAGGATTGCTTCATTCTCCATTAAAAATTTTCTAATTAATTCTTTACTCATACATCCTCCGCAAATACTTTTTCCTATATTTTATAGCATTACATTTAGAATTGCATTTCAAAAATCGGAAGGTTATTTGCGAAAATTTTACTGTATTACCTTTTCCCTTACCGTCTACTATGTCCCCATATAATAATACCTTTCCCGCCTTCCCCTCCCCACCCAAACTCTCATTCCCTTCTCCCACCTGCATTCAAGCCCTTTTTCACCCTTTTTCCATTTTCTTCAAGAGAATAATAACATTCCCTGCTTTTTCCCGCTTCTTCCTCATTTGTGTAAAGATTTTTCACTGATTTTGAAAGAATAATAACGTTCCAGAATAGAGGTAAGAGGCAAGGATAAAGGAGTGGGTTTTCCAGCTTTGTTTCCTGCTTTTGCTCCTGCTTTTTTCCTTTGTATTCCTTGATATGACGGGGTTTTTCCTGCTTTCCTTCCTGCCTTTTCTCCTGCCTTTTTCCGGGCATAAAAAGACCGAAGGTCTCCTGAAGCGGGGCAGAAAACCTTCGGTTTTTGGATAAGTATTTTTATTTAAGGAATGGTATTTTTTTTGTAAGGAACGGTTTTATTATTTTGGGACAT
>NZ_JABTTE010000063.1 GCF_013303125.1 Calidifontibacillus erzurumensis | reverse complement strand
CCTTTAAACAACTCGTTAGAAAACTAAAAACAACGAAAGAGATTCAAAAGCCAATTGCTTATTTTTACGGCATCGTCTCAAAAAAATTAAAAGAACTTTATTTTGAAGAGTTATATGAAATGGGATTCCCAGTTGAAATCCAGGATACACATAATCAAGATCAATCTAAACAGAACTTAAGGAGAGACTCGTCACTTTTTCAAGAGCCAATGTGTAAGCCATTTGGAAATTCACTTCATCCGGAACAAAAAACTTGGAATGAAGAATTGAAGGTGCCATTTGAAGACCGCAGGGATCCTGAACTTGAAAGGGATTATCAAGCCGCCAATCGTGGTAAATATTTTTTTGCGATCTTCAAAGAACTTTTAGAAAGCTAAGAATTCAAGTCTAGCAGTGTGGCAGCATGATTTTCTTGGACTCTGAACCTTTTAAATATCATTTTTGTGTGGAACTCCCTTTTGGGAGGGCTTTTATGATTTTTATAATAATTAAGCTTCTGAAGTTCAATTCAACAGCCAACTACGTTTGGAATTTCATTAAAAGATAGATTTTGAGAACGATTTAATCTACTAAACCAACATCAGCAATTAAAAACTGTCAAACGCTTTCTTAATCAAAGGCCTACAATTAAACCAGCCTAGCTTAGTTTTTTACATATTTTCATTTATTACCAATTTTTGTAAACCGTTAAAAAGGTCTTGCCTCTTAATAAATATTATTATACGAAAGTAAATGAAGTTTAGAATGTTTATGCATGATGATATGCTCAGCCTCTAGAGGAAAAACAAATGAGAGGGTTTTGTAAAAAAATAAAGCCTTATAGTAAACATCTGATGGAATATATTCAGTTGTAACAAATATCGAAGATAACAACCTATCCGTCATTGATATGAGTAATTTCTGTTACAAACACAATCGAAACTGGATAAGGTCTTCATGGATTTAGAATTTCTGCTGATAATAGGTTCGCTTATGTAGCCAATATGGGTGAAGATACAGTTAGCGTTATAAATTTAGAAGCTTTACTGAAGAGA
>NZ_JABTTE010000062.1 GCF_013303125.1 Calidifontibacillus erzurumensis | reverse complement strand
CATTGATGCTTACATCCGTACAGTCGCAGGGTATT
Organism: Calidifontibacillus erzurumensis; assembly: GCF_013303125.1. GTDB lineage: Bacteria > Bacillota > Bacilli > Bacillales > Bacillaceae_J > Calidifontibacillus > Calidifontibacillus erzurumensis. The sequence continues at coordinate 1,003 of NZ_JABTTE010000062.1, read as the reverse complement.
TTACAAATGTGGATGAAGCCAACGCTTTTCTAGAAGAAGTCCGAAAGAAGCGTCAGAGGTATATTCGGGATCAGCTTCAGATGATATTAAGAGAGATTAAAAGAATAGATCAGCAAGATATCATTGACACCGCTTTGCGGGAGTGCATGAGGAAGAAGCTTTTTTGTGCAACAGATTTTATCGATATGGTTCAGTATATTGAACGGCAACGACTGACACATAACACAACTCAAATCGAAAAACCAGTATCGATACATCCGTTAAATATTGATCATCAATCACTCTTCGAAACCACATCACAAAAAAGAGATGTCAATGAGTATTTAGCAGTACTGGAGGGTCAGCATTGAGCCAATTAACAATAGCACAGGAAAAATTAAAAACGTTGCATTTTTCAGAAGCTGCACTCCATTTGCCTCTTCTTGTAAGAGAAGCAGAAGAAAAGGAGGTGTCCTATCTTAGTTTTCTAAATAGTTTATTAGATTATGAGAAAAAACGCCGGGAGGAAAAACAGAATGAAAAAAGAATCAAGTGGGCATCCTTCCCATTTTATAAAACACTGGATGATTTTAATTTGGATGAACAGCAATCATTAAGCAGAAAGCAATTCAATCAATTGAGAGAACTGACTTGGATTGAGCAGCTCTTTAATATCATTTTACTCGGTCCTCCCGGAGTGGGGAAAACCCATTTGGCTGTAGGGCTTGGATTGGAAGCCATCCAACAAGGATACAAAGTCATGTTTATTACAATGGGAGAATTAATCCATACCTTAAAAACAGAGGAAATCTCCCGAAAATCTCATACAAGATTAAAAAGAATCCGAAATGCAGATTTGACTATCATTGATGATTTAATGTTTATGGCAATGGATCAGCAAGAGGCTAATCTCTTTTTTCACTTGATTAATGACTTATATAACAAGTCATCAATAATATTAACATCCAATAAAGCTCCAAAAGAATGGGGTGAATTATTGGGTGACCCAGCCATTACCACCGCG
>NZ_JABTTE010000061.1 GCF_013303125.1 Calidifontibacillus erzurumensis | reverse complement strand
TATATCAATGAAATTGGATAGTAATAATCATTCAGTATTCTTATTGCATTATCATCTTGTATTAGTTGTAAAGTATCGCAGAGAAGTATTCACCGATGAAATATCTGATTTTGCAAAAGATATGTTCATAGAGATCGGAAAAAAATATAACATTACTTTGACAGAGTGGAATCATGATAAGGTTCATATCCACATTCTATTCAAGGCACATCCTAATTCTGAATTATCAAAGTTTATCAATGCCTATAAGAGTGCAAGTTCTCGACTGATAAAGAAAAACTTTCCTCATATACGAAAAAGACTTTGGAAAGAAATGTTTTGGTCAAGAAGTTTTTGCCTTCTTACAACAGGCGGTGCACCAATTGCTGTCATAAAAAAATACATTGAAAATCAAGGTCGGAGTTGAGGTGAATTGATATGACCAAGCAAAACAAAGCGTTCAAGTTTCGCCTATATCCAAATGAAGAACAGAAAGAATTATTAACAAAAACATTTGGTTGTGTTCGCTTTGTCTACAATAAAATGTTAGCTGAACGCAAAGACATGTATGAAAGATACAAGGATGACAAAGAAGCGCTTAAAAAGCAAAAGTTCCCGACACCAGCAAAGTATAAGGATGAATTTCCATTCCTAAAAGAAGTGGATTCTTTAGCCTTAGCAAACGCACAGATCCAATTACAAAATGCTTATAAGAACTTTTTTGAAGGTCGTGCAGAGTTCCCTAAATTCAAGAGCAAGAAAAAGAAACAATCTTACACAACCAACATGGTCAACGACAATATTAAGCTAGAGAATGGTCATATCAAACTGCCAAAAATCAAAAAGCCAATAAGAATGAAGCAGCATAGAGAAATACCTGCTGATTACAAAATCAAATCTTGTACAATTTCTAAAACAAAGACAGGTAAATACTATATTTCGATTTTGACAGAATACGAGAAAGATATTCAGTCAGTAAAAATCCAGAAAGTTGTCGGTTTGGATTTTGCGATGGATGGTCTATATGTCGAGAGTGAACAGGGTGAGAAAGCCAATTACCCACGTTACTATC
>NZ_JABTTE010000060.1 GCF_013303125.1 Calidifontibacillus erzurumensis | reverse complement strand
GCTTGGCTCTGCATAAATTCTCTGCAAATCTCTGTACTTCTATTTTGCAATAAACAACATGTGACATTACTCCTTTCAAATGTGGTTTGGCGATTACATTTTCCCTGAGTTTTGTCACTTGTCTCATTATTTTTTTATAAAAAATTAGTGTTGGTTTTTATTCACCAACACTAAAAATTATAGAGCCTATAAGGCACTTCAGCATCTACCGTTGTTCGTCGATTTGTTCAATTGGCAGGTAGAGCTATTCGTCCAGTCGAACAATTACCTTCCGTTATTGCCATTGATGAATATAAAGGTGATACAAAAGAAGGAAAATACCAGTAATTGTAGCCGATGGGTTCACCAAACAACCAATAGATATACTTCCCAACTGGCAAAAAAAGACCATAAAGCAATACTTACAAAAGTACGGAAGTCAGGTTCAAATTGTGATTATGGATATGAGTCCATCCTTTAAAGCAGCCGTCGAAAGTGCGCTGGGAAAACCAGTTATAATAGCTGACCGCTTTCACTTTTGTCGTTATATTTATTGGGCGCTAAATGGAGTAAGAAGACGGGATCAAAAGGAATTTCATTCCTATGACCGTAAAAAGTGCAAGCGTATGAAGCATGTATTACATAATGCACAGGATCGTTTTAAGCATCAAGTAAAATGTTATAGTTTTCGATATTTTATTTTTTACATTTTAGGCAAAAATAGTAGTTCTATGTTTCATTCTATAACCATCGTGATTTAGATGAATAATTTCAGATCGATGGATAATCCGATCAAAAATAGTGTTTGTATTGGTTGGATCACCCAATAATTCTCCCCATTCTTTTGGATCTTTACTGATGTCAATATGATTGATGACTTATTATATAAGTCATTAATCAAATGAAAAAAGAGATTGGCCTCTTGCTGATGTAATCAACGGTGATAAAATCCTCAATAACATCGGTAATATCAGTAATAACTAAATAAGAAGGGTTATGTGGAATGTTTCAAATAAAAAATGGAAGCATACTGAGCCGCCATCATTAAAAGAATACACATAAAAAGAAACCACCAAAATAATAAATATATTTGCTATAAACCCCCATAAAATACAATCCCATAATAGTGT
>NZ_JABTTE010000006.1 GCF_013303125.1 Calidifontibacillus erzurumensis | reverse complement strand
AAAAGGGAGTAGAAAAGTCTAAATCAATTTTTTTTACAAATACATTAATCGTCCTTTTCATGACTTTTATGTTTCTAGGTACTGTGACAGGTGTACTTGCAATCTTTGGGGAGGAATTTTCAAAGAATCTCGTATATCCTGCACAGGGTATTATCCGATTAGTATCATTCGGTTTTATTGAACGCTTTGATATATTTGGGATTACGGTAATGGTATTCGGGAGCATCATTCGTGCTTCGATTTTACACATTTCAATTTATCAAGGAGTTAGAAATATTTTGCCGAACGAAAGAGCAAAATGGTTGATTCATTTGGCGATTGGCCTATCGGTAATAATTTATTCATTTACAAATATTCATAATCATCACCACTATATAGGTACGTATCTAACGAAGTATTATCCTCTTACTGCTGTTATTTCTATTAGTATTCCGGTTATTACTTGGGTTCTTTCGGAATGTAAATTATTTCTAAATAAAACATACTAACAGTAGTAGTACAGACCAGAGCAGAGGTTTGTACGACCATTTTTAGTAGAAGTGAAAGAAGGTAGGGAACAGCCCCTCGGACCAACATGAGTCCGTAAAAAAACAGGTGACTTTACCCCATGATTTGAATCAGTTTGGGTCCAAAGAGACCGGTAAAACAAAATGGTCTGTTAAAGGTGAATACTTTAACAGACTTTTTTATCAACTGACATTAATCTTGTTTCATTAATTTTTTCATTAAAATCGCTTGATGAATAAGCTTGTCCAACTGTTGGCTTGCAACGACAGTTTTTTCATCTGTAAATCCGTATTGCAACCCAATGCGAATCATTTGGTTCCGTTTTTCTTCAATTAATAAATAAAGTTGTTCCATTTGAATATCAGAATCAGTTGCTTTCATCGTACGTTCCCCATTATTTTTTATTAGTAAAATATTAATTTTTATTTCAAATGTACGATGTGAAATTGATCACAGAAAATGACATAATATTGAAAAAAAAGAAAAAAAAGTTAATTTGAAAATAAAAAGGTGGTACAGCTATGAAGCTGCACCATTATGACTCATTTGCTCATTTCATCGGGTTCCCAGTACAATCAAAATGAGCAACGCCTGAATCATCCGTTTTTATATGAAGATTGTTGCTTCCTTCGTTGCCATAGACTGAAGAATACGTTTTCCAGCCTCCATCTAAGTTCACTGCTTTAAATCCATTTAACGTTAAAATTCTTGCAGCTAAATAACCGCGCAAGCCAACTTGACAATAGACATAAATCGTTTGATCTTTCGGGAGTTCATTAAGTCGATTTCGCAATTCAGGAAGCGGAATATTTACAGCTCCTTTTATAAAACCTAGTTTTAGTTCTCCCGGATTGCGTACATCTACTAAAAATCCGCCGTTTTCTACGATTTTATCAATTTCATACCATTGTATAGTTTCAACAGCATTTTCGATGATGTTGGATGCAACATAACCTGCCATATTTACGGGATCTTTAGCTGATGAATAAGGCGGAGCATAGGCTAACTCTAAATCTGGTAAATCGAGAACCGTTAATCCGCCTTTAATAGCTGTTGCAATGACGTCAATCCGCTTATCAACCCCATTTTTACCTATCGCTTGGGCACCATAAATTTTTCCTGACTTTTTATCAAAAATGAGTTTCAGTGAGATTTGACTAGCCCCAGGATAATAGCCGGCGTGTGACCCAGGATGAATATGAATCACTTCATAATCATGAATTCCTATTCTTTTCAATGTTTTTTCATTATTTCCTGTGCTTGCTGCTGTAAAATCAAAAACTTTTACAACCGATGTTCCGAGCGTGCCTTTATATTTTTCTTTTTTTCCATAAATATTATTAGCAACAATTCGTCCTTGGCGGTTAGCTGGCCAAGCGAGTGGAATGGCGGTCGGTTTTCCATTTATATAATCAAGAACTTCGATGGCATCACCAATTGCATATATCGATGGATCACTTGTCTCTAGGTATTCATTGACAATGATGTGGCCGCGGGGACCTATTTCAAGACCGCAGTCAGCGGCGAGTTCGCTTTCAGGGCGGACACCGATAGCCAAAATAATTAAATCAGTATCTATTTCTTTGCCGCTATTTAAAATCACTTTTGTTCCGTTATTTTCAAATGATTGAACACCATCTTCAAGGATCAATTTTAGTCCTTTTTCAATCATTGATTTGTGTAAAATAGATGCCATTTCAAAATCAAATGGCGCTAAAATTTGGTTGGCCATTTCAATTAAAGTGACTTTTATTCCAAGTTCGTGCAAGTTTTCCGCCATTTCAACGCCGATAAAACCCCCGCCAATGACAACCGCTTTTTCTGGCTTATTGTCGTCGATAAAGTTTTTAATCGCATCGGTATCTTTCACGTTGCGGAGAGTAAGCAAGTTATTAGCTGTATCAATCCCCGGAATAGAAGGTATGACCGGCCTTGCCCCAGGTGATAAGACTAAATAATCATAACTTTCATCATAAATTTCTCCAGTTCTTAAATTTTTCACCGAGACGGTTTTTTTCTCTCGATTAATTTTAATGACTTCACTCAAATTTCGAATGTCCATGTTAAATTTACTGGACATGCCTTCAACCGTTTGTACGAACAGCTTCTCTCGTTTTTCAATGACCCCGCCTATGTAATAAGGAAGTCCGCAGTTGGCAAATGAAATGTGTTCACCTTTTTCAAACATGATAATTTGTGAATCTTCATCAAGACGCCTTAGCCGAGCAGCAGTTGTAGCCCCACCAGCAACTCCACCAACGATAATAATTTTTTTCTTCAATTTGTTGATGCCTCCTCAAAGTGTGCTTTATTCACACACATTCTCTAATTACCCTTATGGGTATAAAAATAAAATAATTGAAAAGGAAAGTCAACAATAATATTATCGATAATTGATAAATTGGAGATCGATTGGCAAATCAGCGCTTCTGATCGCTGCGATCACTTTTTGTAAATCATCTTTGCTTTTCCCGGAGACGCGAATTTGGTCATTTTGAATTTGCGATTTTACTTTCAGTTTTAAATCTTTGATGATCGTATTAATTTTTTTCGCATTTTCTTTATCGATTCCTTGAACGAGTTTTGCCCGTTGTCGTACCGTACCACCAGAGGCAGGTTCAATTTTTCCGTAGTTAATATTTTTCGTTGGTACATTTCTTTTTATTAACTTACCGATAAGTACATCTTTTAACTGCTCAAGCTTAAACTCATCATCAGAAACGAGAACTAGTTCATCTTTTTCCAATGTAATATCGCTTTTGCTTCCTTTGAAATCATAACGGTTTTTAATTTCTTTCATTGCCATCGTAACAGCATTGGACACTTCTTGTGTGTCTACTTTTGAAACTATATCAAATGAACTTTCAGATGCCATTATGAATCCCTCCAGAATTTAACGGTATTGCTTTTATTTTCTATGAAATAAAGGTAAAATGCAACATAGTGGGCATGAATGTTGGAAAAAATACATCATAAAAAGGCAGGGAAATCAATGGAAAAAATAAAACCGGGCACGATTATGAAATTAAAAGTGTCCCATCAAGCTCCGTTTGGGTATTTCCTTACAAATGGTCAACAAGAAATTTTGCTTCATCAAAATGAAATGAAACAAAAAGAACTCATGGAAAATGAAGAAATTGAAGTTTTTATTTATCAAGACGGCCAAGGAAGATTGGCAGCAACGATGAAACTGCCATCCATTACTATAGAATCGTTCGGCTGGGGTAAAGTGGAGGAAGTTCATCAAAAATTAGGAGTATTTGTAAATATTGGCATTTCAAAAGGTATGTTACTTGCGAAAGATGATTTGCCTCCTTTGGAAGAAGTTTGGCCCCAAGTGGGCGATGAAATATACTGTACATTAAAACTTGGCAATAACGGCCGTTTATTTGTGAAACTTGCAAAAGAGGATGATTTTAAATCCATTGCTAAAAAAGCCGATCAATCTTTGTTTAATAAAAACATAACAGGAACGATTTATCGCACCTTGTATGCAGGTTCTTCTATTTTTACATCTGATGGCTATCTCGGATTTATTCATCGGAGCGAACGGAAAGAAGAGCCGCGCATTGGGGAAAAAGTTTCAGGCCGCGTCATTGGCGTAAAAGAGGATGGTACGATTAACGTTTCTTTACTCCCTCGAAAACATGAGGCTATACATTCTGATGCGGAAAAAATTCTCGCCTATATGGAAACACGCCACGGAGCGATGCCATATTGGGATAAAAGCCACCCAGATGATATTGAAGCAAGATTTGGAATGAGTAAAGGAGCATTTAAACGTGCTTTAGGGAAATTGATGAAAGAAGGAAAAGTGTATCAAGAAGAAGGATGGACTTATTTCAAAACAGATAAATAAAAATGTCCGTTCAACCATGAACGGCTACACTAACATTTTAAAATTTTTGGGGGCAACAATTTGTGTCGCCCCCTTTTTTGATTTATAAATGGTCTGTTTCTTTAGAAAATTGGTGTTTTCCAGCCTGTCGGTTTTTTTCGCGCATTTCATTCTTCTTTTGCCGTTTAGCATTATTGTCTTGTGGCTTTTTGTCATTATCTTTTTCAATTGAATTCCATGGCTGCATTCCAATACACCTTCCTTTTTCTTTCTTTCATTAGTTTTTGCTTTGAAGACTGTTTTATGCTTATAAAAAAATGATTGTCATCAGATATTTTGAAAATATATATTTTTTGTAAAATGTTTTTAATATTATAGGGGTGCGTAAAACAAGTTTTTGAATTAATATAGTATTGAGTGATTATATTTTTCATTTATTTAAGTAAAAAAATTAGTGGCTTTATGAATGAATAAAAAGTTGCTGGAAAGGAGTGGACAACTGTGAAAAAAATTCGTTTTTATGTACTATTATCCGCAGTTTTGCTCATGTCCGCTTGTGGAACAGGAGAGAAGGAAAATGTTGTAAATAGAGAGGGGCAGCAATCTGCTTCTGTGATTGAAACACCAAAAGAAGTAGAAACAGTTGATGCGCAAGAAATTGAAGAAGAAGCTCGGACTGATCAGGTAGAAAATAGTGCTTTCCGCAATATTGAAGTTTCAGGAAAGAATGGAGATTATGTTGTCCAAGGTGAAGCGAATACAAGTGCCGGTATCTTTTACTATACGGTAGAGGACGGACATGATTATATTGTCGAAGAAATGAAAGTGGAGCTTTCAAATGCTAAAGGAGTTTGGGAGACGTTTACAATAAACCTTTCAATTCCAGAAGAAAATTTGCCTCAAAAAGGTGCACTTACGTTGGAATTGTATGAAAAAATAGATGATCAATCGACCAACAATGAACTATTTATCAAATTGGATGAGTTTAACAACTAGTAGGTCCGCTCATGCAACCGAGGAGGGTAATTTGATGTTTGGCCAAAGAAAACTGATCGAACAACTAAAAGCAGAAAATGATAGATTAAAAGACCAATTAAAATATTTAGAGGAAAATAAATATTCTAAAAAAGATATTGAAGAATTATTAGATAGCCTTTTCCAGGAATTAACAGAAACCGTTCAACAACATGAAATGGTCAATGATCAGCATCATCTTCTAGCGGATTTTGTTAAGAAAATTAAAGAACGGTTTGATAAAGTAAATAGAATTAGTGAACAGTCGAACGAAATTGCTTCTACGATGGCTGAAAAAGGACAAGTATTGATTGAATCTACAACAGAAATGGTGCAAAAATCTAAAGAAGGACGCGAGTCTGTTTGCAAAGTTGAAACACTAATCAAACAATTAGGGGAGCAATCGAAAGAAACTTCTGCAAGCATGACGCAACTAGGTATTCGTTCAAAAGAGATTGAAGACATTGTAAAAGTCATTACTGATATTGCTGAACAGACCAATTTGCTTGCGCTGAATGCATCGATAGAAGCAGCCCGTGCAGGGGAGCATGGTAAAGGCTTTGCAGTTGTTGCTAGTGAAGTTCGGAAATTAGCTGAAAATACTGCCAATAGCACGAAAAATATCAGTGAACTAACGAAAAAAATTCAGCATGAGATTGACCAAGCATTAAAAGCTAATGAAAAAAGTATTTTATTTGTTAGAGAAGGTATCGATTTAAGTTCGAAAACGACTGAAAAGATTGATGAGATTGAAAAGGTCATTCAAACCGTTCAACATGAAGTAAATGATGCCATCGAAACGATTAAAGTTCAAAAGGAATATAGCGAGGATGTAATGGAAGAAATTAGCGTAACTACAGACATTTTTGCTGAAGTAAATGATGCAATTATGAAACATATTGAAGATGCAGAAATCGTTGATCAAAAATTAGCTTCAGGTATTTCACATATTAAACAAGTGAAAAGTAAATTGTAATAAAGTGGAAGCGCCTTTTTCAGGCGCTTTTTTTAACAGAATCGGTTTTCGATTTCTTCAAGCCTTTGTTGTAATTCTTGCAGCTGCTGGTGTTCTGCAAAATTTGAATTTGCAAAAGCTGATGAAAGAGCATTTTTCGCTTTATTTATTTTTTCTACGACAGTTTCAGCTCCTTCAGATTGAGCAGAAACTTCTGCTTCGTAAACCGCATCTCTTGCTAATTGGAATAATTTATTTCCCATAATTATTGGCCTCCAAGTGAAGATTCCATTTGTTCTTCCTGTTTACGCTGTCTTTCTTCAGCTTCAGCTAACGTTGTATAATAAGGGATTCGTTCATGGTACCTTTGGATCGCATCTGCACTTTGCTGGTAAAAGCGTTTCGATTTACTTTTTTTGCTCATGAAACTTCCCCCTAACAAGAGTCAAATGGCACTTCGAAAAAAAGAAAAAGCAAGTCATTCACTGACTTGCTCTTATTTTGATTCATATTGAGGATAGTTATGCAAAAGCTAAAGTTTAAAAAACTTTTCCAAATAGTCGGCGATTCCATCCTCTTCATTCGTTTTTGTAATGTCGTGGGCAGCTTCTTTCACTAGATCGATGGCATTTCCCATGGCAATACCGAATTTAGCAAATTTGAGCATTTCCAGATCATTATCTTCGTCTCCAAATGCTAATATTCGTTCTCGTGGAATTTGATAAGTATCCGCCACTTTTTTTACACCGACTGCTTTATTTATTCCTGCTTTAATAATTTCAATAATATTCCATGGGGAGCCCGAAGTCCTGTGTTCAATAAAATCACCGACTTCTTCAGATAAAGTTTTACGAATCGTATCGATTTCTTCTTCTCTTGAATGAATTAAAATGGATGTTGGATCATTTTTTAAGTTTTCCCGTACATGGCCAGTTTTGATTTTAGGATTACCAAAGGAAATGAATTCCATAATTGCTTCATCATGATTTTGCAGAAAGACACGGTCTTTAACTTGCGCCATAATATTTCTAATATTGTATTTATGGCAAGTATCAATTACTTTTTTCGCGATATTTAAAGGCATTGGTGAATGAAAAGTTCCCCAAGTGCGATCTTTTGGGTGATGAATGTATGCGCCGTTATAATTGACAATTGGTGTATTCAACCCTAGCTGTTGATAATAAATTCGACTTGCACGATAAGGTCTGCCGGTGGCAATCATGACGTGATGGCCCATTTCCTGAACTTTTTTAACCGTTTTTAAAGTTCGATCAGAAATTGTTTTGTTGTCTCTTAGCAATGTTCCATCAAGATCAATCGCAATTAAATGTGGTTTCAATGTGTCAAGTCCTTTCTGAAAAATTTAGCTATTGTTTAGCGGCAAGCCGTTCAAAATCTTCGCAATGCAACAGAACTCCGTCCAAATGTTGCATAATAGCCGCTCATTTCATGTTTCTTACTATTAGTGTAGGTTTATTCCAAATTTTTGTCTAGAAATATGGTAGGATGTTAATAGTAATTCTATTCATAAGTAGAATTATCAATGCTTCTTTTATTTGTTTAAAGTGATTTGAATCATTTTTATCCTGTGTCGTTTTTCGCTATAATAAAGGCGAACAGACAGAAAGAAAGGAGTCGTTTTAAATGGATAAAGCTTTAGAAGAAAATATACTTGGTGCATTAGAAAATGTACTCGATCCTGAACTAGGTGTCGATATTGTTAATTTAGGTTTAATATATGGACTTGATTTAGATGAAAATGGAGTATTAACGGTTGAGATGACGTTAACATCAATGGGATGTCCGTTAGCTGGCTCTATTGAAAGCCAAGTCAAAAGTGTATTAGCGGATTTACCTGAAATTAAAGAAACGATTGTAAAAATTGTTTGGAGTCCACCATGGACGAAAGATCGCATGTCTCGTTACGCAAAAATTGCTTTAGGAATTCCAGACTAAACAGTAGGGGAAATATGTATGGAAAATAAAGTGATTTTAGTATTGTCTGATCGGCTTGGACGCGGTGATCAACAATTAGGGGAAGGAATTTTAGAAACCTTTTTTACTTTGTTAAAACAAAAAGAGAAAAAGCCGAAAGCAATTTTTTGTATGAACCGTGGTGTATTCACAATGACGGACGAATCATTAATATCCGTTCATTTAAAAGAACTTGAAAGCCAAGGTGTGGAAGTGTTGGCTTGCAAAACTTGTGCCGATTATTACGGAGTTACAGAAAAATTAAGTGCTGGAAAAATTAGCAGCATGGATAAGTTTATTGAGTTATCCAGCCAATATGAAGTATTAACATTATCATAATGTGAACAAACTCTATTTATGGCCGTTTTTGAACTTTTTTTATTATTTAAAAGCGGCTACAAATGGAGTTTTTCTGTATATTTAACAAAACGAATGTTAATAAATCGTGACTTTCATCACTGTCATGACTTTTTCTGTTCTTTAGAATGAACATGGCGGGGGGATGTCCTATAAAGGAGGGACAAAACATGTTAGAGAAAAGAGATCCAATTCCAGTCCAAGAAGCAGTACATCATGTGATGAAATATGCTGCTAGAGGAGAAATTGAATATATTTCTATCGATCAATGTGATCAAAGATATTTAGGTGATGATATAATTGCCAGCCATGATGTTCCGCCCTTTGACCGCTCTCCATATGATGGCTTTGCAATAAGAGCTGAAGATTCATTTCATGCATCACAATCAAACCCAGTTGAATTTGAAGTGATTGAAGAAATTGGTGCAGGGCAAGTAGCTGTCAAAGAAGTAAAGCCATTTCAAGCGGTTCGAATAATGACGGGTGCACAAATGCCAAAAGGCGCCAATGCCGTTGTCATGCTTGAACTAACGAAAGAAATAGAAAAAGATGGCAAGCGTTTCATGGTGATCAAACGCCCGTTTAAAATCGGAGACAATGTATCATATCAAGGAACCGAGACGAAAAAAGGAACGGTTCTCGTTGAAGAGGGGAGACGTATTAATCCAGGAATCAAAGCTGTATTGGCTACTTTCGGATACGCTCAAGTTCCTGTCGTTAAAAAACCAATCATCGGTCTTTATGCGACCGGTACAGAGCTGTTGGATGTTGATGAAGAGCTTACCCCTGGAAAAATCCGTAATAGCAATGCCTATATGATTACTTCGCAAATATACCGGACAGGTGCAGAAGCTAAATATTTTGGAAAACTGGAAGATGATTTAGAGACATGTTTTCAAGCGATAAAAAATGCCTTATCAGAAGTAGATTTCCTAATTACTACAGGTGGAGTTTCTGTCGGTGATTATGATTATCTTCCTGAAATCTATAAAAAATTAGGGGCGAGCGTATTATTTAACAAAATTGCAATGAGGCCAGGTAGTGTTACAACTGTTGCCGAATATAATGGGAAGCTGTTGTTTGGCTTATCTGGAAACCCTTCTGCTTGTTTTGTCGGTTTTGAATTGTTTGCAAGACCAATTATTCGATATTGGTTCCATTCGAAACGGCCTCATTTACAAAAAGTGAAGGCAACATTACATGCAGACTTTCCAAAAGCAAACCCATTTACCCGCTTTGTTCGAAGTAAATTAATTTTCGAAGAGGGCAAGTTGCTTGTTGAACCATCAGGCCTTGATAAATCAAATGTCGTTACATCATTAATTGATTGTGATTCTTTAATGATTTTGCCTGGCGGTACACGCGGGTTTAGTGTAGGGGATGAAGTGGAAGTACTACTCCTTGAAAATGAAAAGGGAAGCGAGTGGCCTTGGAATTAGAGCCGAGCCAACTGAATGGTGTTGAAAAATGAATTGGAACGGAAATGAAGAGAAAAAAATTGAGCGTGTTTTACAGATTGTCGGTTATCAAAACAGCGGTAAAACAACTTTGATGGAAAAACTCATTGCATCTTTAACGAATAAAGGATTCACCATAGGAACGATCAAACATCATGGACACGGTGGATTTCCGAAAACCTTCGATGTTGGAAAAGATACGGACAAGCACCGTAAGGCGGGTGCAGCCTTCGTCAGTGTAGAAGGTGATGGTTTGTTGCAAATTCAGGCGTTTAATCGGCAAGGTTGGACGCTAGAGAAAATCGTATCAGCTTATAATCAGTGGCCGCTTGATATTATCCTAATTGAAGGATATAAACAAGAACCTTATCCAAAAATCGTTTTATTGCGCACAAAGGAAGATGAAGTCCTACTTAAGCAGTTAACAAATATTAAAGCTGTAATTTGTTGGTATAAGCCATTTCATCCAGAAATAATAGGAGTTCCAGCCTTCCATATTGATGATGAGAATGATTATATAGCTTGGATCATATCCTATTTTGAAAGGATCGATTCATTTGAATGAACCATTATTTTTTATAACAAAAGACCCAATCTCAATTGAAGAAGTGACCAAAAAAGTAATACGCCCTGAAGCTGGAGCCGTTAATACATTTATTGGGATCGTAAGAGAATTAACGAATGGAAAAAAAACACTTTATTTAGAATACGAAGCTTATGAAACGATGGCAGTAAAAAAGTTAGAAGAAATTGGCGGTGAAATTCAAAAACGGTGGCCAGATGCTAAAGTTGCAATTACCCATCGAATTGGTAGACTCGAAATATCAGATATTGCAGTTGTAATTGCCGTTTCCACACCTCATCGTGATCATGCATTTGAAGCAAGTCGTTATGCGATCGAACGAATAAAAGAAATTGTTCCTATTTGGAAAAAAGAACATTGGGAAGACGGGGAACAGTGGATCGGAAATCAGCTTGAAACAAAAGTATACCCTTCCGGCAAGCCGGAAAAGGAGGACCTTGTTGATGATTAAAATATTGCTTTTTGCCCACCTTCAAGAAGCAATCGGTTCACGTGAAATCATATGGACTGACGTGCCAATATCGGTAGGGGAATTGCGAAAAAAAGTCGCTGAAAAATATAATTTGCTTCTTCAGTCAGTGATGGTTGCAGTGAATGAAGAATATGCCGATGATCAAGTTGAATTAAAAGATGGGGATACGGTAGCATTTATTCCTCCAGTTAGTGGAGGTTAATCGAAACAAGGGAACTTTTCCCTTGTTTCGCATAAATATTAATGTTTTGTGAATAAATAAAATTTATATGGTAAAAATGTATATTTTTTTTTAAAATTAATTATGAGAATAATTTTCATTTTCTAACTGAGGGGGATGAACCTTGGTATTATCGGATTTACAACAAGGTGAAAAAGCTAGAATTCAAGATTTTTCGAATGTTAGTGAATTAGTGAAAAGAAGATTAATAGATATGGGAATCAATGAAGGTGTTGAAATCCATTTTAAAAATAAGATGCCTTTTGGCGGCCCTTGTATGATTGAAATTTCCGGCCAATATGTTGGTATCCGGCATCAAGAAGCTGCATTAATACGGGTTGAAAAAGCATGATTGAAATTGCGCTTTTTGGAAATCCCAATACAGGAAAAACTTCGCTTTTCAATAGTTTAACAGGTTCTTATGAATATGTTGGCAATTGGAGCGGAGTGACTGTAGAAAAAAAAGTTGGGTTGCTTCGAAATAAACAAGGGCATCTCATTGATTTACCAGGAGTCTATTCACTAAATCCGATTTCGAAAGATGAGAAAGTTGTTACAAACTTTCTATTATACGAAAGTTTTTCTGAAATATTAAATATAGTTGATGCCTCTCAACTTGAAAGGAACTTGCAATTAACTGTTCAATTGCTTGAGTTCGGTAAGCCGCTAATTATCGGTTTAAATATGATCGATGTTGCAAAAAATCGTGGCATCATCATAGATGAAAAACTTTTAGCTGGTCAGCTTGGGGTAAAAATCGTTCCGATCATTGCACGTACCGGTAAAGGTTGTGACGAATTAAATAAAGAGATTGTTTCTATCTCTGGTGAAGATGTGAAACCTCTTCGCTTATATTACGGGACTGTCATTGAAAACGCTATTGACAAACTATGTGCGATTATTAATCGTAAAAAAAATTCTTTACCAGAAAATATAAAGCTTCCACCTTTAAGATGGTTGGCCATCCAATTTTATGAAGGAAATAAAGCGGTCTACGATTATTTAAAAAGCTTTATAGAATCGGATGAATTAGATCAGCTTTTAAAAGAAGCAGAAGAAAAATTAATTGAAAAAGGGGAAGGGAAGTCGCTTTATCAAGCGATTTTTAATGTACGCAGAGCGTTTATTGAAAAAGTGATTTCCGGTGCGACGGAAAGGAAAGGGCTAGGGAAACGTCCTTTAACAGAGCGGGTTGATGCTATAGTTACCCATAAAATTTTTGGCATACCGATTTTTTTATCCTTTATGTATTTAATGTTTATGTTGACATTCAACTGGCTTGGTTTTCCTCTATCTGATGCGTTAGATGCCTTTTTTTCAGGTCCATTAACAGATTGGCTTTCTAAAGGATTAATAAGCATAGGTGCATCTGAATTTATTCAAGCTTTAATACTTGAAGGAATCGTAACCGGTGTCGGCGGTGTATTAGTATTTGTACCTCAAATTTTTATTTTATTCTTTTTCATTTCGTTGCTAGAAGATTCGGGCTATATGGCTCGCGTAGCATTAGTAATGGATCGAATAATGGAAACGATTGGATTGAATGGGAAAGCTTTTATTCCTATGATTATTGGGTTTGGATGTAATGTTCCTGGTGTAATGGCAGCAAGAACGATTGAGCAACCGAAAGAGCGATTACTAACCATTTTGCTCACTCCTTTAATGTCCTGTTCAGCCCGTTTACCAGTATATGCTTTATTTGTGGGTGCCTTTTTTGTATCCCATCAAGCAGCGGTTGTTCTTAGTCTTTATGTATTAGGTATTATTATGGCTTTTATTATAGGAAAAATTTTTTCTCGGTTCGTATTAAAAAGTGAAACTTCGGTGTTTGTTATTGAGTTGCCTCCCTATCGGATGCCGCAGTTTCAAACATTGGCTAGAAGTACTTGGGATAAAGGAAAAGGTTTTATACGAAAAGCGGGTACATTTATTTTTGCAGGTTCGGTTATCATCTGGCTTTTGACATATGCCGGTCCTGGTGGATTAGCTGTTGAAATGGATGCCAGCTATTTAGCTTCAATCGGCGCTGTATTCGCACCGCTTCTTGAACCGCTCGGTTTTGGTACATGGCAAGCTGGCGCTTCTTTATTAACAGGATTTTTTGCAAAAGAAGTAGTCGTTTCAACAATGAATATTATCTATCATGTGCCAGATGTTGAATCCCTGCAAGGATTGTTAGCTAATGCTTTTACACCGTTATCAGCGTTTACGTTTATGGTATTTGTGTTGCTTTATATTCCATGTTTAGCAACGACAGCAACGATTCAAAAAGAAACTGGTTCATGGAAATGGACAATGATTGCAATCGGATATGCCCTTGTATTAGCTTATATCCTTTGCTTTATTATTTATCAAGTAGGCAGACTACTCGGATTTAATTAAAACGATCATCCTGCCTATTATTTTCCTGAAAGGAAGAGATTTAATGCTCGTTAATATTATCATCGGCGCTGCAATTTTTGGATACGCTAGTTGGGCACTTGTACGGTATATAAAAAATAGTAAAAAAGGAAAATGCGCAGGCTGTGAATTGGAAAATACCTGTCATACAAAATCGAACTGCAAAATGTAAGGGGATTTGAATCGTAATCCATACGATCGCTAATAAAAGTTGTGGCATGGCTTGCATTCTTAATAGAAGCGGGGATCTACCAAATTAAAAAGAAAATGCGAATTGGAAAACGAAACTTATCGTTTTCTCAATTCGCATTTTTATTTTACTTTTTTTTACGGATCGTAATTTGATAACTTCCATCTTCAAGTTGAATCGTTTCGTGTGTGTATCCCCGCTCTTCTAGTTCAGGATAAAGAAACATTGGTCGGCGGTCGTTATTAATAATCAATTCCTCATCATCAGGCAATTGTTCAAGGGCAGCAAGGGTTCTCATCATTGGTTGAGGTGGTTCAAGTCCGCGATTGTCTAATCTCATTATTCATTCTCCTTACTTTTTAACAAATGTTACTTTCCAATGATCTTCTGCAATTTGTTCAGGATTATTAGAGAACCCTTTCGCTTTTAATACACCTAAAAGCGGAGTTGGTTTGAAAGGCGCATGTAAAATAAAAGTATCTCCGGATTCTTTTAAATCTTTAATAGCATTCATAATTTTTTGAAATGGTTCAAGCTTATTTTTAATATCTTCTCGCACATCTAACTCCACAACTTTTCCAGTACCTTGACTCATGTTCAATCACTCCTAAATGTATTAAATATTATCTAACTTCCCACTTTTGGGTAAGCGAGAAATTTTTTTCTATGAATAAACTCCTACCAATTGACTTTTATTTAGAAGATGCGAATGTTATTATCTTGCACCTAGCCATTCTTTGGCACGGTCGCTCATACGCTCAGGTGTCCATGCAGGCTCCCAAACAAGCTGTACATTCACTTGATTTGTTTCTTCCATCGCTTCAAGCACATAGCGGGCCCCGCTTGTGATGCTGTCATGCAATGGGCAGCCAGGTGTTGTCAACGTCATTTTTATATCGACATTATTTTCGTCATCGATTTTAATATCGTAAATGAGTCCTAAATCAACAATATTTAAACCAAGCTCCGGGTCAATGACAGTTTCCAATTCCTTCAAAATTTTTTCCTTTAATTCATTTTTGTTCATAGGGAAAAACCTCCTTAAGTTATTTTCTTAGAATATTCACGACTGTTGAGCTAAAAACAACTGCCGTGATGGCGAATATGCATTGGATAATTGTGTAAAAAGATGAAAGCTTATATGAAAATGCAACGACAAACCCTAAAAAACATTGTAAACTTATGATGAAAAGAATAACCCCAAGCTTTTCGTTCATCAGTTGTTTTAAAGTAGGAACATTTGGTTTTCCCATTTCTTTGCTATATTTATGGGTCCACCATAAAAATGGAACAATTTTATATAGATAGCCCATAATGCTGAAGACGATCCAACCTAAAATATACAGATAAATGATTACTCCAAATACAAAAGGTGACATTGAAATAAACGATGCTATGAAAGCAACTAAATGGATGATCCAGCCGATGATAATAGCGATTAATGAGAATATAAACGGTTTATCCAAATTTTTTTTCAACCGTTTATTGATAATTTCCCGCATGTTCCAAACAAACATCGTAAATGAAACAAATAACAGCAACATTCCTAGTTGAAAGGCAGGTGTTATATTCGTCCAAAACGAAATAATTGCCGAGAGCAAACCAATCATGTATATGATATAAATCGGCTTGCTTAATTTCATTGAAAATCCATGGGATAAGGAAAACATCGGCACCATTTTATATGAAAAACCAAAAATTAATAATGTAAACCAACCGGCCACCCCAAGTAAGATATGGCTTTTTAAAACTGCCAAATGATTTGACAGTGGTAAATGGCCGCTTACGCTTGCAGCTAGAACCATTCCTAACAAAATGGTTAAGAGCAAACATCCTAATGCAGTGCCGACAAATAATGTCATTATATTTTTTTCGGCTTGTTTTTTCATGGTCATTGCCATTTGAAAAAGGAACATTAAAATTCCGAAAACTGTTAAAAGACTTGCAACCATTGTGAGTTTCGGAAAAAAGGCTAATGACAATGCAAAACTTGTAATTCCTATAGCAGTAACAGCAAATTGGATAAATCCAAACGTTTCATTCCAAATTGGTGTTAAAAAAGCAACAGGAACGAGCTGGTACATCGCACCCATTGCAACCATTACCGCCCATCCTAACAATAAGAAATGGGCAACCATCCATAAGGTAGGGATGCGGAAAGCTCCATTTGCCATAAAGTCGCCGCTGAAAGCTAAAATAATTTGGGAAGCTGAGAAAGCGACTAAACTATATATGATAAATGAAAAAGGAAGTTTTATATTTGTTTCGGTCTTTGCAAGACCTGGCATCATGTTCATGGTGCTTACCTCCAACAAGTCAATGTTGTGTTCACATCTTTATGATAACCATTTTCAATGGAGTTTAAAGTGATATAAATCACTAAGTATAAAGTGATATCAATCACTATTTTTAAAGCTAAAAAAAAGATTGCCGAAACGGCAATCCTAATACAATTCGTCTTTTAATTTTTCTACATCAAGGATAAATAGTCCATCTGGATCTGATTCAATAAAATGTTTTTTCTTAAGTTGATTTAACGTGCGGCTAACTGTTTCTCTTGAGCTTCCAATCATATTGGCTAATTCGCGATTTGTAAAATGAGTAGTAATTAAATATTTATTTTCATCTTCATCGATTTTTTTACCGTGGGAATCTGCTAAGCGAAGCAGTAGTTTAATGATTTGTTCGTATGTGTTCGATAAAATTTGTTCTTCGAGCCGATTTTGCAAATCAATAATTTTTTCGCCCAGTACTCTAAACACTTTAATACTTACTTCCGGATATTTTATCAAAATTTCTTCAAATTTAGATATAGGGATTACAATCAATGTTGTTGGTTCAATAACTTCAGCATGGGCGGGGTATACACCTTTGCGGAAAAATCCTACATGCGGGAACATGTCGCCATCTTTTAATATTGAGACAATTTGTTCGCGGCCATTAAAGTCAGTTTTATATATTTTAACTTTTCCGTGATGAATAAAAAACACCCGGTCTTGAACGTCGCCTTGCATAAATACATGAATTTTTGAATCAAATTGTCTTGTTTGCGAAATATCGATAATGGATTGCAACTCTTCATCTGTTAGTTCCCTGAAAATTGGAACATTATGTAACAACTGTTTTACAGATAATGGAGGGATCATATTTTCACCTTCTATTCCATACATGTAACTAATTTGATAATATTTTAACAAAGTTAGGTTGAATAAAAAATATATATAATTTAAATAATTTGTGAATATTGTCTATGGTTAAAGGAAAAGAAAAAATGAAGTGTGATAAATATCACATATACAAGCCGCTATAAGCTGTACAATGGAACCAGAGTTGTTACGGAAAAGGAGTGATTCACGTGTTTAATCGTGATTATGATAAAGATCCGTTTATTGTTATATGGGAGTTGACAAGAGCTTGTCAACTAAAATGTTTGCATTGCCGGGCAGAAGCGCAATATCATCGTGATCCGCGAGAGTTAACATTTGAAGAAGGAAAAAAACTCATAGATCAAATTTATGATATGAACAATCCAATGCTTGTATTTACAGGCGGCGATCCGCTCATGCGCGAAGATGTGTATGATTTAGCGGAGTATGCGATTAAGAAAGGTGTCCGCGTTTCGATGACACCTAGTGCAACACCAAATGTTACAAAAGAAGCGATTCAAAAAGCTAAAGAAGTGGGACTTTCAAGATGGGCGTTCAGCATTGACGGTCCGACGGCTGAAATTCACGATCACTTCCGCGGTGTAAGCGGCTCATTTGATTTAACTATGAATGCTATTAAATATTTACATGAATTAGAAATTCCAATCCAAATCAATACGACAATTTCAAGATACAATATAGATGTTTTAGATGATATGGCCAAGCTTGTTGAAGATTTGGATTGTGTTCTTTGGAGCGTATTTTTCCTTGTGCCTACCGGCAGGGGGCAAGAGTCAGATATGATTTCCCCTGTTGAACATGAAAAAGTGTTCAACTGGCTCTACCAATTAAGCAAACGTGTGAAATTTGATATTAAAACAACAGCTGCTCAACATTATCGCCGTGTTGTCATCCAAAACAAAATGAGAGAAAAGTTGGCCAACAATGATCAAATCAACTATGAAGATGCTCTTATGAAAGGGGCAACCGGTTCAATTGATGGCTTAGGCCGAGCTCCAAAAGGTGTAAATGACGGCAATGGATTTGTCTTTATTTCACATATCGGCGATGTTTATCCAAGTGGTTTATTACCAGTAAAAGCTGGAAATGTACGTGAAACACCGCTCGCTGAAATTTATCGCGAATCACCGATTTTCAAATCATTGCGTAATCCTAATTTATATAAAGGAAAATGTGGTGTTTGTGAATTCCGTTTTGTCTGTGGCGGTTCAAGATCAAGGGCTTATGCCATGACGGGAGATTATTTGGAAAGCGAACCATTCTGTATTTACATTCCAAAGGCATTGCGTAAAAAGCAAGAAGAAAATGTAACAAATTAATATAACAAAGTTCCTCTAATAAAGCGAATTGTGAAAGCGATGTGTTTTCCAATTCGCTATTTTTGCTTTTTCTCGCATTTTGCTTGTTTTAGAATTACACTCCCAATTTGCTGTTAATTTATAAAGGATAAAAAATAACCATTAATTGTCCACTTTGCTTGTTCAGCGTGAAAAGATTATAATGTCCATGTAGGTTTTGAAAACGCTTTAGAAAAGGATGATATTAATTGAAACTTGGTGCATTTTCTGTAAGCTTAAGTGTTAAAGATATTCATATTTCAAAATCGTTTTATGAAAAACTTGGATTTGAAGTTTTTGGAGGAGAAATTACACAAAATTGGTTAATAATGAAGAATGAAAATTGCGTGATTGGGCTGTTTCAAGGAATGTTTGAAAAGAACATCCTTACCTTTAATCCAGGCTGGGATCAAAATGCTCAGAACCTTGATTCATTTACAGACATTCGGGAGATTCAAAAAGAACTGAAAGAAAAAGGTATTAAATTTTTAACTGAAGCAGATGAAACAAGCGAAGGTCCTGCTTATTTTATCATTGAAGACCCAGATGGCAATCAAATTTTAGTAGATCAACATAGATAATGATGAAATTAAAATGTATTCATAAAAGTAGTTCAGTTTAGGTGAATTATTAAAAAACTCCTAACCGAACTACTTTTTTTTAACTGTAAATTTGGCGAATGGTTTAAAGGAATATTTCAGCAGTTGAAAACATATTGGTTAATAAGAAAGGAGTGAGGAAAATGAAAACGCTAACAAACTTTTTTGTCCGTTTAGTACAACGTTTTCTCCCAGATGCTTTCATCTTTGCTATTATTCTTACTTTCATAGTTTTTGTGTTGGGAATTTTGTTTACTAATAACGGACCGGTAGATATGGTTTCGTATTGGGGTAAAGGATTTTGGGATTTACTTGCTTTTACGATGCAAATGACTTTAGTTGTAGTTACCGGGTATGTACTAGCTAACGCACCTGTTATTAAAAATTTTCTTGTAAGGCTAAGTAGATTAGCGAAAACACCGGCGCATGCGGTCATGCTTGTAACTTTCGTCGCATCAATTGCTTGTTTAATCAACTACGGATTTGGACTTGTTGTGGGAGCACTGTTTGCCATCCATGTGGCAAGACAAGTACCATCTGCCGACTTTCGTATTTTAGTAGCAGGGGCTTATAGTGGATTTTTAGTTTGGCATGGAGGATTTTCAGGATCTATTCCATTGACAGTGGCAACCCCTGGACACTTTTTGGAAGAACAAATGGGAGTTATTCCAGTAAGCGAAACACTTTTTAGTCCAACCAATCTTTTTATTGTAGCAGCTTTAGTTATAACACTTCCAATATTTAACCGCTTCTTAATGAATAGCTCTAATACGTTAACCGAAGATCGCTCGCATTGGGTATTTCCTGATGAAACCGTTCCTAAAAAAGAAGAGGCCATTCCATCCACTCCAGCAGAAAAAATTGAAAATAGTGTAACTGTTTCAATGTTGATGGGA
The DNA here is from genome assembly GCF_013303125.1 of Calidifontibacillus erzurumensis. GTDB lineage: Bacteria > Bacillota > Bacilli > Bacillales > Bacillaceae_J > Calidifontibacillus > Calidifontibacillus erzurumensis. The sequence continues at coordinate 109,995 of NZ_JABTTE010000006.1, read as the reverse complement.
ATATTAGGTTTGTGCTTTATCGTGTATCATTTTGTTACAAAAGGCTTCGATTTAAATATCAATATCGTAAACTTTATTTTCTTGATTTTAGGAATTCTATTGCACAAAACACCGAAGCAATTCTTAAATACAGTGACAAACGGGGTAAAAAATGCAGGAGGGATCATCATTCAATTCCCGTTCTATGCCGGGATTATGGGAATGGTTACTTTATCGGGACTTTCCGAGCAAATTGCATCATGGTTCCTTACATTTTCAAACGAGCATACTTTACCTTTCTTTTCATTCTTAAGCAGCGGGATCATCAACATATTTGTTCCATCTGGTGGTGGACAGTGGGCTGTTCAAGGACCAATTATGATCGATGCGGCTTTAGCCATTCATGCAGATATCGCGAAAACTGCAATGGGTGTTGCATGGGGAGATGCTTGGACAAATATGATTCAACCATTCTGGGCATTGCCTGCATTAGCAATTGCAGGGTTGCATATTCGTGATATTATGGGATTTTGTGTAATGATTCTAATATATAGCTTTATTCCTATTGCTATTGGTCTCTTACTATTATAAATGTAATTCAAATAATTTCATTGAGAATAAAAAAGAGCGGAATTCGCTCTTTTTTATTTACATATTTTGCCCTAGAGTGATGTTCTTCACTTTCATATATGAATGGTTGCGTTAAAATGAATTTATCTTTAGCTGATTGCGAAACTCTAAATTAATCAATGTTACACAGTTCTGGTGGGCAATCTTCGCAGTTGATTTCACGTTTTAAATAATTTAAGTCATGAATTGTAATTTTTCCTTTATTAATAGAAATAATATTATCTTTTCTAAGGTCACTGAGCATTCGGTTTACACTTTCACGTGAAGTACCACAGAAGTTGGCAAGCTCTTGGTTTGTTAATGGGATATTGATTAAAATGCTGCCATCATCCCGTTTAACACCATAGCTGTTCGTCATTCTAATTAATGTGGAATAGAGGGCTCCTTTTTTTCCATGAAGAACAAGATCGCGGAATTTTGTTTGAGTTCTCCTGAAGTGGTCGCTCATCCATTTCATAAATTCATAAGCGAGGGCACTGTTTTCTAAAAGTTGCTGTTCTAAAAATTCTTTTTTAATAACAGCAACCTCACCGCTCTCAAGAACTTTTGCATTCAGAAGGTATTTTGCTTCATTCGTAAAAAGAGTGAGTTCGCCGATAATATCACCAGCAGTACAAATGCGCAACGTTAATTCTTTGCCATCTTGAGAAATTTTGCTTATTTGTACTCGACCTGAGCGTAAAATGTAAAGTTCATTTGCTGGCATACCTTCTTGAAACAAAAATGTTCCTTTTTGTATATTCATCGTATGATCAGACGAATTTAATAGTTCTTTTAAGTTTTCCGGAATTTGATTCTCTTTTTTCAATGGGTGTTCTAACATAGGAAAACCACCTTTCGGCAAAATTCGCCAAAATTTCGTGCATAATACATAATAATAGTTAAAAGGAAAAAGGTATTGAAGTCAATAATTAACCGTATTACCACTGTCTATAATTATTTATATAAAATTAGTTAGAAAAAGACGGAATCATTTGGTTCCGCCTTTTCCATAGGATTCCATTTTTTCTTATCAATATTCAGCGGTTTCAACGAACATTTGGCAAAAATCGCACCAATTATTAATAATAATATTTTTTTCATCCATTGAAACTAAATCTTGTTCTCTTAGTTTCGATAGCACCCGGCTTACACTTTCACGGGTTGAGCCTATGATATTGGCCAGTTCGGAAACTGATAATGGGATTTCGATTTTAACACCTTTTGCTGTTTTGCTTCCGAATTCGCGGGCTAATCGTTCGATCGTTTTTACTGTTTTTCCATACACATCTAATAATGCAATATCACGCAAAACGGAGGTAAACGAACGAAGCTGAGCACCCATAAACCGGATCATCTCTACAGAGAGTTCTGGATTCATTGCGATAACTTCTTCCAAATCAGATGTTAATAAATACAAAACTTCAGTATCAGAAATTGTTTGCGCAGTACCAGGGTAAAGGGTGTTTGGTTCGCAAAACAATGATGCTTCGGCAAAAATATCACCTGCACGTTTTAAGCAAACAATTAGTTCTTTCCCCTGTGAATTAATTTTCTTAATTTTCACAAGTCCGCTCTTTACAAAGAAAATTGCTTTCGCTTCGTCTGATTCATGAAAAATATATTCACCCTTCTTGAAACTAGCTGTTTTTACCTTTGTACTTAGCGCATGAATAATATGTTCTGGCAAGTCTTTAAAAAAAATAATCCCCTTTAAAAATTCTAAGTACATCGCTTCGAACCTCCTCCCAAAATAAACAAACAGTAAACAAACTTTCCTTATATCTACAATCAATTATTCATCACGTGTCTCTCTTCTCTTCTGATTATAATTTTCATTTGATTATTTTGGTGTGATATTTTTCACTAAAACTCCTTAATTTCATGCATCATTGAAATTATTCGTGAATAAAAAATAATGAAAAATTAATAAAAATACATTTGATTTTATTTTTATGCAATTATATAATTAATACTAAATTTTAAAAATTGTTCGAGCGGAGGTTAACGATGAAAGTAGCAATTGTGGGAGCAACCGGTTATGGGGGAGCAGAATTAATACGATTATTAAATCATCATCCTGAAGCTGAAATTGTTACATTGCATTCATCTTCTCAGCAAGGGTTGAAATATAGTGAATCATATCCACATTTACACGATATTTGGAATGATAACTTAGTAGATATTAATCCAGAAGAAATGGCCAAGAAAGTTGACCTCGTTTTTTTAGCAACGCCTTCAGGCATATCTAGTAAACTGACACCGCAGTTAAAAGAGCAAGGTCTAAAGGTGATTGATTTATCCGGAGACTTGCGTTTGAAAAATAGTGAAGATTATGAACGGTGGTATAAAAAGGACGCAGCTCCAAATGAAATTTTAGAGGAAGCGGTGTACGGACTGCCAGAGTGGTTTAAAGAAGAGATTCAAAACGCTGAGATATTAGCGAATCCCGGCTGCTATCCGACAGCTGTAACTCTTGGGCTCGCTCCGTTGCTTCAACAAGATCTCATTGCATTAGATACACTTATAATAGATGCAAAATCAGGCGTTTCTGGTGCGGGACGGTCACCATCAGCTGCAACTCATTTTGCGGAATTGAACGATAATTTTAAAATATACAAGGTTAACCAGCACCAACATATTCCAGAAATTGAACAAACATTAAGGCGATGGAATGAAGCCGTTCAGCCAATTACTTTTAGCACACATTTAGTCCCAATGACAAGGGGCATCATGGCAACGATGTATGCGAAAGCAAAATCCGAGTTTTCAACAGAGCAACTTTTGGAAATTTATTATGAGGCTTATCATGAAAAACCTTTTGTAAGAGTACGGCCAAAAGGGGTATTCCCTTCAACCAAAGAAGTTTATGGTTCCAATTATTGCGACATTGGTTTAGCATATGATGAAAGAACAGGAAGAATAACGGTTGTTTCTGTTATTGATAATTTAGTAAAAGGTGCTGCCGGTCAGGCCATTCAAAACTTTAACATTATGATGGGATTAGATGAGAGAACCGGTTTGAATTTTATCCCAGTTTATCCGTAATAAATAATTTAGCATTTATTTTTAAGGAGAGACCAACAGTGATGATCGAAGGAAAAAACGGACTTATTAAGAAAGTCAATAACGGTGGAATTACAAGTCCAAAAGGCTTTAAAGCAACAGGTGTTTGCGCCAATATACGTAAAAAAGACAAATTGGATGTAGGCATCATTATTAGTGATGTACCTGCGAGTGCTGCTGCTGTTTATACATTAAATAAATTTCAAGCAGCTCCTCTAAAAGTAACGAAAGAGAGCATCAAGTCAGAAGGAAAAATTCAAGCTATTATTTGCAATAGCGGAAATGCAAATGCATGCACTGGTGAGCAGGGTGAAAAAGATGCCTATACAATTCGGAAAGAAACAGCAGCGAAGTTTTCGCTTCCAGAGCATTATGTAGCTGTTGCATCAACCGGCGTTATCGGTGAATTGATGCCAATGGATCAAATGCTTTCAGGAATCAAGGCTCTAGAACCTGTTTCATCAATAGAAGGTGGCGAACTTTTTAGCAAAGCAATCATGACAACTGACCTTGTTCCGAAAACAACATGTTATGAAATTGAAGTGGACGGCAAGACAGTCACAGTTGCCGGTGCTGCGAAAGGTTCTGGAATGATTCATCCTAACATGGCAACGATGCTTGGGTTTGTAACGACAGATGCACTGGTTGAATCAGATGTTTTGCAAGAGGCTTTGCGGTCTATTACGAACAAAACATTTAACAGGATTACAGTTGACGGCGATACGTCAACAAATGATATGGTGCTTGTCATGGCGAATGGTTTGGCGGAAAATGAGACGCTGACACCTGCACATCCTGATTGGGACCTCTTTTATGGAGCTTTGCAAAAAGTTTGCGAAGATTTGGCAAAAGCAATTGCAAGAGATGGAGAAGGAGCAACGAAGCTTGTTGAAGTACAAGTTGAAGGTGCGCTATCTGATGAAGATGCTGGAAAAATTGCGAAAAGCATCGTAGGCTCTTCATTAGTAAAAACGGCTGTCCATGGTGCGGATGCAAACTGGGGTCGGATTATTGCCGCGGTCGGTTATGCAGGAGTTGAAGTGGATCCGACGAAAGTTGATGTATTTATTGGTGACATTCAAATGTTGAAAGAAAGCCAGCCAATCGCATTTTCTGAAGAGGATGCTACTAATTATTTAAAAGGGGATGAAGTCGTTATAAAAGTACATCTCCATCTTGGAGAGGGCCGTGGTAAGGCTTGGGGATGCGACCTATCTTATGATTATGTAAGGATTAACGCTAGTTATCGATCATAATTTTTTATAGATAAATTTCTAGCTACTTTTCTTGGAAAGGAAGGGCTAATCTTGAATGATATCGTATTAATAAAATGTGGCGGCAGTACGCTTGAACAACTTAGTGATAAATTTTTTGAAAGTATTGCCGATTTAATAAAATTAGGCAAAAAGCCGGTAATCGTCCATGGTGGAGGACCTGCTATCGGCGAAATGCTAGCTTCATTAAATATTGAATCTGTATTTGTTGACGGCCTAAGAAAAACGACAGCAGAAGTGATGGAAGTCGTTGAAATGGTTCTAGCAGGTAAAGTAAACACATCAATTGTAGGCCGTCTTCAAAAAACTGGCGTTAAAACAATTGGTTTAGCAGGTGTTGATGGGCAGCTGTTAAAAGCAAAACCGATTAATTTCGAACAGCTTGGCTATGTCGGAGAAATCGAACAAGTTAACGCTCAGTTTCTGCTGGAACTCATATCGATCGGATTCGTTCCAGTTATTGCGCCAATCGGTGTTGATGATGCTGATCAAAGGTACAATATTAATGCTGATACAGCTGCTGGAGCGATCGCTAAAGCAATTGGTGCAGAGCAACTTTTATTTGTAACTGATGTACCTGGAATTTTGAAAGATGGAAAATTGATTGAGAAAACGACGCCAGAAGAAATTGAAGAAATGATTGAAGATGGGACAATTTATGGTGGCATGTTGCCAAAAGTAAAAGCTGCCATTGATTCATTAACAGGGAATATTAAAGAAGTCATTATAGTAAATGGCAAAGATGCAAGAATTGTGCATGATGGTCAAATTATCGGAACAAAAATTGTGAAAGAAAATATTCTTTCAATTTAATATATAGAAGGTGAAAGAATGAGCGCATTATTTCCAAACTATGCTCGTTGGGATATAGAAATTGTTGAAGGAAAAGGAACAAAAGTTATCGATAAAAATGGAAAAGAATATTTGGACTTTATTGCTGGCATTGCCGTATGCAATTTAGGGCATCGTCCTCCAAAAGTACAGAAAGCCATTGAAGAGCAGTTAAATAAAGTATGGCATGTGTCCAATCTTTTTCAAGCAAGTCACCAAGAAGGTGTTGCAAAACTATTAACAGAACATTCCGTAGGCGATTACGTATTTTTCTGCAATAGCGGTGCTGAAGCAAATGAAGCGGCCATTAAAATTGCAAGAAAACATACCGGCCGCCATAAAATCATTACATTTAAGCAGTCATTCCATGGACGTACATTTGCAACGATGACTGCAACCGGTCAGGAGAAAATTCATTCCGGTTTTGGACCGTTGCTTCAAGAATTTATTTATCTACCATACAATGATGAAAATGCAATTGAAGAGGCAATGAACGATGAGATTGCCGCCGTTATGCTTGAAGTTATTCAAGGTGAAGGAGGCGTTAACCCCGGAGAAGATGCTTTCCTAAAAAAATGCCAGCAATTGTGTGAAAAATATGGGGCGTTATTCATCATAGACGAAGTCCAAACGGGTATTGGAAGAACTGGAAAAGCATTTGCTTACCAACATGCAGACCTTTCCCCTGATATCATTACGGTGGCTAAGGGGCTTGGAAGCGGATTTCCAGTTGGAGCGATGATCGGCAAAGCTCATTTAAAAGATACGTTTAGTCCGGGCACACACGGTTCGACATTCGGAGGAACGCCGCTTGCGATGGCTGCAGCAAAAGCAACGTTGGAAGAAATTTTCCAAGCGGAATTTTTACAACAAGTTCGTGAAAAAAGTGAATATTTCTTAACGAAACTTAATACAGAGCTGGATAACATTCCGTTCGTTAAGCAGGTGAAAGGAAAAGGATTGTTGCTTGGCATTGAATGTGATCAAGATGTAAGTCCTTTCATCGAAGAAATTCATAAGCAAGGGTTACTCGTATTAACGGCAGGACCAAAAGTGATTCGCTTGTTACCTCCACTTACTGTTTCCTTTGAGGAAATCGATCAAGCAGTCCAAATATTAAAACAATCTCTTCAGTCATTCGCAAAAGTTGGATTGTAATAAATGTCCTAGCTTTCGAAAGGGCTAGGAAATTTTTTGTCCGTAGTGAATAAAAATACTTAAATTTAAATAAATATTCGTCGTTGGGGTGTAAAATAGTGAAAGGTTATCTTGTTTTAGAAAATGGCGATCAATTTGAGGGATCTTGGATCGGTCAAGTGCCAGAAAAGCCAGTTGAAGGGGAAGTCGTGTTTTTTACAGGTATGACGGGTTATCAAGAAGTACTTACAGACCCTTCATTTAAAGGACAAATTGTCGTGTTTACGTATCCACTTATCGGGAACTATGGTATTAACGAAACGGATTTTGAAAGTGTAAAACCGCAAGTTTCCGGCGTTATCATTTGCGAATCAAGTGACGGAAACCATCATTATGAAGCGGTTCATACGTTTCAAGAATATATACAAAAATGGAATATCCCGCTTTTAGCCCACATCGATACGCGAGCTGTCGTCAGAAGAATTCGTACGCAAGGGGTTATGGGTGGACAAATGGTTTCACATCCAGAACAGGCAACGTTTGAAAACTATCAGACGATTGAAGAAAAAATGCTTATCAGCGAAGTTTCAACGAAGGAAATCCAATCATATGGTGATGGTTCTTATCATGTTGTTTTAGTCGATTTCGGCTATAAAAAATCGATTTTAACTTCATTAATGGAAGCTGGCTGCAAAGTTACGGTTGTACCTTACAACACGCCATATGAAACGATTCAGGCCATGAGACCGGATGGAATTATGTTATCAAACGGACCTGGAGATCCAAAACAAATGGAGTTCCACTTGCCTGTAATCAAGAAACTTGTTCAAAATTACCCGACTTTAGCGATTTGCCTTGGTCATCAGTTAGTGGCGCTCGCTTTTGGTGGAAATACGAAAAAATTGAAATTCGGCCATCGTGGGGGCAATCAGCCTGTGATGGATTTAGATCAGAAAAAAGTGTTTATGACATCGCAAAACCATACTTTTGTCGTTGATGAAGACAGTTTAAAAGGAACGGGATTTAGAATTCGATATTTGAATGTAAATGATAAATCGGTAGAAGGTATGACTCATCTTCACCTTCCAGTGATCTCGGTGCAGTTTCATCCTGAAGCACATCCTGGACCGAGCGACAGCGCATGGATTTTCGATGATTTTGTCAGCTTGATGAATAGTGTAAGGAGAGAAAAAGTATATGCCTAAATCTAATCACATCAAGACAGTACTTGTAATCGGTTCAGGACCGATTGTCATCGGGCAGGCAGCCGAGTTTGATTATGCCGGCACACAAGCATGTTTAGCATTGAAAGAAGAAGGCTTGCGCGTTGTTCTTGTCAATAATAATCCGGCAACAATTATGACCGACGAAGTGAATGCAGATGCTGTATATTTTGAACCTTTAACTGTTGAAAGTATCGAAAAAATTATTCAAAAAGAACAACCTGATGGCATCTTGGCAACGCTAGGGGGGCAAACGGGCTTAAACTTAGCTCTTTCACTGCATGAAAAAGGGATATTAGAAAAATATAATGTAGAGCTTTTAGGAACACCGATTGATTCCATCCAAAAAGGGGAAGACCGTGAAGCGTTTCGCGCCCTTATGCATGAATTAGGCGAGCCTGTCCCAGAAAGCGAAATTGTAGAAAATATTGATGGTGCCGTACAATTCGCTGAAAAAGTAGGTTTTCCAATCATCGTCCGTCCAGCCTATACATTGGGAGGCTTTGGCGGTGGGATTGCTTATGATTTAGATACATTCGTTGATCTTGTCCGCAGTGGTCTCGATGCGAGTCCGATCACTCAATGTTTAGTTGAAAAAAGCATTGCCGGCTATAAAGAGATTGAATATGAAGTAATGCGGGATTCTGCTGATACATGCATTACGATTTGTAGTATGGAAAACATCGATCCTGTAGGCATTCATACCGGTGATTCAATTGTTGTAGCTCCGGCGCAGACATTAACGGATATGGAATATCAAATGCTGCGTTCTGCCTCCATTAAAATAATCCGAGCGCTCGGCATTATTGGAGGATGCAATATTCAATTTGCATTAGACCCATACAGCAAAAACTATTATTTAATTGAAGTTAATCCGAGGGTGAGCCGCTCTTCAGCACTAGCATCTAAAGCTACCGGTTATCCAATTGCCAGGATTGCTGCAAAATTAAGCCTCGGCTATACATTAGATGAATTATTAAATCCTGTAACAGGGCATACGTATGCCAGCTTTGAGCCAACAGTCGACTATGTCGTTGTCAAATTTCCACGTTGGCCATTTGACAAATTTCCAAGCGCCAACCGTTTGCTTGGCACGCAAATGAAAGCAACCGGTGAAGTGATGGCCATTGACCGCAATTTGGAAAGTGCCTTGCAAAAAGGAATTCGCTCATTAGAAATTGGGGCAATTGGATTAAAACATAAATCTATTACGAAAATGGACGAAAACGAGCTTTGGCAAATCGTAAAAAATGCAGATGATCGCCGCTTCTTTGCCATTTTGGAACTATTAAGACGAGGCGTTGAAATAAAGCAAATTGAACAAGAGACAAAAATTAATAGCTTTTTCCTCTCTTGTTTTGACCGATTAGTAAAAATGGAACAAGAAATTGAAGCATCTACAATTGATACACTGACAGAAGATTTTATGAAAAGAATAAAAAAATATGGATTCTCTGATTCCTACTTAGCTTCTGTCTGGAATGTGGATGAGTTGGAAGTAAGAAATGTAAGGAAACGTTTCAATATTAGAGCCAGCTATAAGATGGTTGATACTTGTGCAGCTGAATTTGAAGCGAATACGCCATATTATTATTCAAGTTATTTTGGTGAATGTGAAGTTGAAAAGAGCGATAAGAAAAAAGTTTGCATCATCGGTTCCGGACCAATTCGTATCGGCCAAGGAATTGAATTTGACTACAGCTCTGTTCACGGTGTATTAGCTCTTCAAGAAGAAGGCTATGAAACGATTATGATCAATAATAACCCGGAAACGGTGAGCACAGATTATGAAATGGCTGACCGATTATATTTTGAACCGTTGACATTGGAAGATGTTTTAAATGTTCTCGAAGTAGAAGAAACAAATGATGTAATCGTTCAATTTGGCGGGCAAACAGCAATTAATTTAGTGGCAGCATTGGAAAAAGCTGGTGTGAACATTCTTGGTACAACTGAAGACGTCATTGATCAGCTTGAAGATCGTGATCGGTTCTATCAATTGTTAAGAAAAGTCGATGTTCCTCATATTCCTGGAGAAACAGCTTACAATGTGAATGATTTATTAGAAAAAGCAGAAAAAATTGGATTCCCATTGCTGTTAAGACCATCGTATGTCATTGGCGGACAAGGGATGATTATTTTAAATAATGAACAAGAATTGAAACAACTAATCAATAACCAAGAAGATAAAGTATTTCCGATATTACTTGATGCTTACGTTGCTGGTAAAGAAGCAGAAGTGGATGTATTAACTGATGGAAAAGAAATTTTAATTCCAGCAATTATTGAACATATTGAAAAAGCTGGTGTTCATTCCGGGGATAGCACAGCGGTTTTACCGTCAATTTCCATTTCTGAAATTGAAAAAGAGTGTATTGTTGAATATTCAAAGCGGATTGCTGCAGAATTAAATTTTAAAGGAATTATGAATATTCAATTTGTCATAGCTAACGGCAACGTCTATGTATTGGAAGTAAATCCTCGTGCAAGCCGTACGGTGCCAATTTTAAGTAAAGTAACAGGAGTGCCTGTCATACAAATTGCGACAAAATTATTGCTTGGGAAATATTTAAATGAAATAACTGATCAAAAAGGGCTATTGCCTGATCGCCCTTATATAACGATTAAATACCCAGTGTTCTCAACAATTAAGTTGGCAGGACTTGATCCAGTATTAGGACCTGAAATGAAATCTACCGGTGAAGGAATTGCTATTGCTGAAACGAAAGAAGAAGCATTTTATAAAGTATTCCATTGGAACGAGCAAAAAGCCAATAATAAAAATGAAGTCTTTATTGACGAAAGCAACCTAAATCCTGAATATGTAGAGGAAATTAGCCAACGCATTCGTAATGCAGGCTTAGTTGTAGCGACTGGCGTTGATTACAAAAAATGGGTGCAAAAGCCAGAAGCACTTGCCCTTATTAGCCTGTCTAAACAAAAAACAGAAGAAGAAATCGAAAAAAGACAATTGGCTATCAAATATCGCATACACGTCTTTACTGAATGGGAAACCGTAGAAGGCTTTTTAATCGGAAATAAGGAAACTAATTTTACAGTCACATCCATTCAAGATTGGTTGGCAAAATCTAAAACGAAAGAAGTGGTTTAAATGAGTTTAACAACAAATATTCCAATTCCAAAATTACATGTAGAAGATTTGTTAACATTAATTGATTTAACACAAGAAGAAATAATAGATATTATTAAAGCTGGAATCGAATTAAAAAAATTGCATAAAGCAGGTCAAACGTTAGACATATTAAAAGGAAAAACAATGGCTATGATTTTTGAGAAATCATCAACACGTACCCGTGTTTCCTTTGAGGCTGGCATGACTCAGTTAGGTGGGCATGCGATCTTTTTAAATAGACAAGATACTCAATTAGGAAGAGGAGAACCAATTTCTGATACAGCTGAAGTTTTATCAGAATATATTGATATCATTATGATTCGAACATTTGAACATGAAAGAGTTGTTGAATTGGCAAAACATGCTTCCATTCCGGTCATTAATGCGTTAACAGATGATTTCCATCCATGTCAGGCATTGGCTGATTTAATGACTGTTTATGAATTAAAGGGAACTTTCAAAGGACAAAAATTAGTTTATGTAGGGGATGGCAACAATGTTGCCCATTCATTAATGATCGGTTCTGCGAAAGTAGGGCTTGATTGTGTGGTCGCTTGCCCGAAAGAATATGAACCGAAGCCTGAAGTTGTAGCAATTGCTAAACAAATTGCTAAAGAAACTGGAAGTGTTCTTGAAGTTGTCAATGATCCAATTGAAGCAGTGAAAGATGCAGATTTCGTCTACACAGATGTTTGGACTAGTATGGGATTCGAAGATGAAGCAGCTGAGAGAATTGCTAAACTTCAACCATACCAAGTGAATGAAGAATTAATGAAATATGCGAAACCTGATTATTCGTTCATGCATTGCCTCCCAGCACACCGTGGTGAAGAAGTGACAGCAGATATTATCGATGGTCCTCATTCTGTTGTAGTGCAAGAAGCAGGCAATCGCCTTCATGTTCAAAAAGCATTAATTTTAGGTTTATTAATTAAATAATTGATATGAAAAAAGGCTGGATTCAAAACCAGCCTTTTTTGCTTCGTAAAGTAATTGGCTCTTTTCAATAAAGATTGTTAAACTGTACCAAATTTTTCTATAATAAATAATAAATCTGGGAATGATGTGTATTTTAAGGTTACCCTTGGTAATTATAGCGATACATTAAGTAATCATTCATTTTGTCATTCTTTACTTTTGGTTGGCAAGAGGAATGTGAAGTTACCACACAAATTTGTTCTTTAAAATTACTATGTTTTTGACTACCTTGCCACAATGGATGAACTTTTTTGCTCTTTTCACTTATTATCTCTCACTTATTCCCTTATAGCAAAAATCTATACGAAAAAAACTTGTAATTAAAAATAAATATTAATGGTTTTTATGTGAATGCGTTGCTGTTTATTGCTTAATCTAAATTTAAATAGGATTCGCTCAACAATTATCTTAGGATTTTTTAAGAAAAATGGTTATATCAAAATTAATAATACTGACTTATTTATCGAAGTGCTAAATGTGGAAATTTAACATTTTGTTTCATTCATGAGTTTTTTCGGATCGGAAATAATAAGAGTGATCCTTTCAATAGAAGGAGGTTTTTACGATGGGACAACCACGGCATTTTCGAGCCGGCCAAAAAGCACCAAATAACGGTGTTTACGTAGAAATTGGTGAAACAGGCTCTATGGTTAAAAATCCGAAAATGGTAAAGCTTGAAGCAGGGGATACTTTCCCAGAAAACTCAAATCATAACCGCGTATGGACGTATAAAAGTAAATTTAAATAAAATTACTGCTTTTAAACCCGCCTGAACACATTCAAGGCGGGTTTTTTGAGAGGTAAGGTTTTTAGCTTGTACAATCTGGGGGAGTGAATTTCCCTTTTGTATGAGATGAAATTCCTGTATTTCTAAAATTTTGTTGAACTTTTGTAACAATACACTCGTTCCACTTGTATTTTACCAAAAAAACATCCTATAATATATATAGGTCAAAAATGGTCAAACAATTCCTTAAAGGGAAGTGGAGTGGTTTTCATGGACATGAACAAAATGACGGAAAAAACGAGGGAAGCTCTTGTTAATGCACAGTCACTTGCAGTGCGAAAAGGGCATCAGCAAGTCGATGTCGAGCATGTTTTGCAAGCCATGCTTACTCAGGAAGAAGGGCTTACAAATAGTATCTTACAAAAGTTAAATATCAACACACAGACCGTATTAGCTCTTGTGGAAACAGCGTTAAAGAAGATACCGCAAGTATCAGGTTCTGGCGTTGAATCTGGGAGCGTCTATATTACACAGAGGCTGCAAGCGTTATTAGTCCGTGCTGAAGATGAAGCGAAAAGGTTAAAAGATGAATATATTTCAGTTGAACATTTGCTTCTTAGCATGACGGATGAAAAGCCAAATACAGAGACGGCTAAAATTTTTAAGCAAGTAGGGCTTAACCGTTCTTCATTGTTAAAAGCTTTGGCAGATATACGAGGAAATCAAAGGGTGACAAGTCCGACGCCGGAAGTTACATATGATGCATTAAAAAAATATGGACGTGACTTAGTGGAGGAAGTAAAAAAAGGGAAAGTTGACCCGGTCATCGGACGCGATGCTGAAATTAGACGGGTAATCCGGATATTGTCCCGAAAAACGAAGAATAACCCAGTCTTGATTGGAGAGCCAGGGGTTGGGAAAACGGCTATCGTTGAAGGGCTTGCTCAGCGGATCGTTAGAAAAGATGTTCCGGAAGGATTAAAGGACAAAACCATTTTTGCCTTAGATATGAGCGCCCTTGTTGCCGGTGCGAAATACCGTGGTGAATTCGAGGAGAGGTTAAAAGCCGTTTTAAATGAAGTGAAAAAAAGCAACGGCCGAATTTTACTATTCATTGATGAATTGCATACAATTGTAGGCGCAGGAAAAGCTGAAGGGGCAATGGATGCTGGAAATATGTTAAAACCGATGCTAGCTCGCGGTGAGCTGCACTGTATCGGTGCAACAACATTAGATGAGCATCGGAAGTATATTGAAAAAGATCCTGCTCTTGAACGAAGATTCCAACAAGTGCTTGTTGAAGAACCTACTGTTGAAGATACGATTTCTATTTTAAGAGGTTTAAAAGAACGATTTGAAATCCATCATGGTGTGAACATTCATGACCGAGCGCTTGTCACAGCAGCCGTCTTGTCAGACCGTTACATTACAGAGCGCTTTTTGCCGGATAAAGCCATTGACCTTATTGATGAAGCGTGCGCAATGATCCGGACTGAAATTGATTCGATGCCAACAGAATTAGATGAAGTGATGCGAAAAATTATGCAAATGGAAATAGAAGAAGCAGCACTTAGCAAAGAAAAAGATCAAGCAAGTTTGGAAAGGTTGGAAAATTTAAGGAAAGATTTGGCTAATTTAAAAGAAAAAGCACAGCGAATGAAATTAAAGTGGGAAGAAGAGAAAAAAGGATTGCAAGAGATTCAACAGCTTCGCGAACAAATTGAAAAAGCAAGAAGAGAGCTTGAAGATGCAGAGGCGAAGTATGATTTAAATAAAGCAGCTGAATTAAGGCATGGACGAATCCCTGCTTTGGAAAAACAGTTGAAAGAAAAAGAACAAAAGTTGGCAGAGACTGAAAAAAACGGTCGGCTTTTACGTGAAGAGGTTACAGAAGAGGAAGTAGCTTCTATTGTGGCGCGCTGGACAGGAATTCCAGTTTCAAGACTTGTGGAAGGAGAAAGGGAAAAACTTCTTCGTTTAGAACAAATTTTGCACGAGCGGGTCATTGGTCAAGATGAAGCGGTGCAACTTGTCAGCGATGCAGTTATAAGAGCGCGAGCTGGCATTAAAGATCCGAATCGTCCAATTGGTTCATTTATTTTCTTAGGTCCAACCGGTGTCGGGAAAACAGAGCTAGCAAAAGCTTTAGCTGAAAGTTTATTTGATAGTGAAGAACAGCTCATTCGCATCGATATGTCGGAATATATGGAAAAGCATGCTGTATCTAGACTAATCGGTGCACCACCAGGCTATGTGGGATATGAAGAGGGAGGTCAATTAACAGAAGCCGTCAGAAGAAAACCGTATTCAGTTATTTTGTTGGATGAAATCGAAAAAGCCCATCCAGAAGTGTTTAATATTTTATTACAAATGCTTGATGATGGAAGGGTTACTGATTCAAAAGGCCGTGTCGTAGATTTTAAAAACTCGGTCATTATCATGACATCAAACATCGGCTCAACGTATCTTTTAGAAGGATTCAACAATGATGGAACGATTTCTGAAGAAGTACGGGAGAAGGTACTGGGGCTTTTACGTCAGCATTTCCGTCCAGAATTTTTAAATCGTGTAGATGAAACGATTTTGTTTAAACCTCTTTCGATTAATGAAATTACTGGCATTGTTGAAAAGCTTATTAAGGAGCTTGAAAAGCGACTTGAGGACCGCCATATTAAAATGACACTTACTGATAAATTGAAAATGTATATTGCAAAAGAAGGTTTTGATCCAGTATATGGAGCACGGCCATTAAAACGATTTATTCAACGCTTTATTGAAACAAAAGTGGCAAGGGAAATTATCGCCGGAAATATAACAGATGGATCAAATGTAACCATTGATGTAGAAAATGGTGAGTTAAAAATAAATGTAAATAAAGGATCAAATTGATTGAAAACGAAAGAGGCTGAATGTTAAAATTCAGCCTCTTTTCTCTAATTTCAACATAAGTGAAATATAGAGGTTTATCCGATCGATAAAAAGTACTTGATTACGAACCATTAATGATGGGATTCATGTGGTTCGTTTGGAACGCCAGCTTCACCAAGGAAGATAATAATAATTGAAAAGACTGCTGTTAGAAATACACCTTGCATGAAGTCATATGTACTGCCAGTCATGCTGCTGACAACGTAGACAAGCATTTGGCTTAATAAAAATGTCCAAAAAACCGTCCATAAAATACGCATCTAAAAATCACCTCATATAAAGACATTCTTTTTTAATATTACCATATGTTAACCAAAAAATATAGGTAAATGCATTTGCTTTTTTAAAATTTAACACACATTTAAGTATAATATACAAGAATAAGATGAAGGGACCAAAAACTTTATTCGATTTAAGCTCAATGATCCAATAAAAAGGTGTTTTTCATCCGGAATCTTGTATCCATTATTACTTTTTGGATCTTCTACTAAATTTAGTTGCTTAGAGATAATATGCTCATCATTCCATGCAACTTCAATTACCTTCGGAGGAATAGTGGGCTCCTCAAACACAACATCATTTATTCTAGGTGAAATTTTAACTTCATGGCCTGACATTTTTATAATCGAATACCCCCCAGGTAGCTCGATAACAAAATCGACCAAACCTTGACACCCTATTAAAAAATGGATAGAATTCCATATTTTTCTTCTCTTCCTTTTATTAAACTTTTGAACCCTTCCATTATGTTACATTTTAATATTTTACCAAGTAATGGTAATCCAACTATATCCTACTGTTCCGCATTAATAAATGGAAATTGTGACTGGATTCCATATCCAAAATATACCAATCCAATTAAAGGTGAAAAAAAGGTACAAAAACAATAATTGTAAAATAATACAAATTTGAAACTTTATAGTAATATACAAATAATTCCATCGGACGGACGATCGAATGAGATTATAAAAATCCAACAATGTTTATTGTGTTTTTTCAAAAATGACCAACGTTGTTGTGAATATGCATTTTCTGTCAATGTTCCAATGAAAAGGAAATAAAAATATTGAATCTTTTACATGAGTAAAAATACTTTTTATGGTGGGAAGGAAAAAGAGGATATGCGGACCAATATTTTTGTTGAGAATAGAATATATCTTTATAAAAACGTCAGTGAATGAAGCTTTTTCATTCCATTTATTCAGAAACACATCATTGCTCATTTATTTGAAAAATTAGAAGGATTACTGTAATTGTTGAATTTAATTCTTTTTTCTCTCGACGTGCATACGTATGTAATAAAAACTTTGGAGGCATTTTTATGAAAACAGCCATTGTAATCGGGACATTAGGTTTTATAGGTTTTTCGCTTACGAAGCGGCTTTTGGATGAAGGCTATCAAGTAGTCGGTATAGATATATGTGCTGACGGTTCTGATTTGATCAAAGAACAGAAGCTTTCGGAAATTGTCCGGAATAGTCAATTTTATTTTGTAAATAAACGAATTGAAGACGTGCATTTGCCGGAAGTTGCTGATACTGTTGATGCCATCTATGATTGCATGTATGAACAGGATGTTCAAGATGAAAATGTTTGTGAAAAAATTTCAGTCGGAAAATCGACATTACAGAAAATCATGAAGTTTTGTGCGGAACAACATAGTAAATTTGTCTATTTGTCTTCTTTTGAAGTTTTTAAAGAAAATGTTAACCTTCATGGTGGTGATCCTTTTCTTATAAAAGAACCCCGCAATGCGATCGGTCAACTTAAGCTAGATCTGGAACAAGAAATTGAAACTTTCAGCTCTAGCAATGAGGGATTTACTTATTTTATTTTAAGACTGCCTACCATTTATGGACCATGGCAGCCGCCATCAATGACTTTTCAACAGCTTATTGAAGGAAATACTGCTCCAACGCTTGATCCGATTCAAGAAGATGCCATTTTTATAGATGATCTAATAGAAATTTTAATAAATATCGACCAATTCCATTCGCTTGAAAATAAAGCAACCGTTGTGTATAGCAACAAAAAAGATCAATGGCAAAAAGCTTTCCGTTTATTAATAAATGATATTAAATCCGATTCAAGTTTGGTTGGTGAAGACCGTTACGTTGAAGCAGTAAAAATCAATCAAGATCCTTATAATACATTAAGCGAGTATATAAAAACATCGATTGAGACAGGGCTTTTACAACAGAAAAACCACTATCAGCATTTGGAACGTTTAAGAAAATTAGGACTTTTATAAGTTAAACAAATAGTTGTTCAGCATATTTATTGATAATTCTTTTACATCTTTGTCATTGAATAGTAAAATAGTAATGTTAGAGAGAAATAGGGAGGGGCTGATTTTTTGAAGAAGCTTCTTTTTGTACTGTTTGCAGTTGCTCTTTTAGTGAGTGCATGTGGACAACCAGTCAAAAATTTAGCAAAACCAAAAGTAGGTTTGCTTTTGCCTGAAACGATTAATGAACCAGTGTGGGGAAGTGAAGGTTACAAGGGGTTATTGAAGATACAATCAGCTTTAAATGCCGATGTATTTTATAAAGAAAATGTTAAGACGAAAAGTGCTGTTAAGGAAGCTATAACAGATTTTGAAGACAAAGGTGTTACGCTCATTTTTGGTCATGGTAGTGAATACGGGCCGCTTTTCAAAGATTTACATACTCAATTCCCGGATTTAGACTTCATTTATTTTAATGGAACTTTTACAGCTGATAATGTGACAAGCTTGCAGTTTGAATCACATGCCATGGGGTTTTTCGGCGGAATGATTGCTGCAAAAATGAGTAAAACAAATCGAATTGGTGTGATTGCCGCTTTTGATTGGCAACCGGAGGTACAAGGATTTATTGAAGGAGCCAAATATCAAAAACCTGATATAAACATTAATGTACGTTATACAAAAAGTTGGGGAAATGAAAAAAAAGCGCTTAAAATCTATAAGGAAATGGAAGCATCTGGTGTAGATGTTTATTATCCAGCAGGTGATGCTTTTAACATCCCTGTTATCGAAGCAATTAAACAAGATGGCCATTATGCAATTGGCTATATATCTGATCAGTCGGATTTAGGAGAAGCAACCGTGCTGACAAGCACCATTCAAGATATAGGAAAACTTTATGAAAAAGTCGCAGCTGAATATATGACAGGAAATTTTGAACATGGTATTAAATCTTATGATTTTCAAGATGGTGTGATTTCTTTAGGAAAGTTTAGCTCAGAGGTTCCTAAAGATTTTATGGTTGAAATCAACAAAGCAATTGAATTATATAAATTAACAGGGAAACTTCCAAGTCATTTATAAATGATAGAGAGGTGAATGAAATGAATCAAGAAAGAAATATGAAATTTATGCAAATAGCGATGAAATATTTACCGGAAGCACAAGAGTTGTTAAAAGAAAAAGGATTGGAAGTACAAATGGAAATGATGCAACCGATGCTTAATTTATTATTAAAAGCGATGAATGATGCTTATGAGCTTGGTGCAAGCGAAGCAAAAAATAATTAAGCAAATAGAGGGGTTGACGGAAAGAGTTGACCCCTTTAAAATTAGTACCAAGTCATAATATTTGATAACAATACATATAATGTATGTAAAAAAGCAAAGGAGCTGCGTAAAGTGAATGCTGGAATTATTGGGATTGGTCGATACCTTCCTGAAAAGATTGTAACAAATGCTGATTTAGAAAAGATCATGGATACTTCAGATGAATGGATTCAAACACGTACAGGAATAAAAGAAAGAAGAATTGCACCTGATAACATTGATTCTTCTGATATGGCTTATTTTGCTGCAGAAAAGGCATTAAAAGATGCTGGAATTACAGCTGAAGATATTGAATTAATTTTAGTGGCAACTGTAACACCTGACTATCCATTTCCTTCAGTTGCTTGCATGGTCCAAGAGAAATTAGGTGCAATAAATGCGGCAGCGATGGATATTAGTGCTGCATGTGCCGGATTTATGTATGCAATGGTGACAGCACAGCAATTTATTAAAACAGGTGCGTATAAAAATGTGCTTGTCATCGGTGTGGAAAAGCTTTCAAAAATTATTGATTGGAATGACCGCAATACAGCTGTATTATTTGGTGATGGAGCTGCTGCAGCTGTGATGGCACCTGTGTCAGAAGGTAGAGGAATTCTTGCTTTCGAATTAGGTGCTGACGGTTCGGGAGGAAAACACCTTTACCAAGATGAGTATATTATCATGAACGGGCGCGAAGTGTTTAAATTTGCTGTCCGTCAAATGGGCGAGTCTGCCATCAACGTAATTGAAAAAGCAGGTTTAACGAAAGAGGATGTCGATTTCTTAGTGCCACATCAGGCGAATATTCGCATTATGGAAGCGGCAAGACAGAGACTTGAGTTGCCTGAAGAAAAAATGTCCAAGACGGTCGCAAAGTATGGAAATACATCTTCATCTTCCATTCCGATCGCGCTTGTGGAAGAATTAGAAAATGGTAAAATAAAAGATGATGATATTATCGTAATGGTAGGTTTTGGCGGAGGATTAACTTGGGGTGCTATTGCTCTAAAATGGGGCAAATAACTAGCAGGATAATATTAACTAGAATTATAATAAAATAGAAAATTTTTAAGTGAAAGGTGGCATTGCGGAATGGAAAAAAGGCGCGTAGTAGTAACTGGCCTTGGTGCTGTAACGCCCTGCGGCCTAGATGTAGAAACAACTTGGAATAATGTTATTTCAGGCGTATCAGGAATTGGTGAAGTAACAAGGGTGAATAAAGATTTATTCCCTGCTAAAGTAGCAGCTGAAATAAATGATTTTAAACCAGAAGATTTTATGGATAAAAAAGAAGCACGCAAAATGGATCGTTTCACTCAATATGCTGTGGCGGCTTCTTTGATGGCTGTAAAAGATGCTAACTTAGAAATTACGGATGAAATTGCACCTAGAGTTGGTGTTTGGATTGGTTCCGGTATCGGCGGAATGGAAACTCATGAAGAGCAGCATAAAATTTTTCTTGAAAAAGGCTATCGCCGCGTAAGTCCTTTCTATGTACCTATGATGATCGCAGATATGGCAGCAGGTCAAGTATCGATTGTTTTAGGGGCAAAAGGTGTAAATGCGTGTACAACAACAGCTTGTGCTTCTGGAGCTAATTCAATTGGTGATGCTTTTAAAGTGATTCAGCGTGGAGATGCTGACATTATGATTACTGGTGGTACGGAAGCACCTATTACAAATATGGCTTTCGCAGGCTTTTGCATGGCTAAAGCGCTGTCTACAAATCCGGATCCGAAAACGGCTAGCCGTCCGTTTGATTTGAACCGGGATGGATTTGTCATGGGTGAAGGTGCCGGTATTCTAGTTTTAGAATCTTTGGAATCAGCGTTAGCGCGCGGGGCTAGAATATATGCGGAAATTGTCGGCTATAGTGCAACAGGGGATGCTTATCATATTACAGCACCAGCTCCTGGCGGAGAAGGCGGCGTAAGAGCGATGAAGCAAGCTCTGAAAGATGCTGGATTAAATCCTGAAGATATTGATTATATTAATGCCCATGGGACAAGCACAGACTATAATGATAAATATGAAACGATGGCGATCAAAGAAGCGTTTGGAGAACATGCTTATAAGCTGGCAGTCAGCTCTACGAAGTCTGTTACAGGACATTTGCTTGGAGCTGCTGGTGCGGTAGAAGCCATCTTCTCAGTTAAAGCGATTGCTGATGGCATCATTCCTCCAACAATGAATTTAGAAACACCAGATCCAGAATGTGATTTAGATTACGTTCCTAACCAAATGCGGAAGCAGCCAGTCAATGCTGTATTATCCAACTCATTAGGATTCGGCGGACATAATGTTTCCCTTATCTTTAAAAAATATGAATAATAAAAAAGCTAGCGGAAAGCTAGCTTTTTTTATTGGATATTATCGACAGCAACTTCATTGATGCTCACTTTTTCGGAAACGACTTGTTTTGTTGAGAAAAAATCTTGTAAGGCTTGTTTATTTTCTTCAATGTCCATTTCCAAAACCGCTCCGGCATGTTTGTAACTTTTGTTTTGATATGAACCATCAATAGGAATACGAATTGTTTCAATATCTTTTGGATTTGTTAAAAAGCTCGTTCCTAGTGCAAGCATTTTTTTCGAGCTTATATTTGTATCAATGTATGGTTGAATGGTACCTATCATTTTCGGAAGTTTGGCAATGCCATTGAAGCTAATAATCTCATCTTTAACAGCCGCAATCACTTGCTGTTGTCTGCGGACTCGCCCAAAATCACTTTCCGCATCATGTCGGAATCGGGCATATTCTAACAACTTTTGTCCATTTAATCGTTGTACACCTGGTTGGAAGTCGATATATAGTCCTCCCGCTCTGTCCGTATACTTCATTCTTTTTTCAACATCAATTTCTACACCATTTGGCGATAATACATCGACCACTTGAGCAAAACCGTCAAAATTGACAACGGCATAATACTCAACATCGATTCCGAAGTTTTCTTTAATCGTTTGACGCACTAACTCAGGGCCGCCATAGTGGTAAGCTTGATTTATTTTATTATCACGATGTCCTGGGATTGAAACGTAAGAATCGCGCATAATAGATGCAAGTTTTGCAGAACCTGTATCCGGATCATATTGGGCAATCATGATTGTGTCTGTTCGACCTTCCCCTGAAGTCGAATCTACTCCCAAAATGAGGACATTCGTTTTTTCTAAATCTTTCACACCGTTGAAGTCATTGTTTTCTTTATCTTCTTTTTTTCCGTTATTGAATGGCAATTCATTTTCACCAGAAGCTGAAATATAGCCGCTATAATATTGAAAAACCCCATAACCAATTATCGCTATAAAAAATGTTAATAGAATGAGGCTTATTCTCAATCGATTTTTTTTCTTTCTTCTTCTTTTCAATGCTTGTCTTTGTTGTTCTATATTCCTTCTACGCTCAAATCGCGATGAAGACATTGCTATGTTCACCTCTCCTTAAATACACAACAACTAATTTACTCCCATTTTATGAATTCGTAAACACTTTTTTTACAGAGGAAGTAACCTTTAGGTTTATAGATTACTAGATTCGACACTCATTTACAATATTAACATAAAATCAATATAATTTCTTCTAGTTTTTATTTTCATACTTTTTTCCTCTTCTCATAAATATGTAATAGGGACAAGCAAAAGGAGGACGGAAACGTTGGTATTCCGGCTATTTATTTTTTTAACTGGTTTTGGACTAGCAGTAGCCGGAGGGGTGACGATCATCGGATATTTGAACCTCATTCCGATCGGCTATTCTTTCACGGATTATTTATTATTTATTAGCAAAAAAATTGAGTGTTACTTATTAATAATAGGTCTTCTATTTATATATTTTAGCATCTATTCTCCATTCGAAAAAAATGAATAAATTTCATTAACTGGAATATTTTTCACATCATCTGCCTATACTGATGGTTAACAATGAGTGTGAAGTGAGGGGTAAAACATGCTTTATCTGCACGATGTATGGGTAAATTGGTTTGAAGGAGAGGAAAATGGTTATAATGTATGTCATTTTCATGAATGGAGAAAAGAAGATACCGTCGAGCTTCTTGATCAAGTACCGTTAATAAAAGTTGAAAAAAAATTATTTGACTATATCGAAAATGATATGTCAGATTTGCCGCAACAGCTGTTGGAAGATGTTTATCAAAAAAGTTATGCTCGACGTAATCATGAAAGGGTTCAGCTTGATTATTGTTTCGTTGTTACCGATGGTATGGGCATTTTGGCAGTCGATACTTTAGGTTACCATATCCCAATTAGAAAAAGCAGACTTATCCCAAGACAAGAGCAATTAGTTTATGACATCGTTGAAAATGTTGAACCGACTATTTATGAATTTAAAGCAAAGTCTAAAAAAGAATATCATATTTTATCACCTGATCCGAAATTAATGAAAGGTCTTACTAGAAAAGAAAGGCAATTAAAACAATTGTTATTCATGGCACTTGATCAATTGCGTACAACTGGAAATGCAGCAGAAATTCGTTATTGGTATACAGAATGGAATCCGTCAATGTACGAAGAGATTCAAAAGCATGATTTTGAATACGTTTGGAATAAATTGTACGAAGAAACGAAAGAAGGCTGGTCGTCAAGACATGAACATTTATGTGAACGACTTGTGAAAGGGCAGCCTTTCTTTGAAAAATTGTGGGATTTAGAACAAGGGACGAAAGTCAATTAATGATTATGAAGGGGTTATTTAAATATAAGAAAAGGCAATTGGCGAAAAGTGAAATTTCTCCAATTGCCTTAATATTTTTGATAGCGGATTTTTGTTTTTACTACCGGCTTCTACCTAAACCCATCGCTTTTTCAACTTTCTTTAACATTTTTGAAGCAACCGTATTTGCTTTTTCAGCTCCGAGATCTAAATAGTCATCTAGCTCTTTTGATTCAATTAATTCATAATATCTTTCTTGAATCGGTTTTAAAGTTTGGATGACTGCTTGAGCCACATCGGCTTTAAATACGCCATATCCTTTTCCTTCATATTCTTTTTCAAGTTCTTCAATAGTTTTATTTGCACAAATAGAGTAAATCGTAAGTAAGTTGGAAATGCCAGGTTTATTTTCTTTATCATATTTAATGATGCCTTCTGAATCGGTTACGGCGCTTTTAATTTTCTTTTCGATCTGTTTCTCTGTATCTAACATCGAAATGAACGCTTTTGTATTGGCATCAGATTTGCTCATCTTTTTCGTAGGATCTTGTAGAGACATAATCCTTGCGCCAACTTTCGGAATTCTAGCTTCTGGAATAGTAAAAATTTCGGCATATTTTTTGTTAAAACGTTCAGCTAGGTCACGGGTTAATTCGATATGCTGTTTTTGATCTTCGCCGACCGGGACAATTTCAGTGTTATATAATAGGATATCTGCGACCATAAGAGGTGGATATGTTAAAAGTCCTGCTGAAACTGCTTCTTTGCCAGCAGATTTATCTTTAAATTGAGTCATTCTTTCTAGTTCACCGATATAGCTGATGCATTGCATAATCCAACCTAGCTGTGCATGTGCCGGCACTTCAGATTGAATAAATAATGTTGATTTTGTTGGATCGATACCGACAGCAATATAAAGTGCCGCCAAACTGCGGATATTTTTTTGTAATTCTTTAGGATCTTGCGGTACGGTGATCGCATGTTCATCAACAATGCAGAAATAACAGGTATTGTCTTCTTGTAGATCAACAAAATGCTTCATTGCGCCAAGATAATTTCCAATTGTTAATGTACCGCTCGGTTGAATACCCGAAAAGATTATTGCCATTGTTTCAATTCCTCCTACTAAATCTATGTATTTACATCAAGAAAAACATGTAATTTACACAAAATGGCAAATTACGATGTTTTTTTTATACTTTAGGACCGTTAACGATTTATGCTATTTAGAGTATAAAAAAGTCCATTCGCCCGCAAACAAGGGACGAATGGACCGTGGTGCCACCCTTCTTATTCTATGTAAATAGAATCACTTTAAAAATATAGTTGCTCCAAAAGCCCATTCCAAATCTTTCCGCTGCTTGTTCCCACCAACCACAAGCTCTCTAAAAGCATCCAGAAATGTACTTTTCTTTTATCATTGCAATCATCGATATTTAATTAAAATTTAAAATTAATTATAGTAAACGCTCTTCTAAAAATCAAGGAATTCACAACATTTTTGGTCATCCTACTTGCGACAGAATGAAATAGAAAAAATTGGAGAAGCTATGATTAATTGAAGTTGAGGCGGAGGTTTATGATGAAAAACTGGCTTTTACTAATCATTTTGTCGCTTCTATTAAGCGTGGTAGCTGGTGCCTGCGGTCAAGCAGGAGAGAAAAATTTTGGAAGAGAGCAAGTAGAGAAAGAAGAGCAAGTTCTCAATCTTTTATCTTCGGCTGATTTGCCTACAATGGATACGACGGAAGCGGATGATAGTGCTTCCTTTACAGCAATGAACCAAGTGTTTGAAGGGCTTTACCGGCTTGGACCAGATCAAAAGCTCGTGCCTGGAGTAGCGAAAGCTTTGGAAAAAAGCGAGGACGGTCGAGTACTTACTTTTCACCTTCATGAAAAAGCAAAGTGGAGCGATGGTTCACCAGTTACTGCACATGATTTTATTTTTGCATGGAAAAAAGCCATTCATCCTAAAACGCTTTCTCCATATGCTTATCTGTTTAAACCAATTCAAAATGCTGAAGCAATTATGACAAAAGGAAACCCTTTATTTGGAAAAGTAGATGTACTTGGTGTAAAAGCTCTTAATGATAAAACGCTGCAAGTGACCCTTGATATTCCTGTTCCCTATTTTCTATATTTAACGGCATTTCCAACATTTTTTCCGCAAAAAGAATCATTCGTTAAAAAAACGGGTTCTGAATACGCCCTTTATCCAGATAAAATGCTTTATAACGGCCCATTTTTCATGTCTAAATGGACGACATCCGGCTGGACTTTTGAAAAAAATCGCACTTATTGGGATCGAGATACAGTGAAGCTTGAAAAAATTCATTACAAAGTGATGAAGGATGCAGCGAGTGAAACAAATTTATTTGAAACAGGACAAGTCGATCGCGCTAGTGTTCATGCAGCATTTATTGACTATTATCAAAACCATCCCGATTTTTATACAAAAAGAGATCCGTCAATGTGGTTTTTAAAATTTAATGTTGACCGCATTCCGCTTCTTCAACGAAAAGCCATCCAACGTGCTATAAATAAAGAACAATTAGTAGAAAACTTATTGAAAAATGGTTCCGTTAAAGCAGACTATTTCTTTCCTGAAGGTTTTGCTTTCCACCCTACGAGCGGCGAAGACTTTCGTGCAAAATACGGCAATCTTGTTTCTTATGATGTAGATGAGGCAAAACGTTATTGGAAGGAAGCCGGTTCGCCAAAAGTAACGTGGGAATTATTAATTAGCGATCAAGATCAAACGAAGAAAATTGCAGAATTCATAAAAAATGAACTGGAAACCAATCTTCCGGGTTTAACAATTTCCATTAATGTGCAGCCGTTTAAACAAAGGCTCGCTCTAGACCATGCGATCAATTATGATATTCAACTTGCAGGATGGGGACCTGATTATCAAGATCCGCTGACCTTTATGGATTTATGGGTAACGGATGGAGGAAATAATAAAACAAATTATGAAAATCCCGAGTACGACAAAGTGATTGAAGAGGCCATTTCCAATTATCATTCATTGGCAGCCCGGTTTGAAAGTTTGCAAAATTTAGAAGTCATCGTTTTGAAAGATGACGCCGTCATTGCCCCGTTATTTCAAGGTGGACATGCCGTTTTGCAAAAAAAATATGTCAAAAACTTTATCGAGCATCCTTTTGGCCCTGCCTACAGTTTAAAATGGGTTTTTTTTGATAAAAAATACTAACTATTCGGACGCACTAGCGCATGTTTAGGTGGTGGAAAATATTTGTTTCGCTATTTTCTAAAACGAATGATTTATATGTTCGTTACGTTTTGGCTCATTGTAACCGTTACTTTTTTTCTAATGCACACACTACCTGGATCTCCTTTTAATGACGAAAAACTAGGAGAAGAACAGATTGAAATGTTGAAAGAGCGGTATGGTCTAGATCAACCAGTTGTGATTCAATACGTCCGTTACCTTGCCAATATTGTTCAAGGGGATTTTGGCATTTCTTTTCAATATGATGGACGTCCAGTTACGACTATTATTGGAGAACGCCTGCTTGCCTCTGTTTTATTAGGAAGTCAAGCATTGTTGATCGGAACTGTTGTCGGTTTATTGTTAGGGATCATTGCAGCTATTTACCATCATACAGCGCTGGATTTAGCGTCGATGGTACTGGCTGTATTAGGATTGTCCATTCCATCTTTCGTGTTCGCAAGCATCTTACAATATTGGTTGAGTGTAAAGTGGAAATTGTTCCCTGCAGCTTTTTGGGAAGGCTATGAATATACCATTCTTCCTACAATTTCGTTAGCGGTTTTCGTCATTGCCCAAGTAGCCCGTTTTATAAGGACAGAAATGCTAGAAGTGCTTGAAGAAGATTATATTTTAACAGCAAAAGCAAAAGGATTAAGCAACAAAGCGATTATTTTTAAACATATGTTGCCAAATGCCATCATTCCAGTAGTGACGATCCTTGGTCCGATGGCAGTCAATATTATAACGGGTTCATTAGTGATCGAAAAAATATTTGCGATCCCGGGGCTCGGTGAACAGTTTGTTCTTTCAATTATGACAAACGACTATCCTGTTATTATGGCGACAACATTGCTTTATGGAGCTTTATTTATAATCATCATTTTAATTATTGATTTATTATATGGCTTGATCGATCCAAGAATTCGTTTATCTGGAGGGAAAGAAGAATAATGAAGACGAATGCTTGGTTTTATCTGAAAAAGAATAAAGCCGCCATGACAGGGATTGTTGTCATTGCCATTATTTCCGTGTTAGCGTTGATAGGCCCTTATTTAAGTACTCATTCACAAGTGGAACAAAATCTTGAACATGCCAACTTGCCTCCGAAAATGCCAATTTTAGAACATTTTCCGTTTTTAGGATTTGATGGCAAAGATATTTTTGGAGTGGACCAATATGAAAAGAGAGGGATTAACGAATATTATTGGTTCGGTACAGATGAACTCGGGAGGGATTTATGGGCGAGGACATGGCATGGTGCGCGCATTTCTCTTTATATTGCCATTTTGGCAGCTATTATTGATTGTGTTATTGGTGTAACTTACGGGGGAATTTCTGCTTATTATGGGGGCCGAATTGACAATTTCATGCAGCGTATTATTGAAATTTTGGTCGGCATTCCAAGTTTAATTATTATCATTTTATTCATTTTAGTATTAAAGCCAGGAATTATGTCGATCACATTGGCGATGGTGATGACAGGTTGGGTTGGCATGGCCCGGATTGTCCGCGCACAAGTGTTGAAATTAAAAGAACAAGAATACGTTTTGGCAGCAAAAACATTAGGTGCCACAAGTAAAAGACTGCTTTTAAATCACTTAATTCCAAATACTTTAGGTGCCATTATTATTACAACGATGTTTACGATCCCAGGTGCAATTTTTACGGAAGCATTTTTAAGTTTTATCGGTTTAGGACTACGTCCACCGATCGCTTCTTTAGGAACGCTTGTGAACGATGGCTTTCGGTTGATGAAAATTTATCCGCATATGATGGTTATTCCGACCGTTATTATCAGCATGCTTATGATTAGTTTTAACTTGCTTGGCGACGGGCTTCGCGATGTGTTAGATCCACGCATGCGGAATTAGGAGGTGAGGCGCTTGAACCCAATATTAAAAGTGAAAGATTTGCATGTTTCTTTTCATACATATGCTGGCGAAGTGAAAGCACTGCGCGGCGTTAATTTTGAACTAAATGAAGGGGAAACATTAGCAATAGTAGGAGAATCAGGTTCAGGCAAATCAGTCACCACAAGAAGCATCATGCGCATTTTACCACCTGCAAAAGCGCGGATTACACATGGAGAAATTCTTTTTGAAGGAAAAAACTTGCTCGAGTTAAGAGAAAAAGAAATGCAATTATACCGCGGATCAAAAATTTCAATGGTTTTCCAAGATCCGATGAGTGCTTTAAACCCGACAATGACCATTGGAAAACAGCTAACAGAAGGTATTCGGAAGCATTTAAACTATAGCAAATTTGAAGCAAAATTACGGGCAATTGAACAGATGAAACAAGTTGGGATTGCGAATGCCGAAACACGTTTCAACCAATACCCACATCAATTTTCTGGTGGAATGCGGCAGCGCATTATGATTGCGATGGCACTTTTATGCAATCCGAAAATTTTAATAGCTGATGAGCCTACAACAGCATTAGATGTAACTGTACAAGCGCAAATTCTTGATTTAATGAAAAAAATCCAAGAAAGACAAAAGACTTCCATCATTTTAATTACCCATGATTTAGGTGTTGTGGCAAGTATGGCTGACCGTGTTGTTGTCATGTACGGCGGGATGGTCGTTGAATCTGGCACTGTCGAAGAAATTTTTTATGAGCCTAAACATCCTTATACATGGGGGCTTTTAATGTCTGTTCCGAAGCTCCATATGAAAAAAGAAAAACTTTATAGTATTCCCGGGAGGCCTCCTGATTTGCTTTCTCCACCTTCAGGTTGCCCTTTTGCACCACGTTGTGCTTATGCACTGGACATTTGTGGGCAAAAGATGCCGCATCCAACGAAATATTCCGTTACAAGTATGGCTGCTTGTTGGCTCCAAGATGTAAAAGCCGCTCATGCTCCATACGAAAACTTGCCTAAGGAGGTTTAATCATTGGGGGAAAAATTAGTAGAAGTAAAAAATGTGACAAAACATTTTATGATAAATAAAAAACAACGCCTCACAGCCGTTTCTAATGTATCCTTTGATATTTACAAAGGAGAAACGTTTGGGCTTGTTGGAGAGTCTGGCTGTGGAAAATCAACAATTGGCCGCTTATTAATGCGTTTATATGAAACAACTGCCGGTGAAATCTTCTTTCAAGGTGAAAACATTCATGCAAGAAAAAGCAAAGAAAAGGAAAAACTATTATATCGTAAAATGCAGATGATTTTTCAAGACCCTTATTCATCTTTAAATCCGCGCATGACTGTTTCCGATATCATTGCTGAAGGTTTGGATATACATCAACTAGTGAAAAACAAAAAAGAACGTCAGGAAAAAATAGACCAACTCTTGGAGATTGTCGGATTAAAACCGGAAGATCGAAACCGGTATCCACACGAGTTTTCCGGTGGGCAGCGCCAACGGATCGGTATTGCCCGTGCGCTTGCTCTTGAACCAGATTTTATTATTGCTGATGAACCGATATCAGCATTGGATGCATCCATACAAGCTCAAATTGTTAATTTGCTGAAGGAACTTCAAGAACAGCGCGGATTAACGTATTTATTCATAGCCCATGATTTGGCGATGGTGAAATATATTAGCGACCGTGTAGGTGTCATGTATTTAGGAAAGTTAGTTGAACTTGCTGAAAGTGAGGAACTATATGAACAGCCGCTTCATCCATACACGAAAGCGTTGTTATCTGCTATCCCACTTCCTGATCCCCGGCTCGAGAGGACGAGAGAAAAAATTATTTTAAAAGGGGAAATTCCAAGCCCCATCGATCCACCAACAGGATGCCGGTTTCATCCACGCTGCCCTGTAAAAAAAGAAATTTGTGTTCGTTTGGAGCCTGAATGGACAGAAGTGAAAGAAGGTCACATCGTTCTTTGTCATCTATATCAGTGAATAACAAAAATGGGACTGAATATATATTACTAACGAAGCAAACAATAAAGAAATCATTGAAATTTGTCGAATTGCGGTGAATCTCATAAAAAAATGAATTATAATTAGAACAGAATAAAATGGGATTGGAGCAACTTTATGGAGAAATCGGCAAGAAGGGCAAAAAAATTAAAAGAATATTCTTTTTTTCTATTACTTGGTTCATTATTAATTGTTTTATCTTCAAGTTTAAATGTTGATGCAGGGGAAGTTCGTTTGGCGAATTTTCATGCCAAAAAACAAATTCAAGAAGTGCAAATAGATTTGCCAAGGAACTTACCGAGATTTAAATATAATACGGGTTTAAATTTTACATATCCCGATGCTGTTAGAGGAGTATATATGACTGCTCATACTGCCGGTGGATACAGCAATTTCCTTGATGTAAGGAACAATCCTTCGAGGAAGTTATCGGCCTCTGGAAAAAAGTTTGCTGACATCATTCATTTAATAGACAATACAGAATTAAACGCGGTTGTTATTGATATAAAAGATGATTGGGGAAATTTAACGTATGTACCAGAACCAAATTCCCCGCTAGCTGAAATCGGCAAGCCATATATTAAAAATCCTCGGGAACTTTTGGAATTATTAGAAGAAAAACAAATTTATCCAATAGCGAGAATTGTTGTATTTAAAGATACAGTACTCGCAAACAAAAAACCGAATTTATCTTTTTTACAAAATGGAGCTGTATGGAAAAATAATCGTAAAGAATCATTTGTCAATCCTTTCTTAAAGGAAGTATGGGATCATAATGTAGAGGTTGCTATTGCTGCAGCCAAATTAGGGTTTAAAGAAATCCAATTTGATTATGTTCGCTTTCCAGAAGGATTTGAAAAGAGAGATCAAATTTTAACTTATAGCATGGGTGCTTACAAAGAAATAGAAATGGACAATATTCAAAAACGTGTTCAAGCAGTCACTGATTTTGTTGCCTATGCCAAGGAGCAATTAAAACCTTATGATGTCGATGTTTCGGTCGATATTTTCGGATATACGGCAACTCTTCCTGAAGCACCTGGAATTGGACAAAATTTCACGAAAATCTCTGAACATGTTGATGTTATTTCTTCGATGATTTATCCGAGTCATTGGACTTCTTATTTTGGTATCGCGAAGCCTGATCTTGAACCATATAGACTAGTTACAGCTTATGCAAAAGTTGAAAATGAAAAATTGAGTACATTGGAAAGCCGGCCGATTTCTAGACCTTGGATTCAAGATTTTACTGCCTCTTATTTAGGAAAAGGAAATTATAGGAACTATGGAAAGGAAGAAGTTGAAGCACAAATTAAAGCGCTAAATGAGAATGGGATCAATGAGTTTTTACTTTGGGATGCAGCCAATACGTATACGGTCGGTGTCGATTATACGCCGCTAAATAAATAATTTCTTGTATTGGAAGATTTTCGTGTAGGTTTTTGATGAAAGAAAACCATTGTTGTGAGGAAACTTTCGGTCGTCCTTTATGTCTGAACTTATGCATTATTATCGAAATTGAAGAATGGCCGTTGATTATGCTTTTAACATTTTTACACACCAAAAAAGGCGGTTTCATCAACCGCCTTTTATACTTTATATTATTTTCTTCCGCCAACCAATTTCCAGCCAGCTTGAGTTTTCTTTGTTTGTTCAACATGCAAATCGCGTTTTCCTCCGCCAAATAAACGATAGCCAATATTATGTGTGATGACACCATTTAAGGCAGTAATTCCAATAATTAAAGCAGCGATAATAGCAAAATCAACAAAATATTCAATCACAGTCATTACCCCCAAGTTTTCAGTCCTACCTAATATATTTTATTAAATCTATCTCCAAAAGAAAAGAGGAAGCAATAAATTGTTTTCAAAGGAGTTTCTATAAAAATTTTTTGGATTTTTTTCATCTTTTTTGAAACCATTGATGGTCTAAAAACGTAAAAAAAATTGTTCAATAAAATGAAACAAATATTTATAAAACTATATATTTCTTATAAGTTTTATTGTATAATGATAGTGAAGCTAAATTAAAATAATTTTAAAGTAATAGTCAATGTTTAAATAAATATTTTAAAATGGATTGGAGTGATGAAGTATGGTTACATTATTTACTTCACCTAGTTGTACATCCTGCCGGAAAGCAAAAGCATGGCTTGAAGAACACGGAATACCTTATAAAGAAAGAAACATTTTTTCAGAACCGCTAACGATTGAAGAAGCAAAGCAAATTTTGAGAATGACTGAGAATGGAACGGATGAAATTATCTCAACTAGATCGAAAATTTTTCAAGAACTTAATGTTGATTTGGAAACTATGCCATTGCAAGATTTGTTTAAATTGATCAGTGAAAACCCGGGTTTATTAAGACGGCCAATTATCATCGATGAAAAGCGTTTACAAGTTGGTTATAATGAGGACGAAATTCGCCGTTTCTTGCCAAGACGAGTCCGGACGTATCAATTACGCGAAGCACAACGTTTAGTAAATTAAAAAAACTTCTACGCATTTTTCGTAGAAGTTTTTTTTAACCATCCTGCTAAAAGGACAAACATAATTGCAAATGAAGGGATTATATAATTTGAGTAATGAATCGTTTCTAAAAGCGGTTTTATTCGTTCCTCGTTTGCGATCATTTTTCCTGCAGTTAAGGCAAGAATAGCTGCACCGATGTAAATAACAACTGGGAATCTTTCCATAATCTTTAAAATAATCTTACTGCCCCAGACGATGATTGGGATCGATATTAACAAACCGAAAATCACTAGAATAATTTTGCCGCCGGAAGCACCCGCTACAGCGAGTACATTGTCAAATCCCATCACGATGTCTGCTAAGACGATGGTTCTCACAGCTTGGAAAGTCGTTGTACCTCCTCTAATTTTATTCATATCATCGCCCTCTTCTGTCAGCAAATTGTAGGCAATATAGAGGAGGAATAGACCGCCTATAAGCTGTAAATAAGGAATCATTAATAATGTAACAGCCATAATCGTGAGACAAACGCGAACGATGATGGCTAGAGCTGTACCGAGAACAATAGCTTTGTTCCGCTTTGCAACAGGCAGATTGCGGCAGGCGAGCGCAATGACAATCGCATTATCCCCTCCTAAAATGATATCAATCCCAATGATCATTATGATTTGTGTTAAAAATTCTAGATCCAAAGTGATTGCCTCCTCGTCCATTCAGTCTTAAATTTATGCAAGGCTTATACAATTTATAACTAAAACCTCTCGAATTTCATTTATCTGAAAGGACGTGAGTCTGTTTTTTCTTAATTCGAATTTTTTATTTCCCTTATAGTTCTTTTTATCATAAAATAGAGGTACAAGGTTACATTTTAAATATTATGGGCATCTTAGATTATAACTATCATTTGAAGAGCGACAGCTCGGGGGTAGGTAGTCCCTTCACAAATTTATCTCGTTTAGAAGGGAGAGAGAATAATGGAAATCGAAAGAATTAATGAAAACACTGTAAAGTTTTATGTAACATACAGAGATATTGAAGATCGAGGATTTGATCGTGATGAAATATGGTTTAACCGTGAAAAAAGTGAAGAATTATTCTGGGAAATGATGGATGAAGTTAACAATCGCGAAGAATTCAAAATAGATGGACCTTTATGGATTCAAGTGCAGGCACTTGAAAAAGGCTTGGAAGTTGTTGTGACAAAAGCCCAATTGTCAAAAGATGGTCAAAAACTTGAATTGCCAATTGGAAATGATAAACATATTGATATAACTGTTGGTGGAAACTTCGAGAATTTCTTAGTCGATGATGATTTAGATCAATCTCCTGAAGATCAATATGATGTTTTTCCATTTGAAGATGAGGATTTTACAGAAGATTCAATCCATTTCCTCATTGGCTTCCATGATTTTGAAGACGTCATTCGATTAAGCCATCATATTGATACGGAAGGCTTGACTAGCAGCTTGTATCACTTTGAAGGAAGATACTACTTATATATTGGATTTGATGAAGAAATCCTTGAAGAAGGAAAAGAAGACGACAGATTGGCTCAAATACTTGAGTTTGGATTTGAATCAAAATTAACGATTCATCGCGTCCAAGAATACGGAAAAGAAATTATGCATCAAAACGCTTTACAGCAAATTAAACAACATTTTCCATTAATTAGCTAACAATATTCTCGGTTTCACGCAGGTGAAGCCGTTTTTTCATTTTATTGTTACGAAAGTTAATGGGAAAGTTTACAAATTTCCGTTATAATTGATGGGATAATATGTAGTAAGGAGTTATCTTCTTATGAAAAAAAGAATGCAAATTGGCATTTTTTTAATTGGCTTAACAACGGTGCTTGTGTTAACGAAAAACTATTGGGAAGGCTGGCTATTAGGAACGGTCAGTATCATTATTTCTATTTCTGCCTTATTTATAGGATTCTTTATTTTTTTGGAAAATCGAAATCCGCGGACGACCATTGCTTGGATGGTTGTATTGGCAGTATTCCCAATTATAGGTTTTATTTTTTACTTGTTGTTTGGCCAGAATTATCGAAGAAACAAAAAGAAATATGAAAAAAAAGCATGGCTCGATGAGCAAGCTTTTGCAAAAATAGAAGGGAACAGACAAATCAACGAAAAAGAGCTAAATCAGATGGGAGAACATCAAAAAAACTTATTTCGCCTTGCTCACCGTATTGGAAAAAGTCCAATTTCCTTTTATACCGAAACAAAAGTGTTAACAAATGGAGAACAAACGTTTAATGCATTGATTGAAGCAATGAAAAATGCAACCCACCACATCCATTTGGAATTTTATATTGTACGTGATGACAATATCGGCAATGAAATTAAAGAAATATTGATGGAAAAAGCAAAAGCGGGCATCGAAGTTCGTTTTTTATATGATGCGGTTGGCTCTTGGAAATTATCCTCTTCTTATATTTCCGATTTGAAAGAGGCTGGCGTTGAAATTGAACCATTTTCTCCGGTTCATTTGCCAAGCTTGAACAGCCAAATTAACTTTCGAAATCACAGGAAAATCGTTGTTGTCGATGGCAATGTCGGGTTTGTCGGCGGTTTAAACATAGGTGATGAGTATTTAGGGAAAAATGAATACTTTGGTTTTTGGAGAGATACGCACCTTTATGTGCGAGGGGAAGCAGTCAGAAGTTTGCAGCTGATTTTTTTGCAAGACTGGTACTACACAACAGGCAAAACATTGCTAACGCCGGTTTATTTATCGCCGAATCTTGTAGAGGATGAAGAATTCGGAGGGGTACAGCTTCTGTCTGGTGGACCCGACAATACTTGGAATGTCATAAAAAGTGTATTTTTTGCAATGATAACTTCTGCAAAAAAATCGATTTGGATTGAGTCACCATATTTTATTCCAGATGATGATATTTTATCAGCTTTAAGGGTTGCTGCTTTATCGGGAATTGATGTTCGAGTAATATTGCCCGGCAAACCGGATAAACGTCTAGTTTTTTACGGTTCTAGATCGTACTATAAAGAACTTCTGGAAGCAGGCGTTCGAGTTTTTGAATACCAAAACGGCTTCTTACATAGTAAAGTCATTATAGTTGACTGCGAGTTGGCATCGATTGGTACAGCTAATATGGATATGCGCAGCTTCCATTTAAATTTTGAAGTAAATGCATTTTTATATAAAACAAAAAGCACAGAGACGCTTGTTCGTGATTTCTTAAATGATATTGAAAATTCAAAAGAAGTTCATCTTGAAGACTATATAAACCGACCGATACTCCAACGGTTGAACGAGTCTTTTGCCCGCTTATTTTCGCCGTTATTATAAAATTTTTTATACATGCAGGAAAACCACTCTTTTCGTCGAATTATGTTGCGATGAAAGGAGTGGTTTAATTGTTATTAGCCCAAACGGAAGACGGACGAATCATCTCGCTCGTTAAGGTTAAGAACAAAGTGGAATTAGAAGAACTAAAGAAAAATGAGAATTTTATTTGCCCCGTTTGCAAAGAAAAAGTGATATTAAAGACAGGAACGAAAAGAATTTGGCATTTTGCACACGCTCACAATACGAATTGCGGGCAGGAATTTGAACGGGAATCGGATTACCATTTACAAGGGAAAATCAAGCTTTATGAATGGTTTCAAAACCAAGGATTTCATGTTGAACTTGAAAAGTATATCCCCGAAATTAAACAGCGTCCGGATTTGTTCTTCCAGTGGAAAAATAAAACTTATGCTATCGAATACCAATGTTCAAAGATTGATTTACAACTTCTAAAAAAGCGCACCGCCCTATATCTTCAAAACCATATCACCCCCATTTGGATTGCAGGTAGGACGCGGCTGAAAAAAGTTTCGCATCTATCAATTAAACTTTCCACATTCGACTTATCTATGGCAAACTTCTTACATCATCAACCTCTATTAATCTATTATTGCCCAATTACGAATCTATTTACGATCCTTTCTAACTTATTCCCATTCAGTTCAACGACTTTTACAGCATCAACCGAAATCGTTCCTGCATGCAAAATAAATTTTTCCCAACTTTTTCAATGGAAGCAAGGAAGAAATTTTGAATGTAAGGAGAGTTGGCTATCTTTAAAACAGCGGTTTCGTACGAATACGCATTTATATCTTTCGACCTGTTATAAAAGATTTTTTTACGAAAATGGTTGTCCTATTAGCTTACTACCTGGTGAAGCTGGAATACCCGTTAAATCAATGATTTGGATGCAAACAGAAGCGATTCTTTGGCAAGGGTGGATATTAGTAAAATTTATTATTCCATCTAGAAGAGGGGAGACCATATCATTTCATACCATTTTTCATCGTTTTAAGGAAGAAGTGAGGAAAGGTTTTTTTGTTATTCGCCAATTGCCGTTTATTAAAGATAGCCACTACTCATTTGCAATATTGGAATATTTACAAAAGCTTGAAAAGCTTGGGGTGTTAAAGCGAACGGGAAGCATGACGCTTTTTCAAAAGGAAACAGAAATAATCATCCCGCAAAATGTGGAAAATGCATGTCAGCTTGATCGTGATGTATGGAAAAGACTAAACAATCTTGAAAAATATAGGAAAGATAAATGACCGTTAAGGGAAAAAACAAAATAGAAAGTTGAAACATATAAAAAAACAGAATTTAATATAATTAATGGTAAATTCTTTGTATTTTATGAAACCTTTTAAGGATGATAAATATGTTTTTACGAAGAGTTACGATTCTCCATGAAAAAATTCCAAATTATAAACAATATCCCTTTTCTATCCCAGCTATAAAAAATTTAGACTATATTCAAATTAATAGTCTGGTTACTTTTTTTGTCGGGGAAAATGGGACTGGCAAGTCTACGTTGCTGGAAGCTATTGCGGATGTGGCAGGGTTTCATACCGCTGGTGGAAGCCGTCATAATACGTATGAAGTTTATTCATCACAATCTTCTTTAAGAGACTTTGTTCGATTATCTTGGCTTCCGAAAATAACAAATGGTTTCTTTTTTCGCGCGGAAACATTTTATCATTTTGCAACTTACATGGATGAAATTGATACAACTGGTTTTAAAGATTATGGTGGAAAATCCCTTCATGAACAATCTCATGGTGAATCGTTTTTATCATTATTTAAAAATCGATTTAAGGGAAAAGCTATCTATCTATTAGATGAGCCGGAAGCCGCCCTATCTCCGGCACGACAATTAACGTTTTTAAGGATTATCCATAATTTAGTATCAAGCGAAAATGTTCAGTTTATAATTGCTACTCATTCGCCGATTTTGTTAGGATTTCCAAATTCACAAATTTATAGTTTTGATGATGAAGAAATTCGTGAGGTTTCCTATGAGGAGACGAATCATTATTTGATAACGAAATATTTTTTGCAAAATCGGGAAAAAGTATTGTCTGAATTGTTGAAAGATGAATAGCAATCTCGAGTGAATAAATTTTTATATATAAAAGATGTTAGGATATACTAGATTAGAGGAAAATTTTTCATTTGGAGGTTTGTAAAATGGCTGAAGAAAAAAAAGCAAAGTCATTGCCAAAACGAAGCGAAATCCCGGTTGAAGATACATGGCGCTTGGAAGATATCTTTCCTACAGACGATGATTGGGAGATAGAATTTAAAGAGATCAAAAATATGATTCCTACAATTGAACAATACCGCGGCAAATTAAGTGAATCAGCGGAAACATTGTATCAAGCTTTACATACACAATATGAAATCTCAAAAAGATTGGGCAAGCTTTATACGTATGCCCACATGCGCTATGACCAAGATACAACAAACTCTTTTTATCAAAGTTTGAATGCCCGCGCTGAAAATTTATACACAGAAGCGAGCAGCAGTTTTTCGTTTATTGATCCAGAAATTTTAGCGATGGATGAACAAAAGTTAAAATCATTCTTAAATGAACATGAAGATTTGAAATTATATGAACATGTTTTGGATGAATTAAACCGTATGCGTCCACATATTCTTTCAGAAAATGAAGAAGCAATTCTCGCACAAGCTTCAGAAGTAATGGGAAGCCCAAGCAATACATTTGGTATGTTGAATAATGCTGATATGAAATTTCCTGCCATCATTGATGAAAACGGGGAAGAAGTCGAAGTTACCCATGGCCGTTATCTTCGCTTCCTTGAAAGCTCAGACAGAAGAGTGCGGGAAGATGCTTTTAAAGCTGTATATGAAACATACGGAAAATTTAAAAATACATTTGCAAGCACATTAAGCGGAAATATAAAGAAAGATAACTTTTTTGCTCGCGTGCGCCGTTATAAATCAGCGCGTGAAGCTGCCCTAGACAGCAACAACATTCCTGAAAGCGTCTATGATACATTAGTTGAGACTGTGAGCGATCATTTGCACTTATTGCATCGTTACGTGGCATTACGGAAAAAAGTACTTGGTGTAGATGAGCTCCATATGTATGATCTTTACACACCGCTCGTAAAAGACGTGAAAATGGAAATCACGTACCCAGAAGCAAAGGAATTGGTTATCAAAGGATTGGCGCCACTCGGGGAAGAATATCAGCAAATTTTGCAAGAAGCATTTGACAACCGTTGGATTGATGTTCATGAAAATGAAGGCAAAAGAAGCGGAGCGTATTCTTCAGGGGCTTATGGCACAAATCCGTATATTTTATTGAATTGGCAAGATAATGTAAATAACTTGTTTACACTTGCCCATGAATTAGGCCATTCAGTTCACAGCTACTATACTCGTAAAACACAGCCGTATCCATATGCGAATTATTCGATTTTCGTAGCTGAAGTGGCTTCTACGTGCAATGAAGCGTTATTAAATGATTATCTATTAAAAAATGAAACAGATAAGCAGAAAAAACTTTACATTTTAAATCATTATTTAGAAGGCTTCCGCGGTACTGTGTTCCGTCAAACGATGTTTGCTGAATTTGAGCATCTCATTCATGAAAAAGCCGCTCAAGGAGAGGCATTAACGGCTGAACTCTTAACTTCGTTGTATTATGATTTAAATAAAAAATATTTTGGAGATGGCATTGTTATCGATAAAGAAATCGGGTTGGAATGGGCTAGAATTCCTCATTTTTATTACAATTATTATGTATATCAATATGCTACAGGATTCAGCGCAGCTAGTGCATTAGCGAAGCAAATTTTAGAGGAAGGCAAACCTGCTGTTGACAGGTACATTGAGGAGTTTTTGAAAGCGGGTAGTTCTGATTATCCGATTGAAATTTTAAAACGTGCCGGTGTTGATATGACATCAAGCGAACCAATCAAAGAAGCGTTAAAAATGTTTGATGAAAAATTAACGGAAATGGAACAATTGTTAAGCTAAAAATAAGATGCTGTAAATAGAGGGACATTCGTGAAAAGAAACTGTTTGCACGAATGTCTCTTTATTTTTCATTTAATGTTGGGAACTTTTCCTTCTTGGTCGCATCCGGAAGCGGTTGCGGTTATTCCAAATTTGAACGGTAAAAAAAATTGATAAAAAGAGCGGAATAGCAGTATAAAAAAATGGAAAAATTCTCATTAATCCAAGTAAATAAAAGCAAAAACTTGCGAAAATGAGGAGCACGCCTATGGCGAGTAAAATTTTGTTCACAATTCCACCTCCGATATCAGCGTATGCACTTTTCTTTTCATTCATGAACAGACATTGGATGAAAAACCTTGTCTAATTTATGAAAATTATTGGAAAAGAAAAGTGACAGTTTTGTGAAAGTATTAACAATCTCGTTGTCACAGGAAAAAGAACTTGTTATTATAAATTCGTAAAGTTAATCACAAACAAACATAACCCCTTTGTTTGACCGTGAAACTTTCTCCCACCCCCCTGTCGAATAAGACATAAAAAGAAGGTTAGACTGATCTAACCTTCTTTTTATTTTTATATGGCTGGTTCTCTTGTATTAATATTATAGAAGGGCAGAAGTTCATTGGCTTAATCTCTGTCTTTGATGTACCGCCAAAACGTCCCATACTTCACTGGTACACGCTCAACGATTTGATTTAAAAGATACTTCTTCATTTTTTTCTCTACTTCTTGACAAGTTAAATTGTAAACGACAGCAATTTCTTTCGTAGCCACAAATTTGAAATGAGCCAAAAATTCTTCCAACGGGGGAGGGGATTTTGCAATCGGTTTTCTTTGCAAAATTTCCTCTAACACTTGAACATATATTTCATATGGGAAAGAACCGGAAAGTTTAATGCCTTCTTCTTCAATTTTTTCATTATTAAAAAAAACAAGAGTTGGACTTTCTTCAACTTCCATTTCCCGTGTAATTTTCAAATCACATTGAAGGGCCTTACAGGATGTTTCTGAGAGAAGATCTTTACTGAATTCTTCAACATCTAAACCTGCTTCTTTAGCAATGGAAATTAATACATCTTTTTTCGTAATATTTTGTTTCTCAAGGAATAGGCATTCTTGCAGTTTTCTTAAAAAACGCATACCGGCCCTTTTTCCTTGCAGTTCAGCGGCTTTAATTGCTAATAAAGCTGTAATAGGTTTAGAAATCGGGTCTTCATACCAAACATCGCCATCACAGGACATTCCGGATTTACTAGCTGTGCGCTCCCAATTTTTCGCAATTTCTGATGGAGCTTTTTTTGAAATATTTAGAGATGTTAACCGTCCAGTTAATACGTGTCGAATACAAAATTTATCTCCATATTCAATTATCAATTTTTTTAATAATGGCTCCAGTGCCCAGCATTCAGGGCAAAGGGGATCGATAAAAACATAAATTTCTACCTGTTTGGCAATTATATTGTTCCAGCAACATTTTTTCATTTCCTTGCTGGCACCCGAACCGTTAAAAACCATGAAGATCTCCTTTCTGTTCAGGAAATATTACTTTTATTTTAGCAACGACGCATGGTTCCGGCAAATATTGTGCTTTTGAACTATTTGCCTCTATTAGTAAAGAAGTGGAAAAGAATCATTAAATTAAGTTGCAAAATGATTGTTTTTAGGATTCAATATTTATGAAGCAAAACAAATCATATGTGAAATTGATTCTTCAAATGATGAGGTGTGACACCATTTATGCGAATAACGAAATCGATTCCAAATATGTTTACATTAGGAAATCTTTATTGCGGTTTTTTGTCGATTGGTTTTGCGGCGAACGGGGAGTTTAACAATGCTGCAATTTTAATTTTAATTGGTATGATGCTTGATAGTATGGACGGAAGATTAGCTAGAATGCTAAAAGCTGATAGTTCTTTAGGAAAAGAATTGGATTCCCTTGCTGACATTGTTACCTTTGGGGTAGCGCCATCATTTTTAGTATATTATACATATTTTTTTCAATTCGGATTATTAGGTTTCATCGTTGCGGGTTTATTTCCATTGTTCGGAGCCTATCGATTAGCAAGGTTTAATATAAGCTCAACGAAATCATCTTTGCATTATTTTATTGGCGTACCGATCACAGCAGCTGGCGGGATATTGGCTTTATTAACGTTATTTGGAAATTATATCCCAAATATTATCATTTCAGTTGTGTTTACCGCTCTATGCTTTTTAATGGTTAGCCGCATTCGCATTCCAAGTTTAAAAGAAGTTCCTTTGCCGAAATACGGCACGATTGTAACTTTATTTATTGGCTGCCTTTTATATGTGATTTATAAAGGAACTTATATTAAATTTCCCTATCTTATTTATATAGCCGCACCGCTTTATATTGCTTACTTAGCTTATCGTTTTATGAAGGGAAAAAATAAAAGGGATGATCTTGATTAAAAAAATC
Organism: Calidifontibacillus erzurumensis; assembly: GCF_013303125.1. Lineage (GTDB taxonomy): Bacteria > Bacillota > Bacilli > Bacillales > Bacillaceae_J > Calidifontibacillus > Calidifontibacillus erzurumensis. Next base: position 66,572 of record NZ_JABTTE010000006.1, on the reverse strand, counting down.
GCCTTTCCTAGAGCCAAGTCTAGGAAAGGCGTTTTGTATTAAGAAAAGTAGGTATTCGTTACTTTTTTAACATAGGCGATCGTTTCTTTAAAAGGAGGGATCCCATTATATTTATCTACATTGCCTGGACCGGCATTATAGGCGGCAAGAGCAAGCTCAACATTCCCATTATACTTGTCCAACATTTTTCTTAAATATTTTGTTCCCGCTTCAATGTTTTCTTTTGGATCATAAACATTTTTTACACCGAGACCTTTTGCAGTTGCCGGCATCAACTGCATCAAACCGGCTGCTCCAGCCTTGCTTTTGGCTAGAGGATTAAAATTTGACTCATGTTTAATGACAGCTTTGATCAAACTGGCATCTACGCCATACTTTGCTGCAGCTTCTTCTATGATGCTGTCATAGGCGGTAGAAAGGTCTCTTTTTTCTGCAGGTGGAAGAGTATATTTATGTATATGAAAGTTTGGTGTTAAGGCTTGTAATTCTTCTAAAACTAGCGGCGTTAAAGATTGAGACCTTTTGCTAATATTTTGTTCATCTGATGGCAATTTCGTCTGCAATTTCGCAATTTCTAATTGCAAAAAGTCCGAAAAAGGATCAGATTGGACATCTATTGATTTTGATGAATAATTAAAACTTCTTAATGCTTGTATTTCCATTAATGTTTTCAGTTGATTGGCATCGATTTTCATGATTTCTCTTCCTCTTTAGCTTTTGTTTCGAAAAATCTCAATATTTTATTTTTAGCAGGTCTTAAAGGGACGTTGTGCTGCTGTAGAAGTGCTAAAAATCTTTCTTTGCCTGTTTCTTTATTTTGAACTTCATATTCTAGCTCATAATCTTCATGATTTAAATAAAAACTATGGTCAAGAACTAGCAGATTTTCGCCATCGCGGATTTCTGCACGATTCGTTTTTAATGTTCCTAAATAAGTAATTGCTTGTGGATCAATGTCTAGCTTGAGAATCGCTTCTTTCACTTCGCCGTCTATGAACACTTCAGCTTTGTTAGATAAAAGCAATTTTGCTTCTTCTTCCGTTATTTTTTGATGCGTTTCAAGTAGACCTTCTTTATGAGGCTGTTTAAGTGTAAGAAAATAGACATCTTGTTTTTTTCGAATTCTAAGAGCGGATTGTCGTGATTTGAGTAAAAAGTTAGGCGTATCAAAATAATGGTTTTCTTGGGTGATGAAATCATCATCTGTAATATTGAAAGAAGTTTTGAATGCTTCAAATTCAGTTTTTGTAAGTAAATTTTTAAATTCAATCTCAATCTCTTGACTCATAAAAAAACTCCTAAAAATAAGGATGATAGCATACATATAATATTATGATAGATATCTGTATTAAAATCAATGGAATTAAAATGAAGCACATTATGTGATAAACTATTACTATAATTATAAAAGGAATGGAAGTCGGTTGTTATGAAATTTGCGATTACGTCTAGAGGGGATCAAACCTCAAATGCATTGAAGATGAAAATGAAAAACTATTTATTGGATTTCAATCTAATCTTTGATGAAAAGGAGCCAGATATTGTCATATCCATTGGTGGTGACGGTACCTTCCTTTATGCTTTTCATCAATATCAGCACCGATTAGACAAAACAGCTTTTGTTGGTGTCCATACAGGGCATCTTGGGTTTTATGCCGATTGGGTTCCATCTGAAATAGAAAAGCTGGTCATTGAATTAGCGCGCACTCCGTTTTCTGTCGTGGAATACCCAATTCTTGAAACGATTGTCCGCCATATTGACGGAGGGAAAGAGACGCTGTATTTGGCACTAAATGAAGCTACTATTAGAGCGACAGAAGGTTCACTCGTTATTGATGTTGAAATTAAGGGACAGAAATTTGAAACATTCCGTGGCGATGGACTATGCGTATCAACTCCATCGGGCAGTACCGCTTATAATAAAGCATTAGGCGGTGCGATCATCCATCCATCGATTGAAGCGATTCAAGTAACGGAAATGGCGTCAATTAATAACCGCGTTTTCCGAACAATTGGGTCGCCTTTGATTTTGCCTGCCCATCATACATTATTACTACGACCAAAGAAAGAAACTGATCTTTTAGTTACAGTCGATCACAAAACAATTTTACATAATGATGTTAAGTCTATCCAATGCCGTGTTGCTGATCAAAAAGTAAGATTTGCCCGCTATCGTCCATTTCCGTTTTGGAATCGGGTTCGTGATTCGTTCGTAGGAGATGAAAGACCGAAATTTTTACCGGATGAAATAAATAAACGATGAAAGAATTATTGCATTTACTATATTTCTGGTTTCTGGTTAGCCCCCTAGGTCTTGGGGATCGCTTTTGAAATATGAGTTTTTGTATTTTTCTATATTTCTGGGTAACCGTGCAAGTTGTACCAAACTATTTTTAAACGCTAAGTCGGAAAGCGATTGTATTTTATCCGAGGAAAAAAGTAGTGGAGCTAGAGATCTTTTATCTTATTTGAGGAAAGCTTTTACCCTAAGGAATTTGAGAGGTATAGCCCAATTGGTTAGTTAGGGTTGAATCTGTTTCGGACAAGGGATGGCGATTGTCATCTTGATCGTCCGAATGTTTGAAAAAAACATCTTGATTTTTATATCAGAAAAGAATAGCGCAACGTGGCCGCCCAACTCTAATTTATTACCCAAGGGCAAGTGGGTTCGTATTGAAAAAACAACAAATTTACTAAACTGTGGGTAGTAAAAAACACCCTCTAAGAAAGGATGGCATCATAAAAAAAAGATATGGTGGTTGATGTGAACGCATTTCAATTGAAATGGACGATAGAAAAAGAGCATGCTGGTATGCTTATAAGAGAGTTTTTACTTGAGGAAAAAGGAATTTCTAGACGTGCCCTTACTGATATTAAATTTAAAGGGGGCACGATTTTGTTGAATGGCCATCCTGTCACGGTTCGTGCAGTGCTTGAGGAAGGGGACTGTTTGGCCGTTCAATTTCCGCCGGAAACCCCTAGTTGTGGGATGAAAGGCGAAGATATCCCACTCGATATTATTTATGAAGATTCCTTTATACTTATCATAAATAAACCGCCCTTTATGCCATCCATTCCATCCCGGGAACATCCAAAAGGGACATTGGCTAATGCGCTTATTCATTATTATGAAAAAATAGGATTACAATCTACGGTTCATATCGTGAACCGATTAGATAAAGATACGTCAGGCTTAATGATCATAGCCAAAAATCGCTTTGTCCATTCATTATTTTCATTGGAACAAAAAAATAAACGGATTGAGCGGACATATGAAGCGGTCGTTCACGGATTGGTAGAATATGATAGTGGAACGATTGATGCTCCAATAGGACGAAAAGAAGAGAGCATTATCGAGCGGGTTGTAAGAAATGACGGACAGGATGCAATTACACATTATCGTGTCATAAAACGATTGAAAGATCGGACACTTGTCTCTCTAAAACTGGAAACCGGACGAACGCACCAAATCCGGGTTCACATGTCCCATATTGGACATCCATTAGTAGGGGATGATCTATATGGAGGAAAAAAAGATTGGATTGAAAGACAAGCATTGCATAGTAAATATGTTCGTTTTTACCACCCGCTGCTTGGAAAAGAATTAGAATTTTCAACACCACTTCCAGAAGATATGAAAAATTTAATAACATAAATAGCAAAAGCGCTATAAAAGGCGCTTTTTTTTATCTGCGGTGTGGTGCCAGACCCCTCTGGTGTACCGTCTCTGGTACCGTCTACGGCACCGGCTTTAATCGAATTGCCTAAATTTTTCTGGAACTTTTGGCATTGTTGATGGAACGGAAACGGTTTCCATCTCAGGATAGCGTAGGGCTGTTAGCATTCCGCCAAAAACACATCCTGTGTCAATATTCCATGTTTTATTTATTTGCCGAGGCTTTTCAACAGGTGTATGGCCATAAACGATCCACGCATCACCTTTATAATGTTTCGCCCAATCTCTTCTGACAGGCGTACCATCCGGATTTGTTTCGCCTGTAATATCACCATATAAAACAAAAGTTTTTACTTTATTGCCAGTTTTGCCAATATAATCTTGACGTATGCCAGCATGGGCAACAACTAATTTACCATCGTCGAGCTCTAAATATAATGGTGCTTGTTCAAAAAGTTTCATAAAATGGGAGCGGACTTTTGTTTTTTCTTTTTCTGAGAGATTATTATATTCAGCAACGGTTGTTTCCAACCCATGTTTGATTTGCACATTTCTCCCTAAGAAAAAACGATATAATTTATCGCAATGGTTTCCAGGGACATAGAAAGCTGAATTTTTTTCGATGACAAGGGTATAAACCATTTCCATCATTTTTATCGATTCTGGACCGCGATCTGTTAAATCACCGACAAACACGAGCTTTCTTTTTTGCGGATGAACCGGAAAACCTTCATCCCATTTGTATCCCAGCTTCTTTGTTAATTCCACGAATTCTTGAAAGCAGCCATGAATATCACCGATAATATCAAACAATATAAGGCCCCCTTTCTTGTGTCTCATGAATAAAAATAGAAATCGGCATCATTGCCGATTTCACAGTCTTTAAAAATATTGCCGCTAGTTTCCAAACATATACTTTCGTGTACGAGAACGAACATTTAACACGATTCCTACAGCTATCATACTCGTGAGCAGTGAACTACCCCCATAGCTGATAAAAGGGAGGGTAATACCGGTAATAGGCATTAACTGAATGGTCATACCAATATTTTGAAACACTTGGAATGTGATCATACCAATGACTCCGGTACATAAATAACTTCCATAAGGATCATGACTTTCAAGCGCTGTATGAATCATTCTGTATATTAATAAGAAGAACAAAGAAACTACAATGCTCGCTCCAATAAATCCAAATTGCTCACCAATGACTGCAAATATGAAGTCGGTATGCGCTTCAGGAAAATATACTTGGCCGTTCATTAGACCTTTCCCTTGCAGCTGCCCGGAACCGATAGCGAGCAGTGATTTAACCAACTGGAATCCATAGTTACTTGCAAACTCATGAGGTGCAAGCCATCCATAGAAGCGGTTTAATTGGTGCTCTTTAAGAACGTATGTTTTTATAAAATCCGGGTTGACAAAATATATAAAAACTAATAACCCAATCATGAGTAATCCACTTACTGCAATACCGGCTAATACCCGCCACTTGATTCCAGAGACAATCAGAAGTGAGCCGACGATTGCAGAAATTACGATGGCTGTTCCTAAATCTGGTTGTTTTAAAATTAATAACAACGGTACAGCTGTGATCCCTAGGATTTTTCCTAACAAAATCAAGTCTTCTCTGATCGTGCGGTCGTCAGGATATGTTTCATTATGTTTTACAATTACTTGGCTTAACAAAATAATTAAAAATATTTTCATTAATTCCGCTGGCTGTAGGTTTCCGACAACAGGAAGAACATACCAGCTGACAGCACCATTGATAACTGGAGCAATTTTCGATGGTCCTAACACTTCCAGTCCAAGTAAAAGAATGAGACCAAAACCATACAAATACCAAGAGAAATTTTTAAAACGGTCAAAATCAATAATCATTGTTAAAGCAATGGCAATAAAACCAATAAAATACCAAAGGACTTGTTTCCCTACAAAATTGTAATTTTGCAGTTTGGCCGGAAGAGATGGTTGAATACTATAAATGGCTATTAAACTGACTGTACCTAATAATAAAACAATAATAATAAGAGCTACATCTATCTTCTGATAAGGAGCTTTTTCCTTTTCACTTTCCATAACAATAGTTCCTTTCTATTGATGCTTTCTTCCCTATCCTATCTTAACGAAATTCAAGCGACTTGAAAAGGATTAGAAAAGGTTTGACAAATAATAGGTACCATTTTACGATAAAAAAGGTTTTATGGGTCGTGTGGAAAATCTACATAATAAAAGGTAGGGGTGAGCGGTATGCCAGATACGAAAAAGAAAATGGATGAGGAATTTGCTTCTTTATTAATGAATGCTATTCAAAAAAATGATATCGATGCTTTTCGAAAAGAATTTCTTGAAGTTCATCCATACGATCAAGCAAAATTTTTCGTAAGCCAGGAAGAGGATATTAGAAAACAAATTTATACATATTTGTCACCGGCTGAAATGGCGGAATTGTTTCATAATCTCGACAGCGAAGACCAGGAAAAAATACTTCATGAAATGGCCCCTTCCTATGTTGCAGAAATGCTTGCCCAAATGTATGCCGATGATGCGGTCGATGTATTAAATGAACTTGAAAAAGACCAAGTCGTAAGCTATTTGACTATCATGGATGATGAAGCTGCTAAAGAAATTAAAGATTTGCTTCATTATGAAGAAAAAACTGCTGGAAGCATTATGACAACGGAATTTGTGGCAATCTCCGCTAATAAAACGATCCGCGAAGCAATGAAAATCTTAAAATCGGAAGCCCCAGATGCAGAAACAATCTATTATATCTATGTTGTCGATGATGAAAAAAGGCTTGTTGGTGTATTGTCTTTGAGAGATTTAATCATTGCTGATGACAACAAGCTCGTTTCTGAAGTGATGAATGATCGCGTCGTTTACGTTTCTGTCAGTGAAGACCAAGAAAACGTTGCACGGATGATGATGGACTATGACTTTGTAGCTCTGCCCGTTCTTGACTATCAAAGACATTTATTAGGAATCATAACAGTTGACGATATTATGGATGTTATCGAAGAAGAAGCATCAGAGGACTATTCAAAACTTGCTGGTGTACCAGATGGGGAAGGCAATGGTTATTCAGCTTTTTCAGCAGCAAAAAAGCGGCTCCCTTGGCTCATTATTTTATTACTTCTCGGCATGTTTACAGCTAGCTTAATCGGACGATTTGAGGAAACTTTAAATAAAGTATCTATTTTGGCTGTCTTTATCCCGCTGATTGCCGGTATGGCCGGAAATACTGGAACGCAGGCGCTTGCTATAGCTGTCCGTGGAATAGCCCTTGGAGAAAGTGATCATAATAGCAAAGTGCAATTGCTGCAAAAAGAAATTGGTACAGGGCTTATCATTGGATTTGTATGCGGGATTCTTGTTATGCTTATTGTAGATGTATGGCAACATAACTTCTATTTAGGATTGTTAGTCGGTACTGCGATTTTTTGTACGCTGACCGTTTCAACGATGACCGGTGCCTTAATTCCATTAGTCATGCATAAATTTAAAATCGATCCTGCAGTTGCATCTGGACCATTTATTACAACATTAAATGATATCATTAGCATTCTAATTTACTTTGGACTCGCAACCCTATTAATGAATTATTTAGTTTAATAAGGGTTTGCACCTCACTAACGACCTAAACAGCAAGACTTATTATAAAACCAACCACCAAAAAAACGATGGAGGTGTTCGTTTATCGAAGCGCATGCGTCTGTTTCATCATTGGCCATAGTCCTCTTGGCCGCTTTTCTTACGCCAATTTTGTTGCATCGACTGAAATTAAATATGATTCCAGTCGTGGTTGCAGAAATCATAGTTGGTCTAATCATTGGAGAAAGTGGTTTTAATTTAGTCCATTCTGATATGTGGCTAGAAACCCTTTCATTATTAGGTATTATCTTTTTAATGTTTTTAAGCGGAGTCGAAATTGATTTTTCAGTATTTGCTTCTGGCAAACAAAAAGAAAATAAAAATGTAAATACTTTTAAGGTTGCATCCATATATTTTATTGGCATTTTTATTTTGGCTTATGGTTTGTCACTATTGTTTGTTTGGACAGGATTTGTGAAAAATGCTTTATTTATGACTTTAATTATTTCGACGATTTCTTTAGGTGTAGTTGTTCCGACATTAAAAGAAGCACAAATAATGCAAACATCGATCGGGCAAACGATTTTGTTAGTAGCCGTCATTGCTGATTTAGTCACGATGGTGCTGCTTGCTGTTTTCGTTTCCATGTATGGCGAAGATCAAGGAAATATGTGGCTTTTACTAATTTTATTTGGTGCTGGTGTGCTTCTTTATTTTGTTGGAAAATATTTCAGGCACCAATCATTTTTGGAAACGATGGCAAAAGGAACGATCCAAATTGATATGCGCGCTGTTTTTGCCTTGATTATTCTTTTGGTAGGCTTATCAGAAACGCTTGGTGCAGAAAATATTTTAGGTGCGTTCCTTGCAGGGGTTCTTGTTTCGCTTCTCTCGCCGAATCAAGACATGGTTCATAAACTTGATTCATTTGGGTATGGATTTTTGATCCCAATCTTTTTTGTAATGGTTGGAGTTCGGTTAAATTTATGGGAATTGTTTAGCGATGCTAAAATTTTATTATTAATCCCACTTTTATTAGCTGCGTTGTTTGTTTCAAAAATCTTGCCTGCTATTGTAATGAGAAAATGGTTTGATTGGAACACAGTTTTAGCCTCTGGATTTTTATTAACATCTACTTTATCGCTTGTCATTGCTGCAGCGACCATTGGGGAACGGATGGAAATACTCTCCTCCCAAGAATCAGATGCACTTATTTTAGTTGCTGTCATTTCAAGCATTTTATCGCCGATCATGTTTCGAAAATTTTTCCCTAACCACCATATTTCCGTTCCTAAAATAAAAGTCGGATTTATCGGTGCTAATCAAACGACATTACCGGTCACACGCCAATTATCACCTGACCATTATGAGACGTTTATTTATCACGTAAAACAGGAAAAAATTGAAAATCTTCATTCAAGTTCGCTATTTCATATTGTAGAAATTGAAGATTATTCTATCGATATACTAGAAAAAAATCATGTTTTTAATGTTGACGTTTTAGTCGTATTTACAAGTGATGATCAAACGAATGCGGATATAGCTATTTATGCGAAAGAACAATACGGAATTGACCGCGTAATTGCAAGAGCAGAATCACCTGATTTTGAAAAGAAATTAAGAAATCATAATATTGACGTGTTTTCTGTTATTTTCTCAACGAAAACATTGTTAAAAGCGATGATAGAATCGCCAAGCCTTATCAATATTTTGACTACAGAAGAAAACGCCTTGTATCAAATTAATATGAAAAATCCGCGTTATGCGGGAATTTTGCTTCGCAATTTTCCTTTTTTAGGAGATGTTATTTTTGTTCGGATTTTCCGCGGCAAAGATTCGATTGTTCCGCATGGTGATACAGAACTGCAGCTAGATGACCGTTTAATCGTCACTGGTTCAAAAGAATATGTGGAAGAGTTGCGACGAGTGTTTGAGTATGGTAATTGACGGATGAAGTTTGTAAAAAATTATGAGTGGTTTTTAAACTATTAATAGAAGTTCAAATTGCTAAAAATTACTATAGACCGGATAGAGATATGATATAATGTAAAATGGAAAAATTGTATTTTTATAAGAACAAATACAATGGATGGAAGTATATTGGGCCATCTTTTGGCCCAATAATTTTCCTTTATTACCAAACTTAATGGGATGATTAAAAAAATTGTTTGCACTAAAAAGATTGAAAAGTTTGAAAAGGGAGGAAGAACGAATGATTTCTTTACAAGGTCGTACATATGTCATTATGGGTGTTGCCAATAAGCGAAGCATCGCTTGGGGAATCGCTCAATCTTTACATAAGGCTGGAGCAAGGCTCGTATTTACATATGCCGGTGAACGTTTGGAAAAAAGTGTACGTGAATTAGTAGAAACATTGGATCAAGAAGATTCACTCGTATTGCCATGTGATGTAACGAGTGATGAAAGTATTGAACAAGCTTTTGCACAAATCAAAGAAAAAGTTGGAGTAATTCATGGTGTTGCCCATTGCATTGCTTTTGCTAAAACGGAAGAGTTAAAAGGCGATTATATGAATACAACCCGTGAAGGATTTTTACTCGCCCATAATATTAGTTCTTATTCACTAACAGCGGTTGCAAAAGTTGCTAAAGATTTAATGCCTGAAGGCGGAAGCATTGTAACATTAACGTATCTAGGCGGCGAACGCGTCATGACGAATTACAATGTCATGGGTGTGGCGAAAGCTTCTTTAGATGCGAGTGTTAAATATTTAGCAAACGACCTTGGAAAGCATGGCATCCGTGTCAATTCAATTTCCGCTGGACCAATTAGAACGCTCTCAGCAAAAGGTGTTAGTGATTTTAATGTCATTTTAAAGGAAATCGAAGAAAAAGCACCATTGCGCCGTACGACAACTCAAGAAGAAGTTGGTGACACTGCATTATTCTTATTTAGCGATCTTTCAAGAGGAATTACCGGGGAAAATATCCATGTTGACTCCGGATATCATATTATTGGCTTTTAATAATGGGATAAGGAATGGCTTTTTTAAAAGCAACGGAAAAACAGTGAATTCTCTAATTTGCTGTTTTTCTTTTTTTTAAAAATTAGTGCGTTATATTTAGGAGTTTAGGGCAAATGCCACCATCCCATTCATTTTTTTACCTATTTTCCTTTCATACTTCCTTCTAATGCCCCATTATTAATTTTTCGTTTTATGTTAAAAAAATATTGTAAGATATTTAAACTAAAATGCTTCATGATGAATTCCCCTAATCAGCTTGATAGAAAAGAAATTTCTCAACTCCTTGTTTTATAGGTTTCAATTAAAAATATATGATTTGTCCAAAACAATTCTACTAATTATTCGTCATGGAAAAATTATGGGCACATTCATCATGGGTGCTGCATAAACTAGGTACGAAACGAGTGAGTAAGGGGGGAGCAAAGTGGAAAGAAAAATTGGAGATACGGTGAATAATCCTCTGATGTATATAACCCAGCCTGCTTATCCACCTGTCAAACTTAAAATGCAGCAATCATGTGTTGTCAAAGTCAGTCCAAGAAAGAAACGAGAGCTGACCGAAGAAGTAGCGGAAAAAGTAAGTGAAACCGTTCAATCATCAAGCACAGCTGTGGATATTTCAGATATAGAATCACACGTAAAAAAAAACCAAATTATCGAAGAACAAACGATACCAAAAAAAGATTTAATCGAAGAAAATGAACAAAAGGTAGTTCTGCAAAAAACAGGAACATCCGAAGTAACGGAAAATACCTTTGAAGAAAAAGTGGAGGTTCCTAAAAAGAATTTAAATAAAATAAAGAAGCGAACAAAAAAAGTATTAGTAAAAAGAGGAAGAATCATAATACCAAATTCAATCGACAAAGGAAAATCAGTAGATGACGAACAAAAGGAAGAAACTGTTAATAACAAATCGAAATTGTTCTTTCCACCAGTAGAAGATCAAGTGAAAAATAACCTCGAAATGGTTATTACACCGGTTGAAGACAAAGTAAAGAATCATGTAGAATCCCATGTTGCACCGGTCGAAGAAAAGTTGAAGAGCAACGTAGAATATCACGTTGAACCAGCAGTAGAAAAATTGAAGAGCAACGTAGAATATCACGTTGAACCAACAGTAGAAGAATTAAAGAGTAACGTAGAATATCACGTTGAACCAACAGTAGAAAAATTGAAGAACAAGGTAGAATTTCATGCTGCACCAGCAGTAGAAAAATTGAAGAGCAACGAAGAATTTCATACTGCACCAGCAGTAGAAAAATTGAAGGGCAAGGTAGAATCTCATGCTGCACCAGCAGTAGAAAAATTAAAGGGCAAGGTAGAATCTCATGCTGCACCAGCAGTAGAAATAATGAAGAATACCGTAGATTCCAATGCTGCACCGATCGAAGAAAAATTGATCATTGAACCACAAGAAAAATTGGATAATTATTTTGCGACTCATGTTGCCCCAGAAGTAGAAAAAGTGAAGACTCATTTTGAACCAGTTATTCCTATGGTAGAAGAAAAATTTGAGAAAAAATTGGAGACACATGAAGCACCGATAGAAAATAAGTTCGAACCGAAACAAGTAGTACCAGTAGAAGAAAAAATAATCAATCCATCAACTCCGGTTGTTAAACCGATAGAAAAACCAGTCAAAAATAAAAGAAAACCAGAAACTTTAAAAGACTTACTGAAAGAAAAACTGCCAGGCTTACAAGATGTAGTTGAAGGAAAACCTGTTCACTTAATGAGTCCACAGGCTAACCATACAGAAATACCGGAAACTCAAGAAGAGGAAAATTCTAAAGAAAATGAGGCAGCAGCGTTAAAACGGCGTATGATTTCAACTTACGGTATTAGGTCAAGCTTTGAGAAAGGAAAAAGAGCTACTATAAAACATACGGAGCGCTCGCTTCCAATCATCAATGCTCAAAAATTGTCGGAATTACGACATGGAATACAATTGGCACAAAATATAGAACAGGCTCCATCCGTAACAGAAAACAGTGTGGACAATGTTGAGCAACAAGCCATAAACTTGGAACCTGACCAAGGAAAGAATAAACCAAAACGATTCAAAGAAATGTCTATCCGAGAAAAAGTGGAATATCTTGTTAATCTTCCAGTTATAGTACCAAAAGTAAAATGTGAAATAAGAACTAAAGCAAATACTTACCAAGGTGTTATAGCCGGATACGCAAACGGCAACGTCATCATTGCCCAACGGAAAAAACCTTTTCGAGTTGAAGTGAAAATTGATGACATTCTTGAAATAAACCGAAAAAGTTTTTAATAAACAGGCTGCAAAAATGTAGTCTGTTTTTTTTTTTTTGTTCTTCTTTTTCAAAATAGGTGATTGCTTCATACCAATTTCTAATAGGTCACATATAGATAAAGTACGAATGTACCTTTAGTGCAAATGGAATGTTAGTACAAGAAAAATGAGGGAGGATAATAAAAATGGAAATTGATAATTCTTTTTTATCAACAATGATCGGAAAAGAGGTAAAGTCTTTCAAAGACGGTCCTGAATCTTGGCATGGAGTATTATTAGCTGTCCACGATGATTATATAAAACTTTTCAATAAGAAAGATGGTTTTATTTATTATAAGACAAAACATATTAAAAATGTTGTTGCTGACTCTAAGCCAGTTATGATTGAAGACATTCCTGATGTTGATGATAACGAAGACCGTTTCCATAAGCTGCTTGAAAACCTAGAAGATCATGAGGTCAAAATCAATTTAGGCGGACCGGAATCAAGAAAAGGGCTGTTGCTCGGGGTAACGGATGAATACTTAGTCCTTTATCATGACAAAGAAGGTGTCATTTATTACAATCTTGAGCATGTGAAAGGCGTCAGTGTGAAATATAAGCCAAAGGCAAAAGAAGATGAGGAACATGAAGGAGAAGAAAACGACAATACAACAGAAATCGCTCAGCCGACTTTTATAGAAGTCAATTCATTGCATCGCTTGTTTAAGAAATTGAAATATAACTTTGTAATGATTAATCGTGGTCCTGATGCTGTGGAAGGCGTTTTAGTTGATGTGAAAGACCAACTATTAACATTAGTTTTTCGTGATGAAGTGTTAAGAGTGAACCAATTTCATGTAAAAAGCGTACGCCAGAAAACAAAATCACAAAATAATGAAAACAACCAAAAAAATGATGAATCTATTTTGCTTGCGAAAAAGAAAATACAAGACCGCAAGAAAAGAAGATAACGAATGTGGAAAGAGTGCATTGATTCTTGGTGTCAGTGCACTCATTTAAAATCAAAGGAAAAAATATAAGGAGGGGAAATACGAATGGAGTTATTGACAAAGAAGGCGAAAATAAATGCATAATTTTCAAAATACGGTTATGCTCATCGTTTTTGCTTTAACGGTCTTTTTTATTATGTGGAGACCGAAGGGGATCAATGAAACGATCCCAACAGCAATCGGTGCAGCCATTGTATTAATGGTAGGAATTGTTCCTCTAACAGATGTTGTAACGATTGCCAATATGATTAGCGGGGCAGTGATAACAATTCTATCAACGATTGTCATGTCCATCGTTTTAGAAAGTATTGGATTTTTTCGATGGGTTGCACTTCATATCGTTAAAAGAGCGAACGGTTCAGGGCTGTTGCTCTATATATATATCATCGCTTTATGTTTTTTAATGACATTATTTTTTAATAATGATGGCAGCATATTAATTACAACTCCAATTTTGATCCAAATGATGAATATATTAAATTTAAAAACCTATCAAAAAATTCCATTCCTTTTATCTGGTGCTATCATTGCTACAGCAGCTAGTGCTCCGATTGCTGTCAGCAATATTGCCAATTTAATTGCATTAAAAATTGTCGGTTTAGATATAAATGGATATGTAAAAATGATGTTTGTTCCCTCCATGATAGGAATTATGACAATTGCTCTCTTGTTGTATTGGTACTTTAAGAAAGATATTCCACGAAATATTTCAGTCATTCCAAATCATTTCAGCAGCCACTCCAATTTTTTCGATCGTCCGCATCAAGAGTTAAAAAATGATAGTACGGTCGATTGGCAACTTTTTAAAATTTGTATTTCAATTGTGATTATTACAAGAGGCAGCTTCTTCCTATTTTCTCCACTGGGGATTCCGATTGAATGGGTTGCAGTCATTGGTGCTGTGCTCCTTGCTGCTATTCGGATGTATAAAACTCGTGAAGGTATAAGTGATATTATTAAAAACACTCCTTGGCATATCTTTATTTTCGCGTTTGGCATGTATGTATTAGTATACGGATTAAGAAATGTCGGTTTAACAAATTTTTTGGTCGATCTTTTAGAAGAAACTGTTGCAAGCGATCCGTTTCATGCAAGCTTAACGATGGGGATGCTTCTAACAGTTATGTCTAATCTTTTTAACAATTTACCGGCTGTTATGATAGGCACTTTGACATTAATAGATATGAATATTGACTTAAATACTTTACAAATCTCTTATTTGGCTGCTGTGATAGGCAGTGATATTGGTGCTTTATTAACACCAATCGGCACTTTGGCAACATTAATTTGGATGTTTACAATACGAAAACACGGAATTCCGTTTACTTGGAGCCAATATGTAAAAGTTACGTTATTAGTTGTACCAATCGGTTTAATTGTAAGTTTACTATGTTTATATTTTTGGTTCGAATGGTTATTTTTATAGAAAAAGGTGGGGAGGATGATTGGATTTATTAAAAGAAATAGCAACGAAACAAATAGTAGTTGAAGTTTCTGGAAATATTGTCCATATAGGATTATTAGTTACAATCGGTGTAGATGTTATCGTTTTATATAACGGCAAAGATTTTTTATATATTCCATGCAACCATATTCAAAAAATCTATTTAAAAGATGATGATACGACCGATATAAGACCATTTGAAGGAAAGCTCGATAAAAGTTTAAATGAAAACATTTCTTTTCGAAAAATGTTAAATAGTGCGAGAGGGATTTTTTCCGAGATTCATATTGCAAATAACCGAACGATCCACGGATATATTGTTAGTGTGATGACCAACTATGTAGTGTTTTATTCACCGGTTTTTAAAACGGTTTATGTATCTCTTCAACATATAAAGTGGTTCATTCCATACCACAACCAAGAAGCACCTTACGCTCTTTCTAAGGAACATTTTCCAATTCAGCCAACAAAATTAACCCTTGCTAGAACATTTGAAGAACAGTTGAAAAAATTAAAAAATCAAATTGTAATCCTTGACCTTGGACAGGATGATAACAAAATTGGACAATTAAAAGTCATTGAAAATAACATTGTAAAACTGATTACCGCCAGGCAAACTCCATCATTTGTTAATTTAAGGCATATAAAAACGATACACTTACCTTGATCAGATATAGTTAGGAGACTACGGATAACGGCAGTCTCCTTTTTTATATGAATGAAAACAACTGTTTTTTCATTAGATTCATAGCAGCTATGGAAATTTTGCATCAGTTGGAGCAATGGCTCCAATCTGATGCGAAAGCCATTTTTTTATGGTAGGGATACGGCTGGAAGGCAAGTAATTGCGCAGAAGCAAGAAAGATCTACAGTAATGCAAATACCTGTTGCCACTAAATTTTCTAATTTTTGTTGGTCTATTTGATCGCATGGACTGTCGTCATCGCGATGTCTGTGGCCTCCTCTTCCGCTTTCGCTTCTTCCGCTATCTCCTCTTCCACTATCTCCTCTTCCGCCATCGTCAGCGAAGGCTAATAGTTCAAGAACTGCACAGCAATCGTCATCGACAGTTTTTACCCGGAAAATATAGCTTTCAATGCATTCAAACTCTGGATCATGAAGATTATGTTTCGTACGTTTGAAATCGATACCAAAACCTTTGAATGGATTTAAATCCTTCCCATAAAGAATGAATGGCACTGTATTTAAATCATTAGCTGCTGCAGGGTCTAATAAACTTTCAATAGATCTTTCGCAGCTTACATCACAAACATTTTCCTCCACTTCATTTTGGGCATCAGCAATTGCACGAACAACATCACATACGCAGTTACCTGAAGATATTGGATGATGATGGTTCCCTTTTCCACAACTCATACCCTCAACCTCTCCTTTTGATTTTTTTGTTGTTTTTGACTATCGTCTCTAACAGAATATGTATGGGTAAATGTAGTGTGTGGGTTTTCGTCTATTTTTTTAGGAATATTAATTAGTAAATCGTTTACCCATCTAAGGATAAAGAAAAAGTGAGCAAAATTAGCTCACCTTTAAAACTTTTGATCAATCGTGATGCCCATTGAAAAAATGATGCCTTGTATGAACTATGGTCGGTTTAAAACAAGTTATATTACAGAAACAATGCAAGTCGACTGTTATGCAAGCACCAGTTCCAACAAAACCATCGAAATCGGAATGATCCGAATGATGATCATCATGTTTGAAAACACCTTCAGCTGTTTTCCCATCCTTTGTTGGCAACAATAATTCAAGAACGGCACAACAGTTGTGGTTTACTTTTTTTACTCTAAAAAACGGACTTGAAATCAATTTGAAATTTTCTTTACGACTATATACTGGAGCTTTTGCGATAAATAAGTCGCAATCACATGTTAATGTGAAAGGGATGGTATTGGCTTTTGGGGCTGGTGAAAGAAGCTGTTGAATCGATGTCTCACAGCTAACTCTGCAGTCTGATTCTTTGACAGCCGATTGTGCTTTATGAATTTTTTTGACTATACTACAGACGCAATCCTCATCTTCCTCGTGCTTATCGTGGTGATGAAAAGCTTCCTCATGATCATCTTTTATTTCATCTTCAAACTTTTCTTCGAATTCATGGTGGAATTCATCTTCGAACATTTTTTTAAATTTTTTCCTAGGCTTTTTTATCCTCATTTAAATCCCCCTTACTAAAGTAGACGAATATATGTCTCTAATTAAAATATGTGTATTTGGAAAAGCTGTTTGGGGAATTGTCTATTTAATTAGGAAATGTGGTTTTTCATTAGATGAGGGCCCCTTTTTTCATAATTTCATATATTTGTAGTATGGAAACATTCATAATCTTAAAAGAAAAGGATGAAAAAAAATGGAAGGGAACAATGGTTATCCATTAAATACACCGGAATGGAAAAAGAAAGCGGTTGATTGGCTTTATGAAGAAGGATTATTGTCATCCGAGGATTGGAAAAAGAAAATCGAAGAGCCGTTGCCTTTTTGGGCCCAAGCCGCTGTTTACCAACGTTTATTTTTAAAATTGAAAGGGGCTCTACAAGCGGATGACAAGAAGGTTTAAAAGTTATTCGATCGCTGAGTTTCAAGCATTTATCAATACTTTATCTATTCGCAGAAAAATTACCCATTTGCAAATCCATCATACGTGGAAACCTAGGAAAACGGACTATAGAGGGGAAGCCACAATTGCTTCCATGTGGCAATATCATACGAATACAAGGGGATGGCGGGACATTGGCCAGCATTTTACTGTGTCGCCGGATGGATTGATTTGGGATGGCCGTTCCTTAGAATTAGATCCAGCAGGAATCAGCGGTCATAATAAGGGTGGAATTATGTTTGAAATGATCGGAAATTTTGATCAAGGGGAAGAAACGTTGGAAGGAAAACAATTGGATGCGATCATTGCCGCTGTTCGAGTATTGCTTCAAAAGTTTAACTTAACAGAAAAAGATATTGTTTTCCATCGTGAATATTCTCCAAAATCATGTCCCGGTACAGGAATTACAAAACAATGGTTTTTAAATGAAGTACAGTCTAGGAAAATTCAAGAGTTAAGCGATCAATCTTATGTAAATGCCCCCCAATGGAAAAAATCAGCGATTGATTGGCTATATAAGGAACGCTTAATTTCCAGTGAGGATTGGAAGAAACAAATTGAATCAAGTTTGCCGCTTTGGGCAGAAGCGCTAGTCTTGAGAAGAATATTTGAGAAAATCAAATTAGGAAGAACACCTTTTTAGGCATGTGCATACGATATGATTGAAATTTGCCTAAGGAGGATAAAAAATGTATCAATATTATCAAATGCCTTACGGAATGCCACAACAACAACATCAGCATGATTGGAAAGACTTTTGCAGACGGTATATGCACCATCTTGTGCAAATGCAAACAACTGATGGACAGATGTTAGAAGGAATTATTGACGGAAGTGATGATGAAAACGTATATATGCTCGTTCCTGACGGTGACGGAATGGATCGGGGAGTTTATTATGATGAAACGGTTGAAGAAGATGAAAATCAAGATCTAGACTTGTCCTACCGTTATGGCGGTGGATGGCAAGGCTGGTATGGTGGTAATCCTTGGTATGGCGGTTATCCATGGTTTGGCTACTATCCTCGGCGCTTCCGCAGATTTAGAAGACGCAGATTCCCATTTTTTTCAATAGGCGGGTTTTATTTCCCATTTTTCTTCTAACAAATTTGGCAAATAAAACGGCTATTCTTTCGAATAGTCGTTTTTTCAATATTTTGATGGATTCTTCATAGGGGGTTATTATGATAGAAAATGTTCATGAGTTACTTTTATTAAGTTTGGCTTCATTTCGACTTACAAGGCTACTCGTTTATGATAAAATTACGAATTTTATTCGCCGGCCTTTTCATCGTGAAGTTGAAGAAAAATTAGAAGATGGTACGGTTGAAACATATATAGAAATTAAAGGGAAAGGATTAAGGCGCTTTATTGGTGAATTGTTAAGCTGCCACTGGTGTACAGGTGTTTGGAGTGCAGCTGGTCTATATACTGGGTATTTATTCGCTCCTCATTTTTTTACAATGATTATATGTATTTTAGCTATTGCAGGATGTGCTTCCATTATAGAAACCGTCGTTCAAAGAATTATAGACGAGTAGAGGAAAGTGTGTAAATAGGTGAAAAACACCCTGCCGTTGATGTTCAATTAAAGACGAAGAGAGGAAAAAAGTGTGGGCACCGAGCCGTGACAATCGTTTCTACGTTGAATATATTATACTATTCAATGTATTGCGCAAGGGAGGTTGTCAAATGAAAAAAACTAATGCAAAAATATCTACCATCGCGAAAAAAACACCTCCAAGAAAGATAAAAAAAAGCGGCTGTGGTTGCGGTTCTAAAAGGAAAAATTCATCATAAATGATGAGCATCGTGAGGGAGTTAACGATGAGAATTGGGAGTGAAAATTCACCCTAATATTATTGTACTCTAATAGAAACCAAGGACTACGATTTGATCATTTTCCCCTTTTTTCATTCACACTTTCTTATTTGAGTTTTTATTAATGATAATAATCCATAAATCGATAAAGCGTGCTTGTCTTCAATCGGTTTATGGATTTTTATTTTTCAAAACAGATTGACGAGTATTATGAAAAGACCTATACTAAAATTGTGTAACGGGTTACATCAAAATTACATGAAAACATACAGGTGATAAACTTGTCTACAATAAGAGATGTTGCTAAAGAAGCAGGAGTTTCTGTTGCAACCGTTTCCAGAGTTCTCAATAATAGCGGGTATGTTAATGAAGATACAAGAAAAAGAGTGATGGATGCAATAGAAAAATTAAATTATAAACCGAATGCTGTTGCAAGAAGCTTGTTTAAAAAACAATCGAAAATGATCGGCTTAATTGTGCCTGATATTACAAACCCATTTTTTCCTCAGTTGGCAAGAGCCGTTGAGGATGTGACAAAGCAAGCTGGGTATACGCTCGTATTGTGCAATTCAGACAACCAAATTGACAAAGAACAGGAATATATTGAAGTTCTGAAGCAAAAATATATAGATGGATTCATCATTGTAACTAGCACACTTAAGCAAGAGCATATTGAAGGATTGGGTGTACCAATCGTCGCACTTGACCGGGCTATTGATGATTCAACACCGTATGTCGGAGTTGATAACTACGAAGGTGCAAAAATGGCAACCCGTTTCTTACTAAATAAAGGGTGCAAGAAAATTGCTCATGTTCGCGGATCGATTGGAATTTTGACTGCGGATGAACGTTGCCGCGGTTACATTGATGAACTTCAAAATCTTTCGTTATTTAACCCTGAATTAATTGTTAATGGCGACTTTCAAATTCAGAAAACAAAGCAGGCGATGATAGAATTATTAACAATTTATCCGGATATTGACGGCGTTTTTGCCGGCAATGACATTATGGCGATTGGTGTATTAAAAGCAGCAGAAGAAGTAGGGAAAAAGATTCCAGAACAATTATCTGTCATCGGTTTTGACGGCATTGCTCTTTCTGAAATTACAACGCCTGAATTAACGACGATGTCACAGCCGATTTATGAAATCGGTTCAACAGCTGCAAAAATGTTATTAGGTATTATTGAAGAAAAACCATTGCCAAAAAGCACTTATACATTTCCTGTAAGATTAGTGGAGCGAAAATCAACGAGATAAAGTTGTGAGGAGTGTATGTATTTTGAAAAAAAATAATAAAATTGTTGTAATCGGCAGCATAAATATGGATTTAGTCACCCGTTCTGATATTTTTCCAAAACCAGGTGAAACAGTTCTTGGCACGTCGTTTTTAACGATCCCCGGTGGAAAAGGAGCAAATCAAGCCGTTGCTTGTGCAAGGCTTGGCGCCAGTGTTACTATGATCGGCTGCGTTGGCCAAGATTTATTTGGCCAAGAGCTGATCGATCATTTAAGAAAACAAGGTATTAATGTCGACAATGTGGAACCGGTTACAGATGAAAAGACCGGTATTGCATCCATCACGCTTGCAGAAAACGATAATTCGATCATTGTCGTGCCAGGTGCTAACTATCGGATGACACCGGACAAATTAGAAAAGTTAGAGGATGTTATTAAAGAGTGCAGTACGATGTTGCTTCAACTTGAAATTCCTATGGCAACAGTTGAAAAAGCGGTTGAACTCGGAAAAGAACATGGTTTAACAGTTATTTTAAATCCTGCTCCATTCATGAAAATATGTGAACAAGCGTTAAAAAAGATTGATTATATTACGCCGAATGAGCATGAAGTCGTTCAATTGCTAAATGGACTTGATGAAAACAAAAAGAACGACATAATGAAAAAATGCATTATTACAAAAGGCTCTAAAGGAGTATCGTATTTTGACAACGGCCAAGAATGCACAATCGATGGTATAAGCGTTGATGTTGTTGATACAACAGGTGCAGGGGATTCGTTTAATGGTGCATTAGCAGTCGCATTAACAGAAGGGAAAACTCTTGAGGAAGCTTGCCGTTTTGCCAATATTGTTGGAGCTTTAAGCGTAACTAAACTTGGGGCGCAAACCGGTATGCCAACAAAAGCGGAAGTAGAAAAATTTTTGAATTCTAACAAAAAATAATGATACTGATGAATCGAGCTTACTACAATTTTTTGGATACAACATGAAAGGGTGCTTCAACGATGAAGAAAAAAGGAATTTTAAATAGTTCAATTGCCAGTGTATTAGCAAAATTGGGGCATACCGATACGATTGTGATCGCTGATTGTGGACTGCCAATTCCGGATGTTGTAAAACGGATTGATATTTCACTAACTCTTGGAAATCCTACCTTTATAGAAACTTTGGCAGCGGTCATTGATGATATGGAAATCGAAAAAATAACATTGGCTAGTGAAATAAAGAAGTACAATGCCAACGTTCATAATGAAATCACGAAACTTTTACCAAATGTTGAAAAAACGTATGTTGACCACGAGCAGTTTAAGCAATTAACAAAAAATGCAAAGGCTGTTATACGTACAGGTGAAATAACTCCTTATGCAAATATTATTCTCCATGCCGGGGTGATCTTTTAATGAATGCAGTCCAACCCCTTGTTGAAATGAGAAATATTAGCAAAGCGTTTTCAGGAAATAGAGTTTTGGAAAATGTTGATTTTGAAGTATTGCCGGGAGAAATCCATGCTTTAATGGGAGAAAATGGGGCAGGAAAGTCAACCCTTATAAAAATTTTAACAGGGATTTATGAACGAGATGCAGGAACGGTTCATGTAAAAGGGAAAGAAGTTCATTTTTCAAATCCGAAAGAAGCAGAAAAAGCAGGGATTGCCGTCATCCATCAAGAGTTGAACATCATCCCTCAGCTAACAGTAAGCGAAAACATGTTTTTAGGAAAAGAATTAACAAACGGATTTGGAGTCTTAAAGACGAAAGAAATGAAAGAAAAAACGACAGAATATATGAATCGGCTCGGTATTTCGATAGACCCTGATGCAGAAGCAGGAAAACTATCTGTAGGGCAGCAACAAATGATTGAAATCGCAAGAGCTGTGGCAGCGAATACGGAAGTTCTTATCATGGATGAGCCAACGGCGGCTTTAACTGATCGGGAAATCGAGACTCTTTTTAAAGTGATCAATAGTTTAAAAAGCCAAGGTGTTGGTATAGTCTATATTTCCCACCGTATGGAAGAAATTTTTGAAATTTGTGACCGCATTTCGATCCTTCGTGATGGTCAATTTATTGGAACGAAAAAAATTAAAGAAACAAATTTTGATGAAGTCGTTCAGATGATGGTAGGAAGGGAGCTTGGGGAACGTTATCCGGACAGAAGTGTTAATCCTAGTGATGAAAGGCTGAAAGTTGAAGGATTAACAAGTAAAGGAGTATTTGAAAATATTAGTTTTTCCCTCCGCAAAGGAGAAATTCTTGGTGTGGCCGGCCTTATGGGTGCTGGCCGGACGGAGATTATGGAAGCCCTGTTTGGTTATAGACCGAAACAACAAGGAAAAGTATTTATCGATGGAGAGGAAGTTCAAATCCACAATCCTTATGATGCCATAAAAGCGGGGATCGGCTTTGTGACCGAAGACCGAAAAGATGAAGGGTTAGTACTAGGATTGTCTGTCCGTGAAAACCTCTCCCTTCCAAACCTGAAAATAATTTCAACAAATGGACTTATTTCAGCGAAAAAGGAACATGAGTTTGTTCAAGACATGATTAATAAATTCCGCGTAAAAACGTCAAGCCAGGAGCAAGCGGTGAAATCATTAAGCGGTGGTAATCAACAAAAAATAGTGATTGGAAAATGGCTTGGAATTCGTCCGAAAATATTAATTTTGGATGAACCAACACGCGGCGTTGATGTTGGAGCGAAAAAAGAAATTTATCAAATTATGAATGAATTAACGGAACAAGGGGTCGCCATTATTATGGTTTCATCCGAATTGCCTGAAATCCTTGGGATGAGTGATCGTATTATGGTCATTCATGAAGGAAAAATTACTGCTATTTTCGACCGCCGCGAAGCTACTCAAGAGAAAATTATGCAAGCGGCTACTGGAGGTAAATAGAATGAACAATTCAAGAATGTCAGATATTTTACAAAAGCTCGGTCCTTTACTCGGGTTATTTGCAATAACAATTATTCTCTCATTCCTTAGTCCAAATTTTTTATCTTTAAATAATATTTTTAATGTGTTGCGGCAAGTATCCATAAACGCACTTATTGCTTTTGGAATGACCTTTGTTATTTTAACAGGCGGAATTGATTTGTCAGTTGGTTCCATCCTAGCTTTATCAGCAGCGTTGACAGCTGGCTTTATTGCTGGAGGCACGGATCCAATTTTAGCGATGTTAATCGGTTTACTTGCAGGTGCTTTAATGGGTGCTTTCAACGGACTTATCATTACGAAAGGTAAAGTTGCACCGTTTATTGCCACACTGGCAACAATGACGATTTTCCGAGGTTTAACTCTTGTTTATACAGATGGAAAACCAATTACAGGTCTTTCAAATAGTTATTCTTTTGAGCTCATGGGAAGAGGTTATTTCTTTGGCATCCCTGTACCTGTCGTTTGGATGATTGCAAGTTATGCGATCCTCTACTTTCTATTAAAGAAAACAACATTTGGCCGCAGAGTTTATGCAATCGGCGGTAATGAAGAGGCTGCCATTTTGTCGGGGATCAAAGCAAATCGCGTAAAGGTTTGGGTTTACACCATTACAGGTCTTTTATCTGCGCTTGCTGGAATTATTTTAACTTCAAGGTTAAATTCCGCTCAACCGACAGCTGGTTCAGCTTATGAATTAGATGCCATTGCTGCTGTTGTTTTAGGTGGTACAAGCCTATCAGGTGGTCGCGGTTGGATTTTTGGTACGTTAATAGGTGCCCTCATTATTGGGGTTTTAAATAATGGTTTGAACCTATTAAATGTTTCATCCTTTTACCAACAGGTAATTAAAGGAGGTGTCATCCTTTTAGCAGTATTGTTGGATCGAAAAAAATCTGCTTAAACTTTAATTTTAATAAAATTGATGGGAGGAATTTTATATGAGAAATTGGTTAAAAGTTTTCTTGATGGCTGCGTTAAGCTTAATGATTGCTGTTGGTTGTTCAACACAAGCTCCAGGTTCTAATCAACAATCCGAAGGGAATAATGAAGCTCCTGCTCAAGACGAATCAATTAAAATTGGATTTTCTATTTCTACTTTAAACAATCCATTCTTCGTTTCTCTTAAAGAAGGTGCAGAAGCTGAAGCAGAAAAACAAGGTGTTGAAATTACAACAGTTGATGCCCAAAACGACCCTGCTAAGCAAACTAGTGATATTGAAGATTTAATTCAACAAGGTGTAGATGTGTTAGTCATCAATCCTACTGATTCTGCAGCGATTGTAGCAGCAATTGAATCTGCAAATAGTGCAGGCATTCCTGTTATTACGGTTGATAGAAGTGCAGACGGCGGAGAAGTTGTGTCTCACATTGCTTCTGACAACGTTGCCGGTGGAAAAATGGCTGGTGAATTCATTTTAGAAAAGCTTGGAAATAAAGGTAAAATTGTAGAGCTTGAAGGTATTCCAGGTTCTTCAGCTGCCCGCGAGCGCGGAGAAGGCTTCCATAGCGCAGTAGATGGCGTTGAAGGAATTGAAGTTGTTGCAAAGCAAGCGGCTGACTTTGACCGTGCTAAAGGTTTAACAGTTATGGAAAATATTTTACAAAGCAATAAAGACATTCAAGCGGTTTTCGCTCATAATGATGAAATGGCTTTAGGAGCATTAGAAGCTCTAAAAGCAGCTGGCGTAGAAAATGTTTTAGTTGTTGGATTTGATGCTACTGAAGATGCTGTGAAAGCTGTTGAAGATGGACGGATGGCTGCAACCGTTGCCCAAAAACCTGCCTTAATCGGTGAAAAAGGTGTGGCAACTGCAGTATCGGTTGTAAAAGGTGAACAAGTTGAACCGTTCATTCCAGTTGACCTTGAATTAGTTAAAAAATAAGTAAAATGAATGATTTACTGATGTAATTAAAGGTACGAGATCATATTTGATTTCGTGCCTTTTTTGTTTAATTGTATAAAAAATTCAATAAATTTACCGATATTAATAAAAAGGAAGCAAATCAATTTTTATATGACTCTGTCAATTGTTTTGAGGCAGAAAGTATGATGTAAGGAGAGGGCTTATAAACGTTAAAGGAGGTGGCAAGGTTGGGGTATATATTGCCAATGAATCACGAGCAATATCAACAATATGCGAACCGAGTGATAAGAAAAGATGGATCGCCATTTACAGTAAAACGGGCACAAAAAGTTAATTTAGATGCAAAATTAAAGAACAATCCTGAATTTACAGAAAAATATTATGCAGCAAAACCTGTAAAAAACTATGCGGTGAAAAAGAGAGAAAAGACAAAGCAAAAAATCGCACAATCTACAATACAAGATGTGGAAGCTGAAATTACAGGTAAAGGCCAAAACTTTAATGATAAAGTGTAAAAAATCCTTCACTAGGTATATAGTGAGGGATTTTTTTTGGACATTTCCAATTACTACGTTAAAATAATAATTAGTAAAAGATGGAGGGATTATGAAAATGGCGACAATTGAAGACTTTCAAAAGTTAGATATTAGAATTGGAACAGTTTTAAAAGCGGAACCTTTTCCAGAGGCAAGAGTACCAGCAATTAAGATGGAAATTGACTTTGGAGAAGAAATTGGCATTAAACGAACAAGTGCACAAATTACGAAACGATACACGCCAGAAAAATTAATCGGCCGTCAAGTTGTCGGTGTTGT
The DNA here is from genome assembly GCF_013303125.1 of Calidifontibacillus erzurumensis. Classification (GTDB taxonomy): domain Bacteria; phylum Bacillota; class Bacilli; order Bacillales; family Bacillaceae_J; genus Calidifontibacillus; species Calidifontibacillus erzurumensis. The sequence goes on along the minus strand of NZ_JABTTE010000006.1, from coordinate 40,326 downwards.
TAATTTTCCGCCCCGAAGAATTGCTGGCTTTAAATCGGAAGTTTTAGTTCTTGGAGGCATCCCGGAAAAAGGAGATGTGATTCTCCTTCAACCCGATGAAAATGCACCGAACGGCACCCCGATCGGTTAGAAATGAGAAATTGAGCACCCACCATCAGCTGTTTCACCAATGGCAGACAATTCAATGAGACAGCCCACTTGATGTGTCAGCCCTATAGCAATACTTTCCGGCAGAGATGTGGGCTACATTTGACAAAACGTCCAAGGGATTCGTTTTCATTAAATGGGGAAGAGCAATGGGCTGGCACTTAGAGCGATCGTTCAGAACTTTTGCACATAAAGAGGTTCACCTTCTTTATATTCGGCATAGAGGACGTCCTTTATTTTTGAAATTCCATGAGCGTGCAACTGTTTTTCAAGCCATTGGCTGTTATGGCCTGTTTGCTTCAGATTATCTTTTAATAATTCCCCATCAATAATAATTGTAATTGGTATAGAAGTTTCTTCAGGTGGCAGCTTCATATCTTTTCTAGTTAAAGACGCAGCATCTGACTTTTTTAATACACTAACTTTTCCATCCGTTTCTAATATGGCATATTCAACATCTTGTATAGAAAAAACATCTTTTGCCCGAAGAAGATGCTGCAACTGGTTAATATCTAACTTACTCTTTTTCATTGCTTGACGGTCGATTTTCCCTTTACGAATGATAATCGTAGGTTCACCTTCAAGAAGCTTTCTTGTACTTTTAAATTTTTGTGTAATGAATTCAATAATATAAATTAGCATCCCCCATAAAAAAATGCTGAACAAAATTTTACCAAAATGTGTTTTATCATCGTATAATGCATTTCCAACCAATTCCCCAAGCACAAGCGCAGAAATAAAGTCGAACGTTGTAATTTGCGTGATTTGCGTTTTTCCTAGCATTTTTGTCAAAACGAAAAGTGCAATAAATCCGATGACAAGCTCGATGCCAGTATATAAGTATCCCATTTAAGCTCACCTGCATTAAAATTATTACTTTCTCACTTAGCGTGTGCGTCTCGACAGAAATTATGAGCAAAAAAGTATAGTGGGTACTGACTGTGGAAATATACAAAATTTATGTCATAAAGGGCATTCAATTGCCGATAAAATTGTCATTATTACTGGAATTTGACGGTTAAGTGTAAATGTAATAAAAACTCTGTTAGAATGGATGTCTTCTTGTGAAAAAAGCGGACAAAATGTATACAATTGCAGGTAGTGAAAAAAATTTATTATATGAAGCCTTGGAAAACTTAAATAAAACATTAGGCATGAGGAAGTAGGAGATTAAAAAGAAAATAAGAAGGGATTTAGTACCACTATTTTATATAATTGCCGATTGACAGGATCGAAAAAAATATTATTGGAAAAATAAACGAAGCTAAAAAAGGAATGGAACATATTCATAGAAATACTCGAATGGAACGTAAAAAGTAAAATCGCCAATGGCAATGATGGGAAACCTCGTCAATGCCATTGGCAATTGATTAACTGATCGTTTTAATCATAGTAACATGGGGAATTCCTGCTTCCATAAAAACATCTGAAACGGTTTCGTAACCTAGCTTTTGATAAAATCGTTCAGCGTGGGATTGGGCATTCAATTTTAGCTTTTTGATAGCTTTATCCCTCGCCACTTCCTCTGCTTTATCCATAATTAGTTTTCCACAGCCTTTATGACGGTAAGTATCAAGTACGCAAATTCTTTCAACTTTTAATGTATCGCCTAATTGTCGCACCCTTCCAGCTCCAATAGGCTTATTTCCATCATACAATACAAAATGGGTTGCATCGTTTTCAAATTCATCAATTTCAATTTCCACTGGCACATTTTGTTCTTCAACAAACACTTTTTTACGAATGAAATAAGCATCTTCTAGTTCTTTTTCTGTAGTTACAATTTTTACAAACACTTATTGACATTCCTTTCCAAGATGAAATGTTTCATATGTCGTCCACTGATCATTTTCCAATTGATATAATAGATGAAAACGGTCAACGATTTCAGAATGGGAGACTTCCATCATCGTAAGCTGTCCAACGATATCAGAATGTTCCCGATTTGAAAGTTTTTGTCCAATCGTAATGTGAGGGACAAAGCTTTCTGTTTTTTCATTATTTGCTAATATGTCAGTATTGAGTTTGCGATGTAGATCTAAAATCTCATCGGTTTTCTTAATGGCAAGATAAATTTTATTTACGGCAGGATGAAAAGTTTTTACTTTATAAACTTCTAGGGAAAACGGCTTGATGCTTGCTGCAACTTGGTGCAATTTTTGGATGAATTCTTTAACCATTTCATCCGGTAATTCAAATGGATTCACTAATGTTACATGTGGAGGAATTAAAGCAATATGAGGATCGTACCGTTTACGAAAAGAATTTGCGTAATCTTGAAGCTTTTTCGATGGAAAAATGACAATGCCATATTTCATAGGATGCTTCCTCCTTTATAATCTTAGTTCAATACTGTATTATTATAGCAAAAATTCAAATTATTTAATACTTGCAGGATTTTGATTTTTTGAAAAAAGAGAAGCTTAATAAAAAGGATCGTCATGGTATCCTCAATTTTACAAATTGATAGTGTATAATGTTACTATTATGTTTTTGAGAGGAGATAAACTAGGAATGGCAAAAAGAGTACATAGCCGTGATGTTCAAAAAGCTACTAAAAAACTTCTGGAAGAACGCGGGGTTACAGTTGAAGACATGGCTAAGATTGTTTATAAAATGCAATTGCCGTTTAATCATGGATTAACCCTTGAAGATTGTATTTTTTCAGTGGAACGGGTGCTTAGAAAGCGGGAAGTTCAACATGCGATCTTAGTTGGAGTGGAACTGGATCGACTTGCAGAGAAAAAAATGTTGTCAGAGCCTCTGCAATCTATCGTTGAAAATGATGAGGGGTTATTTGGTATTGATGAAACACTTGGTTTAGGTGCTGTTCTTACTTATGGAAGTATTGCAGTGACAACGTACGGCTTTTTGGATAAAAATAAAATAGGTATTATTAAAAATTTGGATACAAAATCTGGAAAAGGTGTACATACGTTTTTAGATGATCTTGTTGCTAGCGTATGTGCTTGCGCTGCTTCTCGAATTGCCCATCAAATGCGTGATATTGAAGAAGTAGAAGAAGATATGGCATTAAAAGAAATCGACAAGGATTATGAAGAAAATATAGGGTAAATCCTTCCTCATTATTTAATTGCTTAGATTAGTGAAGAAGGAAAAAAGAGACGGTTCGTTTGTTCCATTCATTTCATCGAACAAACATACCGTCTCTACTTCTATTTATTCATTTGAAATGATAACCTTAATCGCTTGTTCTTTTGCAGCATTTTCAAAAACATTGTAGGCTTCTAAAATGTCATTTATATGGAAACGGTGTGTAACTAATTGAAGAGGCTCTATTTTTTTAGCTGCCACTGCTTTTAACAACATAGGTGTGGAATTGGTGCTGACAAGACCGGTTGTTAAAGTAATATTTTGTATCCAAAGTTTTTCGATATGGAGTTCTACGCTTTTTCCATGAACCCCTACATTGGCAATCGTTCCACCCGGTTTCACAATTTCTTGGCAAATATCAAACGTTGCTGGAATACCGACTGCTTCTATAGCAACATCTACACCTTTGCCGCCGGTTATTTCCATAATTTTTTCGATAGCTTTTCCATCGGAACTGTTAATTAATTTTGTAGCACCTAGTTTTTCTGATACTTGTAGACGATTATCGTCTAAGTCAACCATAATAATTTCGGATGGGGAGTAAAATTGTGAAGTTAACAACGCTGACAAACCAACTGGACCTGCTCCGATAATAGCAATTGTATCTCCTGGTTTCACACGACCATTTAGAACACCAATTTCAAAGCCTGTCGGCAAAATGTCACTTAACATCACCATAGCTTCTTCATCAACAGTAGGAGGGACAGGGTGTAAACTTGTATCAGCATATGGGATTCGCACATATTCTGCTTGTGTTCCATCAATCGTGTGACCTAAAATCCAACCACCATCTTCACAATGGGCATACAGACCTTTTTTGCAATTCTCACATTTACCACAAGAGGTAATACAAGAAATGAGTACTTTGTCTCCACGTTTGAAATTTTGAACGCCAGAGCCAACTTCTTCAATGATACCTACACCTTCATGTCCTAGAATTCGTCCACTTTCACAAGTTGGTACGTCTCCTTTTAAAATATGAAGATCCGTTCCGCAAATAGTTGTTTTGACAATTTTTACAATTGCATCCGTTGGTTTTTGGATCGTCGGCATTGGGACGTCGGTCCATTCTTTCATGCCCGGTCCTCGGTAGACAAGTGCTTTCATCATTCTTTGGTTTGTTTTTACAACTTCACCCATTTCTTGAGTTTTCATTAAAATCCCCTCCATTTAAAAATGAAATAAATGTAAGCCCTTACAAAAAAGAGGCTTACAAAATATTACAGTTTTATTATAAATGAAAATTGGACAAATAATAGAAAGAAAATTTCGACAATTTTTTCAAAAATGATAATGATTATTACCGTCTCATAATTTAAATAAACCAAGTATAGAAAATTACATTTTATGTATGTAATAAATTTATTCGGCGGCAGTTATTGTTAAAGCAAGTGTGGCCTACAGTACATGCAATGGAAATGGATGTATTTTACTGTAAACAATGGGAGGGGATCAATGAAAAAGGATCAATGAAAAAGTTACATAAAATATTATTAATAGTGTTTATGATCTTTGTATTCTTTGCGATTTTAGGTATTTTAGCATTTTATTCCGCTAAGATATATACATGCCAACCATTAACCGATGATACCATAGTATAAGATAGATAAGTTTTTTTGCTGTATATTTTAAGGAAATTCAAAATAATTGAATCTTTTTTGTTATTTCATACGTTAATATTAATGTGGGTGAATTTTATTAGAGAAAGGATGAAACAAATGTTCAAAAAAATTGCTGCGGATGCCCTAGGATTGAGTGATATTGGGAGTGTCATTAAACCTCAAGATTACGACAAGGTTGAAGCTGATGATTTCGTCATGCATGAAGATGATGAAAAGATTTATTTTCTAATCAAATCAAAATCAGATGAATATTGCTTTACAAATAGAGCTCTTATTCATGTGGATGGTACTAGTGCTGTCAGCAAAAAGCGTATGCTTCGCCGTTATGATTATTATCGCAATTATATTTCGAATGTTGCCCTTGAAACAGCGGGAACTATTGATTTAGATATTGAAATAAAATTTAGGATCGGTTCGGAAGACTTCTCAATAGATGTGCATAAAAAACATCTTGATGAATTAAAAGATTTATATAAAGCATTAGTTAAAATCTCAGAAATTCAGTTTGAAAATGATAGTTATATCAATTATACGAATGAAAGTTTAAACATGGCAGTCAACGTATTAGGTCGAGCACCTGTGGGAGACCGACGTGTGTCTGAAGAGTTTAAGGAAATCAATGAATATGTCTTTAATGTTCTTTCAGAAAGCAAGAAAAAATATATCGTTAAAGATTTTGGCGATGTATTTGAAAAATATATTAATAACTGATTTTCTCAATGGACGGGTGTATAAGATTTGAAAGAGCCTTACTATATAAACATCCCATTCATAAATTTGTATTGACAGAACAAGTTGTTATCCATTACATTTTATTAATGTAAAAAATTGAATACGATGAATTGGGCGAAAGACTGCAGTGGGAGAGAACGTACATAGTGCGTCGCCGAAGGGGCAAATCTTCATTGGAAGATGAATCTCTCAGGTAAAAGGACTACTGTAGGACGCATCTCTGGAGAGCGCATCAAAGCCACCAAAGGGGTAACACCTTCTAACATGAGGTAAAACTCTCAGGTACAAGGACAGAGAAACAATCCGCATGCGGCGGGAGTACTGTAACTTGCTGATGTTTTACTTAATGGTAGGAGGTTTTTTATGGTTTGGGATGTTTTAAATGTTATTGGAACGATCGCATTTGCAATAAGCGGAGCTATTATTGCCATGGAAGTAAAATACGACATCATTGGAACTTATGCATTAGGGATGATTACTGCCTTTGGCGGTGGTGCGGTCCGGAATTTATTGATCGGCATTCCTATTGAAAATTTATGGCAGCAGACTCCACTATTTATCATTGCACTCATAACTATTACGATTGTTTTTCTATTGCCGGCAGAAACTGTTCATCGCATGAAAAAATGGAATCTCTTTGATGCAATTGGTCTTTCTGCATTTGCAGTTCAAGGTGGAATGCATGCTTATTCCAATGATCTTCCTATTCTTGCAATTATGTTTTCCGCAGCAATTACAGGTGCTGGTGGGGGGATCATTCGTGATGTACTCGCCCAGCAAAAACCAATCGTGTTTCAAAAAGAAGTTTATTTATTCTGGGCAATGCTTGCCGGGTTTATCATCGGTATGGGCTGGGCAGAAAAGCCATATCAGCTTTACATACTATTTGGTGTCATTCTCGTTTTGCGTGTTATGTCATATCGTTTAGGCTGGTGTTTGCCTATAAGAACAGTTACGAAATTACAAGAAAACTAAAAGTAAATGCTGGGGTAATGGAACCCCAGCTTTTTTAATAGATATTAAGTTTTTAACCTAAAATTGTTTGATGATCAAAGGAAATCTTAGACTTTTTTAACATTAATCAACGAAATGAACAAATTCTCCAATCGGTTTCCGATACCCTCTTGGTCTAATTTTTTCATCGGATTTTCCTATTGTAATCATTAGAACAGGCTCGTGGTTTTCAGGGATGTTATAGATATTTTTTATCAAATCGACATTTTTAACGTGCATCGGGCAAGTATCCCATCCTTTGTCTTTGGCAGCTAGCATGAAAAGCATCGCAGATAAACAAGCATTTCGAATATTATCTTCTTCAATCAATGTAGGGTTATTTTCATAAAGGTTTTTGATTGTTTCAATCGTTTCTTTATATTCACATTCATCGATAATTCCAAGTAACTTCATGCTTTCGTATAAGTCAGGGGCTTTTTTGTATCCTTCACGATCCCCACAAACAATAATGGTTGCTGAAGCACTTAATGTTTTATGTTGATTAAATGAAGCGGCTTTCACTTGTGCTTTCTTTTCCTCAGATGTGGCAACATAATAATGGGTTGTTTGAAGATTATAAGAAGATGGGTGAGTTTTAACGATTTCGAAAATTTCTTGTAACTCAGAAACAGTGATTTTCACATCTGATTGAAAATTTATTGCTGAACGTCTACTTTTGGCCAATTCTACAAATTCCATAATAGTTGTTCTCCTTTTATGTATGAATATTTTTATATAAAGAATCTCAAATTAGAGATATACATATTATAACATTTTTAAATCGAAATAAAAATGATTGACACCAATTGAAATGTCGTTTATGATAATATCATGAAATCGAGATAAATTAATTTGAGAAAAAATAATTAATTATAAAATAAACGAGGCCTCGAAATTTTTTTTATAATCATATCTCGAATTCGAGATAAAATAAATAGGGGGAATTAAAATTGGTGGATTTTGGTTTGTTAATCATCCGATTAGTCATTGGTATTCTATTTATCGGACATGGAGCTCAAAAATTGTTCGGTTGGTTTGGTGGTTATGGAATTAAAGGAACAGGAGGGTGGTTTGAATCGATTGGAATGAAACCTGGAACAACGATGGCTGTTCTCGCAGGGCTAACAGAGTTTATCGGTGGAGCTTTATTTGCTTTAGGATTGTTAACTCCATTTGCAGGAGTATTAATTGCAGGAACAATGGTCGTTGCTATTATTAAAGTCCATGGTCCTAACGGGCTTTGGATCACAGCGAATGGATATGAATACAACCTTACTTTGATAGCTGTTGCGATTGGGATAGCATTAATTGGTCCTGGTCGGTATGCTTTAGATGCATTTTTTCTGTGAAAATAAAATTACTTAGGTTCTCCACAAATCAATGGGAATAAAGCCAAAATCTTTTGTTAATAATATTGATAGACTAATTTTGGCAATAGGAAAGCAGAGCTACCGTTATTTACGGTTTCTCGTATATCTTTCCTAAAATTGGTCAAAACTAATTAATTTGTTAACATTTCTTTATAGGGAGCCTTATCGATCAATATTCGATAGGCAATGGAAAGCATTCGTCGGCCGATCGCGATGAGTGCTTTTTTCTTTCCCCTTTTTGAAGCTAAAGACCAATATTTAGCTGCTAATAATGTATTTCTACTTCTAGATGCTGCCCAAGCTGCTTCACATAACACGGATTTCATATGCGGATTGCCTTTTACTGTTTTGGTACTTTTTCTTTTTCCAGCACTTTCATGATTTCCAGGAGCTAGTCCAGCCCATGAGGCTAAATGTTTTGCAGTCGGGAACTGCTCCATATTGACGCCCATTTCTGCAATAAGGACAGTAGCTACTTCACGATTAACTCCTGGAATGCTATCTAAAAGATCTATTTCCTCTTGATAATTGATCAGTATTTGATCTATTCGTTCGTCAATTTCCTGAATAGATTTTTCTAAGTACACAATATGATCCCATGATTGTTTAATTAAAAATAATTGGTGATCATTTAAAGTACCAAATAAGGAATCCGTCACTTGCTTTTTCTTATGGACCATCCGCTTATGAATTTTTTGTTCTACATCAGCTTCATCAATATACCCTTGTGAAATTAGGTGTGCCAGAAGTTTTCTTCCGGAAGCTCCAAACACATCTGAAATGACTGTTGCTAGTTTAATATTTGATGCTTCTAGGACTTTTTGAATTCGATTTTTTTCTGCAGTGATATGATTCATTAATTTCTTCCGATATCGTGTTAAGTCACGAAGTTGACGGATATCTTCTGGCGGAACGAAGCTTTTTTCAATAAGTCCGTGTCTCAATAATTTTGCAATCCATTCTGCATCCGAAACATCTGTTTTTCTACCTGGGACGTTCTTAATTCGTTGAGCATTTGCCAAAGTAATATCGAAGAAATCTTCAAGGATATTGTAAACAGGCTTCCAATAAATGCCTGTACTTTCCATGGCGATATGTGAGACTTTATGGTCTTCCAGCCACTTTAATAGGTGAAACAAATCTTTTGTTAACGTCCCGAAGGTTTCAATTTCTTTAGTAATCTCACTGTTCTCATTCTCAATAAGAACACAAGCAACAATGGATTCAGAATGCACATCTAAACCTGCACATCGTTTAAATAATACATCCATACACCTCTCAACCTTTCTTTTTAGATTCCACAACAGTGGAGTGGATTTGTAAGTTCATCATTTTTCTGTACGTAGTCATCCCACCATTCAAGGGAGCTCACATTGGGTTGTGCGGCAAATCCACTCCAACAGTTTATTTTACAGGGTTAAAACCACCATTAAAATGCACGTCATATACTCACTGTTGTGTTATCTACATTATGGACGAGAGATATTTATTTTCATTCGGGGTTGTGGCCAAAACGGCCATGAATGTTTATTTTAAAAAATCTTGAATTTGAGAATTACAGATTAATAGAATTTTCACTTATTCTTTTTATGTTATGACGAATCAGGAAATCAATTGTAAGAAATACTATTGGCGAAGCAAAATGAATTGTAAAAAATGAAAAGGAGAATGGAACATGTCAAATGTAAAATTAGCTGTCATTTATTATAGTATGACTGGTACGAACTACCAATTAGCAAAATGGGCGGAAGAAGGAGCGAAAGAAATTGGTGCTGAAGTGAAAGTGTTAAAAGTACCTGAACTTGCACCACAGGAAGTTATCGATCAAAATCCAGCATGGAAAGCTCATATCGAAGCAACAAAAGATGTCCCTGAAGTGAAATTGGAAGATTTGGAATGGGCTGATGCGATAATTTTCAGCGTGCCATCTCGTTTTGGAAATATGCCATCACAAATGAAACAATTTTTAGATACTACTGGTGGTCTTTGGTTTAATGGGAAACTTGTGAACAAAGTTGTTAGTGCAATGGCTAGTGCTCAAAATCCTAATGGGGGACAGGAAGCAACTATTTTATCCCTATATACATCGATGTATCATTGGGGAGCTATTGTTGCAGCACCAGGTTTCACTGATCAATCAGCATTTACGGCTGGCGGCAACCCATATGGAACAAGTGTAACAATTGACCAAAACGGAAAAATGATCGAAGATGTTAAAGAAGCCGTTAAACATCAAGCGAAGCGTACAGTAACAGTTGCCAATTGGGTGAAAACAGCAAACCAAAAAGAACCTGTGAGAAGCTAGGGTAGAAGCTGTTTCGTTTTTTCGATAAAAAAGTTTGCAATAGAGGATTGAATGGCATCTTCTGCAATTTTATATCACATAAATAAGAAACGTACGAATATTTAATTCATATAGGTATTTGCTAATAAAAACAGTTGCAAAAATTTGCTGGGGCTTGAAACAGGCCCCAGCTTCTTTTTTTATGTGGTGGACATTCAGTGAATCGCGCGCTTCCATATTTTTAATTCTTTTTGCTTTCCAACTTCTTCATTTTTTCGGTTGGCAATGAAATTGTAAAAACACTTCCTTTATTAAGTTCGCTTTTGACTTTAATTTTACCTCGATGCTCCTCTACAATTTCTTTAACAATGGCTAGTCCAAGACCATTGCCTGGAATCGTCGAGTTCCGCGATTTATCAACACGATAAAATCTTTCAAATATAAATGGAATTTCAGTTTCTGGTATACCGATTCCATAATCTTTTATTTCAAAAAATAGATGATCATTTTCTTCAAATACTTTTATTTCTACAGGCAAGTCATCATTAGAAGAGTATTTAATAGCATTATCGATCAGATTATAGATGGCTCTTTTTAAATATTCCGGATCGGCCATGATCGGTGATAATGAATCTTCGACCATGGTATGAAGTCTATTTGCCTTATTACCATCATAATGGCTTAACAGATTTCTAAAATATTCAGTAGGATTGGTCAGCTGAAAATTGTACGAATTTTTTTTTGATTCAATCGTACTTAACTCAAGAAGTCCTCTTGATAAATGTTGAAGTGAGTTTAAATGTCGATAAATTTTGTTTAAATAAATATCAATTTTTTCTTCCGGAATCATTTTGTCTTTGATCGCTTCCAAATAACCGATGCAAATAGTGATCGGTGTTTTTAAATCATGGGAAATGTTTGAAAACAATTCCCGCCGGGATTCATCAATTGATTTTAATAACGCATTTTTTTCGGAAAGAGATTGATTTGCAAGCTCTAGTTGTTTTGTTCGTTCTTTTACTTTTTTCTCTAAATCGTTGGTCAAATCGATATATTCATTCATTAAATGATTCAGCGCAACGGTCATCCGGTTAAATGCTTGGCTCACTGCCTTGAATTCCTTTAGATTGTCTACCATAATCGTCGTATTTAACTTTCCTGCCGTTAAGGCTTGAATGCCAAATAATAAATGTTGTAATGGTTTTATAGCATATTGCCATAACCTAAATGTTAATATCAAAATAATTATAAAAATAATTACAACAAAAGATGTATATTGCTGATAAAATTGATTGCTGTTTGCTTCAATATGTTCATTCGTTATTTCAGTCACAGCTGAAATAATTTCTCTTTTTGGAATGACATATATCAGTTTCCAAGTTGTACCTTTGATTGGAGAAATCAAAATATATTTTTCTTCGTTATTTAATATAGAAGTAAATGGTTTCTCGCTATTATATATTGTCTCGCGGAAATCAAAGGTAAAAAAGTTTAGGTCGTTCATTGCTTCTTTTTGATAGGCAATAAATTTCAGATTCTCATTCATTAAAACTGCATAAGCATCTTTTTCTCGGAATTTAAAATTGAGAATGTGGTTTAGTACACTTGGAATCGTAATATCGACGCCAATAATTCCAATTTTTTTATCATTAACTATTAGCGGTGTTGACAATGTAAATACTCGATTCCGATGTGTAATATCTTGATAAAGATCGGTGATGGAAACGGCTGGTGCTTCATTTTCATTCGAATCAACAGCTATTTTGTAGAATAATTCTTTTGTAAAATCAATATCTGGTTTAAAATATCCATCCTTTATTTCTTGGGGAAAATCTAAAGGTGGATAAATTCTTGATGCCGAGTCCGCTAAAATAATATACATGGCAGCAATATGTGATGTTGAAGAAACCGTTTCTCTAAAGAATGTTTCAAGATAAGCTGTTTTTGATAAATCTTCTAGCAAACTTTCTGTAACTTTCGTCCGGGAGCTGATGATAACATTCGATTCATATTGAGACGGTTTTGTCCAATAATACCCTTCTTTTTCTTTAATTAAATTGAGCTCTGATTCAATGGGTAGGTTATTATTCAAAAATATATCTTCAGCCATTCTTCGGCCAATTAAAACTTTCTTTTTCGCTTCTTCAATTTTTTGCTGAATGAGTCCAGCTTGCGTGTTCAAATGTGACTGATGAAGTTGAATAATATCTTTAATAATGGCTTGCTGAATATCAGAACTCGTATTTATAACAACCCTTTGAACACCATGATACGTATAAACGCCTACTATTAGGAGTGGAATAAATGATAAAAATAAAAAAGAGAGCAAGATATGGGCGCGGTAAGTTTTTGGGAAAAATCGTTCACATTTTTTATACAGATTGTTTAATAACTTCTTCATTGAATTTGTAACCTGCTCCTCTTATAGTCAAAATAATCGTCGGATTTTTCGGACTGTCTCCGATTTTTTTACGAATGTTTCCGATATGGACACTCACTGTTTTACAATCAATATCTGAATTGAACCCCCAAATCCTCTCAATTAAATGGTCCGTATTAAAAACTTGAAATGGATGCATCATAAAAAATTCCAAAAGCTTGAACTCCTTGGCAGATAAAAATACTTTTTTTCCTTTCACAAAGCAATCAAATTGTTTTCTATTAATCGTGATCGATTTAGAAGAAAGTATTTCATCTTTGTCTACATGGTCTACCGCATGATTGCTTCGCATTTGCTCAATTCTTCGTAAATGAGCTTTTATTCGTGCTACAAGTTCATTAGGACTGAAAGGTTTACTAATGTAATCATCGCCGCCAACTGTTAATCCGAGAACCTTATCTATTTCAGAGTCTCTACAACTTACCATCAGAACCGGAGCGTCTGTCATTTTTTTTATATGGGGACAGATGTCGAAGCCGCTTGAATCCGGAAGGGATATATCTAATAAAATTAAATCAGGTGAATTTTCCCGAATTTGTTCGATAGCTTCTTTCCCATTTTTTGCTTCAAGATAATGAAACCCTTCTTTTACAAGATACATTTCTATTAGTTCACGGATTTCCTCTTCATCATCAATGACAAGGACCGAACGTTTCTCCATAATCATCCCCCTTTTGACAAATGCTTACCTTCATTGTATGCTCGTCCACTTAGTTTTTAAAGATATTTGCATAAAAATTTAAAAAAATTAAGAATTTACTTTATTTTTACTTTAATTTTTAAATATTTTAAATATTTACCTTTAAAATAACGGAAAAATACATGTGTATGAAAGGAGAGGCAAAATGGAGCATCTTCAACCATTGAATCGTAAAGGGAAAAAAATGTTAAGAAAAATTGAGGAAAACGAAAAAATGGACGTGCAAGGACTGCAGCTTCCTTTTGGTTGTACGACAGTGTTCGATCCCGGCTGGGAAGCTGATAATTCAGGTTTAGGTGTGGCAGGTGGCTGTCAGCCAATGGAGAGGGATTTATATGGTTGTTACGGGGACTGCTGGTGGGCGGCCCAGGTGCCTGACGGTATGAATAAATATCCAGAATGGCACCAAGCCTGTCCGGCAGCCGTTCGCGATTGGCAGAAATTAAAATTTGTTGATGAGTAAGAGGAGGAAATGGAATGGGAGGTAAAAAGAGCTGGATATTCATCCTATTAGCTATAGTTATTGTTACTCTAAGTGCATGTACAAATAGCTCCACTAAAGAGACTGCAACAGGGGAAAATGTAGTGCAAAAAGCAGCATCCAAAAATGTAGGAGATTGGAGCGAAACATTTCAAAAAGCCTGTTTAACTTGCCATGCCGTCGATGAAAATGGAAAAATTGCACGAATTAGCGATATAAGAAAAACACCTGAAGGCTGGGAACAAACGATATTGCGGATGCAAAGAACATGGGGAGTGGAACTTTCAAGTGAAGAGGCTGCAAGGATTGTTGCTGAATTAAGCGAAAAAAACGGTCTTGCACCTGAGGAAACTGAAAAAATTATGTACTGGTTAACAGATACAGGCTCGATCGTGGAAGCTCCAATGGAAAATGAGCTCATGCAAGAAAGCTGTGTACAATGTCATGCCGGCGCAAGAGTCCTTGCACAATATCGGACCGAAGATGAGTGGAAAAAACTGAAAGATTTTCATATCGGTATGAATCCATCAATGGTTTACCAAATGAGGGCCATCGATTGGATCGGAAATGCAGACAAAATTGCTGATTATTTAGCGAAAACAAATCCAATGGAAACGGAAGCATGGAAAAATTGGAAAGAAAACGGAAAAAAATATGATATTACAGGTGAATGGAAAATCATCGGCTATAGCCCAAGCACCGGGTTGTATTCAGGTGATGCAACAATCACTGCTAAAGATGATCTTTATTATGAAAAAAGAACTTTAAATCTAGCAGGTAAAGCAACAAATTATGAAGGCAATGTGAGAATGTTTACCGGATATTCGCTCCGGAGCAGCTTAGGCAACGAAAATGAAAAAATCCGTGGTGTTTTTAATGTACAAGGAGACGGGGAGATTATCACAGGACAATGGAATCGTGTAAATGACATGGGAATTTACGCAAAAGAAACGTATTACAAAAAAGGACAACCGCAAGTTCTTGCGGTATGGCCAAAGTCTATTAAAAAAGGTACTGAACAAACGATTACTGTTTTTGGAACAGATTTCCCTCAAAATTTGAAAAAAGAAAACTTCCAAACAACGAATGGTCTCGAAATCGTGGAAGTTGTAAAACAAAATAATGACGAAGTGCAATTAAAAGTTAAGGCACCTGCAAATACGGATATTCCGACTGGAGAAATTTCATTCGTTGATCAAAAAGGTGCGGCTTCCATTAACTTCTATCAAAAAGTAGATTACGTGAAAGTTACACCGGAATATGGGCTTGCACGATTGGCATATGACGGCAGAAAACAAAGTGTTCAATTTGAAGCGATTGCTTATGCAAATGGTAAGGATGGAAAGGCCAATACGGAAGATGATATCGAGCTTGGGCCGGTGAATGCGAAATGGAAGTTGCAAGAATACAAGTTAATGGGAATTGAAGATGAAGATGTTAAGTACGTAGGTTCCATTAATGAAAATACTGGTCTATTTATTCCAAGTGATGGAGGACCAAATATTAAGCGGGAATGGAATACGAATAATGCTGGAAATGTAACGGTTGTTGCAACCTATGTAGATCCACATAGCGGAGAAAAATTAGTAGGTGAAACATTCTTACTCGTTACAATCCCTGATTTTGTCTATGTTAAATAATTTGTTTTTAATTTCTTTTAAGTAAAAGAGGGGAAGTGTATGGAGTGCAGCCGACAAACATTGCGAAGGAAAGCATCTTAAAACTTTCGAATGCACTTACTTTTCATGTAGATGGAAAAATGTATATTTACCATGGATTAAGTGGTGTCATTACCGAATTAGATCAAATTAGTGCAAGCGTGTTAAATATGTTTCAGCAGCAAGACACAATCACTAGGCAAGAGCTCCTGTCCAAAATCAAAGATACTATTGATGAAAGGGCTATTGAACAAGCGATTGATGAATTAGTTCAGATGGAAATTCTTATCGAAAACGACGTCAAAGGGATCCATAGTCTAACGCCTGGGATCCCCAATGTCGAAAAAATTCCTTTGCAAACATTAGTTTTTCATCTTATTAATGAATGCAATTTGAGTTGTACCTATTGCTATGCCGGCGGAGGCAACTACGGAAAACCGATGAAGCTAATGAGTATTGAAACAGCAGAAAAAGCGATCGATTTTTTAATTCAACAAAGCGGAGATGAGCCAAGAATTTCGGTCGTTCTTTTTGGTGGGGAGCCTACGATGAATTGGCCTCTTATCAAAAGAATCGTTGAATATGGAAGAAAGATGTCCGAAAAGGTTCAAAAAACGATCGATTTTTCAATGACTACAAACGGAACGTTATTGAATGACGAACGCATTAAATTTTTAACAGAAAATCATGTTGGCGTCACCGTTAGTATGGATGGACCTAAAGAATGGCAAGATCAGTTCCGCATTTTTAATAATGGTGCAGGTTCTTATGATATTGTCTTAAAAAATGCCAAAAAATTAATTGAAATGCGTCCGAAAAAACCTGTAGCAGTAAGAGTTACTGTCAATAAAGGGTTTCCGTCTGTAAAAGATTTATTTTACCACTTTTTAGACATTGGTTTTCATGAAGTTGGCTTTGCTCCTGTATCAGCGGCAGATGAAGCTTTTGTTTTAAACTCACCTGAATTATGGCGTTTGCTTGATGATTTTGAACAGTTGGCAGAAGATTACGTACAAGCAGCAAACAATAACCGATATTTAGGTTTCTCAAATCTTTCCAATATTCTTGTTGAGCTGCACTTTGGTATAAATAAAGGTTATGCATGTGGGGCAGGCATTGGATTTATGGCAGTCAGCCCCTCTGGTGAATTATTTTTATGCCATCGCTTTAATGAACAAAAGGAGTATAAAATCGGTGATATTTACCAAGGCATCAATAGAAATTTCCAGGCTGAATTATTAAGTTCCCTTCATGTTGACAATAAAACAACATGTTCATCATGTGCATTAAAGCATACATGTTCTGGAGGGTGCTATTACGAAGCTTTAGAAAGGATGGGAGAAATAACATCTCCTAATCTTCATTACTGTCAGTGGATGAAAAAGTGGTACAAAATCGGGCTTAAAACATATGTCCGAATTATGAAAGAAAACCCTACTTTTATTGATCGTATTGCAGGTCTTACATCTTCTTGCCACACAAGTTAGGAAAATAACAAAGAAAAGGAGGTAACAAATGGATGAATTATAGCAGCACCTATTTTCATTTATTGAAAAAGTTTTTTCTTATTCTCGTCATTGCCAGTTTGCTTTTTTTGGCATCTGGACCATTTGGAAAAGCGGAAAGTACAAAAGAAATGTTATACATTGGTGGGTTAGACGTAACTTTTGCAGTTGACCCGGTCACAAAAAAGGTAACAGAAATACCGATTAAAGGCCCTAACCGGGATATGACTTGGACGAAGGACGGCCGCACTTTATACATTAACAGTGAAGGAAGAACAAAGGTCGCTGTTGTTGACACGAGAGAAAATAAAGTGATTGATACATTGACTTTTAGTACGAAAGATTATGTGGCACGGATCTATGGGTTAGCTATTGATCCAACTGGGGAGAAGTTGTATGCAACGTTAATGCGCTCGAAAGTAGAAAAAACTGAATTAAAAGCGCTTGAACCGGTTATTCAAGTAATGGATGTTAAAACCAAAGAGGTCGTTAAAGAGATTAAGGTGCCATGGGGTACGCACACGCTGCAATTTTTCAAAGATGGGAAAAAGCTCCTTGTTTGGGCGAAAGACATTTATGTGTATGACATTGAAAAAGATGAATTAAAACTTCATACACCAGTGATGAATGCAGATCCTAAAGATGGAATTGGAAACTATTTATATTTCTGGGTGCGAGGAGAAGACAATCATGACGTAGCTCTTGCAACGAATTACAAATTTTATCCGGAAACTGGTGAAGTAACAGAAGGGGTCATTCTTTTTGATTTAGAAACAGGTGAATATAAAGAAGTAGAATTTAATGAAATGATCGGCGTTTTCTCAGGTGCGATGACTAAAGATCGAAAAACAGCTTACCTTGGTATGAATTTTATTGCAAAAGCCAACTTGGAAACAGGAAAGTATGAGAAAGTCGTTCCGAATGTACCGGGAACTTCATATGGATTTAATTTAAGCGGTGATGGAAAAACGTTATATGTTTCAGGAGCAGGGCCGGATATTAGTTTTTACGATGCTGAAACTTTAGAACTGAAGGAAACGATTGAGCTTTCAACCGATACAATGGATGTTCGTGTCATTCAAATTCAACAATAGGAGAAATGAGATATGGAATTTTCACTTGCGGTTCAGTCTTCCGATCAACTAAAAGTTTTAGATCAACTATCGGATTTTAATGATTTTACAGATGTCGAACGGGAAACATTTGCGAATGTTCAAAAAGCATTAAGGTCTTATTATAATTCGCCTGTATTTACCCGTCTCTACTTTGGGTCTGAATTTTGCCAATACCGGCTTCCAAAGCCTGAAGAAGTGATAAAAGCATATGAGAAAGCAGTTGATTTGGGGTATTCATTTACGTTTGTCACCCCTTATGTCACTGAAAGAGGTTTGAATGAGTTGAAGCAGTTGTTTGCTGTTCTCCACGAAGAGGCGGTTAGGGATAAAAAAATGATTGAAATTGTTGTCAATGACTGGGGCGTTTTATATGAAGTGAAACAAAATTACTCAAATTTTCAACCGGTGATCGGTCGTCTGTTAAATAAAATGATTCGCGATCCAAGAGTTGCCCACCTATACGACAGGGAAGATGCACCGCAAAAAGCAAAATCTGTTTTGCAATCATCAGCCGTATCTGTTTCGTATTTCAAAAATTTTCTAAAGAAAAATCGTGTGAACCGAATTGAATTTGATAATTTAATTCAAAAAATGGAAAGTCCGTTGGAAGAAGATTTTTCTTCTTCCCTTCATTTAGGATTTGGGTGTATTGCTTCAGGCAGGTCATGTATCGTCGGCACACTCCATAAGCCAAAAGAAGAAAAGTTTAAAGGTGAAATCAAGTGCAAACAGCAATGCCGGCATTATCAAGTGGAACTCGTATTAAAAAAAGAAAAACTTGGTACAATTCCAACGAGGAATTTCCAAAAAGGAAATTCCGTCTTTTATCAACAAACAATGGAATTAATAGTCAAAGGTCTTCAATGGGCAAAAGAAAAAAACGTCAACCGGATCGTCGTCAGTCCGAAAATTCCTGTTTAGTTCGTGGACTTTATGAAATTGAAGTGCTCATTTGCTTGTTGATTTTTCCAACAATTGTCCTTGAAAAATAAACGACTATATATCAAAGGAAAGGGGGAGGAAGATGAAAGTGTTGGCGCCCATCAGTAGACTTGAGGAAGTAGATATGCTTGTTTCTAGTGGGGCAGAAGAATTTTATGTCGGTTTTATTCCGTATGAATGGGTGACTTCCTTTACAAGCGGTATTTGGATGAATCGCAGAGCTCCCCAAGCAAGCATCCCAAGCTTCGAAGAATTTGCAAGTTTAGTAGATCGTGCCCATACGTACGGGGTGGAAGTCTTTATGACATTGAATGCACCGTATTATGTAGAAGTCCAATACCCGATATTATTGGAAATTGTTCACAGGGCTTTACAAGCAGGAACAGACGGGTTTATTGTCTCAGACATTGGATTAATGATTGCAATAAAAGATCGCTTTCCTGATGCAACCATTCATGTGAGCAGTTTGGCAACACCGATCAATAGTTCCAGTATTCATCTGTATCGTGAATTGGGCGCATCTAGAATTGTTTTCCCAAGGAGCCTTTCGCTCCATGAAATGAAAGAAATCATTGATGAGGGCGGAAGAGAACTTGAATATGAAATTTTTATTTTAAATGACGGCTGTATTTATGAAGAAGGCTTTTGTTTTACAACTCATAATCAGGTTGGGGCTTTTTGCTCGACAACGAATTGGGAATACCAATTTATGTCTTCCAAAGGCAAGCAACTGAATTTTCATGAACAAACTGCACTTGGACGCCATTTGAAAGATTATGAAGACTATGTTTGGTATACACATAGCTGCGGTTGTTCTGTATCAAACCACGGAATTCCACTTGGACCGTGTGGATTATGCGCCTTGCCGGATATTTATCGCTTAGGCATTGATTCTCTAAAAATTGTCGGCAGAGAAGCAGATTCCTATAGAAAGCTTGCCAGTGTTCAGCTAGTAAGTTCCATCGTTAAATCCGTACGGGCAGGAATGGAAGATGAAGAGGTTAAAGCAAAAGCGAAACGAATTCGAAAAACTCCTGAGCATTGTCAATCAGGATATATGTGTTATTACCGATGAAGACTTTGCATTCTCTTAAATGGATTGTTCCATTCTTTAAACCTTACAGGTTCATTATTGTATTCATTATTATCGTTTCAATTATTAGCACAGCTTTAACCTTGTCATATCCATTTTTGTCAAAGGTTTTAATTGATGATGTATTTTTAAATAAAAAGTATGAATTGAAAGCTGTTCTTTTGATTGGTGTAGGAATGATGGTTATAGGTGTCATCCTGCAGGCAGTGAATAGTTATATTTATTTAAAAGTAACTTTATCAATTTTGAAGTCTTTAAGGGTCCACTTTTTTCAACGAATACAAAGAAATGTTTATGATTTTTTCGTTCGAAATAAGGTTGGTGACATAACTACAAGATTAAATGGTGATTTAAACGAAATTCAAAGTTTTGTAACAGACGGCGCCTTGCAATTCATTGTAAATTTGCTAACGCTATTCTTTATTACTGGTATGCTCATTTATTTAGATTGGAAATTGTTATTGTATGCACTCGTTTTTATCCCAATCCTTCTAGGGTCTCTCATCTATTTTCGTCCGAAAATTATTAGGAGAACGAAAAAAATTCGAGAACATCATAGTCATATTCAAGCCCATATGATTGAAACTTTTACTAATATTAGGCTTATTAAGTTATCACAAGCAGAACATGAGCAAGAGATGAAGTTAGATCAAAAGATAGCCGGCTTAAATCGAGAGACTGTTACACTTTCAATCATTCATAGTTTAGCAGAAGGAATCCCGCGTATGGCAATCGGTATTTCAACAGGGCTTGTGTTTTTAGTAGGCGGAACAA
The DNA here is from genome assembly GCF_013303125.1 of Calidifontibacillus erzurumensis. Taxonomy (GTDB): domain Bacteria; phylum Bacillota; class Bacilli; order Bacillales; family Bacillaceae_J; genus Calidifontibacillus; species Calidifontibacillus erzurumensis. Next base: position 19,356 of record NZ_JABTTE010000006.1, on the reverse strand, counting down.
AGGTCATTCAAGATACGATGTCTCTAGGCAGCTTGTTAGCTTTTACAACCTATTTAGGACGTTTCTACAGTCCAATTCAAAGTTTAGCAAGTTTATATTTACGTCTTCAACGGGTACGTGCTTCAATCGATCGAATTTACGAATTTGTTTTTAACTCGGAAAAAGAGACGGATATGCCAAATGTGATGCCTGCTAAACAAAATGAACCGGTTCATTTTTTACTTGAGTTTGATCAAGTTTTTAAAGGGCGAATTTTAGATGACGTGACTTTTACAATGCAGCCGGATACGATGACAGCTTTAATAGGTGCAAGCGGGTCTGGTAAAACGACTTTAGTCGATGCATTGGTAAGGTTAACGCCGATTACGAGTGGTGTCATCCGTTTTTGTGGTGAAGATATAAACCGGATTCCCATTCATCGGTTGCGGAAAGAAATTGTAATCGTTTCTCAAGAACAGGAAATGTTAAGTGGAACCATTATGGATAATCTTTTCATTGGTTTTTCAGAAGATGAAAGAAAGAAGCTTACACATGCGGAAATTGAAGCTTGTTGTAAATGCGCCGGCATATTGGAAGTTATTCAATCACTCCCGGACCAATTTGATGCTTATGTTGGCCAAAAGGGAATGATGTTATCCGGCGGTGAAAAACAGCGGCTTGCCATTGCAAGAGCGCTTCTAAAAAATCCTGTTCTACTCATTTTAGATGAAGCAACATCCGGTATCGATCAGCTTGCCGAACGTCAGTTGTTTCAAAGGTTAAAAGAATGGATGAGAGAGAGTTCTAATTGTAAAGGTATATTAATCATTTCGCATCGCCTTGCAGCTATGAAGATGATGGATCAAATCTTTCTATTTAATAATGGAAAAATAGTCGAGCAAGGAACACATCATATTCTTGAAAACCGTTCCATGTTCTATCGAGAGTTGATAAAAAGTTGAAAACCATTGGGCTTGGATGATTTTCTACTGTGGAATATATACAAGCGAATGGAGAACTGATAGCGGATCTGTACGAAAATATTGCTGCTTTTTAAGGAGGTGAATGGCACCAAAATATAAATTAAACTTTTTATTTTTTCAATATGAAAAGCAGTTTTTGCACGTAAGCAATGAAACAAAGAGGAAAAAGAGTAGGGAGGTGCAAAAATTTTGCTTGAAACAAAAAATGTGCATAAAATGAATAGTTTCTATACAGGTAGAGGTGTAACGATTGCTGTCATAGATAGTGGAATCAACCAATATCATTCTCATGTCCAAGGAGTCAAAGACGGTATACAAATACGAGTGAACCGAGAGCGGTATATTGAATATCATCATGACTTCCGCGATAGACTTGGGCATGGCACAGCTGTTGCTGCTGCGATCAAAGGCATTGCAAAAGATGCTGATCTAATTGGAGTAAAAATATTTGATGATAAATTAGCGGCTTATCCGTCCGTTTTGGCTGAAGCCATTGAGTGGTCTATCGAAAACAACGTGCAAATTATCCATTTAAGTCTTGGCCTCGACCAAGATTATGAGATGATAAGAACTGCTTGTAAAGCTGCTTGCGAAAAAAATATAGCGATTGTTTCTGCAATCGACCGAAGCCGCGGAATTATTTATCCTGGTGTCTATCCTGGCGTTTTTGCCGTTCAGGCAGGTGAAGTTAAACGGGACGAATGGGCTATAGATCATAACAATACATTCATAGCTTGCGGTTTTCCTCGTGAATTAAAAGGGAATGCGCAGCTCTATAATATGCACGGCCACAGTTTTGCGGCAGCGCATTTTACCGCCCACTTGGCACTCATCTTTGAGGAAAATCCGACATGGACGTCCCGTGAATTATGGGAACATGTCTATTCTAGTATCAATCATAACTTTTGAAATGAGTAATAAATTTATACAGATATTTGAAATGGGGGAAGATATATGGTAAAAGAATACAAATTATTTATTGATGGACGATGGGTTGATTCTATTTCTGGGAAAACTTTTAAATCTTATAATCCAGCAAATGGTGAACTAAACGGAATTATTGCTGAAGCTGGTGCGGAAGATGTTGATTTAGCAGTTAAAGCTGCTAGAAGAGCTTTTGAAAGTGGACCATGGTCTGAAATGGCTCCAAGTGACCGCGGCCGATTATTATATAAAGCAGCCCAAAAATTATGGGAAAATTTAGATTATTTAGCAGAATTAGAATCAAGAGATAATGGTCTTACGATTAATGAAACAAAACATATTGCGATCCCAGCTTCTATTGATGTTTTAGAATTTTATGCAGGACTTGCTAATAAAATTCAAGGCGAAACATTAAGCTCACCTAAAAACCGTTTGAATATTACCATTCGTGAGCCGTTGGGAGTAATTGGTGCAATCGTACCATGGAATTTCCCAATTATGTTGACGATGTGGAAGCTTGCGCCTGCACTAGCAGCGGGGAATACAATTGTTATTAAGCCGTCAGAAGAAACGCCAATTAGTGTGCTAGAGTTAGCAAGATTATTCCAAGAAGCAGGTATTCCTGACGGTGTCATCAATGTCGTAAATGGTTATGGACATATTGCCGGGGAAGCTTTAGCTTCACACCCAGGAGTCGATAAAATTGCATTTACTGGTTCTACCGATACTGGAAAATTAATCATGCAAGCTGCAAGCAAAAATCTAAAACCTGTATCGTTAGAATTAGGTGGAAAATCTCCAAATATTATTTTTGATGATGCAAATATTGAAGATGCGGTCAATGGATCACTATTTGGCATCTATTTTGCTCAAGGTCAAGTTTGTGCTGCCGGGTCTCGGCTTTTTGTTCAAGAATCTGTCTATGATAAATTTATGCAGGCATTTGTTGACAAGGCAAAATCAATTCGTGTAGGGAACCCATTAGATCCAACAACACAGATGGGACCTCAAATTTCTGCAGAACATCTTGGCAAAATTGAAAAATATGTACAACTTGGACTAGATGAAGGAGCGAAACTTGTCATTGGCGGAAGTCGTCCTGATATCGGATTAAATGGAAACTACTTTACACCAACCATTTTTGAAAACGTATCCAATGAAATGACAATTGCCCGCGAAGAAATTTTTGGACCAGTTGTTTCTGTCATCCGCTTTAAAGATGAAGAAGATGCTTTAATTAAAGCTAATGATACAATTTATGGCCTTGCTTCCGGTGTATGGACGAAGGACATTAAACGGGTTTTCCGTATGGCAAGAGGATTAAAAGCAGGTACAGTGTATGTCAATACATTCAGTATGCTTGACAGTGCAGCTCCATTTGGAGGTACAAAACAAAGCGGATTCGGCCGTGAATTAGGCATGGAAGCTATGAATATGTATACAGAGACAAAGCACGTCTGGGTTGATTTAAGTCCGCAAGCATTGAATTGGTATGGTTTATAAAATTGGAATGAAAGTATAAATGATCTATCAATCTATTAATAACCAATATAGAAGCATTAAACAAAATTATTAATAATTGAAAAGATTGTTGTAGAACACTTAATAAAAAAGGGAGAAATTTAGAAATCAAGTTCATGATTTCTGAATTCTCCCTCACTTTTTGCATTTATTTTTAAGGAGATACCATTAATTTCGGATAAGGTAATCAAATGCTCCTAAAGCGGCAATGGCACCTGAACCCATTGAAATAATGATTTGCTTGTATGGGGTATCGGTGCAATCTCCTGCTGCAAAAACCCCTGGAATATTCGTAGCACCGTTCTTTCCGATTTTAATTTCTCCGTGTTCATTAAGTTCTACGATGTTCTGTAACCATTCGGTATTTGGTACATGACCGATTTGTACAAAAACCCCTTCAACATCTAAATGTCGAGTTTCATTTGTATCACAATCGATATAGTCAATACCGTTTACTTTATTTGTTCCGGTAATTTCTTTAATTTTCGTGTTTTCGATAATCGTTACGTTAGGAAGACTACGTATACGTTCTTTTAGAACAGGATCTGCTTTTAAGCCTGATCGTGCAAAAAGGGTAACATGTTTTACAATTCCAGCTAAATCAATCGCTGCTTCTACCCCTGAATTTCCTCCACCAATGACCGCTACATGTTTTCCTTCAAAGAGTGGACCGTCACAGTGTGCACAATAGGCAACACCTTTATTTCTAAATTCAGCTTCACCAGGAACACCTAGGTTCCGCCAACGTGCACCGGTTGATAGGATAACTGTTTTACTTTTTAATACTGCACCGTTTTCCAATGTTATCTCAATAAAATCATCTTTCTTTTCTAGATGGGTGGCACGCTGCAAATTCATAATATCAACATCATATTGTTTGACATGTTCTTCAAGACTAGCAGCAAGTTTCGGGCCTTCCGTGTAATTGACACTGATAAAGTTTTCAATACCGAGTGTATCCAAAATTTGTCCGCCAAAGCGATCAGCCACAATTCCTGTACGAATACCTTTCCTTGCTGAATAAATAGCAGCACTAGCACCTGCAGGGCCGCCTCCGATAATAAGGACATCATATGGTTCTTTTTCAGCAAAATCAGAAAGATCTTCTGTACTTCCTAGTTTAGCTAAAATTTCTTCTAGAGACATTCGTCCACTGCTAAAAAATTCTCCATTTAAATGAACAGTTGGCACAGCCATAATATTTTTGCTTTCTACTTCTTCTTTAAAGACTGAACCGTCAATCATCGTATGGGTAATGTTTGGATTTACTAGGCTCATCACATTCAATGCTTGTACAACATCTGGGCAGTTGTGGCAGCTTAGACTTGCATAAGTTTCAAAACGATAGGTTCCTTGCAAGCTTTTCACTCGATCGAGTGTTTTCTCATCCACTTTTGGTGCTCGACCACTTACTTGTAATAGAGCTAATACTAATGAAGTAAATTCATGTCCAAGAGGAATACCTGCAAATGTAATTCCAGTATCTTCATTGATGCGGTTTATGCTAAAACTAGGCGTTCTTTCCAATGTTGTTTTTTCAACTTTTATTTTAGAAGACATAGCAGCTAATTCTTCAACTAAAGCTGTCATATCTTTAGAAGTATGATCATTTCCTACACTTAATTTAATAACGATATCATTTTCCATTAGCTGTAAATATTGCGATAACTGAGCTTTAATTTCTGCATCTAACATCCTATTGCACTCCTTATTGAAAAGAAATTTACTTCTTATTTAAAATAATTCTAAAACTATAATTATTATCATATAAAAAGATTTTTTTGTCAATTGTTTCCGCAAACAAATTTTTTTGTTTACTTTTTAACTGTTCCCAAAGTGTAATGGCATTCATACATCAAAGAATTCTTTCCGTGATGTTGAATAAAACTTAGTAAGAGATTGACGTTCATTGCTTAAAATTTCGTTCAAAAAAAGAAACTAGTAGGATAAACACTTTTAATTAATAAAAAGCACATAAATAGTGAACGTTGTTTAAATAAAATACTTAACTCATTTAACAAAATATACTTAAAATATAAAAAATATAATTATTGACAATAATCTATATAGTGTTTTATCTTATAAGTAATTATCGTTTTCGAAATAGTGAATAATGTTTTCTATTTGTGAGCAAAAGATAATAAATCTTTTGAAGGGGGATTAGGAAAATTGAAATTAATTACTTTTAATGCTGTAGGAGTATCTAGAATTGGCGCAGTAACAAATGAGAATATTGTTGATTTACATGCTGCTTTTGAAGCTTTACTAGATTCCCAAGGAAAAATCCGAGCAAAACAAATCGCAGAAGCTTTCGTTCCTAGCGATATGACTGGATTTTTACAAGGTGGAAAAGAAAGCATGGAATATGCTAAAGAAGCAATTAAATTCGCTTGTGAAAATAATGAATATAAAGGACGGAAGCTTGTTTTTGCAAAAAATGATGTAAAGGTTGAAGCACCTGTACCGCAACCTGGCAAAATGATTTGCGTTGGACATAATTACCGTGAACATATTTTAGAAATGAAACGGGAATTGCCTGAATTTCCAGTTATATTTGCTAAGTTTGCGAATACAGTTATTGGTCCAGAAGATGATATTCCATTTTTCCCAATTTCTGAACAATTGGACTATGAAGCAGAATTTGCTTTTGTCATTGGCAAAAGGGCAAGAAATGTTTCTCGCGCGGAAGCACTTGATTATGTAGCTGGCTATACGATTGTTAATGATGTGACGTACCGAGATATTCAACGTAGAACACTTCAATGGTTGCAAGGGAAAACGGTTGAAGGCAGCGCACCTATGGGTCCATGGCTTGTAACAACAGATGAATTGACAAACCCATCTGGTTTGGAGATGGTTTTAACAGTTAACGGTGAGGAAAGACAGCGCACAAATACTGCAAATCTTGTATTCGATGTTCCATATTTAGTAGAGTTTTTATCAAATTTAATGACATTAGAACCTGGAGATGTCATTCTAACTGGAACACCTGGTGGGGTAGGATTTGCAATGGAACCACAAGTGTTCTTAAAAGATGGGGACATAGTGAGAATTGAGATTGATAAGATCGGGGTACTTGAAAATAAAGTAAAAAAAGTGGCGGTTGAGGTGAAATGCTAATGACGATTCAAGAATCAATTCAATCTGTGCAAAAATCATTAGATAAAATCATAGAAACCGTTGAAAATCTATCAGAAGATATTATTCGCAAAAATCCAACACCAGAAGAATGGTCAATTATGCAAATTATTTGCCATGTAGCTGAAGCAGTTCCATATTGGATCGGTGAAATCGAAAATATTAAAGCTGCCCCAGGAACAGAATGGGGAAGACATTTTACACATGCAGGACGGCTTGCAGCTGTTACTAATACGGAAGCTCGTGCTGTTTCAGATGTAGTGAATGAATTAAAAGCATTGCGCCCATTAGTTGAAGAAAAATTAGGTGGGCTAGATGAGGCAACTTTAGCGATCGAATCTCCAAGTCGTAATCCTAATTTCGGAACAAAGCCGATCTCTTTTATTGTTGATCATTTAATTGTAGAACATGTCAGCAAACATTTTGGTCAGATTCAACGGAATTTATCAAAATTACAATAAGAAATTTTTATGTGAAAAAGGTCAACTGCTTTATGAGTTGACCTTTTTCACTTACATTTTCGCGTCTTTATTTGTGTTAATTTTAAAGATTGGATAAAGTGGACAAAACTTTATAAATGCTGTAATCAATAAGACAATTCCTACTAGGCCAATGTATTTTATGGTACCATCTAAAATAAATAATAATGATAACAAGATTAATCCAAGAATAATTCGAACCAATCTATCTACAGGACCAACATTCGCTTTCATAAGCTCACCTCCCTGCCAATATTTTACTATTTTTTCTAGAACTTTCTTGTTTAAATCGTGACAAAAAATCAAAAGTTAATTGGAATTTTTTAAGGAAGAATGGAAAAACATTCAATCATAATTTGAAAGCAAGCAACAAAAAAATGCTTAATTGATGCGGAAATGGTGGCAATAATTTAATTGGTATTTAAACTGACTGCTTTAAGGATTTCTTTTAATTTTTTAGTGCTCGTCCAATTAATTGTTTCGTAGAATTTCGGTTGATATATTGTTGAGTTTATAATCGCTTCATTGTCCAAAATATTCTAAAAGTAAAAGGCACCTTCCAGTTTCTCAGGAAAAGAAAAAGAAAGTGGAGTAAAAATTAATTCTCCACTCTCTTTATTTTGGCTTTTTTCAGGCTGTGGTTTTCTCTTTTTTGATTAGAAAAAGGTCTATTAATTCCGCTGGAAATTGGCTTCATTCAACTCCTAACATCTGTATTTCATCTCAAGTAAAAGATCTATTAAAGATCCATTTTCATAATTGAGTCCTGCATTTCCTTTATACAATTGCAAACAAGCTGAAAACACCAATAATAAAGAATACTGCAAGTGTCTTTATGACAGTAATTGCAAAAATATCTTTATAAGCTTGACGATGAGTAAGACCACAAACAAGAAGGAGGGTTATCACAGCACCGTTATGTGGCAATGTATCAAAGCCTCCTGCTGACATGGCAAGTACACGATGTAATACTTCCAATGGAATACCATATTCTTGAGCTGCTTGAATATACGTATCTGCCATCAGCCCTAAAGAGATACTTAATCCACCAGAACCTGAACCGGTGATACCACATAAAACGTTTGTCATAATCGCTCCATTTAAGAGGGGGTTGGAAAAGAATCCTGTTAAAAAGTCCTGTATAGCAGAAAATCCCGGTAATGCTGCAATAATACCGCCAAAACCATATTCTGATGCTGTATTCATTGTTGCAAGCAATGAACCGCTTATTCCTACTTGCATGCATGATTTAAAATTTAGTTTAGCAGCTTGAACATTCACTAAAATTGTCGCTAATATTCCCATAATTAGAGCCAACTCAACCGACCAAATTCCAATTACCTGGGACATATTGACACTTCCATATGTCTCTAGTCCAATAGCAGCAAAATCAAATCCATTAGCATACCAGACAGGAATATATTCGGTAAAAAACTTATTCATTACTCCCACTATGAGCAGGGGGATAAACGCAAGCCAATCTCTTCTAGTAATCTTATTTCCGGCAATACTTTCAGAAGGCATTGTTGATTCCATAGCAGCTATGCTAGTTGCCGCTAATTCAGCCTCAGCTTCTTTATTTATAGCTTTATCCCCAATTCCGAAATATCCTTCGCCAATTTTGGCTGCTTTTTTTCTACAATGATTCAAATATAATAGGCTGAAGGTTGCGATAAAAATAGCACCAATAGACCCCAACAACGGAGCAGCATATATATTTGTGTTAAAAAATGTCGTTGGAATAACATTCTGGATTTGTGGAGACCCAGGAAGTGCATCCATAGAAAAAGTAAAAGCACTAACCGCAATAGTTGCTGGAATTAACCGTTTTGGAATATTTGCTTCACGAAAAAGCTGATTTGCAAATGGATAGATAGCGAATACTGCAACAAATAAACTTACCCCGCTATAGGTTAAGATGGCACCCATTAATACGATCGCTAGTATTGCTTGTTTCGGTCCGATAAATTGAACAATTATTTTTGCAATACTTTTAGCAACACCGCTTATTTCAACTAATTTTCCAAATAAAGCACCAAGTATAAAAACTGGGAAATACAGCCTAACAAAGTCAACCAGCTTTACCATATAAATATTAGAAAAATAAGGTAGAACATGGGTAGGATCGGTTAAGAAAACCGCGAATAATGCGCACAATGGTGCAAAAAGAATAACTGAAAAACCACGAAAAGCTAAAAACATAAGTAATCCAAGTGCTAGGATAATTATTAATACATCCATGTATTCTCCCCCTTGCTTATTTGGGTAGTTGTATATCCTCAAAAAAACAATTATCTTAACAAATAATAAAGCGCTTTCATTTCAAAAAATTATTTATCTATAAAATTAGGATTTCTTTTTTGTATAAAGGCTTCTACACCTTCCTTAACATCTTTCGTCTGAAATACACGGCCAAAATTTTCAGCTTCAATTAAGAGTCCATCATTAAGTATTTTTTCATACCCTTCATCAATAGAACGTTTAGCTAAAATTAATGATGGTAAAGAGTAATTATTAATTACATTAGCAAGTTCCAATGCTTTTTCTAAAGACTTTCCTTTTGGTACAACATGATTTACAAGACCAATCTGTTTTGCTTCTTCTGCAGATAATGGCTCACCCGTAAAAATCATTTCCTTTGCTTTCGCTTTTCCAATTAATCTTGGAAGTCTTTGTGTTCCTCCAGCTCCTGGAAATAATCCCAGTTTTATTTCAGGAAGCCCAATGAAAACATGTTCCTCTGCAATTCGAATATCGCAACATAACGCAAGCTCACAGCCTCCACCTAAAGCAACTCCGTTAATTGCAGCAATTGTTGGACAAGAAATATTTTCAATTTTATTTAAAGGTTCTTGAAGCCAAAGAGATTTTTGTTTTGCCTCTTCAACTCCTTTTCCCATCCAAGCTGGAAATTCTTTTATATTTCCTCCTGCCATAAATGCTCGATCTCCAGCGCCTGTAAGAATAACGACCTTTACTTCTGAATCTTTTTCAATTTCGTCGGCGGCAATAGATAATTGTTCTACAACATGAGCACTAAGCACATTAACAGGGGGATTATTAATAATAATGGTTGCAATATTATTCTGTTTGGACCATGAAACAACTGAAACATTACTCATCTTCAATCATTCTCCTAGCTTTTAATTTTTTAAAAATAAATAAATACCAAAACTTGAAGGAGGGGAGGGGCAATATCTTTTTTATAGCTGCTTCTTGTATCTATCTGAAATTCTAATTTGCATTGAACTCGTCACTTTTAGAAGTAGAAGAACTCCGCTGTATAAAAGTTAAATAACTCAACTATATTGCTTTCGGAGAATGAACTTCTGAACCTTTCCTGATGGAGTTCGTGGTAATTCATTCACAAAAACAACCTTTTTAGGCTTTTTGTAACTGGCAAGATATTTTTTACAGTAATCGATCACTTCTTCTTCGGTAAGTTGCGATCCTTCTTTTTTCACTATGACAGCACATACAGCCTCAATGTACTTTGGATCTGGAATTCCAATTATAGCAACATCTTTTATAGAATCATGACGATACAAAACATCTTCAATCTCTGCTGCATAAATATTTTCTCCACCACTTCTGATCATGTCTTTCTTTCTTCCGGCAATTGTTAGATATCCTTCCTCGTCAAATTTCCCTAAATCACCAGTTTTGCACCAACCGTTAACAAAGGTTTCTAATGTAGCCGCAGTATTCTTCCAGTATCCCTCTGAAACTCCTGGACTTTTAATAGCAATCTCACCAACTTCGCCTGGTGGAAGTTGTTCCCCATTCTCATCGATGATTTTAATTTCTGTTAGTGGCATCGGTTTTCCAACAGTATGTCCTTTTTTAAAAGCATCCTGTGGATCAAGGGAAGCAGCAATTGGCTGACCTTCTGTTAACCCATAGACTTGAACTACCCCAAGATGAGGGAATTTTTTCTTTAATGTTTCTAATGCCCATGGCATTAATGGGTCACCACCGGTATAAATCGTTTTTAAAGATTTTAATTTATAATCATCAATATCAGATAAATTTAGCATTTCATAAATCATAAATGGAAATAGGAAGCAGTCTGTAACATTTTCGTGTTCAATAACATCAAGGATTCTTTTAATCTCAAACCCTTGGCTTTTAGTAATGATTACTGTGCCGCCCATTAGCAATATAGGAAGTGCAATATCTTCCATTGCTCCAACATGATATAATGGTCCTGTTGTCATTCCAATTTCTTGTCCAGTGAATTTCCATTTCATTACTTGAATACTCGAAAACCAAAGTGTTGTTCCATGGGTCCAAATTGCGCCTTTAGGTCTTCCTGTTGTTCCAGAAGTGTACATCAACATAACTGGATCATTCATATTAATGTTATTTTTAGTAATTTCGTCAACTGGACCACTTTCTAAGACACTCCAAGGCTCAGACCAATTAGGAATATCATCATCTTGATTTTTTTGTAGACAAAAATACCGTTCAACAGAAACTTGATTATAAATAGGCTCAAGCTGCTTTGCTAAATTTGAATGGAAGCAGAGGATTTTTGTCTGTGAATCGTTTAATGCATATTCTAGTTCTGAACATGTAAGTCTAAAATTAAGCCGGACAGCAATTGCACCAATTTTGGCAATTGCAAAATATAGGGCAAAATATTCAAGACAGTTATATAGTAAAATACCGACTCGATCTCCTTTTTCAACTCCAATTTCTAAAAGTTTATTGGCGTATGAATTTGATATTAGGTGGAGATCTTTATAGGTCCATGATCTTCCTACCTCTTCTTTTATCGCTATTTTACTGGCATTTTCAGTTTTAAAATCATTTGCCATCTTTCTTGTAATAATACTAATATCCAATGAAATTCCCCCTTTTTAATATTTCACTTTATGTATTAAGCAATTTCTGTACCAAGACAAAAAAACAATAAAAGTTTATAATTTTATGATTTAACGCAAAAGTTAAATATTTATAAATTTTCTTGATTTCCGGAAATTAGTGAAAAGATGTCCAAAAAAATAAATCCGGAAATTCGGAATGTATTCTGAATTTCTGGATTTATTTATTGGTCTATTATTTGGTATTTTTTAATTTTGTCATAAAGTGTAGAAATGCCTAATCCAAGAGATTTTGCGGCCTTTTTTTTATCAAAATTAAATTTCTTTAATGTCTTTTCAATGACCCTTTTTTCTGTTTCCTCTACTATATCCTTTAACCTTTTATCATCAAATTTCTTATTATTAAAGCTTTTTAAATAGTCTGGTAAAGCTTCTATTCTTAATATTTCATCATTTGTGAGGTGAACACTTGCATAAATTACATTTTCAAGCTCTCGGATATTACCAGGCCAATCATATTTCTCCAATAATGAAAAAACATCGGAATCAATACTAGTAATTCGTTTCCCAATTCGTACTGTATATTTCTTTAAAAAATAATTAGCAAGTAAAGGGATATCTTCAGTTCTATCCCGTAAAGGGGGAATGAATATTTGGATTGCGTTAATTCTATAGTATAAGTCTTCACGAAATTGTTTTTTTTCAATCAATTTTTCCAAAGGGCAATTTGTTGCTGCAATCACTCTGACATCTACTTTTTTAGGGTGAAGTGCACCTACTGGTTCAATTTCCTTTTCTTGTAAAACTCGTAATAACTTAACTTGCATATGTAAAGGCATATCACCAATTTCATCGAGGAAAATAGTTCCGCCATCAGCTAGTTCAAATTTCCCTTTTTTCCCACCCCTTTTTGCACCAGTAAATGCACCTTCTGCATACCCAAAAAGCTCTGATTCTATTAATTGTTCTGGAATTGCACCACAATTTACTTTTATAAAAGGTTTATCACTGCGATTACTATACTGGTGTATGCAATGGGCAACTATTTCTTTGCCTGTTCCGCTTTCCCCTCTAATTAAAACAGAAATATCACCACTAGCTATCTTTTTAATTTTTTCTTTTATTTTTTTAATTTCTAGTGATTCTCCAATAAAATTGCTTAAAGTATACTTTACTCCCTTTGTGATACTTTGCTCATTTCTAAAGTAATTGTGTTTTGAAAGTAATTCTTTAATATGGATATGCGTTTTGTTCCAATCTTCAATATCACGAAAAATAATGTACCCAATTGCACCGATTATTTCATTATTTAAAATAATTGGTAATCGATTAGCTATTACAAAATTTCCTCTTAGAAACTGTAAATCAGCCATTTCAGACTTACCTGTTCGTGCAACAAGATGCATCCTTGTATTTTCAATTATATCGGTCACGTGCTTACCAATCACTTCGGATCGTTCAACCCCTAAAAATTTACAATAGTTATTACTCATATACTGAATGATTCCGCTGCTATTGACAATGACAGTTCCATAATTTGTACTTGCAAACAAGATATCTAACAATTTAGTATTAAAAATCTCTTCTGCATTCAATATTGATCCTCCTATTCATATATTCTTTATATACAAGTAGGATTTTTAATAGTGTTTTCAATAAAAGGAATTTTCTATATTATCGTATCTCTTGATTAAGAAAATTACAAATATTCTTTAAATAATAAAATTTTGGAACAACTCTTGCATCAAAAATGATATAAAACTTGGAAGGAGGAAATTCAATGTTTAATAAGTATCTGGAAGATTATGAAGTGGGAGAGAGATGGATTTCAAATTCACGTACGATAACAGAGGCCGACTTAGTGATGTTCTCAGCATTTAGTGGGGATTGGTTTCCTCTACATACAGATAAAGAATATGCAGCAAATACAATATATAAGCAACGGATTGCTCACGGAATGCTAATTTTATCGGTATCAACAGGCTTGTTACATTTTGAAAAAGGGGTTGTTGTTGCCTTTTATGGGATGGAAAGGGTTCGATTTGTAAAACCTACTTTTATTGGTGATACCATTCATTTAGAAACTGAGGTTATAGATATTTTAGAAAAGGATGAAAAAACAGGAATTATTACAATAAAAGTGGATATTAAAAAGCAAACAGGTGCAACAGTGGCAGTTAATCAAATGAAAATGTTAATAAATAAAAGACCTTAAAGAAACCCTAAAACCAAAAGAATAGGGTTCCACTACGGATTCCTATTTCTTTTGGTTTTTTGTTTTAGATACCCAGAAATTACATTTAATCAAGGATAGGTCTGAACTAGGTCATTCAATGCCCAAAAATATCGTTTATTTTCCTTCTCATTTCCTTTATAAAAACATTTAATTCATCATTTTCATCATCAGAAATTTGTTCGCTAAAACCCACGACTGCCACTGCTCCCAATAAATTATTTTTAAAGTTTAACACTGGAAAAGAAACGGACGAGACTGATGCGATAATTGGTTCCTTTGCAAAAGAAAATTCACTTCTGCGAATATGCTCTAATTCATTTTCTAGTTTTTCCTTTTCGGCAGGGGAAAGTTTTTTAAATTCAGCTTCTTTCCATTCTTTAATGATGTCATGATCATGAAAAGCTAAAAAGATTTTTCCTGCCGCCGACGTAATTGGCAATATCGTTCCTACTTGTGCCCCTATGTTAATCCCTTGAAAGCTGTTAAATATGTTAATGATCATTGGCCCATTTGAGGTCCAAATGGAATAAGTAACCGTACAAGATGAATGTTTACTAATTTCTCTTAAATAAGGTGTAATTCTTTCAACGACATTTTCCCGGTCAGCTGCAATCATCCCAAATTCGATTAATTTACTTCCAAGTTCATACGTACCTTTGTCTTGATCGCGATAAAGAAAGCCTAATTGGATAAATGTATTTAAATATTTATAAAGGTTGCTCTTTGAAATATTTGTAAGCTCGGCAATTTCAGAAAACTTAAGTGGTTTATCATGTTTTGCGATCACTTCTAAAATTCCTATTCCGGTTTGTAAAGCTTGAATTGTAGTATTACTTTTAATAACTTCCATTCATAATCCTCCTGTTGAACAAAAAACCTTAAACGTTCAATCAACATTCTGTAAACTATGTTACCTATAAATGTAATAAAAGTATAGCATAGTTTATACAAAATTCTTTGAAAATAGTTAATTATTAAATTTACTAAAGAGAAATGTTGACAATTGTCAGAATAGTTTGCTATCATAATAGTGAACATTGTTATCTAATTAGATAATAGGGAGTTGGGATAAAATGGCGGAGAAATTTGATTTTTTACAAACAAAAGAAGTTAAAGATTTCAACCAGGAATTAGAGAAATATGATTTAGGTCCTTTATGGGAAGCGATTCCAGAATTAATGCATCATCGTCCGAAGCCACAGGCAGAAGCATATTTGTGGAAAGGTGAAGTTTTACAAAAAAAATTAATGGAGGCTGCTAATATTTTCACACCTGAACGTGGTGGGGAAAGACGGGCCATTTATCTTCAAAATCCAGGCCTAAAGTATCGTCAACCATGGGGCTGGGCATCTACGACACAAACGCTTTATGCAGCGGTACAATTGCTATTACCAGGTGAGAAAGCGCCTTCACATCGCCATTGGCAAAATGCTCAACGGTTTGTCACACATGGTGAAGGAGCATATACAATCGTTCAAGGGCAACGGATTTTTATGAAAGAAGGAAGTTTCTTAATTACGCCAGGTGGACTATGGCATGGTCATGAACATGTTGGAGATAAACCGATGATCTGGATGGATATTCTTGATATTCCGATGGTTTATTCTATTGGTGGTACTTTCTTCGATCATTATCCAGATTTATTAGAACAACCATCACTGCCTGACGACTTTGGATCTCAACGTTATGAAGGCGGAGTTGTACGACCGATTTCAGATCGTCATTCACATATTGCACCAGTTGGCTGTTATCGTTGGGAAGGTACACTTGCAGCGATCGAAGGGTTAAGCCGTTTTGAGCCAGATCCTTACGATGGTTATGCGGTAGAATACTATAACCCATCAAATGGAGAAACAGCTAACCCGACGATGGCGACTTGGATGCAAAAACTTCCAAAAGGCTTCCATACAAAAGCGCACCGTCATACACATGCTGTTATTTACAACGTATTTAAAGGTTCTGGATACAGTGTTATCGATGGTGTAAAATTTGAGTGGACTGAAGGCGATTACTTCGTAATTCCGAACTGGGCATTACATGAACATGTTGCTTACGAAGATACTTTCTTGTTCTCAACAAGTGATTTGCCTATTATGGAGAAATTTAATTTAGAAAGATCTGAAGCGTTAGATACAGGTAACGGTCGCCAAGAAATTAAAAGTGAATTCAAACCAAAAACTCTTTAATTATATAGATTTTTTGTTTAGAAACAATATAGTATTTGAGGGGGAACCCCTTAAGGTAGACAGAAACAAATCTGTTTTCCTTAAGGGGTTTTTCTATGTTTTACGATTTTACAGTATTGGCAAATAGGGATAATCAGATAGAAATGCCCTTTTTGTATTGTTAAAAGTTCACATATAAGTCAATTATTTCTCACGAAAAGCCACGTGAAATGCAAAAATTTTCAGTACAATAGTCCTATAGATAAGTGCTTTTGAAATGAAGAAGGGGGAGATTGAAATGAAAGTATTAATTGTTTTTGTTTCCTCTCATGGCACTACTGAAAAAGCTGCACATATTTTAAGTGACTTCGTTGAGGGTGACGTAGAAATTGTAGATTTAAATGTGAATAGACATCCTGACTTATCACAATATGATGCCATTATAATTGGGGCTTCCATTCATGGTGGTTTAATTTCTCGTAAAGAGAAAAACTTTATTGCTAAAAATCTTCATATATTATTATCTAAAAAAATCGCCCTTTTCCTTTGTTGCATGAATGAAGGAGAAATTGCTATTCACCAGTTTAATAAGGCTTTTCCGGAAGTGTTGAGAAACCATGCAATTGCTGGTGGGTTGTTCGGCGGAGAGTTAATTTTCTCTAAAATGAATTTCTTACAAAGACAAATTATTAAAAAAGTGAGTGGTGCAAGTGAAGATATTTCGAAGCTGGATGTCGATGTAATTAAAGAATTTGCTAATCAATTTAACAAAGAATGTCTTTGTGAAGTGTAATTACAGTTCTTAAAAAAAGTAAGGACAAATCCCTTTAAATGGAAGTGATTAAAAATGAGGAATATAAAGGCAATAAGCATTCTTGTCATTTGTATCGTTTTATTTTCAATGGCTGCCACTTTAGCTGGGATATTTTCTAATCAAGGTCCTGGTCCGTATGAATATGAAACGATCCGGGGACAGTCGATCATGATTTATGGGAAAGGGATTTATCAGCATATGTCGCAAGAAATGGCTCCACAAGGTATCGCACAGGACGTAGTTACCTTGTGCATTGGGGTTCCTTTGTTGATCCTTTCTCTTTTATTAACAAGAAAAGGGATGCTTAGAGGAAAAATCTTACTTGGAGGTACACTCGGTTATTTTTTTGTTACCTATCTTTTATATATGTTGATGGGAATGTACAATAATTTCTTCCTTATATATGTTGCCTTAACTTCTTTTAGCTTTTTTGCATTAGCATTGACACTTTTTTCGTTTGACTTCAGTACATTATGTTCCCACTTTAATAAAAGCCGAGCAATGAAAGTAGTTGGTGCTTTTCTGATCTTTACTTCAGTCATGATGGGACTATTATGGTTAGGGGTAGTGGTCCCGCCTTTATTGGAAGGAATGTTTCCTCCACAGGTAGAACATTATACTACCCTAGTAGTACAGGGATTAGATTTAGCGCTCTTGTTGCCTTTAGGTTTTATATCCGGTGTTTTGTTGTTGAAAGAAAAGCCTTTAGGTTTTTTGCTCGCACCGGTTTACATTCATTTTTTAGCATTGTTAATGGTTGCTCTATCTTCAAAAATTATCGGGATGTCCTTACTTGGAACGTCAGGAGGTCCGGCGGTCATAGTAATTCCATTGATTAATTTAATTTCAATATGGTGCGTTATATTGGTGTGGAAAAATGTGAATGAGCGGGTGGTTGAAATATAGTATGGAGACCGTTTTCCTGCTCTTTAAAAGGTTTTCATGTAATAAATTGATTTCTAAAAAGTTCTTAAAATTTAAGTGAAATTACAAAAAAAAAAAACGAGACATGAAGTTTTCTTTCGGAATAATGCGAATGGTAAATGATGTGTCCTTAACAGAAGAGAGAACTTGACTTAGTAATGACTATTGGGACACTACATCGAACTCAACTCCAGTATGCGGAAATTTCAATATAAAGGTTTTCATTCAATTATTTGATAATCGTTTGTTTCCTATAGCTGTAAAGTATATGGAGCACGACTTTTTCTTTCAAAAAGTTGAAAATTCGCCTTCTTTAATGACTCCTGTATCATAGTCATTAATGTTTTGTCACAACATCTTTGAATTGCTTCATCCTGAAAACAGTTAAAGAAAAATTGGATAATTATTTCAAACCCTTTAGTATTATTAATTAGGTAGATAAATAGATAATCAAAAAAATGAAAGGTAATTGGAGCCTTTCATTTTTTTATAATAGTAATTCCTTAAAGATTAATCACGTTCGTTTGCCGTGGTATAGCATTAGGGTTTCTCATCATTCCACCTTCACCATGGCAAGATTTATACATATTCTCTAATTGTTCATCAGTTAAATTTGGATGCATTTTTTTCATGAAAGGCAGCATCTCTTCAAATGATGGAATACTGTCTCGGAAAAGTTCTTGTATAGATTCTTTAGATGGAGGAACGCTTGCTAGTGCGACAGTACTAACAGTGCCAAATGCAAGACCTACTGTTAAGATTCCAACCATTACTTTCTTATTTCCCATAGTCATCGACCTCCTTTTTTATTTATCCAAATTATAGCTCGTATATTTCAAGAAATTTTGCAGATTATGTGACTTTTTTAAAAAAAAATGGTGGCTCACAAAGAAAACAATGCAAGAGAGCCGGTTTTTTTGCTTGTTATGGTATAATGGCAATTCCGTTTGGAATTTCACCACTCTCAACGGTTTTGATTAATTTATTCTGTTCGTTATCTATAACTCTAGCTGTATTATCTAACATATTTGTTACGTAAACAAATTTATTGTCAGGTCTAACAACAACCCTTGTGTTCCTTTTCCTGTATCGATCGTTGCAGTAACTGTTTTGCTTTCTAAATCAACTCTTGTTACTAAATTTGATGGGTTTTCTGCAGTTCCTTGGTTAGCAATAAAGGCATACTTCATTATCTGTTTGGATAAAAACTTGTGCAGGGCCAACACTTACCTCAACCTTTGTAACTACGTCATTGGCTAAATTAACAATTGCGAAGCTGTTTTCACTCTTTAATGTGACAACTAAAGTTTTTCCATCAAATTTAATTCCGGTTGTAACAGGGGTTGATCCGACTTTAATTTTTTCTC
>NZ_JABTTE010000059.1 GCF_013303125.1 Calidifontibacillus erzurumensis | reverse complement strand
AATGTATGCATAAATTTGCCGGACTGTTTTTCCAGCTCGCTCGAGCTGTTCAATTTTTTCATGAAAACCGTCCGTT
Organism: Calidifontibacillus erzurumensis; assembly: GCF_013303125.1. Classification (GTDB taxonomy): domain Bacteria; phylum Bacillota; class Bacilli; order Bacillales; family Bacillaceae_J; genus Calidifontibacillus; species Calidifontibacillus erzurumensis. The sequence continues at coordinate 1,070 of NZ_JABTTE010000059.1, read as the reverse complement.
TGTCGTTTCCTTTTTCTGTTTAACTGAATCGGTTTACTAGTAGTCTTGATATATTTAGTTATAGTTCGTGGATTTAAGTTAAATTCTCGAGCTAATTCTGATTTTTTCTTTCCCTTTTTATATTCTTGTTGAACGATTTTTATCAATGCCCATTTCTTTTCTAGTCTTTCCCTTTGTTGACGTTGTGCCTTCGTTTCAAAATATGGAGCTTTGTCGATCTCCTTCCCTTTTTCAAAGGAAATGATAGATGGAAGAATCGAAGCGAGATATGAATCAAATTGCCTTCTTGCCGCACGAATAAAATGCCATCGGTCATATACTTGAAGAATACTAGATGAGGCTTCGGAAATCGCTTGGCGAAACGCTTGATAGCCATCGCGACTGACAACTTGAATCAAAGGGTGATTCTTTAACCATAATGAAATAGTTTCTGGCTTACGGTCTGGAAGCAAAGCGATAGGATGATGAGTAACTAAATCACACACAATCGTTCCATAGCTATGTCCTTTTAGAAAGGCAAAATCATCAATACCCACAAAAGGGGGAAATCTCTGGCTGTAAATCAGTTTTTCGGATAATGGAAAGTAAAACATCGTGACTAACAGGAATGTGCATGGCTTTGGCTAATTTCTCACCATTGAGGCAACTCGTTGAAAAGGCAATTTTACGCAAAAACTCTTCGGCTCTCAGCGTTCTTCGACCATTCACTGATAGCCATTCATAGCGCTCTGAAAAAATCTTCATATCACAAACGTTATGATCACAAAACCACTTTCTTGTCAAAAGCAGGAGTGTAACAGATTTTTCACCGATTGGTAGATCTTGAACCAGACGAGTATATCGACTATGCGGACGCGAGGATGGAACACCGCAATGAGGACATGGACAGGATTGAGACGTACTTTGAATAGTTATTATAAAAGAGGAATGCTCTTCTTGAACATGAAGTACTTCTATAAAAGGATCGGGTGGTTGCCAATGAATAGTACCCATTTTTAAATCACTCCTTTTCTTTTATTATACTATAAAAGAAAAAGAAAAGGCTCTTCACCAAATATACGTAAGAGCCA
>NZ_JABTTE010000058.1 GCF_013303125.1 Calidifontibacillus erzurumensis | reverse complement strand
ACTTGGTTCTGCATAAATTCTCTGCAAATCTCTGTACTTCTATTTTGCAATAAACACGCAGTGCTGGATATGCACCTTTAATGGGTTTCAATTCCTCATAGGTAATATCAAAACATTGTACCAAAAATTGAAGGAATGGTCGGTTCTGCTGTGTTTCAATTCCTCATAGGTAATATCAAAACAGGGATTTGCGTGATTCATTAGAAATTAAAGAAACATGTTTCAATTCCTCATAGGTAATATCAAAACCCTTTTCAAATTCGGCGATTGCGCCGCGCATACTGGTTTCAATTCCTCATAGGTAATATCAAAACATTTCCAGAGGAGCTAATACATCCAGATGAGTTTGGGTTTCAATTCCTCATAGGTAATATCAAAACCTATGATTTAGTCGATCAGTACGTGACTAGCACAGAGTTTCAATTCCTCATAGGTAATATCAAAACGATACAAAAATATTGCGACACAAACGTTCAAACGCTGTTTCAATTCCTCATAGGTAATATCAAAACTTCTTTAGTTTCTACTCGTAACTGCTTGTCCTTTTCGCGTTTCAATTCCTCATAGGTAATATCAAAACGAAGTCGCACCGTCCCCGCAAAAATATCCATACTATTGTTTCAATTCCTCATAGGTAATATCAAAACCAATACTTGCGGCGTGTCAAAATGTTCCCCATTTTTGTTTCAATTCCTCATAGGTAATATCAAAACCAATACTTGCGGCGTGTCAAAATGTTCCCCATTTTTGTTTCAATTCCTCATAGGTAATATCAAAACGGTTAGAAGTAGACGCGATTGCTACTTTAAAATCTAGGTTTCAATTCCTCATAGGTAATATCAAAACAGATTAAATCGATAACAAGTCAAGTATGGGAATCTATGTTTCAATTCCTCATAGGTAATATCAAAACTGTGAGGTGAATGAAGATGAAATGTCCGTATTGCGGGTTTCAATTCCTCATAGGTAATATCAAAACAACAATGAAATGTTAAGATCACTTTGGGATTGCGAGTTTCAATTCCTCATAGGTAATATCAAAACGGAAACAACGCTTTTGTCTGCACTCGCGGTGTTCCATGTTTCAATTCCTCATAGGTAATATCAAAACTCCATGCACGATACACACGAACACCACCAACACCATTGTTTCAATTCCTCATAGGTAATATCAAAACTTGCATA
>NZ_JABTTE010000057.1 GCF_013303125.1 Calidifontibacillus erzurumensis | reverse complement strand
CTTGTTTTTTTCATATATCAAATTTTAGAAAAAATAAAAGTTATTGAATTTCATAATTACATTTCTAACATAGCATCATATAAATATTATTTTAGGCTATATATTAAGAAAGCAATTACATATAATTTCTCCGTTTATTTACTTAATAAATATTCTTATAGTACTCAGAAATCTCAAATAAATTATTTTATTCCTAAAGGTCTTTTTTCATGGTATAATAGGAATAGTTTCATGGAAATTTTAGGTTTTTTTGGAAATGATCGAGACCGACTTTGGGATTTTTTTGAAGGAGACTGAGGCTGCGTTATGATAGATTTGCATTTTCATATTTTACCTGACCTTGATGATGGTCCAAAAACGATTGAGGAAAGTATTCAAATTGCTAGGAAAGTAGCAGAACAAGGGATTAATACGATCTTTGCCACACCCCATCATAAAAACGGAACATACGAAAATCCTAAGCAAAAGATATTACAAAGAATAAAGAAATTTAATTCAAGATTGAAGAAAGAAGGTATTCCAGTCAATATTTTGCCTGGACAAGAAATACGGATTTTTGGAGAGATTGTCAAGGCATATGAAAATGGCGAGATTTTAACATTGAACGAAACACCTTACTTGCTTATTGAACTTCCATCAACACACATGCCATCATATACAAACCAAGTACTATTCGATTTGCAATTAATGGGTCTAAAACCAATTATCGTCCATCCAGAAAGAAATGCTGATTTATTAAATGACCCAGATAAACTTTATGAATTAGTAAAACAAGGCATACTCACACAATTGACGGCCGCAAGCATTTTAGGTGATTTCGGAAAGAAAATTCAACGATTCTCCCATGATTTAATCGAAGCAGGTATGGCTCATTTAATTGCATCGGATGCACATAATTTAAAGACTCGACCTTGCAGACTTAGAGATGCATATGAGTTCCTTGAACGCAATTTTGGTGTTGAAGCACGCTACTATTTTCAAGAAAATGCTGAACTTGTTGCCAACAATCAAACCGTCTTCGTAGGACAGCCCGAAAGAATTAAAAGAAAAAAATTCTTAGGGTTATTTTAACGTGAGGACGGTTCCTCATGTTTTTTAAACAACTTTTCCGTACTTTAAATTTCTTGAATTTAATATGCAATGGCTCCTTACTTTTTGTGAGACTCAGTATTTTTCGAGTTTCGAATCCTGTTTCATAATTTTTTAACTCTGCACACT
>NZ_JABTTE010000056.1 GCF_013303125.1 Calidifontibacillus erzurumensis | reverse complement strand
TGTGAACGATAAAATAAAATTAACAGATTTAGATAAATAAAATTTTACACTTTCTTAGGATTAAGAGGTGGAAAACAAACCCTATCTCAATCTATTAATTTTTTACTCCATTACTGTTATATTTTGATTGGTACAAGTCTTATTTAACAGTAATGGAGGTATAGGAAAGGTGGACAAGTTTGAAGTGTATGTGAACATTCGACAATTATTGGAACAAGGATTTAGCAAAACAGCCATTGCGAATAAGTTGGGGATTTCAAGGCCTACCTTATATCGGTACCTCAAAAAAAATCCAAGAGAAATGGTCGACTGGATTGATTCTACGAAAACAAGGACAAAAAAATTAGATCCTTACAAAGATAAAATTTTATCTTGGCTGAGGGAACATCCTGCATTAAAGGCGTCTCAAGTTGAAGATTGGTTAAAGGAGAGATATCCGTCTATCCAGGTTTCAGAGAGCACTATTCGGGCTTATGTTAGGGGTCTACGAAAAGAATATGATATTCCTAAAGAAGAAAAAGTTAGAGATTATGAGGCTGTACCAGAAATGGAAGCTGGGGAACAAATCCAAGTAGATTTTGGAGAGACATGGCAAGAAACACCCGATAAAAGAAAAGTCAAATTGCACTTTATCGCATTTGTCCTTTCCCATTCCCGATACAAATATGTGGAATGGTTGGATCGTCCTTTTACAGTCCAAGATCTTATTACCTGTCACGAAAACGCATTTGCGTGGTTTGAAGGAATTCCACGTGAACTTGTCTATGATCAAGATCATTTAATTGTCGTCAGTGAAAATGGTGGTGATCTCATTTTAACAAAAGAATTTGAGGCTTACCGACAGGAACGAAAACTGAATCTTCGTATATGTCGGAAAGCAGATCCAGAAAGTAAGGGCAAAATTGAAAATGTGGTTGGATACGTCAAACATAATTACGCCAAGTATCGGATATTTACAAATATTGAACGTTGGAATGAGGATTGTTGGAAATGGCTTCACAGGACAGGAAATTATAAAATACACGGTACGATCAAAAAAAGACCGGTCGAAGTATTTCAAGAAGAAAAGAAACACTTACGACCAGTCACACAAAAAATTTCTTATTCAAATCCTGTCTCTAGTATAACAAGAACGGTTCGGAAGGACAACACCATTCTTTATCATACAAATCGTTACTCAGTCCCTCTCGGGACATATAACAAACAAAAGACCGTTTATATTGCACAAATAGATGAGTATTTGCTTGTCTATGCATCTAAAAATGGTCCGTTAATTGCCAAACATAGACTGTGCCAAGAGAAAGGAAAGTTAATCCGAGATCGGCAGCATACCCGGGATCGTTCCAAAGG
>NZ_JABTTE010000055.1 GCF_013303125.1 Calidifontibacillus erzurumensis | reverse complement strand
ACTGTAGATGAGCAATTTTAGTAACAAAATTTACCATAATGAAAAGCAAACCTAGTAGCCCTTATGCCACATGAAGCTGTTTTTTTACGGCATCAATTGGAATATTTTGTTTTGCCGCACGATAAACAAACTCCACAAGGCTATGTCCTTTCTTTTTGCGCAGGAGATCAAGTCCATCAGAAAAATTACTGTTGGATTCGAACATGCTGTACACATAAGCTAGCTGTACTAAGATCCAGTAGCGTTTCACCGCTTGATGCTTGCGAATACGGTATCCATCAAGCTTTAGTTGATCTTTCGCTTGCCGGAAAAAGCTTTCAATCGACCAACGCTCGGTATAGTAGCGTAAGATGTCTTCATCGCTCAGTTCCCGATCAGTGCTCAAAATGCAGTGAAGATATTCAGACGTCAACGGTTGATCAGCTTTCCACGTGAAAAGCACTACAGCATCACCAAGACCTTTGAGCGCTCCTTCATAGCGATACACACGATAACGCTCTTCTCCCACCGTGACGAGGTGAGTGTCTTTCGGTTCAATGTAGTGTGCTAGTTTCTTTGCTTGAATAGCAATTCCTTTCGGATAAAGAATTCGATTTGTTTTAAGCATTGCGATTACGTGGAATCCCTTTTTCAGGCAAGCATCGACTAGTGTTTGCGATGGATACCAAGAGTCCATTAGCACATAAACGGGTTGGTGCACATTCAAAGAAGAAAGCATCTCTATCGCAAGCTCCCCTTTGCTTTTTCCACTTTCTTTGTCATAAAGGCGGAAGGAAAAGGGGAAAGCTTGGGACATCGTGTGAACCATGAGCCAAACGAGAGAATGTCCCCAGATTGACTTTTTATCAGCGTGAGAATAATGCCAATCACATCCTTGAATGACATGTTTCGCCTGTGACAAAGGCTTTGTTTTTTGGCAAATCGTATCGTCAATCGAAACAAAAATGGGTTGATTTTCATTTTTAGCAGTGCGTTCCACACGATGAAGAATCCACTGTTGGAGTTTGTGAAGCAATACTTCTTCTTTCCATGGGCTATTCGTGAAAAAATGACTAAGTGTCGTACGATGGTTTGGATGAAAGCTCCAATGGTGAAGATCGGTCAATGTTCCAGAAAAACCTTTCGAAATCATTGCATCAACGATATGAACGAGATGTTTCATGACAGGCTTTGAAAAATAAAGCGGCAGCCCTAACATTGAGAAAAACTTGTGGACTCCTTGGTGATGTGCTAATCTATTCATGAGACATGAACCTCCTTGTATAAATGGTTTGTTGGCACATCTATTTTAAACAAGGAGTCGAGTTCATGTCTCCTTTTTTGTTTAAATGTAAATTTATGTTAGCGAATTTGCTCATCTACAGT
>NZ_JABTTE010000054.1 GCF_013303125.1 Calidifontibacillus erzurumensis | reverse complement strand
TGTGAACGATAAAATAAAATTAACAAATTTAGATAAATAAGATTTTACACTTTCTTAGGATTAAGAAGAGGAAAACAAACTCTATCTCAATCTATTAATTTTTACCTCCATCATTGTTATATTTTGTTTGTACTACTTATTTAACAGTGATGGAGGTATTGGAAAGGTGGACAAGTTTGAAGTGTATGTGAACATCCGACAATTATTGGAACAAGGATTTAGCAAAACAGCTATTGCGAATAAGTTGGGGATTTCAAGGCCGACCTTATATCGGTACCTCAAAAAAAGTCCAAGAGAAATGGCCGACTGGATTGATTCTACGAAAACAAGGGCAAAAAAATTAGATCCTTACAAAGATAAAATTTTATCTTGGCTGAGGGAACATCCTGCATTAAAAGCGTCTCAAGTTGAAGATTGGTTAAAGGAGAAATATCCGTCCCTCCAGGTTTCAGAGAGTACTATTCGGGCTTTTGTTAGAAGTCTACGAAAAGAATATGGAATTCCTAAAGAAGAAAGAATGAGAGATTATGAGGCTGTACCAGAAATGGAAGCCGGGGAACAAATTCAAGTAGACTTTGGAGAGACCTGGCAAGAAACACCCGAGAAAAGAAAAGTCAAATTGCACTTCATCGCATTTGTCCTTTCCCATTCCCGATACAAATATGTGGAATGGTTGGATCGGCCGTTTACAGTTCAAGATCTTATTAACTGTCACGAAAACGCATTTGCGTGGTTTGAGGGAATTCCACGTGAACTCGTCTATGACCAGGATCATTTAATTGTCGTTAGTGAAAATGGTGGGGATCTCATTTTAACAAAAGAATTTGAGGCTTACCGTCAGGAACGAAAACTAAAACTTCGTATATGTCGGAAGGCAGATCCAGAAAGCAAAGGCAAAATTGAAAATGTAGTTGGATACGTCAAACACAATTACGCCAAGTATCGGATATTTACAAATATTGACCGCTGGAACGAGGATTGTTGGAAATGGCTTCACAGGACAGGAAATTATAAAATACACGGTACCATCAAAAAAAGACCGGTCGAAGTATTTCAACAAGAAAAGAAACACTTACGACCAGTCACACAAAAAATATCTTATACAAATCCTGTCTCTAGTATAACAAGAACGGTTCGGAAGGACAACACCATTCTCTACCAAACAAATCGTTACTCAGTCCCTCTCGGAACATATAACAAACAAAAGACCGTTTATATTGCACAAATTGATGAGTATTTACTTGTCTATGCATCTAAAAATGGGCCGTTAATTGCCAAACATAGACTGTGCCAAGAGAAAGGAAAGTTAATCCGAGATCGGCAGCATACCCGGGATCGTTCCAAAGGTATTGATGCTTTCATCCATACA
>NZ_JABTTE010000053.1 GCF_013303125.1 Calidifontibacillus erzurumensis | reverse complement strand
TCAGCTTGTAGACAAAGTCCCTAACTAGGGGCCAAATCTACAGGCTTTTTTTGTATAATAGGGATAGAATTCTTAGTTAACGGGGGAAATTTAGGATGTTATCGAAGCGTACAGACAATAATCGAAATCAATTGGAAATAGTGGCTCTTGATGAATTGGTTCCAGAAGATCATTTGGTAAGGAAGATTGAACAAGCCATAGATTTTAATTTTATTTACGATCTTGTCAAAGATACCTATTGCCTAGATAACGGAAGGCCTAGTATTGATCCTGTTGTGCTCATTAAAATGGTCTTTGTGCAGTATTTATTTGGTATTCGTTCCATGCGTCAAACGATCAAAGAAATTGAAACCAACGTGGCGTATCGATGGTTCTTAGGATATGGTTTCACAGAGAAAATTCCTCATTTTTCAACGTTCGGCAAGAATTATGTTCGTCGCTTTCAAGGTACTGATTTATTTGAACAGATTTTTTATCGTATCTTAGAAGAAGCGATGAATAAAGGGTTAGTAGACCCTTCTGTTGCCTTTATTGATTCTACACATGTCAAAGCAAGCGCCAATAAAAAGAAGTACGATAAGAAAATTGTCCGGGCAGAAACAAAAAGCTATCAAGCGCAATTAGAGTTAGAGATTAACCAAGACCGCGAAAACCATGGAAAAAAGCCCTATCCCCCGAAAGAGAAGGAAGAAACCAAGGAAATAAAGGTCAGTAAAACAGATCCTGATAGTGGCTATTACGTAAAAGATGAACGGGAAAAGATGTTTGCCTATTCATTTCATACCGCATGTGACGCAAAAGGCTTTGTCTTAGCTACCAAGGTAACGGGAGCGAATATTCATGATAGTCAGGTGTTTGGTCAATTACTCGAACAAGTCATCGAAAAAGTAGGCAAACCAACTGCAGTAGCCGTAGATGCCGGATACAAAACCCCAGCGAATGCGAAAAGTCTATTGGACAAAGAGATTCGTCCCGTTATGCCATATACAAGACCAAGAACAAAAGACGGTTTCTTTAAAAAGTATGAGTATGTATACGATGAACATTATGATTGTTATATCTGCCCAAACAACCAAATTCTTGAATACCGAACCACGACAAGAGAAGGATATCGACAGTACGCTTCTAATCCGGAAATATGTAAAACGTGCCCGTTCTTAGAAAAGTGTACCCAAAATAAAGATCAAATCAAATTCATTCATCGCCACATTTGGGAACATTATGTGGAAGAAGCCGATCATTTAAGGCATACAGAGATCAATAAAAACATATATGAGAAGCGCAAAGAAACGATTGAACGAGTCTTTGCCGATGGAAAAGAGAAGCATGGCATGCGATGGACAACCCTTCGGGGACTGGAAAAATTGTCCATGCAGGCGATGCTTACTTTCGCTGCCATGAACTTAAAGAAAATGGCAAACTGGACATGGAAAAGACCATGTCC
>NZ_JABTTE010000051.1 GCF_013303125.1 Calidifontibacillus erzurumensis | reverse complement strand
AAAACTCTCATGAGCGTTTGCACCCAACCCAGGCATGAAAATAAGTCTCTCCTGGCCATAATGATAATGACACAAACAGTTTATTATAGGACGTGGATCTTTATGGTGGTTTGACCCTGCACAGAAAACTGTTTGAGTGGATTTGGTGATCAACCCTTTGTTAGCTTCTTCTTTTTGGAAGGATGACTACGTATAGAAAAATGCTTATATTCAAATCCACTCACTGTTTGTGATCATACTAGACTGGAGGATTTTTTATGGAAGTGTTTATCGAACGATGCGCTGGTTTAGATGTTCATTCAGAAACAATCGTGGCATGTGTAATTACCGGCAATGGAGAAAACGACTTGTTTAAAGAAACAGAAACTTTCCCTACTCTCACAAAAGATCTTTTTCGTTTATTAAAGTGGCTGGAACATCATGGAGTAACTCATATTGCGATGGAAAGTACGGGCGTTTATTGGAAACCTGTATACAATATATTAGAGGGTTTCTTCGATATTACGTTGGCTAATGCACAACGAATTAAAAATGTGCCTGGTCGAAAAACGGATGTTTCTGATGCAGAGTGGATTGCTAAATTATTACGACATGGTCTTATTGAAAAAAGTTTTGTTCCACCTGTTGATATTCGAGAGCTACGTGATTTAACACGACTTCGTAAGAAGTGGGTCGGTCATTTAACATCTGAAAAGAATCGAATTCAAAAAGTATTGGAATGTTCAAACGTGAAACTGGGTACCGTCATTTCTGATATTTTTGGTGTTTCTGGGCGGAAACTTTTAGCAAAGTTGATTGAACAGGGATATGTAGATGACTCTGATGTTGAAAGTAGCATCCACGGAAGAATGGCAGGAAAGAAACAAAAAATTACGGATTCCCTTTTTGGGACTCTAAATGAACATCAAATTTTTCTTATTCGGCAATCTTGGCAACATATCATATATTTGGAATCGCTGATTTCAGAAATTGAGGAACGGGTTGATATCTTGTTAAAAAACTATAAGGAAGAAATGGAGTTACTTCTTACCATTCCAGGTATCAAGAAAGATTCTGCTGCCATTATTATTGCAGAAATAGGGGTAGACATGGGACAATTTCCTACTTCACAGCATTTAGCTTCGTGGGCTGGAGTTGCACCAGGTAATCATGAAAGTGCTGGAAAACGAAAAAGTACACGGACTACTAAAGGAAATCCTCATATCAAGTCAGCGTTGTGTGAAGCCTCATGGGCTATATCCAGATGCCGAAACCGCTGGTTAGCAAAAAAATATTGGTCAATCGCAGCAAGAAGAGGAAAGAAAAAAGCACTCGTTGCCATATCGCACCGAATGCTTCGAATCATCTACTCCATGCTTCTGAACAAGGAGCCTTTTAAAGAATATCAAATTAAATAGTATAACCAAAACCAAATAGATCTATACAAAGTTACCTCCATAGAGGTACCTCTGCTTTCTTATGCCTTTTTTAGGTTGTTTTTAGGATTTCCCATTCTAATAAGGATTATACTGTAATCCCGTTAATTTTTATTTTCATAGAAAA
>NZ_JABTTE010000050.1 GCF_013303125.1 Calidifontibacillus erzurumensis | reverse complement strand
TAACTGTCTTAGTGAAGTAACGGTAGCGACCCTGAGCATCTTTTTCAACCCAAGCAATATTATTTTCCTTTATTAAACATCCAAACTCTTCTCCATCATTGACATTAGAGAATTCTTCAAATATTGCTTTAAAGGTATTTACATAAGATATATAATCTATAAATTCAGTGTTAGTTTGAATATAGCTCGGTATCTCAATCTTGTTTATTCTTTTATGCATATTATTCATTTTGCAGTTATTCATTTCGAGCTTTAATTTATTCAAATTATACTGATTTAAGACGTTATATGGACGTTGGCTTGCACTATAGAATGGCATTTATTAATCCTCCTTCAATTGTCTATTTAGGTATAATATTTTTTTGAAATTCCCCCGCTTTATCGTCTAATCTACGATATTTATCATGTTGCTATTGGAATAGCTTCAAAGAATTGCGGGATACAAATTCGTTCACTGTGAATGGAATAACGGTGAATTGCGGCTTGGGGGTCATTTCGTAACGATTGTCTTGCAAAAGATTGTGGAGCAAGATCTTGAGGGGTATTTCATCGCAATCATTAATCCATATTTCTATAACTTAAATTCTCGGTAATTTGCATTGGTAGCGTGTTCCTCCCTAAGCAAATTACTCCAAACAATGTATAAAAACTATGTTGTAATACACCTCCTAAAACGCTATCTATATTTGCAAATCTATTTAAGGCAGTAGGTTTCCTTGATTTTTACTCTTCTTCATACTAATTAAAAAGCCATTTTTGAAATAAGAATTTAATGTTTTCTTCAAAAATACTTTTCATTTATTTTTAAACATCTTTCTTTATTTTTTGTATTTCTACTTTGATTTTATAGAGATTTGTAAGACTTGTATCTATTAAAACTGCTCTACCATGTCTGAGCTTTCATACTATTTACTTAAAAACAAGGAATATCGATTTGATTACAGCAAAGTAGCTTTAATCACAACGAGTATTACACCTTCTCAGTGACTTGCAGTTGTATTACTACTATACGTTTGTCCTGCCTTTTTCCGGGCATAAAAAGACCGAAGGTCTCCTGAAGCGGGGCAGAAAACCTTCGGTTTTTGGAAAAGTATTTTTATTTAAAGAATGGTATTTTTTTGTAAGGAACGGTTTTATTGTTTTGGGACACCAAATGCCGTTGTCCTGTCTTTTTTCAAGCATAAAAAGACCGAAGGTAGGGTCGAGCTGATTTGCATCAGAAAATCTCCAGTTTTGGATACTATTTTTATTTAAGAAACGGGATTTTCTTCATCAAGGATTTTTTGGGACATTAGAAATACCTTCGATTTTGAAATAATTTAAGGATTGTTATTTTTTTGTCGAGACCCAATCAGTTATTGCCGGAACCTTCTTTATCAAAATATCAATAAAAGGAACATCTAAATTCTCTTCAAGAAAAATATATGAATGCCCCATATTTTCAAATTCGTTAATCCAGTATGTATCTTTTGGTTTTCTTTTAGAATATATAATGGTTACACTTGAGAAAGGAGTTCTTATTGCCTTTAGATTTTGTATTCTTGCCATGTCCTGTAACAAAG
>NZ_JABTTE010000005.1 GCF_013303125.1 Calidifontibacillus erzurumensis | reverse complement strand
TCCGGTGCCAAAGGCATCGCCTCGATAAGCACTGGAGCTAGACAGTAAATATGAAAAAAGATTATCTAGTTTTGAAAGAATAAAAAATATTGACTTCTGCGACAAAAATTGATAGTATAAATATGGAATTAAACTTAATCGCTTGGTGGCGATGGCGAAGAGGATACACCCGTTCCCATTCCGAACACGGAAGTTAAGCTCTTCAGCGCCGATGGTAGTTGGGGGCTTCCCCCTGCGAGAGTAGGACGTTGCCAAGCAAACCATATTATTAATTTTTTACTATCGCGGGGTAGAGCAGTCCGGTAGCTCGTCGGGCTCATAACCCGAAGGTCGCAGGTTCAAATCCTGTCCCCGCAACCAATCTTTTGGTCCCGTGGTGTAGTGGTTAACATGCCTGCCTGTCACGCAGGAGATCGCGGGTTCGATCCCCGTCGGGACCGCCATCTCTTTAATATAATATTGGCCCGTTGGTCAAGTGGTTAAGACACCGCCCTTTCACGGCGGTAACACGGGTTCGAATCCCGTACGGGTCATCGTAGATAGAAAGACTAACAGAACTGTTAGTCTTTTTTATTTTTTGAGGGTTCTAAACTAATTGCGGCATACATTCTTACCATCTCAAAGCCTTAGCCAATAAAAAGTACTTCTCATTTATGGTGATCTAGTTGTGGTACAAGAGAAACCAAGAAGAATAAGGATAGGCGTTTAGCATAACCAATTAGATCAATACTAAAGTTATTTAACAAAAGCTTTATGTAAAAAATAGTTTTGTGCAATAAAGGAAAAAGATATAGGAGTAAACTTCTCAGAATGAATGTAGGTTGACGTACATCCATTACTAAAGGAAGGATCAGAAAATCACTACACTAGCCTCATTGACAGAAAGTCTATTAAGGTTATAAAATCGATAAACGATTATTTTATAAAATAGTTATTAGGAAAAGAGGGATGGTATGAAATTTATCGGAATTTTGCTCTTTATTTTGCTTTTATTAACTGGCTGCAATGGAGCACAAAATAATGACGCAATAAATGAAGTAAATGAGCCGGATGGAAATTCATCAGAAGAGGCAATTAATCAACCAAATCAAGAGGAACCTATACCTGAAGAAAATAATGTTGAAGAGTATTCCCTTATTGATGAAACATTCTTATCAAATCTTGGAAATGGAAAGATAAAATACTGCGAACAAGCACTTGATCCAAATATAACAGCCTCAGAAATTCTTTCAATATTTGGAGAACCTGAATGGGAAGATTACTGGGACGGTGGATACGGAAGACAGTATGGTGACTGCTTTTATTTCGTAGATAGCGATAATCCAGATGCAAAAATGACAGCTATAGATTACAGTAGTGAAAAATTCACTCATACTCCTTCTGAAATAATAGAAGTACTCGGAGAACCAGAAAGTAAAGGCATAAGTGAAATGGACGGTTCCTATTTTCTTTTTTACCGATCAGGTGATTATTCGGCATTTTTTGAGTTTGAAAATGAAAACTCTCCTGTTGGCCATTTAAGAGTTAAGTATGAGAATTAAGGATGACGGAATTAAACTTCTGAAATTATAAGATGGTCTATGGATTATCTTGTTGAGGGTGATAAAAATAATCCATTTTCAACACGTAATCCAAATACCATAATGGCTTTAGTGACTTTCAAATGTCAAATCTACAAAAAATTAATTTTCAGTACAAATGTATCATGGAAAAAATTTGAGCGAACTCAGTTGGTGTTTAACTTATATTTATTTAATGATAGGGTATTAAGAGTTTTCACTCTACCACAATTGCTAGAAAACAATACCCAAAATAAAAAAGTGGAAGAAAACATTTTGTTTTTTCCACTTTTTTTAAAAGATATAATGCACTAAAGTGAATGTATATTGCTAACAATAGAATATGCATGAGATGTCATTCTTGTATGAGTTGAATTAACCGCGTTTTCCATCTTGTCTTTTGTTTAGACTACCTTTCGTATTTTTCGATTCCTATCATTTTAGGGATGTTATATTCTATAAATCTATACTGGTTATTTAAATATACTGATAGCTTTTTGCAAATCTTCTGCCATTAATGCTAGTTCATGAGAGGCATCTGCAAGTTGCTTCATAATTGCTGTTTGTTCTTGTGAAGATACTGTTATTTCTTCTGTGTGCTCAACAGTTTTTGTCGATATGTTGGCAATTTCGGTAGTCTTTGCTTTTAAATGCTCAAATTGATCTCTTATTTGAACAATTTGTTCCGTAACAATATTCAATTCCTTCTCAGAAACAGATGTTGTCTGTAATATTTGTTGGAAGGATGTACTTGTTTTATTAACGACATCAATACCTTCTTTTACGGCAACGGTTCCTTCATCCATTGTATTCACTGATTTTTGAACATCTACTTGAATTTCATTAATTAATATGTTGATTTGATCTGCCGCTCGATTTGTTTCATCTGCTAGTTTGCGAACTTCATTTGCTACTACCGCAAATCCTTTCCCGTGTTCTCCAGCCCGCGCAGCTTCTATAGCAGCATTTAATGCAAGTAAATTTGTTTGCTCAGAAATCGAAGTAATTAAAGTCAGGATTTTGTTAATTTTTTGTGCTTTTGATTTTAACATATAAATAGTCTCACTCATTGTACTTGTAATTGTACCAATCTCTGTCATTTGTTGGATAACTTTTTCCACATTGTCGTTGCCGGTTTGTGCTGAAAATGCAGCCTCATTTGAAGCAGCCATGGCTCTATGAATACTATTTTGTACTTGCTCAATCGATTCAGAAATAATAGCTATTTCGTATTTCGATTGAACAATTTGATCCATTTGATGTTACATTCCTAGTGCTACGTCTTGAATAGAATTGGAGATATTATTTGTGGCTTTTGTAGTTTCTTCAATGTTGGCTGAAAGTTGTTGGGAAGTTGTTACTAATTGATGGGAGTTAAAAGAAACGTTTGTGATAATGTTTTTTAGACTCTCCGTCATTTTTGTAAAATCTTTCGCAAGTTGACCAATTTCATCTTTTTTCTGAATATTAAGAGGCTGAATGTTTAAATAACCTGATGCTACTTCTTTTACATAATCGCTAATTTGTACAATGGGTTTAATCATCATACGAACTACTATTGCTGTGATAAAAGCAGCAATAAAGGGGAGTAGGAATCCAATTAGGATAGTAGTTTTTGCTATTTCCCATGTTCGATCCTTGACTATCTCTGCATTAAAGTCTATTGCATTAATAGCAATGATATTTTTATTTGGATCATGGTCTTCATAAATTGGTGCATATCCTGTAATACGCTCCATACCTCCGAAATTGTATATCTTTGTGTATGCTCCGTGTTTATTGCTAATTAAATGGTTTAGAGCTTCTTTGTCAATATAAAACTGGTCACCTGCCTTAAACCCTTGGTCTTTTAATTGTTTATCAGCCGCTAAAATTTTTCCGTCTAAGCTTAAAACATAGTGTGTTGCAAAAATTGGCTTCATTTCGACAGTCCAATTTATATCTTCTTCTATTTTAGGAATTGCCGATGTATCACCTCTTATTATACTTTTTAAATCATCAGGGTTGATGATACCCGTTGTAATATTAGCGCAGCCAATTAATTCTAGACCAGCTGCTTGGAGTACTGAATGATAGCTTGATTTATAGTTTATAATACTTAATAGACTTGTACTTGCTATAACAATAGCTGTAACAATAAACGTAATCTTTCCAGTGACTCCTAGCCTCACTTTCTTCTCCCCCCCTTTTTTTAGATTTTGTTCACTTTCTATATAATAAATTAAAATAAATAGATTGACTATCATTTAGATGAAAATATTTATTAAATTGTTATAAAAACATGAAATATAAGTCCAATTTATTATCAATTAATATCATTTTTACTTAATACTATTTTAAAATTCGTTATTAACCTATAGATGTATACTATAAAAAAATAATAAATTTTAATCATTTCAATAATATTTACAATTTTTACACAAATCATGAAAGGAATTTCCATTTTTGTCTTGAATATAGGTTGTTATAGAAAGTTTCTAACAAGTTTGTAGTAGTAAGGAGTTGTTACAAAGGTATGGTAATATCCCACCCAACAGAATATGATGCTTATTTATTTCATTCAGGGCGGCTTTTTCAAAGCTATAAAACATTTGGGGCTCACATTCGAAAAGAAAATGGCATCTGGGGTGTACGATTTACAGTTTGGGCGCCGCATGCAAAGCAGGTAAATGTAATTGGAGACTTTAATCAATGGAATGGGGATTATTACCGTTTGGAAAAGGTCAATGATGAGGGGATTTGGACAAAATTTTTTCCGAATTTGACAGAAGGTATGTTATATAAATATGAAATTACAACGGCTGATGGCCGCATCTTGCGAAAATGTGATCCTTTTGCTTTTTATTCTGAAAAACGTCCAAATACAGCCTCCATTGTATATGATTTATCTGGATATCAATGGAAAGATGAAAAATGGCATCTTCTAAAGAAAAATAACCCCACTTATCATAATCCAATGTTTATTTATGAAGTACATGCAGGAACATGGAAAAAGAAACAAAATGGAGAATTTCTCACTTATAAAGAACTTGCAGAAGAATTAATCCCATATGTATTGGAGCAGGGTTATACGCATATTGAATTGTTGCCCCTTGTGGAGCATCCATTTGATCGTTCTTGGGGTTACCAAGGAACTGGATATTATTCAGTAACAAGCCGTTATGGAACTCCCCATGAATTTATGGAATTTGTGGATCAATGTCACCAGCATGGAATCGGTGTCATCTTAGATTGGGTGCCAGGACATTTTTGTAAAGATGACCATGGTCTTTATTTTTTTGATGGAGAGCCAACTTATGAATATGCAAACCCCTATGTTATGCAAAATGATGTTTGGGGAACGGCGAATTTTGATTTAGGAAAAATGGAAGTGAAAAGCTTTCTAATTTCAAATGCGATTTTTTGGATGGATGTATACCATATCGATGGCCTGCGTGTAGATGCAGTTGCCAACATGCTTTATTGGGATATGGATGGTAGTGGAGAGCTAACTGAAAATCCTTATGCTGTTGCTTTTTTGAAAACTCTTAATGAAGAAGTTTTTAAATTTAATCCAGAGGCATTAATGATTGCAGAGGATTCAACGGCATGGCCTCTCGTTACGACACCGACGGACCGCGGGGGATTAGGATTTAATTATAAATGGAACATGGGATGGATGAATGATGTTCTAAAATATATGGAATTAGATCCAATTTATCGAAAATATCACCATCAATTATTGACGTTTTCTTTCTTATATGCCTATTCTGAAAATTTTATTTTGCCATTCTCACATGATGAAGTTGTCCATGGAAAAAAGTCTTTATTAAATAAAATGCCAGGTGATTATTGGCAGAAGTTCGCCCAGCTTCGGCTTCTATTTGGTTATATGATTACACACCCGGGGAAAAAATTATTATTTATGGGCGGTGAATTTGGTCAGTTTGACGAGTGGAAAGACTTAGAACAAGTCGATTGGTTTTTGTTAGATTATGACATGCATCATAAAATGCATGCATATAATAAAAAGCTTGTTGAATTTTATAGGAAAGAAAAATCCCTTTGGGAACTTGATTTGACGTGGGATGGTTTTCAATGGATCGATCCTGACAACAATGAACAAAGCATTTTAGCGTTCATCCGAAAGGCAAAAAATAAAGATGATTTTTTAGTCATTATTTGTAACTTTACACCTGTTGTTTATCATCATTTTAATGTCGGTGTTCCTGTTTATGCCGTCTATGAAGAAGTATTTTCAAGTGATGATCCAGCCTTTGGAGGCTCTGGGCAATTAAATGAGAAAAAACTAAAAAGCAAAAAGAAAAAATGGCATGGGAAGCCATATTCCATTTCAATGACGGTTCCACCATTTGGCATTTCGATCCTAAAACCTATAAAAAAACTGAAAAGTATCTATAAAGTTACAAGGAAGCAAGAATTTCAAACACATGACTTTATTACAGCAAAAATTCAAAAAAGAAAGGGAGCGAGTTAAATCGTGCGCCGGAAAAAATGCATTGCAATGCTGCTTGCTGGAGGGCAAGGCAGCCGTCTAAGTTTATTGACTAAAAATTTAGCAAAGCCAGCTGTTCCTTTTGGAGGGAAATATCGAATTATCGATTTTCCATTAAGCAATTGCACGAATTCGGGGATCCATACAGTTGGTGTTTTAACGCAATACAAACCGCTCGTATTGAATTCTTATATAGGAATCGGCAGCGCTTGGGATTTGGATAGAAGAGATGGTGGAGTTACAGTATTGCCTCCATATATGGAACAAGATGGAGGTCGCTGGTATCGTGGAACAGCTAATGCTATCTATCAAAACATTAATTTTATCGAACATCATAATCCAGAGCATATTTTAATTCTATCAGGCGACCATATCTATAAAATGGATTACTCTAAAATGCTCGATTATCATATAAAAAAGGATGCAGATGCTACGATATCTGTAATTGAAGTACCATGGGATGAAGCGGGCCGTTTTGGAATCATGAATACGAACGAAGACATGGCCATTACAGAATTTGAGGAGAAGCCAGAAAATCCGAAAAATAATTTGGCTTCTATGGGTATTTATATTTTTAAGTGGCACATCTTGCGCAATTATTTGGAAATGGATGACCGCAATGCCGAATCAAGCCACGATTTTGGAAAAGATGTCATTCCTTTAATGCTTGAAGAAGGGCTTAAGCTTTATGCCTATCCTTTTAAAGGCTATTGGAAAGATGTTGGAACTGTAAAAAGTTTGTGGGAAGCAAACATGGATTTATTGGAAGAAGAGCCTGAACTGGATTTAAACGATTATAGTTGGCGAATTTATTCAGTAAATCCAAATCAGCCACCGCAATACATTGCGCCAACGGCAACGATTCATCGTTCCCTTGTGAATGAAGGATGCATGGTATATGGAACGGTTGAGCACTCGGTATTATTTCCGGGAGTTCATATTGGAAAAGGTTCCATTGTGAAAAATTCGGTTGTGATGCCTGGAGCGAGAATTGGAGACAATTGCCAAATTGAAAATGCAATTATAGCTAGCGAAATGGTGATCGATCATAACCGCGTCATTATGCCGGTGAAAAAAGGTCAAGTTGTTTTAGTGGCAGAAGAAAAAATTAGTTGCTAAGGGTGAGGAAAAATTGAAAAACGTTATGATCGGATTGATTGACGCAACAACCAGTTTTGGAGATTTAAAAGAATTGACGATGATGCGCTCATTGGCAGCTGTGCCATTTGGCGGGCGGTACCGACTTATAGATTTTGCTTTGTCAAATATGGTTAATTCGGGGATTGAGAGCGTAGCAGTTTTTCCTAAATATCATTATCGTTCATTAATGGACCATCTTGGTTCAGGAAAAGATTGGGATTTAAATAGGAAAAGGGATGGACTGTTTTTCTTCCCACCTCCATTTAATTCACATAATGACCATTTAGCATCGGTTCTACATTATTTTAAGTATCATAAAGATTATTTCTATAAAAGTTCGCAGGAATATGCAGCTATTGTAAAAAGCAATACAATATGCAATATAGATTTTAAGGAAGTTTTCCGGCAACATGTAGATGCAGGTGTTGATATTACAGAAGTGTGCAAAAATGGCGAGTCGCTTGAAATGTATATATTAAAGAAATCGTTGTTGCTTGAATTCATCAATTTGCAAAGTGAAAATTCGCATTTTACAATTTCTGATATCGTTGAAAATTTCCCGAAAAAATTAACGTATCAAAGCTATGAGTATGACGGGTATGCGGCAACGATTAACTCAATAACTGATTATTACAAGCATAGTCTTGAATTGCTTGAGCCGGAAATTATGATGCATCTGTTTTCACCAGAACGGCCGATTTTTACAAAAGTTAAAGATGAACCGCCAACCCGTTATTGCAAAGATGCGTGCGTAAAAAATGCGATGATTGCGAATGGATGCATAATTGAAGGACATGTGGAAAATAGTATTCTTTTCCGTGGCGTCAAAGTTGGTAAAGGCGCAGTCGTGAAAAATAGCATCATTATGCAAAAAAGTAATATTGGCGATGGAGCAGTTCTAGATACTGTTATTATTGATAAAGATGTGATGATTGAAAGTGGTGTAAAGCTCATCGGAAATAAAGAGGCACCAATCGTTATTCCAAAGGGACGGATACAAGGAGCGCTGATGAATTCGTGAATATTTTATTTATAGTTTCCGAATGTGTACCATTTATTAAATCCGGGGGCCTGGCTGATGTCGCTGGTGCCCTCCCAAAAGAATTGAAAAAGCTTGGCAATGATGTGCGGGTTCTAATGCCAAAATATGGTGGGATTGCTCAACATTATAAAGAAAGAATGGAAAAAATTGCTGAAATTACTGTGCAACTAAGTTGGCGCAATCAATATTGTGGTGTTGAAAAACTAGAGCACGAAGGAATTATCTATTATTTTATTGATAATGAATATTATTTTAAGCGTGATGGCATGTATGGCTTTTATGATGATGGAGAAAGGTTTTCTTACTTTTGTAGGGCAGCTTTAAATGTGCTTCCTTATTTAGATTTTAAGCCGGATATTTTACATTGTCATGATTGGCATACAGGTATGATTCCATTTTTATTGAATGCTCAATATCGCAGCTATCCTTTATATGCTAATTTGCGAACAATTTTTACGATTCATAATCTCCAATTTCAAGGGATCTTTCCGAGAGAAATATTGGGGGATCTTTTAAACTTGGATGATTCTTATTTTGATGATCGACTGGAATTTTATGGTTGTGTTAATTTTATGAAAGCAGCCATTGTATCCTCGGATTTTATTACGACGGTTAGTCCAACTTATATGGATGAAATTCAAATGCCATATTACGGTGAAAAATTGGACGGATTGCTTCGATCTAGAAGTTATAAGCTAAAAGGAATTTTAAACGGCATTGATGTCGACATTTATAATCCAGCAACAGATCCATTTATTATCGCAAATTATGATCAGAACTCATTAAAAGAAAAAGTGAAAAATAAGCGTCATTTACAGCATTACTTTGGTTTAAAAGAAAGTGATGATACACCGGTTATAGCAATTATTTCTCGCCTTACGGAGCAAAAAGGTTTGGACCTTGTAAAAAGAGTGTTTCATGAGTTGATGAGCTATGATCTTCAATTTATTATACTTGGAACTGGCGATTTACAGTTTGAAGATTTTTTTCGGACAATGGAACACTTGAATAAAGATAAAGTGCGGGCATATATTGGTTTTAACGAGGAACTGGCTCATCAAATATATGCTGGTGCTGATTTATTTTTGATGCCATCAAAATTTGAACCTTGTGGTCTCGGTCAATTAATTGCTATGCGCTATGGTACAATCCCGATTGTGCGGGAAACGGGCGGCCTCAATGATACAGTAACGTCTTATAATGAATTCACTGGGGAAGGCAATGGCTTTTCATTTAAAAACTTTAATGCCCATGATATGTTGTATACAATTAAACGTGCACTTTCTTTTTATAACCAAAAAACGGTTTGGGAAAAGATTGTAAAAACAGCAATGTCCCAAGACTATAGCTGGTTCCAATCAGCGCAAAAATATAATGACATGTATAGGGGGCTGTATAAAGGCGAATATTGATAAAGAATGTGCTGGAAGGATTTTGCTGGAAAAAGGAGAGAGAATAGCCGATGTTCTCAAGCAAAGATGCTTTCAAAAAGCATTTTCTCGAAAAATATGAAATGATGTTTGGGAAAAGTTTTGAAGAATCTACTCTGTCTGAGCTGTATCATACGCTTGGGCAGATGGTTCGCGAGTATGTAAGCCACGCATGGATTGAAACAAATGAAAGGAATCGTGCCAATCAAAAAAAACAAGTATATTATTTCTCAATTGAATTTCTGTTAGGAAGGTTACTAGGGAATAATTTGCTCAACCTAGGTATCCGTGATGTTGTAGAAGAGGGTTTGAAAGATCTTGGGGTTCATTTAACAGACGTAGAAGAACAAGAAGTTGATGCCGGACTTGGAAATGGAGGGTTAGGCCGTCTGGCTGCTTGCTTTTTAGATTCCTTGGCATCGTTATCTTTACCTGGTCATGGAGTAGGGATTCGTTACAAACATGGTTTATTCGATCAAAAAATAATTGATGGTTATCAAGTTGAATTGCCTGAACAATGGCTTAGAAATGGTAATGTATGGGAAATAAGGAAGGAAAGCCAATCAGTCGAAGTAAAGTTTGGCGGTGAAGTTCAAGTTTCATATGGAAATGGAAGATTAATGTTCCATCATGTGAATGCCGAAACAGTAACAGCCGTTCCTTATGATATGCCAATCATCGGATATAAAAACAACACAGTCAATACGCTTCGATTATGGAGTGCGGAACCTACTCAATTTCGCCCGGAAAAAGGCGATGTCATGAAATATAAACGAGAAACAGAAGCTATTTCTGAATTTTTGTATCCGGATGATTCCCATATTGAAGGAAAAATTTTGCGTCTAAAGCAACAATATTTTCTTGTTTCTGCAGGACTAAAAAGCATCGTCAGCACTTATTTAAAATCAAACGACCATTTGCGTAATTTTCATCATAAAGTAGCAATCCATGTGAATGATACCCACCCAGTTTTAGCAATTCCCGAATTAATGAGAATTCTTATGGATGAATATGGAATGGGGTGGGATGAAGCGTGGGAAATTACAACGAATACAATTTCTTATACGAATCATACGACATTATCAGAAGCTTTAGAAAAGTGGCCGATTTCCATTTTCAAACCGTTATTGCCGCGGATATATATGATTGTAGAGGAAATTAACGAACGGTTTTGCAGAAGTTTATGGAATCGTTATCCTGGGGATTGGAAGCGAATTGAGGAAATGGCCATTATCGCTCATGGGGTCATTAAAATGGCTCATTTAGCGATTGTGGGAAGCCATAGTGTCAACGGTGTCGCTAAAATTCATACCGATATTTTGAAGAAGCGTGAAATGAAGTTGTTTTATGAATATTACCCGGAGAAATTTAATAATAAAACAAACGGAATTACTCATCGGCGCTGGTTATTGAAAGCAAATCCAAACCTTGCGAAAACGATTTGTGATGCGATTGGCGACAAGTGGATTGCCAACCCGCAAAAATTAGCATCTCTTGTCCCCTTTGCAAAAGACGATAGCTTCAAACAAAAGATTTATGAAGTTAAACAGAATAACAAGCGGGCTTTAGCCAAGCGGATTAAACAAATGACTGGAATTGTCGTTGATGAACAATCGATGTTTGATGTACAAGTGAAACGGCTTCATGCCTATAAACGGCAGCTGTTAAATATATTGCACATCATGTACTTATATAATCGCTTGCATGAAGATGCAAAATTTTCGATTACACCAAGAACTTTCATTTTCGGTGCGAAAGCATCCCCAGGTTATTACTATGCAAAGAAAATCATTAAATTAATTAACACATTGGCTGCTAAAGTTAATGGTGATCCAAAGACAAGAGATGTATTAAAAGTTATTTTTTTAGAAAATTACCGTGTATCTTTAGCAGAAGAAATTATCCCTGCGGCTGATGTTAGTGAGCAAATATCAACAGCTAGCAAAGAAGCGTCTGGAACAGGGAATATGAAATTTATGATGAATGGAGCCATTACACTTGGTACGCTTGATGGTGCCAATATTGAAATTTTAGAAGAAGTAGGGCCGAATAATATTTTTACATTCGGTTTAACGGCTGATCAAGTGTTGGCTTACCAAAAAAATGGTGGTTACCGAGCGATCGAGTATTACCATCATGACAAAGATTTAAATCAAGTGATTGATCAACTGATCAACGGCTTTTTCCCTGTTCCTACCCATGAATTTGAAACCATTTACGATTCATTGCTTGTACAAAATGATGAATATTTTGTGTTAAAAGATTTTCGTTCTTATGTCCGAGCCCACGAGCGGGTTGGTGCAGCCTATGGAGATTGGGATAGTTGGATGGAAAAAAGCATTATAAATATTGCTAAATCAGGCCATTTTTCAAGCGACCGTACAATTCAGGAATATGCCGATGAGATATGGGGAATTACCCGGTCTGTTTAAATCACTATTGCCAAGAATTAAAAAATAAAGTGGATATCGGTTTAAGGGGAAAACCGGTATCCACTTATTTTTTTCAAAAAAAAACTATAAATATCCAAATTTTGAAAGATATAAATGAAAAGTATGGTAAAATAGAAAGAGATTGGTATATTACTAGATTAAAAGGAGGTACATAGAAAATGAAAAAATTATTGATGATTTTCATTGTTGCATTATTAGCTGCTAGTCCCTATTCAACAGCAAGTGCAAGCAGTAATGATGCAGTCACTCGCGGCCAGTTTTTTAAGATGGTCGTTGACCACCTAGGCTATGATATAGCAAAAGCTAAAGCTGAACTTCCGAAAGATGTTCCTGCCAATTCACCGTATGCAGATGTTGTAAAAATATTAAAAGATAAAAAGATAGTTGTTGGATTTGGTGATGGAACGGTTCGACCGAATGATCCAATTAAGCCAGCTGAAGCAGCAACGATTGTTTCTCGCTTGCTAGTATTAAAGGGAGATGCAAAAGCTGCCTTAGCTGAGAACTATGGGATTACTTTTGACAATGAGGAAACTCTATCATTAGAAAAAGCACAAGAAATCATTAATAAGGCATTAACAAGTGATCAAAAAGCTCTTGAAATCGTAGAGCAAATGACGGTCGCCCAAAATGAACAAACATCATTTAAAGCCACTGCTAAAATGGCAATGGATTTTAAATTAAAAGAAGGTCAAACTGATATTCCAGAATTAACAAATGGAATGAAAATGGATACGAACCTTTCTATGACATTCCATAAAGAAAAGGGCATGCACCAACAAATTACAATTGCAGTACCAGATCCAATGACAAATGAATTGCAAAATATGACGGTGGAACAATACTTTGTTCCAGAAGGTATGTTCATGAAAGTAGATGATCCTGAAACAGGGGAAGCCCATTGGCTTGATATGAGTGCAGGACTGCCGTTTTCATTTGCTGAATTGATGAAGACGAATGAAGAAAGTATGCAAATCGTGAACGAATTTAATCGTCAATATTTCTTCTACCGCGATTTAGGAATGGAAGTCGTGAATGGAGCGAACAATTATAAACTTGCATTTCAAGGAAAGATCCACTCATTGGAAGACATGCTTGGTATGTTGGGAACTATTTTAAATGATCAGAGCGATCAGTTATTAGTT
The DNA here is from genome assembly GCF_013303125.1 of Calidifontibacillus erzurumensis. Classification (GTDB taxonomy): domain Bacteria; phylum Bacillota; class Bacilli; order Bacillales; family Bacillaceae_J; genus Calidifontibacillus; species Calidifontibacillus erzurumensis. The sequence goes on along the minus strand of NZ_JABTTE010000005.1, from coordinate 126,804 downwards.
GGTTTAGAAAATATGCCAAATATTGCAATGGAGATGACTGGCTATATTTGGGTTGATGAAAAGACCAAATTACCAACACGCCAAACATGCAAATTTGTGATTGTATTTGGACAAGCTAAAGAGCCAGGAATGGACTTGCCAATTGAAAGCATTCAATATGATATGGATATGAACTATTCAGCTTTCAATGAAGTTCAAGAAATTGTCCTACCAGAAGAAGCGAAAAACGCTGAAAAACTTCCAGGATTTGAAGAACCAGTTGATTTGCCGCAAACAGACATTTAAGGGGATTGGGGTATTCGGGATGCAACAAAAGGTTTAAACTCGAATCCCCCTCTGAATTCTAAAAATATTCGTTTTTCACCCGATTATTTCTATTTGCAAGTTGTAAAATATATGTAGATTATAAAAAATGGAGTGATCGAGAAATGTTAACTTTTTATTCTAGGATTCTCGTTGCTTATGATGGTTCTGATTTAAGTAAAAAAGCGTTGGAAATGGCAATGGCACTTGCAAAACAAGATGAAAAAATTGAATTATCGGTTGTAACTGTAACCAATCCTCCTGTTGCTACATCGATTGGTACTTATGGCATTTATAATCAAGAACTGATCAATGAAATAAGAGAAAGCGTAGAAAAAATTTTACAAGAAGTAAAAGAAAAATTAAAAGAATTGCCTAATAAAACGAAAACAGTTGTTTTAGAAGGGAATCCAGGCCGGTTGATTGTTGATCACGCCAACCAGATTAGCTGCGATTTAATTGTAATGGGAAGCCGGGGATTAAGCGGATTAAAAGAATTGTTCTTAGGAAGCACAAGCCATTATGTCGTTCAGCGGGCGAATTGTCCGGTATTTATTGTAAAGTAGTTGTTCATATAAAGAATCCGAAGGAGCAAGGCTGGGTCTTTTGTTAGAACCAGCCTCTACTTATTCTGATTATGCCAAGTTTTCGTATTGCTCCAGTCCATTAAAGATGACCTACTACAAATTAATATCAGATTCTGTTATTTACGCTGTTATTCTTCGATTAATCGTTTTCAAACATGTTGGCGATCCCGCCAAGGATGCTGCCTTCACCACGGTTTTGGCCACCGCCGGAAGGAGCAGAAGCAAATATACGGTCAGCAAGACGGCTAAATGGTAATGATTGTACCCAAACGGTGCCTGGACCTTTAACGGTTGCAAAAAACAAGCCTTCGCCGCCAAATAAAGCTGTCTTAATTTTTCCTACAAATTCAATGTCATAATCAACATCTCTCGTCATCGCCACAAGGCAACCTGTATCAATTTTCAACTTTTCACCTGAAGCCAATTCTTTTTTATAAATCGTACCGCCTGCATGAAGAAATGCTAAACCGTCACCTTCAAGTTTTTGCATAATAAACCCTTCACCGCCGAAAAAGCCGGCACCGAGGCGGCGTTGAAATTCAATGCCAACTGAAACTCCTTTTGCTGCACATAAAAATGCATCTTTTTGACAAATGACTTTGCCGTTAAGTTCGCTTAAATCAACCGGAATGATCTTACCTGGATATGGTGCGGCAAAAGATACATGCTTGATGGATGAGCTTTGATTTGTAAAAACAGTCATAAACAGGCTTTCACCTGTTAGAACGCGTTTACCTGCTCCAAGAAGTTTTCCAAATAGACCTTTTCCAGAAAAGCTGCCATCGCCGAAAATCGTTTCCATTTCAATGCCGTCTTCCATCATCATCATGGCTCCTGCTTCAGCAATAGTGCTTTCACCAGGGTCTAATTCAATTTCAACAAATTGCATATCATCCCCGTAGAGCTTATATTCGATTTCATGAGAATTCATCATCCATCCTCCCTTTTACTGTAATCCTTTGTATTATATCATGAATAAATGTATATTTTTCCCTAATGGATAAATAAAATCTTCTATTTGTGGTTGCTTGCTCACATGCACAACATAAAATTGATGGTGAATGGACGATGAAACTGCGTTTCGGCAGCAATTGCTATTGAATAGTATGTTTTTACTTTTATTCATCTTCTTCTAATGGCTCTAGCTCCGGTGCACCTAAATTTCCTGTAACGGCCATGGCCTCTTCAGAATCAAGAAGCTCTTCATAAGCTTGATGAACTGCGTTTGGATAAACTTGAATTTCTTTTCCTGTTATATCTGTGGCAACAAAACTTTCTATATCCTCTACATAAGAGATTTTTTCATCTTTTTCAATAATCATATCATTGTAATCTGTAACACTTCCTTCAAAAAAGTCGGATGGAGTTTCTGATGTTCCATACATTGAAACATCTTGCCATGAATCTTCGGCATCGTAGAAAGTTGCCTCTTCTCCATCAAAATCAAATTTCCCAAAGGGAGGTGTTAAAATTTCTTCTTCGACCGGCCTTTTATGGGATACTTCTTTATCAGGCGTATGGTCCATGCAGTGTACAGCTGTTGGCAATGCTTGCAGGCGTTCAAACGGTATATCTTTTTCACAAGTTTCACATTTCCCGTAAGTGCCATTAGCTATTTTGGCAAGTGCATGATCGATGTCTTTCAGTTCTTTTTCTAGATGTTCGATTAAAGCGATATCTTTTTCCCGTTCATACAAATCTGTTGCAGTATCAGCAGGATGGTTGTCATATCGGGATAGTTCCCCAACAGAATCAATTTCATGAGCATGATTTATATCAAAATAATCAGTTGCCTCAAGCTCTCTTTTTATTTCATTTTTCCGTTCAATTAACGCTTGTTTAAGGATAGAAAGTTCATGTGGAGTAAGCATGACGAACGCTCCTTTGACAATATATTTCCACACCTTTAGTATGAACGAAATGGAGCTATTCATCCTTTATTTTTTCTTAAGAATTGCAATTGTACAGCGGCAAATTGAAATCAATTCATTGTTTTCGTCGACAATTTTTATATCCCAAACCATTGTAGTTCTTCCTTTATGTATGGGAGTAGCGATAGCTTTTACAATTCCATCTTTTTTTGCACGCAAATGGTTGGCATTAATTTCTATACCGACGGGTACTTCCTTTTCTTGATTAACATTTAATAGCGTTCCCATGCTTGCTGCCGATTCAGCAAGTACGACCGAAGCGCCTCCATGAAGAAGACCCATGGGTTGGCGCGTCTTTGGGCCAACAGGCATTGTTAGGATTACTTCATCTTTTTGAAATTGTTCGACTGAAATTTCTAAAGCCTCATGGATTGTATTTGAAAAATCCAATTTGCTTCGCCCCTTTTTCTTTATTATCCTTTCATGGTGCCAGACCCCTTTCCTGCACCATCTGCGGCACCGTCTGCGGTATGAAGAGAGTAAAAAAGCATACGATTATGCATCGTATGCTTGTTTCTTTCCTCATTTATTTATATTATATCCAATAACTTAGTAATAAGCCAAAGGCAACAAGGAACCCGAAATGAGTGTTTGTTTGGGCTGTTGCTTTCATCGCCGGCATCATTTGGATCGGTTGTGTTTTACCATGAAATCCGCGCACAGCTTGAACAGCTTTTGGCAAGCTGCCGAATACAATTAAAAGCCATGGTGATACAATTTGTGCAAAAATAAGAACTAGAATCCAACCATAGGAAACGGCGAACATGAAAGCTAGTAAGCGAATTGCTTTTTCTCTCCCAACAAGAATTGCCAGTGTGCGGCGGCCGCTTTTTTTATCTCCATCGAGGTCACGGATGTTATTAGAAAGTAAGATGGCCCCAATTAAAATTGAAATTGGAATAGAAATCAAAATACTTTCTAATGAAATCGAACCAACTTGGATAAAATATGCAATAAGTATAATGACTACACCCATAAAGAACCCGGCAACAATTTCTCCAAATGGAGAATAAGCGATTGGAAACGGACCACCTGTATAAAAATAAGCAGTTATCATACAGACGATGCCGATGGCAGCAATCCACCAACTAGAATTTGCACAAATATATAATCCAAGCAGAATTGCTATCGCAAAAAAGCCACATGCAACATTGAGAATCGTCTTTGGGGCAATGCCGTCGCGAACAATGCCACCGCCAATGCCGATAGAGTCTGCATTGTCAAGGCCTCGTTTATAATCATAGTATTCATTAAACAAATTGGTTGCTGCTTGAATTAATAGACTTGCAATGAGCATAGCTAAAAATAATAATATATTGACCGAACCATCTAACAACGCCAAAGCAGTGCCGATTGAAACAGGAACAAATGAGGCTGTCAACGTATGTGGCCTTAATTGCCTATACCACGTTTTCCATGAACTTTCTTTTTTATTCTTTACATTTATGCGATGTTCAGTTTGCATATGATCCTCCTTCATTATTGTCCCCTATTGCCTCCGAAAAACGACAAAATTTACCATAAACAATGTTTTTTCGAAAAATATCGAATTTTTCCGTTATCACATTTTGGACACTAATAGTGTAGGAAAATGCACCTTTAGAGTCAATGGGTTTTAATGAATATGCACAAATTGACAAGGAAAAACTATATAAAATTTTATGTAATGAAAAGTTTACGGCTAAAATGTCAAGTAAAAAGGATAGAAGTATGTTAAAATAAATTGATGTGCAGATTTTTCATGAGTATGATTGCAAGAGAAAATACATGGATTTTGTCGAAGGTTGACAAAAGTCACGTTTTTCTAAGGGGGAGAAGAAGTGGTAACAATACAACATAGTACAATCCACAAGAAAGTGGCTTGCGGAGTTGAACAAGCAAAGTCTGTTTCCCGCTCAGTAATCGTTAGTACTAGTACAAAAGTAGACTATGCAATAGATCCAGTTGCATTTTATAGACAAGGTGAAAATCGTATAGGTGAACGTTTTTTCTGGGCTGCACCTAATGGGGATTTTGTTATGGTTGGAGTCGGCAGTGCCCATACATTGGTCAGCAATAGCGATAACTGTTTTAAACAATTTGAAAAAGATTGGCAGGAATTACTGAATTATAGTACTGCGGATCAGATTGAAGAACCGGGAGTAGGGCCGGTTCTATTTGGAGCCTTTTCTTTCGATCCTAAAAAAGAAAAAACTAATTTGTGGAGAAACTTTCCTATTGCCAAAATGGTACTGCCCCAACACGTATTAACTATTACAAAAGACGAATGTTGGCTAACTGTTAATATGATGGTTGATCAAAATACAAATGCCGAGCATCTTGCTGATGCCATATTAAAAGAACAACAAAATCTTTTACAAAATTTAACGAAGCCTACTTATAATCCATCTCATCGTGAATTAACAATTGAAGAACTAGATAAAGATGAGTGGATTGCTTCTGTAGATAAAGTTGCCGGACAAATTCGCTCAAGTGAAATTGAAAAAGTTGTGCTTGCCCGGGAAATACGGGTAAAAAGCGACCGTCCATTCATCACTGAAGAAATTTTAGATCGCCTGCTTACAGAACAGCCGATTAGCTATATTTTCGCTCTAGAAGGCGGTGAAGATTGCTTTATGGGTGCGTCTCCAGAGCGTTTAGTGAAAAAGCAAGGAAAAGAAGCTTTTTCAACTTGCTTGGCAGGTTCGATCGGCAGAGGGAGCACACCGGAGGAGGACTATAAGCTAGGTAATGAACTATTGAATGATGCAAAAAATTTACACGAGCATGAAGTCGTTGTCCGGGCCATTACATCTGCTTTTGAACAAGGATGTGAACGGATTAGTGTGCCGGAAAAACCAATCTTATATAAAATTCGTGATATCCAGCATCTTTATACACCTGTAGTCGGTGAAGTGAAAAAAAATGTGTCACTTTTAACGCTTGTTGAAAAGCTTCATCCTACACCAGCTTTGGGCGGTCATCCGAAGGAAGAAGCACTACAAAAAATTCGAACGATTGAAAGGTTAGACCGCGGTTTGTATGCGGGCCCAATCGGTTGGCTTGATAGCAAAGGTAATGGTGAATTTGCGGTAGCTATTCGTTCTGCTTTGGTGCAGGGGAAAGAAGCTTCTTTATTTGCGGGCTGCGGAATTGTCGGAGATTCAGATCCGGCTAGCGAATATAAAGAAACACAAATGAAGTTTCGGCCAATGTTGTCAGCGTTGGGAGGGTTTTCCCATGAGTTTAAATAAAGCATTAACACTCTATGTTGCTCATTTCTTGGATGAATTGGTACAGGCTGGGGTAAAAAATATCGTCATTAGTCCAGGATCAAGATCAACACCTATTGCAATGCTCGCTGCTGAACATCCTGACTTAAAGATTTGGTTGCAAGTTGATGAACGTTCTGCAGCTTTCTTTGCGTTAGGTATGGCTAAAGCAAGTAGAGAACCGGTGGCGATCGTTTGTACATCCGGGACAGCTGTAGCCAATTATATGCCAGCAGTCGTCGAAGCAAAAGAGTCGCAAGTTCCTTTGATCGTTTTGACCGCAGATCGCCCACACGAACTAAGAGATATCGGTGCCCCGCAGGCGATCGATCAAATTAATTTTTTTGGGAAGCAGGTTAAATGGTTTGTGGAAATGGCGATTCCTGAAGATCGGCAGGAAATGTTACGTTATTCACGAACAGTTGCTGCGAGAGCTGTTGCAGTTTGCCAAATGAGCCCGAGCGGACCAGTTCATTTAAACTTTCCGTTTCGAGAACCTCTTGTGCCGATCATTGAAGATGATTCAATTTGGAAAGAGGGGCTTGATGAAAGGCGACCTTTTGTTAATGTAACTCCACCTACGTGGCAAGCAAATGATGAATTGTTGGAACAGCTTGCGAGCAAACTTTTATCGATTGAACGCGGTTTAATCGTATGCGGACCATATGATCGTCCGGAATTTGCAGAAACGGCTGTTTCTCTTGGCGAAAAGTTAGGTTTTCCGGTGCTTGCTGATCCGCTTTCGCAACTAAGAGCTGGACGTCATTCAAAAGATATCGTTATTGACAGTTATGATGCGTTTTTACGAGATGAATACATAGCAGAAAGACTTAAGCCGGAAGTGGTCATTCGATTTGGCGCAATGCCGGTTTCAAAATTTTTATTTTTATATTTGAAAAACAACCCATCAATTGAACAAATCATAATTGATGGAGAAGGTTTGTGGCGTGATCCAACCTTACTTGCAGCTGAAGTCATTTATGCAGATCCACTTTATTTTGCGAAAAAGCTTGGATCGCTATTAAATAAAAAAATCGAAAGGAACGGTCACCAATTCACGAATTCTTGGCTTGAGAGCTGGATAACCGCTGATCGCATAGCCGGTGAAACACTTTATTCCGTTGGTAAAGAAGAGCCAGATTTTGAAGGCCGTGTAGTAATCGAACTTGCTGATTGCCTGCCAGAGCAGGCAGTGCTGTTTGTAGGTAACAGCATGCCTATTCGCGATGTAGACAGCTTTTTCTTGTCGACAGACCGTAATATTCGAATTATGTGTAATCGCGGTGCCAATGGCATTGATGGCACGATTTCAACAGCGCTCGGGGCTAGTACAACTGCTTGGCCACTTGTGCTCCTTGTTGGTGACTTAACATTCTTTCATGATTTAAATGGGCTGCTCGCTGCAAAATTACACGAGCTAAATGCTACCATTGTTGTTGTGAATAATGAAGGTGGAGGTATTTTTTCTTTCTTACCGCAAAGTGCACATCCAAAAAATTTCGAGCTTTTATTTGGCACTCCGCTAGGGCTCGATTTTAGCCATGCAGTTAAAATGTATGGTGGTCGTTTTACTAGGATTAATCGTTGGAATGACCTTCGTAATGAAATCACTACAAGTCTAGCATCCGGCGGCTTAAATGTAATTGAAATCCGGACGGACCGCTATCTAAATGTAGAAAAGCATCGTCGGATTTGGAACTTGGCAAATGAAAAAATTAAACAATATTTACAAGAATAGGAGTGTCTGTCTCCCAAATAAATTGAAAGGGAGAGTTAAAAAAGATGTATATTGAAGTAAATGGCGTCAAGTATCATGTCAATGTGTGCGGGCAAGGGGAACCGCTTCTGCTTTTGCATGGGTTTACCGGGTCACAAACCACCTGGAAACCGTTCATTACGATGTGGCAAGATAAGTTTCAATTGATTCTAGTTGATTTAATCGGTCACGGGGCAACAGATCATCCAATAGATGCAAGCCGCTATAAAATGGAATGTGTTGCTTTTGATTTACGCTCGATTTTAGAAAAACTTCAAATATCAAAAACGCATCTACTAGGATATTCGATGGGTGGCCGCGTTGCTTTATCATTTGCTATGCTTTATCCTGAGTTTGTCAAATCTGTTATATTAGAAAGCAGTTCTCCTGGTTTGAAAACGGAAAAAGAAAGGAAAGAACGTTGCAAGACAGACGTGCAGTTAGCAGAAAAAATTGAGCGGGAAGGCATCCGATCGTTTGTTGATTTTTGGGAAAAGATCCCACTCTTCTCTTCCCAACAAACGCGGCTTTCGGAAATACAAAAACAAACTCTTCGAAACGAAAGGATGCAAAATAGTGAAATCGGTCTTGCGAATAGTTTGTGTGGAATGGGGACGGGCATGCAGCCATCTTGGTGGGAGAAGCTGCCGGAGTTTCAAAAGCCCGTATTCCTTCTTGCCGGTGAGCTTGACGAAAAATTTTGCAAGATTAATGAAGAAATGGATAAACTTTTTCCGAATTCAAAGTTCCTCATTGTAAAAGATGCAGGACATGCAATTCATGTGGAACATCCTGAATTTTTTGGTAAAATAGTAAAGGACTATTTATTACATGGACAAGCAATACAATAAGTAGTTCAAAAATACATATCTTAGGAGGGATACCATGGCAGTCGAATGGGTAGAGAAATATCCAGGTAAATACGAAGAGATTCTTTATGAAACATATAATAGCATTGCAAAAATTACGATTAATCGTCCTCATGTTCATAACGCTTTTACGCCATTAACAGTTGCGGAAATGATTGATGCATTTGCCGATGCCCGCGATGACTCTAATATTGGTGTTATCATCTTAACAGGTGCTGGTGATAAAGCGTTCTGTTCCGGCGGTGACCAAAAAGTGCGCGGCCATGGCGGTTATGTAGGAAAGGATAATATCCCACGTCTAAATGTACTAGACTTGCAGCGCCTCATTCGCGTCATTCCAAAGCCAGTGGTGGCGATGGTTGCTGGTTATGCAATCGGCGGTGGACATGTTCTTCATGTTGTTTGTGATTTAACGATTGCTGCTGATAACGCTATTTTTGGGCAAACTGGTCCAAAGGTTGGCAGCTTTGATGCAGGTTATGGCTCTGGTTATTTAGCACGTATTGTCGGTCATAAAAAAGCGCGTGAAATTTGGTATTTATGCCGCCAATATACTGCTCAAGAAGCGCTTGAAATGGGCCTTGTCAATACGGTTGTTCCTTTAGAGAAATTAGAAGAAGAAACTATTAAATGGTGCGAAGAAATGCTTGAAAAATCACCAACAGCTTTGCGTTTCTTAAAAGCTGCGTTTAACGCTGACACAGACGGTCTCGCTGGCATCCAACAATTTGCTGGAGATGCTACGCTTCTTTACTATACGACAGATGAAGCAAAAGAAGGTCGTGACGCATTTAAAGAAAAACGCAAACCAGACTTTGGCAAATTCCCGCGTTTTCCATAAGATGTTGATAAACAGTTTAGCAAGTTTTGCTAAGCTGTTTTTTTTGAAAAAACATTAGTAGGAAGGGATGCTAACAAGGGCATTCTGCTATTTAAAATCTCAAACTATTTCTTTTTTTATGAAAGAAAGGAGTGACACCGTATTGTCAATGGTGACGATGCCCAATTGGTTGGCAAAAAGAGCAAGCTTAACACCAGACAGAAAAGCGCTCATTACGAAAGAAGAAACATGGACTTTTCGGAAGCTTCATGAGCTTTCAAAGATAGCGGCAAACAAATTAGCAGCAATCGGTATTAAAGATGGCGATCACGTAGCAGTTTTAATGGGAAACCGACCAGAGTTTTTATTTTTATTGCATGGATTAGAATATATAGGTGCTGTTGCTGTTCTTTTAAACACAAAATTGGCTGTATATGAATTATGCTATCAACTTGTTGATTCTGAAAGTAAGCTTCTCATTTATGATGACATTTTTGAAGAAAAGGCTGCAGATATTTTTACTTCGATAGAAGTAAAGAAGGTTCGGCTAACAGATTTTTTATCGATTGAGGAAGGGAATGCCGATATTCGCTCAGAATGGCAGCTTGATCGTGTTCATACGATCATTTATACATCGGGAACAACCGGCCAGCCTAAGGGAGTCATGCTTACATATGGGAATCACTGGTGGAGTGCAGTAGGTTCAACATTAAATCTTGGACTATACAGCGATGACTGCTGGCTCTGTGCAACCCCTATTTTTCATGTCAGCGGTTTATCGATCTTATTGCGGAGTGTATTTTATGGGATTCCTGTTTATTTAGTGAATAAATTTGAGCCTTGCGAAGTGAATGATGCGATTGAGAAGCAAGGTGTGACCATCATTTCGGTTGTCAGTCAAATGTTAATGAGAATGGTCGCAGATTTAGGAGAGCGAAAGTATCCAAAATCATTCCGATGTGCGTTATTAGGCGGCGGGCCAGCACCAAAGCCATTGCTTGAAATGTGCCGTGAAAAGGAAATCCCTGTTTATCAAACATATGGCATGACAGAAACAGCTTCGCAAATTGTTACCCTTAGTTCCGAGTATATGTTAACAAAATTAGGTTCTGCTGGGATGCCATTATTTCCTGCACAATTGCGGATTGAAAAAGATGGGGCCGTCCTTCCGCCGAATGAAGCGGGAGAAATTGTTGTTAAAGGACCAAACGTAACGATAGGTTATTGGAAAAAAGAAGATGCCACGAAAAAAAATATTATCGATGGATGGCTTTACACGGGAGATATTGGTTATGTGGATGAGGATGGCTTTTTATATGTTCTCGACCGCCGTACGGATTTAATTATTTCGGGTGGAGAAAATATTTATCCTGCCGAAGTAGAGTCGGTCATTTTATCTCATCCAAGTGTTGAAGAAGCGGGGGTCGTAGGAAAGGATAGTGTTGAATGGGGACAAGTTCCGGTCGCTTTTGTCAAACTTTTCGATTCACAGACGGCAACAAAAGAGGACATTATTGCTCATTGTAAAGAACGACTGGCTAAATATAAAGTTCCTACGGACGTCTTTTTTGTCGATCACTTGCCTCGGAATGCATCTAATAAATTAATGCGAAAAGAGTTGCGGAAATGGATTCGGTAAAGAGTTTAGCAATTGTTGTTAAATGAAGGTTGAAAATTTTTGTAGTTACAAGTATGAAAGAAAGTAGATGAACTTTTATAGGGATTCTAAATAAAAATAAGGAGCGGATGGGAAACAGGGGGGGTCCGCTCCTTCACATACCTAAAATATTTTTTTACATTATCTTTGCAAGCTGTATAAAAATTCAGGTAGCCATAGGCTGATTTGTGGTACAAATGTTACTAAAGCAAGTGCAACGATTGTAGCCAATAACCAAGGACCAGTCGCTTTTGTAACATCGACGAGCGACATTTTTGAAATACCACTTGCAACGTATAAATTCAAACCAACCGGAGGTGTAATCATACCAATTTCCATGTTGACTATCATGATGATACCAAAGTGAATTGGATCGATTCCTAATGCAACAGCAACAGGAAAAAGAATTGGACCTAAAATTGTAATAATTGCAGTCGGTTCCATAAATTGACCAGCAATAAATAAGATTAAGTTAACAATTAATAGGAATGCAATTGGTCCCATATTCATATCATTAATGATTGAAACAAGTTCATGTGGAATTCGCTCTAACGTTAAGATGTGTGCGAATACCATCGCCATTGCAATGATAAAGAACAACATAGCTGTTGTTTTTGTTGATTCAACTAAAATGCCTGGAATGTCTTTAATTTTTAAATCTTTATGAATGAAAAATCCTACAATTAAACCAAAGAAGCAAGCAACAGCTGCTGATTCTGTTGGTGTAAATAGTCCGGAATAAATACCGCCGATAACTAAGATTGGAAGCGACAAGCTCCAAATAGATTCGCGCAATGCTTTCATTCTTTCGCTGAAAGAAGCTTTAGGGCTAAGCGGATAGTTATTCTTTTTTGCAACAATATAACTTACTGAAGCTAGCAAAACAGCAAGCAAAAGTCCTGGTACGATTCCTGCTAAAAACATTTTTCCTACTGATTGTTCAACTGTTACGCAGTATACAATCATTGGAACGCTTGGTGGGATTAGAATTCCTAGTGATCCAGCAGTCGCAATTGAACCGACGCCATAGCTTTTTGGATATCCAAACTTAACCATTGCCGGGATCATGATGCCCCCAATCGCGGCAACAGTCGCTGGAGAAGAACCGGAAATTGCAGCAAACAATGCACAAGAGAAAATCGCTGCAATGGATAATCCACCTGGCAAATGGCCGATGAAGGCATTTGCTAGATTAATAAGACGTTTAGCAACGCCGCCTGTTGTAAAAATATTCCCTGCTAATACGAAAAACGGAATAGCCATTAACGGGAAGTTATCTAAACCTGAAAATACTTTTCCTGCTAAATCAGGTAGTGGATCTGTCGTAAAATAATAAATAACTGCAAAAGAAGCAAAGCCTAATGAAATAGCAATTGGCAAACCGATAAATAAAAAGAAGAATAACAAAGAGAACACAGCCAATGCTGCACTGTTAATCATCATTGAATAAATAACACCGACTAAAGATAGTAAGATAAAAAATAGTGATGACAATTTTTTTAACGGTGTTCCTGATTTAGGCAACATCGGTTGTTCAAAAGATTGATTATTAGGAACTGCATTCATATTAATGGGCACCGCCTTCCTGTTGTTCAGCTAAAAGTTGCTCTGTAGGAGTTTTAATAGCCTTAACTAATTCTTGCAAATAACGGAATGTCATTAAAGTAAATGCAACGGCAACGATACCTTTTGGAATATACATAGGGATTTCCATCTCTGGGGAAACTAAACCAAAGTTCGCTAAAATTGCAACATGTTGATAGCCGATGATAGCTACAATGATACAGAATAAGACGTTTAGAGTATAAATGACAAGGATCATTACTTTTTGAGTTTTTGGTGAAAATTGTTTGATTAATAAATCTACGCCAAGGTGGACTTTTTCCCGTACACCTATAGAGGCTCCAATAAGACCAACAAAAATTAAGAGGTAATTAACTGCTTCTTGTGTAAAGCCTAGACTTGAGCCAAATCCTCTGCGCAATATAACTTCAATAAAAGCAAAAGTTGTTGCAAGTGAAAGAGCGAGACCGCAGAGGATTTCTTCCAGTCTAGACACAACTTTATCTAAAACATTCATGTTTTCACATCCCCATATACTTACTTGAACGATAGATTCAGAGAATAATATATTAATTTTTAAAAAATAAGGGGCATTCTAAGCCCCTTATTTTATTACCAAAGTGCTTTTGCAGCATCAATTAAGTCTTTACCGATTTCGTTTTCAAATTCAGAGTAGATCACAGTCATTGCATCTACCCAAGCTTGTCTTTCTTCTTCAGTCAACTCGATAATTTCTGTTGTTCCAGCTTGTTTAATAAGCTCTAATTGTTCTTCGTTCAAACGTTTACTGTTTTCACGAACCCAATCAGTTGTTTCAGCCAATGCTTTTTCTAAACCTTGGCGTACATCTTCAGGAAGACCATTCCAGAAATCAGCATTTGTAATAACTGCATATCCTAGGTAGCCATGGTTAGACATTGTTAAATATTTTTGAACTTCATGCATTTTTTGAGAGTAGACGTTTGATAATGTGTTTTCACCGCCGTCAATAACACCTTGTTCTAATGCGCTATATACTTCACCGAATGCCATTGGAGTTGGGTTAGCACCAACCGCTTTAAATTGTGCTTCAAGTACTTTTGAAGACATTACGCGCAATTTTTGACCTTTGAAATCAGCAGGTGTTTTAATTGCTTTATTTGAATGCATTTGTTTGAAACCGTTATCCCACATTGCTAGACCAAGTAAATTTTGTTCTTCAAGCATTGTGAAAAGCTTGCCACCGATTTCCGGGCTTTCCATTGCTTTTTGTACGTTTTCTTCGTCTTTAAAAATAAATGGCAAGTCAAATAGTGTCCATTGTGGATAAAGTTTTGTAACAACTGAAGTTGAAGGTGCTGCTAATTGAACGTTATTTTGCTGAATAGCAGCAAGTACGTCTTCATCTTTGTAAAGCTGTGAGTTCGGGAATACTTGAACTTCTACTTTTCCGTTTGTATACTCTTCTGCTAATTCTTTAAACATTTCCGCTGCTTGACCTTTTGGCGTATTTTCAGCAACTACGTGTGAGAATTTAATGATAATTTTTTCGTCGCTGGCACCGCCGTTTTCTCCACTTTCATTAGAAGCGTTGTTTTGTTGTGATCTTGCGCCACAGCCTGCTAAAATTCCGATCATAAGAGCGGCTGCTAGCATCATCATAAGCCACTTTTTCATGAAAAAACCCCCTCTAATTTTTTAATTCATAAAGACTTTTAAATCTTCTGGTTATTTCGTCTATTATGAATTCATCTATTATAGTACAGAAGTTGTACTCATATGTTAATAATTTGGTCATATTGTCTCTTTTGGTCTTTTTGGTCTGAAAGCGTTAACAATAGTTGTAAATCGCTCTAAATACAGAAAATAAAAGGCATGGGGCCTTTTGTTTCCCATGCCTAGCTAGTTAAAAAACTTAATTATTTCCCTTTTGTTATATAACGGTTAATCGGTCTGCCAATGCTTCCGTATTGAATTTTCATATCAATATGGCCGCTTTTAACCATGTAGTCTAAATATCGTCTAGCTGTAACCCGAGCTAAACCTACTTGTTCGGCAACTTCTTCGGCTGATAGCGGTTCGGTCTGATCATTTAAGTAGGTAATAATTTTCTTAAACGTTACTTCGTTTAAACCTTTTGGCAAGTCAAGATTTGAGGATTCATAGACTTCTTTTTCAAAACGAATTTGATCTAAATCTTTTTGCGTCAAAGTTTTTTTGCTTTCAAGTTGTTTGCGGAAAGACCGGTAGTTTTCCAATGCTTTTTTTATTCGTTCAAATTTAAAAGGTTTCATAATATAATCAAAAGCACCGTTTTGTAGTACGTCACGAATCGTTTCCATATCAGAGGCTGCAGTAATGGCGATTATATCAACAGATAGTCCCTCTTTGCGAATTTGATGAATTAAGGAGAGGCCATCAAAGGCGGGCATATAAATATCAACGAATACAAGCTCCGGTTTATGTTTTTTTATCAAATCCAAACCTTCTTTCCCGTTGCTTGCAATTCCGACAATTTTAAAACCATCGACTTTTTCAATAAACTGTCGGTTCACCTCTTGCACCATTGGATCATCTTCGATTAATACGACTTTAATGATTTGCTGCGCCATCTTCAACCCTCCTTTTAGCAGAATTTTCATAAAATGTAATGATCATCGAAGTTCCATGTCCTTTTTGTGATTCAACAACAATTTCGCCATTTGCCTTCTTTACAATTTCGTTTACTAAATATAGCCCAATACCGTGTCCTGCTTCCCCTTTTGTTGTAAAACCTTGCAGAAAAAGCTTGTCCTTAATGTCTTCATCAATACCACAGCCGTTATCCTCGACGAGAATCGATGTTACTTCATCATCTTGTTCAATGCTAATAAATATTTGTTTATCTTGTTGGTTTACCTCTTTAAATGATTCAAAAGCATTTTCAATTAAATTCCCTATGATCACTACAAAATCGTGATGATCAAGCGGTGGTGGAAATCGTCTCAATTTGCTGTTTCGGTCAATAATCACTTGGATTCCTAATTCTTTGCCGCGAGTTACTTTGCTTAGCAAAAGGCCAGCCAAACTTTCATCATGAATACTTTTACCTAAAAATTGGGTCAGCTCTTGATGTTCTTCGGTTATTTGAAATACATAATCAAGTGCTTTTTCTTTGTGGTTCATTTGAATTAAACCGGCAATCGTATGCAGTTTATTCAAATATTCATGATTTTGGACTCTGAGGGCATTGACAAACGCTTTGACGCCTGTAAGTTCTTCTGCTAATTTTTTTACTTCGGTTTGATCTTGGAACACCGCAACGGCTCCTATTGTTTTATTGTTGACTTTAATAGGAATCCGGTTGCTAAGAACGATCTTATTACGGACATTTAATTCTTTATTATAAATTGGCTGTTTAAGTTTTAATATTTCTGGCAAATACGTGTCTGGAATGACTTCTCGAATTTTCTTTCCAATGACATCACCAGATATTCCTAACAGCTCTTTTGCTTTATCATTAAAAATGGTGATCGTTTCGTTGTTGTCAATGGCAACAATTCCTTCATGCATAGCATTAAACGTTTCTGTCCGTTCAACAAGCATAGCTGCAATCTCATGTGGTTCAAGCTGAAAAATTTGCCGTTTAATATGATTGGCAAGAATCCAAGATCCCCAGCCGCCAAAGATGATAGATACAATAATGGTCGTAATAATTTCAAATTTTAAACTAAAAATAATTTCGGGAATGGTCGGGAGTAAATAGCCGACGAGGACGACGCCAATTTGTTCATGCTGTTCATTCATAATTGGTACAAAAGCCCTGACGCTAGTACCTGCCTCTCCTTTAGCTTTTGTTGTATACGTATGTTCAGCAAAAGCAGGTCCTTCATCTGCTCCTTCAGAAACTTTGCCAATTAAAGAGTCGACCGGATGGGATAAGCGAACGCGATTCATATCGAGGACAACAATATATGTTGCACCGTTAATAATTCTTACTCTTTCCACAAGCGGATTAATAGCTTTCCGTTCTTCAGGCCCACCGTTGATGTTTGACCGTATGCCGGAAAATTCAGCAACAGTTCTTGCTGTAATGAGTGCACGTTCCTTTAATTCTTCTTCTTTTACTTTAACTAAATTGCCGATTAGGGCAATCCCAACCATGATTATAGCAAATCCCATAATCGCCAATGCTAATCCAGTTATTTTCCAACGTAAAGGAATTTTTTGATACATTTTTGCAATACCTCAAGTTTGGAATCATCTTATTTATAGATTCATTTTACCATGCTTCTGTACATATGATAAAATTATCTTAAAAATATTAATATTATGGGGAATATTATGAAAGTATTCATAGCAACATCTATCGTAATTATTATTTGTTTTATATTTATTTTTGTTGGTTTTGAATTAAATAATGAAAACAATTCGCTCACATATGATTATGAACAAGAAGATTTGTCTAACCAAATTGTTATTAATTTCAGCCATGTCGTTGCAGAAAATACTCCGAAAGGTTTGGCGGCACAAAAATTTGCAAAACTTACAGAGCGAAAAACAAATGGCAAAGTAAAAGTTGCGGTTTTCCCAAATGGTGTTTTGTATGCAGAAGGTGAAGAAGTGGATGCTTTAATTCGCGGAGAAGTGCAAATGATTGCACCAGCATACTCAAATATGTCTGAACTCATTCCTGAATGGCTTATTTTAGATTTGCCGTATATTTTTAAAGATTACGAACATGTGGAAGCCGTTTTAAATGGCGAAGTTGGGAAAGCGCTTTTAGAAAAATTGCAAAAGCATAATATTAAAGGGGTTGCTTTTTGGAGCAATGGTTTTAAACAAATGACGTCAAACCGAAATCCTCTGCGCAAACCGTCTGATTTTCTTGGTCAAAGGTTTCGGATTATGCCAAGTAAAGCGCTCGAAGATCAGTTTCGAATGTTGGGTGTAAGAACCAATGCAATGCCTTTTAATCAAGTTTATCCAAATCTTGAGAACCGTTTTTTAGATGGGCAAGAAAATACAATTTCCAATATATATTCCAAAGGTTTTTATAAAGTGCAAAAATACATGACGATTAGCAACCACGGTTATCTTGGTTATGCCGTGATGATGAATCAAGAGTTTTGGGACTCCCTTCCTGAAGATCTTCAACAGAAAATTCAAGAAGCAATGGATGAAACAACCGATTGGCTATTTTCTGAATCAATAGCTATCAATCAACAACAGCTTGAATTGATCAAATCATCATCAGATATTCAAATTTATGAACTAACTGATGAGGAACGCCAACAATGGATTGATTTTTTTCAACCGTTGTATGAAGAATATGGAGAACGGTATGGTGAAAAATGGATTCAGGAAATTCAAAAGCTAGAGCCAAACGGTATCAAAGATAAACGAGATTAAATTGGCAAAGCTATTCGGAAGTATGGATTCAAATGAATCGGATGGAAAAATAGGAAAATCTAGGACTTGTGGGGGACTAGAGAGAAGTTGGGAAGAAAGAAATGTTCCCAATTATGAATGACAGGTACGTTTTAAATGTTGATACTGAGTTTTAAGTTCTTTGGAAACTTTCTAGAAAAAAATAGGTGCCACGATCGTTGGCAGCATTTATAACTCTTTCTGGCAAATAACTTGTATGTGAAAAAATCTACGAATCCGTTAATTAATTAACGCCAAGTCATTTTTTGATTTAGAAGTTGCTCAATTTTGCCAATCGGTTTGAGGCACCTATGGATGATTACATTTAACGATGTCTGAAGTTTCATACGGGGAGACAGAAAAATTGGAAAAGTCATATGTTTACAGTAGAAATGATTCCATTTGAAGGTTTTGCTTCAACTGAGTTAAGAAAAGAAAAATAAAAAGCGCATGTTATCACATGCGCAAAACATAGGGAGAAAATATCATGTAATAATAAGATTTACTAATTATACAACCAATATATCCAAAGTATACAATAAATAAACAATAAATGAAATAGATTTGCAATAATTGTGGCAAATATTTATGAATTCCTCCAAAATTGTACAAAGGATTGCTGTAATATGGTATGTATTGGATGATTAATGCAAATTTTTAAGCTCGGGTACTGAGCGAATTTCATTTTGTTCAATTCCATCTTGAGCCATTTTGCTTTTAAACTTTTCAATCATATACATACCGACCATGCTATAAAGTTCTTCATCATTCATTTCCGCAATTAATTCGAGCAAATCCTTCCGATCCATTGCTTCCAATACTGAAAAAACGATGATATCTGCATCCTCTTCGTCGCCAGTTAACATATGTTTATACAAATTATATAAGTCATCGATTAATTTCATGAAAAATCACTCCTGTGCATCTCCTATAAAATTATTTTTCCGCTTTCTTCCTAAAATGATGCATATTTTGTTGAAATTATTAATATTCCACCGGGCATTTAGTATAAGCAAAAAATTTTTTTCTTAATAAGATGTAGAAACGGACAAGGAGGTGACCGATATAGAAAATATAGGAATCTACTTTAAAATGGCAATTGCTATCATTGGATCTCTTGTTTCTTTTCTTTTTGGAGGTTTTGACAGCCTGCTGTACATTTTCATTGCGATTGTTTCAATCGATTATGTTACAGGGTTAATTGCTTCAGGAATAGAAGGAAAGCTTTCCAGTAAGATAGGGTTTAAAGGTATTGCGAAAAAAATTATGATTTTCGCACTAATTGCGATTGCCCACTTTATTGATCAGTTGTTAGGAATTAACCAATTAGTTAGGGATGCAACCATTATCTTTTATATGGTTAACGAAATCCTTTCCGTCATTGAAAACGCAGGAAGGCTTGGCATTCCGATTCCTGAATTTTTGAAAAAAGCAGTGAGTCTCCTTCGTGAAAAATAGCAATAAAAAAAGTGTTATGAATATTTATTATATAGAAATGGAAAAAGTATAAAAAGGTACCGTTTGAATATAGCAATAAATTTGATGAAGCGCACGAAGGGAAGGGCGAGCATGTATGGATAGAAAAACGTATTATATTTCTGTCGGAGCAAAAGAAATTTCACAAATTAAAACCGCATCACCGTATGAATTGGAAATTAAGGCAACTGATGAAGAAATACAAAAATTGCGGGACATTTTTAATGATATGTATACGGCGGAATGGTCAGGTTTCATTCGATCCCATGTCCCATATGTGCAATACCATTATGACCGAGAGAATGATGCAATTGATCGCGATCTTATGAATGTGTACCAAATGCTTTACGAACTAGGAACACCTGAAACAAAACGACATATAGAATCAATGGGGATTTTGGATGGCTTTTATGAAGATGGCCATACAACCATGTAAACATCCGCTGTTAAATATGAACGGGAAAAATAATAATGATCATTCATACGGCTTTAGCCCATACTGTTTATGGTTAAGGCCGTTAAGTTTTTTTATGCCCATTATGTACAATAAAAATGTTTTTTTCCTCTGCTGTAATAGAAGCGATTTTATTTCATGACCGCTTTATTCCTACACTGACCAACTCCATCCAAATTGAAATGATATTTTTGTGGGGTATCACTCATGAGAGGCATTGGAGATTTTTAAGATGTTGATTAGAATTTTTACCCTAAAAAACTACTCCTCTTAACGTAGTCAGATTAAAATTATTAATCTTGTCTACATTTAGAGGAGTATCATATGAAAAATTTCTAGTTGCCGGAAAACAGATTACGCAAAAGAATGGGTAATATATAGCGAAGGGTTGAAAAATCTGGAAGCTCGTAATAAACCTTGCAACATTCATTTTAATTGAACAGCCGTCATATACGGAAACGTACGTACTTGGTGTGAGAGGACGGGAGCTTACACTTTCTCCTAAAACTCGATTTCTCCTATAAAGCTATCTAATAATATTGTTCTAGCGATTTCAGTTTGATTCATTGTAACTGTATTCCCTTCCTGAGGCTCTCCCTGTTGGTTAACCCCCGCTGAAGAAATCGTAATATTCCTTGTAGGAGTGAATACCAACACATTATATGTTGCATTTGTTACCATAGGAGGGGGTGGAGTTGCCCTTGCGTGAACAATTAGTAATTGTGAAGGAGGGATCCCAACTGTAAGTGGGGTATTTTCTGAATTTTGTTGTAAATTAAATTGAGGTTTAGTGTTTTGAATAGTAAAAGGAGGCAGCGGAGGTGTAATTAACTTTCCACAAAGATAAGCTTCTTTTTGAAATTCGACTGGTATGCAATTCGTTGTATCAGCAACGGATACTGTTATCTTCTGAGTATGTTTGTCTCCATTGAAAATTGAAACGATAACTTCTTCTGTATTCGGATTTCTTAAAATTGGTCCTAAAGATATAGCAAATGGTGTTTTTTCTATTTTCTTAAATATTTTTCTAATTTCTTTTTCTAACTCTTTCAGAAATCCTTTTCCCTCATTAGACAAATTTTACTCCTCCTTTCAAAATTATTTATCCTATAACAGATTATTAATGTTTCTTTGATTATGAAACAGCGCTTGTCCTAGATAATAAAAATAGATGTTACATCTTTCAATATATCTAATTGATGTCGGGAGGAGTAGATTTGAGGATGTTTTAGCAAATTGTAATTTGGGAAGTAAAGAAGTTAAGGTAAGCTTTTGCAGTATTTTTGGGCCTGAAGGACAAGTCCTTTTTACTAAGAAAAAAGGTGATTAAACAATTGATTCTTTTTCATTGTTGGTTATAGGGAAATTCCATGTTATGATTATCTATAGCTTATCTATGTATGTGGCTAATTTGTTTTTATTATACGATGGAAAATGATGGGGTTTTATATGATGAAGTTTAAAGATTACTTTGGGAATCAAGTACAACTTTCGTTTTCATTTTTGCCATTTTCGAAAACACCGAAACATGTATGGGTCATCTGCAAATATAAAGACAAGTGGGTATTAACCGTCCATAAAGAAAGAGGAATTGAATTTCCAGGTGGGAAAGTAGAATTAGGAGAAACTCCTGAAGAAGCAGCTCACCGGGAAGTGATGGAAGAAACAGGTGCTACTATTGCCAGTTTAATTTATCTTGGTCAATATGAGGTTACAACAATGACAGAAATAATAATAAAAAATATTTATTATGCTCAAATTGAATCGTTTACCTCTCAAAAAAGCTTTTATGAAACAGAAGGCCCCATCTTATTAGAAAAACTTCCTGATCGCATAAACGAGGACGATAGATTTAGCTTTATTATGAAAGATTTAGTCTTGCAAGAAAGCCTAAAACAAATTGAAAAGCTTGAAACAATGTAGGTGTAGAAGCTGCAGTAAACGGTATGCCGGAGTGAGAGTCCAATTGAAGAAGAAATAAAAGAAGGTGTCAGGTTCTTCCTGACACCTTAAATTCTGTTTTTTAATAATTTATTTTCAAGCCAAGCGACGAATTGATACATAACGGTGGCAAGAATTGCGATGATTAGCAAGCTCATAAGCACCAATGTAAAATTGAAAACTTGGAATCCGTATATAATTAAATAGCCAAGGCCTTTAGCTGAGACGAGAAATTCCCCGACAATTACTCCAACCCAAGAAAGGCCAACGTTTACTTTAAGTGTTGATATAATCGTTGGGAATGATGCTGGAAGAACAGTATGGTGGAAAATTTGCATCTTTGATGCCCCAAATGTATGCATCACTTTTATATAATTTCCATCTACTTCTTTAAATGATGTGTAAACAACTATTGTTGTAATGATGACTGAAATAATGGCCCCCATAGCAATAATTGATATATAGCCTGGCCCTAAGGCAACGATTAAAATCGGCCCTAAAGCAACCTTTGGCATCGCATTTAAAATGACGAGATATGGGTCGAGAATTTTTGATAATCTTTCAGACCACCATAGTATAGCGGCAAAAACCGTTCCTATAAGTGTCCCCAATATAAATCCTGCCACTGTCTCAAACAATGTAACTTGGAGATTAGTTAGTAATGTCCCATCATTTACTTTTTCTAAAAATAAATGCCAAACTTTTGTCGGTGAACTAAAAATTAATGGATCGATCCATTGCTTTCTGCTCGCAATTTCCCATATTCCAAAAAATGTTATAAAAATGAGAAGTTGCCAAACGAAAGTCCATCGTTTTTCTTTTTTGATATTTAGTAAAAAGTTTTTATGCAATAGTTCAATGTCAAGTTGTAGTTGTTTTTGACTCAAGTTTGTTCAACTCCTCCCATATTTGTTGGAATAGTTCCGAGAATTTAGGATGTTGTCTCGCTTCAAATGGTTCAATGGCTTTAAGTTCTGGGGGAACGATAAATGATTGGACAATTTCACCAGGTTTTGCTTTAAGTAAAAAAATACGGTCACTCATGGCAATAGCCTCACCGATATCATGTGTTACTAAAAGTGCTGTTTTGTTGTACTCTTTTAACGTTCGGAATACTAAATTTTCAAGTTTCAGCTTTGTTTGGTAATCTAAAGCAGAAAAAGGTTCATCCAAAAGGAGAATTTTTGGATTTGTTGATAATGTTCGCACTAAAGCAACACGCTGGCGCATTCCACCTGATAATTCGCGAGGATATTGTTTTTCGACGTTACCAAGATTCATTTCATTAAGTAAATGGAGCGCTCTTTGCCGATTTTCCTCACTATCTTTTTTCATAATTTTTAAACCAAGCAAAATATTTTCTTCGATCGTTTTCCACGGAAAAAGATAATCTTGCTGCAGCATATAGCCAATTAATCCTTTTCGATTTTTTACTTGAATACCATCGATTTTAATTGTTCCTGATGTAGGCTCTATTAAACCCGCTATTATTGAAAGCAGCGTTGTTTTTCCACAGCCGCTAGGGCCGAGGAAAGAGATAAATTCTCCTTCCTCAATTGAAATAGAAATATTTTCAAGGGCGGTTGTTGCTGTTTTTGGGGAAAAATAAGTGTGATACACTTGGTCGATTTCTAAAATTGCCATTGAGGAAACCACTCCCTCTCTTATTCACTCATTACTTTTTTGGCGATTTGTGTATTTACAAGTGTTTGATAATCAATTCGCGCTGGTAATTCTCCGGCTTCGTCCATAATATCTTGCAAGTTGTTCCATTCTTCTTCGTCCAAAATTGGATTTGTAGCAAATGAACCTTGGCTCTTGTATCGATCAATAACTGTTTCAATAATGGAAAGATCTGTGTCTTCGAAATATGGTGCAATAACTTTAGCAATTTCACTAGCACTTTGTTCCTCTACCCATATTTGTGCTTTATAAATGGCTCTTGTAAATTTTTCAATGACTTCTTGATTTTCGTTTATAAAACTCTTTTTAGCCATGAAGGTTGTATATGGAACATGCCCTGATTCGGTTCCGAAAGAAGCAACAATATAACCTTTGCCTTCTTTTTCGAAAATGCTTGCTGTTGGTTCAAATAGCTGTACGTAATCTCCGGTTCCGGAGGCAAAGGCATTCGGGATATTTGCAAAGTCAACATTTTGAATAAGATTCGTGTCTTTGTGCGGATCAATTCCATGCTTTTTAAGTACAAATTCTCCTACCATTTGTGGCATTCCGCCTTTGCGCTGCCCTAGGAACGTACTGCCTTTTAATTGTTCCCAAGAAAAGTTTTCTACTTTTTCACGTGCAACTAGGAATGTTCCATCGGTTTGTGTAAGCTGGGCAAAATTTATGACAGGATCTGTTGCACCTTGGGCGTGAACGTAAATGGACGTTTCAGAACCGACAAGGGCAATATCTGCACCGCCGGTTAAAAGAGCAGTCATCGTTTTATCTCCGCCCCAAGTTGTTGTCAGCTCAACTTCAAGCCCTTCCTCGGCAAAGAACCCTTTTTCAAGAGCTACATATTGTGGAGCGTAAAAAATAGAACGTGTAACCTCAGCGAGCTTAATTTTTTGTGAGCTATTTTGGGAGCATGCTGCAAGTCCCATAACGACAATCAATGAAATCATTAAAATGAGAAGCTGGCGAAATTTCATTATTCAGGACCTCCTAAAGATCGAATCTAACATAGACTATGAAGAAATGGTAAAATGTGTGTATGCCTATTTTTTATGGGGTCAGGCACGGTGCCGGAGAGGGGTCAGGCACCGTACCGCAGGTGGTACCGCAGATGGTGCCGGAGACGGTACAGGAGAGGGGTCAGGCACCGTACTGTAGATGGTGCCACAGAAGGGGCTTGCACCCAACCCTAGTAAATGAGGTGAGTAGATGAATATTGCTGGTAAACTTTTAGACATGCAGAGATTTCCATCTCCGCATCCGCAAATTGATGTTTATCTTGTTACATACCTTAGTGATAAATATAAAGTTAAAGGTTTCTTAGCTATTCCACGGTGGTCTCCCATTACCAAGAATGGGAAATTTCCGGGATTTTTATATTTACGTGGTGGCATTAAAAGTGTCGGGATGGTGCGGATCGCTAGAATCATCCAATTTGCAGCAGAAGGTTTTGTTGTAATGGCTCCTTTTTATCGTGGAAACTACGGTGGCGAAGGGTATGAAGATTTTGCTGGAGAGGACCGGACCGATGCTTTGGAAGCATTTGAAATACTACGCAGCCATCCACTTGTTGATGAAGAGCATATTCATGTATTTGGCTTTTCCCGCGGTGGGGCTATGGCTTTAATTACGGCAATTGAAAAGCCGGCAGTGAAAACCGTTGTTACTTGGGGCGGTGTATCTGACATGACATTGACCTATGAAGAAAGAGTTGATTTGCGTAGAATGATGAAGCGGGTGATTGGGGGCACGCCTAATAAAGTGCCAGAACAATATAAATGGAGAACACCGTTGGAACATATCGAGAAAATTAATGCCCCAGTGTTAATTATTCACGGAGCAAAGGATCAAAATGTTTCGGTCAAACATGCCTATTTGTTGGAACAAAAATTAAAAGAGCAAAACAAGACGTACACAATTTGGATTTTTAACGATTACACTCACTATTTTCCACCAATAGAAAATCGAAAAGTCGTTCAAAATTTAACCCTTTGGATGAAAAATGGGGGGCGTTTATTTTAAACAAAAAAAGTGCGGAGTCAGAAAAAAGACGTCCGCACTTTTTTGTATGAATTATGGATTATTTTACTAATGGACCAGCGTTTCTAATTTCATCTGAAACATCTTTAAATTGCTTGAAGTTTTCATTGAATGCTCTTGCTAATTCAAGGGCTTTTCTTTCGTATGCTTCTGGGTCAGCCCATGTTTTCTTCGGTTGTAATACTTCATCAGGTACCCCTGGGCAATGTAATGGAATACGTAAGCCGAAAATTGGATCTGTTACAGTTTCTACATTATCTAAATCTCCTTCAAGGGCAGCGCGTACCATTGCTCTTGTATAAGAAAGTTTCATACGTTGGCCGACACCGTATTCCCCGCCTGTCCAACCAGTATTCACTAGGAATACACGTGCATTGTATTGATCAATTTTTTCGCCAAGCATTTCTGCATATACAGAAGCCGGTCTTGGCAAGAACGGAGAGCCAAAGCATGTAGAGAATGCAGGTTGTGGTTCAGTAATTCCACGTTCAGTACCCGCTACTTTACTTGTATAACCGCTGATGAAATGGTACATTGCCTGTTCTTTTGTAAGAAGGCTTACTGGTGGTAATACACCAGATGCATCAGCTGTCAAGAAAATGATTGTATTTGGATGGCCGCCAATGCTTGGTGTGACAATATTGTCAATAGCATCAATTGGATAAGCGGCACGAGTATTTTCAGTTAAAGATGCGTCATCATAATCTGCAACCCTTGAATTTTCGTCAAGAATAACGTTTTCTAGTACTGAACCAAAGCGGATGGCATCCCAGATTTGCGGCTCTTTTTCTCTAGATAAGTTAATGCATTTTGCATAGCAGCCGCCTTCAATATTAAAGACACCGTTATTAGACCAACCGTGTTCATCATCACCAATTAAACGGCGATTTGGATCTGCTGATAATGTTGTTTTACCGGTACCGGATAAACCAAAGAACAATGCAACATCTCCCTCTTGGCCGATGTTAGCAGAGCAGTGCATTGGTAATACGTTCTTTTCTGGTAATAAGTAGTTCATTACAGAGAAAATTGATTTTTTCATTTCACCGGCATACTCAGTTCCACCGATTAATACTGTTTTCCGCTCGAAAGAAATAATGATAAAAGTTTCTGATTTCGTGCCGTCAACTGCAGGATCTGCTTTGAAGTTTGGTGCGCAAATAACTGTAAATTCTGGTTCATGTGTTTTTAATTCTTCAGCAGTTGGACGAATAAAGAGTTGGTGCACGAATAAATTATGCCACGCATATTCATTAATAACTTGAATTGGCAAACGATATTTTGGATCAGCTCCTGCAAAACCTTGGAAACGGAAGATTTCATCTTTTGACGCTAAGTAGTTAAGTACTTTGTTATATAATGAATTAAATACTTCAGCAGAAATTGGTTGGTTTACGGAACCCCAATCAATTTTATCTTTAGTAGAAGGTTCTTCTACAATATATTTATCCTTAGGAGAACGACCTGTATATTTTCCAGTTGTTGCACGAATCGCACCAGTTGATGACAAAATCGCTTCTTTTCTTGCTAATGTTTTTTCAACTAATTGCGGAACTGATAAGTTATGATGGACATTTGCTCCGTTAATCACATCCTTCAAATCGATAGGATTGCCTACAGTGTTCATGAACAAAACCTTCCTTTTCAATAAATTTATTTAAAAATTAAATAATCATTGTTTTATAATATGTTAATTAGTATAACATATTTAGATTAATAGTCTATACTATTTGAAAAATCTTTCTTTCGATTATAAAAATGGATTGACAAAATTCGATCTCCTAAGATATCATATGTCGGAACGGATACTCTCTTATCCCGAGTTGGTGGAGGGGACAGGCCCAAAGAAACCCGGCAACCGACACTATTATTATAATTCCAAAATAATCAAAAAAATAAAGCTTATTTTGCTATTAATAATAATAGTGACAAGGTGCTAACCTGTTGCAAGACATGAAAATGTCTTGAGCGATAAGAGTGAAAGGCTAAATATGATAAACCTTTCCTCAGTGTGTAGGAGAGGTTTTTTTGCTTTTATGTCGAATTTGGCTGTTTTTCATTGAAAATGGATATTTTAAAAAGTAGTAAAAAGTTGAACCAACGTGTAAAGGGAAATGAGTACCGTAAATTTTTTTATTTTAATCTTAAGGAGGAGGTAGCTTTATGACAAATACAAACCGTCGCTTATTTACATCAGAATCAGTAACAGAAGGGCATCCAGATAAAATTTGCGACCAAATTTCAGATGCAATTTTGGATGCGATCTTAGAAAAAGATCCAAATGCTCGTGTAGCTGCAGAAACAGCAGTAACAACTGGATTGGTTTTAGTTGCAGGTGAAATTACTACATCTACATACGTAGATATTCCAAAAATCGTCCGTGAAACAGTGAATGAAATTGGTTATACCCGTGCAAAATTTGGTTTTGATGCTGAAACTTGCGCTGTAATTACATCTATCGATGAACAATCACCTGATATCGCAATGGGTGTAGATAAAGCATTGGAAGCTCGTGAAGGACAAATGTCTGATGAAGAAATTGAAGCGATCGGTGCCGGAGACCAAGGATTAATGTTTGGATTTGCTTGCAATGAAACACCTGAGCTTATGCCGTTGCCAATTTCTTTAGCACATCAGCTTTCTCGCCGCTTATCAGAAGTTCGTAAAAACGAGACATTACCATATTTGCGTCCGGATGGAAAAACACAAGTAACTGTTGAATATGATGAAAATGGTAAACCAGTTCGAATTGATACAATCGTTGTTTCAACACAGCACAACCCTGAAGTAACTTTGGAACAAATCGTTCGTGATATTAAAGAATATGTTATTAAACCAGTTGTTCCTGAAGAACTAATTGATGACCAAACAAAATATTTTATTAACCCAACTGGTCGTTTCGTTATTGGCGGACCACAAGGTGATGCAGGCTTAACAGGCCGTAAAATTATTGTAGACACATACGGTGGCTATGCTCGTCACGGCGGTGGCGCTTTCTCTGGAAAAGACCCTACAAAAGTTGACCGTTCAGCTGCATATGCTGCAAGATATGTCGCAAAAAATATTGTTGCTGCAGGTTTAGCTGAAAAATGCGAAGTTCAGCTTGCATACGCAATCGGTGTTGCTCAGCCAGTATCAATTTCAATCGATACTTTTGGCACAGGCAAGGTATCAGAAGAAAAATTGGTAGAAGTAGTTCGTAAAAACTTTGACCTTCGTCCAGCAGGAATTATTAAAATGTTAGATTTACGCCGCCCAATCTATAAGAAAACAGCAGCTTATGGGCACTTTGGACGCACAGATCTTGATCTTCCTTGGGAAAGAACAGATAAAGCAGAAATTCTAAAACAAGAAGCTTTAGCTTAATCCAATAAAATTTAACATATAAAGGTTGTCTTTTCGTTAGGTTTTAACGAAAAGGCAGCCTTTTTCTTTTGTATCCCTAAAAATTGGTATAAAATGTTTTGATTAGGTATATGATGTTAGAGGTATGTTTTGTTGCCATAGAGCAAAGAGTAAATGAAAGGTGTGGATACGAATGGCGTTTGGTAGAAAAAATGCAGAGGAAGTTGTAATGGAAGAAACAAAAGTTTGGATTTGTACATCAGATGAGTGCAATTGTTGGATTCGTGACAACTTCAAAAGCAGTGATGAGCCTAATTGTCCACTTTGCAAGAGCGAAATGACTCCAAGCACAAAAATGCTGCAAGTGATTGACAATCCTACGAGAAAATATTCCTAATTATATTCAATGGAATTTTAAATGGTGAGTTTAAAATAAAGATCGATTAAATTCGAATTGTCTTTCTTCGGAATGAAATCGCCGAAAAAAGAGTTGTCTCAGTCCGAATCAGAATTGACTTCGGACTGAAAGCATCAAAAAGTTTCATCTCACTCTAATCTCCTCTGGATTTTGGACTGATAATGAGGGTTCCGTGTTTGACCACTATCCATCGCGTCAATTCCTACGTAATCTTTTTTCAAAAAGAACTCCACTATAGAATCCGCTCATCGCTTACTATTGCATCATTATTCTAATTTCATCCATTGTACATGTTAGTACTAGAACTCCGAAAAAAGACTACCCATTCCAATTCTTACGACCAGAATAATCCTGTCCCAAAAGCTCTCAATTGATTAAGAAGGGAGGACTAAGATTTTCATACCAATCCCTCTTAAGTTTAAATAATTGCTGAAAAAATCTTCGTCCCCAATCTCGTTTGATTTCGAAAAAATGATGATAAATGATTCCACTCGTTTTCCAACTAAAATCACTTAAAGTTAAAATCTGTTTGATTTTTGGTGTTCGTTTTACAAAAGTCTATATCCAGCAACTCAATACGCATGAAAAATTAACGAAATTTTAGAAGATTATAAAAAAAAGGAAGTGATAGGAAACTTTTTCTTTTTTCTCCACTTCCTTCTATTTAAAATTTCCAACTCCAACTTTATTTTTCTTCTCTTTTTTGCATTTGCAATTGTTTATAAATTTGCCCTTTTTCTACATATTCTCTTCTAATTCTAGCCATGTCTTTAAGATCTTCTTCATTTAATTCGCGGATGACTTTGGCCGGCCTTCCAAAAGCTAATGTGTTTGGCGGGATTTTTTTGCCTTGCGGAACTAAGCTTCCCGCTCCGATAAATGCTCCTTCACCAATTTCCGCCCCATCTAAAATCGTTGAACCCATGCCAATTAAAGCGTTTTTCCGAATGATGCAGCTATGTAAAATAACCATATGTCCGATAACTGCATCATCTTCAATAATCAAAGGGTTGTTTGGGCTTTGGTGTAGTACGGAATTGTCCTGGATGCTTACGCGGTCGCCGATCATTGTTGGTGCGACATCCCCCCGGATTGAAGTATTAAACCATATATTTGTATATTCGCCAATTGTTACATCGCCTGTGATGGCAACGTAATCTGCAATAAAAGCGGTTTCTGCGATTTTAGGATATTTTCCTTTGAATTCATAAATCATAAAAGTACCATTCCCTTTCATGAAATTGTATAGATTAAATGCTTGAATCAAAACTTTTCCCACCATAAAATGATTGTAACATGGAAATTTCGGAAATATAACAATAAAGGGGATTTTTTCATGTGGATGTTGGAAGTTGAAAATCCAAGGGCTGCAATTGTTATTGTTCATGGAGCGTTCGAACATCAAGGCAGATATAAGTGGCTTACAGAAATGTGGAAAGCACATGGTATGAACGTGGTCATTGGTGATTTGCCTGGACAAGGCATTTCGACGAGACGAAGGGGACATATTGAATCTTTCGATGTTTATATCGATACAATAACACAATGGGTTCAAGAAGCAGAGAACTATCATTTGCCAATCTTTTTGCTAGGCCATAGCATGGGAGGACTTGCAGTTATTCGGGCTTTACAAGAAAAAAATTTGCCGGTCCAAGCCGTCATTCTCTCGTCACCGTGTTTAGGACTTGTAGAAGGGCCGCCGAAAGGGTTGGAATGGGCCTCTAGAGCTTTAAATTTATTTATGCCAACGCTCAGGGTTCCAACGAATCTAGAACCAAATGTTGCTACCCGTAATAAAGAAATCATGGAACTTGACGAAAATGATTCCCTTTATGTCACAAAAGTTTCAGTTCGTTGGTATCGGGAGCTTGTTAAGGCGATGCAGCTTGCAATGCGCAATATAGAAAAACTTCCGGATATCCCAATGCTTCTGATGCAGGCAGGTGCTGACAAAATTGTAGATAAAGTTGTTGTTAAGGAGTGGTTTGATAAATTAAAAATTAAAGAAAAACTTTATAAGGAATGGACAAATTTGTACCATGAAATTTTTAATGAACCTGAACGGGAAGAAGTATTTAAATATGCCAAAGGATTTATTGAGCTGCAACTGCAAAAATCATTGGGGTGAAAAACATTGAAAGTACCATTGTATACATTTACGTTTATGAATAAATTTTATAAAAAAATTTTGCCGAAAGTCCATTTCGAATTAAACAAATGGAAAGAAAAAGCAAAGCAAATCCCGGATGACGAGTTAAGAAAACAAGCATTGGCGAGCATTGAAACAAAAACATTTCATTGTGAAGGCGGCGGGGTTTATGCGCTTTTAGCCAAAGGAGCAACAGATGAATGCATCAAATTTATTGTCGCCTACCAAACGATTAGCGATTATTTAGATAATTTATGCGACAGAAGCACTTCTTTGGATCCCGTCGATTTTCGCAGTCTTCATGAATCGATGTTACATGCTTTGACCCCAGGAGAGAGTTTAAAAAATTATTATCGTTTTCGCAAAGAACAAGACGATGGAGGTTATTTATGGGAACTCGTTAAAACTTGCCAAAACACGCTTCAAAAACTTGAACACTATGATAAAATAGCTCCATTTTTGCATGAACTGGCATCTTATTACTGTGACTTGCAAGTATATAAACATATTAAAGAGGATGAACGGGTTCCGCTACTTAAAGCATGGTTTGAAAAATATGAAGATCAATTGCCGCCAATGACATGGTACGAATTTTCTGCATGCGCAGGATCTACGTTAGGTATTTTTTGCTTAGTCGCCTATGCTTTTAATTCGAATTTTACAAATGAGCATGTGAAGAAAATAAGGCATGCGCTATTTCCATATGTTCAAGGACTACATATATTATTGGATTATTTTATTGACCAACAAGAAGATAAAGATGGCGGTGACTTGAACTTTTGTTTTTATTATCCTAACACCAAAATGTTAATGAGCCGTTTAAATCATTTTTTTGAACAGGCTAATAACCATATAAAAGGACTGCCAGATGAGCTTTTTCATAAACTTATTAATCATGGTCTAATCGGATTATATCTTTCCGATTCTAAAGTAAAAAAACAGAGGGAAGTGCGCCGATTAATGCGCAATCTATTAAAAAGCGGAGGATTTTTATCGTTGTTTTTTTATGTCAATGGGCTTTCATACCGGAAGTTAAAAATTACTTAAAAAAAGCCGGCTGCCTTTCTTCTATGAACGTTTAGCCGGCTTCATTTTATTGTTTTTCAATGGCAATGACAAATGGAGCATTGTTAATTTGATTCAAAAATTGATATTGCAACACATGGGCTCGCTTTTGGTCAATTGTTTTTACAAATTGCAAAAGGTGATCGCGTTCTACTTGCCCTTCAGGATGGCCATGGTAAACAACGAGGACAATTATTCCTCCTGTCGGCATCATTTTTAAAAGTGTTTCCACAGCTTGAATAGTTGAAGTAGGCGTTGTGACAATGGACTTATCTCCGCCAGGTAAATACCCTAAATTAAAGATGGCTGCCTTAACTTTAGCGAATTCATCAGTAGAAATTACTTCATGTATTTGTTCATGGCCAATCAAAAATAGCTCTGCCCTTTGCTCAAGATTGCTTTCTTTCAAACGTTTTTTCGTGGTTTCAATAGCTATTTGTTGAATGTCAAAGCCAAATACTTTCCCGCGATCTCCGACGAGACTGGCAAGAAGTACCGTATCATGCCCATTTCCTACAGTAGCATCGATGGCAAAATCCCCCTCTTTAACCGCGGCTTCCAGTAATGAATGGGCAAATTGCAACACGCGTTTTAAAATCATAAAACCACTTCCTTTAGAAACTTATGTGGTCGATGCGGCAAATTTTCCTTGCCAGCTATTACGCCGCTTTAGTTCCGCATCAATCGCATTTAAAACTTCCCACTTTCTAAGGCTCCACATCGGTCCAACCATTAAATCAACGGGACCGTCGCCAGTAATGCGGTGGACTATTATTTCAGGGGGTAAGATTTCTAATTGGTCACAAACTAAATGAACGTATTCTTCAAATGATAAAAATTTTAAAAGACCTTTCTCGTATTGCTTAATCATCGGTGTGTCTTTTAGTAAATGCAATAGGTGGATTTTAATTCCTTGAATATCGAGCTTGGCTACTTCTTTCGCTGTTTCAAGCATCATTTCTGTCGTCTCTAGAGGCAATCCGTTAATAATATGGGTGCAAACGCGAATCCCATGTTTGCGAAGCTTGGCAACTCCTTCTTTATAACACTCATAGTCATGAGCACGATTGATTAAATTAGCCGTTGATTCATGCACGGTTTGAAGACCCAGTTCAACCCAAAGGTATGTCCGTTCATTTAATTCAGCCAAATATTCAACAACGTCATCAGGGAGACAGTCTGGTCTCGTTGCAATTGATAAACCGACAACATCGGGCTGTTTGAGAATGATTTCATACTTTTCACGCAATTCTTCAACAGGTGCATACGTATTTGAAAAGGCTTGGAAATAACCAAGATATTTGCCATCCTTCCATTTTTTATGCATTTTTTCTTTTATATCATTGAATTGTTTAACAAGGTCGTCGGCACGATTGCCAGCGAAATCTCCTGAGCCGGCCGCACTGCAAAATGTACAGCCTCCATAGGCTACTTTCCCGTCGCGGTTTGGACAGTCAAAACCTCCATCAAGAGATACTTTGAAAACTTTATGACCAAACGTTTGCCGTAAATGATAGTTCCAAGTATGGTAACGTTTATCGTCTGATGCATAAGGGAATGGATTCGTCATTGTATTCCCTCCTTCTATATGTCTTTTTGAAATATACATTTGCCATTTTAGCATGATTATTTTGCTTATCCAAATGAAAAAATTGCAATTCCAAGTCAGCTCTATATACCTAACTAAACCTCCACCCACATAACAGAGTATGATTCTGTGCAAAATATGAATGTTCCACTAACTCCAATATGAATTAAGGAGGAAAATGAATGGCAACGCGTGCATCAGTTGACCAATTTATTCAAAGAGCTGAGGAAGCATGTAAATATGCGCTTGAGCAATTGGAAATTGCCAATCAGCAGGAACATTACAATACGTCAGAGTATATCAATGCCCAACAGCAGTTAAATGAGGTTTACAACGATATACAGAAACTAATGGAAAGTGCGGATAAGCAGCAAAAAGAACGATTATATCGGATGCAGCTAAAAATTAACAGAATTCAAAACGATATGATCTTAGATCAGCAAAACTTAATAATGTAAGGCAAATTTTATCGAATGCTTGACAATATTCGGACAAATTCTTAAAATACAGACTATAATAATGTAACAACGATGATGAGGAATAGTAGTGATTGGTAAGTCTTTTTAGAGAATTGACGGTTGGTGCAAGTCAATAGCTTATCATCATGAACTCGCCTCTAAGTTGCAAATGTGAAATTTAAGTAATATTTGCCGTATGATCCGCGTTAAGGAATGAAAGTGAGTCAATATCTTTGCCTTATCATGCAAAGATTGGCTAATGTGGGTGGTACCGCGGGAAGTTAGCACAACCTCTCGTCCCTGGAAGATTATGAACTGGGGCGGGAGGTTTTTTGATGGTTAGGTGGTTAGTTGGATTGGCGGTTAGTTCTTAAGTCATCCGAGTCTTTTTTAAGCCCAAATACATAACTGTTAACCCCTGCCCAACTACCCATCTACTTAACAAATTTAATCTTTATCAATAACAAAGAAAAGATGAATAGATTTAAGTCAGGAGGTTTTGGTTGGAATGGCATTTGACCATAAAGCGATTGAAAAGAAATGGCAAGCTTATTGGGAAGAAAATAAAACGTTTAAAACAAAAGAAGATGATAGTAAACCAAAGTTTTATGCGCTTGATATGTTCCCATATCCATCGGGGGCAGGTCTTCATGTAGGGCATCCGGAAGGTTATACAGCCACTGATATTCTTTCAAGAATGAAACGGATGCAAGGTTATAACGTCTTACATCCAATGGGATGGGATGCTTTTGGGCTTCCTGCTGAACAATACGCACTTGATACTGGGAATGACCCAGCAGAATTTACTGCAAAAAATATTCAAACATTTAAAAGACAAATTAAATCACTAGGATTTTCTTATGACTGGGATCGTGAAATTAATACGACAGATCCAAATTATTATAAATGGACACAATGGATTTTCTTAAAGCTTTATGAAAAAGGATTGGCTTATGTTGATGAAGTACCTGTAAACTGGTGTCCTGCTTTAGGGACAGTTTTGGCCAATGAAGAAGTTATTGATGGTAAAAGTGAACGCGGCGGCCACCCGGTTATTCGAAAGCCAATGCGTCAATGGATATTAAAAATTACTGCATACGCTGACCGGCTTCTTGAAGATTTAGAAGAGTTGGATTGGCCAGAAAGCATTAAAGAAATGCAGCGTAACTGGATTGGTCGTTCAGAAGGTGCAGAAATTACGTTTGAAATCGATGGTACCGATAAAAGCTTTAAAGTTTTTACAACAAGACCAGATACGATCTTTGGAGCAACTTATGCTGTTCTTGCACCTGAACATCCGCTCGTTGCGGAAATTACATCGCCTGAACAAAGACAAGCTGTTGACGATTATCTTGATCAAATTAAATCTAAAAGCGATCTAGAAAGAACAGATTTAGCAAAGGAAAAAACTGGCGTATTTACAGGTGCATATGCCATTAATCCTGTAAACCAAGAAAAAATGCCGATCTGGATTGCTGATTATGTATTAATGGGGTACGGCTCTGGTGCAATTATGGCGGTGCCTGCTCATGATGAGCGCGACTATGAATTTGCTGTAAAATTTGATCTGCCAATAAAAGAAGTTGTTGCTGGTGGAGATATTTCGAAAGAAGCATACACTGGTGACGGCATCCATATTAATTCTGGATTTTTAGATGGTTTAAATAAAGAAGAAGCGATTCAAAAAGCAATTGAGTGGCTTGAGGAAAACGGCAAAGGTGAGAAAAAAGTATCATACCGTTTACGCGATTGGTTGTTTAGTCGTCAACGTTATTGGGGTGAACCGATTCCAATTATCCATTGGGAAGATGGGACGATGACGACTGTACCGGAAGAAGAATTGCCTTTAACACTACCGAAAACTGATAATATTAAGCCATCCGGCACAGGAGAATCACCGCTTGCTAATATTGAAGAGTGGGTGAATGTAGTTGATCCGGCAACTGGCAAAAAAGGACGCCGCGAAACGAATACGATGCCACAATGGGCAGGTAGCTGCTGGTATTACTTGCGCTATATTGATCCGCACAATAGCGAAAAATTAGCTGATCCGGAAAAATTGAAACGATGGCTGCCGGTTGATATTTATATCGGAGGGGCTGAACATGCTGTCCTGCACTTGTTGTATGCCCGCTTCTGGCATAAAGTTCTTTATGATTTAGGCATCGTTCCAACAAAAGAACCATTCCAAAAACTATTTAACCAAGGAATGATTCTTGGCGAAAACAATGAAAAAATGAGCAAATCTAAAGGTAACG
This sequence comes from Calidifontibacillus erzurumensis, assembly GCF_013303125.1. Lineage (GTDB taxonomy): Bacteria > Bacillota > Bacilli > Bacillales > Bacillaceae_J > Calidifontibacillus > Calidifontibacillus erzurumensis. Next base: position 89,807 of record NZ_JABTTE010000005.1, on the reverse strand, counting down.
TCGTCAATCCTGATGATATTATTGAAAGCCATGGTGCTGACACGCTTCGCCTTTATGAAATGTTCATGGGGCCGCTTGATGCTTCAATCGCTTGGTCAACAAACGGCCTTGATGGTGCACGTCGTTTCTTAGACCGGATTTGGCGTTTATTTGTAACAGATTCTGGTGAACTTAATTCAAAAATTTCAAAAGATGCAGATACGAAACCATTGGAACGTATTTACCATCAAACTGTGAAAAAAGTAACTGAAGATTATGAGAACCTCCGCTTTAATGTTGCTATTTCTCAAATGATGGTATTTATAAACGAAGCTTATAAAGCTCAAAGTTTGCCAATGGAATATATGGAAGGATTTGTGAAATTATTATCACCAGTTGCTCCGCATATAGCAGAAGAACTTTGGGAAAAATTAGGCCACACTGGCACAATTAGCTACGAATCTTGGCCTACATATGATGAAACAAAACTTGTTGAGGATGAAATCGAAATCGTTGTACAACTAAATGGAAAAGTTCGTACAAAACTTCTCATTCCTAAAGATGCTTCTAAAGAAGCAATGGAAGAAATTGCAATGAAGGATGAGAAAATCGTTGCAGACCTAGAAGGGAAAACGGTACGTAAAGTTATCGCTGTTCCTGGAAAGCTCGTTAATATAGTTGCAAATTAAAAACGTAAACAAAAACAAAACCCTTAGAATGTTTACAATTTAAGCATTCTAGGGGTTTTGTTTTGCTTTATAGGTATTGTTTAGTTTGCTTTTATCTCACTGGCTTGATGGAATATACTGTTTAATAACAACTAAACAAACTTTACGTTTATTAGAAATCCTGCTATTCTTCATTTCGTTTACTTTCTTTTCCAGCATTTAGTCCAGCAAGCCTACCGGTCACTAAAGCAGCGGTAATGTTAAAGCCGCCGGTATAGCCGTGAATATCTAAAATTTCACCGCAAAAATATAGACCTTTCACTATTTTTGAAGACATTTCTTTCGGATGAATTTCTTTTACAGAAACGCCCCCGCCGGTCACAAATGCTTTTTCAATCGGCAATGTACCATTCACTCTTACTTCAAATCTTTTTAAATCTTTCACAAAGCTGCGCAATTTATCATGGGAAAGATTAGCACTTGGAAGATCCTCATCAATATTATTCTTTTGCAATAAAAATAGTAAATATCTTTCCGGTACAAGGCCTTTTAGAACATTTTTTACCGCTTTTTTATTTGCCGACCTTACCATTTCCTTTACATGCTCAAAAAGTGCTTCTTCTTTTTTATCTGGGAAACTATCGATGGAAACAACTACTTTATTCACACCCGATTTTTGCAATGCTTTGACGACAAATTGACTTGAGCGGAGAATGGCTGGACCCGATAATCCAAAGTGGGTGAATATCATATCCATTCGATGTGTTATAATTGGCTTTCCTTTTGGATTTAAAACGGAAACAGCGACATTTCTTAATGATAACCCTTGCAACGTTTTATTTTGAATGAAAGGTTCGTTCGATGTTAGCGGAACTTCAGTGGGTAAAGGTCTGTAACGGTATGTCCCGCTTTTTTTGCCCAAGCATAACCGTCGCCGGTTGAACCAGTTTGTGGAACCGATTTTCCGCCAACAGCGATGACTACTGTTTTTGCTTTGATATCTTTGCCATCATTTAACATGACACCAACAACTTGGTCTTGCTCAAATAATACATCTTTAACAGGTGTATTTGTTTTAATCTCTACACCAAATTTTTTTAGCTGGCCAATCAGTGCGTCAACGACTGATTTCGCATTATTTGAGATTGGGAACATGCGCCCATGGTCCTCTTCTTTTAATTTCACACCTAAATTTTCAAAAAAGCGAATTATATCGTAGTTGTTAAATTCAGCAAAAGCGCTATATAAAAAACGTCCATTTCCCGGAATATGTTTGATGATTTCATCGATTGGCAGACGGTTTGTCACATTGCATCGACCGCCTCCGGATATTAACAATTTTCTTCCAAGTTTTTCTTTTTTCTCAATTAATAGCACTTTGCATTTTTGTTCACCGGCAGCTATTGCAGCCATTAATCCAGAAGGCCCGCCCCCAATGACAATTACATCATATGTATTCAATGTAGCCACCATCTTCCTTGATTCGCAAATATGTAACAAATGATACTTACTTTTCTAGTTTTATACTGTATGTTAAAATACAGAAGTTGCAATGAGTTGTCAAATGATGTATGTTTCGTTTCAATATATTCTGTTGGAGGGCCTTATGTCCGGTTCAAAGTTAATTAAAGGTACGATGATTTTAACAGGTGCAACGCTTATCTCGAAAATATTAGGAATGATTTATGTCTTTCCTTTTTATTCAATTGTTGGGAATATTGGCGGTGCTTTGTATTCCTATGCATATATCCCTTATACGATTCTTTTAAGTATGGCAACAATGGGAGTTCCTTTAGCGGTTTCCAAATTTGTTTCAAAATATAATGCGCTTGGCGATTATTATACGGGCAGACGACTCTTTAAAACGGGACTTCTACTGATGTTTGGAAGCGGCATCTTTTTCTTTATTATTTTGTATAGCATCGCTCCATGGTTAGCTCCGAAAATTATTGGCGAAAATGAGTATGGGATTCAACATAAGGAAGTTGTTTATGTCATACGGATGGTTAGTACAGCTCTCATTATCGTGCCAATGATGAGTATTATTCGAGGTTTTTTTCAAGGTTATCAATCGATGGGGCCAACGGCTGTTTCCCAAGTTGTCGAGCAAATTGCCCGCATTATTTTCTTGCTTTTCTCAAGCTACATTGTAATGAAAGTACTTGATGGTGATCTACATGTCGCTGTAGGTTTATCTGTTTTTGCGGCAACGATTGGGGCCATTTTTGGCATGGGCATCTTAATTTGGTATTGGTTTAAAAGGAAGCATCATTTAAATGAACTGCTTGTAAATAGCAAGCAAGAGAGTCAATTAACAACGAAAGAGATGTTGTTGGAACTATTGTCTTATGCTGGACCATTTGTTTTTGTTTCTTTGGCAATACCACTGTACCAGTTGGTTGATGAATTTACATTTCACCGTGCCATGGAAAGCATCGGAAAAGGCGGGGATGTTGCCCACGAATTATTTTCAATATTAAATATGTACGGGCATAAATTGATTATGATTCCGGTTTCCCTTGCGACTGCTTTTGGTTTAACATTAGTTCCAACCATTACCGAATCTTTTACAGAAAACAATTTCAAGCAGTTACATAAGCAAATTTCTCAAGCGTTGCAAGTGGTTGTCTTCTTAACGCTTCCAGCCGTGGTCGGGCTTGCAATGGTATCAGGACCTGCCATTGGCTCTTTGTATAGCGTTAATATTGTTCAAATGGGTGAAGGAATTATTCGCTATTACGCCCCAATTGCGTTGTTTTTTGCTTTATTTACCGTGACATCAGCAATTTTACAAGGGATCAATCAGCAGCGTTTTGCTGTTTATAGCATGTTTAGTGGTTTATTGATAAAAACATTATTGAATATTCCTTTAATACAAGCATTTGAAACCTATGGTGCTATTTGGGCAACAGGTATTGGCTTTTTTATTTCAATTGCAATCAATTTATTCGTTATAAAAAAATATACCAGATTCAGATTTTCGTATACGATTCGCCGCAGTTTATTAATTAGTATCTTTGTTTTAGTTATGGCAGTTGTTGTCCAATTAGTATTATGGCTTTTATCAATATTTATACAGTATGAAGATGGCCGTGGCCAGTCAATTGTTGTGTTAATCATTTCAATTGCTGCGGGAGCGGGCGTATATTTATATTTGAGCATTAAATCTAATTTGGCAGGGTTCATTCTTGGCTATCGGTTTAAATTTTTACAAAGGCAAAAACAAAAGGCGAACGGTTAGTTCGCCTTTCAATTCAACTTACCATTGTTCAAGCGGAAAGCCCAATTGTCTTTCCACGCGCTGTAAGCGGCGGTTTAATCGGTTAAGCCGTTCTGTGTGACGCTGCAATTGGTTTTCGATCTGATTTAAGCGGCGCTCAAGTTGGCCAAATCCACCTGGGAACCCGCCACCACCAGGAAAGCTAGGAAAGCCAAATTGACGCTCATAATCATAATAATAGTTATAGTTCATGGTTCTTCGCTCCTTTGTGTATTTGTCTTGATGATGATTTACCCTACTAATCTATGCGGATTAGTCAAATGTGGACTAAACTCTAGCCTATTTAGGAAAGGTTAGTCTTTGAATTTTGGAATACGGAGGTCTTATGAGTGAGAATTGATAAATTATTGGCAAATAGCGGTTTTGGCAGTCGGAAAGAAGTAAAAAAATTATTAAAAACTGGAGCGGTAAAAATTAATGGAACAACTGTCAAAGATCCACAAACCCATCTCGATCCTGAAAGAGATCAAGTTACTGTACATGGGGAAACTGTAGAGTATAAAGAATTTATTTATTTAATGATGAACAAACCTCAAGGAGTTATTTCATCTACGGAAGACGATTATGATGAAACGGTCATTGATTTATTGGAAATGGAAGATAAGATTTTAAATCCGTTTCCGGTTGGACGCCTTGATAAAGATACAGTCGGCCTCCTATTGTTGACGAATGATGGTCAATTAGCTCACCAGCTTTTATCCCCGAAAAAGCATGTACCGAAAACGTATTATGCGAAAATTAGTGGAATTGTTACGAATGATGATATTGAAGCATTTAAACGTGGTGTAACGCTTGATGATGGTTATGTAACGAAACCTGCGGAACTTGTCATCTTGTCCATCAATGAGGCAGAAAACAAATCTGAAATTGAATTAACGATTACAGAAGGAAAATTTCATCAAGTAAAGCGGATGTTTGCTGCTGTAGGAAAAAAAGTGACATTTTTAATGCGTATAAAAATGGGGTCATTAATGTTAGATGAATCGCTAAAACCTGGAGAATATCGCGAATTAAGTGAAGAGGAAATTTCTGTATTGAAACAAACATAAAGGCTGTACCAAAGCAGATGGTACTGCATAGAAATTTCAAATGATACATTTGGCACTTTGGACAGCCCTTTTCAAATGTCAGGAGATTTTTACTTTTCTCGCTGTTGTTGTCCAAATTCCACGGCTCGGACTATAAACTAAATTATTGTACGTCAGTACATTTAAATCTCTTTGTATTGTCCGTGGTGTTGTGCCAAATTCTTCTACAAGTTCTTGTGTTGAGACTGAACCTTTTTCATGAATATACAAGTAAATGGACTTAATACGGTTGAGCATGCGGGCAGTCGGGTTCAAAAAACCACTCCTTAATGTAATGTTCAAATTTCATTGAACAAGATATTATGCAATGCACCAAAACCTAATTACCAGATCAACACTTCTAATAATATTTTACACTAAAAGTATTGAAAATTTCCACAAAAATAAAAAGTTTATAATTTTTTTACACTAATTTTACATGCAAAAATTTTACTATTAGTCGGTGGTGTTATAAATGAATTGGTTGGAAGAAGTTTATAAACGAAAGAATCAAATCATAAAAGATACTCAGGAATTTTTAAGAATTAAAAGTGTTTTAGATGAAGACAATGGAGAAAAAGATGCTCCTTTGGGAAGAGGAATTAAAGAAGCGCTTCATTTCATGTTAAATAAAGGGGCCAATGATGGTTTTACAGTAAAAAATGTTGATAATTTAGCTGGACATATTGAGTATGGACAAGGAAAACAATTGATTGGAGTTTTATGTCATGTTGACGTTGTCCCAGAAGGGGATGGTTGGACGAGCGATCCTTTTGGTGCGGAGATTAGGGATGGAAAAATTTTTGCAAGAGGGGCTATAGATGACAAAGGACCGACGATGGCAGCTTATTATGCATTGAAAATTGTCAAAGAATTGCAACTTCCATTGTCAAAGCGGGTGCGAATTATTTTAGGTACAGACGAGGAAAGTCAGTGGTGCTGTGTGAAACATTACTTTAAACATGAAGAAATGCCGACATTTGGCTTTGTACCGGATGCAGATTTTCCAATTATTAATGCTGAAAAAGGTATATTTGATTTTTTCTTTGAACAAAACAATGTAGGATCTCAAACAGGTGATGAGGAGCTTCAGTTGGAGTCTTTTCAAGCAGGCAGACGTTTAAATATGGTGCCTGATTTGGCTGAAGCGCAAATTGTTTGTAAACAAAAAGAAATCGCACAAAAACTTGTAGATCGATTTAGCAAATATGTAAAGGAAATCGGACTGAAAGGAAAAGCGGAAATAGATGTAAGTTCAACCCTTCATTTTCGTTTACATGGGATCTCTGCCCATGGAATGGAGCCAAATAACGGAAAAAACGCTGGTTTATTGTTGAATGCTTTTTTTGAAAAAGAATGTATGAATCTCGACAAAAAAGGAAGAACTTTTATTGAATTTGTTCATCATTACTTTGGAAAAGATACGCGTGGTCTTGCACTTGGAATTGCGGATAAAGATGAAATTTCGGGGGAATTAACAATTAATAACGGCATCCTCTCGTATAAAAAAGAGGAAGGCGGAAAAATTGGTTTAAATTTAAGATATCCTGTTACCCATAATATAGAAGTGACGAAAGAGAAGTTAAAAGATATCGCATGTAAGAATGAATTTCGTTTTATTGAGCTCGATGATTCAAAACCACATCATGTTGATGGAGCTCATCCGTTCATAAAAGTGCTGCAAAACGTTTATGAAGAAGAGACCGGCCAAAAAGCAAATTTACTTGCCATTGGCGGTGGCACCTATGCACGGTCACTTGAGTCAGGGGTTGCTTTTGGTCCATTATTTCCGGGACGCGAAGATGTTGCCCATCAAAAAGATGAATATATTGAAATTGATGATTTATTAAAAGCGACAGCTATTTATGCTCGTGCCATTTACGAATTGGCAAAGTAAAAATGTAGAACAAAATAATGAACAGTAAGTATAAAAGATTGATTTTTGAAAATTGTTTCAATAATCAATCTTTTTATTTTTTGAAAATTCATGTAGACTTACGTAATATACTATATTTTACATTCTTTTGACAGGGGAAAATTTTAAGGGGGATTTTTAAAATGCTTATTCGTATTGTTATTCAAATTGGGGTTCTTTATTTGTTTTATTATGCAGGGGTCTGGATTCAAAAAACGTTTCATCTATTAATGCCGGGAAGTATTATTGGCATGCTTTTACTATTCGCTTTGCTTATGACGAAAAAATTTAAAGAAGGATGGATTGAACAAGGCGCAAGTTTTTTGTTATCCCATTTGCCGTTACTGTTTATTCCCGTGACGGTCGGCATCATTGATTTTCTTGACCTTTTTAAAGGGGAGGGTTTTTTCTCCATTATCGTTGTCATCATTAGCTCTATCATCGTAATGGTTGCCTCCTCAGCAGTCAGCCAATGGATTGTGGTAAGAAAAAATTCATATCTTCAAATCCAATCACGGGAGAGTAGAGAAGTATGAGTTTATTCATTGCCTTTTTAGCGATTGCCGGTACAATAATAACATATAATGCTATGAAAAAAGTTTATATAAAGTTTTATACTCCTTTTATGGTACCTATCGTAACTGCAACTGTTTTGATCGTTTGCTTTTTACTTTATTTTGATATACCTTATGAAACATATATGTCTGGTGCAAAATGGATTGTCCATTTGTTAGGACCGGCTGTTGTTGCGTTGGCTTTTCCTTTATATAAACAAATTGATACAGTCAAAAAGTATAGTGTTCCGATTATGGTCGGCGTGTTTGTAGGTACGTTTATAGGAATTGTCAGCGGCATTTGGCTGTCGCTACTTTTTCATATTGAATTAAAGACACTTTATTCACTTGTTCCAAAATCAGTCACGTCACCGGTTGCAATGGATATTGCTTCGATGATTGGCGGGAATCCAACTTTGGCTGCCATTTTTGTAATGGTTGCTGGCATCTTCGGTGCAGTTTTAGGTCCATATTTGTTAAAATGGTTTCGAATCGATCATTTTATCGGAAGAGGTATCGGCTTCGGCACAGCCGCTCATGGAATAGGTACATCGAAAGCACTGGAATTAGGGCAAAAAGAAGGTGCCATTAGTTCAATTGCTATGACACTTAGTACCATTTTTGCCTCTATATTAAGTCCGCTTCTTGTTCATTTATTGTTATAAGTTCTTAAGATTATTGGAGGAAGAACGGTTGTGGCGCAACTAATTAAATTGCGGGATTTTATATCCCGCTATGAAACGGATATTTTTCGTTATCCAAGTCAGTATATACGTTTGAAGAAAGAGCGTTGGGAAAAATTAAATGCTTCATATGCTTATTATGAAGAAGAAAGCGCAGATACGAGAAAGCCCTTCTCAGAAGTAAAAAATGAAAATCCTTTTTTTATCGGTTTTGAAAATTTAAAAGAAAACTGGCTTGAGCCAGAAAAAAAGGGTGCTTTGCAAACAATTAAACGATGGTTGACAAGCAGGAAAGCTGATCAAAGTGAATGGGAGACATCGCTCTTAGATGAAGCAGAGTTTCAAATTGAACGTCGAAAAACGAAAGAAGAAATGAAACGGGAATTTCTTGATGAATTGTTTCGCTTTCAAATCCATTGGGCTAGTTCAACGATAAGAGATTACTCGTTCGTAGATGAAAGCATTTATAAAGATAAAATATTAAAATATTTTTTGCAACATTTTCCGGATACTTATTTAGTTTTATATAAACCGACATTTCTTGTAAAGAAAGCACCGATCGATTTAGATATTATTTTAATCAGTCCAGTGAAAACGTATTGCATCTCCGTTTTAGAAAGTGAGGAAATGAGTGTTTTCCAAACAGATAAGGGACGGTATTGGATTGAAATAATAGGGCAGGAAGAAGTTCGAAGAATAAACCCGATGATTTCTTTAAACCGAACACAGGGGTTCATTCAAAGTTATTATGAACATTATCAAGTAGACATGCCGATTCAAAAAGTTGTTTTGTCTAGAACAGGTTTTATTGAAGGACCTTATGAACCTATTCAAACATTATTGGTTGATAAAAGAAACTACGAGGAGTGGTACTTAAAGTTACGGAATCTTTCTTCCCCATTAAAATATGTTCAATTGAAAGGCGCACAAGCTTTGTTAAAACATACCCAGTCCACCTATGTTCGCAGATATGAATGGGAGCAAGAAGATTTGTAAGTCTACAAAATAGTTCTACGTATAGTTGGGGTGAGACATGAACTGGTTTGAGGCCTATTTGGATGAAATGGATGTTGTTACGATTTTGCTTTCGAAAACAAATCCACCGATATACGAGAGGCAGTTTTATATTAGTGACGGAACTGTAAAACAGCCATTAACGATAATTAGCCAACAAGAGTTAATAGGGGAACTAAAATATACTTGCAAATCGCCATTTGAAATTGATTTGGCAAAAAAGTATATGATTTGCGATCAAATCGGAAATGAAACCGATTTGCTTATCGGATCTGTCATTCGGACTGAAAAATTTGACAAAAAATTTTTTTACGATGGCAATGATCTTGGTGCGACCTATACGAAAGAAAAAACAATTTTTAAAGTATGGGCGCCAACCGCAAGCGATGTTTTGCTCATTTTTTATGAACAAAGTGGCAATATCAAACAAACTTATGAAATGGTACGTTCGGACAAAGGCGTATGGTCGTTTGATCTATCTGGCGATTGTGAAGGTTTTTATTACCGTTATCATGTTTGTGTCAATAATGTGTGGCGTGAAGCGGTCGACCCTTATGCTAGAGCGGTTTCTGTAAATGGCGAATATGGGATTGTCATCGATTTAAAGAAAACAGAAGTTCCAAAGCAGTCTAAGCATTTGCCGCCGATTTTAGGACCGACAGATGCAATCATCTATGAGACTCATATTCGTGATTTTTCGGTTCATCCCGAAAGCGGTGTAAAAAATAAAGGAAAATATATTGCCTTTTGCGAAGAAAATACGAAAGGTCCAAACGATTGTAAAACTTGTCTTGATTATATCGTTGATTTAGGAGTGACTCACCTCGAATTGCTGCCATTCAATGATTTCGGAGGGATTGACGAAACGAAAGAAAACGGTGAATATAATTGGGGTTATAATCCGCTTCATTATAATGTACCTGAAGGAAGCTATGCAACGGATCCTTATGATCCGTATGTCCGTATTCGCGAAACTAAAGAAATGATTGAAGCTCTTCATCGAAAAGGCATCCGTGTCATTATGGATGTCGTATACAATCACGTTTACATCCGGGAACAATCTAATTTTAGAAAAATCGTTCCAGGATACTATTTTCGTTATACCGAATACGGTTTTCCATCAAATGGAACTGGCGTAGGAAATGATATTGCATCTGAACGGTTAATGGTGCGAAAATTTATTATTGATTCTGTCATCTATTGGATTAAGGAATATAATGTTGATGGATTTCGTTTTGATTTAATGGGGATTTTAGATATAACTACAATGAACGCTATTCGCCAAGCGGTTGATGAAATTGACCCATCCATCATCATCATTGGTGAAGGTTGGAATCTAAATACGCCTCTTCTTGAGGAAGAAAAAGCAACCATTATGAATGCTGCGAAAATGCCTCGTATCGCGCATTTTAATGATGTTTTTCGCGACACTGTCAAGGGAAGTACTTTTCATCTATTAGAGAGAGGATATATTTCGGGCAATTTAAAATATAAACATAAACTAAAAATGCTTTTTGCCGGAAGCATCTCTGTAACGAAAAAAATGAAAGGGATGTTTCCTTCACCTTCACAAACAGTGAATTATGTGGAATGTCATGATAACCATACTCTATGGGATAAGCTCGCTGTCTCTAATGCAGATGAATCAGTGGAAATAAGAAAAAAACGCCAATATTTAGCCATTGCCATCGTTTTGTTGTCACAAGGTATTCCATTTCTCCATAGCGGCATTGAATTTTTTCGGACAAAATATGGTGAGGGTAATAGCTATAACAAGCCTGACTATATTAATCAGCTAGATTGGGCAAGAAAAAACATGTTTGAAGACTTTATTCCATATATTAAAACATTGATCGCCATTCGTAAGGCACACCCGGCTTTTCGGTTAAAAACAAGAGAAGAAATAGAAAGGCATTATCGATGGTTGATGCTTCCGACAAATCTAGCTGGCTTTTTTCTTTATGATTTGGAAGAAATTGATCCGTGGAGAGAGATTATCGTAATATTTAATAATGGTCTCAAAGAAAAGGAGTGGCAATTACCTAGTAACGAATTATGGAATATTGCTGTGCAAGGAGACCAAGCTGATGAAAATGGATTGGGGCAGGTTTCGCAAAAAGTCCTGATTCCACCGCTCTCAACGGTGATTTTATTTAAGCATAGAGAAAAGAAATAGATTATAGAAATATTTGGAAAAACCGCCTTTGTCTTTCGATCCATTTCTCATTACTTGGATCAAAAATAAAGGCGGTTATCATTTCCCTGGAAATATTGTAGTTTTATGTCAAATTATTATACTTGTTAATATTATCAATCCATAAAGATAAGTTCTCTTGATTTTGATGAATATGTTCATTCAAATCTTTTGTATATTGTCCATGTTGACAATAATTATAAACATCTAACAACGTGTTTTTAATATTTTCATCTACTTGCTTTTCTAGTAATGATTGGATGAGTCGTTCAACTTGCTGACATTCTGCTGTTGTTCCGCAGCAATCCAGTTGATGATTTGTTAATATATCTTGAATAATGGTTAGTTGATGATGTTCATTTAGAGGCATCGATATCCCTCGCTTTTTTATTTATTAGCATCCAAACAAAGGACATTGCTTTCCTTTAGCGTAAGCAAAATAACAAAAGGTTATTCCTTATGGGAAAGATTTGTCGAGGAAAGGTATTTCGTGAAAAATATACAATTTCATCACATCGTTAAAATTTCTTTTCAATGCATTTTAGGGGCTTTTCATTTTTTTGGACAGCCCCTATTCAAATGGCCGTATTCATGGTATGTTAAGAGTTGTAATTAAAGGAGGCATCAATAAGATGAGATTAAGAAATAAGCCATGGGCTTATGATAAAATTAAGGAACATCCGGATCTTGTAATTCCTGAACCGCAAAATTATAACGGAAGATGGCAGCAAGAAATATTTAAAAATGGAAATCCAATTCATTTGGAAATTGGAATGGGAAAAGGAGCATTTATTAATGGGATGGCAAAGCTCCATCCGGAGATCAATTTTATTGGAATTGAAAAATATACGAGTGTCATTGTTAGTGCGTTAGAGTTAACGCTGGAAAATCAATTAACAAATGTTAGACTGTTAAATATCGATGCGGGAAATTTATCTGAAATTTTTGCAGAGGGCGAGCTTTCAAGAATTTACTTGAATTTTTCTGATCCTTGGCCAAAAAATAGACATGAAAAAAGGCGATTAACTTATGAATCATTTTTAGCCATGTATGAAAAAGTATTAGCCAAAGATGGAGAAATCCATTTTAAAACAGATAATCAAGGATTGTTTGAGTATTCTTTAGAAAGTTTTTCAAAATATGGGATGTTAATTAAAAATATTAGCCTTGATCTTCATCGAAGCAACATAAAAGAAAATGTTATGACAGAGTATGAAGAGAAGTTTTCAAAACAAGGAAACAGAATTTATCGTTGTGAAGCACAGTTTCGGTAAAAGCGAAATAAGCCGGTATTGCGATGACCATTAAAAAACGGCATCGCAATAAATGGCTTTTTTTATTGCAAAACTTGAACTAGCGTATTTTAAATTTGTTTTACTTCAAGTATGCTGCCGGTTTTTGCATCTATTAAAAATTCGTATTGTTCAACCTTATCATTGATCGTTCTCGTAATACCGCCCCGATAAATTTTATATGGAAGGTTATATTTTGTTATTTGTTCTGGTTTCGCATAAATCCAAGAACCATCAATTGGTCCATTTTCTTTAAAAGCTTTTTTAGCAATCTCTAATGCAGACTCCGATGTAAGCATCGTCTTTTTTTGTGCGCTTTGGCTTAAAATTGCACCGGCAATCACACCTGTACAAAAGCCTAGCAAAAGTTTATCTAGTTTCATTTAATCACTCCGTTTATACAATCATTTATTTTTAATATAGAGAAAATAGTGGGTAAAATACAAGTACATACCATGTTTTTCATAGATAGTGTAAAATTAACTTGTTAGAATTTTGATCATTTGCTTTAGAAGGAAGTTAAATCTTGGTAAAAGAGGCATTCTGGATCACTGTTTTTTAGTGATCTGATAAATAAGTTCCTGACGCCTCCTTACTACTATGAAAGGAGTTTTTTCTATGCATGAAGATACACTAAAACTTTTTAAGACATTAACAGAACTTCCTGGTGCTTCAGGATTTGAACATCATGTGCGCAAGTTTATGAGAACGGAACTTGAAAAATATAGCGATGAAATTATTCAAGATAACTTAGGCAGCATTTTTGGATTAAGAAAAGGCCCAATAGATGGACCTAAAGTAATGGTTGCCGGCCATATGGATGAAGTCGGATTTATTGTCACTCAAATTACGGAAAATGGCATGATCCGTTTTCAACCGCTAGGTGGTTGGTGGAGCCAAGTGCTTCTTGCTCAACGAGTTCAAATTGAAACGGATCGTGGCAATGTAATTGGTGTTATTTCTTCCATTCCTCCTCATTTGCTTGATGAACAAACGAGGAAAAAACCGATGGATATTAAAAATATGTTAATTGATATTGGTGCTGATGATAAAGAAGATGCGATTCGCTTAGGTATTAAACCAGGACAGCCAATTGTTCCAGTTTGTCCATTTACGCCGATGGCGAATGAAAAGAAAATTATGGCCAAAGCTTGGGATAATCGTTACGGATGTGGACTTTCGATTGAGCTTTTGAAAGAAACAAAAAACGAACAGTTGCCGAATCATTTATATGCGGGGGCAACAGTTCAAGAAGAAGTAGGCTTGCGTGGGGCACAAACTGCGGCAAATTTAATTGAGCCGGATATTTTTTATGCGTTGGATGCAAGTCCAGCCAATGATGCTTCAGGTAAGAAAGATGCTTTTGGACAATTAGGAAAAGGAGTGTTATTAAGAATACTTGACCGTACAATGGTCACACATCGAACTCTTCGCGACTTTATTCTTGATACAGCAGAAAGTGCAAAAATTCCTTATCAATATTTTGTTTCGGAAGGTGGCACGGATGCTGGACGTGTACATACGACAAAATATGGTGTTCCGTCTGCGGTAATCGGAATTTGTGCAAGATATATTCATACTTCTGCATCGATCATTCATGTAGATGATTATCAAGCTGCAAAAGAATTATTAATCAATCTTGTGAAGAAAACAGATAAGACAACAGTTGAGACGATTCGAAACTACGGTTACAGGTGAGGTATAATAATGAAAATTGCGGTAGGTTCAAAAAATAAAACAAAAATTGGTGCTGTTGCCAATGTATTAGCATCTGAAACGAATGAGATCGTTGCCGTTGATGTTCCATCAGGTGTTTCCCTCCAACCATTTTCCGATGAGGAAACGCTTCTTGGAGCTAAAAACAGAGCTCATCGAGCGTTATTTGAAACAAATAGTGATATCGGAATCGGTCTCGAAGGTGGAGTAATGGAAACAAAGGAAGGAATGCTCCTTTGTAATTGGGGTGCCCTTAAACTAAAAGATGGAACGGAATTCATTGCAAGCGGCGCTAGAATTTTGCTTCCAGAAGATGTTGCAAGGGGATTGCGAAATGGGTTTGAACTCTCAGAAGTGATGGAGGAATATACTGCGAAACATGATGTTCGTTCCAAAGAAGGAGCAATTGGTGTTTTTACCAATAATCTTGTTCAACGCGAAGAAATGTTTACACATATTGTAAAATTACTTGTTGGTCAATATTTATTTGCCTCGCAAAAAGTAAGCGAAGGAGGAAAATGAAATTGAAAGATTTTATTCGATTTTTGGCAATCACACTTTTGACGGTTAGTTTATTAACAGGATGTAATGGGAAAGAAGACGAAGCGATTGCAGAAGCTATACAAATAGCGGAAGCAACGTTTAATGAAACAAAACAGGAACCGACGGAGTCTTCTGATCTTTTCAGCTTTTATTTACCGAAAGAATATAAAGTAAAAGAAAAATCGGAACACAATATTATTTTGAAGAAAGATAATCAAGAATATATTTTGTTTGTAAATCCAAATGAAGCGCTTGATAGTGAAGTTTTATTTAATGAATTACAAGCAGCAAAAAAGGAAGTACAAGAAACATTTAAGAGCAAAGGTCGTTTTGGCTATTTGCTTATTACGCCAGTTGAAGGCAAAAATTATGAAGTAATTGTTGGCATCGGCGGTGTTAAAATGACGACTTTATCAACGGTTGATGATATCGCTCGAGATACGAAAAAGATGATGGAAATTGCTAATTCTGTTGAGTATGATGCAAAACAGAAGGAAGAAAAAGAACAAACCGATAAAAAACAATAATTAGGTGGTTTTGTCAGTGAAAATGACGAGCATCAAAATGAAAAACATACTGCTAGGACGATTGCAGCGGGAAAATTGGAAAATTGAATACGATCATAAAAATGAACAGTTGCGTATTGAAGATCGAGAAACGAAGAAAGGTATGACGGTGGCGCTTGCACCACTTATTTCTAAGTGGGAAGAGCGAAAGGATAAAGCGATTGATGAAGTTGTTTATTATATTGAAGAAGCGATGAGTGCGATGGTTGAAAAGAAAGAATTGGCAGGAAAAGAAAAACAAATCTTTCCAGTTATCCGTTCCACTTCATTTCCTACCGAAACAAAAGAAGGAAAAAAACTAATCTTTGATGATCATACTGCGGAAACGAGGATTTATTATGCCCTTGATTTAGGTACATCCTACCAGTTAATTGATTCTTCGCTTGTAAAAAAGGAAGGATGGAGCGAAGAACAAATTAAAGAAATCGCTCGTTTTAATGTTAGGTCACTCCCTGCAAACTATAAAAAAGATGAAGTAGCGGGTAATATTTTTTATTTTATCAATACAAATGATGGATATGATGCTAGTAGAATATTAAACGATTCATTACTAGAAAAAATGGCGTCTATGATAGAGGGGACCATGACAGTAGCAACACCTCACCAAGATGTATTAATCTTTGGTGATATTAGAAATGAAAATGGATTTGCAATTCTCGGACAAATGATGATGCATTTCTTTACGGAAGGGCGTGTGCCGATAACGGTTCTACCTTTTCTTTATGAAAACAAACAACTCGAGCCGATTTTCGTGCTTGCCCAAAATAAGCAGTAATGTTTAGAAAGAGTGATCGAACAATGGCAAATTGGTTTAAAAAGTTATTTGGTTTGGAAAATGAAGAAGAGGAAGAAAAAAGAGAGAACCAAAGGATAAGACAAGCAGACCGCCGTAGACAAAACATATATCACGGACAAAATCAAAATGCAAGAGTCGTTTATGAATATCCTAAAGGTCAGTTTCGCTTTCCGTTAATTCCCGATGAGAAAAAAGTTTCTAATACTAGAAGTTCACTTGAACATGAACGAAAAGAAAGAATCAGGATACTAGAGGAAGAGAGGCATTTTGAGAAGAATAGGCAAGAAACTGTGCCCTTGAAAAAGTCGAAGCCATTTAAACCGACAGAAGTTCCATCTCCGGTTTACGGCTTCCATCGACGCCCAAGTGCAACTCCGCTTTCAAATGAAAGAAAAGAACTTTCTGGAATAAAAAATATGCAAAATGAAGATGAAAAAACAATTCATAAGAATGTGGAATTTTCGTCTGCTACCTCAAAGAGGGAACCGATGGTTGCCGCATCATCCATTACTGAAGAAGAAAAACATGTGGATAACTTAAACTGTTTGGAAAATTATGCACAAGATCACACTGCTGCTGCTCACTTAACAATAAATGAAAATGATGGGGAAGCTTTCGTACAAACGGAAGAATATGTACAAGACTCCGAACTCTCTACTCAACAAGTGAATTATCCACACAATAGTGAAGACTCTCTTGAAAGAACGGATTTTGCACAAAAAAGCATCGAAGTTGTGGAACCAATAGATTATACACAAAATGGAGAAGCAGATAGACAGACAACAGATGATACTGATGCGGTTGTTCAAACAGAATATCCACAAAACGGTGAAGCATTTGTGCAAAGAGAGAATTATGCACATGAAAGCG
The DNA here is from genome assembly GCF_013303125.1 of Calidifontibacillus erzurumensis. Lineage (GTDB taxonomy): Bacteria > Bacillota > Bacilli > Bacillales > Bacillaceae_J > Calidifontibacillus > Calidifontibacillus erzurumensis. The sequence continues at coordinate 72,670 of NZ_JABTTE010000005.1, read as the reverse complement.
ACGAAGCAATGGAAACAATAGATTATGCACAAATTAGAGGAGCAGCGGTGCAAACAGCGGGTAATGAACAAAATACTGATTCGGTCGTTAAAACTGATTTATCGCACAACGATGAAGCATTTGTACAAAGAACGGATGATGGATATGAAAGCGACGAAGCTGTGGAAAAAATAAATTATGTACAAAATAGACAAGAAGTCGCACAACCAGTGGATAATGTCAATAATGTCGATGCAGTCGTTCAAACAGAATATCCACAAAACGGTGAATCAATTGTGCAAAGAAAAAATTATGCACAAGAAGGCGACGAAGCTGTGGAATCAATATATTGTGTACAAAATGTTAAAACAACTGCACAAACAGGAGATTATGTACACAATCGTGAAGAAACTTTCGAAATAATAGAAGATAGACAAGTTGCAGCATCAGAAAGACAAAAAATAGAAGATGGGAATCGCATCAGTGAAACGGGGCACATTACTGATAATACAAATGGTGCAGGTGCAAAAAGTATTAACCAACATGCTAGTTTAATAGAAACGAAAATTCAAGCGACGGAACAAATACGTAAACGAAGTGGTTTTCCATTCAATGTCATAATGTTAAAACAAGATCGGCAAATGCTAAATAATAAGACCGAAAAACAAAATATGGGAGATCACTCCATAACGAAGCCGCCATTAAGCCTTCTTGAAGTTCCACCGCTTGAAGTAGAAGAAGACGAAGAATGGCTTCAAGAACAAAGTCGTCTGTTAGATCAAGCTTTTGAAAGCTTTCACGTTGGGGCAAAAGTTGTAAATGCTTTAAAAGGACCATCTGTCACTCGATTTGAAATTCAGCCCGACATAGGTGTTCGAGTTAATAAAATTACGAGTTTAGCTGATGACTTAAAATTGGCGCTTGCTGCCAAGGATATTCGCATTGAAGCGCCTATTCCAGGTAAGAGTACTGTAGGTATTGAGGTGCCAAACCGTAAGTGCCGTCCAGTGCTTATTCGGGAAATCTTGCGAACACCCGTCTTCCAAAAAAGTCTTTCACCACTAGTTGTAGCACTAGGCTTAGATATAGCTGGGCAGCCAATAGTTACAGATATTGGGAAAATGCCGCATGGCTTAATCGCAGGAGCAACAGGATCAGGAAAAAGTGTTTGTATAAATTCTATTATTATTAGTTTATTGTATAAAGCATCCCCGCATGAAGTGAAGCTTATGCTTATTGATCCAAAAATGGTTGAACTTGCACCTTATAACGGCATTCCTCATCTAGTCAGCCCTGTCATAACAGATGTCAAAGCAGCAACTGCTGCTCTAAAATGGGCAGTTGAAGAAATGGATCGGCGATATGAATTGTTTGCCCATGAAGGTGTTCGTGACATCAATCGTTTTAATGAAAAAGTTCGTTCTGGGAATGTCAAAGCAGAGATTATGCCTTACATCGTAATTATTATTGATGAGTTAGCAGATTTGATGATGGTTGCACCAGGTGATGTTGAAGATGCAATTTGCCGAATTGCGCAAAAAGCACGGGCTTGTGGCATACATCTATTACTAGCAACCCAACGTCCTTCTGTCGACGTCATTACAGGTTTAATAAAGTCAAATATTCCGACTAGAATTGCGTTTTCAGTTTCTTCTCAAGTAGATTCACGAACGATCATTGATATGGCAGGAGCTGAAAAACTGCTTGGAAGAGGAGATATGCTTTTTGTTGAAAACGGGTCTAATAAACCAGTGCGGATTCAAGGAAATTTTGTTAAAGATGAAGAAATTGAACGAGTGACTCAGTTTGTTAAAAAACAAATGAAGCCAAATTATTTATTCGTTCAGGAAGATTTAGTCAAACAAGTTCAAGAGTTTGATGATGAGGACGGACTATTTGATGAGGCGTGTCGATTTGTCATTGAACAAGGCGGAGCATCTGCATCAAGCTTGCAGCGGCGGTTTAGAATTGGCTATAATCGTGCTGCTAGATTAATAGAAATGATGGAAGCAAGGGGATTCGTTTCCGAAGCAAAAGGATCGAAACCACGCGAAGTTCTAATTTCATTAGACCAATTCGATCAAAGATAAGCTCTGCAGAAGGCACTTACAAAAGATGGTCCGTTTCCTGCTATTTTTGCCACATTTATGATTTAAACTACAACTAAAGACAAAAGATATGTATAATGGAACATATATTGAAAAGATACAGTTGATCCCATGATGAAGCGATATGATCCACAGTAAAAGAGAGAGATAAACGCAAGCAAATAGAGAAACAGGCTCGAGATCAGGCGAATATCATATACTAAATTTAACAGCTAGTTTTAGATTGTGGAGGTTCATTTTATGACAGTTTACCACTTTGTTGGAATTAAAGGGACGGGTATGAGTGCACTGGCACAAGTGCTCCATGGCATGAAAAACGAAGTGCAAGGTTCCGATGTTACTAAACGTTTTTTTACAGAGAAAGCATTGGAAGATAAAAATATAAAAATATTGCCGTTTTCAAAGGAAAATATAAAAAGTAATCAAATCATTATTGCCGGTAATGCTTTTCCGGATGACCATGAGGAAATACAAGAAGCTGTAAAACAAGGATTGCCAGTTTATCGTTATCATCGTTTCCTCGGAAAGTTTATTGAAAAATTTGTAAGTATTGCTATAAGTGGCGCCCATGGAAAAACAACGACAACCGGCCTTTTAGCCCATGTTCTGAAAGCTGCCAAACCAACTTCTTATTTAATTGGCGACGGAACAGGTGAAGGTGTGGAAAACAGCAAATATTTCGTTTTCGAAGCTTGTGAATACCGGCGTCATTTTTTAGAGTATCATCCTGATTATGCGATTATGACGAATATCGATTTTGATCATCCTGATTATTTTTCTGATATTGATGACGTATTCGATGCTTTTCAAGAAATGGCTTTGCAAGTAAAAAAGGGGATAATTGCTTGTGGAGATGATGAACACCTTCAGAAAATCCACGCCAATGTCCCGGTTTTATTTTACGGATTTAATCAGGAAAATGATTTTCAGGCGAGAAATGTGAATAAAACACCAGAAGGTACATCCTTTGATGTATTTATCCGCAATACGTTTTATGCATCGTTCAATATTCCTACTTACGGTGACCATAATGTATTAAATGCATTAGCGGTCATTGCATTATGCCATTATGAAGACATCGATGTTGAAATTATTAAAAATCAACTTCAAAGTTACCAAGGAGTTAAACGTAGGTTTAGCGAAAAAAAACTTGGGAACCAAGTGCTTATTGATGATTATGCCCATCATCCAACAGAAATTAAAGCAACAATTGCAGCTGCCCGGCAAAAATATCCTAACCGTCATATTGTTGCGATTTTTCAACCGCATACATTTACACGAACGCAAACTTTTTTGAATGAATTTGCAGAAAGCTTGAAAGATGCAGATTATGTATATCTATGCGATATTTTTGGCTCAGCACGTGAAAACAATGGCCAGTTAACGATTAAGGATTTGCAAGAAAAAATTGAGAATGCAAAACTGCTTACAGAAGAAACAACGTTCATGTTAAAAAAGTATGACAATTGTGTGTTAATTTTTATGGGTGCTGGTGATATTCAAAAGTTTCAAGAAGCATACGAGAAACAACTGCAAGAGCAGTAAAATAAGAACAGGGCAGCAAGGAGAACGCCCTGTTTTCTTTTTCTTGAATTTTTTTGTTAATGGCAGGAAAGTTTTCCTGAAAAGAGAATGTTTACTGTATAGAGAGTTAGGGTAGGCTGAAATGGAGGAGGAGAACCCGTAATGATTGAAGTTTTATATTTTAGTGTTGCGTTAATCGCAGTTGCATTTACATTTTTAGTAATATATGTGAATAAAATGCTTAATTCTGTAAAACGAACGTTAGACAGTGTATCTCAAACATTAACTGGTCTTGAAAAACAGTTACAAGGGGTTGCTTCAGAAACAGAAGAGCTATTACATAAGACGAATATACTTATGGATGACTTACAAAAAAAATCAGAATCTATCAATACCGTCGTTAAATCGTTTGTTGAAGTAGGAGAAACTGTGAACCGATTAAATGGTTCATTCCGTAAAATTGTTGATCAAGTTGACAAATGCGCTAAACAAAAAAACGATGCAGTGATTGAAACGGTTAAATGGAGCACCGCAGTCATCGATATTTGGAAGCGCATAAAAGAAAATAAATCTAAAAAAATAGGAGGAGTGTAAATGGAAAATCGCCATGAGCAAAAGACGACGGGTGGGAAAGAGTTTTTTATTGGTGTTATGATTGGTGGACTTGTCGGAGCTGCAGCAGCTTTATTATGGGCGCCAAAATCAGGCAGAGAACTACGTTCAAATATTAATGATCAAGCACAAATAGCGAAAGAAAAAGGCGAAAAGCTGGCAGAAAGTGCGAAACAAAAAACAATTGTTTTAATTGATAAAGTGAAAAAGGCGGGTTTTCCTCAAACGGATGAAATTATAGAAGATATTGAGAATGAAGTCCAATATATTCCTTTAAACGGACAAGGTGGCAATTTCCAAAGTGACGTTGTTCAAGATGAAACAGCTGCCACTAGTGAACAGGAAGAAGCTAGCATAGAAGATGATAAAATAAATCAATAAATAGGTAAGGTGTATAAGATGGGTAAACAAAAAATTTCAACGATCGAGGAATTTACGGAGATTTTAAAAAACAATGATAAATTTTTGCTAATCAAGCATAGTTTAACATGTCCGATTAGCAGCAATGCATTTAATGAATATGAGAAATTTACGGAATCAACAGATTTGCCGACTTATTTTTTATATGTACAGGATGATCGTCCTCTTTCCAACTATATTGCTGAAACTTTTGGAGTTAAACATGAATCGCCGCAAGCAATATTATTTGAAAATCAAGCTGTAAAATGGCATGCTTCTCACTGGAAAATAACAGAAGCTAGCTTGAAGGAAGCAGTTGAAAAATAAAAAAACAGCCTTTTTTGGTACGGCACCCCAAAAGTTAGTGTAAAAAACCTAACTTTTGGGGGTCATTACCTTTGGGGCTGTTTTTATTTTTTATCTCGATTCAATATTATGAATTCGCTCGTTTGGGTAGGCCACTGGATGGCAAGGTCGTCACCCGGTGCTAGTTGATCATGAAACGTTGCATTTTGTCCATTTTTAAGAAGCGTAAAATTCCCGGAATGAACTTTTGGAAACTGAATTTTTACATAGCGGAAGATATCTTGAAAAATAAACGGGTCACATTGTTTATGCACCGCTTGTAATTCATCTCCCTTATAGATTTCGCTGTCTTCTTTTAGAAGTTTGCCATTACGAAATACATCAAGAGAGCTTTTTCTTAATACTAATGGTTCACCGTTAAAAGTAATGGGTATTTGATAATATAAAGATAGACCTTTTTCATTTAATAAATCTATTAGTTTCGGATTCTCTTCCTGTTTGATCATTATTTTATCTTGATCATAAATATTTGCTGTTGCTTTTGTCTCAATACCGTTTTTAAAAATTTTTGCAGCAAATTTCGGCAAGGTCACTTTCGTGCGATTATAATATACGTAAAAAGGGTCGAGCAATTCGGTGTAGGTTGTCATGTTCAAATGATGTAGCAATTCTCCAATTGTTTTTGGGAATTTTGTTTCGATCCTATCATGATCGCACAAATATTCTTCAGCATCTACCTTATGTCCGTTTATGAAAATTTCCATTTCGACTTTGTAAGGCTGTTCATTTATCCAAACTTGGATGGCAGTTGTTTCTTCAACTAACTCTTTTATTTTTATTTCTGCCGCTTTCCCATCTTCCCCTTTTTCAACGATAATGGAATCTCCGTCTATGATCGTGTCGTCTAAGTTTGTTGGTTGTCCATTTTTCAAGATCGTTGGTGGATTCCCATGATTGCCGGGAATTGTAATATCTCGATTATTCAATGTAACGATCATAGCCATTCCAGGTTTTCCATATAATTTATTCAATTCAATGCCTGCAGCCAACAGGCAATCCCCAATTGTTAATTTTTTAACATTGAAAAGGCGAACAGGTCGTTCATTGACATATACAGTAATATATTGAATCGGATGTTGCTTGGCAGAAATTGCGATGCCTATTGGTGTTATCCATTCAGGCCCAGTTTGAAATTGCTCAGACAATTTAAGATTTTGAATCGCTTCAATTCCTCGAATAGCAACACGGTTTTCAGGCAAATTTAATTTTTCTGCAAGGAGCTTTGGCAATTCAGGTGTCAGGCTTCCACCGCCAACAAGCATAACAGCTTTTGGAGGTTTTTGATTGTTCAGCATTAATATTTCATCGCAAATTGCTGTTGCCAGCTTGTCCAAGCTTTTCCATATTGCTTTGATGACTTCCTCTCTCGGGACTTCTGTTTCAAACCCTAAAATATCAGTTATTTTAATAGAAGAATTATTCAATAAATCCCGCTTTGCTTTCTCTGCCAGTGGAAAATCTAGCAAATATTGATCGCTAATCGCTTCTGTAATTTCATCACCGGCAATTGGTACCATTCCATAAGCAACAACCGTACCTTCGTTTGTGATTGCAATATCTGAAGTCCCGGCACCTATATCAACTAAAGCAACGTTTAATCTTCTCATTGATGGAGGAATAAGTACATTGATAGCAGCAATCGGTTCTAGCGTTAATGCTTCTAGTTCAAGTCCTGCACGGTGGAGGGCGGATATTAATGATTCAACTACAACTTTTGGCAAAAATGTAGCAATCACTTCAACAGACGCTATTTCTCCCTGTTGTTCTAGCAAACTACCAATCTCTTCATTGTCTAAAAAGTACCGCATCACGGAATAGCCGACACAATAGTAATGGAAACTTTCACTTCCCAAATTTTCTTTTGCTAGCTGTTTTTGCGCTTCCTGTACAGCGCTTAGCTCAAGATGATAGATATCTTGATAATTGATGATCGGTTTTCCGGAAATTTGAATGGTCGCGGTGGCTCGTTTTGTTTTTAATGCACGGCCAGCAGCTGCGGCAAATACTTTTTTTAAAGGGCCGTGGCGATCTTCTAATATTGCCTTTATTTCTTGAATTAGCATAGAAACAGAGGGAATATCGTGAATTTGCCCATCTAGCATGGCACGTTTTTCATGTTCTTTAGCTTCAATATCAATGACCTCATAGCCATTTTCATTTTTTTTCAAAATAATACCGACAACGGATCTCGTTCCAATATCTAATGCAAAAATGGAAGATTGTTCATTCAAGTGTGAAACACCTTCTCCCTCTAAAGTGTCTTTATTCACGAACTTTAATACTTGAAAGCTTAAAAGCGTTCAAGTATTAAAGAAATATATCGTGACAATTAAAAATATATTGTTTATAATAAACTCTAATCATTAGAAATGTACCATAAATTTTTAATCTTATAAACAATTTAAAAAGGGGGATTATTTATGAGCAATGTCGAGTTGGAGGCATTACGAGCTCAATTAGATGAAGTAAATCTAAAGCTTCTGGAGTTGATTAATAAACGCGGCGAAATTGTTAAAGAAATAGGGAAAGTAAAAGAAAGGCAAGGTGTAAACCGCTTTGACCCTGTACGTGAAAGAGAGATGTTGAACTTAATTTTAGCCAACAATAACGGCCCGTTTGAAAACTCAACGATCCAACATATCTTTAAAGAAATTTTTAAAGCTGCTTTAGAATTGCAAGAGGATGACCATCGCAAAGCTCTGCTTGTTTCACGCAAGAAAAAACCAGAAGATACGATCGTTGAAGTGAAAGGCGAGAAGATTGGCGATGGCAATGTTCATTTCGTCATGGGGCCTTGCTCTGTTGAATCCTATGAGCAAACAGCAGCTGTTGCAGAGGCTCTTAAAAGACACGGCTTAAAACTATTGCGCGGCGGTGCATATAAGCCGAGAACATCACCTTATGATTTCCAAGGACTTGGACTTGAGGGATTAAAAATATTGAAGCGTATTGCCGATGAATATGATTTAGCTGTTATAAGTGAGATTGTAACACCTGCTGATTTAGAAACAGCTGTCGAATATCTTGATGTGATCCAAATCGGGGCACGCAATATGCAAAACTTTGAGCTATTAAAAGCTGCAGGTGAAATTAACAAACCGATTCTTTTAAAACGCGGCCTATCAGCAACGATTTCCGAATTTATAAACGCTGCTGAATATATTTACTCACGAGGAAACGGCAATATTATTTTATGTGAACGTGGTATTCGTACGTATGAAAGAGCAACTAGAAACACATTAGATATTACAGCTGTGCCAATTCTAAAACAAGAAACACATCTGCCTGTCATGGTTGATGTTACTCATTCAACTGGCCGCAGAGACTTACTTCTTCCAGCTGCGAAGGCGGCAATTGCAATTGGCGCTGACGGCATTATGGCAGAAGTACACCCAGATCCAGCTGTTGCCCTATCTGATTCAGCTCAACAAATGGATATTCCAATGTTTGATCATTTTATGAAAGAAATCACGGCCAATATGAAAGTGAAAATATAGTTGAAGGAAACCTGTGTCATTTATTTGATACAGGTTTTATAATATAGCAAATTTTTGAAGCAAATTTTTAATAATTTGTGAATCATGCTATTGATTATTGCTTTGCGTTTGTACTAGATTATAGTTTAAGATACAATCAAAATAGTGAAAACTTATAAGAAAGTGCGTCTTTAAGAACGGATTAGGAGGTATTACTATTGAATAACATTACGATATATGATGTTGCTAGAGAAGCTGGTGTATCAATGGCAACGGTGTCCCGTGTTGTAAATGGAAATCCGAATGTTAAACCCTCTACAAGGAAAAAAGTTGCTGAAGCAATTGAACGGTTAGGTTATCGACCAAATGCTGTTGCCCGTGGGCTAGCCAGCAAAAAGACAACAACAGTTGGAGTAATTATACCTGATATTTCAAGCGTCTTTTTTGCAGAATTAGCGCGAGGCATTGAAGATATTGCGACAATGTATAACTACAATATTATTCTAAGTAACTCTGACCAAAATAAGGAAAAAGAATTGCATCTATTAAATACGATGCTTGGAAAGCAAGTAGATGGAATTGTATTTATGGGTGGAATTATTACTGATGAGCACGTCGAGGAGTTTAAAAAATCACCTGTTCCAATCGTCCTAGCAGCTACAGTTGAGAAAAATAACGAGATTCCATCTGTTAATATTGATTATGAGCAAGCAGCCTATGATGCTGTTCATTACTTGATTGAAAAAGGGCATCGTGACATCGGTTTTGTAACTGGGCCATCTCTAGAGGGAACTTCAAACCTAGATTTGAAATTAGCAGGCTATAAAAAAGCGTTAGAAGAAGCAAACATTGTATTTGATGAAAATAACATTTATTATGGAGATTTTACATATGATTCAGGTTTGGAGGCCATTCAAGAGTTTAAAGAAAAAGGCTTAAAGCAGACTGCTATTTTTGCAGCAACTGATGAAATGGCTTTAGGAGTCATTCATGGTGCACAAGACAATGGATTAGTTGTTCCTGATGATATTGAGGTTATTGGCTTTGATAATACAAGGCTTGCTGTTATGGTTCGTCCGCAATTAACGACAGTTGTCCAGCCAACTTATGATATTGGAGCAGTTGCGATGCGTTTACTAACGAAATATATGAATAAAGAAAAAGTAGAGGATCATATTGTTGTGCTTCCGCATCGCATTGAATTCCGTCAATCTACTAAGTAAAATACGGAAAAAATAAGGGTGCCGAACAATAATATGTAAAATATTGTTCGGCATCTTTAATTGCTAAAAGCAATTTTGTTTTTTCTTTGTGTTTCGTATGTGTTGCAGTGCTTTTTGTAATGTTTGTCTATTTTTTTCTGTAATTTCTTGTTTTCTTGGTATCGGTGGATAAAGATTTTCAGGATCATCCCATGTTGTAATTAATTTAACAGGAGCTTTTGGCTGCCATTTATCAACCCATTCTTGCGGCAGAGGGCCTTGCGCGATTTCATCTTGAATTTCAAGCATTTCTAGCCAAATACGAGACCAAGCCCGTGGAACAACACGCCAGTGGTCATAACCTCCTCCGCCAACTGCAATCCATCTCCCATCACAATATTCATGGGCAATTTCATGGGCAATTTTAGGAATTTCTTTGTAAACTTTCATTGTTACAGATAAATGGGTTAATGGATCTAAAACATGGGAATCACAACCGTTTTGGGTTATAATCACATCAGGCTTGAAAAATTCTGCTACTTCCCGAATAGAAGTTGTAAAACATTCTAAAAATGATTCATCTTCAGTAAAAGCATCTATAGGAATATTAAATGCTGTTCCGTATCCTTCGCCTTGTCCTTTTTCGTTTACATTGCCGGTGCCTGGGAAAAGATAGCGGCCAGTCTCATGTATTGAGTAAGTGCAAACGGTTGGATCATCATAAAAAGCCCATTGAACCCCATCTCCATGGTGGGCGTCCGTATCAATATACAAAATTCTAACACCATATTTCCGCTGCATATATTTGATGGCGATGGCACTGTCATTATAAATACAAAATCCAGAAGCTTTTCCACGGAAACCATGGTGCAATCCGCCGCCTAAACTTAACGCATGCTCTGCTTGTCCTTCCATTACTAAATCAACAGCTGTCAGCGTTCCGCCTACTAATAAAGCGCTTGCTTCGTGCATATTTGAAAAAATTGGCACGTCTTCAGTACCTAAACCGTAGTTTTCAGCAACATCAGCAGAAAGTTCGCCTTTGCCGGCTTTTTTAACTGCTTCTATATAATTTGGATCATGGATTAAAGCAATTTCTTCATCAGATGCCAATCTTGGTGGGACAATATGTGAATCGTCTAATACACCAGACATTCGCAACAAATCTGTTGTAAGCTCCACTCTACGTTGATTGAATGGATGACTTTCATTAAACTTGTAGCTTTGAAACTCATTTGAATAAACATAGAAAATTCGTTTCATCATGATGTCACACCCGGCAAGTTTGGCCATAAAACAGTATATCCGCGTTCCTTAAGTTTTCCGATAACTTTCGTAGGATTCATCGTTTGGATTCTAAATAGCAAAATTTTACTACTATTATCATTTTTGTCCGGGTAAACAAGAACGCTAATAATATTAATTTTATTTTCACTGAAAATTTTAGAGACCTCAGACAGCTGTCCAAGTTTATTATCTACTCTTACTTCAATTAAAGAGCTTGGCTGATCGGCTCCCATCAATTTTACAAGAGTATGCAGCATATCTGTCTCTGTGACGATGCCAACTAGTTTTCCTTCACTAGTAATAGGAAGACAGCCAATATTATGTTCGTAAAACATCGTACAAACTTCTTCAACGAAATCTAGTGGATGACCAGTAATTACATTTTCTGTCATAATTGAAGCAATTGGTTTTTGTAAATCTTCAAGATGTTCTTCATAATGGAAAATTGATGGACTTGCATCTCTAATGTCTCGGTCAGTGACAATTCCGATGACATGATCATTTTCATCAACAATCGGGATGTGGCGAATGCGGTTTTTATGCATGAGTTCAATTGCTTTTTCAATTGTTTCATGCGGCTTCATTGTGAATACTTTGCGATTCATAATTTCTTCGATAATCATATGTTTGCCCCCTTATGATATATTAACCTTAAAGGTATGCGAGCTAGCCGTTTCAAGTATTAATACATAAAGCGGTTCATGAATCGAAGCTGGTCGAACTTTTCTATTGATTCTTTAGGGACTCTAGCCCCAATTCTAGCCATTAAACAGTTGGCAGGATGAGAACTAATTTCTGGATCGTCGGTTGCATACCAAACAAGGCCGCCAGCATTCATCATCTTTTCCATTACTTTTCGATATTCCCAAACATTTAGGCCAGTTCCTTTTAAGTCCCAATGCCAATAATATTCCGTTGTTATGATTATGTAATCTTCCATTGCATCATCCATCATTGAAACCCTAAGTAAATTTTTCCCTACCCCAAAGCCTCTAAATTCAGGGATCACTTCAATTGCACCAAGTTCAATCAAATCTTCCATATTACCTTCGGACCATCGTTCTAAAGGATCAGGGTAAACATAGGTTACATAACCTACTATCATATTATTCTGTCTTGCTATAATTATTCTTCCTTCCGGTAATCTAGCAATTTCAACAATGGCTTTGTGCTGCTCTTCCGGCTGGCGGAAAGCAGTTAAATCCTGATGGAATTCATAATTTTCTAATAGATCAGCCTCTACTGGTCCTTCAATTATAAGGATACCGTTTTTTGTAACCATTTTCATAGAATGGTATGTTTTTTTATGCTCCATTGGGACACCTCTTAAAAATTCATCAATTCTATTTTTGTAAAAAGAAAAATTTTTGAATAATTTCTTATAAGAACTATTATACATGAATTAGGAGGTGTTGAGAGAAGATTATTGGAAAAAAAAGTCGGATTTTGTACATTTTATTGTAAGTCATTTTCAAAAATTTTATCTATCTAATTGAACAGTCAGAAAATTTATATTATAATGAAATCATTCTATAGATAATGATTGAATCAAAGGGGGAGATTTTATGAAAGTGGAAACGCTTTCTGCGGTAAAAGGGGACTATAATTTAAAAAATTATGAAGAAACTTATGCTACTTTTGATTGGAAGGACGTAGAAAAAGAATTTTCATGGTATGAAACTGGACGAGTTAATATTGCTTATGAAGCAATCGATCGTCATGCGCTTGGCGGAAAAGCGGACAAGATTGCACTTTATTATCGCGATGCTGACCGTCAAGAAACATATACATTCCGGCAAATGATGGAGTTCACAAACAAAGCTGGAAATGTGTTGCGAAATGCAGCAAATGTAGTCAAAGGGGACCGCGTCTTCGTATTTATGCCGCGTTCACCTGAGCTTTATTTTGTAGTATTAGGCGCATTAAAATTAGGTGCTATTGTGGGGCCATTATTTGAAGCATTTATGGAAGGTGCTGTTCGCGATCGTTTAGAAGATAGTGGAGCTAAAGTTATTGTTACTACTCCACAATTACTTGAACGCGTTCCTGTGAAAGAACTACCTCTTCTTGAAACAGTTATTGTTGTGGGGGACAACGTAAAAGAAGAAGGTCAAATTATTGATTTCAAAAAACGAATGGCAGAAGCTAGCTCAGAGCTTGACATAGAATGGGTTGACCGTGAAGATGGCAGCTTATTACACTATACTTCCGGCTCAACTGGTAAACCTAAAGGTGTACTTCATGTACACAATGCAATGATTCAACAATATCAAACTGCAAAATGGGTATTGGATTTAAAAGATGATGATATTTATTGGTGCACAGCAGACCCAGGCTGGGTAACAGGAACTTCTTACGGAATTTTCGGTCCATGGTTGAACGGTGTAACGAACGTTATCGTTGGTGGCCGTTTTAAACCGGAAACTTGGTATCAAACTATTCAAGATTTAAAAGTAACTGTTTGGTATAGCGCACCAACTGCATTCCGTATGCTAATGGGTGCCGGCGATGAAATTATTAAGAAATATGATTTATCATCACTTCGCCATATTTTAAGTGTTGGAGAGCCGTTAAATCCAGAAGTTATTCGTTGGGGCCATAAAGTATTTGGATTGCGGATCCACGATAACTGGTGGATGACTGAAACAGGTGCACAATTAATTTCTAACTACCCTTGCATGGACATTAGACCAGGTTCCATGGGTAAGCCAATACCGGGGGTTAAAGCAGCCATTGTTGATGATCAAGGTAATGAGTTGCCACCACTTCGTATGGGTAACTTGGCGATCAAAAAGGGTTGGCCATCAATGATGAGACAAATTTGGAGAAACCCAGAAAAATATGAGTCTTATTTCATTGGTGATTGGTATGTATCTGGCGACTCAGCTTATATGGATGAAGATGGATACTTCTGGTTCCAAGGCCGCGTAGATGATGTAATTATGACATCAGGCGAGCGCGTTGGTCCATTTGAAGTTGAAAGTAAGCTTGTTGAACATCCAGCTGTTGCCGAAGCGGGGGTAATTGGTAAACCAGATCCTGTTCGTGGTGAAATTATTAAAGCGTTCATTGCTTTACGAGCTGGTTATCAACCTAGTGAAGAATTAAAAGAAGAAATCCGTCAATTTGTTAAAACTGGTTTAGCAGCTCATGCCGCGCCACGTGAAATTGAGTTCCGTGATAAGTTACCAAAAACACGAAGCGGTAAAATCATGAGACGAGTTTTAAAAGCTTGGGAATTAGATTTACCAACTGGCGACTTGTCTACAATGGAAGACTAATATAAAGAAGGGGCTGTCTGTAAAGTCGATGGAAATCGATTTCAGCACAGCTCTTTTTCATATTTGATAGTAAAAAACCTCCGGGGATAATTGATGATCCGGAGGTTTTTTATCAGTTGTTTTAATGTTGTGTTGGGTCAATGATTGGAAGAATGTCATCATCAATGATGTCTTCCTCATTTTCTTTAGGTTGAATGGTAATTTGTTTTGATTTATTTGATTCGTTGCCGCGTATGTCTACTGCAGTGACATAGTAAATACCACTGTCTGATGTAATTTGATAAGCCGGTTGTGATGATTTTGGAATACTTGCTATTTTTTTAGGTGGTGCTTCTGGTTTATCTAATTTATAAATTCTATAGCCGATTATATCTGGTTCGGTTGTGCTGTTCCATGTTAGCTGATTTCCGTTTAATTGGACGTTTTCCGGAGGACTTGGTGCCTTTCCGTTATCAGATATATTATTTTGTTCAGGTATAATTATATTTTTCCAATTACCATTTTTCGGCAGCAAATATTCTATATTTTTTATTCCTTCTAAGCCTTCATTTTTAAGAAAATCAGGATTTAGCATAATTCCTTTCATTACAAATTCAGAACCGAAATCATCAGGAACTTTAAAATATTTATCTCCGTTTGCGAGATAAGCTCCCTCAATAAGACTATTATCTACTTCTTTCGGTGCATATTTAGCAATGAAAAGATCTGTTTGGACGAGACCAGCTCGTTTACAAAGATCTGAAGGCAATAAACCGCTTGTTGCGCAGTAAGCTTTTTGGACAATTCCCCCAGGCATCGTAAATTTTTCATTTGTGCTAACTACTTCAGGTTTAACGTCATAAACGCCATTCATGAGCTCTGCCCATAATTTTTGGTTGCGCTGGGAGTAGGAGAATCCTTTATAACTTTTTTCTAAAGATTTTGGTGTATCATATCCCATCCAAAGTCCAAAAGTTACTTTCGGGTTGAAAGCTACAAACCAAGAGTCTTTATAATCTTGCGATGTTCCTGTCTTTCCTGCCCAGTCGGAGCGGAACTTTAGTTTGCCTGGCACGCCAGCTGCTGTTCCATATGAAAGTACGTCACGCATCATATCTACGATTAAATAAGATGTTTGCGGTGAAAAAACTTGTACTGGATTTGGCTTATGCTGGTAAATAATTTCACCGTCTTTTGTTTCTATTTTCTCGATCATATAAGCATCAACAAATTTTCCACCGTTCGCAAATGTAGCAAAAGCATTCGTATTTTCCTCAACTGTAACCCCACGATCTAAAGCACCAAGAGCCATTGAGAGATGGCTTCGGTCACCATTTGTTAAAGAAGTAAAACCCATTTTTTCTAAATATTGCACAGGATCCCTATTGATTATAGATGAATAAATTTTAGCTGCTGGAATATTATAAGATTTGGCTAAAGCATATCTTGCTGTCGTTAAACCATGGTAACCTTCCCCATAGTTTTTTGGTTCCCATATGCTTGGTCCAGCTTTAATTTGTAAAGGAACATCCGGAATAACCGAACCTGGGTGAAGGACTCCCATTTCTATGGCAGGACCGTAAACTAGAAGCGGCTTCATCGTTGAACCATTTGATCGCAAGCCTTTTGTTGCATGATTTAATTGTTTCAGTTCGTGATTACGTCCGCCAATGAAGCTTAAAATGGCACCTGTATCGTTATCGATAAGAATTGCGCCAACTTCAACAGGCTCGACGACTTTTACAAGTTTATTCGTTTCTGGATCTTTGACTGTTTCCACTTTATCGCTGCCATAATACTGATAATTATTTTTGATTTCCTGCATTTTATCGTAAATGTCTTTATCGATCGTTGTATAAATACGATATCCATTTTGGCGCAAGTTTTTATCAGCTTTCATATAATACTCGTTATAAAGATTATTGTCTTGATGCAAGTCTTCAATCATATAGCCATCTTTTTTGGCCAATATTTCCATTAAAATTTTGATGGCACGTTCTTCAATTTCAAAAGTAAGCCATGGATATTTTTCAACAGTATTTGGTTTTGGAGGAATAAAATCAGCTTTAATATCATAAGCTAAAGCTTCTTTATATTCTTTTTCATTAATATAACCTGCATCAAGCATACGTTTTAGCACTGTTTTCATTCGGTTGAGACTTGGACTTAAATCTTCTTTAACTTCCCCATTCTTTGTAAATGGTGTATACCCAAAAGGGCTTTGTGGCAATCCTGCAATATAGGCCGCTTGCGCCAAGTTCAAGTCTTTCGCATCAATGCCGAAAATGCCTTGGGCAGCTGTTTGGATACCGGCAATATTCCGTCCTGATGAGTTGCGGCCAAAAGGGACAACATTTAAATACGCTTCAAGAATTTCGTCTTTGTCAAAAAAGCGTTCAAGTCTTAAGGCTATCATAATTTCTTTTGCCTTACGTTCAAAAGACACTTCATTTGTCAAAATCTGATTTTTTACGAGCTGTTGAGTTAGCGTACTGCCTCCTGATTTAACAGAGGAATTGGTAAACTCTTGAATGATCGCCCGCATAATAGCTTTAGGTACAATACCAGGGTGATTATAAAAATGTTCATCTTCGGTTGCGATAATTGCATCGATGACGTGCTGGGAAACATCTGATAGGGAAACTTCTTCACGGTCAAGGTCCGTCCGCAATTTTCCGAGATATTTGTTATCACGGAAATAAAGTTCAGATGTTTCTTCATAGTTATAAATATCTTTTTTCATACTATCATAGCTTCTGATCGGTTCATCTTTGACGAGTGAAGCAAAATAGCCAGCGCCGACACCTCCAGCAAATGAAAGTGCCATTAGACAGCCTATGAGAAAAATTAGTGTTAAATTCCAAAAGACTTTTATGAAAATTCTAATAGACTTTCTAACCTTTTCATTATTATTTATATCCATTTAAACTCTCCCCCTAAATCAGACTTATTATAGCATAAAGGGTTGTCCAATGATATAATTGACGCCATATGGCAATTTATATTTGACTTTTTTCCTTTCAGTATGGTAAATCTTATATATATTTTAATATAATTGAATGCGTTGAGAGGAATAAGTAGTGGATGCCTCCCTGTTTTAGAGAACCGGCGGTTGGTGCAAGCCGGTACATAGGTATGCATGAATTACATCCTTGAGCATTTGCTTGGAACAGAATAAATTTTATTTATTCCTAGTATAAGCAAACGGTAATGGCCGTTATCCAAATGAGTGGAAGAAACGAGCGTTCTTCAAATAGGGTGGTACCGCGAATCTAAATGATTCGTCCCTATTTGAGGGGCGCTTTCTATTTGTAATTACTTTTAATAAATGAATTAAGGAGTGAAAATGATGGATTTACTAAAAGACTTAGAATACCGAGGTTTAATCAATCAAGTAACAGATCTTGAAGGTCTTAGCAAAGAACTTGAAAAAGGACCGATTACTTTGTATTGCGGTTTTGATCCGACGGCTGACAGTTTGCATATCGGCCACTTATTAACGGTTTTGACACTGCGCCGCTTTCAATTAGCTGGGCACAAGCCGATTGCTCTTGTCGGTGGGGCTACAGGATTAATTGGAGACCCAAGCGGAAAAAAGGCAGAGCGCACTTTAAATGAAAAAGAAGTAGTTGCAGAATGGAGCAATCGCATTAAAAAGCAATTATCGCAATTCCTCGATTTTGAAGGGGAAAATAGCGCGAAAGTGGTCAACAATTATGACTGGACAGGTACGATGGATGTTATTACATTTCTTCGCGATGTAGGTAAAAATTTCAATTTAAGCTATATGCTTGCCAAAGAATCTGTTGAATCTCGGATTCAGACGGGAATTTCTTTTACAGAATTCAGCTATATGATTTTGCAAGCCCATGACTTTTTAAAACTTTATCAAAATGAAAATTGTATATTGCAAATTGGCGGCAGCGACCAGTGGGGCAATATTACTGCAGGTTTGGAATTAATTCGTAAATCAACGGAAGATGAGGCTAAAGCGTACGGATTTACAATTCCTCTTGTAACAAAAGCCGATGGGACAAAATTCGGAAAAAGTGAAGGCGGAGCCATCTGGCTTGATGCAGATAAAACTTCGCCATATGAACTCTATCAATTCTTAATTAACACCGATGATAAAGACGTTGTGAAATTCTTAAAATATTTTACATTCCTATCACCAGAAGAAATTGAAGCATTGGCAGTTGAAGTGGAAACAGCACCTGAAAAACGAATTGCACAAAAAAGACTGGCAGAAGAAGTTACGAAGCTTGTTCATGGGGAAGAAGCTCTTAAGCAAGCTCTCCGCATTTCTGAAGCTTTATTTAGCGGTGATATACAAGATTTAACTGCTAAAGAAATTGAACAAGGATTTAAAGATGTTCCATCATATGAATGTAAACAAGCAGAAATCAGCTTAGTCGACCTTTTAGTTGAAAGCAAAATTTGTCCATCGAAACGACAAGCTAGAGAAGATATTACAAATGGTGCGATTTATGTAAATGGCGAAAGGACGACGGAAGTAGATCGTGTCATTACAGCTGAAGATCGGATTGAAGGCCAATTTACAATAATCCGCAGAGGCAAAAAGAAATATTATTTAATTAAGTACTAGATTTTAGTGCTGCCCTTTGTTGGGCAGCATATACATATAATTATAATAAGAAAACCCTAGAAAGGTTGATAGAACAACCATAACTAGGGTTTTTTTGCTCTCTAATATGCATTTATTAACGAGAATAGAACTCAACGATGAGAGATTCGTTAATTTCTGCAGGCATTTCTGAACGTTCAGGGAAACGTGTATAAGTACCTTCAAGCTTGTCTGCATCAAATGTTAAGTAATCTGGTACGAAATTGTTAAGTTCAATTGCTTCTTTAATAATTTCTAAGTTGCGAGATTTTTCGCGAACAGAAATTGTTTGACCTGGTTTTACACGATAAGAAGGAATATCAACACGAGAACCGTCAACAAGGATATGCCCATGGTTTACAAGCTGGCGAGCTTGACGACGAGTACGTGCAAGACCTAAACGGTAAACAAGATTGTCTAAGCGAGATTCAAGTAAAATCATGAAGTTTTCGCCGTGTTTACCTTTCATTTTGCCAGCAGCAACAAATGTATTGCGGAATTGACGCTCATTCACACCATACATATGACGAAGTTTTTGTTTTTCTTGTAATTGTAAACCGTATTCAGAAAGCTTTTTGCGTTGACCAGGCCCATGTTGACCAGGTGCATAAGGACGCTTTTCTAATTCCTTCCCAGTTCCACTTAATGAGATGCCTAAACGGCGAGACAGTTTCCAAGATGGTCCAGTATAACGAGCCATATTACAGCTCCTCCTTCGATGTTTTTATTTTTGGTAAAATAAAAACACGACATATGCACTCAAACATTTGTCCATTTTGTTTTCATGTATCCTCGCCCCAGCAGCTAAGGTTACTCGATACACCTCTTTTTAGTAAGAGGAACAAAATGAAACAAAAGGAAGCATACGTAGGCTGCTTTTATTTTACACACAAAATTTATTATATTTTTTTTGAAAACAGATGTCAAGATTATGTTAAAAAATATTGTTTTTATACTTGGAAAACTTTAAAATCAGGTATATTCTATTATTTTGTATATAAATTATTGTTGAGTAAGTAAATGCATTTTATTTTTGAATTACGTTTACTTTTTGCATAATAATTCCTAAAGACATTACAGTCGGGAAAATCATGCTAACATCATTGAATTCGCCAGATTTTCATCAGTCTATCCTCAGAGATGCTACGACTAGCAGTTCAAAAGGCATGAGCACCCTACAAATGTTCATTTTAACTCACTGTATATTTAACTCAACAATATATTTATTCGTATAAGGCGAATGCACATGAGTATTTTACAGTGTGAAATTTTATTGTACTTTCACATTATATTAATAATTTTTCCATTTATTAGTTTGTATAGGATTTTTTTACTACATAAAAATAATTGTTCAAAAATTGATCAAACAATAATTCAATCTTCTTTAGCTTTTACCATGAGCTAAGGGGCTATCTGTTTTTGAGAATGAAAGAAAAATACTAGAAAATAAAAAATAGATATAGGAAAAAATAACTACAAAGATTATAATTATTATATTATATGTTTTGATGAAAATTTGGATAACATACCTATTTATTAATGAAGGTGATTGAAATGCCAAACGAAAACGGAGTGCTGCTAAATGATGTGAATCTACTCAAAAGCTTATTTTTTGATTTAATGATGAATGAAACCGATACAAAAAGTATTCACCATTTATATAGAGAGTTAATAAATATTATTAAACAAGCAACTTGTGCAAATATTGTTCGTTTATATTTATATGATAAATGGAAAGATTGCTATTTTCTAGAAGAAGCAACTACTCCAATTGATAAACAATCCCAATCCTATTCCCTTTCGAACGAATATTTAAATAAACTAAAAAAGAAAAACACCGTCAATTCGATTGTTTTACCAACCGATTGCTTGACAGGAATGAAAAACATTGAAACCTCTTACATTATACTATTAAAAAAACGTGGCACACCCCAAGAGGAATTTGGCTTTATCTATTTAGATTTTTCACCAGGTGGAAGTTATTTTAAAAGAAATGATTTTCTTGAAAAGATTGGTGTTGAAGCAGCAAAATTAGTAGATGTGTGGATGCGCTATTTTGCAGCTATTAATGAAGAAAGTCGCTATAAACAACTTTATCGTGTTACTGCCAAATTTCACTCTTCCATGGATATGGATGAAGTGTTAGCAGAAGTTATTCAAACTCTTCAAGAAGTTTACCCAACATTTGATTATGTATTACTTTTATCGCATGATACGACAACTGAACAAGGCTTGCCAATCCGCGATTTGCAATACGGATTCGATTCAGCCAATTCGGCAGCAGCTCAAGCTTATTTAACGGGTACGATTCAGTTTGAAGATTCATTGACAGATCGTAAATCTGTTTTATATGCACCGATGAAAGGTAGACAAGGAATTTACGGTGTTCTTCAAGTGACAGCACCAAATACCCTTGTTTTTCCGAAAAAGGAAGTTGGTTTTATTGAATTATTGGCGAATACAGCTGGAAGCGCGTTAGAAAATGCCCAATTATATCAACAATCACGGAACCTTATTTCCGATTTGCAGTTAATCAATAAAACAACCCACCGTTTAAATATGAATTTACGCTTAACGGACACGATTAATTTCATGACCGAGCAAATAAGAACATTGTTTGATGCAGAAGAAATAGGATTTTTATTCTTTCGTGAAAATGATCAATATAAGGTATTAACCGGAAGCTCTGACTATTTTTTTACCGACGATGCAAAAAAACTCTTAAACTATATAAACGATCGAGTGAAACAAGAAAAGGATGCGATTTTTATTGGTGATCTATCAGTAGATGAAAATATAATGGAAAAAGTATTTCGTTCATTGATGGTTGTTCCGATGATTCAAAGCGACCTTTTAGTAGGGGCAGTTTATGTATTGAATAAAGAGGCATATCATTTTTCTTTTGACAAATTTAAATTATTGCAATCATTGATCCATCATACGACATTAGCATTTACAAATTCTATGTTAAGAGAAAAATTAGAAAAAATGGTTATAACTGATCACTTAACAAAACTTTATAATCGGAAATATCTCGATGAAAAAATTCAACAAGCGATGAACACAGACGCACAAGGTGTATTTTTACTGCTCGATATTGATAATTTTAAATCAATAAATGACACATACGGACATAAGGTTGGCGATGATGTGATCGTTCAAGTAGCTAATATCATTAAAAGAAATATACGAAGCCAAGATATAGCAGCAAGATGGGGTGGGGAAGAGTTAGCTGTTTACCTGCCAAGAGCTGATTTGCAAACCGGCATAATGGTTGCCGAAAGGCTTGTGAGGAAGGTGGAAATGGATACGAACCCTAAAACAACTATCTCTTGTGGTGCAGCGGTTTGGAATCAAGATAATAAAGCTTCTGCGAATAAGTTGTTTAATCGCGCAGATGAAGCCCTTTATAAGGCGAAGCAGACAGGGAAAAATAAAGTTATTATCGATCAGATTGAAATTTAATAAAGTATTCCAATCTGCTTCTGGAAAATATTCATATTTGTCGAAAAGCTTAGGAAAGTGCGTAAGTTTTGTCGACAAAAACTTAAAGGATTTCCAGTTCTTAAGAAGAACATATTCTTCAAGTAGAACTGGGGTGATAGTTTAATGAAAGATGTGAAAAAAACAAAGCAAAAGGTGTTTGATGCGGCTGTTTCCATTTTTAATTCAAAAGGCTATAACGGCACATCCGTACGTGAAATTGCGGAAAAGGCAAATGTAAATATCGCTTTAATTTCCTATTATTTCAAAGGCAAAAAGGGATTACTGGAAGAATTATTTATAAGTTTTTTAGAGCAGTATTTAGTAGTTTTAGGGGATGCATTTAAAAAGGTGGACGTTTTGCCGGCAAAATCTGTCTTATGTAATATGGTGACTGCTGTGCTGAAATTCCAAAGTGAAAATCATCAATTAGCAAGGCTTGTTCACCGGGAAATTACGTTAGACACAATGCTTGTCCGGGAAATCATGTCCACCTATTTAACAAAAGAAAAATATTTTTTTCAAACAGTTCTTGAAGTTGGCATGAAGCAAAAAGAATTTAGAAAGCTGCCGCTTATGATTACGATCATGCAGTTAAAAGCTTTGTTAACGATGCCTTATTTACAGCCGCAATACATGATTGAAGTGCTACATCTGAACCCAGCAGAACCGTATTTTGTTTCAAAATACCAAAAAGAGATCTATCGATGGATTGAAGAAGACCTTTCGCTTCCAAGTGAAAGGCCTGCGTTATCAGTTGTCAATTACTCGCAACAAATTGCTAATTTTCCTTCAAAAGTGTAGGCGACGATAATTTAACATTTGAAACGAGGCGGTCATAGCCTTGATTTAAGTCCCTCGCCGTATGGGCATCTGACCCATATATGAGAGGGATTTTTTGTTTTGCTGCTTCTTTTACAATCCAATCCGGCGGATAAGGTTCTAAGCAAAATGGTTTATTAATACCTGCACCGTTATAGTCTAAAGCCATTTCTTTCTCTTTTATTAAATCTAAAATATGATAAATTTCTTTAGAAAAGTCTTTTTTGCAAGGGAATTTTTGTTGAAACTTATGGACAAGTGTCATATGGCCGATTCGTCTCGGTTTATATGGTCCTAAATCAGAAAGAATTGACTGCTTGATCAGCTCATAGTACATTTCATAAACCTTTTCAGTCGTTCCAATGATAGAGATAATTTTATCAAATTCTTCAACACTATAATCTAAGCAGTAATAAGCACCTTCGAAATGTAAAAAGTGAACTGATAAAATACTATCGTCCAGAAATTTTCCGTACTTGTTCAATAATTCTTTCGTTTCTTCTTCATAATGAATGATATAATCAACTTCCAGACCGATATTAATTTTTATTTTATTTTTGTATTTTTCTTTTAACAGTTGAAGATCCCCTACATATGATTCAAAAACATTTTCATCCATGGCGCTGTCTTTAGTAGGTGCTGGATCATCAAAGTTTTCCGGTAAAGGAGCATGCTCAGTAAATGATATTTCATGAAATCCTAAACGAATGGCCTGCTCAATATATTGTTCAAATGTGTCTTTAGACCCGTGTGGGCAATAAGGTGAATGTATATGTCCATCAGCTTTCATTACTGTCCTCCATTTTTCTGTATTTTTTTGAAAAAATTTGGGCAAAATTTTTGTTTACATGTTATCATAAAAGCAATGAAAGAGTATACTTCGAATTTTTAATTTATTTGTTCATAATCAAACTGTTACCTTCGAACAATGAAATCATGATAGATTATTATATGAAATCGAATGAAGGAGTAAGGGGCATCTATGGAGTACCTGTTGATAATAATACTACTATTAGTAGCAATCATCGTTTACGGATTTTTAAAAAGAAAGAAAATTTATGCTGAAGTAGATCGATTAGAAAGTTGGAAACTGCGAATATTGAATGAACCTGTAACGGATGAAATTGCGAAAGTAAAGCAATTAAATATGACTGGTCAGACGGAAGAAAAATTTGAATCTTGGCGGGTTACTTGGGATGAAATCGTTACGAATGAACTTCCAGCGATTGATGACTTATTATTTGAAGCTGAGGAAGCAGCCGATCGATACCGATTTAAAAAAGCGAATCAAATTAATCGCCAAATCCGGTCCATTCTTGAAGAAATCGAAAAGAAAATAGCGAATATATTGGAAGAATTGCAAGAGCTAATTGGAAGCGAGGAAAAAAACAAAGTAGAGATTGAAGAACTGAAAGGGTTGCTTAAGGAACAGAGAAAAATTTTGCTCGTTTCAAGACACTCATTTGGAAGTGCGATTATACAACTGGAAAAAAATTTAGAAGATATTGTTGATATGTTTCATCAATTTGATGAGGCAACAAAAGGCGGAAACTATTTAGAAGCACGGGAAATTGTCCTTAAAATCCGAAGCGAATTAGAAAATATTGCATGGAAAATTGATGAAATACCAAAGCTCCTTTCATATTGCCACCAACAGCTTCCTTCGCAAATACAAGATCTTAAAAATGGCAAAGAAGAGATGATTCAAGCGGGGTATATGATTGACCATCTCGAAATTGATAAAGAATTGGAAAAAATTGAAGGGGAAATTATTACTTATTTAAGAAAAATTGAGCAAAACGATATCGCCGAAGCGAAGGAAGGAATTGCCGATATTCAAGAACGGATTGAGCAAATTTATGATTGCTTAGAAAAAGAAGCTATTGCTAAACAAATCGTTACGAAAGAAACACCAATGCTTCAACCTCTTATTAATGAAATTGAAGATCAAGCGGAACAAGCAAAAATGGAGTCTGAAAGTGTACAACAAATATATCATCTGAAAGATAAAGATTTGGAAGACCAACGTAAAATTGAGAAAAAAGTTGCCCAAACGGTTGCCAAATATGAAGATTTGCTAAGAAGAATTGAGGAAAATATGGAACCGGCAACAAAACTTCGTGAAGAAATGGAAGAAATAAAAGGGAATATTAAAAGTATTAATGAATTGTACATACAGTTTTCCGAAATGATGCATACGCTCAGAAAAGATGAAAGAGAAGCGAAAGAGAAGATTGCTCAAATGAAAAAGATTCTCGTTGAGGCAAGAGCGTTAATTAGAAAGAATCATTTACCGGGGCTGCCTGTCAATTTACTTAAGGCTTTTGAGACGGCAGAAGCTAATTTAAAAGCTGTCTCTTATAAACTTGAAGAAACACCGCTTGATATGTATGCCGTAAATAACTTGCTCGAAGAAGCGCAAAATGCTGTCAATAAAGTTCATGAACAAACAGTAGAAATGGTTGAAAAAGCCATGCTAGTAGAACAAATTATCCAGTATGGCAATCGTTACCGGAGTAAAAATCCAGTTCTAGCAGCGCAATTGTTAGAAGCGGAACAAATTTTCCGGATGTATGACTATGATTTGGCACTGGAACAAGCTGCAACGGCTCTCGAAGAAGTGGAGCCAGGTGCTTTAAAAAAAGTTGAAGAGCTTATGAAGAGCCGTTCGATTTAATAAAGCTTCCGTTAAAAAATTTATAAAAATGAAATCCCGAAAGTAAAATCGGACTTGTAAGGGATCAAAAGATAGATAAGCAGAAAATTACCTGTTTTATCTATCTTTTTTTACATATTGTTTCTACTACAACAAAACCTGTCGTCTACGTTACTTCAAGAGCCGTTTTTATTAAATAAATTTACTTTTTCTTTATTTTGAGTGAACAAATTTTATCCCTCGGATCTAACCCACAGATATTTTCGGTACATCTGATCCACTTCCTGAAACACTCTTTCTTCATTATCACATTCAGCATAAACTTCAGCACTAATGAAATCGTAGTCAAAAATTGAGATCTTTAAATGTCTAAAAACAAAAAATACACCACTATAAACAGTGATGTACTCCATTATTATTTCCTGCACAGAATATTCAATGTCAATATGCCTCAGTTAATTATAAAGGACATTACCTTGTCCTTCAAATTACAGATTAGAGGCAGCTTTTTTACATTTATGTTTACGATACTTTTTTATATTTCTGTATTTTTTGTTGCTTTTTTTCCTTGAATGAAAATAAATAACCGATGGCAATACCGATTAAAGCAGGAACGATCCAGCCTACTCCTTCGTTATATAATGGCAATAGAACTGATAAAATTTGTTTCACCTTCTCGCCTGCAATACCACTATAGACAAGACCATCCCAAACGCTGACAAGAGCTGTACCGATGACGCCCCCGATATAAACATAACGAGATCCATTAAAGAAATTATTTAAGAATGCGAGAAATACCATTGTAATAGCGATTGGATAAATAACTAATAAAACAGGTAAAGATAGATTAATTAGCTGTGTTAAACCTACATTTGCAATTAACATACTAATAATGGATATTATAACTGCATATTGTCGATAGCTAAATTTAGGCCAAATTTTATGAAAATATTCCGAACAAGATGTTACTAAGCCTACTGAAGTAGTTAAACAAGCAAGTGTAATTGCTAAGCCCAACACGATATTTCCTGCTGCTCCATAATAATAAGCTGCTGATTTGGAAAGAATTTGTCCTCCATTATCGACATTACCAACAACCGAAGGACTAGTAGCTCCCAAATAGGCCAAAGAAATATAAACAAGCATTAAACCTAAGGCGGCTATAACCCCTGCTTTAATCGTTGCAGATGCAATTTTTTTATAATCTGTAACTCCAACTTCTTTCACTGCATTGATTACTACAATACCAAATACTAAAGCTGCAAGAGCGTCTAAAGTAAGATATCCTTCTATAAAACCTTTAAAAAAAGGTGCTGATTCATATGCTTCTCCTGGTGTAGAAAGTGGTCCCATTGGATTAATAAATGCTTGCACAACTAATATGGCAATTGTAATAAGCAGTGCTGGTGTTAAAATTTTTCCAATACTATCAACTAATTTTGATGGGTTAAGCGAAAGCCATAGTGTTAAACCAAAGAAGATAATTGTATAAATAAATAGGCTCATACTTGAAGAAGCAATTTCAGTTGGCAAGAGTGGTGCAGCACCAATTTCGAAGGCAACTGTACCTGTTCTTGGAATTGCAAAAATTGGTCCGATTGATAAATATAAAACAATTGTAAAAACAATTGCGAAAATTGGATGCACACGGGAAGCAAGTTTTTCTAAATCGCCACCGCTAATAGCAATTGCTGTAATACCCAATAATGGCAAGCCAACCCCCGTCATTAAAAATCCCAAAACAGCCGGCCATATATTGGTACCTGCAGCTTGTCCAAGGAGCGGTGGAAAAATCATATTTCCTGCACCGAAAAATAAAGCGAACAACATCAAACCGATTGATAATGTATGCTTAAAAGACAAAATAAAACCCCCTATTTGCTTAAATCTTTCAATAATTAAAATAAACACAACTTTATACATCATATCATAATTTTATGATAATTGATATATCGAAAAAATAATTAAATATTTCAAAAAGTTTAACAAGATTGAATTGTTTATACATAAATCAGGTAATATGGCTATTTATATTTCTTAATGATTAATTTTGTTTTAAGATTTTTCGTTATATTTTGATATTTCAATAAAATAACAACCTATTGAATGGTTGGTCTAACTATCCGTCTTGCGAACAACAAGTTCTCCAAATGTGGGAAATATGTTAACTTTATTTTAATTTACCTATATTTGTGCTATTATATGTAAATGCAAATTATTCGAAACTTAGGTGATTCGATGATTTATTTTGACAATAGTGCAACAACAAAACCGTATAAAGAAGTGGTTGAGGCTTATTTAAAAGTTAGTGAAAAATATTTTGGAAATCCTTCCTCTCTTCATTCATTAGGTAGTGAAGCGGAGAAATTGTTATCTCAATCAAGGATACTGGCAAGTTCTTTATTGGGAGTAAAACCATCGGAAGTCATTTTTACATCTGGTGGAACTGAAGGAAATAATGCGGCGATTAAAGGTGTTGCCATAGAGTACAGAAATCGCGGAAAACATTTGATAACATCAGCGGTTGAACATCCGTCCGTTTTAGAAGCATTTAAACAACTAGAATCTTTAGGGTATGATGTCACATACCTTGATGTTGACAAAAAAGGGCGTATTTCGATTGAGCAATTAAAAAATTCGTTGCGAGATGATACGATATTAGTGTCGCTAATACATGTTAATAATGAATTAGGTGCGATACAACCGATTATAGAAGTTGGACAATTGTTAAAAAAATATCCAAAAATATTATTTCATGTTGATCATGTTCAAGGAATTACGAAAGTTCCTTTATCGCTGAAAAATTCCGGCATCGATTTATGTACGATATCTGGGCATAAATTTCATGCTTTAAAAGGAACAGGGCTTTTATATATTCGTGAAGGAATTAAACTTGCGCCGCTTTTAAGCGGAGGCGGTCAAGAAATGTCTATTCGCTCAGGGACGGAAAATACTCCAGGTATCGTTGCGATGACAAAAGCTCTTCGCTTAGCATTTGAAAAAGCAAATAGTGGTGGAATTGAACATTTATGGCAATTAAAAGAGCGACTATCTGAAGGTCTTAAAAAAATAGATGGAGTCATCATTAATACGCCTGAGGAAAAAGAAAAGGCTGCACCACATATCATAAATTTTTCAGTTTTAAATATGAAACCAGAAGTATTAATTCAAGATTTAAGTAAACACCATATATATGTTTCCAGTCAGTCGGCTTGCTCTTCTAAGCTTTCTAAACCAAGCCGGGTATTGATGGCTTGTGGTTTAGGAGAAGAAAGGGCGAAAAGTGCAATCCGCGTTAGTTTTTCTTATGATAATACAATTGAAGAAGTAGATCAATTTTTAGACATATTAACAAATAGTATTTCTAATTTACAAAAGGTAATGGGGTAAAAAGTATGGAATATGATCATATTTTAGTACGTTATGGTGAGATGTCACTGAAAAGGAGAAATCGTTCAAGATTTGAGCAGGCACTAAAACAAAATATTAAACAGAAGTTAAAAGATTTTCCAAATATAACAGTTAATCGAACTAGAGATCATATTTATATCGTTTTAAATGGGGAAGACCATGTTAAGATAATGGAAATTCTAAAAGGTGTATTTGGGATCCAAAGTTTTAGTTTAGCTATTAAAACAAAAAGTGAGCTTGAAGCTATTAGAGAGGGAGCTTTAGCGGCATTTCTCGAAGCGGGTACGAACGCAAGGACATTTAAAATTACTGCCAAACGTGGTGATAAAGAATTTCCAATTACTTCTCAAGATTTAAATCATTTAGTAGGCAGTCATATATTAAAAAATGTTCCAGGGTTAAAAGTTGATGTTCACAATCCTGATGTGAATGTTCGCATAGATGTCCGACGAGAGATGACCTTTATTACTAGTAAAGTGGTAAAGGGAGCTGGAGGTTTTCCTGTAGGCACAAATGGCAAAGCGCTTTTGATGCTATCAGGAGGAATTGATAGTCCTGTTGCTGGTTATATGACAATGAAACGAGGCGTAAAAATCGAAGCGGTTCATTTTTATAGTCCGCCGTATACAAATGAACGAGCGAAGCAAAAAGTGCTCGATTTAGCGGCCAAGCTTTCCAATTATGGAGGAAAAATCCGCCTTCATATCGTTCCATTTACAGAAATTCAGCAAGAAATTCACAAATTCATTCCATCAAGCTATACGATGACAGCGATGCGACGCATGATGTTAAGAATTGCAGTTCGAATCGCGGAGAAAAACGGCGCATTGGCTATTGCGACAGGTGAAAGTTTAGGACAAGTTGCCAGTCAGACAATTGAAAGTATGCATGCGATAAATGAAGTTACAAATTATCCGATTATCAGGCCATTAATTGCTATGGACAAGTTGGAAATTATTGATATTGCCAAAAAGATTGATACTTTCGATATTTCAATACGTCCATATGAGGATTGTTGTACAATTTTTCTTCCATCCGATCCAAAAACAAAACCGAAAAAAGATCGTATCAATTACTATGAGACAAAATTAGAAAATATCGAAGATTTAATTGAAAAAGCGGTTAACGAAACTGAAACAATTGAGATTGATGTAAATTCAACGATGGTAGAAAAAGAAAACGAATTCCAAGACTTATTTTAGACGATTTCAAACAATTACCAGCTTCTTTTATGCATGAGAACATTTGCTTTTTCACACTCTATAAACACACCAACAAAGGAGGTGAAAAGCAAATGCCTAGTGCAAGAAGCAATAGCAGCAACCAATTGTTAGTTCCTGGTGTACAACAAGCTCTTGACCAAATGAAATATGAGATTGCTCAAGAGTTTGGAGTAAATCTTGGACCAGACACAACATCTCGTGCCAACGGTTCAGTAGGTGGAGAAATTACTAAACGCCTCGTATCTATGGCTCAACAGCAAATGGCTGGTTTCCAAGGCCAGCAATAATATAAAATAAAAATGAATAAGAATGGCTTTTGGGACAAGTTGGTTTGACTTGTCCCTTTTATATTGAAAAATTTTTATTTTTTTAAAAAAGTTGAAAATTTGTATTCTAAAAATTTAAAGTTTTTAGTACAATCATAATAAGGCTTTTTATTAACATAGTCATATTGATTGCGCAAAGAAACTGAGCGGCCGCTCGGTATTAATAATTAGCGGGGAGGAGACATTTATGCGGAGAGAAGATTTGTTAGCACCAGAATATTATAATATTGTACAAGAGGTTGAGCGCTTTGCAGTAGATCCTCAAAAGGTTGCAATTAAATGGGAAAATGAGCAAGGCGAAAAAGCTGAAATCACATATGTAGATTTAATGAAGCGAGTAAACAAAATTGGAAACGCTTTAATTGAAGCGGGGTTACAAAAAGGCGATAAAGTCATTATCATGGTTCCTCGTTTGATTGATGCATACGCCATTTATTTAGGGTGCTTAAAAGTCGGTATTGCCGTAAGTCCAGGTTCTGAGATGCTTCGCGAAAAAGACATTCGCTATCGTCTAACACACGGCGAAATGAAAGCGGTCATCAGCGTTGATAGTTTAGTAAACGAATTCGATCGAATTAATGATATTAATTTCCTTAAGTTTGTAATCGGCAAACCAACAGAAGGATGGCTGCATTTAAATTCATTAGAAGAAGCTGCTAGTGATCTTCTCGAAATCGCTGATACAAAAGCAGATGATATGGCCTTTTTGTCATATACATCAGGAACAACTGGAAATCCAAAAGGAGTTGTCCATACTCATGGGTGGGCTTATGCTCATTTGCGGACAGCAGCAAGCGGTTGGCTTGGTATCCGTGAGAATGATATCGTTTGGGCAACAGCTGCTCCAGGATGGCAAAAATGGATTTGGAGTCCGTTTGTTTCCGTGTTAGGTTCTGGCGCAACAGGATTTGTTTATCACGGAAAATTTGATCCTAATAAGTATTTGCAATTGCTTCAAGATTATCAAATAAATGTTCTATGCTGCACGCCAACAGAATACCGTGTAATGGCGAAAGTAAACAATATTGGCGATTATAAACTGTCTGGTCTCAGAAGTGCTGTTTCTGCGGGTGAACCGTTGAACAGAGAAGTTATTGATACTTTTAGAAAATATTTCAATATTACTGTTCGCGACGGTTATGGACAAACAGAGAATACATTGTTAGTCGGCGTTTTAGAGGGAATGGAAGTGAAACCTGGTTCAATGGGTAAACCAACTCCTGGCAATCGCGTTGAGATTATCAATGATGAAGGCGAACCATGCGGGGTTGGAGAAGTAGGAGACATTGCTGTTCATCGGGAAACACCGGCATTATTTAAACATTATTATAAAGACCCAGAACGGACAGCGATGCAATTCCGTGGAGATTGGTATATTACCGGTGACCGTGCTAGAAAAGATGAAGACGGTTATTTCTGGTTTGAAGGCCGCAGCGACGACATCATTATTAGCTCGGGATATACGATTGGACCATTTGAAGTTGAAGATGCATTAGTTAAACACCCAGCTGTAAAAGAGTGTGCAGTTGTCGCAAGCCCAGATGAAATTCGCGGTGCTGTCGTAAAAGCTTTCATCGTTCTAAGAGAGGGCGTAGATCCTAATCGAGAAGGATTAGTACAAGAATTGCAAGAACACGTTAAGAACTTAACAGCTCCTTATAAGTATCCGCGGAAAATTGAATTTGTTGAAGAATTGCCTAAGACAACGTCAGGAAAAATTCGACGTGTGGAGCTGCGTCAAAGAGAATTCCAAAAACAAACGAAATAAAATAAAATACAAGAAAAAAGGGGTCTAATTGCCCCTTTTTTACATTTTTATGCTCTTAGTTGAGACGTGCGAGTTAATATCAGTATAAAATTTCGGAAACAATGATTTTGTTCAAGAACTATGTAATTTTAAGTAAAAAAGCCACTTTAGTTCCGTTAGGAATCCTCTGGAATCAACTGCTCATTTTGTAGAACTTTTAGCTCGGAAAAAGTGATATTTTTAATTATAAAAACTTCCGCTTCACTTTTTGCCAAAATGAGTTGTCTTTTAATTTAATCGTTTTTATTTTTCGGTCACCTAAAGAAACTTCGATTTTTTCCACATGTTGAATGCTCAAAGCTTCGTTATCCATTCCGATGACAGGATAATCATTGCCATCTTGAGCTAACTTCAATGTTAGTTTTCTATCACCGCTTAATATAAAAGAAGCTCCTAGCGTACGGTAAGCATTATTGTTTAACGATGCTAACTCACTAACCTGGAAGCAAGGGAGCAGTGGATCGATGACAGCACCTTTTACAGATTTTGAATAACCAGTGCTTCCAGTTGGAGTTGAGACAATCATGCCATCCCCTCGGAACGTTTCAAAATATAAGTCATCGATATATACATCAAGTACGAAAGTTTTAATAATAGAAGAACGTACCGTACATTCATTTAAACAATAAAATGATGTATGTCCATCAATAGTTGCTAAAATTGTAGGATAACGGCGGACTTCCACATTGTTATTGATGATCGCATCGACAATTTTATCAGTATCATGAATAGAAAAATCAGCATAAAGCATAGGAATATTCGTATCATTAATTGCAATATATAAGCAATCTTCACGAAATCCGCTTTTGCGGATCGCTTGCAAAAATGTTCCATCGCCGCCAATACTTGCAATGATATTTGCTTTTCTGTAGTCATGCACAATGGTAAATCCATGGTTTTCCATAATTTTGAATAATGGTTTCAAAAGTTCTGCTGCTTTTTCGGTTGGCTTATAAAAAAAGAAAATATTCCGCAAATCTGACATTTTGTTAGTCCTCCTTTGATGTTAACCCTACATACTATATTAACATCTCACATAAAATTCAAAAGAGCGCATTTTTTAAGATTTTATTACAAGGGGTTGGTGCACTATTTTAAGATAAAGTTTGAAGAAACTTTTTTCAAATATTTTTTTATCAAATTCTATGCTAAAGGAGTATTTTATGAACAGTAAACGATGGATGGCTTTAGGATTAGCAACTTTACTTTTTTTCTTTTCTTTAGGTGTCAATGTACTTTCATCTTTAGCATTTGAAGAAATAGATGAATGGCAAGTTAGTTTTTTTAATGATTTTGACGAAGAATTTACAGAAACCGTCCTTGAAGCAGGTTCAGAGCAAGGAAGAATAGTTGTGTTGGAAATAAATGGCGTTATCCAAGATACGGGGGAGGTCGAATCATTTATATCAACGCCAGGATATCGTCACAAAACATTTATGAGAATGCTTGACCGGGCACAAAAGGATGCAAATGTGAAAGGAATAATAATTCGAGTAAATTCTCCCGGAGGCGGAGTGCTCGAAAGTGCAGAAATATATGATAAATTGATCGATATTAAAGAAAAACAAAGAAAACCAATATATGTGTCAATGGGCAGCCTAGCTGCATCTGGAGGTTATTATATTTCAACAGCAGCAGACAAAATTTTTGCCAGTCCTGAAACATTAACAGGATCGCTTGGGGTCATTATTCAAAGCATCAATTATGCCGAGTTAGCTAAACGGTACGGAGTAAAATTTGAAACGATCAAAAGCGGGCCCTATAAAGATATTTTAAGTCCAACGAGAGAAATGACGGAAGAAGAAAGAAAAATATTACAAGAGATGGTCAATCATTCTTACGAGGAATTCGTCAATGTCATTGCAACAGGA
Source organism: Calidifontibacillus erzurumensis (assembly GCF_013303125.1). GTDB lineage: Bacteria > Bacillota > Bacilli > Bacillales > Bacillaceae_J > Calidifontibacillus > Calidifontibacillus erzurumensis. The sequence continues at coordinate 38,234 of NZ_JABTTE010000005.1, read as the reverse complement.
AGAAAGATGCCGGTTGAAAAAGTGCGAAAAATTGCTGATGGTCGAATTTATGATGGTAGACAAGCGAAGGATCTTGGACTTATTGACGAGTTCGGTTATTTAGAGGATGCCATTCGAGAGATGAAAAAATTGAAAGGGATCGGCGATGTCAGCGTCATTGAATATGAGCCTTCTTTTTCGTTGAATTCGCTGTTTAAAATGGCAAGCTACAAGCTTTTTTCAAATGATTTTGAAATCATTGGTTTAGCAAAATTATTAAACCAGCCTAATGCTCCACGTCTCATGTACTTATATACACGTTAATGAAAAAAGGAGGAATTGGGTGGATCATATCGTTGATGAATCATTCACCGAAAAAAAAGAACCATTAAAAGAATATAAGCAAACAGACAATTGGAAACCGGAAATACAGCACTATGTTGTCCTCGCTGGCTTTTGGATTCGGTTATGGGCTTATATATTAGATATGGTTGTTGTCGGGAGTTTGCATCGAATTTTTATATATCCATTGTTTCGCATGTTTGATATCCCATTATCAGAAACAAGCATGTTCTCTACAATCGTTATAGCAACGGCTGCTGTTATGTATGCTTACTTTATTCTAATGACAAAATTTTTCGGACAGACGCTCGGGAAAATGGTTTTCGGGATGAAGGTTATACATGAAAATTCTCAAAAACTAACATGGAGTACGGTTATATTTAGGGAATTAATTGGAAAATTTATTAGCAAAACTGTTTTATTCCTTGGTTTTATTGCCATTCTCCTATCAAGCAAAAAACAAGGGTGGCATGATTATTTTGCTGATACAATCGTTATTCAAGAACGGAAAGGTTTTTTAATCCCCTATTCTAGATATTAAATAAAAAAATAAAAAAGAAGCCTGCTCGTTCATTGAACAGCAGGTTTATTTAAAGTTTTGCGGGGTGATAATGGTAGAGAAAGGATGTGAAGGGATGATGTTGTTTTTATTAATAGTATTAGTAATTATTGTGTTACTTTTTCTTCTATCCTTTACAAAACTGAAAATAAAAGTTGATCTTAGCCACAATAATGAATCTAATCACTTTAAAATTACGATAAAGGCTTTATTCGGCCTCATCTCCTACACAATTGATGTCCCTTTATTAAAAATAGATACGGACCATCCGTCATTAATAGTAAAAAATGAGCAAAAAGTTGGGAAAAGTCATGTACCAATTTCGGAAAACACGAAAAGAATTACTGTAAATGATATTTTGAAAAAAATTGAACAAGTAAAAGAATTTATTGATCATGTCATCCACTTTCACGAAATCGTAAAAAAATTTTTGAAGAAAATTTCTATACATAAATTTGAATGGCATACATCATTCGGACTAGGTGATGCGGCACAAACTGGCATTGCAAGCGGTTTATTATGGTCAGCAAAAGGAACAATTGTTGGTTTATTAAGCAAAGCTATGAATCTAATGACGATGCCGCAGCTTTCGATAACCCCATCCTTTCAAGATCGTTTCGCAACCACCAGATTAATATGTATTTTTTCGTTTCGAATAGGGCATGCTATGGTCGGAGCATTCAGAGTCGTGAAATATTGGAAAAGTGTAAAAGGAGGCCAACGACATGTCAGAACATCCAATTCAAGGTTTGATGAATACAGCTATGGAAAGCTTGAAGCAAATGATTGATGTTAATACGATCATTGGCGATCCGGTTGAAACCCCTGATGGCAGTGTTATTTTAACCGTATCAAAAGTTGGATTCGGCTTTGCGGCCGGTGGTAGTGAATTTCAAATACAAGGACAAAATGGCGGAAGTGAAGGAAATAACCAAGGCCTTCCTTTTGGCGGCGGAAGCGGAGCGGGAGTTTCAATTACACCGATTGCTTTTTTAGTTGTTAATGCTTCCGGTGTAAAAATGATCCATTTAGATGAAAGCACCCACTTATTTGAAAGGCTGCTTGATTTGGCGCCGCAAGCTGTAGAAAAAATTCAAAGTATGATTAGTAAAAATAATAAAAATGGTGAAGATTTAAAGGAGGAAAAACAAGATCAGCCTCAAGGCAATAACGGAAATGAACAACTGCCTATTTAATCAAAAAGTTAGCTTAATGCTAACTTTTTAAATTTTTAGGTTTAACAATATGGAAATAGTGGTATTGTAGGAGTAGTGATGAAACTTATACAAGGAGGAAACATAGATGGCAAATGTAACTTTTAAAGGAAATCCTGTTACTCTTATCGGAAATGAAGTAAAAGTTGGTGATAAAGCACCAAACTTTACGGTATTAGCAAATGATTTATCAGAGGTAACATTAGATGATACAAAAGGACATGTACGATTAATTAGCGTCGTACCATCATTGGATACAGGAGTTTGTGATGCGCAAACGAGACGCTTTAATGAAGAAGCTTCAAAGCTTGATAATGTAAAAATTTTAACAATCAGTGTTGATTTGCCATTTGCGCAAAAACGTTGGTGCGGAGCAAATGGAATTGAAAATGTTCAAACATTATCAGATCACCGTGATCTTTCATTCGGGGAAGCATATGGGGTTGTTATTAAAGAATTACGACTATTAACACGTGCAGTATTTGTAGTAGATTCTTCTGATACAGTTACATACGTAGAATATGTAACAGAAGCTACTAACCATCCAAACTATGAAGCGGCTATTGAAGCTGCCAAAAACGCAAAATAAAGTGACAAAATGGGGCTGTCGATTGAGACAGCCCTTTTCTAATGTTAAAATACTGCTCGGAAATATTTTCTGAGAGGAGGATACAGGTGGATTCAATGTTTGGTGATATTGAAAAACTATTTCAAGTCTTTGACCATTCGACGACATTAATTATGAATGAAAGTAATAAAACTTATTTGGAAGCTTTGGCTGAAACAGGGGAAAATTTGTTTGAAGGTCAAGTGTTGCAAAATTTATCGAAGAATACAATAGAAAAGCTCATGAATGAGTATGAAAAGATAAATTTAGAACAAATTCCAAACGAAACGATTCGAAAAGCATTTCAGTTGGCAATTTTAAAAGGAATGAAGGAGGCCGTTCAACCGAATCATGAAATGACTCCTGATGCTGTTTGTCTTTTTATGAGCTATTTAGTAGATAAATTTACACACGACAAACAGATGTTTCGTTTACTTGATCCAGCTTGTGGAACAGGAAATTTACTAACAGCCATATTGAATAATTCGAAAAAAAAGATTCAAGCTTACGGCATTGAATTTGATGAAACATTAATAAAATTGGCCTATATCGGAGCTAATTTACAAAAGCATGAGATCGAATTGTTTAGACAGGACGCGCTTCAGCCTTTATTCGTAGAGGACGTTGACTTAATCGTAAGCGATCTACCAGTCGGTTATTATCCAAATGACGTTGTTGCCTCTGAATACGAACTAAAATCATCTGAAGGCCATTCTTTTATTCATTATTTATACATAGAAAAAAGTTTGCGCCATTTGAAAGAAGGCGGCTATTTAATAGCAATGATTCCAAATTTCATGTTTGATGGTGAGACGGCCAAAAATTTGCATGAATATATTAAGAAAAATGCAGTCATTATCGGATTGCTGCAACTTCCATTATCATTGTTTAAAAATCATAAACATGCTAAAAGCATATTTATTTTACGGAAAAGAGGAGAAAATGTTCAACCTCCGAAACAAGCGCTCTTAGCGGAACTTCCTAGTTTTTCAAAAAAAGATGCAATGAAAGGAATGGTCCGCATGATTGAAAATTGGTTTCGTGACAATCTTTCATAATTAAATTTTTTATTTCGTCAACATGTAAAAATTTATACATCATAGAATGAGTTAGGAAAAGGAGTTGACCGCTTCATGGCTAAAATTTTAGCAGTAAATGCAGGAAGTTCATCGTTAAAATTTCAATTATTTGAAATGCCGAGCGAACAAGTTTTAACAAAAGGACTTGTTGAAAGAATTGGATTAAAAGATTCCATTTTTAGTATTACTGTAAATGGAGAGAAATATAAAGAAGTGACAGACATTTCAAACCATGCTGTCGCTGTTAAAATGCTTCTTGATAAATTGATTCAACTAAATGTCGTTTCTTCACTAAATGAGATCGAGGGCATTGGCCATCGTGTTGTCCATGGCGGTGAAAAATTTAGCGACTCCGTACTAATTACTGATGAAGTTATCGAGACGATTGAACAATTATCTGAATTGGCGCCATTGCATAATCCAGCAAATCTTGTTGGTATTCGGGCGTTTAAGGAAGTTTTGCCAAATGTTCCGGCTGTGGCAGTTTTTGATACAGCTTTTCATCAATCAATGCCGGAGCAATCTTTTTTGTATAGCTTGCCTTATGAATATTATAAAAAATTTGGGATTCGAAAATACGGCTTCCACGGCACATCTCATAAATATGTGTCAGAGCGTGCTGCGGAACTGTTAAACCGACCGCTCCATACCCTTCGGTTATTATCATGTCATCTCGGAAATGGGGCAAGTATAGCTGCTATACAAGGTGGGAAATCCATTGATACATCGATGGGATTTACACCGTTGGCCGGGGTGACGATGGGAACACGTTCAGGAAATATAGATCCAGCTTTAATTCCGTATATTATGGAAAAAACGGGAAAAACTGCTGATGAAGTGCTAGAAGTTCTTAATAAACAAAGTGGTTTGCTTGCTATTTCAGGTTTTTCAAGCGACCTTCGTGATATAGAGGCTGAAGCTGAAAAAGGAAATGAACGCGCCCGTCTTGCCCTCGATGTGTTTGCTTCTCGCATCCATAAATATATCGGATCTTATGCTGCAAGAATGGGAGGGGTAGACGCAATTATCTTTACTGCCGGCATCGGGGAAAATAGCGATGTTGTCCGGGCGCGTGTTTTACAAGGCCTTGAATTCATGGGTGTTTATTGGGATGAAGAATTAAATAAAGTCCGCGGGAAAGAAGCGTTCATCAATCAGCCGCAATCTCCAGTGAAAGTGCTTGTGATCCCGACAAATGAGGAAGTTATGATTGCGAGAGACACTGTACGTCTTGCGTTATAAAAGCTTCTTTGATCTTCCATTTCGTGAGTCAACAAGGCAAAATAAAAGTATAAGTAAGTTAGGAAGGTACTATCCAATTATAGGGGGACGTTGAATGAAATGGTCGGATCGTGAAAAGCAGGTTTATCAGGATATTGCCTCATGGGAGCGTACTTTATTCGAATATATTCCGAGCGATATCGAACGCACCATTGATAAGTGGGTGGAAGCCAGTTTCAATAAGCTTGATGAAAATATTAAAGAGCAATTTTTCAAAAACTTGGATCAGTGGCTATTTCATCTTCATGCTTTTATCCAAGGGTCCGATTCACAAATACAAGCGAAAGAGCATTTATTAAAATCTGCACGTGTACTTGATGAAAGCATCAAAAAAATATCAGATATGAAAAGGTTGACGATCGATCAGCTTTCTTATTTAGCAGATCAACAAATTGCCAAATACCGTATTTATTCTCTTATGCAAGGCGGGCTTGCTGGTACTGGAGGCATCCTATTAGGGGTAGATATTCCAGCAATTATTGTTTTAAACTTGAGAGCTGTTCAAAATATTGCCCTTGTATATGGATATGATGTCAACATCCCGTTTGAAATGATGACTTCTTTAAAAGTCTTTCATGCGGCGACATTACCTAAACGAATGCGGGCAGAAGGATGGTCAAAGCTTTTAGAAGAAGCGCAGCAATTTGATGAACAGCTTTATTATTTTTACGAAAAAGATGAGCAATTAACAAATGAAAGTTGGCTTGAACAACCATTGATTCAAATAATGAAATCAATCGTGATTATGATGTTTAGAAAAAAACTAATCCAAGGTCTCCCGTTAATCGGAATGGCTGTCGGCGCTGGCATGAATTATCGGCTATCACGTCAAGTAACGGAATTTGCTAATCGTTACTATCAGATGCGATATTTAATTGATAAAAACAAATAAAGAAGTCTTGAGGTGATTTCGTGAGCGTTTTAGAACATAAAAAAGAAGCACCTAAATCTGTTCGCTGCATGGTTATTACCGTTAGCGATACTCGTACGGAAGAAACCGATAAAAGCGGCGCCTTAATGAGGACTTTGCTTCAAGAACACGGACATGAAGTGATGAATTATTTAATTGTTAAAGACGAACAAGCAGAAATTAAGCGTGCGATCATAATGGGGTGCCTTGATGAAAAAGTGGATGTAATACTAATCAATGGCGGCACAGGCATCGCCAAACGGGATGTGACCATTGAAACCGTCCAAGAAATTATTGAAAAAGAAATGGTCGGTTTTGGAGAAATATTCAGGATGCTCAGTTATACCGAGGATATTGGATCTGCAGCGATATTAAGCCGGGCGATTGCCGGTGTTGCAATGGGGAAAGCGATTTTTTCAACACCAGGTTCATCCGGTGCAGTTAAACTTGCGATGAACAAATTAATTTTGCCAGAACTTACTCACGTCGTACGTGAAATACGGAAAAACAAATAAAAAGAAGCAGCGGTTTCCGTTGCTTCTTAAACTTTATCCATGGATTTTTTCTTCTATTACATTTTGATCAATACGGAACCAAATCCATAAATCATTAATAATTGATGCCAGTTCTGATATTTCAGCATTTAGCTGGCATGAACGGCGAAAATCTTCTTCTTTATCTAATTCTGCTTGTTTTGAATTAATTGTTGTTTCTAACTCTTTTATACGGTCTGGAATTTTTCCTCGTTCCGTTTCCCAAAAAGCTAAAATTTGTTGTTGCTCATTAAGACTATGTTCATGCCATTCTTTTTGTAAGCGTGGCAACAAGATTCCTAATCTTGAATCTTCTTGAAAATATTCCCGCATTAGACTCTCCCCCTATTACTTATCCATTGTACATGAATTTTCATAGGATGACCAATCTTAGTAATTTTTAAAAATAATTTTTATAAAACCTATTGAAAAATTAAAAAAAAGTTGTTAGAGTATAGTGTATTAATGAATAAACATTCTTTCAAAGAGGGATTTTCCTCTTACATTTTTGTTTTCGAATGAATAAATATAAAATATAAAGAATCTTTATACAGAATCTGAGGAGGAGTCAGCAGTGGCTAACAAAAAATGTGTTCTTGCTTATTCTGGAGGTTTAGATACATCTGTAGCAATCAAATGGATTGCTGAAAGAGGATATGATGTAATTGCGGTTTGCCTCGATGTCGGTGAGGGAAAAGATTTAGATTTTATTAAAGAAAAAGCCTTAAAAGTTGGTGCAATTAAATCAATCGTTATTGATGCAAAAAATGAATTTGCGGAACAATATGTTCTTCCTGCTCTTTATGCAAATACGATGTATGAAAATAAGTATCCTTTAGTATCAGCTCTATCCCGTCCGTTAATTGCGAAAAAACTTGTGGAAATTGCTGAACAAGAAGGTGCTCAAGCGGTAGCTCATGGTTGTACTGGAAAAGGTAATGACCAAGTTCGTTTTGAAGTATCATTTGCAGCATTAAATCCAGAATTAGAAGTGATCGCACCAGTTCGTGAGTGGAGCTGGTCTCGTGAAGAAGAAATTGAATATGCTAAAAAACATGGTATTCCTATTCCAATCAATTTAGACAGCCCTTATTCAATCGACCAAAATCTTTGGGGACGTGCGAATGAATGCGGTATTTTGGAAGATCCTTGGGCTGCTCCGCCGGAAGATGCTTATGAATTGACAAATTCAATTGAAAATGCACCGGATACACCGGAATATGTTGAAATTGAATTCGTTCAAGGGAAGCCAGTTGCACTTAATGGCAAATATTATCCATTAGATGAGTTAATCCTTACATTAAATAAATTGGCAGGAAAACACGGAGTTGGACGAATTGACCATGTTGAAAACCGCTTAGTGGGAATCAAATCTCGTGAAGTTTATGAAGCACCTGCTGCAGTAACTTTAATTAAGGCTCATAAAGAACTAGAAGATTTAACACTTACTCGCGAAGTTGCTCATTTCAAACCAATTATAGAAATGAAATTAGAAGAAGTTATTTATAATGGTTTATGGTTTTCACCTTTAACTGACGCATTAAAAGCATTTTTAACTGAAACGCAAAAAACAGTTACAGGCGTTGTTCGCGTAAAATTATTTAAAGGCAATGCCATTGTAGATGGACGTAAATCAGACTACTCTTTATACAATGAAAAACTTGCTACTTACACAACGGAAGATACATTTGATCATACAGCAGCGATCGGCTTTACGAAATTATGGGGTCTTCCAACACAAGTACACAGCATGGTAAACGGCAAGAAGAAGGTGAATGTGTGAAAAAGCTCTGGGGTGGACGTTTCCAAAAAACAGCCGAAGAGTGGGTCGATGAGTTTGGAGCATCGATCCACTTTGATAAACAGCTCGTCGAAGAAGATATCCAAGGAAGTCTCGCCCATGTAACAATGCTTGGTAAATGCGGGATTTTAAAGAATGACGAAGTTGAGCAAATTAAGGCTGGCTTACAAACTTTATTAGAAAAAGCAAAAAACGGCGAATTAGAATATTCTGTTCGTTATGAAGATATTCATCTAAATATCGAAAAACAGCTCATTGATTTAATAGGCCCAGTAGGAGGCAAGCTTCATACTGGCCGCAGCCGTAATGATCAAGTTGCTACTGATGTGCACTTGTATTTAAGAAATCAAGTTCATGAAATTTTAGAATCGATTCGGGCTTTACAAAAAGCGCTCGTAAAACAAGCGGAACAACATATTGAAACAATTATTCCAGGATACACACATTTGCAAAGAGCCCAGCCGGTGTCGCTAGCTCATCACTTTTTAGCGTATTTTTGGATGTTAGAGCGTGATTATCAACGTATGCAAGAGGCGTATAAAAGAATCAATATTTCTCCGCTTGGCGCTGGTGCGTTAGCTGGGACAACCTTTCCAATAGATCGCGAATATACTGCGAAACTATTAGGATTTGATGGGGTTTATCAAAATAGTTTAGATGCTGTTAGCGACAGGGATTATATTATAGAGTTTTTAAGCAACGCATCGATTTTGATGATGCACTTGTCCCGTTTTTGCGAAGAATTAATTTTATGGTCTAGTTCAGAATTCAATTTTATTGAAATTGATGATACATTTGCGACAGGTTCAAGCATCATGCCGCAAAAGAAGAACCCTGACATGGCAGAATTAATCCGCGGAAAAACCGGGCGGGTTTACGGGGCTCTATTTGGTTTATTAACCGTCATGAAAGGAACACCGTTAGCCTATAATAAAGATTTCCAAGAAGATAAAGAAGGAATGTTCGATGCGGTTAAGACAGTTAAAGGGTCATTGCAAATTTTTGCGGGCATGATTGAGACATTAACAATTAAGACAGATGTGTTAGAGCAAACGGTAAAAGCTGATTTTTCAAATGCAACGGAATTGGCAGATTACTTGGCAACAAAAGGCATGCCATTCCGCGAGGCTCATGAGGTTGTTGGAAAATTAGTTTTATATTGTATTCAAAAAGGTGTATTTTTGTTAGATTTAACGATCGATGAGTATAAAGAAGCGTCCCCGTTGTTTGAAGAAGATATTTATGAAGTTTTACAACCCAAAACGGTAGTTTCTAGACGGAACAGCTTAGGTGGTACGGGGTTCGAACAAGTTAAATTGGCATTAGAGAAAGCAAAAAAAGCGTTGGATGAATAGTTCCAACGCTTTTTTTTCTATGAAGGTTTACTATGAATCTTTATTCCTCGACATCTCCCTCAATGCGCACGACTAAAACATCGCATTTTGCATACCGGGTTATATGTTCTGAAACACTACCAATGAAGAAGCGTTCAACTGCATTTAATCCAGTTGCTCCGCATACGATTAGATCAGCATTATGTTTTGGAGCAATTTCTTTTGCAATCCTTACTTTCGGTGAGCCGTATTCTACAATTGTTTCGACGTTTTGGACGCCTTCTTTTTCTGCTTCTTTTTTATGAGATTCAAGCAAATCTGTGGCAAATTCTTCTGCACGTTCAGCGAGGGTGCGGTCATATGCTTCAACAGTTGCAAATGATCTTGTGTCAATTACATGGGTAATCATCAATTTTGCATTGTTGGCTTTTGCAATTGAAACCGCTTTTTTAAATGCTCTTTCTGATTCTTTAGAGCCATCAATTGCCACTAAAATATTTTTATAGGAAAAACTCATGATAATTCCCCCTCATTGGCAATGTAAGGTAATTTATAAATTTATTATACCATACAATTCAATTTAATTTGTTCAAAAATTGAAAATAAATTGACAAATTGGTTAAGAAATGGTGGATAAATAAGATTTATGAATATAATGGTAATTCATGAAAATTTTTTCTCATCAGTTTGAATAATATGTTAAAATAGTTGTGATATTGACTTAATAGAATAGCTGGGAGGAATATCAATGCGAATAGGTGTACCAACAGAAATCAAGAACAATGAAAATCGTGTGGCAATGACTCCTGCAGGCGTTGTTCATTTAGTGAATTCTGGACACGAAGTTTATGTTCAAAGTGGAGCAGGTTTAGGTTCTGGATTTTCAGATGAAGAGTATATGAATGCAGGTGCAAAGATTGTAAAAACTGCTGAAGAAGCATGGTCAATGGAAATGGTCATGAAAGTAAAAGAACCGATTGAATCAGAATATCGCTATTTTCGTGAAGGTTTAGTTTTATTTACCTATTTGCATCTTGCAGCAGAAGCTGAATTAACGAAAGAATTAATAAAACAAAAAGTTGTTTCGATCGCTTATGAAACAGTTGAACTCCCAAATCGCTCGCTGCCACTCCTTACTCCGATGAGTGAAGTTGCCGGACGTATGGCTGCACAAATTGGGGCGCAGTATTTGGAAAAGCCTAAAGGGGGAAAAGGGATATTACTATCGGGCGTCCCAGGTGTGAAAAGAGGAAAAGTGACGATTATTGGCGGCGGAGTTGTTGGAACAAATGCTGCTAAAATTGCCATTGGTTTAGGCGCTGATGTGACGATTATTGATATCAGTCCGGAACGTTTGCGTCAATTAGATGATATTTTTGGCAATCAAATCAAAACTTTAATTTCAAATCCTTATAATATTGCTGAAACACTTAAAGAGACTGATTTACTCATTGGAGCTGTACTCATTCCGGGAGCCCGTGCACCGCGGCTTGTCACGGAAGAAATGGTTAAGTCGATGCCAAAAGGTTCGGTTATTGTTGATGTTGCCGTAGACCAAGGCGGTATTGTAGAAACGATCGATCATGCTACAACTCACTCAAATCCTACCTATGAAAAATACGGTGTTGTCCATTATGCAGTGGCTAATATTCCAGGGGCAGTGCCACATACAGCAACCATTGCTTTAACAAATGTAACTGTACCTTATGCATTACAAATTGCTAATAAAGGTTTTGAAAACGCTTGCTTAGAAAATACAGCCTTATTAAAAGGGTTGAATACGTTGAATGGGTATGTCACATACAAAGCTGTTGCTGAAGCACACGGCTTAGAATATTGTGACCCATTAGAGTTATTGAAGAAGTAAATAAGTACGAAACTTTTAAGAAATAGCTGCTTAATTGTGGAATATGGAGAAAGAAAGTGGAGAAAATTGAATGTCTTTTCTTCACTTTCTTTATTTCATTTCTTAACGATTTACTTAATAATTTGCAGGTCTTTCGGGAAATTCGTTAACACTTCTGCTCCGTCAGCTGAAATAATAATATCATCTTCAATACGAACGCCTCCAACGTCAGCAACATAAATTCCTGGTTCGATTGTAAATGCCATCCCTTCTTTTAATAGATTTTTGTTTGCTGCATGCATGGAAGGGTATTCATGGACATCAATACCAAGACCATGTCCAATTCGATGGGTGAAATATTCCCCATAACCTGCTTTAGTAATAATATCTCGAGCGACCTGATCAATTTTTCCGATTTCAATTCCCGGTTTGCATTCCTTTAGGGCGGCTAATTGAGCTTTTAAGACAGTATCATAAATTTCTTTCTGTTTTTCATTAATAGAGTAATAGGCAACAGTGCGGGTTATATCAGAACAATAGCCATCTAAAACGACACCAAGATCAAATAAGACAAGGTCTCCTTTTCGGATGTCTTGAAGGCCTGGTGAACCGTGAGGGGATGCTGTTTTTTTGCCAGTCAAGACCATTGTTGAAAAAGCCATATCTTTAACGCCTTTCTTTTTCAACTCATATTCAATTTTTGCTACGATTTCTAATTCTGTTCTCCCTTCTTTAATAGCACTGATACCGATTTCTACACCTAAATCTGCGAGCTTTGCCGCTTCTCTTAATAAACTAACTTCTTTTTCGTCTTTGATTAAACGGAGTTCGTGCATGATTTCTTCTAAAGATTCAAACTTTACATTTGGAAAAATAGATTGTAAATTTTCACAGCGGCTAACATTGAGGTGTTCTTTTTCAATTGCCAACGTATTGACGTTTAAGTTTCTTTTTTGGAACGCTTTTTGAATCAGTTCCCATGGATTATCTGTATCACTATAACCTATAATCTCGAAACCCCAACCGCTTGCTTTAGCTTCACCAGTTTCCATTTTCGGACAAATTAAAAATGGTTCTTCTTCTTGGAAAAGGAAAATTGCGGCAACTCGTTCATGTGGTGTCGTATAAAAATTACTTATATAAAAAATATTGGCTGTTGATGTTAAAAGCGAGGCACTTATATCTTTTTGTTTCATCCATTTTACTAGTTCACTAATTCGTTTTTGCACCATTAAAGATCCCCTCTTTTTCTAAAATAATCATTTGATAAAATATTTTAAAATATATGGAAGCACAATCCAAGCGTTTTCCAAATTTGAACAGATGGATGTAAATTTATTAAAATAATGAAGGATTAATTAAAGGAATTTTAAAGATTTTTGTTGTATATGAGTAATTGAATGAAAAAATAATGCAAAGGGGCGAATACAAATGAAAGTTTCTTATCATGGTCATGCTGCTGTTTTGATTGAAACGGAAGGGAAACGAATCATTATCGATCCGTTTATTACCGGAAATGGATTAAGTGACTTAAACGCAGAAGAACTAAAGGTAGATGCAATTCTATTAACTCATGGTCATGGGGATCATGTCGGAGATACAGTGCAACTAGCAAAACGAAATGATGCTCTTGTAGTTGCTCCTAATGAATTAGCTGTTTATTTAGGCTGGCAAGGATTGAAAGTACATCCGATGCATATTGGCGGTTCTTATCAATTTGATTTTGGAAAAGTTAAGTTTACACAAGCATTTCATGGTTCATCATTTATAAAAGATGATACGAAAGAAATTATTTACACCGGTATGCCTTCAGGAATTTTATTTACAAACGAAGGAAAAACAATTTATCATGCAGGCGATACAGCGCTATTCTCCGATATGAAATTAATTGGGGAACTGAACGAAATTGATGTTGCGTTTTTACCAATTGGTGATAACTTTACAATGGGACCAGATGATGCTCTGATTGCCGCTCAATGGGTCAAAGCGAAAACGGTCGTGCCAATCCACTTTAACACGTTCCCAGTCATTCAGCAAGATGGAGAGGCATTTGTTTCCAGACTTTCACAACAAAATATTAATGGAAAACTATTAAAACCTGGTGATTTTATAGAACTATAAAAATTGTTCATAAAATTTTAGCAAAACTACTACTATTTATCACGGCAATGCATTGAAGTCAACTCTATCGCCAAGGTATAATATAAAAGATATATTGCGAATGATTGATTTCAAATCTATTTCGCTGAAGGTATGGTGATTGAGTTGGCGACAAAGCATGAACAAATTTTGCAGCATATAGAATCATTGCCAGTTGGTCATAAAATTTCCGTACGGCAAGTGGCAAAAGATTTAAATGTTAGTGAAGGAACAGCGTACCGAGCGATCAAGGATGCTGAAAATAAAGGATTAGTTAGTACTATTGAACGCGTTGGAACGATTCGGATTGAAAAAAAGAAAAAGGAAAATATAGAAAAGTTAACCTATGCTGAAATTGTAAATATTGTTGATGGGCAAGTTTTAGGAGGAAAAGAAGGGCTACATAAAACTTTAAATCAGTTCGTAATTGGTGCGATGAAATTAGAGGCGATGTTGAGGTATGTTGGGGCCGGAGATTTATTAATTGTGGGCAACCGCGATCGTGCTCATGAAGAAGCATTGAAAGCAGGGGCAGCCGTTCTAATAACAGGCGGTTTTGATGCTGAAGAAAAAGTAAAGCAGTTGGCCGATGAGAAAAAGCTGCCGATTATCTCAACAAGCTATGACACATTTACAGTAGCCACAATGATTAACCGGGCCATTTATGACCAACTCATAAAAAAAGAAATTGTTGTAGTTGACGATATATTAACACCTGTTGATCGTACATTTTTTATGAAAACAACAGATTTGGTTGATAAATGGTATGAATTAAATTCAGAAACAAAGCATAGCCGCTTCCCGGTTGTAGATGAAAATATGAAAGTGTATGGAATGGTCACTTCGAAAGATATTATGGGGGTTGACCGGCAGTTGCCAATTGAAAAAGTGATGACGAAAAATCCGATCACTGTCAATGCCCGTACATCGGTAGCCAATTCTGCCCACCTAATGGTTTGGGAAGGAATTGAACTTTTGCCGGTTGTTGATGATCATAATCGATTGCTTGGAATTGTCAGCCGTCAAGATGTGTTAAAAGCGTTGCAGGTGATTCAGAGACAGCCTCAAGTTGGCGATACAATTGACGATATTGTGACAAGCCAGTTTTCAGAAAACAATGATGGCCCTCCACATTCTTATCTTATTAAAGTTACACCGCAAATGACGAACCATCTCGGCACTATCTCCTACGGGGTTTTTACAACGATTGTCACCGAGGCAGGAAGCCGTGTTTTGCGCAATTATAAAAAAGGCGATTTAGTTATTGAAAATTTAACGATTTATTTTATTAAGCCTGTTCAAATCGATACGACGTTGGAAATACATCCAAAAGTGTTGGAAGTGGGACGAAAGTTCGGGAAGGTTGATGTCGATGTTTATCAAGATGGCAAAAATGTAGGAAAAGCCTTATTGATGGCTCAATTGATTGATCGATAGAAAGAAAAAGGCTGGCATATTTGTCAGCCTTTATTTTTATATTGTTCTTCAGCTTCTTCTATCGCTTTCACTTGGTAATATTTAAAAGCTCTGTATCCTTGGTACGCATACACCAAACCAACAACCGCAAAAACGATGCCTACGATAATAGCGACTTTATCTCTCCAAATAATTAATTGATCAAGTCCGAAGAAAAACATAAAAAGACCTAATGCGATTGTTGCTTTACTTGATGTCCATTGTCGATAATATGGTAGTTTTATGCGAAAATATTTAATCCTGAAAAAAACATATGCAGTGATACATAGAACGGAAAGTACGGCAAAGATAGGCATGTAAATTCCTCCATATTATATTTCTCTTTTTACGTAACTTATTGTACCATTAAAAGAAAGTCTATGTTTAATTTTAATTGATTTGACTGTTGTTGAACAATGATAATAAAAAATAGCTAAATAAATGGAGGATCATATGAAAGCAGAGATTTTGGAAATCATTAAGCAATACGATACGATTATTATTCATCGCCATGTACGTCCTGATCCAGATGCAATAGGCTCCCAAGGTGGATTAGCTGAAATTTTAAAAGCATCTTTTCCGGATAAAAAAGTTTATGTTGTTGGAGAAATGTATGATTCCTTACGATTTCTAAATGAAATGGACATAATAGCTGATGAAACTTATGAAGGAGCTTTAGTTATTGTTTGTGATACAGCCAATCAAGAAAGAATAAGCGATCAACGGTATAAACTCGGTGAAAAGATCATAAAAATTGATCATCATCCAAACCATGATCAATATGGCGATCTTATATGGGTTGATACAACTTCCAGTTCAACCAGTGAGTTAATTTATGAATTTTATTTATCTGGAAAAGATAAAGGATTAAAAATGAATGAAAAAGCGGCACGGTTAATGTATGCCGGCATTGTCGGAGATACAGGAAGATTTTTATTTCCGAGCACTAATATAAAAACATTTAGATATGCCGCTGATTTGTTAGAGTATAATTTTAATCGGACAGAATTGTACGACGGACTTTATAATACGAAATTAGAGGTCGCTCATTTGCAAGGATATATTTTGCAAAACTTTGTTCATACACCATCAGGGGTTGCTCATATTTCGATCACAAAAGAAATGCTCGAAAAATTTAACGTTACAGTTGCTGATGCTTCCCAATTAGTTGGAACATTAGGAAATATTGAAAATGTGTTAGCATGGGTATTCTTTATTGAAGAAGACAAAGAAATCCGTGTGCGTCTTCGCTCAAGAGGACCGATTGTAAATACGATTGCCCAAAAATACAATGGAGGGGGCCACCCACTCGCATCGGGAGCTACGATATACAATTGGGAGGATCGAAATTTAATCATTGCAGATTTAGAAAAAGCTTGCTTGGAATTTAAGAAGGAATAAATGATATTTGAAGCAATGGACGGTTCTTTAGTAGTAAAAAAGGAACCGTCCCCTATTACTGAATCTCAATTTTTAAATAGAGATCAAGTCTTGTAAATAAATGGAGCTGCTCTACTTTTAGACGATAATTTTGTTCTTCTAGTGTGATCGTCTTATTTTCAATCGTGTTGATAAGTAATTTTACATTTTCAGCGACCGTTTCAATATCTTTTTTGATGATCGTATTAATATCTTCTTTAATCGCTTGCTGCAAGTTGAATTTTGTAAATTCATTGAGCATCAATTTCTTTTCATTTGTAAAATAAATATTAATTTCTTCAATAATTAATTTCTTTTTGTTTTCTTCATTTAACTTTTCATAATCTTTTTGCCAAATCTCTTTCTCTCTTTCCAATTGTTTAATTTTTGCTTGCTGTTCCATAATTAATTGGACTTGTTTGTCTTGCACATGGCCATACATAAATAAAAAAACAAGGAAGCCGGCGAGGAATCCTATAAAAAATCCGGCCAACAATCGTTGCCAAGATTGTTTTAGATAAAAAGGCGGGATTCTCATTACGAAACATTCTCCTGTATGAGCCAGCTAATTATTTTTGAAGCAGTTTGCGTTCCACCCATGGCAGAAACAATTAAAAGGACTTGCTTAAAAATATCAAGGGGCACCCCATCAAATAAACCGCGCTGGAAGTTCGTAATGGCATCAAAAGTTCCGCCAATAGCCGCAACAATTGCCCATATTTTTAAGCTTTTTGCAATTCTTCCTATCATTGTAAGTGGAGGTTCCCCAATCAGAAAAGCAGCAATCCCTCCGATTAAAGAGCCGCCCAATAAAATACCGAGGGCAATAAAATAACAGTTGATCATTGTTGCCATAAAGCGTTCTTGTTCCATCATGCCATCTCCCTGAACTAAAGAAGTGTAAGCCCGTTGAACAAAGTTAAATCTATTAATACATATGGACAAAAAAGGCGAAGTATGTTTGTTTTATTATATAGAAGTGTCTTACAAGGCTAAAAGGTGTGAGAATAATGAAGTTTGTCCATCTTCATGTCCATAGTTCGTATAGCTTGTTGAATAGTACGTTAACGATAGAGGAACTTGTCAAGTCTGCTTCCGAATTGGGCTATTCAGCATTGGCGCTTACTGATGAAAATGCCATGTACGGAGTTGTTCCTTTTTACAAAGCGTGCAAGGCACACAAGATCAAACCGATCATCGGGATCATTCTCTCGATTGAATCCACTTCGGAACAAGACAATCAAGAAAAGAGTTTCCCGCTTTTACTTCTGGCAAAAAATAATGATGGCTACCGCAATTTATTGAAGCTTACAACATTTGTCCAAACCGATTATCCAAACGGTGTTCCGCTCAATGTCGTTGCTCTTTATGCCAATCATTTAATTGCCATTTCCCCAGCTTTAGGAGAAATTAACAATAGTTTATTGTACCACCCTTTTCATGAGGTGGTACAAATTTATGAAAAGTATGCACAATTGTTTCCTGGCAATTTTTATATAGCGATAGAGCCCAGTCGGACACAGCATGATGAACTCTTGAACAGTCGTGTTATCCAATTTTGCCAAGAAAATAATTTTCCGGCTGTTGTTACAAATCCGGTTCACTATTTAAAACAGGATGATGCGATGATTCATGAGTGTTTGAAATGTATTAAGGATGGAACAAAATTATCCGAATCCGATTTCAGTATGTTTCGATGGGAGCACTATTTCAAAGATGAAAATACGATTTTTCAGCAATTTAGCCATCTTCCTGAGGCACTTGCCAATACAGTGAAAATTGCAAATGAATGTGAAGTGACGATCTCTCTCGGTGAGAAGATGTTACCGAAGTTCCCGTTACCAAGCGGCATCACCAGCGATCAATATTTAAAAAGTCTATGTTTCAAAGGGCTTTCCAAAAGGTATAAAGGTGAGGTGCCCGAGGAAGCGATCAACCGCTTAAATTATGAACTTGCTGTTATTCGAAAAATGAATTTCAGCGATTATTTTTTAATTGTATGGGATTTTATGAATTACGCTCATAAAAATAAAATTTTAACTGGTCCAGGGAGGGGATCGGCAGCGGGGTCTTTAGTTAGTTATGTCCTTGGAATTACAAACGTCGATCCATTGAAATACAATTTATTGTTTGAAAGATTTTTAAATCCAGAGCGAGTTTCGATGCCAGATATTGATATCGATTTTCCAGACCATCGCCGTGATGAAATGATTCAATATGTTTCTAAAAAATATGGAATTGAACATGTTGCTGAAATTATTACGTTTGGAACGTTGGGAGCACGTGCATCTATTCGAGACGTTGGCAGAGTACTGGGTGTGCCATCACCAGAGATTGATCAGTATACAAGACTTATTCCGGCACGAACTGGCATTACTTTAAAAGAGGCTATCAAGGAATCGACAGCTCTTCAGGCGGAGCTTAAACAGAATAAAGATGCAAGAAAAGTTTTTTCAATCGCTTTAAAAATAGAAGGGCTGCCGCGCCATACTTCCACACATGCAGCTGGTGTCGTTATTAGCGATTTGCCGCTGTCAAATTTTATTCCTTTGCAGCAAGGTCATGAAGGGATTAATTTAACCCAGTATCCGATGGATATTCTCGAAGAAATTGGTTTCTTAAAATTTGACTTTCTAGGATTAAGAAACTTGACTTTAATAGAGAACATCCTAGAGCTCATTCAAAAAGAATTAAATCAAACGATTAATCTTAACGAAATTCCGATGAATGATGAAAAGACATTTGCCTTGTTAGGTGACGGAGATACGACAGGAGTTTTCCAACTCGAGTCTGCCGGAATGAGAAACGTACTTAGGCAACTTAAGCCAACGAATTTAGAAGACGTTGCAGCGGTCAATGCATTGTATCGTCCAGGCCCTATGGAAAATATCCCAACTTTCATTGCTAGAAAGCATGGAAGACAAAAGATCTCTTATCCTCACCCGGATTTAAAAGAAATATTAGAGCCGACATATGGGGTTATTGTTTATCAAGAACAAATTATGCAAATTGCTTCAAAGATGGCTCGTTTTTCACTAGGAGAAGCGGATCTCTTGCGGCGTGCTGTAAGTAAAAAGAAAAGGGAAATTTTAGAAAAAGAGCGAGATCATTTTATTAAAGGCTGCCTTGCCAACGGGTATGATGAAAATGTTGCGAAAAAAGTGTATGACCTGATCGTTCGTTTCGCAAACTATGGCTTTAACCGAAGCCATGCTGTTGCATATAGTTTGATCGCTTATTGGCTTGCTTACTTAAAGGCTAATTATCCGCTTTATTTTATGTCTGCGCTTCTCTCAAGCGTCATCGGTAATGAAGAAAAAATTGCCCAATACATCGGTGAAGCGAAGCAAAAACAAATTAAAATCTTGCCTCCATCCATTAACAATAGCGGTGTGACTTTTACAGTAGAAGATGGAAAAATAAGATTTAGTTTAAGCTCGATTAAAAATGTCGGTATTCAAGCATTAAAAGAAATTGTTCATGAGCGCAAGCAAAATGGTCCATTTAAAGATTTATTTGACTTTTGTGCAAGGGTTCAATTGCGTGTAGTAAACAGACGTGTTATTGAATCGCTCATTCTGTCAGGAAGCTTTGATGAATTTGGGAAAGACAGAGCTGTACTCTTGGCAAGTGTAGACCGGGCAATCGAATATGCTGAACTAGCAAAAGAAGAAGAGGGTGGTTTTTATTTATCGGATGACATCGTTCCAAAACCACAATATATGCAGATAGATCCGTTCACAACAGAAGTTAAATTGCAGTTTGAAAAAGAAGTGCTCGGTTTTTATTTATCCAATCATCCGATTGAACCTTACCATCATTTATTAACCCGCATGAATGCAAGAAAAGCTGCGAATATAAAAACGGAATTTGGCACAAATGTCTATTTCGGAGCTTTGCTTGAAGAGGTCAAGGTAATTAAAACAAAAAAAGGGGACCAAATGGCCTTTCTAGTTTTAAGTGATGAAACAGGAGGGATTGAAGCTGTTATATTCCCCGCTGTATTCCAAAAATATGCACACTTGCTTCAAAAAGGAGAAATACTATTAGTCAATGGCAAGGTAGATGAAAGGGAACAAAAGGTGCAATTGATTGTACAGGAAGTAATATCAATTACCGACATTAAAGAACATGCTTTTGAAAAGTTATATTTAAAAGTTGACAAAAATCAACAAGAGTCAGGGAAATTATACCAAATAAAAAATATATTAAAACAATATCCTGGAACAACGGATGTATTAATTTATTATGCAGAGGAACAAAAAACAGTGTTATTGCCAAAGGAATGGTCTGTAAAATTGTCAGATGAATGTCTGAAAAAATTAAAGATCGTCTTAGGGTCGAAAAATGTTGTAATAAAAAAATAATTGGAGAAATAAAAAAAAGGTAAAAAAATATAGCATCTTTACATGAATTTCACTTTTGATATAATAAAAGAGTTTAGAACTAATGTTTAAGACTAGGTCATAATTTTTATCGGAATACTTAAAGGAGTGAAAGGGATGTCCGTTCTACGGGAGGAAGCACTGCATATTCATCGAGTAAACAAAGGTAAATTGGAAATAAAATCAAAGGTTCAAGTACTCAATGCCTATGATTTAAGCTTAGCTTATTCACCAGGGGTTGCAGAGCCTTGTAAAGTTATTTATGAAGATAAAAATAAAGTTTATGAATATACAATGAAGGGTAATATGGTAGCAGTAGTATCAGATGGTACGGCTGTACTAGGTTTAGGCAATATCGGACCTGAAGCAGCGATGCCGGTTATGGAAGGAAAAGCTGTTTTATTTAAAAGCTTTGCTGGTGTTGACGCTTTTCCGATTTGCTTAAAAACAACCGATATTGACAAAATTGTTGAAACTGTCAAATTGTTGGAGCCAACTTTTGGCGGCGTCAATTTAGAAGATATCGCTGCTCCAAACTGCTTTATAATTGAGGAAAGACTAAAAAAAGAAGCAAATATTCCTGTTTTTCATGATGACCAACATGGAACTGCAATTGTAACGGTTGCTGGTTTATTAAATGCATTGAAGCTCGTTGGTAAATCAATTTCAGATATTAAAGTAGTATTAAATGGAGCAGGTGCAGCCGGGATTGCAATTGTTAAACTTTTATATCATTTTGGTGTAAGAAACGCGATTATGTGCGATACAAAAGGTGCAATTTTTGAAGGTCGTACGTACGGCATGAATGAAATAAAAGAGCAAGTTGCGAAAATGACAAATTTGGAGAAAATTGAAGGAACATTAGCGGATGTGATCCGGGGTGCGGATGTGTTTATTGGTGTATCAGTTGAAGGAGCTTTAACTCCTGAAATGGTTCAATCAATGAATGAAGATCCAATCATTTTTGCAATGGCAAATCCAATACCGGAAATCATGCCGGATGTTGCGAAACAATATGGTGCCAAAGTGATTGGAACAGGACGTTCTGATTTCCCAAATCAAGTTAACAATGTATTGGCGTTTCCAGGTATCTTCAGAGGAGCCTTGGATACACATGCCACTCACATTAATGAAGAAATGAAAGTGGCGGCTGTTCATGCTATTGCAAACTTGATTTCAGATGATGAACTTTCACCGGACTATGTCATCCCAGCTCCTTTTGATCCAAGAGTAGCCCCTGCCGTAGCTAGTGCAGTAGCAAAAGCAGCAATCGAAACAGGTGTAGCAAGAAAAATCGTTGATCCGGAAGAAATTAGAGAAAAAACAAGAAGACTAGCTGCCATCGGACAAAATTAAGCTGCTTGTATTCGCGTTTTTCCTTTATAATGGAGGCTGTAAGGGGGGATTTGGTTGCATATCAAGGATTTATTTGGAAAAAAGAAGAAAAAATATGCCTCGATTCCTACTGAACAAATGATGCAAGATGTTCCAGAAGGAATTATGACGAAATGTCCGGAATGCAAAAAAATTATGTATACAAAAGAATTAAAGAAAAGTTTAATGGTATGTCCAACATGCGAGTACCATTTTCCAATGAATTCCCGTGACCGGATTGAAAGTTTAATTGATGAAGGAACTTTTGTAGAATTTGATGCAGAGATGGTGTCAGAAAATCCATTAAACTTTCCTGGGTACCTAGAAAAGCTCGAACAAGACCGGTTAAAAACCGGTTTAAACGAAGCGGTTGTTACAGGTATAGGGAAAATTGACGGTTTTGAAGCAGTCATCGCCGTTATGGATTCAAACTTCCGTATGGGCAGCATGGGATCTGTTGTTGGAGAAAAAATTACACGTGCTATTGAAAGAGCAATGGAGCGAAAAGTTCCCTTCATCATTTTCACTGCCTCCGGTGGAGCGCGAATGCAAGAAGGTGTATTAAGTTTAATGCAAATGGCGAAAACGAGTGCTGCTTTGAAAGCATTTAGCAACAGCGGCGGCTTGATTATATCAGTGATGACACACCCGACAACAGGAGGGGTATCTGCAAGTTTTGCTTCACTGGGCGATTATAATTTCGCAGAACCAGGCGCATTAATCGGATTTGCAGGCAGAAGGATCATTGAGCAAACGATCCGCGAAGAGCTTCCTGAAGACTTCCAAACGGCTGAGTTTCTGTTAAAACGTGGCCAATTAGACAAGGTCATCAAACGGTCAGAATTAAAAGAAACATTGAGAACGGTCCTCGACATTCATCAATTTAAAATTGACTAGGTGGTGTTCTGATTGGCAGGAGAAATGGAATTTGAACGTCCGGTAATTGAACTGCGAAAGAAAATTACCGAACTAAAAAAATTTATGGAAGATAAAGATATCGATCTCTCTGATGAGATTGCTAAATTAGAAAAAAGATTGGAAGTAGTGGAACAAGAAGTCTATGGCAATTTAAAGCCTTGGGATCGTGTACAAATTGCCCGCCATCCAAACAGACCAACGACTCTTGACTATATTGAACACCTTTTTACAGATTTTATTGAATTGCACGGGGATCGTTGTTATGGCGATGACGAAGCAATTGTTGGCGGCATTGCGAAATACCGAGGTATTCCTGTAACCGTTATAGGGCATCAGCGTGGGAAAGATACGAAAGAAAATATTCGTCGTAATTTCGGCATGCCCCATCCGGAAGGTTACAGAAAAGCTTTGCGGTTAATGAAACAAGCGGAAAAATTTAACCGTCCAATTATTACATTTATTGATACAAAAGGGGCTTACCCTGGAAAAGCTGCTGAGGAAAGAGGCCAAAGTGAAGCGATCGCAAGAAATTTATTTGAAATGGCTGGTCTTACTGTTCCAATAATCAGTATTGTAATTGGAGAAGGAGGAAGTGGTGGAGCTTTAGGAATCGGAGTAGGCAATCATATTCATATGTTGGAAAACTCTACATATTCCGTTATTTCTCCAGAAGGAGCGGCTTCTATTCTTTGGCGTGATGCAACACAGGCAAAACGAGCTGCTGAATCAATGAGAATTACTGCCCCTGATTTAAAAGAACTTGGGATTATTGATACTATTATTCCTGAAATCAGAGGCGGTGCCCATCGTGATGTCGTCAAACAAGCAGAAGAAATCGACAAAGTGATCAACGAATCATTGCAAAATTTGATGAAACTAGATAAAAATACGCTTGTTGAAACTCGATATGAGAAGTATAAGAATATTGGTCGAATTTCGTTTAATGACCAATTTATAGGGGCAAAATAATCGGCTGTAAACGTGCTTTCAAATAGACGAAAGCACGTTTTCTTATACGAAAGGTAACGAATTGATGGTCACAACAGACTTTACAATCAATATCAATCGGATAAATTATATATATAGACAAAAAAGAGGTGACCTTAATGAAAAAAATCGGTGTATTAACAAGCGGCGGAGATTCGCCTGGCATGAATGCAGCCATTCGTGCTGTTGTAAGAAAAGCGATATATCATGAGTTGGAAGTTTACGGAATTAATTATGGATATGCAGGATTAATTGCCGGAGATATGAGGAAACTAGAGCTTGGCTCTGTAGGTGATATTATCCATCGTGGTGGAACGATTTTGTACACTGCAAGATGTAATGAATTTAAAGCAGAAGAAGGGCAGCAAAAAGCGATTGAGCAAATGAAAAGATATGGAATCGAAGGGCTTGTCGTAATAGGAGGAGATGGATCTTTCCGTGGTGCTGCCGCCCTAACACAAAAAGGCTTTCCTTGTATTGGCGTTCCTGGAACGATCGATAATGATATACCTGGCACAGACTTCACGATCGGCTTTAACACAGCCCTGAATACAGTTTTAGATGCGATCGACAAAATTCGTGACACTGCAACTTCTCATGAAAGAACATACGTGATTGAAACGATGGGCAGAAATGCCGGA
Organism: Calidifontibacillus erzurumensis; assembly: GCF_013303125.1. Lineage (GTDB taxonomy): Bacteria > Bacillota > Bacilli > Bacillales > Bacillaceae_J > Calidifontibacillus > Calidifontibacillus erzurumensis. The sequence goes on along the minus strand of NZ_JABTTE010000005.1, from coordinate 13,431 downwards.
GATATCGCTTTATGGGCTGGTCTTGCAGGAGGAGCGGAATCAATTATCATCCCTGAAGTTGATTATGATATGGACGAAATTGTAAAAAGAATTTTACGTGGTCATGAACGTGGCAAAAAACATAGTATTATTATTGTTGCTGAAGGGGTTGGCAGCGGCATAGAGTTTAGTAAAAAAATACAAGAAGCAACAAAATTAGAAACACGGGCTACAGTCCTTGGTTATATACAAAGAGGTGGAACACCGACTGCATTTGATCGCATGCTAGCAAGCCGCCTTGGGGCAAGAGCAGTTGAATTGCTGCTAGAAGGAAAAGCTGGCAGGATGGTTGGAATTCAACAAAATAAAATTGTTGACCACGATATTTTAGAGGTCTTAGACAAACCCCATAAAATTGATGAAGAAATGTATAAACTTTCCCAAGAGTTATCAATTTAAGTTTAATAATTAGGAGGCCTGACAAAATGAGAAAAACGAAAATTGTTTGTACGATTGGGCCAGCAAGTGAATCAGTTGAAACTTTAATGGAGTTAATGAAAGCTGGAATGAATGTTGCACGCCTCAATTTTTCCCATGGTAATTATGAGGAACATGGAATGAGGATTCGAAATATCCGTGAAGCTGCCCATAAATTAGGAAAAACAGTTGCTATTCTTTTAGATACGAAGGGACCGGAAATTCGTACACATACGATGGAGGGCGGAGAAATTTTTCTTGAAGCCGGCAAAGAAATATCAATATCAATGACAGAAGTTGTCGGTACACCAGAAAAAATCTCTGTTACATACTCTGGATTAATTAATGATGTTGACAAGGGTTCGAAAATTTTGCTTGATGATGGTTTAATTGAGCTGGAAGTTTTACATAAAGAAAACAATGAAATAAGAGCAAAAATTTTAAATAGCGGTGTCTTAAAAAATAGAAAAGGTGTCAATGTGCCGAATGTTGTCATTAATCTTCCTGCGATGACAGAGAAAGATGCCCAAGATATTTTATTTGGAATTGAACAAAACGTTGATTTTATTGCAGCTTCATTTGTTCGAAAAGCCCAAGATGTGCTCGCCATTCGTGAGCTGTTGGAAAAAAACAACGGCGCTTCGATTCAAATCATTCCAAAAATTGAAAACCAGCAAGGTGTTGAAAATATTGACGAAATTTTAGCGGTATCAGATGGACTGATGGTTGCGCGGGGGGATTTAGGTGTTGAAATTCCTGCGGAAGAAGTGCCTCTCGTACAAAAGATGTTGATTAAAAAATGCAATACTGCCGGAAAGCCAGTTATTACAGCTACACAAATGCTTGATTCTATGCAAAGAAATCCACGCCCAACACGTGCGGAAGCAAGCGATGTTGCCAATGCCATTTTTGATGGAACGGATGCCATTATGTTATCGGGTGAAACGGCAGCTGGACAATATCCGGTTGAAGCAGTCCGGACGATGGACCGAATTGCTTATAAAGCAGAAACAGCTTTATCTTATCATGATTTATTAACAAATCGCCGCAAAGAAAGTGAAGTAACCATCACGGATGCTATCAGTCAATCTGTTGCCCATACAGCATTGAACTTAAATGTTAATGCGATCATAACACCAACAGAAAGCGGATCAACTGCCCAAAGTATTTCTAAATACCGTCCGAAAGCACCGATTATCGCTGTTACACCTAGCGATAAAATTTCAAGAAAATTAGCCCTCCTATGGGGTGTGTTTACAAAAGTTGGTCGTCCTGCAAAAACAACTGATGAAATGCTTGATAATGCCGTTCAAGATGCATTGGAAACAGGGCTCGTTTCCCATGGAGACCTTGTCATTTTAACCGCAGGTGTTCCAGTTGGCACGCCGGGAACTACGAATTTAATGAAAGTGCATATAATCGGTGATATCATTGCGAAAGGTCAAGGAATTGGCAGAAAAACAGCAACAGGTGAAGTTGTTATTATTAAAAATGCCAAAGATGCAGAGACAAAAATGAAAGATGGAGCGGTTATTGTAACCATTGGCACTGATCGTGATATGATGGATGCAATTGAAAAAGCAGCAGCGATTATTACAGAAGAAGGCGGATTAACAAGCCATGCTGCCGTCATTGGACTAAGTCTTGGCATTCCTGTAATCGTTGGTGTACCAAATGCAACTTCATTGTTTACAGATGGACAAGAAGTGACAGTCGATGCAGCCCGCGGAGATATTTACAACGGTTTAGCAAGTGTAATTTAAAGGAGTTAAATGACTTTGCCTATATTAATAGCTTTGTTAATTATTATACCTGCACTTGAAGTTGGGGTAATTATTGTATCTGGGAGTGCAATTGGTATTATCCCTACCATTATTCTTATGATTGCAACTGGATTTATCGGAGCGGGACTATCGAGAAATCAAGGTTTAAAAGCCTTTCAGGAAGCACAAAGACAAATGGCGTATGGACGGTTGCCTGGCGAAACAATTTTAGATGGATTATGCATCCTTTTGGGTGGAATTCTATTATTATTTCCAGGGTTTCTCACAGACGTCCTTGGACTATTTTTATTAATCCCTATTACCCGTAAATTTTTTAAAAAATTAATTAAGAAACGGCTTGAAAAAATGTTGCAAAATGGTCAGTTTTATATTTTTCGAAGATAAAAAAGGCGTAGTAGGCAGGCTGCTGCTTACTACGCATCTTTTTTTCCAATTATGAACGCCCATATATCTGAAAAGACGTTGGAATGGTGTAACGTATTAAATAGCACTAATGCAACAGGTCCGATAATTAAACCTAAAAAGCCGAAAAGTTTAAAACCGACAAACAAGGCGATCAGCGTTGCCAACGGATCGAGGCCGATGCTTGATGACAAAACACGCGGCTCCATTACTTGTCTTACGACCAATACAATGATGTATAGAATGCCTAACTTAATAGCTAAGGCAATATCATTCGCAAAGATTAAATAAACAATCCAAGGAACAAAGATGGCGCCAGTACCTAAATATGGAAGCACATCGACAATACCGATAATTAATGCAATTGTTACGGCATAATCTACACGTATGATAAGCAGACCTAATAAAACGATAATGGCTGTAATCGAAATCAACGTTGCTTGGGCTTTTATAAAACCGACCAACGCTTTTTTTAAATCATCATAAACCGTTCTTCCGCTCGTTTGAAATTTTTTAGGAAAGATCTTGCTGAAAAAAGCTTTAAAGCGGTACCAGTCTTTACTAATGAAAAATGTTGCCAACAGAGAAAAGATTAGAACAGTAGCAATGTTTGGCAATACGCTAAGAAAATCAGGAATCGCTCGAAGAACAGCTTCAATCCAAGCGCTTACTTTAGAGGCAATAGCAGAACCGACATCTTGAATATTTTTTATAATTGTTTCTTGTTGTCCTGCATCTAAATCATTAAATAAGATTAATATTTGATTATAAAATGGTATGATTTGATCAGTAACATATTGTTCGATATAGACAACAAGATTTTCGAATTGTTTTGGAACAACTTTAGCTAAGTAATTGGAACCAGAGATAATTTCCGCGATTAATAAGGTTAACAGTCCTGCAACTCCTCCGATGATCAATACCATTACGATAATGACAGCAAGAGTTCTCGGCATTTTTGTCTTCGCTTCTAAAAAGTTGACTAGAGGATTCATCATTAAAGCTATAAAGAAAGCAATGATGAACGGATACGTAACAGTTGAGATGTAGTAAATGACAATCGGTGTGATGACGACGATTGCAAGTACTAACAAAAACCTCAATGTTGCATGTAAATATGTTGAATTCAATGGCAACGCCCTTTCATTTTGTTATCTTAGTAATATTTTACAATGTATAAAACTTGAAAGAAAGTAAAAAAGTAAATGGACTGTTAAATGGAGTGTGGCGAAAGTTTGACAATTATGTTACGATTTATTATGAAAAAAAAGGAAGGATGGCTCCATGATTTCACATCCGGTTTTATTTTTATTGCTTTTATTACTGATAGGTATCATCGGTAAAAACCAATCACTAGTTATTTCAATTTTAGTGCTTTTAATAATTAAATTAATTGGATTGGATGGGAAAATATTTCCTTTTCTCCAAACCAAAGGAATTAACTTAGGTGTCATTGTCATTACTATTGCTGTATTGACACCAATTGCAACAGGAGATATTGGCTTTAAAGAGCTGTTTGATTCATTGAAATCTGCATATGCGTGGATTGCTCTTTTTTCAGGGATCTTTGTTGCGCTAATTGCAAAGTATGGAGTCGGGCTTCTTAGCAACGATCCCCATTTAACGGCGGCGCTTGTTCTTGGCACGATTCTTGCTGTAGTATTTTTACAAGGAATTGCCGTTGGACCTTTGATTGCCGCAGGAATTGCATATTTACTCATAAAATTGTTTACATTAATAACGAGTTAGTATTTTACGCAATTTTTTTATTTAGATTGCATTCACAAAAGTCTGATAATTGTTTATAATGGTGTTGTGTCTATCCTTCCGACATTTTTCGCAAGAAAGAAATGAAAGCATTTTCTTTTAGAGAAAAATTCTTTTGGGTTGGGGAATTTATTAGTAAAAATTTTATTAGTAAAGGAGAGGGGTATTATGACAGTAACTCGTGGTCTAGAAGGGGTTGTAGCCACGCAATCTAAAGTTAGCTCAATTATTGATGATCAATTAACTTATGTGGGGTACAGCATCGATGATTTGGCTGAAAATGCTAGCTTTGAAGAAGTGGTATATCTTTTATGGCACTTTAAATTGCCAAACAAAGAAGAATTAGCTGAATTAAAACAACAACTTGCGGAAAATGCCAGCATCCCACAAGAATTAATTGATCATTTTAGATCATATCCTATCAATAAAGTTCATCCTATGGCTGCTTTGCGGACAGCTGTTTCTATGCTTGGATTATTTGACGAAGAAGCTGACGTTATGGATAAAGAAGCAAATTATCGTAAAGCGATTCGTCTTCAAGCTAAAATGCCTACAATCGTAGCTGCTTTCCAAAGAATTCGCAAAGGATTAGAGCCAGTTGCTCCACGTAAAGACTTATCTTTTGCTGCAAATTTCTTATATATGCTTAATGGAGAAGAACCAGATAAAATCGCTGTAGAAGCTATCGATAAAGCTCTTGTTTTACACGCTGATCATGAGCTTAATGCTTCAACATTTACAGCACGCGTCTGTGTAGCTACTCTTTCAGATGTTTATTCCGGTATTACTGCTGCAATCGGCGCATTAAAAGGACCATTGCACGGCGGTGCAAATGAACAAGTAATGAAAATGCTTACTGAAATTGGTTCTATCGAAAATGTAGAAGCATATGTTGAAAATGCATTTGCTAATAAACAAAAAATTATGGGCTTTGGCCACCGTGTATATCGTCAAGGCGACCCTCGTGCAAAACATTTGAAAAAGATGTCAAAGCAATTAACAGCACTTACTGGCGAACCAAAATGGTATGAAATGTCAGAAAAAATGGAAGGACTTGTTAGAGCTGCGAAAAACTTACCGCCAAATGTTGATTTCTATTCAGCATCTGTTTATCATAGCTTAGGCATCGACCATGACTTATTTACACCAATTTTTGCGATCAGCCGTACATCTGGATGGTTAGCTCATATTTTAGAACAATATGACAATAACCGCCTCATTCGCCCACGCGCGGATTATGTCGGCCCAACAAAACAACAATGGATTCCGATTGAAAACCGTGCATAAAAATTTTATACTAGATTTTGTTGGAGGAGGGAATCATTACTTCCCTCTTCTCGCTGTGAAAAAAAGGCCGTGTTTAGAGAAAGAATATCGGCCGTTTAAAATTGTTTAGGAGGTAAGGGAAAGTGACACAAGGACAAAAAATTACTGTAGACAATGGGGTATTAAATGTACCAAACAATCCGATTATTCCGTTCATTGAAGGTGACGGTATTGGACCAGATATTTGGGCAGCAGCGTCTCGCGTATTAGATGCAGCAGTAGAAAAAGCTTACAAAGGCGAAAGAAAAATCGTTTGGAAAGAAGTATTAGCTGGTGAGAAAGCATTCAACCAAACTGGCGAATGGCTACCTCAAGAAACACTTGATGTAATCAGAGAATACATAATTGCAATTAAAGGACCTCTTACAACACCAATTGGTGGCGGTATTCGTTCTTTAAACGTTGCCCTCCGTCAAGAATTGGATCTTTTCACATGCTTGCGTCCAGTCCGTTATTTCAAAGGCGTTCCATCACCTGTGAAACGTCCTGAAGATACTGATATGGTTATTTTCCGTGAAAACACTGAAGACATTTATGCTGGTATCGAGTGGGCAAAAGGAACTCCAGAAGTTAAAAAAGTTATTGATTTCTTACAAAACGAAATGGGTGTTAAGAAAATCCGCTTCCCAGAAACTTCTGGTATCGGTATTAAACCTGTTTCAGAAGAAGGTACAAAGCGCTTAGTTCGTGCAGCTATTAAATATGCGATTGATAACAATCGTAAGAGCGTTACGCTTGTTCACAAAGGTAATATCATGAAATTTACAGAAGGTGCGTTCAAAATTTGGGGTTATGAAGTGGCTGAAGAAGAATTTGCCGATAAAGTATTTACTTGGGCTCAATATGACCGCATCGTAGAAACTGAAGGTAAAGAAGCTGCTAACAAAGCTCAAGCTGATGCTGAAGCTGCTGGAAAAATTATTATTAAAGACACAATCGCAGATATTTTCTTACAACAAATTTTAACACGTCCACGTGAGTTCGATGTTGTTGCAACAATGAACTTAAACGGAGACTATATTTCTGATGCACTTGCAGCACAAGTTGGTGGTATCGGTATCGCTCCTGGTGCTAACATCAACTATGAAACTGGACATGCAATTTTTGAAGCAACACACGGTACTGCACCAAAATATGCAGGCTTAGACAAAGTTAACCCATCTTCTGTAATTCTTTCTGGTGTTCTTATGCTTGAACACTTAGGATGGAATGAAGCTGCTAAACTAGTTATTACAGCTATGGAAAAAACAATTGAAAGCAAAGTAGTTACTTATGACTTTGCTCGCCTCATGGAAGGTGCAACAGAAGTTAAGTGCTCTGAATTTGGTAATGAATTAATTAAAAACATGGATTAATTTTAAAAATAGAAATGTCAATTCATAGGTAGTCTTCAATGGTTTGTCCTTCGAGACTGGTCCATTCCCTTGGACCAGTCTTAAAATCACATATATAGGGGGAACTGGAAAATGACAATGAAGCGGAAGAAAATTTCTATAATTGGAGCAGGTTTTACAGGTGCAACAGCAGCATTTATCGCTGCACAGAAAGAGCTTGGTGACATCGTATTAGTTGATATTCCACAATTAGAAAATCCTACAAAAGGGAAAGCACTTGATATGTTGGAGTCTTCTCCTGTTCTAGGATTTGATTCAAATATTATTGGTACATCAAACTATGAAGATACAGCTGACTCAGATTTAGTCATCATCACAGCAGGTCTTGCCCGCAAACCAGGGATGAGCCGTGATGATCTTGTTACGACAAATGCACAAATTATGAAATCTGTAACAAAAGAAATTGTAAAATATTCACCTAACTGCTACATCATTGTTTTAACAAATCCAGTAGATGCAATGACTTATACTGTTTATAAAGAATCCGGTTTCCCGAAAAACCGTGTCATCGGCCAATCAGGTGTACTGGATACTGCACGGTTCAGAACATTTGTGGCTCAAGAATTGAACTTGTCTGTTAAAGACATCACAGGTTTCGTATTAGGAGGACATGGTGATGACATGGTGCCACTTGTACGTTATTCATACGCAGGAGGAATTCCTTTAGAAAAATTAATTCCTGCAGATCGGTTAGAGGCGATTGTACAACGTACTCGTACAGGCGGTGGCGAAATTGTTAATTTATTAGGCAATGGCAGCGCATATTATGCACCTGCAGCTTCTCTTGTTGAAATGGCTGAAGCTATTCTTAAAGATCAACGACGTGTATTACCTGCTATTGCTTATCTTGAAGGCGAATATGGTTATGAAGGAATTTATCTTGGTGTTCCAACTATTCTTGGTGGTAACGGTATTGAACAAATCATTGAACTTGAATTGACACCAGAAGAAAAAGCTGCTTTAGACAAATCTGTACAATCTGTATTAAATGTAATGAAAGTGTTAGAATAATAGCTTTTCAATTTTACAAATATAAAGTGAAAAAAGCTCCTCATTGTCGAGGAGCTTTTTTTGTGATTGTGAAAAAAACATAGTATGATAATTACTAGAACATAATTTTATGCATTGAGATTTTGAGGAGAGTGTTTCATGCAAAAAACGATTTTAGTCGTTGATGATGAACAGTCGATTGTTACATTGTTGAGATACAATTTGGAACAAGCAGGTTTTCGAGTAAAAACAGCGATGGATGGGGAAACTGGGCTGAAAATTGCGATTGAAGAATCGCCTGATTTAGTTATTTTAGATTTAATGCTCCCAAAATTGGATGGGATTGAGGTTTGTAAAAGACTGCGGCAAAGAAAAGTATTCATACCTATTTTAATGTTGACAGCAAAAGACGATGAATTTGATAAAGTATTAGGACTTGAACTAGGTGCCGACGATTATATGACAAAGCCTTTTAGTCCTCGAGAAGTGATTGCCCGTATTAAAGCAATTTTAAGAAGAACGGTTATAACAGAAGAACATACCGCTCTAGACATCAATGCTTCAAAAAAATTGAAAATCGGTGATTTGGAAATTTTGCCGGAACAATATGAAGCATTTTTTGAAGGACAACAATTAGAATTAACACCGAAAGAGTTTGAATTACTAGTATATCTTGCTCAAAATAAAGGAAGAGTAATGACAAGAGACCAATTATTAAGCGCAGTTTGGAATTATGATTTTGTGGGGGATACACGAATTGTTGATGTCCACATAAGTCATTTACGAGATAAAATTGAAAAAAATACAAAAAAACCAACTTATATTAAAACGATCAGAGGTCTCGGATATAAGATGGAGGCCCCAAAAGGGAATGAATAAGCTTCGTACGAAAATAATAGTTTCAGTTTTATTAGTAATAGGAAGTATTTTCGCTGGTCTTGGAATAATGACAATTAAGGTATTAGAAAATTTTCATAACAATACATATGTACAAAAGATCAAAAATGAAGCATCATTAGTTGAACTCATGATAAAAGATCAAGATATCTCTGAAATGAAGGAAAAGCTTCGAAGACTTGAAAAAAGTATGAAAACAGACATAACGGTGATTTTGTCAAATGGTACCATCTATTCTAAGGGAAATGATCAATATTCATTGGAGAAGCTTTACCAGACATTTCCACAACTAGAGGAAATCATCGATCAAAAAAGAACGAAATTTAAAGATGTTCATGTCATGGATGAAGAAAAGGGGATTATCCATTATGTAATGCCGATTCAAAATGACAATCAATATAATGGTTATTTAATATTTTCTCAACAAATAGAACCTTTTCAAATAATGAAGGAAAAAATGAGCATTTTGCTCGTGATTTATTTTGTGGCAGCTTACTTTTTAATTTTATTGGTAGGAACAATTATTAGTAAACAGCATTTGAACCCGATCGAATCAGCAGTATTAGTTGTAAACGAGCTTGCCAAAGGAAATTATCAAGCTCGTACATATGAATACCGCACGGATGAAACAGGTATCCTTGCCCGATCTATTAATCATTTGGCCCGGAATTTGCAAAAACTTAAAAGTTCCCAAGAAATGCAGCAGGATCGGCTGAAGGCGCTTATTGAAAACATGGGTAGCGGACTTATTTTAATTGACGGTAAAGGCTATATTAATTTAGTGAATAGATATTTTAAAGATATTTTTAAAATTAACATTGACCAATTTATGGCTAAATTATATTATGAAGCAATTGAACATAAAGAAATCATAGAATTAGTTGAAGAAATATTTATTACTGAAAAAGCTGTCCGCAAACAATTAATGGTCTCTTTTCATACAAGTCGACGCCATTTTGAAGTTTATGGAGCACCCATCATCGGAAAGAAGGAAGAATGGAGAGGAGTCGTCCTCGTTTTCCATGATATTACTGGCTTAAAAAAGTTAGAGCAAATGAGAAAAGACTTTGTCGCTAATGTTTCACATGAATTAAAAACACCGATGACATCTATTAAAGGCTTTTCAGAAACACTCTTAGATGGTGCTTTGGAAGATAAAGAGATGGCGAAATATTTCTTAAACATTATTTTAAAAGAAACAGATCGCTTGCAAAGCTTAATCAACGATCTATTAGATTTATCAAATATTGAGCAAGAAAGCTTTACATTGAATATTACAGAAGTAAACATAAAACATGTTCTAGAGGACGTTGCAGTAATGCTTCAAAATAAGGCTAAAGAAAAAGAAGTTTTGCTGCAGTTGGAGAATGTTGAAGACGATATAATTGTCGAAGGTGATTTGTACCGCATAAAACAAATTTTTATCAATCTTATTACGAATGCGATAAAATACACACCAAAAGATGGAAAGGTTAAAATCAATTGTTTCAATTTTGTTGATCGTTGTAAAATAAATATTTCCGATACTGGAATTGGTATTGAAAAAGATGAAATTCCAAGGATTTTTGAAAGATTTTATCGTGTTGATAAAGCAAGAACTAGAAATTCTGGAGGAACAGGATTAGGGCTTGCGATTGTGAAACATCTTGTTGATGCTCATCATGGGGAAATTGAAGTTATAAGTAAAATAAATGAAGGAACAACTTTTTCTGTAATTTTGCCAAAAAAACATATTAACAAATGATTAACATATTGATAACCATTCCTTTACAAATAATGGGTACGATTAAATAGAAAACCCCTTCATCTAATACCACTCTTTTTGTATAGCTGTTCAAAAGGTACAAAAGCGCTTTTGACAGCTTTTTTTAACTTTTTAAATATAAAAAAGTTTTTACCTCAAAAATATTGTATGATGGAAGTAGAAGCAATGAAACAAAATGGGTCGAATTTACGTATTATGAGTAACAGAACTAAAAGGAGGGGGATGTGTTTATGGTTACATTAAAAAAAATTTATACGTCGATCGGTTTATTTTTTCTAATTATTTTACTTGGAATTATTGGTTTTACAAGCTGGTATACCGTCGATGAATCGGAACAAGCAGTCCTGTTAACATTTGGAAAAATTGATGAAGGAATTATTGACCCTGGTTTGCATTTTAAAATGCCGTGGCCGATTCAGGACGTAAAAAAGCTTTCAAAAGAAACGTTCAGTCTACAGTTTGGTTATCGAGAGGAAAATGGGGAAGTTGTTGAGGAATTTCCTGAAGATACAAAAATGATTACAGGCGATGAAAATATCGTACTTGCCGATTTAGTCGTCCAATGGAAAATAACAGACCCTGGCAAATTTTTATACAATGCTAAAGATCCTGAAAACATCTTATATAATGCGACATCTGCTTCTTTAAGAGGTGTAATCGGCAGTTCAAAAATTGATGATGTCCTTACTTCTGGAAAAGCCGAAGTGGAGGCAAATGTCCGCGACCTTTTGACAAAGCTAATGGAAGATTATGATATTGGTATTTCAATTCTTGCCGTCAAGCTACAAGATGTAGAATTACCAAATGAGGAAGTCCGCAAAGCATTTACACAAGTGACGGATGCAAGGGAAATGATGAATACGAAAATTAACGAAGCAAATAAATATTCTAATAAACGAAGACAAGAGGCAGAAGGGGAAAAAGATGCGATCATTTCCAAAGCTGAAGGTGACCGGGCAGCCCGCATTGAAAAAGCCAAAGGAGATGTGGCAGTTTTTAATGCTCTTTACAATGAATATAAAAAACATCCTGAAATTACGAGAAAACGTTTAGTGCTTGAAACATTAGACCAAGTTTTGCCAAATGCTGATGTTTATATTATGAGCGATGACGGTGGAACGATCAAATATTTGCCGATTCGTCCTCTTGAAGGAAACCAAGTTGTACCAACTCCGAAACAACAAGATTCGGAAAGGAGTGGTAAAAATGAGTGATAAAAAAATTGTAAATCTTGAAGATTTGAAAAATAAAAGTACTGAGTGGAAAAAATACTCGAGGATCGGGATTGGCATATTTTTGTTTTTCATTATCATTGCATTAATTTTAACAAATATTTTTATAGTAAAAGAAGGCGAATATAAGGTAATTCGCCAATTTGGTGAAATTGTTCGCATTATCGATGAACCGGGTTTAAACTATAGAATTCCGTTTATTCAAACGGTTTCTACATTGCCGAAATATCAACAGTTTTTTAATGTCGATCAGGCTGAAATCAATACGAAAGATAAGAAAAGAATTCTCATTGACAATTATGCCGTTTGGAAAATTGAAGATCCGAAAAAAATGATTTCGAATCTTCGTACGTTGGAAAATGCCGAAGCTAAAATGAGTGAATTTATTTATTCTGTTGTTCGAACAGAACTTGGACAATTGAATTATGATGAAATTATTAATGAAGAAAAATCAAAACGCGGCAGCTTTAATGAAACAGTTACAAAAACGGTCAACGAACTGCTGAAAAAAGACAATTATGGAATCGTCGTCACTGATATCCGCATGAAAAGGATCGACCTGCCAGCGGAAAACGAAGAATCTGTGTATAAACGGATGATTTCCGAACGGGAAACGAAGGCACAAGAATATTTATCAATGGGAGATGCTGAGAAAAATAGAATCATTGCAAACACAGACCGCGAAGTAAAAGAGTTGCTGGCAAAAGCTGAAGCGGATGCAGAGAAAATAAGGGCTGAAGGAGAACAAACAGCAGCACAAATTTATAATGAAGCGTTCAGTAAAGACCCAAGTTTTTATAATTTGTACCGAACATTGGAATCTTATAAGCGGACAATTGATGGTGAAACTGTGATTATTCTTCCTGAAAATTCACCATATGCAAAAATGTTGATGGGTTATACGGAGTAGGTTATATTTTACAGTAGAGTGATTGGAAAGGTGAAAGGTACGGACCAATTTCCTACTTAACTTATTAAACGTTGCAAGGGATTGCTTTCATCCCTGTCTAAACTGATATTAAAGAATTTAACCCGAGAATGTACGAACATTCTTGGGTTTTAATTTTGTATTCTTTGTAAGAGAGAAAAAGAAGAAGCTTTTTATAGTAAATGATTTTTACTGACTGACTGTCTATCCTATTACTCTATTATTTTGGGTGGAAATATTTTGCTCATTCAATTGATATAATGAGATTGTAGTTTTGATTTTTTATACAAATAAAATAATTTATCGAATTGGATGATTCATTTTTAAACGATTTTTACATGAAGTTTAAATATTTTTAGATAGAAAAGAGAAGTTTATGTTGTGATTTGGTAAAATTTATTGAAGAGATAAAAAATATATAAAACCTCAATTTATAGAGCTTTAAAATGTTTTAATGGAAGCCAAAAACGTGAAAAACAATTGATAATTA
>NZ_JABTTE010000049.1 GCF_013303125.1 Calidifontibacillus erzurumensis | reverse complement strand
TGATATGCTCCCCTTAAGGTAGACAGATTAAAAAATAAAAATCTGTGTTACCTTAAGGGGAGTTTTTTATATGGCAAAAGAATATTATTCCGTCCATTTTAAACTTGATGTTTTATCCGAATTGGAAAATTGGAAAGGTACCATAAGAGAGTTTTGTTCAAAATATCAGATAGCAAAAACTATGTTAATGAGATGGAAAAAACAATTTAAAAAATATGGTGTTCATCGGCTAAAAACTTCAACATCAAATAAATCCTATTCTAAAGAATTAAAAGAAGCAGCTGTTTTGGATTATATCTCCGGTAAATTTTCTCTAAATGAAATTATTGATAAGTACAATATTTCAAGTATGTCTGTACTCCAACGATGGATTAACAAGTATAATAGTCATAGGGAATTAAAGGGTACGCCTAAGAGGAGGACTAACTCTATGACTAAAGGAAGAAAAACGACTTGGGATGAAACGGATTCAAATTGTCCTTGAATGTTTGAATAACGGAAAAAATTATCAAAGAACAGCAGAAATCTTTGAGGTCTCTTATCAACAAGTGTACCAGTGGGTTAAAAAGTATGAAGTTGGAGGAGAAGAGGCCCTTAAAGACAAACGAGGAAGAAAAAAAGAAGAAGCAGAGTTGTCGCCAGTAGAGAAAATGAAACTGGAGATGAAAAGGTTAGAAAGAGAAAATGAACGTTTACGTGCGGAGAATTTATTTTTAAAAAAGTTAGAGGAAATCGAGAGGAGGCGAAAATAAGCCAGATCCGTTTTGAAGATAAATATGCCGCTATACAAGAACTTCATGAGAAAGAGAATATAGCTGTCATTCTACTTTGTGAAATCGCTGGAATATCTAGAGCTGCCTATTATAAATGGCTAAATCGAAAGCCTCCTTTCCGGGAATGTCAAAATGAAGCCATCATCAAAGAGATGGAAATCCTCCACGAAAAAGTTGCAGGCATCTACGGATACCGTCGAATGACATTGAATATGAATCGTAAGTTCGGTCAGAATTTCAACCATAAGCGAATCTATAGATTGATGAAAGTGGCAAGAATACAATCTGTCATTCGAAGAAAGAAAACCCGTTATAAGCATTCTACTCCTCAACACGTGGCGGAAAATGTATTGAATCGTGAATTCACAGCGGACAAGCCAAATGAAAAATGGGTAACGGATGTCACAGAGTTCAAATATGGTTCCTCCAAGAAAGCCTATTTAAGTGCTATTCTGGATTTATATGATGGATCCATTATTAGTTATGTCTTAGGACATTCTAATAATAATGAACTTGTATTTAAAACACTAGACCAAGCAACAGAGCTTTTGGATGGGGACCATCCACTGATTCATAGTGATCGTGGGTTCCAGTACACCTCTCAAGGGTTTAAACGCAGGATAGATCAAGCTAAAATGACCCAAAGTATGTCGCGAGTCGGTAGATGTATAGATAATGGACCAATGGAATCGTTTTGGGGAGCACTTAAATGCGAAATGTATTATTTACATAAATATGAAACATTTGAAGAACTTTCAAAAGCTATAAAAGATTATATAAATTTTTATAACAATGAAAGGTATCAAAAACGACTAAACGGCCTTAGCCCGATGGAATATAGAGCTAAAGCCGTTTAGATCATTTTTATTTTTTCCACTGTCTACTTGACGGGGGGCTGTTCA
>NZ_JABTTE010000048.1 GCF_013303125.1 Calidifontibacillus erzurumensis | reverse complement strand
TATAAATGTCAATATTAAAATGTACATTTTTGATTGTTTAAGGATGTACAAAATTACTCGTTTTCCTTTTTCATGTGGTCCTTTAACCGATATGATTCACCTACAATCGTTACAACCGATGCATGATGTAGAATTCGGTCTAAAATGGCATTGGCTATTTTTGTATCCTGAAATATTTGATCCCAGTCTTTGAAATTTGAATTAGTTGTGAAAATTGTACTTTTCTTTTCATATCGCAAATCAATTAGTTGGAAAAATAATTTTGCGTCTTCTTTATCGATTGGCAAATAACCAATCTCATCAATGATTAATAGCTTATATTTGTTATATTGTTTTAAACGACTTTCCAAACGATTCTCCAGTCTAGCCTTTCTCAAATTTTGAATTAAATCATGACACTTAATAAAATACGTGCTTGTCCTCTTTTTAGCTGCTGTGATTCCGATTGCAGTTGCCAAGTGAGTTTTGCCAACACCACTTGGCCCTAAAAATACGATATTTTCTTTTTCCTCAATAAAACGGAGAGATAAAAAATCTAAAATTTGTTGTTGATTAATGGATGGTTGAAAATCAAAATCAAAGTCTTTTATTTCTTTTAGGTGAGGAAAGGCTGCGATTTTCACCATCGATTGAATGACATTTTGTTCCCGTACATCGATTTCATAGTTTGTTAGTTTAAGTAATGTATCGATAAAAGATAGCTGATTTTTCATACTGAAGTCTATGACTTCTCCTAAATGCGTTGCCATCTGTTTTAATTTCAAATACTCTAAGTTATTCATTAATTGTTGATAATTCGTTGTTGAATTCATTTAAACACTTCTCCCATCACATCTAAATTCTTTTTCGCTAATTTATCTATATCTGGATAATGAGGCATTGAAATCTGTAATGCCTCTTTATAATGTTCTTCCTGATAATTCAATTTTTTGTTACTAATTGGATGTTTGGCAATCAACTCTGTGTTATAATAAATCCAGAGTTGGTCATCATACACTTGTATACCTACTTTTTTACCTATGTACTTACTAGGGACAGAGTATTGGTTTGATTTGTAGGTAATCATGCTCGATGCATTGACTTTTACTTGTGTATGGTTGATTCGATAGGAATTTCTTATTTTCTCATGTGGGAGTGGGAGTAAGAAATTCCTTTCTTTTTTAAAATCCATTACAGGTATTCTTCCAGTCCCTTGATGTATTTGATGATTAATCCGATTATTTAATGTTTGAACAAATTTATAAAGTTCTTCTAAGGTCAGCTGACCCTGATAAGCGTGAATTTCATCTATGAACTTCATTGTCGTTTCGACTTTTCCTTTTGTATGCGGTTTTCCAGCAATACATGGATGAACACGAAATCCGAAGTCATTTGCGAATTGTTGAAATTTCGCATTTACTTTCCCAGAAGAATATTCTGTTCTTGCTTCATCCATCACCGTCTTCATATTATCTACAACTAGCTCTTCTGGCACACCCCCTAACGCTTCAAAGGTTTCTGTTAAAAAGGAAAATAACATACTTTGTGATTTGGAAATAGTGACACAAAATGTGCGAAATCTTGAATAGGAAAGAATCAATGATGCCACATTAATTACCACATGTTGACCATCTTTGGTTTCAAACGGAATATTTTCTTTCCAATCAAACTGCGCTTGCTTTCCTGGTGGGGTTTCATATCTTGATACACCTTTTCCCTTAGGAGATGGAATTCGTTTGTCTTCATCAAAATATGCTTTAAACTCAGGAACTTTTGCAATATAAGCACGAAATGTAGAATAAGCACAATCCAGTCCATGATTATCTTTAAGATATTGCCAAAGAATACGACGATAATAAAACTTTTGTTTTGAATCTTCTGATAAAAGTGAAGCTATAACAGCGTAATATTTATCAATTTTCGATGCTTTCTCTCGCTTTTGTTTTGGAATAAACCCATTCAAATATTTATCAATTGTTCGCCGATCTACTCCCAACTCTCTAGCTAACTGACTTTTATTAATTTTCATTTTGAACTGCTCCATAATCATTTTTAATTTTGGTAAGTCTGTAAGACTTCTAACTTCAAAATTCGTTTCAACATTTAAAGCTATGTACATACTAATCTCCTCCAAGATTAGTATGTAATATAATGTTAAAGTTGTACATTTTTATACAGTCATTTTTGTACATATTTAAAATAGCATTTATA
>NZ_JABTTE010000047.1 GCF_013303125.1 Calidifontibacillus erzurumensis | reverse complement strand
GTTCCTTACTCAAAAATTGACTTGGCCGTTGAATGAAACATTCAACATTGCCGCACGCTTGACATTTTGTTTAGTTTTCAAAGATCATCCTTGTTGCAAAGGTTACAAAAATCAATATGGGCCTGAATGGACTTGAACCATCGACCTCACGCTTATCAGGCGTGCGCTCTAACCGGCTGAGCTACAGGCCCGATTCGCACACTTTGCAATGGAGCGGGTGATGGGAATCGAACCCACGACATCAGCTTGGAAGGCTGAAGTTTTACCATTAAACTACACCCGCATATTCTATTGAATAATGGTCGGGAAGACAGGATTCGAACCTGCGACCCCATGGTCCCAAACCATGTGCTCTACCAAGCTGAGCTACTTCCCGATTAATAGTAATATGTAATGGCGCGCCCGACAGGAGTCGAACCCATAACCTTCTGATCCGTAGTCAGATGCTCTATCCAATTGAGCTACGGGCGCATTCAACTTAAAACCTTTTAAAATAAAGCGACTTTATTAATATATCATATTTGTTTAAGGATTTCAAACGGTAACATTTTTGGTGCGGCCGAGAGGACTTGAACCTCCACGGGGTTGCCCCCACTAGGCCCTCAACCTAGCGCGTCTGCCATTCCGCCACGACCGCAGATAGAATTTATAAAAAAATTAATTTTACATAAAAAGGAGAAAAAGATTTTAATAAACATGAAGAAAAATAAATCCTATAAATTAATTAATGCGGGTGGAGGGACTTGAACCCCCACGCCGAAGGCGCTAGATCCTAAGTCTAGTGCGTCTGCCAATTCCGCCACACCCGCTCGGGGTGATGAGCCATGCAGGATTCGAACCTGCGACCCTCTGATTAAAAGTCAGATGCTCTACCTACTGAGCTAATGGCTCACAAACAATATTTAGAGCGCATGCTTGTCCCTTCCTCCAACCAACTTCTCAGAGGGTAAAGGCTGAGGAACAATTCGAAACATTTATATATGCTTCAATCATTGCTCTATTTCTTGAAATAAATAAGATGGCTGGGCTAGCTGGATTCGAACCAGCGCATGACGGAGTCAAAGTCCGTTGCCTTACCGCTTGGCTATAGCCCAATAAGTGGCGGTCCCGACGGGGATCGAACCCGCGATCTCCTGCGTGACAGGCAGGCATGTTAACCACTACACCACGGGACCATATAAAACGCGGTTATATATGGTGGAGGATGACGGGATCGAACCGCCGACCCCCTGCTTGTAAGGCAGGTGCTCTCCCAGCTGAGCTAATCCTCCGTTATTAAAATAAATTGGTGACCCGTACGGGATTCGAACCCGTGTTACCGCCGTGAAAGGGCGGTGTCTTAACCACTTGACCAACGGGCCACGTATGGCGGAGAAGGAGGGATTTGAACCCTCGCGCCGGTAGACCCGACCTACACCCTTAGCAGGGGCGCCTCTTCAGCCACTTGAGTACTTCTCCGTTTGGCTCCACAGGCAGGGTTCGAACCTGCGACCAATCGGTTAACAGCCGATTGCTCTACCGCTGAGCTACTGTGGAATAGCGACAACATTCGATATAATAACATATCGTTCAAAATGCGTCAAGCTTATAAATGAAATTTAAACTAATAAATTTTCATTTCTTAAACTTTTTGGCTTCGTTATTAATAACGACGGCTTATAAAATATAACATATTCATTATGTTTCGTCAACTAATTTTAAATAATTATTTACTGCAAATTAATCTTTCCAATTACCTTCTTTATTATGTATTACAAATGAACATTTTATCTCATTATATTCAAAGATGAATTTAATACAATTTTTTTATATTTTCTCAAATTATACTCAAGTAGGAAGACAACCTAAATATCTATTTCCTTTTATTACACATAGAGGCTCGGAAATTAGATAGCTAATTAAGAGCCTTTTGGGGGATGAAAGCTGGATTCGAGAGGACAAATTGGAATTTTCAAAGTCATTTTCAAAAAAGTGCATGACAAATAATCCACTAGCAGTGGATTTTTAAAAAAATGTATTTTATGATATTAAGGATGGTTATAAGGAGAGCAGAGATTTTATTAAAGGATGTAAACCTGAATAGTTTACCTTTTCTGCTTCCTTCATCCACGCATCGGCATGCTGACACATGCCGATGCAATATGAACGAATATTCCAATGCCGAGAACTTCGTCCTCTTGAATCCTCTAAATGATAATCTACTTTTTGACGCTTAATACAACGCTCGACCCCAGTACGCAAAGAATATCGCTGTTTCCATTCTTTACTGCCACGTTTTACACGTGGAAATAGTCGAGGATTATCCTTTGTCGATGTATAAAAGGTACGACCATATGTAGAATTAGAACATGGTGTGGGGCATTCCCATTTCCCGACTGCAGCTGGACATCGCCATTTTCGACGGTAGCGTTTCTTCTCTACTCCCCAATCAAGCATTTTTCGACCGATGGGGCATATAGGAACGCCGTCTACGTTTATAGTCATTTCATTATAAACGAATTGCTTGGAACGTCTTGGATTAAGGTCAATAATGGCAGACACATCATAGTGTTCTAACATTTCGTAGATGGAATAAGCATCAAACGCTGAGTCCAAGATGGCTTCACCAATTTTCCAATCTGGATACCAATGCAGAAG
>NZ_JABTTE010000046.1 GCF_013303125.1 Calidifontibacillus erzurumensis | reverse complement strand
AAAGCATTCATATTTACTGTAGGAAGTTCTTAACAGAGTAGGTTAAGTTGTTAAGGGCGCACGGTGGATGCCTTGGCACTAGGAGCCGATGAAGGACGGGACTAACACCGATATGCTTCGGGGAGCTGTAAGTAAGCATTGATCCGGAGATTTCCGAATGGGGCAACCCACTGTCCGTAATGGGGCAGTATCATTACCTGAATCCATAGGGTAATGAGGGCACACCCGGGGAACTGAAACATCTAAGTACCCGGAGGAAGAGAAAGCAAACGCGATTTCCTGAGTAGCGGCGAGCGAAACGGAAACAGCCCAAACCGCAAGGCTTGCCTTGCGGGGTTGTAGGACACTCTATACGGAGTTACAAAGGAACGGGGTAGGCGAATTGGTCTGGAAAGGCCAGCCGTAGGAGGTAACAGCCCTGTAGCTGAAACTTCGTTCCCTCCAGAGTGGATCCTGAGTACGGCGGGACACGTGAAATCCCGTCGGAAGCAGGGAGGACCATCTCCCAAGGCTAAATACTCCCTAGTGACCGATAGTGAACCAGTACCGTGAGGGAAAGGTGAAAAGCACCCCGGAAGGGGAGTGAAAGAGAACCTGAAACCGTGTGCCTACAAGTAGTTGGAGTCCATTTATGGATGACAGCGTGCCTTTTGTAGAATGAACCGGCGAGTTACGATTACGTGCAAGGTTAAGTCGAAAAGACGGAGCCGCAGCGAAAGCGAGTCTGAATAGGGCGCAACTAGTACGTGGTCGTAGACCCGAAACCAGGTGATCTACCCATGTCCAGGGTGAAGTCCAGGTAACACTGGATGGAGGCCCGAACCCACGCACGTTGAAAAGTGCGGGGATGAGGTGTGGGTAGCGGAGAAATTCCAATCGAACTTGGAGATAGCTGGTTCTCCCCGAAATAGCTTTAGGGCTAGCCTCAAGGGAAGAGTCTTGGAGGTAGAGCACTGATTGGACTAGGGGCCCCCATCGGGTTACCGAATTCACTCAAACTCCGAATGCCAAAGACTTATCCTTGGGAGTCAGACTACGAGTGATAAGGTCCGTGGTCAAAAGGGAAACAGCCCAGACCACCAGCTAAGGTCCCCAAGTGTACGTTAAGTGGCAAAGGATGTGGAGTTGCCCAGACAACCAGGATGTTGGCTTAGAAGCAGCCACCATTTAAAGAGTGCGTAATAGCTCACTGGTCGAGTGACTCTGCGCCGAAAATGTAACGGGGCTAAACGTACCACCGAAGCTGTGGAAACAGAGGTCAGATGCCAGAGGTCGGAAGTCAGAAAAGTAGTTGTTAAAAGACTTCTAATCATGACGATCTCATCGTTCAGTACGAAGAACCCGGAAAATAAATGGATTCTCTTATAGTTAAGGAGAATTCTTCCGACTTCTGATTTCTGACATCTGACTTCTGTTTGGTAGGGGAGCGTTCTAAGTGCGTCGAAGCTAGACCGGAAGGACTGGTGGAGCGCTTAGAAGTGAGAATGCCGGTGTGAGTAGCGAAAAGACAAGTGAGAATCTTGTCCATCGAAAGCCTAAGGTTTCCTGAGGAAGGCTCGTCCGCTCAGGGTTAGTCGGGACCTAAGCTGAGGCCGAAAGGCGTAGGCGATGGCCAACAGGTTGATATTCCTGTACCACCTCTCTACCGTTTGAGCGATGGAGGGACGCAGGAGGATAGGGCAAGCGCGCCGTTGGTTGTGCGCGTCCAAGCAGTTAGGCTGAGAAATAGGCAAATCCGTTTCTCGTCAAGGCTGAGCTGTGATGGCGAGGGAAATGCAGTACCGAAGTTCCTGATTCCACACTGCCAAGAAAAGCTTCTAGCGAGGTAGAAGGTGCCCGTACCGCAAACCGACACAGGTAGGCGAGGAGAGAATCCTAAGATGCGCGAGAGAACTCTCGTTAAGGAACTCGGCAAAATGACCCCGTAACTTCGGGAGAAGGGGTGCTCTGGTAGCGTGTGAAGCGCGAGAGAGCCGCAGTGAATAGGCCCAAGCGACTGTTTAGCAAAAACACAGGTCTCTGCGAAGCCGTAAGGCGAAGTATAGGGGCTGACACCTGCCCGGTGCTGGAAGGTTAAGAGGAGGGGTTATCCGTAAGGAGAAGCTCTGAATCGAAGCCCCAGTAAACGGCGGCCGTAACTATAACGGTCCTAAGGTAGCGAAATTCCTTGTCAGGTAAGTTCTGACCCGCACGAAAGGTGTAACGACTTGGGCACTGTCTCAACGAGAGACTCGGTGAAATCATAGTACCTGTGAAGATGCAGGTTACCCGCGACAGGACGGAAAGACCCCGTGGAGCTTTACTGCAGCCTGATATTGAATTTTGGTACAGCTTGTACAGGATAGGTAGGAGCCTGAGAAGCCGGAGCGCCAGCTTCGGTGGAGGCGTCGGTGGGATACTACCCTGGCTGTATTGAAATTCTAACCCGCAAGCCTCATCGGCTTGGGAGACAGTGTCAGGTGGGCAGTTTGACTGGGGCGGTCGCCTCCCAAAAGGTAACGGAGGCGCCCAAAGGTTCCCTCAGAATGGTTGGAAATCATTCGCAGAGTGTAAAGGCACAAGGGAGCTTGACTGCGAGACCTACAAGTCGAGCAGGGACGAAAGTCGGGCTTAGTGATCCGGTGGTTCCGCATGGAAGGGCCATCGCTCAACGGATAAAAGCTACCCCGGGGATAACAGGCTTATCTCCCCCAAGAGTCCACATCGACGGGGAGGTTTGGCACCTCGATGTCGGCTCATCGCATCCTGGGGCTGTAGTCGGTCCCAAGGGTTGGGCTGTTCGCCCATTAAAGCGGTACGCGAGCTGGGTTCAGAACGTCGTGAGACAGTTCGGTCCCTATCCGTCGTGGGCGTAGGAAATTTGAGAGGAGCTGTCCTTAGTACGAGAGGACCGGGATGGACGCACCGCTGGTGTACCAGTTGTCTTGCCAAAGGCATCGCTGGGTAGCTATGTGCGGAAGGGATAAGTGCTGAAAGCATCTAAGCATGAAGCCCCCCTCGAGATGAGATTTCCCATTCGCAAGAAGTAAGATCCCTCAGAGACGATGAGGTTGATAGGTCCGAGGTGGAAGCGTGGTGACACGTGGAGCTGACGGATACTAATCGATCGAGGACTTAACCTAAT
>NZ_JABTTE010000045.1 GCF_013303125.1 Calidifontibacillus erzurumensis | reverse complement strand
TATATTATTAGAATAATGACATGATATCAATTTCAATAGAAAGCGTCAATGAAAAAAATATGAAAAGAAATGTGATACTAGAAATTCTATCATCTTTAATGGTACATTTAAAATAATTAAATAGTCATAGAAATTGTACGGAATAAAATACAGGAGGGCATGTATTCGTGATTTCACTTCAAAATGTTTCAAGAACGTTAGATGATAAACAGGTGTTGAAAAATATAAATTGGGAAATACATCAAGGAGAAAATTGGGTATTATTTGGACTAAACGGATCAGGAAAAACTACCTTATTAAACATTATTACTGGATATCTCTGGCCGACGACCGGAACGGTTACTGTATTAGGAAAAGAGTTTGGTACATATCCGTTATATGAATTGCGTAGACAAATTGGTTTCGTCAGCGCAACAGTTGACAAAATGCTGCCAAGTTACGATTATGCTGAAAATGTCGTACTAAGCGGAAAATTCGCTTCACTTGGTTTGTATGAGGAAGTCGAACAGAAAGATATTGAGTATGCACTTTCTTTAATGGAAAAATTCCATTGTCAAAATTTGATTCACAGACCAATTGAAACGCTATCACAAGGGCAAAAACAAAAAATAATCATATTAAGAGCATTGATGGCTAAGCCAAAATTATTAATTTTAGATGAACCTTGTGCTGGTTTGGATGTATTGGCAAGAGAACAAATATTGGGATTTATTAATGAAATCGGCAACGACGAGGATGGCCCTGCGTTATTATATGTAACCCATCATGTAGAAGAAATTATGCCAGCATTTACGCATATTGCATTATTAAAAGATGGACAAATATTTGAAAAAGGCTCTATTTCAAATCTATTAAACGATCAAATTTTTTCAGAATTTCTAGGAAAAAAAGTGTTGATCGAGCCATTCAACGGACGAAATTACATGAAGTTTTTATAAAAGAATTGCCAAAAATTTATGCTAGTATTCCACTCCTTTTTTTACTATTGTAGTAGCAGGGAGTGAAATTCAATGCAATATGTAACTGTAATGGATTTAATAAATATATACAATGTAGAAGAAACATTGAAAAAGTTACGCAAATTATGGTATTTCATTGCAGAAGGATTTGAATGGATTCCGGATTCTTATATTGATTATAATCATTTAATATCAAAGTATGAAAATGAAGTGTTTACCGGCTGGAAGTTATTTGTTTTATTTGATGGTTCGTTATTTTTAACTAATGTCTCCGATACTTCAAAAATATCAATTAACATTGATCGAAATGGAAAAGTAATATTTGAAATTCTTCCACTATTCTAAAATCATGTTCAAGCCAATAACGGTTGAACATGATTTTTTTTTTAATTGATGAATAACATCCTGATTAAAGGGCAGATTATTTCATGTAATTGAAAAAAATGATCAGGAGGTTATTCAAAATGAATCAACAATTAGGTGCACATGAATTGATGGAGGTACATGAAGTTTTAACGAACAGCATCAATAAAATTAATCATTTCCAAATGCTTCAACCGTATTGCCAAGATCCACAATTAAAAAATATTTTACAAAATCAACTAAATTTCATAATCAATGAATATAATTCAATCGTTAATTTATTAAATAATAGAACAACAACGGGAAACGCTACAGTAGGGAATACACGTCCAAATACGAATTTTAGTCCTACATATGGTTTAAGAAATCCTTCTCCAGTTCAGCCGAATACATCCATTAACCAAATGGATGATCGTGATGTAGCTTCAGCGATGCTTGGTTGTCATAAAACATCTGCAACAATGAAAATGCATGCAGCTTTGGAATGTGCTGATCCACAGCTTAGAAATATTCTCATTCAAGGTGCAAAAAATTGTGCGGATCAAGCTTATGAAATTTGGCAATATATGAATTCTAAAGGGTATTATCAAGTTCCTACATTAAAAGATATGACAGCTGAAACATTCACAAATGTTTATCAACCAGTTTCATCAACAATCAATCAAATGAACCAGCAAAACATAAACACAAATTACAACATGATTTAACTAATGGAGCAGGTGAGGAACAATAGTTCTTCACTTGCTTTTTCATTTTTCCGAGAAAACATAAAGTAAAAATAGATTTAAATATTGTTCCAGTGAGAAAGAAAAGTTTTTTAATAATGAATGAAAGTTTCCATTAATAGGGGAAAAAGATTAATTCCTTTAAGCAAGGTTGAAAATGCTCCGCCACTATTTTTAACTTTTTAACTAATAACAAACCAAATCTTTACCAGCATCTAATCTAAGTGAGGGGTAAAACAATTTAGGATGAAAAAGGAATCCGATGTATGAAAGGAAAAGAAGATTACTTTCGGCTCGATTTATAAAATGATTTTCAAAGGGATGGGGATACAAAAAAAGGTATTTGGACAAATACATCAACTTACCCAAATACCTTCAAATTTCATATTAATGCAAATGCTGTTGTTGGTGAGATTCGTGGATAGCTGGATTGATCATTTCAGGGTTTACAGTATTTAAAATGCCTTCAAAAAATTGTTCTTGTTCTTCTGGAGCTATATATCCTAGATCAACACCAATAGCACGTGAGATAAAAGGATCTAAAGTACATAAATCAGATTTTGAAACATCAACCAAACTTGTTTTGCCTAATGAATAACATACGAGGCACATCTCTTGGACGGCAGCATTTAAATATTTGAACAAATTTTCTGCGCTTCGTTCAATGTCTAATTGCTCGGTTGCTTTGGCATTATAAACAACAAGGCTTGTTGGCGGTTCAAATGGGAGAACTTTTGTCATTTGGTCGCCAACCAATGCCATTACTGCTGATGTTCCGATATAGACTGCATCAGCCCCAAGTGCCATTGCCTTCAAATATTCTCCAGGTGTACGAAGGCCGCCGGTAGCTATTAAGCTGACGTCTTTTGTTACTCCTTTTTTAGAAAGAAATTTTGCAGCTCTTGAAATTGCAAAAAGGGTAGGGAGACCAACGTCGTCTTCCAAAATTGGTGCACCGCCATGGGTTCCACCTTCAGCACCATCAACGGTGATAAAGTCGACTTCTCCTTCCAGGGCAATTTCCAATTCTTTTTCAAGATGGTGGGTGGCAGCAATTTTTAAACCAACAGGTACACCAGTTTCCTCTCGAAGTTGACGTACTAGTGAAATAAATTGCTCTTTTGTATCAATACCTGGAAGGCGGGAATGGATGACAGCATCTTCACCTTCTTTAAGGTCAAAAACCTCCCGGAAATCTTCACCGATATTTTTAGCTGCAGTCCGTTGTGGGGTTGAGCCTTGTGCACCTTGGCCTAGCTGAATTTCAATTGCATCTAGCTGTTTATATTTTTCCGGTGTATTAAGCCAGCCTCCACGGTTATATTGGCCTATTAAAATGCTTGCAGCTTCTCGTTCTTCTTTCATTAATCCCGCTTCACCAGTATTAGTTGCTGTACCAATTTTTGAAGCTGCTTTAGCAAGGGCAATTTTCGCACTTTTACTTAAAGCTCCGCCAAAAGACATTGCAGCAATCATGATTGGGATGGAAAGAGTAACAGGCTTTTTGGCTTTTTTACCTATGGTTACTGCCGTTGATATATTAACGTTATCGGGTGTTGGAAATCGATAAAGATGGACAGGGTTAAACAATAGTTTTTCCCATGGTGAAAAATGGAATTGGGACCCTAAGGGACGTTCTGGAGGTTGTCCTTTCGTTGATCTCATCACATTTTCCATCAAATGAACAGCCCCGATTTTTTTTGCAATTGGCATCATTTCAAAGATATTTTCTGTATATTGGTCTCTCGACAATCGTTCTAATGCTTTATCTACTGTTTCATTTACAATACTTCTGACAATGTTGCTAAAAAGTTTATTAAACATAAATGTTTCACCCGTTTTGTTGTTTAAGTTCTTCAATTTTTTGTGTGAGGCCTATACACAATTGTTTAATTTCTCCCAGTTGCCTTGAGGCATTTTGTTCTTCTAATGCTATTTGATTTAATTTATCATCACCAATACTAGTTAAATCTTTGTAATGCTGTTCTTCAATGGAAGAGAGTGTGCCTGCAATCGTTTGGATACGATTTAATTCACTAGTAAGATAGGACAAAGTTGTTTTTAGTGTATTTTGTTCCATACTTA
>NZ_JABTTE010000044.1 GCF_013303125.1 Calidifontibacillus erzurumensis | reverse complement strand
CGTACCTTACAATAAAAGCATCAAAAGACGAAAGGATGTTTGAAATTGGAGATATTAAAACTAAAACATATTTCCAAAATATATGGGGATAAGGTACAATTCAGCGCACTGAAAAATATTAACTTGAATATCGAAAAAGGAGAGTTTATTGGAATTATGGGGCCTTCCGGAAGTGGGAAGACAACCCTTCTCAATGTAATTTCAACGATTGATCATCCTACATCCGGCGAAGTATTGATAAATGGTGAAAATCCTTATATACTAAATCATTCAAAGCTTGCATTATTCAGGAGGAGAAAGCTTGGATTTGTTTTTCAAGATTTTAATCTAATTGATACGTTAACGATCGGAGAGAATATAGTACTTCCTTTAACATTAGATGGGCATAAAGTTTCCATGATGGAGAAAAAATTGAAAGATGTTGCCGCAAGGCTCGGTATAGAAAATATTCTTTCGAAAAGGACTTATGAAGTATCAGGTGGACAGGCTCAACGTGCTGCTATTGCCCGTGCAATCATTCATACGCCTCTACTTTTATTGGCAGATGAACCTACGGGTAATCTTGATTCCAAAGCAGCAAAAGATGTGATGGAACTGTTTGAATGCATCAATAATGACATGGGAGTAACTACTTTAATGGTAACTCATGATGCTAAATCAGCAAGCTATTGCCATAGAGTGATTTTTATTAAAGATGGGCAGTTGTTTAATGAAATTCATCGCGGGGAAAGCCGCCAGAAATTTTATCAACAGATCATCGATGTTCTTTCTCTCCTAGGAGGTGAAGAACATGACATTGCTACAGTTCGCTTTTAATAATGTTAAACGAAACACGAGGGTTTATTTAGCCTATTTCCTAAGCAGTGTATTTACGATCATGATTTTTTTCTCTTTTGCAGTCAATTTGTTTCACCCTGAGATTGAAAATAAAAGTGGCGGAGCCATAGAAATAATTATGGGACAAGCGGAAGCTGTTATACTAATCTTTTCATTTTTGTTTGTATTCATATCGGTGAATTCATTTTTGAAAATTAGAAGTAAAGAATTTGGAATTCTAATGATCCTTGGTATGACTAAAAAACAGCTTAGACGGCTTGTGTTTCTTGAAAATATGATGATCGGATGTTTGGCAATCATGGCAGGTATTACTATTGGATTAGTATTTTCAAAACTTTTATTAATGATTTTAAGTAATATTCTGTCTTACGGTTCTCTATCATTTTATTTTCCATTTAAAGCGATCATAGTAACTGTAGCATTCTTTATTTTAATATTTATTGGTATTTCAACTTTAACTCCACTAATAATTCGTACAAGCACCATCATTATATTATTAAAGGGAACAAAAAAGCCTAATAGGGAGATAAAGTTTTCATTCACCCAATCGATTTTAGCTGTATTATTGCTAGGTTCCGGTTATTTTATAGCGCTATCTCCTAAAGCTTTTGATATACATCCGTTGTTGGATAAAGTCGTTTTATTTATTGAAAGTATTCCATATTTAGAAGTTATTTTAACAGCTTCGGTTGTTATTGGAACTTACTTGTTTTTCTCTCAGCTAAGTATTTTTGTACTACATTGGTTGAAGCGAAACAGAAGGTTCTACATGAAAAAAACGAATATGCTTTGGGTTTCAGATCTCATTTACCGGATTAGGGATAACTCCCGTATGCTTTTTTTAGTTACGATTCTCTCTTCAGTTGCATTTACCTCTATAACAGGAGTATATGCACTTAGTTCTGTCGTTAAGGATGAGTCATTAAAAGATCATCCATTTGCACTCACATACACATCTTACAGCAATAATGGTAATGAATTGCAGCACATAAAAATAATTGATGAAATGCTTAAAAGCTATGGCTTTCAATACGAAAAAGTGAAAAGCGAAGTGATCAAGCAAGCCTCAAGCAACAATCATACAATCCATATTATAAAGCTTTCTGATTATAACGATCGGGTATCTGCATTAGGATTAGAGAAAGTAGATCTAAAAAAAGATGAAGCATTATTAATTCCTGTCTATGTACGATTTGACCCGAAAAGAGATAAAACATTAAGCCAAGAAACTGTTTCTCTTAATAAAGGGGAAATCAATCTTGAAGTCGTTGGTGTTGCTCCAAAAGTTATTTTCTACTCAGGTTTGTTTAATAATCTGATTGCTGTTCATGACGAAATATTTAATCAATTAACAAATATTCAAGATAAATACTATTCCTATTCCTATGTAATTCCAGATTGGCAAAATACTTTAGAAGTTACTGAAAATCTAAGGGAAGAACTTGGAGTAGGTGAGCGAGGTTTATATTTTTGGTCAACAAGGATTGAAGGATATATTTTAGAAAATCAAAATAAGAAATTATTTTTATATGTTGGCTTCTTTCTAGGTGCAATATTCTTTTTGGGAGCTAGCAGCTTCCTCTATTTCAGACTGTATACCGATTTAAATCAGGAAAAAAATAAATATATAGGGTTGTCAAAAATTGGCTTAAGTTTTAAAGAAATGAAAAAAGTAGCAAGTATGCAAATAGCAATATTGTTTTTTGTTCCTTTTATTCTTGCATGTATTCATACGTTTTTTGCAATAATGGTGCTGCAAACAGTATTGTATTCGTCCGTATTCAAACAATTCTTAATAGTAATAGGTGCATTTTTAATATTGAATATTATTTATTATTTATCCATTCGCTACCGATATATCAATTTGTTGAACCGATTAATTGATCATAAAAATTAAATACATTGGTAATAGGTGTTTAAGTTAGAAAGGGAATTTGGAAACCTTTACCGATTTTCCTTTTAAAAGCGAGTTAATGACATTGATTTTTTTCATTGTCTTTGGCTCGTTTTCGTTTTTTAAAGCTGTACTATTAAAAAAAGAAAGAAGGCTATTGGTTTATACATGATTCCTTTTTAACTATGCCTATATTAACTTTTGGCTTTGACAACAAACCTTTAATAAAGTCAAAAAAGTCGGGAATAGACTTTAGAGGAATGATATAATAAAAAACAGCTTTGAGGAGGGTTTTTTAAATAACAAGCTTCGGGGGAAGAGATACATCAAAATAATTGTATGGTAATTGATGATGCTATTTATAAATTTCTAATTGCTTATTGAAAAAATACCAATTGAAATATGAACGATTTAATAATTGAAGTGCGGCAAATGCTAAAGTATAAATTGTTGAAAAGGCGCAGTTTACAAATATCGGTAAAGTAAAAAGCTTTGACATGAAACCTCTTTTGATGAGATTCTGTTGAGAAATGGAGGATAATATAATGGTCAAAAATCGAGGAAAAATATATCTAGCATATGGGAGCAATTTGAATTTAAAAGAGATGTCTTCTCGCTGTCCATCCGCTAGTATTCTAGGAAGTTCGGAACTTCTAGGTTATCGACTGCTGTTTTGCGGGGAGAGTGGCAGTGCGGAGGCGACGATAGTAAAGCAAAAAGACGGAAGAGTGCCCGTGCTGCTTTGGAATATTATGCCTTCAGATGAAGAAGCGTTGGATCTATATGAAGAATATCCGGAAGTGTACCGAAAAGAATTTGTGAACGTACATTTCAAAGGGGAATGGGTTTCTGCAATGGTATATATAATGAATGAAAAAATGCCCCTAGGGGAACCCGATCGTACCTATTATGAGGTTATTCGCCAAGGATATTTAGATGCAGGGTTTGACTTATCAATTTTAGATAAGGCAGTGCAAGATTCGATGCATTCTGAATGTGAAATGAAAGAAAAGAATTAAAGAAACAAGTGAAAGGTTATTACTAAAAATAGAGAATGAGATCATACCGCACCGTGAATAGAGTTTGTGAAAAGAAAATAATGTTTATAGATAAGTCCTATTAATGATGAGTTTCATACCTAATATTATTGATTAAGTTTATAATAATCCAATTAGTCCATTTATAGTGATGCAAAACCTATCTTATTTAATTAAACAAATATCAAAGAAAATCCCCGGATCTACAAAAGGCTGTTTAACCACATAGCACAACACCCGAGGAAAAGAATAATTTTTTTGTATAAGATGTGTAAAGAATAGAGAAGGAAAATTTAAGTGAGCCATAAAAAAATAATCACTTCCAAGAGATTTGTATTTAAAAACTAGAAAAATAATATTTTCAAAACTTCAAAGGTCTCAGTATAGAAATAAAAATTTATCAAAAACACTTGATTCCTTTAAACGGTTTCCAAAATTTATGTTTCTTTAATATTGATAATTGTTCCTTTTGTAATTTCTAATAAAATTTTTGGAGTCAGCTTAAAAACTGCATTTGGAGTTCCTGCAGCTGCCCATATTTCATCATATTGCAAAAGGTCTTCATCAATAAATGTAGTCATTGAATTTTTATGCCCGACTGGTGGAATGCCTCCTATTGCAAAACCTGTTTGTTCTAAAACAAATTTTGCGTCCGCTTTTTCTAATTTTTCACCAATAAATTTTTCAATTGCTTTTTCATTTACCCTATTTGTTCCACTAGCGATAATTAGTATAGCATTTTCAGATGTTTTTCCTTTAAAGATTAATGATTTCGCAATTTGTCTTATTGTACAACCTATCGCATTTGCGGCTTCCAGTGCAGTACGGGCAGAATCCGGTAATTCTATTACATTAAGTTCAAACCCCAATTGATTTAGAACAGTCTGCACTTTTTGTGCACTTTTCTTTAAACTGGTTGACATAAAATTTCCTCCTATTACAGAACTTTACTTAGTAAATTTTGGTGGGTCGTTTTGTAGATTATATTATACAAATAACTAATATAACGTACAACAATAGATGGAATATAATGAAAGATTTAATCCCAAGGATTAGGCAAAAATGTAAAATATAATGAAACCTAAGTCTTGATAAAGTGGCTGATTTTACCGATGTTAGCAAAGCAATGTTAGCGCAAATCGAAAGAGGGAAGTTAATCCAAATGAGTCTACTTTGTGGAAAGTAGTTACAAGATTAAATATTTCCTTGTTTATTTCAAGGATGAAAGGAACATTGAAATTGTTCATGTTGGATGGTATGTTCTTTATCCTTTAAAAGAAGGAGACAGAAAAATGAGAGTATTTTCTATTTTCCTTATGAACATTAGAAGATTTGAAGTATTCACAATCGAATTAAAGGAAGGATGCAATCATCATTCGTTGCCACATAATCGAGGATGGATGAATATATTTTTGTTACAAAAGGTCAAATTGAATTAGAAATTGGAGATGAATTATACAAATTTTCAAATGGAGTCTCAATAAGGTTTTTACCGGATAAACATCATTGCTATAGGAATCAAACAGATGAGCTAGTTCATTGGTTCATATTATATTATTTTAAATAATCCCTTCGAAGAAATAATAATAGGCAAGTAATGGGAGAGATTTCGACTAACTACCCATCACTTGCCTTTTTTCCAACATATAAAATTAACTTTCTTATTTGCTCTAAGTAAAAAACAAGAATTAAATGGAAAAGGTACATTTTAAAATGGTAAAAGTCATTTTGATTAATTCGTCAACGCTTGCAACGGCGCAGGTATTCTTCCGCCCCTTTGAATAAGTTTATCTGAATGAAATGGATTAACACCGATGACAGGAGCGCGGCCAAGGAGACCACCAAACTCAACCATATCTCCTTCTTTTTTTCCAGGAACAGGAATGATGCGTACAGCAGTTGTTTTTTTATTGATCATCCCAATGGCAGCTTCATCTGCAATGATGGCTGATATTGTTGCAGCAGATGCATCGCCAGTAATAGCAATCATATCTAAACCGACGGAACAGACACAAGTCATCGCTTCAAGCTTAGAAAATGTGAGAGCACCGTCAACAATTCCTCTAATCATACAATTATCTTCACTGACAGGGATAAAAGCACCGCTTAGTCCGCCAACATAGGAGCTCGCCATTGCTCCACCTTTTTTAACAGCATCATTCATCAAAGCAAGGGCTGCAATTGTTCCATGGGTTCCGACCCGCTCTAAACCAATTTCTTCGAGAATTTCCGCCACACTATCATTCATGGCGTTCGTTGGAGCTAAAGAAAGATCCATGATGCCAAACGGTACTTGCAAACGTTCAGCCACTACACGACCGATTAATTCGCCAGCCCGGGTAATTTTAAAAGCTGTTCTTTTAATAATTTCAGAAATTTCTCCTAGATCTGCATTTGGATAACGTTTTAGTGCATTTAAGACTACACCCGGTCCGCTAACACCAACATTAATAACGGTTTCTCCTTCACCGGCACCGTGGAAAGCCCCCGCCATAAACGGATTATCTTCTACTGGATTGCAAAAAACAACTAGTTTGGCACAGGCAATACCATTTTGATCCTTCGTTCTTTCAGCCGCGTCTTTAATAATCATTCCTAATATTCTTACAGCATCCATATTGATGCCTGTTTTTGTTGTCGCTACTGAAATGGAGGAGCAAACCCGTTCTGTCACGCTTAGTGCCTCTGGCAATGCATCTAACAATACTTGATCGCCTTTTGTAATTCCTTTATGTACAAGTGCTGAAAAGCCGCCAATAAAATCGATTCCAAGTTGTTTAGCTGCTTTATCCAGTGTTTTTGCTAGTTCAACTGCTTGTTTGGTTGTTGCATTTCCAAGCAGTTCAGCACAAGGAGTAATGGAAATTCGCTTATTAATAATCGGAATGCCAAACTCTTTACTTACTTGTTCGGCCACTTCTTTTAATCTTGCTGCGTGCGTCGTTATCTTCTTAAATACTTTTTCATTCATTTTTTCAAATTCACTATCTACACAATCCTTTAAGCTGATCCCCATCGTCACTGTTCGAATATCTAAATTTTCCATTTGAACCATGCGGATCGTTTCAATCATTTCATCTATTGCTATACTCATTTTCATAGTCAATTCTCCTTTAAA
Source organism: Calidifontibacillus erzurumensis (assembly GCF_013303125.1). GTDB lineage: Bacteria > Bacillota > Bacilli > Bacillales > Bacillaceae_J > Calidifontibacillus > Calidifontibacillus erzurumensis. The sequence goes on along the minus strand of NZ_JABTTE010000044.1, from coordinate 534 downwards.
TGCGGTGCATTGTACGGAATATTTCTTCAAGCTGAATATTTATTTTCAGTCCCATTTCTTCGCTAATACCATCAAATTTTGCTTGTAAGGAATCAAGATTTTCAATGTTTGTAACATCAACGAGCATCATCATCGTAAAGAAATCTTGAAGAATCGTTTGGCTGATATCTAGGATATTTACATTATTTTCTGCCAATACGGTAGTGACCTTTGCAATAATTCCAACTTGGTCTTTTCCAATAACACTGACAACTGCACGTCTCATTCGTCCATTCAATCCTCTCATATGTTTAGTTTGTTTTCACATGTTTTTGTTGTATTCTATATTTTTTCAACAAAAAAACTAAAAAATAAAAAAAGATTGGAGAATTCTCCCCAATCCAGGCAAATGTTCGAATAACCACTAATGTTTAAAGGCTACTCTTCTGTCCTTTTGCCTGAGATTGTGAATCCTTCGGCGCTGTATATAACAGTCTCTCCAGAAGCCGCTCCGGTTATAGTGTGACCCATAACGTTCATCGCAAATATTATATT
>NZ_JABTTE010000043.1 GCF_013303125.1 Calidifontibacillus erzurumensis | reverse complement strand
TATAGTAAGGGGCGTTCAGAAATCAAAAATTCGCCTATCTGGACACCCCCAAACATTGATAATAGTATTTTTGAAGTATTGGTATTAGAAAAACTTTTTCTTATCTCTTTCTTCTTTTAAAATTTCCACAGCTTCTTTAAACCGTTGGGCATGGATTATTTCTCTCTGCCTTAAAAAACGGAGCGTATCATTTACATCCGGATCATCTGATAGATTAATAAGCCATTGATAAGTTGCTCTTGCTTTTTCCTCAGCTGCAATATCTTCATACAAATCCGCAATTGGATCGCCCTTAGCTTGGATATACTCCACCCTAAAAGGATTCCCTGCTGCATTGTGGTAGAATAAAGCCCGATCATGGTCTGCGTAATGAGGACCTAGTCCAGCTGCTTTCAATTGTTCAGGTGTGGCATCTTTCGTAAGCTTATACACCATAGTGGCAATGATTTCTAAATGGGCTAATTCTTCAGTTCCGATATCTGTCAATAAACCGGCTACTTTATCGGGTATCGAATATCGTTGATTTAAATAGCGAAGGGCAGCAGCAAGTTCTCCATCTGCTCCACCGTATTGTTCAATTAAAAATTTTGCAAGCATCGGGTTGCATTTACTTACTTTTACTGGATATTGGAGCTTTTTCTCATAAATCCACATACTAGTTGAAACCTCCCATTCATTTGCCATGTTTCCTTTATTTCATTAAAAAAGCGAGGCGGCTTTCCGTCTCAGGCAAGCATGAGTTGAATTGCAACAAAGCCTTCTAACTGCAGTTCAGCCTAGACTTGAAGTGGGTCAAAAAGATGCAGCTGAATATAATTGTGTTTTTATTTTTCAATCATAAACATCGCAATGCATGTTGATTTAGACCTGCCATGGCCAAGGAGTGTCATCCCAATCCCATGGATATCTTGAGAAACTATGTCCATATTGAAGCAGAGGTCCAAACTGGGATTCATATTGTTTAGCAATTTGTCTTCTTTGTTGGGCAAGTTTGTTGAATTGTTCGATCGCTTGAAGATCATGTGGATGAGTGTCAAGATAAAGCGTCAATTCAACTAAAGCAAAATCAATCGCTTGCAATTCTTCGAGCAGTATATAAAATTCCCGCGGCATTTGTTTATGCATCACTTTGACCCTCCCTCAATTTCAATTCATGATGATTGAAGTACGGATCATAAAAAAATGGCCAAAGTGTACCGGTGCGCAATGCTTCTTTAGGATGGAATTGCTGCAGACCTTGAGGCTGGAAGTTAATGTATAGGTTTGGTGGTGTAACATACTCTTTACATGTGATTGGTGGACAAGGATCAAAAGGACTTACGTATGGAAAGTATGTTTTCCGCAATGTAAACATAAAGGCCCTCCTTCTGTTGTTGTTCAACTTCATTCCATTTTATGGGCTATGGAATTGTCCTATTCCAAAATATCCAAAACAAAATGCTTGTCTAAAACCTTCATTTAGGTGTAAGATTAAGGTTAAAAAAATTAAACAATAAGAACCATCTAAAATAACAAACATATAGTAAAGAAGAGGGTGTTTGGGAGTTGATGATAAGGGAGGGTAGCTCATGAGGCTGGAGCGTTTGAATTATAACAAAATAAAAATCTTTCTAACTTTCGATGATTTAAATGAACGAGGTTTAACGAAGGAAGACTTATGGCATGATAGTCAAAAAGTTCATCAACTCTTTCGTGATATGATGAGTGAAGCTAGTGATGAATTAGGTTTTGAAGCAGATGGTCCAATTGCGATTGAAGTGTACTCTCTACAAGCCCAAGGAATGGTTATTATTGTTACGAAAAACTCGTCTTTCCAGGATGAGGACGAGGAATTTAATGACTTCATAGAAATGCAAGTAACTGTTGATGAAAGTGATGATATTTTTTATGAATTTCAATCACTTGACGATCTCATATTATTAAGTTCAAGATTAAATATTTTAGGTATCAAAGGCGGAAAGCTGTATTCTTATCAAGGTCGGTTTTATTTAGAACTGCAAGAATATGAACTTAATGACCATATAACTGAAAATATCATTGCCATTCTTTCTGAATTTGGTACTCCTTCGACAATAACAATTTATCGAGTGATTGAATATGGCAAGGAGTTAATGTCTGAGAATGCAATTGGCCAAATATATCACTATTTCAATAACAAATGATCATCGTTCCCAATCATAAATTTTATGAGGCGTAAGCCTCTTTTTTTATTTTTTCCTTGTCTTGTTTTGAACAAGTGGTATGATTAATTTGTTAAATAGGCACTTTATCTAGAAACTTGGAATACGATAGAATAGCTATGGTTTTAAAATGAGTAGGAGACCCTTACCACTATTTAAGGAGTGAAATGTTCGTTATGAAAATTGCTGTATTATATGGGGGAACATCGGCAGAACGTGATGTTTCTTTGTTAACTGGAAAAGGAATTATGAGTGCTCTACAAAAGAAAGGGCATGAAGTTATTGGTATTGATTTTAATCCAAATAAAATCAGTGAACTTTTAAGTTTAAATGTTGATTTAGTATTTATTGGGCTGCATGGCCGATTTGGTGAAGATGGAAGAATTCAAGGACTTTTAGATATGCTTAATATTCCATATGTCGGAAGCGGTGTATTAGGTTCGGCATTGGCGATGAATAAAGTAAAAGCAAAGAGAATTTTAGAAAAAGCAGGAATGCGTGTTGCCAAAGACCAAACATTAAACAATGAAACCTTTAACCGTGATGAATTTAAGTTGCAACTTGAGTTTCCTGTTGTTGTAAAGCCAGTTCGCGAAGGGTCGACGATCGGTTTAACAATTGCCTATAACGAAGAAGAATTGCTAGAGGGTATAGAAAAAGCTTTTCAACATGATGAAGATATTTTAATTGAAGAATTTATTAAAGGAATGGAAGTAACGGTTGCTGTTTGGGGGAAAAAGGGCGATGAGCAAGCTCTTCCAGTCATCGAAATTGTTCCAAAAAACAAATATTATGATTATGAAGCAAAATATGCTCCTGGAATGAGCGAGCATATTATTCCTGCCAGGGTAAGTGCAGAAACCTATGAGTACTTGCAGAAAAATGCAGTCTTAGCCCATCAAGCTTTAGAATTAAAAACATATTCACGGACGGATTTTATTGTTCCTGATGATGGCAGTTTGCCTGTAGTATTAGAAGTAAATACACTTCCTGGCATGACTCCGACAAGTCTATTTCCTGATGCTGCAAGGGAGGCAGGCTACTCTTATGAAGATATGATTGAAAGGTTAATAGAATTAACGTTAAAATAACCCAAAATCATTGCATGAAATAGTCTAATATGTATACTATTGAGGTGTAAGTAAAAAATAACCGTAAATCATCTTTCTTCGATGAATCTTTAGGAGGTAAAAATCTAATGGCAGCCGATAAAGCAGATATCGGGAATGAAGACAAACTAGATGTCTTAAAATCAACACAAACGATTATCAAAACGGCGTTAGATAAACTTGGCTATCCAGAGGAAGTCTTTGAACTCCTGAAAGAACCTCTGCGAATGATGACGGTCCGTATTCCGGTTCGGATGGATAATGGGACGGTGAAAATTTTTACAGGGTACCGTGCGCAGCATAATGATGCAGTTGGTCCTACAAAAGGCGGCGTCCGCTTTCATCCAAATGTAACGGAAAGGGAAGTAAAAGCTTTATCCATTTGGATGAGCTTAAAATGCGGCATTGTTGATTTGCCATATGGCGGCGGTAAAGGCGGTATTGTTTGCGATCCGCGCACAATGTCGTTTCGTGAGCTTGAAAATTTAAGCCGTGGATATGTTAGAGCGATTAGTCAAATTGTCGGACCTACAAAAGATATACCTGCTCCTGATGTTTTTACGAATTCACAAATTATGGCTTGGATGATGGACGAATATAGCCGAATTGATGAATTTAATAATCCAGGATTTATTACAGGAAAACCGCTGGTGCTTGGCGGTTCACACGGCCGTGAATCAGCGACTGCCAAAGGAGTAACGATTTGCATTCACGAGGCTTTAAAGAAAAAAGGGATTGATATAAAAGGTGCAAAAGTTGTTGTCCAAGGATTTGGAAATGCAGGTAGCTATTTAGCAAAATTTATGCATGATGCTGGAGCTTGCGTCATTGGTATTTCAGATGCTTACGGCGCCCTTTATGATCCGAACGGTCTTGATATTGATTACCTGCTAGACCGACGCGATAGTTTTGGAACAGTTACAAAACTTTTCAAAAATACAATCACAAACAAAGAGTTATTAGAATTAGAATGTGATATTCTTGTGCCTGCGGCCATCGAAAACCAAATTACTGAAGAAAACGCTCACAATATTAAGGCGAAGATTGTTGTAGAAGCAGCTAATGGTCCAACGACATTGGAAGCAACTAAAATTTTAACAGAACGGGGAATTTTGCTTGTTCCTGATGTATTAGCAAGCGCTGGTGGTGTAACTGTTTCATACTTTGAATGGGTCCAAAATAACCAAGGTTATTATTGGTCTGAAGAAGAAGTTGAAGAAAAGCTTCAAAAAGTAATGGTAAAAGCGTTTAACAATGTCTATGAAACAGCACAAAAACGAAAAGTAGATATGCGCTTAGCGGCTTATATGGTTGGTGTCCGAAAAATGGCGGAAGCAGCACGTTTTCGCGGTTGGGTATAAGAAAAGGATCCTCGTTTTATGCGAGGATTCTTCTATTTGAGGAGGTCTTTTTATGAATAAGGAAGAAGTAATTATCGTTGGTGGAGGTCCATGTGGATTAGCAGCTGCAATTGCATTACAGGAAAAAGGAATTAAAGCACTTGTCATTGAAAAAGGAAATATCGTTAATGCTGTTTATGAATTTCCAACACACCAAACTTTTTTTAGTACAAGTGAAAATTTGGAAATTGGCGATGTGCCTTTTGTTACAGAAAATCGTAAACCGACAAGAAATCAGGCGCTCAGTTACTACCGTGAAGTTGTGAAACGTAAAAATTTACGCGTCAACACTTTTGAACGAGTTGAACTTATCGAAAAGCAAGCAGAACAGAAGTTTATCGTCCAGACAACAAAGATGGATGGAAAAAAAATGATCTATGAATGTGAAAATGTTGTAATTGCCACTGGATATTATGACAATCCTAACTATATGAATGTTCCTGGAGAAGATTTACCAAAGGTTATGCACTATTTTAAAGAAGCGCATCCTTATTTTCGAACAGATGTTGTTATTATTGGTGGGAAAAATTCTGCTGTTGATGCGGCACTTGAATTGCATAAGGCAGGGGCAAACAGCATTACTGTTTTATATCGAGGTGACTCTTTTTCACAAAGTATAAAGCCATGGATTTTGCCGGAATTTGAATCACTTATCAGACATGGACATGTAACGATGGAGTTTAATGCAATTGTTAAAGAAATTACAGAAGATGCCGTATATTATACCGTTAATGGTGAAGAAAAACGTATAAAAAACGATTTTGTATTTGCCATGACTGGATATAAACCGGATCATGCATTTTTGAAAAAAATAGGTGTTGGCATTGAAGAATCAACAGGACGTCCTCTTTACAATCCGGAAACAATGGAAACAAATGTTTCAGGAGTTTTCATTGCTGGTGTTATTGCTGCCGGAAATAATGCAAATGAAATTTTTATAGAAAATGGACGCTTTCACGGAACATTAATTGCCGATTACCTTGAACGCAAATGTTATCCGCCTGTTCGATAACTTCATTGCACTAGAATACCTTCAGGGATGGTGAAAAAAATTGTGAAGAAAAAAATCGCACTCATTACAACTGGCGGTACAATTGCAAGCAAAGAAGTTTCTAAAGGATTACTTAGGTCAGGCGTGTTAACAGGTGAGGAGCTCGCATCTTTGTGCCAATTGCCTGAAGATATTGAAGTGAAAATTGTAGATGTGATGCAAAAACCGAGCATGCACATTGATTTCGAAAAAATGAAAGAAATTCGAGATGCCATTTTGAAGGAGCTTCAAGATTCTACCATTTGTGGTATTGTTGTAACCCATGGTACAGATTCGTTGGAAGAAACTGCTTATTTTCTTGATATTACAATTAATGATTCTCGACCAATTGTTGTTACGGGCTCTCAGCGGTCTCCTCATGATATAGGAACCGATGTTTATTCTAATTTGCGAAATTCCATTTATGTTGCTGTTGATCCCAATTTGCACCATACCGGGGTTGTTGTTGTCTTTAATGAACGAATTTATTCTGCAAAATATGTGAAAAAAGTTCATGCATCAAATGTACAAGGATTTGAATCATTTGGGTACGGCTATTTAGGCATTATTGATAATGATGTTGTGAGTATTTACCAAAAACCAATCGTGAAAGATTATTATATAATGAAAAGGAATATTCCACGTGTTGATATCATTAAATGTTATACTGGAGCAGATGGTGTATTTATTGAAGCTGCTATTCATGCTGGTGCAAAAGGAATCGTATTGGAAGGCGTAGGCAGAGGTCAAGTGTCCCCATTAATGATGAGTGCGATCAAACGAGCAATTGCTTCTGGGATCGTTGTTGTTGTTACGACAAGTGCTGAAGAAGGAAAAGTGCATCCTTCCTACAGCTATACAGGAAGCGCGCATGATTTACAGCAAAACGGAGTAATTTTAGGCGAAGATTATGATAGCAAAAAAGCAAGAATAAAGTTGGCGGTTCTTTTATCCTCTGTTGATTCAGTTGACCAGTCTTATTTTAAATAATGCTTTTTTAGAAAGGATTATTTTTTAAATGTTAGCAATTATTACTAGCGGGATAGCCCCCGGGCTTGCGCTTTTATGCTATTTTTATTTGAGAGACAAATTTGAAGTTGAACCGATCGGTATTGTTTTACGTACATTTATCATTGGTGCTTTGCTCGTATTCCCCATTATGTTTATTCAATATGCTTTTATGAAAGAAGGAGTGTTGCAAAGTAATTGGAGTCAGGCTTATTTATTATCAGGTTTTTTAGAAGAGTTTTTTAAATGGTTTATTTTATATTTTACCGTTTTTCAACATGAGGAATTTAATGAACGCTATGATGGAATTGTTTATGGTGTATCTGTATCATTAGGATTTGCAACGATTGAAAATATTTTATACCTATTTGCCAACGGAATCGAATTCGCTTTTTTAAGAGCACTTCTACCTGTTTCAAGTCATGCGTTATTTGGGGTAGTCATGGGCTTTTATTTAGGCAAAGGGAAATTTGCAACATGTAAGAATCGACGGGTATGGCTCTCTTTATCGTGTCTTTTGCCTGTAGTTTTACATGGAACTTATGATTATATTTTGTTGACAATTAAAGAACACTGGCTTTATATCATCATCCCTTTTATGATCGTTCTCTGGATGATTGCTTTGAAGAAAGTAAAAGAAGCTAACAAATTGGATGAACCAAATGATATGGGATTTATAACAAAAAGTGAAAATATTTCTAATTAGTACGAGGGTGTCCAGAAC
>NZ_JABTTE010000042.1 GCF_013303125.1 Calidifontibacillus erzurumensis | reverse complement strand
TAACCTTTATCTGTGGTAATATTGTTTATTCAACTGTAACGGATTTTGCCAAATTGCGCGGCTTATCAACATCGCAGCCTCGGTGTAAAGCTGCATAATAAGCGATTAGCTGTAATGGAATGACGGAAATTAAAGGTGTCATTAGTTCATGAACAGCCGGAATAACAAAGCGATCGCCTGATTGATCTAATCCTTTCATACTGATAATGCATGAGTTGGCGCCGCGTGCATCAACTTCTTTGACATTGCTGCGAATTGGCAAATTCACTTTTTCTTGGGTTGCAAGGGCAATGACTGGTGTTCGATCTTCAATTAAAGCAATCGTTCCATGCTTTAATTCACCGCCAGCAAAGCCTTCTGCTTGAATATAGGAAATTTCTTTTAATTTTAATGCTCCTTCTAAGCTGACGTAATAGTCAAGACCACGGCCGATAAAAAAGCAATTTCTTGTTTCCGCTAAGTATTCACGAGCGATTTTTTCCATTTCATCTTTTTGATTGCATAGGACTTCCATTGCATTGGCAACAATACTTAATTCTTGAATTGGGTCAAAATCTAAAGCAATACCTTTTTGCTTCGCTGTATCAAACGCTAGCAATGCTAATACAGCCATTTGTGCCGTATAAGCTTTCGTTGAAGCAACAGCAATTTCAGGACCAGCATATAAATGCAATGTGTAATCAGCTTCGCGAGATAAAGTTGAGCCAGGTACATTTGTAATTGTTAAAGCACGATGGCCCATTTCTTTTACTTTTACTAACACCGCTCGACTATCAGCTGTTTCCCCACTTTGTGAAATGAAAATAAACAATGGTTTTTCTGATAGCAGTGGCATATTATATGAAAATTCACTTGCAACATGTACTTCAACCGGAATTTTTGCCAATGTCTCAATCAACTGCTTGCCAACAAAGCCAGCATGGTAACTCGTTCCGCATGCCACAATATAAACTCGATCTGCTTCTAACATCGCTCTTCTAATATCATCATCAAGCTTTAAGCCACTCGTTTCATCCTGATACTTTTGAATAATTTTACGAATGACAAAAGGCTGTTCATCAATTTCTTTTAACATAAAATGCGGATAAGTTCCTTTTTCCGTATCACTCTCATCCAATTCACACTTATATGGCTTACGATGTATAACTTTGCCTTCAAAATCTTTAATTATAATTGAATCTCTTTGTAAAATGACCATCTCTTTATCCATGAGCTCAATGTATTGGTCTGTAACTTGGAGCATGGCCATTGCATCGCTTGCCACAACATTACAGTGGTCGCCGACACCTACAAGAAGTGGGCTCTTATTTTTTGCAACATAAATTTTTTCAGTATCCTTCTCATCTAAAAGCGCTAATGCATAAGACCCTTTAAGCAACTTTAACGTATGGCGGAATGCTTCTTCTACGATTTCGCCTTGATTTACAAAATACTCGACTAGTTGAACGATTACTTCTGTATCCGTATCACTTTGTAATTCTATGTCTTTAAGGTATTCCCGTTTTAATTGCTCGTAATTTTCAATTACACCGTTATGAACAATTGTAAAACGCCCTGATGCGCTTTGATGAGGGTGGGCATTTTTTCTATTTGGTTCTCCATGAGTTGCCCAACGAGTATGACCTATTCCTGCGGTCGCTTCTACAGTAACATCAACTGCTTCACGAAGCTGGGCAATTCGTCCTTTTTCCTTAAAAAACTTTACGCCATTTTCATTTAATACAGCAATTCCTGCTGAATCATATCCGCGATATTCAAGTTTTTCTAAACCTTTTAATAAAATTTCTTTCGTATCTTCATGACCAATATAACCAACAATACCGCACATACAAATCCTCCTTGCCGGGACAAGGAAATGGGACCGCCGGGGCCTCACCTTGCCCCGTTTTATTATTAATCATCAATTTTTAAATTTGGTATTAATCATGCTTAAACGTTTGTGCAAAGAGTCGCCTCTTTGTTTTCGTTCAAGCTTACGGCTGTGATTCAGCCGGGAGGCATCCGCCGACCGTTCGATAAACCTCCACCTCGTCAACTATTCCATTCCGTTCAGAATAGTCCAGGCGCTTAAAATTAATAGTCTCATAAACCACCTTTCTATTTAAAATGAGCAAACAACTTCAATGTTACATGAGATAGTAAAAATCGTCAATTTTTTTATTGAAATACATGTTTTTTTTGTGTCACTACTATAAAAATATGCATAGACGAACCGTTATGTGTCGTCTATGCATATCGAAATTATTCAACTCCAATTTCCTCTTCAACAACTTTTACAATTTTATCTACATAGTATTCGCAAAGTTCTTCTGTTGGCGCTTCTACCATTACACGAACAAGGGGTTCAGTTCCGGATGGACGAACAAGCACACGGCCATTTTCACCAATTTCTGCTTCTACTTCTTTAATTACAGTTTGAATCCTTTCATTCTCTTGAACTAACTTGCGGTCTGTCACACGCACATTTTTCAATAGTTGCGGAAACTTCTGCATTTCACTCGCCAATTCAGATAATCTTTTTCGAGTTGCCTTCATTATATTGATAAGCTGGAGCGCTGAAAGCATTCCATCTCCAGTGGTTATGTAATCAAGAAATATAATATGTCCTGATTGCTCTCCGCCAAGGTTGTACAAATTTTTGCGCATTTCTTCCATTACATAGCGGTCACCAACAGCTGTCTGTACGCTTTGAATTCCATTGGCCTCTAGAGCTTTGTAAAAACCGAAATTGCTCATAACGGTTGATACTACGGTTTGCTTATTTAAACGGCCCTTTTCATTTAAATACTTGGCACAAATAAACATGATTTGGTCACCATCAACAATATTGCCATTCTCATCAACTGCAATTAAACGGTCGCCATCACCATCAAAAGCAAGCCCAATATCAGCCTTTTTCTCAATTACAAACTTAGCTAGGCTTTCCGGATGGGTAGATCCGACTCCATCATTAATATTTAATCCATCTGGATTCGCAGCCATTGTAGAGATATCTGCTTCTAAATCAGCAAATAAATGTGGTGCCAATGATGACGTAGCTCCGTTAGCGCAGTCCAATGCAATATGAAGGCCTGAGAAATCTTCATCTATCGTTTGCTTTAAATACTGTAAATATTTCTGACTACCTTCAAAGTAATCAATAACTTGTCCTAATTTTGCTCCAATAGGTCTTGGCAGCGTATCTTCTGTTTGATCAAGAAGTTCTTCAATTTCATTTTCCTGTTCATCCGTAAGCTTAAAACCATCCGGTCCAAAAAACTTTATTCCGTTATCTTCAACAGGATTGTGAGATGCCGAAATCATAATTCCTGCTTGCGCACCTAACGCTTTTGTTAAAAAAGCTACACCAGGAGTAGAAATAACTCCTAAGCGCATCACTTCTACTCCTATTGATAACAAACCAGCCACCAATGCCCCTTCAAGCATATGACCTGAAATTCTTGTATCACGGCCAATTAAAACTTTTGGGTTTGGCTCATTTTTGGTTAAAACATAGCCGCCAAAGCGGCCGATTTTAAACGCAAGTTCAGGTGTTAATTCTTTATTTGCCACACCACGAACACCATCAGTTCCAAAATATTTACCCATTTTCTTATCGCTCCTTTTTGTTCTACGAATATTTTTCTAAGATCTTACTAGTCGTTTAGTATTTCGATTTGAGCTTTTGATGGTCTGATTTCCCATCTAATGTCTTGTGGCCCTGAAACAACATTGATATCGATTTCATATTCCCCTTTTGATAAACCACCGGCATTTAAACGAACATCAAAATCTTCAGGACCTATTTGTTCGATCACCTTTTTAGCACCATATATAGTTAAGTTCACATGACCATTTTCTGGGGTTATGAAAGAAACACCTTGCGTATTTGACACCCCATTAATTTTAATTGGAACATTTGATATTGTTTTACTTTCTTCTGGTTCTACATCTACTCGAATAGTCAATACTTCAGGATTTACTTTTATGGCTCCAGCAGGAACAGGCACTTTAACCTCAATCGTTTGATCTTCATCAATTTTGGATAAATCAATATCAATATCTTCGATCATTTTAATTTTTTCAAGGTTTTCTTTTGTTCCATAAACTGTAATTTCACTTGGTGTTACTTCAAAAGATTGAATGCTTAAACCTTTAGGTAAATTTCCTTTTCGATTGATTTTGTAAGGAACCTTTTTATTAGGCGGGCTGATTGGTACTTTTACTTCAACAACAGCTGGAACAATTTCCAACTTCAATTCTTCTCCATTATGATCAAATACTTTTAATGGCACATCCACCTCAACAGTATCTTTAGCTCCAGCAACATCAACATACCCTTCAACGAAGGCAATTTTTTGCACATCTTCTAAAGAACCACGTACGGCCACGCTTTTCGGCACGGAAATTGGCTCCTCAGCAATGTATCCTTCCGGCAATTTATCTTTATTGACAATTTGAATATCAACAGACATAATTTGCTCTACTTTTTCTTTGATCGTCACATCTAGTAAAGCCGGGTCAATTTTTACCGTTAATTTGTCTGAAAAACCTCGATGTTCAACTCGAACTTTGTGAGTACCAGGGGTTAAATGCTGCAAATCAACAAAAACCTCATATCCCCCTTGTGCTTTCATCGCTCGTATGACACTGCTTGTCCCTTCAACATAAACATTCACGGACTGTGGCAGCCCGGATATTACATATTTATCTTGGTTATAATAGACATTCAGCGGAACATTTGAAAGTGCTTCTGTTTCCCTGCTGATTTGGGGAAGACTTCCTACTGGTGCTGGATTTTTGCCAGTTTCCATATTTACATTAGCCCACAACATCAGCGCAAGAAATAAAGCGAGAATACGTACAAACCATGGGCTATTTAACCACTGATCAATTTTCACCTTTCTTCCCCCTCCATATCCATCGTGATGAGGAAGTTGTTTTCGTATTTTTAGTTAACTCAACAGTTAACATTTCTTTCAGTTGCTCATTGGTTAAATTACGATACAACTCTCCATTTTTCGTTAAAGAAACTCCACCAGTTTCTTCGGAAACAACAACTGTGATACTATCCGTTACTTCACTAATTCCTAAAGCTGCCCGATGGCGTGTTCCCAATTCTTTAGAAATAAACGGGCTTTCAGATAGCGGCAAATAACAAGCTGCCGCTTTAATTTCATTTTCTTTAATAATAACAGCACCGTCATGCAATGGGGTATTTGGTATAAAAATATTAATTAATAATTCCGATGTAACCTTTGCATTAAGAGGAATTCCGGTTTCTATATAATCCCCCATCCCGGTTTCCCGTTCAATCGATACTAGTGCACCAATCCGTCTTTTTGCCATATAACTGATAGATTTCACAATTTCATCAATTGTTTTCGTGATCATTTCTTCCTCAGGAACGGCACTTCTTGAAAATAATCGGCCACGTCCCAACTGTTCAAGTGCTCTTCTAAGCTCAGGTTGAAAAATGATAATAATTGCTAAAAATCCCCATGTTAATACTTTATCCATCAACCACTGCATTGTAGTTAGACCAAAAAAGCTGCTCAAAAACCAAACAGCTAAAATAACAAAGATGCCTTTCAGCAACTGGACGGCCTTCGTTCCGCGGATCAGCATGATGATTTTATAGATTACAAAGGCAACGAGAAAGACATCAATGGCCTCTCCGATATATTCTAAAATTGGAAAATCTCCAATAGACATTTGCACACTTCCTCTTTTGAAAAAATTCAAATAAAGACATACCTTTACCATTATAACATATTTTGTAAATGTATTCTTTTATAATAGGTTCCCGTACTAACGTTTATCTCTATATAAAAAAAGCTATCTAAATAAAGATAGCAGTTGGAATCATTCTATTTGAATAGGCTGCTAAAAAAGTGCTTTGTCTTATACCACATCCAATCAAAAACCTCATTGATGACCATAATCTCACCTGTTACATGCCCAGCGGAGGCAAGATATTGGTCCCCATTGATGACAATAACATCTCCTCGAACGACCCCTTCAATTTTTATATCTCCATTCCGCACAATCACATCTCCCTCAACAATTTCCCCTTTTGGAACAATTACAGTATGATCTTGAATCTTAAGATTTGATTGTTTGGAGACTGATAATTGTGTATTACTATTCCATGTTGAGAAGATGCTCCCTGTCATTAGAAGGAGAAAAACTGCCGCAGCTACAAAGACGGGATGTTTTTTAAAAAACCTGCGATAAACCACCAATCGTTTTTCCTTAGGCAATCGATTCATCACACTATTTGTAAAATTTAATGGAGCATGTATATGTGTAGTGCTTTGAACAAATGCAATAGCCTTCTCTAGTTCTTGAAAGTGGTTTAGGCAGCTCGAACATTCATTTAAATGATTTTTCAACTGCTTTTCCTCTTCAACACCAATTTCCTCATCTAAATATTTATGCATCAACTCAACATAGGATTGTGAACACTTCATTTTTTCACCCCGCTAAATCTTTCGTAGTCTTTTCCTTAATGCTTCCCTTCCCCTATGTATACGAGTTTTCACCGTACCTATAGGCAAATCTAGGATTTCTCCAATCTCTTTTAATGACAGTTCCTCAATATATTTCAGTACGATTACAGAACGGTACGAGACCGGAAGTTCATTAATTTCTTTTTGGATCCATTCTTGAAACTCTAAACTTTCTACCATTTCTTCCGGCTTAAGATCATCCGATGGAATTTGCGAATACATCGTAAGTCCTTCTGTACCTTCAATTTCAGCATCTAAAAAGTAATCTGGCTTCCTTTTTCGCAATCGGTCAATTGACAAATTTGTTGCAATCCGATAAAGCCACGTTGAAAATTTACGATTCATGTCATACGTATGAATATTAATATATGCTCGAATAAAGGCTTCCTGCGCAATATCTTCTGCGTCATGCCGATTTCCTACCATCCGATAACAAAGTTGAAAGACTTTATCTTTAAATAGTTCAACAATCTCAGAAAATGCATTTTGGTCGCCTTTTTTAACTTGTTTTATTCTTTTTTCTATTAAAGCATCCATCTCTATTTCCCTCCGCATCTAGCGGTATTAATTTTTACGACCATCGAAGCAAAAAAGTTTCATCTAAATATGATATCATTTTTTTTTCAACAAAAAAATAAAAAAAAACGTTTAGAACAGCTTCGTTCTAAACGTTATTTGTAAACTATGTAATTTGGTGGAGACTAGCGGGATCGAACCGCTGACCTCCTGCGTGCAAAGCAGGCGCTCTCCCAGCTGAGCTAAGCCCCCATTATTCTGGAGCGGAAGACGGGGTTCGAACCCGCGACCCCCACCTTGGCAAGGTGGTGTTCTACCACTGAACTACTTCCGCATTCTCCATTTTCTACTAAAAGATGGTGGAGGGGGACGGATTCGAACCGCCGAACCCAAAGGGAGCGGATTTACAGTCCGCCGCGTTTAGCCACTTCGCTACCCCTCCGGCTTTTAAAAAATCTATGATAAGATATTATCAGATCATAAAAGAAAATGCCGGCTAGAGGACTTGAACCCCCAACCTACTGATTACAAGTCAGTTGCTCTACCAATTGAGCTAAGCCGGCATGGTGACCCGTACGGGATTCGAACCCGTGTTACCGCCGTGAAAGGGCGGTGTCTTAACCACTTGACCAACGGGCCAAACTATTTTCGACATAAGCTTCCAACCGGGCTTGAACCGGTGACCTCTTCCTTACCATGGAAGTGCTCTACCTACTGAGCTATGGAAGCATGGCTCCACAGGCAGGGTTCGAACCTGCGACCAATCGGTTAACAGCCGATTGCTCTACCGCTGAGCTACTGTGGAATGAAGAGTATTGCTTGGCAACGTCCTACTCTCGCAGGGGGAAGCCCCCAACTACCATCGGCGCTGAAGAGCTTAACTTCCGTGTTCGGAATGGGAACGGGTGTATCCTCTTCGCCATCGTCACCAAACATGTATTTTTAACACATATTTATATTATCAACTTCTATCGCAGAAGTCAATATCTTTTTTATTCTTTCAAAACTAGATAATCTTTATTCATATTCACTGTCTAGCTCCAGTGCTTTTCGAGGCGATGCCTTTGGCACCGGACTACGC
>NZ_JABTTE010000041.1 GCF_013303125.1 Calidifontibacillus erzurumensis | reverse complement strand
GCATATTGTGACTAAAGCATCAAATGTATTTACGTTTCAATTCCTCATAGGTAATATCAAAACGATATTGACGACAAAGACAAGTTGTACGAAGAAGGTTGTTTCAATTCCTCATAGGTAATATCAAAACTATTTCACAACACCGTACCAAGTGGTGTTAAAAGAGTTTCAATTCCTCATAGGTAATATCAAAACAAAAAGGAAATGAAGCTTAAACAAGATTTGTCCAAAAGTTTCAATTCCTCATAGGTAATATCAAAACGAACCGGCAGGTGATGTCACGCGCGTCAGACTATTAGAGTTTCAATTCCTCATAGGTAATATCAAAACACGTATAGACAAGCAGTTGAAGCAGCTACGGACGGGTTTCAATTCCTCATAGGTAATATCAAAACGTCAAACAAGCGTCTAGTTCCGCTGGATCAACAAGGTTTCAATTCCTCATAGGTAATATCAAAACAAAGGTTGCTGTTGGAATATTGGAATTACTAGATTTGTTTCAATTCCTCATAGGTAATATCAAAACGAATAATTGTTGCGATGTGATATAGATTATTTGAAGTTTCAATTCCTCATAGGTAATATCAAAACTTTTTCTTTTTTTTATTATTATTTTTATTTTATTTTATGTTTCAATTCCTCATAGGTAATATCAAAACGCAACCGAAAAAGGGTTAGAGCGATATGAAAAGATGTGTTTCAATTCCTCATAGGTAATATCAAAACTGGTTGAAGGAACACCGGTCAACGAAGTTAATCTCAAGTTTCAATTCCTCATAGGTAATATCAAAACTTTTGTTACCGTAATTGGTTTGTACAAATTTGCTCAGTTTCAATTCCTCATAGGTAATATCAAAACCAATTCTTCAAATTCTGAACCGTTCCAATGTTTTGGGTTTCAATTCCTCATAGGTAATATCAAAACTCCGTTCCGCCTATATCAGCCCGAATTGAGGCGGAAGTTTCAATTCCTCATAGGTAATATCAAAACTACTGTCCATATATTTTTATTTATTATTCTCTGGAGTTTCAATTCCTCATAGGTAATATCAAAACGGATCGTGACGACCTAGAAAACTTCTTGAACGAAAAGTTTCAATTCCTCATAGGTAATATCAAAACGTTACTCTGTCACCAACAACCAATCCGTTGTGAACGAGTTTCAATTCCTCATAGGTAATATCAAAACTTTCTTCCACTTTTACTATCCCATTCCTTTCTTAAGTTTCAATTCCTCATAGGTAATATCAAAACCCTTTACAAGCGCGGATATCAAATGGAAAGAATTAGTTTCAATTCCTCATAGGTAATATCAAAACCATCCCAGAAAAACTATGGGATGCTGTAATCAAAGAAAGTTTCAATTCCTCATAGGTAATATCAAAACATGGACATTACGATGAAGACGAAAATTTTTTAGGTTGTTTCAATTCCTCATAGGTAATATCAAAACCGCTTTTGTTCGTGTGTTTTGTATTCTCTTTTCATGTTTCAATTCCTCATAGGTAATATCAAAACGAAAGATCAAATAAGCTTCCTTCAAAAGCTGATAGAGTTTCAATTCCTCATAGGTAATATCAAAACTTTTGAACAATCAAACGATAAAAAGATTGATGAAATCGCGTTTCAATTCCTCATAGGTAATATCAAAACAAAGGTAGGTTTTAAACTTCACCCTGCATTCATCAGGTTTCAATTCCTCATAGGTAATATCAAAACACAAACTGAACGTTCTCAATTTGTTTATTATCCAGTGTTTCAATTCCTCATAGGTAATATCAAAACGACTACAGGAGGAACGGGGCATCATCAATACCTTTAGTTTCAATTCCTCATAGGTAATATCAAAACTCTCATTCATAGCACCCCTCAATCAATTCTTCTTTAGTTTCAATTCCTCATAGGTAATATCAAAACTGAGCGATTAGAACACACTCAATGTCAAGAAATCAAGTTTCAATTCCTCATAGGTAATATCAAAACCATGCTCGGTACAAGGAAACTATAGTCTTGAAGCAAGTTTCAATTCCTCATAGGTAATATCAAAACGCAATACTAAATCAAGTATGATATATTTAAGACAGTGTTTCAATTCCTCATAGGTAATATCAAAACGCATCTAGAAAGTATAAACAGAGACATCGAAAAATAGTTTCAATTCCTCATAGGTAATATCAAAACTGTTCATGGATGAATATGTAGAACATAATGCAAGTGGTTTCAATTCCTCATAGGTAATATCAAAACTTGGCGGTTCAAGCTATATTAGCAATGATGGAGGTTTTGTTTCAATTCCTCATAGGTAATATCAAAACTGTGATTAGTTTTTACATTATTATA
This sequence comes from Calidifontibacillus erzurumensis, assembly GCF_013303125.1. Classification (GTDB taxonomy): domain Bacteria; phylum Bacillota; class Bacilli; order Bacillales; family Bacillaceae_J; genus Calidifontibacillus; species Calidifontibacillus erzurumensis. The sequence continues at coordinate 5,784 of NZ_JABTTE010000041.1, read as the reverse complement.
TATATTGTTTGCATGTTTCAATTCCTCATAGGTAATATCAAAACAACGTATTACTGCAATACCATTTTGATAAGCATTTGGTTTCAATTCCTCATAGGTAATATCAAAACGTTAGTTACGAACCTATCTGGGCAAACGGAAATGTGTTTCAATTCCTCATAGGTAATATCAAAACACAATACTGTCAATGTGGAATTATCATGTCAATACTCGGTTTCAATTCCTCATAGGTAATATCAAAACAAAATGTGGTTTTTACCTATTTTTGTTTCATGAAATGTTTCAATTCCTCATAGGTAATATCAAAACCTTTTGGACAAAGGTTCCAGTCAATGTTGCGTGAGTGTTTCAATTCCTCATAGGTAATATCAAAACGGTGGAGGCAATTCATTCACCCCTTTTCACATATTGCAGTTTCAATTCCTCATAGGTAATATCAAAACTGTAACCCAAAAATCATTCCACACATTGACTTCATCAGTTTCAATTCCTCATAGGTAATATCAAAACGAAGCACAACGTCAAACCAATACACAAAACGCTATTGAGTTTCAATTCCTCATAGGTAATATCAAAACATATATTGAATTGATGTCTGAGCAAGGTATTACACAGTTTCAATTCCTCATAGGTAATATCAAAACATAGAACATGAAATCTAGTCACGCTATCAAACCTAGGTTTCAATTCCTCATAGGTAATATCAAAACATACTTTTCCAAGAACTCTTTCATCCTTGAAGCTAGTTTCAATTCCTCATAGGTAATATCAAAACTTCAAAACCTTCATTCAAAATATCAAGTGTAAGAGAGTTTCAATTCCTCATAGGTAATATCAAAACGTATGAGGTGAATGAAGATGAAATGTCCGTATTGTGGGTTTCAATTCCTCATAGGTAATATCAAAACGTATGACTCATTGGGGGGATTTGACATTATATTACAAGTTTCAATTCCTCATAGGTAATATCAAAACTTTTTTTCGAAAGTTGGTGAGAGGTGAAATTATATTGTTTCAATTCCTCATAGGTAATATCAAAACTTGTCCTGTTTAGGTGGTACAATCAAGTTATTACCACCGTTTCAATTCCTCATAGGTAATATCAAAACTTTCAAACATAATTTCACCTCCAATTTATGTCTATGGTTTCAATTCCTCATAGGTAATATCAAAACACTGTTTTATTTCATCATTTTCTCCGCCGCTCGAAAGTTTCAATTCCTCATAGGTAATATCAAAACGAGGGGGCTTCTCACTATCAAACAGCTTTCGCGACAGTTTCAATTCCTCATAGGTAATATCAAAACATACGGAGACGGGTTAGCTGTTTTAAAATCAATTAGTTTCAATTCCTCATAGGTAATATCAAAACAAGAATTTGTGTTTATATCCGGAACTGATACGACTGTTTCAATTCCTCATAGGTAATATCAAAACATAATAGAAAACTTTATGTGGTGAAGGACGGACAGTGTTTCAATTCCTCATAGGTAATATCAAAACTGTCAAGCTTGTTCGACTGAATACGGCCGTTTTTATCGTTTCAATTCCTCATAGGTAATATCAAAACGCAACCGTAGTAAAAGTACAGTTTAATCGACATTTGTTTCAATTCCTCATAGGTAATATCAAAACAACTACAAAAGAAGAATATTCGTTGCAAATATTGAGTTTCAATTCCTCATAGGTAATATCAAAACTAGAACTATCCTACAGATTTAATAATGAAAATGCGAAAGTTTCAATTCCTCATAGGTAATATCAAAACACGAGCATGGCTATTTTTTATTGTAAAGTAGGTGGTCGTTTCAATTCCTCATAGGTAATATCAAAACAAAATGGAAAAATCAAGATAAATGGGATGAAAAATGTTTCAATTCCTCATAGGTAATATCAAAACAGTTTTGGAAAACGTGGATCCTTGCCGCTTATCGAGGTTTCAATTCCTCATAGGTAATATCAAAACACGGTTATCATCAATATAATTGCAATCTTTTTCATAGTTTCAATTCCTCATAGGTAATATCAAAACAGAAAAAGCATATATTCCTATAGTAGAAGAAGTATTGTTTCAATTCCTCATAGGTAATATCAAAACACGCATGATTCGTGGCAACATGCTCGAGTTCCGTAAACGTTTCAATTCCTCATAGGTAATATCAAAACTATTATATCACACCTGCCCTTCGCAACGGGGTTATGTTTCAATTCCTCATAGGTAATATCAAAACTAGCTTCTACTCTATCTATATTCATATAATTAATTAAGTTTCAATTCCTCATAGGTAATATCAAAACCCAGTGGGGGTATTGTGGGTTACCCCACCAAACGTAGTTTCAATTCCTCATAGGTAATATCAAAACAAATTTTCTAATCAAATATAAACCCAAAAAGAACCATAGTTTCAATTCCTCATAGGTAATATCAAAACGGAAGCACCGGAGCCAAAAAAATAGGACAGTCACTTTTGTTTCAATTCCTCATAGGTAATATCAAAACGCTGTACTTGTTAACTTAATATTCGTTTTTCTACAAGTTTCAATTCCTCATAGGTAATATCAAAACATACGAAAAGCGCGCTTGTATTGTTCGTAGTCAATAGTTTCAATTCCTCATAGGTAATATCAAAACTTTGAATCGTTTTCGAAATTACCATACTCACCCAAGTTTCAATTCCTCATAGGTAATATCAAAACAGTTTTGAAATGGCTTATTATACAGTCAGTAGATTTAGTTTCAATTCCTCATAGGTAATATCAAAACTTCTTTAGACAGTATTTTTCCAAATCTATGTGTAAGGTTTCAATTCCTCATAGGTAATATCAAAACTCTATTTTCCGAACTAAATTTGAGGATTTTATCTCGGTTTCAATTCCTCATAGGTAATATCAAAACTTTATTTTTTTTCAAATATTCTTCTACAAGATTAGCAAGTTTCAATTCCTCATAGGTAATATCAAAACTGTAAATGCATTTAAATTAGTTGAGAATATCATTTGAGTTTCAATTCCTCATAGGTAATATCAAAACCCAAAAAATATGCGTCATATCAATATTTCTATAAAGAATTCTTGTTTTCCTTCAACACATTTGACTTTAATAAAAAAATAAAATATTCTTGATTTTTCTTTGAAATTATCTAATTTTCTCCATTTTTATTTCAAAATGAAATTGTCGTCGATCCCCAGGCATTTTTGCATTATTGGAGGTCGACGACAAAAGAGACTAAAGGATATTATCATCTCTACCTTTTTCAATCCGGACTCTTCTCATTTGAAGTATTTATTAATCTGAAATATAAAAAGGCGTTTTTCAGCGTAGAATTTTCTATATTTCATCTTTTCCCCCTTGGTAGTCCACCATTTTGAACATTACAATTTGGCACAATTAAGTTTTTGGCCTGCTCTTGTCGACTTTTCCAAAATTGTAATGAACCTTTGATCAAGTTTTCTTTTCTTTAAGTAATATATATGAAGTAAGCAAAAACTTTTATATCGGCTCTTTTTCGGAAATAATTTATTGCAGCCCCACTAACATCCCCTTAAATACCTCCCATTGAAACTTTAGCACAATAGCTGGAAGTGTAATTGGGAGGTTATGTATTTTCTTCTTAGAATCTTTATAATTAATTTCTAGATGTACATTTTTATTTATCCACACATAGTAGTTTATTTGGGGATTATACAAAAAACACCTTTGCAAAATTGATGCAAAAGGTGCTTTTTTATTGGATCTTTTATTTTTCCAATTCTGTAACCAAACTTAGCAATACTTCATTCATCTCGTTATAAATATTTGAATCATCGTTTATAGGCTTTTTAAAAATGATTTCGTATATTTCTCTCAGGTTTTTAAATAATGTTTTTTCAAATTCTTCAAAAGGAACAATGAACCATTTTTTATTTTTTATTAAATCATACAGCTTTTTATCAGATACACCTTTGAATCCATGGGCAAGTGGAGACTTGTTTCGGAGATTCGCCATTTCTTCAATAGATTTTATTTTTTCTAAAGTATCATTTAAATCTGGGTAGCCGTTAGCAATAAAATATTCTAAAATGTTTTCTGTTATGTACCTATTTATTTGCCGTTTCCACTCAACTTTTCTCTGTTTAAAATAGTCAATTAGACCCAATTGTGCTTGTACCCAATTTTCATCAAGCTCTGTATCATTATTTTTTGTCTGTACATTTAGATCATTTACTAAAATAGATTTTAATGCCTCTTCCTGAAATCTAAACAATCTGCCAGTAAAATCAATAAACTGTCCTTTTTGATAAAGAACCCACATATTCCAATATAATTCAAACATATATTGTTCGATATTTTCCGCATTCTCATCTGTTAAGTCATACATTTGATTTTGGAATTTTTCAAGTTTATTTCTATATTGTGGCATTAAATCAGACACTTCATTTACATATTTTTCTGCTTCCTCAAAGTTGAATGACAATCTATGATGTGCAAAACTAATAAGATTTTTAACGTTTTCTAACAAATGTAAATTTTGGAAATCATCTTGATGCTGATCTAAATATTTAATAGAAGAAAAGTAATCGTAGGAACGAATATTATTTTTGAGAGTGTCTATGATGTTCTTCCTTAACAATGATTTTCCTAATTGGAGTTCATTTGGATGTTTAGAAGGATATTTGAGATAAAGAATTCTAACCTTTTTTCCAAAATAATTTAAGGCATTAGTGAGCAGCATACTATTCATAGACTGCGTACCACTTGTAACAGATAAAAATATATTATTTATTTCCCCAATAGGATAATTGCTTAATTTTTCATTATAGAATTGATACATTAAATCCCAATCTGACGGATCTTTTTTGCTTATTTGAATTTTTGGTTTCTTCATTTCTTCATTTAGTATTCCTTTCCATGGATCCCGCTGTTTCAGTTCCATTATATATTTTTGTAAAATTTTTGCTATGAAAATCGTATCTTGTTCATGAGGAATTTCCTGATCAGTTGCAAATAAATGAATTTCGTCTATAATAATCCCCATTCTTTTAATTTTATTTAGGATCGTTTCTATGATTGGAAAATGAATTAGATTTTTGAAATCATCATAGTGGTTCCATACGTATTCACTGTGCTCTCTAAATTTTGCTTTAATCGAAAGAGTGTCTTTGTATGTAACATCTTGAATGATAGTTTCATTCTTAAAATATAAATCCCGATTTCCAAGGTTGAAAATAACTATATTCTTCATGAAGTTCCTCCATTTACAAGAATATTTAACACCCTGCTAGATAACGTATTTTTCCAAACAAACATTGTTTGATTGCCAATATGCACAGCGGAACCTGCCTGCAAGAAGTGAAGCAGCTAGTCCAAGTTTTCTTGAATTTGAAGGGAACTAACGATGCCTCCGAAATTCATCAACTTCTGCTGTTTTGATAAAAACAATGCCATTCATCCCAACTGATTTGATCCATTATAATCTCGATCCACTGGGACGCCTCTAGCAATCGTTCTCTTTCATATTTTTCAAACTGGTTCCCATATAACTGACAAGAAAGTCAATACGTCTGACAACAGAAAGAATAAATTCATAAAATTGATCTGTTAAATAATCAATCCTTTACTTTATATCCATAGCGGTATTTCTATTTGGGTTAACAAATTGTCAAATTCTTTACTCCCATGGCTCATAAAAATATGGTTACCATCAAATCACCTTTTGAAATGGGTTTAAATTTTGGATTAAATTTCACTTGATTGATTTAAATTTGAAAATTTTATTCTTCCTGAACCAACACCGTATTGACTTC
>NZ_JABTTE010000040.1 GCF_013303125.1 Calidifontibacillus erzurumensis | reverse complement strand
AATAAACCTATAAATTGTGCATTATTCAATATATATGATGTTGTGGTTTGAAATTCCTGGAAAAACTGTAAAAGAAACAATAGAAACGTTTCCGTGTTTCCTCGATTTTTACGATATAATAATAAATTAATAGATGCAAATGCAAAAATGATGAAAACATACAAATGACAAGGAGGGTTTTTGATGAAGTTTAGATCAAAGCCTCGTTTTGATGGACCATTTGATAGAAATTTAAGGCCTGAAATTGAAGCAATTGTTGATAATATAGAAAAAGTAATGATCGGAAAACGGGAAGAGGTACTTTTGTGCCTAGTTGCACTGTTTGCAAGAGGCCATATTCTTCTTGAAGATGTGCCTGGTGTTGGAAAAACTATGATGGTTCGTGCTGTCGCTAAATCGATTAATGCCACTTTTCGAAGAATTCAGTTTACACCCGATTTAATGCCTTCTGATGTGACGGGCATTTCGATTTATAATCCAAAAGATCAAAAATTTGAGTACCGGCAAGGTCCGATTATGGGCAATATCATCCTTGCTGATGAAATCAATCGTACCTCACCGAAGACGCAGTCTGCTTTATTGGAAAGTATGGAAGAAGACCATATTACTGTAGATGGAACGACGATGCCGCTTCCGAATCCTTTTATGGTGTTGGCTACACAAAACCCGATTGAATATGAAGGAACATATCCGCTTCCCGAAGCGCAGCTTGACCGTTTCCTCATTAAAATGAAAATGGGTTATCCGACACCAGCGGAAGAAATAAAAGTGCTCGAAAATGTGGCACTTGCCCATCCAATTGAAGAGCTTGAGCCTGTCGTTACATTACAAGAATTGTTATCTTTGCAAAAACAAGCGAGAGATGTGTTCGTAGATGAATCTATCAAAGCTTATATTGTCGACCTTGCCAATCAAACACGAAGACATCCATTGATTTATCTAGGTGTCAGCCCGAGGGGGTCCATCGCTTTAATGAAGGCAGCAAAAAGTTATGCTTTTATTTGCGGACGTGACTTCGTTATCCCAGATGATGTGAAATATTTAACCCCATTTGTTTTTGGACACCGGATCATTTTAAATGCAGAAGCCAATTATAAAGGGATGACTGCTGAAGAGTTAGTGGCAGATATTATGAATCTGGTGCATGTTCCGCTTCATATGCATGGGAGAGGGAAAGAGCGATGAGCACACTTTTTAACCGGTTAAAGCTATCAGGTAAGGTACTTTTACTTTTAATTGGTCTTGGGGCATTATATGCCTTTGCAATGTTTCAAGGGGGCTTTGTCAGCTGGTTCCTTCTCTATAGCTTTTCACCTTTTATTATATATTCGCTCATCTTTGCGATGTATCCCTTTTCATTTTGGAAGGTTGAGAGGATTTTAGAACATCAAAAAAAATATGAAGCAGGCGATTCGCTTACAGTGCAAATTCATTTGTCAAGAAGACTTCCGTTTCCCCTTTATTTTTTAATTGTTACTGACAATTATTCTGGTAACTTTCCTGAAAAACAGGGACAAAAAAAGCTGATGCTTTTTCCTCTATTTAAACGGAAAATTACGGTTACGTATGAAATTGCACATTTGCCGCGCGGTGAACTAGTTTTTGAAGATCTCACCATTGTTTCTGGAGATTTTTTCGGTTTTATTAATAAAAAACATCAATTTCAAACGAAAAGCAAAGTTGTTGTTTATCCGAAGAAGCAGCGTATAAATCCGTTATTTTTAAAAACGCAAGTGGGAGAAGGGAGACTTTCAAGAAGGTTTGACTACAAAAAAGAAACGATGGTACCAAGCGGTATTCGTGAATATCAACGAGGGGATCGTCTTTCATGGATCAATTGGAAAATGACTGCTAAGAAGAGCAAACTTATTTCAAAAGAGTTTGAAGTGAATGAAGATCAAAACTATTGTATTTGGCTTGACAGGTCCATGTTGATTAATCATGATGCCTTTGAAAAAATGGTTGTTTTTGCTGCTTCTTTAGTTGATGAACTCACAAAAACAGGATGCCCGGTTCAGCTCATTTCTATCGGCAAAGATAAAGATTCTAGCATTTTTTCTTTAAAAAGAACGTCTGAATCTCACGGCGAATTATTTTACCATTTAGCTGTTGCGCAAAATGATGCACCAAAATTGTTGAAACAAGCAGTTGAAAAAGAAAAGAAAGTGTTGCCTGAGAAAGGGACTATTATCTTCGTGACCGAAAAAATGGATCCGCAATTTCTTCAATGGACGAAAAGGATTGCATCGTCTCAGAGAAGGATTGCTATTATACTTGCAGCCAAACAAGGTGTTCTAAATTACAGTGCCCATCTTTCTAAGCAAAACATCATGATAAAAACGATAGATGAAGATTTTGGTTTTGAACGAACCTGGGTACAATCAGTTGGGTATGAAAAATCTTTTTCGTAAGACACCCGTGAGGTGAACAGAATGAGTTTGATAAAACTGCGACAATTAAATTTTTATAAGATAAGTCTATACATTTTAGGCTTCATGATTTTCTGGGAATGGCTCAGGCCACTTGAAATTGTGACAGATACGGCAAATGCGATCTACTTTGTTCTTTTTGCTTTCGTCTGTTTTTTGTTTTATTTCATTGGACTACCGTTTTGGTTATCTGTTTTGCTTCGATTAGTGTTTCTATTTTATATATTGCACATTCTCTTTTTTGAAGGTTCATTTTTGGATTTGAAGTGGCTGTATTATTTTTATTCTGATTTCTTATTAAATTTCGACGCTCTTTTAGCTTTGCGGTGGTTTGAGTTGTCGAATCTTTTCCGAACATTTTTGTTTCTCATCTTATTATGGGTAATGGCTTATTTATTTCAATATTGGTTATTCCAAGTGAAAAAAATTTTTGCCTTCTATGTTGTCACTATTATTTTCTTGGCAATCCTTGATACATTTACTCGTTATGATGCTGATAGTGCCATTGTACGGACAATGGCCATCGGTTTATTTATGCTCGGACTGCTCCAGATGTCTCGTTTAAAAGAAAGGGAAGCGGTCAATGTGCGCGCTTATTGGTTACTCATTTTTTCAGCAATGGTTGCGATTGCTGTTGGGATTGGACTTCATGCGCCGAAAGCGGAGCCTCAGTGGCCTGACCCTGTTCCATTTATAAAAAGTGCAGCTAAAGAGGCCGTTCTAGGAAATTCTGTAAGAAAAATCGGCTATGGCATCGATGATTCTAGGCTTGGCGGTACTCTTGTAATGGATCGAACGACCGTTTTTACGGCCCAAGTGAACGAAGAACATTATTGGCGTGTAGAATCTAAAGATTTTTATACCGGAAAAGGATGGGAAGTTTCCGAAAATATACCACCGACATTTATTAATAAAGATGATATTTATTTAGGAATCCTTGAAAATGTAGACAAAGAGAAAAACTTGACTGCAAACGTTTTATTTGAAAACGCTGGTTTTCACCCGCATATCGTCTACCCAGTCGATCCCGTCTCAATAAAAACAGCACCATATATTGAGCTAGCGATTGATCGCATGACCGGAAAGTTTTTTGCTGCGGAAAACGGTGCAGTCGTCCAGTTGGGGTCATATAAAGTTATTTATGATTTGCCCCGTTTTTCTATTGAAGCTTTAAAACTAGCAAATTCAGGGGATCATCCTTACATTAAGAAATTATATACACAGCTTCCCCCTCTTCTTCCTGATCGGGTAAAAGAATTGGCCGCTAATATTACGAAAGATAAAGCAACAAGATATGAAAAAGTAAAAGCGGTTGAAAATTATTTTGCGCAGAATGGGTTTATTTATGAGACGAGAAATATAGCTATTCCTAGTGAAGATGAAGACTATGTCGACCAATTTTTATTTGAAACAAAAAAGGGATATTGTGATAATTTTTCATCAGCGATGATTGTTTTGTTGCGTTCGATTGATATTCCTTCCAGATGGGTAAAAGGATATACGCAAGGAGATTTGGTAAAGACGCTTGATAATGGAAAAAAACTTTATAAAGTGACAAATGCAAACGCTCATTCGTGGGTAGAAGTGTACTTTCCAGGAATTGGGTGGGTTCCGTTTGAACCGACGAAAGGATTTCGAAATCCTGTAACCTTTACAGAAAGCACGATTCCGCAAATGCCTCAAGCGGGTCAAAATGAGGAATTGTTGAATAATCAAAATGATGGAAAAGAAAAAAAGGAAAACGAACAAACGAAAGACATATACCAAATGAATAGCGGTATATTGAAAAACTTTAAACAATTAATGAAAAATTTGGGGATTCTAATTGGCTTAGCTATTTTACTAGTAGTGCTTGCTTTTAAAGGTAGAAAAAAATGGTACCCTTATTGGTATAAAATTTCTACTCGACTCAATAAAAATACGGTAAGTCCAAATCATATGTTTGAAAGGTTATTTTTATTGCTTGAAAGCAAGGGGCTAAAAGTGGAACGTGGGGAAACACTTCGAGAATTTGCTAGTAGAGTAGATGCCTATTTTGGAACGTCGGAAATGAGACAAATAACTGATGTTTATGAAAAATATTTGTATGCTGGGAGTATCCGGAAAATCGAAGACTGGGAGAAGGTTCGTAAATTGTTGGAAAATTTGACAAAAAAGATATTGTCTTGACCTAAGCATACGTCATTGATATGATAAATACGAATAATAATCAGTTGAATTTTATGAAATGTTCGTTGTTTTGATTTTTGATAGAAAAGTCTTAAAAGATTTTAAGTGAATATATATATTTCCTTTATATAATCTCAGAAATATGGTCTGAGAGTTTCTACCGGATCACCGTAAATGATCCGACTATAAAGGCAGATGTTAGATGTTAAAGACGCTGGGATTCTGCCTTTATTATGAAAAGAAGGCTAATTCCAGCTTTTGTTTTATTATGAATTTTTTAATAACGGTTGTCCATAATTGGAAACCATAAAATATAATCAATACTTTTAAGAATATAGCTTCCTAGCTAGCGGCGAATGAGCTATATTTATTTTGTTGTGAAAAAATATAAATACGAGTCCGTATGTACAAAGTCATTAATATATAGGAGTGAATACATTTGGAAATTAGAGAACAAGTAAATGAAATGATTTTAGTCCTTGATTTCGGTAGTCAGTACAACCAGCTGATTACAAGAAGAATCCGTGAATTCGGGGTATACAGCGAACTGCATGACCACGAAATTTCAATGGCCGAGATCAAAAAGATGAATCCGAAAGGAATCATCTTATCCGGTGGACCAAACAGCGTTTATGGTGAAAATGCTTTTGACTGTGATGATGAAATTTTTAATTTAGGCATTCCGGTTCTAGGGATTTGCTATGGCATGCAATTAATGACTCATAAATTGGGGGGCAAAGTAGAGAAAGCCAACCATCGTGAATATGGGAAAGCGACCATTAATGTCTCTAATCAATCAAAGCTATATAAAGGATTGCCTGAAGTACAAGTTGTTTGGATGAGCCACGGCGACCTTGTTACGAATACACCCGAAGGCTTTGTTGTTGATGCAACAAGCACATCGTGCCCAATTGCAGCGATGAGCAATGAAGATCGCCGCTTTTATGGAGTTCAATTCCATCCAGAAGTTCGCCACACAGAATACGGCAACGATATTTTGAAAAACTTTGTATTTGAAGTATGTGGATGTCAAGGCAACTGGACGATGGAAAACTTTATTGAAATGGAAATTAAAAAAATCCGTGAAACAGTCGGCGATAAAAAAGTTTTATGCGCATTAAGCGGTGGCGTTGATTCATCTGTTGTGGCCGTACTAATTCATAAAGCTATCGGCGATCAGCTAACTTGTATGTTTGTTGACCATGGTTTGCTCCGTAAAGGGGAAGCTGAAAGTGTTATGAAAACATTTAGAGAAGGCTTCCAAATGAATGTTATTAAAATTGACGCTAAAGAACGTTTCTTGGAAAAATTGCGCGGCGTTTCAGATCCTGAACAAAAACGTAAAATTATTGGAAACGAATTTATATATGTTTTTGATGATGAAGCTGCTAAACTTGAAGGCATTGAGTTTTTAGCACAAGGTACTTTATATACAGACATTATTGAAAGTGGTACGAAAACGGCACAAACGATTAAATCACACCACAATGTTGGCGGTCTTCCTGAAGATATGAAATTTAAATTAATTGAGCCATTAAATACGCTCTTTAAAGATGAAGTAAGAGCACTGGGAACAGAATTAGGTATTCCAGATGAAATCGTGTGGAGACAGCCATTCCCAGGTCCTGGTCTCGGAATCCGCGTCTTAGGGGAAGTTACTGAAGAAAAACTTGAAATTGTTCGTGAATCAGATGCGATCCTTCGTGAAGAAATTAAAAAAGCAGGATTGGAACGTGAAATTTGGCAATACTTCACAGTTCTTCCTGATATAAGAAGCGTTGGTGTTATGGGTGATGCAAGAACATACGATTATACGATTGGTATTCGAGCAGTTACATCGATTGATGGCATGACATCAGATTGGGCTCGAATTCCTTGGGAAGTATTAGAAAAGATTTCAACTAGAATTGTCAATGAAGTTCCACATGTAAATCGTGTAGTTTATGACATCACATCTAAGCCACCGGCAACAATTGAGTGGGAATAATAACGAGTAACGAACGAAAAAGAAAATTATAAAAATTCATAAATGGGTATTAAAATACGAATGTTTATCAAAAAAAAATGATAAACGTTCGTATTTTTTATTGACGGCCTATTTTTTGATTGTTAGAATAAGTTGTGTAGTTTTAGTAGAATAATTATGAATAATGAGGAAAACCGTCGTATAATGTCGGGAATATGGCCCGAAAGTTTCTACCAAGCTACCGGAAATAGCTTGACTACGAGGTTTATGAAGAAAGTGTATCCTTAAGCTTTCTTTATATAATCTTCGGAAATAGTCAACGCTCCTAAAATTTCGGTTAATAGGGGCGTATTTTTGTTTGGGAAACAATAAAAACGGCATTATACATAGTAAAGGAGGATTTGAAATGAAGAAGTATTTCCAGTTTGAAGAGTTGGGTACTAATTACAAAACGGAAATCATTGCAGGATTGACGACATTTTTATCAATGGCTTACATATTATTTGTCAATCCAAGTACTTTGGCGCTTGATGGAGTAGCTGATTTTCCAGATGAATTGAGAATTAACAAAGAAGCTGTATTTGTGGCAACAGCATTAGCAGCTGCATATGGTTCTATTTTTATGGGAATCTATGCAAAATATCCGTTGGCATTAGCACCGGGTATGGGATTAAATGCGTTTTTCGCATATACCGTTGTCTTAGGTATGGGTGTACCTTGGCAAACAGCATTAGCTGGCGTATTCGTATCAGGTCTTATTTTTATCGTTTTATCATTGTCAGGTATTCGTGAAAAAATTATTAACGTTATTCCACTTGAATTAAAGCACGCAGTTGGTGCTGGTATCGGTTTATTTATTACGTTTATCGGCCTTAAAAATGCTGGGATTATTGTTTCCAACCCTGCGACATTTGTTGCTTTATCAGATTTGAAAGATCCTAATACGTTACTCGCTATTTTTGGTTTATTTGTTACAATTATTTTAATGGTTAGAAAAGTAAATGCAGCTATCTTTATTGGAATGGTAATTACTGCGATTGCAGGTATGATTTTCCAGTTAATCCCAATACCTGAAAAAGTAATTGGACCCGTTCCAAGCCTTGCGCCGACTTTCGGAGTTGCCCTAGCTCATATAGGTGATATATTCACACCGCATTTAATTGGTGTTGTTTTAACGTTTTTCATTGTTGACTTTTTTGATGCAACCGGTACTCTTGTTGCCGTTGCAAATCAAGCAGGATTAATGAAAAATAATAAATTAGAGCGTGTTGGCAAAGCTTTAATGGCTGATGCTACTGCAGTATCAGTTGGTGCTGTTCTTGGTACTTCTACAACAACATCTTATGTTGAATCTTCTGCAGGGGTTGCAGCTGGCGGCCGCTCTGGCTTCATGGCAGTAGTTACAGGGATTTGCTTCTTATTGGCACTATTCTTCTCGCCGTTACTTAGCGTTGTTACTGCAGCTGTAACAGCTCCGGCACTTATCGTTGTTGGTGTATTGATGGCATCATCAGTTGGCAGTATTGATTGGAGAGAATTTGAAACAGCTGTACCATCTTTCTTTACTTTAGTATCTATGCCTTTGACATATAGTATTGCTACAGGTATTGCAGTTGGCTTTATTTTCTATCCGATCACAATGATTGTGAAAGGACGCGCGAAAGAAGTTCATCCTATTATGTACGCATTATTCTTTATTTTCCTTGTGTATTTCCTATTCTTAAGAGAGTAGTGTATAAATGTAAAAAATTAATGATTAAACACACCTTGCCCGGAATTTAGCGATCGGTTTAAGGTGTGTTTGTTTTTTATTAGCTACAACAATTATTGTTCTAGAATAGTTCTTTACAACTCTTCTAAAAATATTTCTTTTAATTTTATAACAAAAATGTTGACTCAAAAACTTTCATCATGATATTATGAAAAAGCTGTTGTTAAAAACCTTGTTTTTAAGAAAAACAAATAAAATATGAAAAAGTATATTGACTTCCGCGAAACAATATGTTATCTTAATTCTTGTCCTCTTAAGGACAGATGATCTTTGAAAATTAAACAAAATGTCAAGCGTGCGGCAATGTTGAATGTTTTATTCAACT
>NZ_JABTTE010000004.1 GCF_013303125.1 Calidifontibacillus erzurumensis | reverse complement strand
AGCCTAAATAAGATAAGAATCTTAGAAAATGATGGGCAAAAAAAGACAAACCCCAACTCAAATGAAGCATTTGAGTTGGGGTTTGTCGACAGTCTGTGACTTGCACAGTATGCAAGTCTTTTTTTTATTCATAGGCCAAGCTGTCCTTTTCATATATTTTTATAGAAAGAGGTGATGGAGATGCTTACAATTTCGGATTTTCAAATAAAAGATGTTGTGAATGTAGCGGATGGAAAAAGATTAGGAAATATTACAGATTTAGATATAAATGTTAATACAGGAAAAATAAATGCAATCATTATACAAACGGGCTCAAAAATGAAAGGCTTTTTTGGAAAAAATGATGAAATTGTCATCCCATGGAATAATATTGTGAAGATTGGGACAGACGTTATTCTTGTTCGTTATTTTAATAGTTCACAATTTGATGATCATATGAAAGATATACCAAAAGGCCCAAAAACGTTTTATTCCTAGAGATTTCCCCCCATATTTATGGAAGATGTGGTAAAATAGGAATGAATCGGTATTTATCTTCTAAGAAAGGAACTTGTGATGATCAAAGAACCTTTTTTCTTGAAACATTCTGTTTTAATGATAGAAACATGGAGTGCTTTCCAAGAAGGATTAATTGCTGGCTTTTCCACTCGCCAAGGTGGTTTTAGTACAGCCCCATTTGATACTTTAAATCTTGGCTTGCATGTAGATGATCATATAGAAGATGTTCTAAAAAACCGGAAGCAATTGGCCTCTATGATTCGTGCTCCTTTAGAAAAGTGGGTATGTGGAGAACAGATTCATAGTAATAAAATAGCGAAAGTAACAAAAGCAGATGGAGGCAAAGGTTCTTCCCAAATGGAAACTGCTATCCCGGGGGTCGATGGTCTTTATACAAAAGATGAAAATGTTTTTTTAATGGCAGCTTTTGCAGACTGTGTTCCCATATACTTTTTTGCTAAAAAGCATAGGATGATCGGAATCGCCCATGCTGGATGGCGTGGGACAGTGGCAAATATTTCCGGAGAAATGATCAAAAAATGGACACAGGAAGAAAACATTCCGATCGAAGATATTTGTGTATGTATAGGACCGTCAATTGGAAAATGCTGTTATGAAGTAGATGAAGGGATTATCAAACAAATTGTAGAACATTTTGGAAGTAATAAAAATCATCAAGTGTACGAGGAAGTCGGTGATGGTAAATATCACTTAGACTTAAAACAAGCTAATTATGAATTGCTTAAAAAATCAGGAGTCAACTGTGAGCAAATTGAAGTTTCTTCATTTTGTACGAGCTGCCATCCCGACTTATTTTTTTCCCATCGCCGTGATAAAGGGAAAACTGGACGAATGCTGGGTTTTATTGGTTTGACTAAATAAATACGGAGAAGCGGAGGTTGCGTCTTTGACAATAAAAGAAAATTTACAACAAATTGAAGCAAATATTAAAGAAACATGCAGGCGTGTTCACCGTGATCCTAATGAAATAAAAATCATTGCTGTTACAAAATATGTATCGATTGTGACGGCTCAAAAAGCGATTGATGCTGGTATACAACATATAGGAGAAAATCGGGACAAAGGGTTGCTTGAGAAAAGGGAAGCTCTTCAAGGCCCGATTGTTTGGCATTTTATAGGCACTTTACAATCGAGAAAAGTGAAAAACATTATCGATAAGGTGGACTTTATTCATTCGTTGGATCGTTTAAGTTTAGCCGAAGAAATTAATAAAAGAGCTAAACGTAACATTCAATGTTTTGTTCAAGTTAACGCTTCCAATGAACAAACAAAGCATGGTCTTTCTGTTGAAGAAACAGTTCCTTTTATTCAAAAGTTAGCTGAATTCCCAAACATCACTGTCGTCGGACTAATGACGATGGCACCTTTTACTGATGATGAGGAAGTTATAAGAAATACATTTCGTAAAGTGAAACAACTGCAAAAAGATGTACAAGCATTAAACCTTCCTTATGCGCCATGTAATGAACTTTCAATGGGCATGTCCAACGATTACATAATTGCGATTGAGGAAGGCTCTACTATGATAAGGATTGGCACATCGCTAGTTGGAAAAGAAATCTAGGGGGTGTATCAGGTGAGCATTAAATCTAAATTTAAAAGTTTTTTTGCTTTAGAAGACGAAGATGATTATATCGAAGAAGAGTACTATGAAGAAGAGGAATACGAGCTTTCCCGCCAAGCAAAAAAAGGTACAAAACAAAATGTTGTCAGTCTTCAAAGCATTCAACAAACATCAAAAGTTATTTTAGTTGAGCCTCGTGTATATGATGAAGTACAAGAAATTGCTGATCATCTAAAAAGCCGCAAAACTGTTATCATTAATTTGCAGCGTGTTTCTAATGATCAAGCGATGCGAATTGTTGATTTTCTTAGCGGGACGGTATATGCTTTAGGCGGTGATATTAATAAATTAGGATCGAATACTTTTATATGTACACCTGATAACGTAGATATTTCAGGTTCAATTTCTGACATGACTGAAGGAATGGAGACTACAAGGAATAGGTGGTAAAAGAATGGATATAATTGCAAGTATAATCTCTCAGCTTATTAATATTTATATATGGGTCATTATCATTTATATCTTTATGTCATGGTTTCCGGGAGCTCGTGATTCTTCCATTGGCCAATTTTTGGGAAGAATTGTTGAGCCATACTTAGAACCATTTCGGCGGATCATTCCGCCGCTTGGGATGATTGACATTTCTCCGATTGTCGCCATCCTTGTACTTCAATTTGCAGAAACGGGAGCAAGATCTTTAATCCATTTATTCGGCTAAGCCTTCATAAACAGGGGTCAAAAGATCCCTGTTTTTTCGTTCGAAGAAATTACAAAAAAGGTGATGAGATGTCTATATATCAGCATTTCCGAAAAGAGGAACATGCTTTTATCGATCAAATTATATCTTGGAGAGACCAAGTGAAATCAGAGTATAGGTATAAGCTGCTCGATTTTCTTAATCCAAGGGAGAAAACGATCGTACAAAGTGTGATAGGAACAAAGGATGAAGTGAAATGTGCATTTTGGGGCGGGTATGAAGAAGCTGAGCGAAAAAGGGCGATTCTTTATCCTGATTATTACGAACCGAGCGCTGACGACTATGAGCTTGTTTTATTTAAAGTGAATTACCCAGCGAAATTTATTCAGCTTGAACATCGACAAGTACTTGGTGCACTGATGGGATTAGGCTTAAAACGATCAAAATTTGGAGATATCATCATCAATGGAAGTAATGTGCAATTTATTGCTGCTGCACAAATAGCTGATTATATTAAACTTAATTTTAACCAAGTTGGAAAAACGCATATTACACTTGAAGAAATTCTTTTTGATGAATTGACTTTAAGTGAACAAAAAGGATATGAACAAACAATCACTGTTTCCTCTATGCGATTGGATACGATTTTAGCTGAAATTTTCCATTTATCTAGACAAAAAGTATTGCCATATATTAAAAATCAATTAGTGACAGTCAATTGGAAAATAATCGAAGATCCTGCTTATCTTTGTCATGAAGGCGATGTAATCTCAATTCGAGGATTTGGGAGAAGCAAAATTAATAAAATTGACGGGATGACAAAAAAAGAAAAATGGCGTTTAATTGTGGAAAAGCGAAAATAATAATTCATAAAAACGAGCAGGAAATGAAGGAATGTTGTCGAAAAATAAATTAAAAATATATAAATTGTAAATTTTTATTTGATTTTACAACAATTCGTTGGAGGTGTCACCAATGCCGTTAACGCCATTAGATATTCATAATAAGGAATTTAGCCGTGGCTTTCGAGGGTATGATGAAGATGAAGTGAATGAATTTTTAGATCAAGTTATTAAAGATTATGAAATGATCCTCCGTGAAAAAAAGGAGTTAGAAGAAAAAGTAAAAGAATTAACTGAACGCCTGCAACATTTTTCTAATATTGAAGAAACATTAAATAAATCAATTATAGTTGCTCAAGAAGCAGCTGAAGAAGTAAAAAGAAATGCCCAGGCAGAATCAAAGCTTATTATTAAAGAAGCCGAAAAAAATGCTGATCGTATCATTAATGAAGCGTTAAATAAATCAAGAAAAATTGCCATTGAAATTGAAGAACTAAAAAAGCAATCAAAAGTATTCCGAAATCGTTTCAGAATGTTAATTAAAGCCCAATTAGAAATGATTGAAAGTGATGATTGGGATCATTTAATGCAATATGATGAGGAAGAGTTGGAAAAAAGCATTGATTCTTAAGGTGCACTTGACGCAAGCGTATATATTGCCTATAATTTTTTAACATAGGAAAATAATTCATAAATATTTTTGTCGCAAACACAGACAAACGATGAGAGGGACAGTAGTCTTTACAAGATCTTTCTTTAGCGAACCGGGGATAGTGGAAGCTCGGTGAAAGACGTATAGACGAAAATCGCCCTTGAGTTCCAAAACTGAAACCGAAAGGTAAGTAAGTGATGGCGTGTCATTCACGTTACGAATGGAAAAGTGAGCTTACATAATAAACGGATGTTCATGAGAAGATCTGTTTTAAGCTAATTTGGGTGGTACCGCGGGAGTCCTTCTCGTCCCTTTGTAGGGATTGAGAAGGTTTTTTATTTAACGAAAATATTTTTTAGGAGGGGTAATAATGGATTACAAAGATACGTTATTAATGCCAAAAACCGATTTTCCGATGCGCGGAAATTTGCCGAAACGTGAACCAGAAATTCAAGCGAAGTGGGAAGAACTAAATATTTATAAATTGGTTCAAAAGCGTACGGAAGGTCGCCCTTTGTTTGTTCTTCATGATGGTCCTCCATATGCAAATGGGGACATTCATATGGGTCATGCTTTAAATAAAATTTTAAAAGATATTATTGTCCGTTATAAATCTATGAGCGGCTACCACGCTCCGTATGTACCTGGTTGGGATACTCATGGTTTGCCGATTGAAACAGCTTTAACGAAAAACAAAAAAGTTGATCGTAAGAAAATGAGTGTTGCTGAATTTCGTAAACTTTGCGAAGAGTATGCTTACGAGCAAATTGACCGGCAGCGTGAACAATTTAAGCGGTTAGGTGTGCGCGGTGATTGGGAAAACCCTTATATTACATTAACGAAAGAATATGAAGCGCAACAAATTAAAGTTTTTGGTGAAATGGCTAAGAAAGGCTATATTTACAAAGGATTAAAGCCTGTTTACTGGTCTCCTTCATCGGAGTCTGCTTTAGCGGAAGCAGAAATTGAATATAAAGAAAAACGTTCGCCATCTATTTATGTTGCTTTTCCTGTAAAAGATGGAAAAGGGGTTTTATTTGGTGACGAAAAAATTGTTATTTGGACAACAACGCCATGGACAATTCCTGCTAATTTAGGAATTTGTGTCCATCCTGAATTGGAGTATAGTGTTGTTGAAGTGGGTGGTACGAAATTTGTTGTTGCCTCTGCTTTAATTGAATCGGTCGCAAAAGAAGTTGAATGGAACGAATATAATGTTGTGAAGACTTTTAAAGGAGAACATTTAGAGCATGTCGTTGCCCGTCATCCTTTCTACGACCGTGATTCATTAGTAATCCTAGGTGAGCATGTTACTACCGATGCAGGTACCGGATGTGTACATACGGCACCTGGACATGGGGAAGATGACTTTGTTGTCGGAAAAAAATATGGCTTAGGTGTGCTTTGCCCAGTCGATGATAAAGGGTATTTTACTAGTGAGGCACCTGGCTTTGAAGGGTTATTTTATGATGATGCTAATAAAGTCGTTACGCAAAAATTAGAGGAAGTCGGTGCTTTATTAAAGCTCACATTTATTACGCACTCCTATCCTCATGACTGGAGAACGAAAAAGCCAACAATTTTCCGGGCAACTTCTCAATGGTTTGCATCCATTAAAGATTTCCGCGATGAGTTGTTAAAAGCGATTAAAGAAGTAAAATGGATCCCTGCTTGGGGCGAGACAAGATTATACAATATGATCAAAGACCGTGAAGATTGGTGTATTTCCCGCCAACGTGCATGGGGCGTTCCGATTCCAGTTTTTTATGGTGAAGATGGAGAGCCAATTATAACTGATGAGACGATCGAACATGTATCGAATTTGTTTAGGGAACATGGTTCTAACATTTGGTTTGAACGCGAAGCGAAAGATTTACTTCCACCAGGATTTACATCACCGCACAGCCCGAACGGCAAGTTTACAAAAGAAACAGACATTATGGATGTGTGGTTTGATTCAGGTTCTTCCCATCAAGCTGTTTTAGTTGAACGAGAGGAACTACAGCGTCCAGCTGATTTATATTTAGAAGGTTCAGACCAATATCGTGGCTGGTTTAATTCATCTTTATCAACAAGTGTTGCTGTAACAGGAAAAGCGCCTTATAAAGGCGTATTAAGCCACGGATTTGCTTTAGACGGTGAAGGCCGGAAAATGAGTAAATCATTAGGCAATGTTGTTGTTCCTAATAAAGTAATGGAACAATTGGGTGCAGATATTTTACGATTATGGGTTGCTTCTGTTGATTATCAAGCGGATGTTCGTGTATCTGATGCGATTTTAAAACAAGTTGCAGAAGTGTACCGTAAGATTAGAAATACCTTCAGATTTTTGCTTGGAAATTTACATGATTTTGATCCAGCTGTTCATAAAGTGCCAGTCAGTGAACTTCGCGAAGTTGATGTTTATATTTTAGCGAAATTGAATAAGGTCATTGAAAAAGTGCTTGATTCTTATGAAAATTATGATTTTGCAAGCATTTATCACGCAGTTAATAATTTCTGTACAATTGAGCTAAGTTCATTCTATTTAGATGTTGCAAAAGATATCTTATACATCGAAGCAGCCGACAGCAAAAACCGCCGTTCAATTCAAACAGTATTGTATGAAGCATTGCTTGCTTTGACAAAATTAGTAACACCGATCTTGCCTCATACGGCTGAAGAAGTTTGGGCATATATCCCTGGTGTTACTGAAGTGAGCGTTCAGCTCGTCGATATGCCTAAAGTTACAGAAATTGACAATGCTGCGGCAATTGAAGAAAAATGGGATACATTTATGAAAGTCCGCGATGATGTGTTAAAAGCATTGGAAAATGCCCGTAATGAAAAAGTAATCGGCAAATCATTAACAGCTAGCATCACTTTATATCCAAATGAGAAATATAAGGAATTGCTTGAAAATATCGAGGACTTAGCGAAGTTGTTTATCGTTTCTCACTTAGAGATCGCTGGAAGCCAGGAACAAGCTCCAGAAGAAGCAGAGCGCTTTGATACTTTATCAATTGTTGTAAAACAAGCGGAAGGTGAAACATGTGAACGTTGTTGGGTTGTTACACCAACGGTCGGCACAGTGAGCGAACACCCTACTTTATGTAGTAATTGTGCTACAATTGTTCAAGAACACTATATAAAATAAATAATGAATAATTATTTATAAACCATTGTTTGCTTTTTAAATGATAGGCTCCCCATTTGGTAGACAGATTAAAAAAGTCTGTTTATGTAAATGGGGAGTTTTGCTTCTGTAGTTAAAACTTTTAGATGCAACTTGGATGTCATACAGCATTCATCACTTTATGAAATGATCGGATATGAAAAAGTTGGCTGTCTAAATCTATGCATTCTGGCAAAAATAAATTTACAATCTTTAAAGGAGGTAGCTGGTGATGAACGATCAGTATAACCAGATCAAATTAGAGCTTGAACTAACAAAACGAGAGCTTGAAGATCGGTTAAATCGAAGTTATGATGATCGTGAACCTAGAGCAGTTCAATCAGTTACCGATTTATACAAGAATAGCAAAAAGCATGAGATCAACCAACATATATTTGCAGAACTAAATGATGTAAACCGAGCATTATTTAAAATGGAATGGGGATTATATGGTATTTGTGAAGAAACAGGTGAGAAAATTCCTTACGAATTACTGAGAATTGTACCAACGGTTCGCACTTTACGAGAAGCTTTAGCAATAACTGAATATCCGTATACAATGGAACAGTCATTATATTGTTAATTTTGCCAGGACTATGCTACAATTTTACGGGAGAAAAATTAGTCAGGAAGATCGGAGGAAAATTGGTGATTTATTATTGGTTAGCCATTGTAATTATTTTCATAGATCAATGGTCAAAATGGCTTGTTGTCAAAAAGATGGAGATAGGGGAAAGCATCCCAATCATTGATCAATTCTTTTATTTAACGTCCCATCGAAATCGCGGTGCTGCATGGGGGATTTTGCAAGGACAAATGTGGTTTTTTTACATCATCACTATTATTGTCATTTTTGCCGTTATTTATTATATCTTTAAAACAGCTAAAAAAGAGCCTTTAATGGGAAGTGCACTTGGCCTCATTCTTGGAGGGGCAATTGGAAATTTCATTGACCGCTTATTTAGAAAAGAGGTCGTTGACTTTTTCGACTTTCATTTAAATTTCTTTTTCTTCACTTATCATTATCCTATATTTAATATAGCAGATGCCGCCCTCGTAATAGGGGTCATACTTTTGATGATACATACTTGGATGGATAGCAAAAAGGAGAAAAAAGTGAATGGAAAAATTTGAAACAATTATTACAGACGTTCATGAAAATGAACGAATTGATAAAGTATTGCCATCATTTAATGAAGAATGGTCCAGAAGCCAAGTTCAGGATTGGATCAAAGAAGGTTTAGTTACAGTTAATGGAAAAGTAGTAAAAGGAAATTATAAATGCAAATTAAATGATCATATTGAAATTGATTTACCTGAACCGGAAATTCTTGATGTATTGCCGGAAGAAATGGATTTAGACATTTATTATGAAGATAGCGATGTGCTTGTTGTCAATAAACCTAAAGGAATGGTTGTCCACCCTGCTCCAGGGCATTTAACAGGCACTCTTGTGAACGGATTAATGGCTCATTGCAAAGATTTATCGGGAATAAACGGAGTCCTAAGACCAGGCATCGTCCATAGAATTGATAAAGATACATCAGGATTACTAATGGTTGCTAAAAATGATTTTGCTCATGAATCATTAGTTGATCAACTAGTTAATAAAACTGTTGTAAGAAAATATAAAGCAATCGTTCATGGTGTCATTCCCCATGATAAAGGAACCATTGATGCCCCAATAGGCCGAGACAAAAATGACCGTCAAAGTATGACAGTGACCGATGAAAATAGCAAACCGGCTGTTACACATTTTCGTGTTCTTGAAAGATTCAAAGATTTTACATTTATTGAATGTCAATTAGAAACAGGGCGCACCCACCAAATAAGAGTTCATATGAAATATATCGGTTATCCGCTTGCTGGTGATCCGAAATATGGACCGAAAAAAACGCTTGATATTGGCGGTCAAGCTCTCCATGCCGGTGTATTAGGGTTTCATCACCCACGGACAAAAGAGTTTATGCAATTTGAAGCACCCCTACCGGCTGATTTCGAAAATTTGTTAAATAAACTTCGTAATGCTAATTGACAAAATTCGATTACAGTGCGATAATTTCTATAACAATTAAATAAATGTCCTTTAAGTGCAGTCCCGTGAGGCTGAGAAGGAAAACGTGCAAAGCATGAGGCAGAGTCTGTCCTCATAAATTACTATGCCTGAATAATGTCCTCTCACCAAGCGGTGGGAGGATTTTTTTATGACAAACGCAAACAAACGAGAATGAGGTGATTTTGTGAAGGAAAAAGCAATCGTCCTTGATGAGCAAGCAATTCGGAGGGCTTTAACACGAATCGCCCACGAAATTATTGAACGAAATAAAGGGATTGAAAACTGCCTATTAGTTGGCATTAAAACGAGAGGAATTTATTTAGCCGATCGGCTTGCGGAACGGATTGAAAAGATTGAAGGTAAACCAATACCGGTTGGTGAAATTGATATTACTCTTTATCGGGATGATTTAACAATTAAAACTAGCAACCATGAACCACAGCTTCATGGATCAAATATACCAGTAGATATTACAAACCAGACTGTCATTTTAGTTGATGATGTCCTTTATACGGGAAGAACGGTTCGAGCAGCTATGGATGCAATTATGGATATCGGACGTCCGGCACAAATTCAACTAGCAGTTTTAGTAGACCGCGGTCATCGTGAACTTCCAATCCGCGCTGATTTTGTAGGTAAAAATATCCCTACATCAAGCTCTGAAGTAATTGTTGTAGAATTAAAAGAAGTCGATTCACTCGA
This sequence comes from Calidifontibacillus erzurumensis, assembly GCF_013303125.1. Taxonomy (GTDB): domain Bacteria; phylum Bacillota; class Bacilli; order Bacillales; family Bacillaceae_J; genus Calidifontibacillus; species Calidifontibacillus erzurumensis. The sequence goes on along the minus strand of NZ_JABTTE010000004.1, from coordinate 221,446 downwards.
TCAAGTAAGTATTCATGAAAAATGATAAAGAAATTGGATAAAGTTTTGACAGATAAAAAACAACAGTATAGGAGAAAACAAGATGAAGAGGCAAAATATTGTACTTGACGTAAATGAAAAACCAAATTTCATCCAATGGATTTCGCTAAGTTTGCAGCATTTATTCGCAATGTTTGGAGCAACAATTTTAGTTCCTTATCTAGTCGGTTTAAGTCCAGCTGTCGCTTTAATATCGAGTGGATTGGCTACATTATCCTACTTAATTATTACAAAAGGGCAAATTCCTGCTTATCTTGGTTCATCTTTCGCATTTATCGCTCCGGTGATCGCAGCAAAAGCAAGTGGTGGACCTGGAACGGCAATGCTCGTCGGCTTTTTGGCAGGTATCATATATGGAATTGTAGCATTACTTATTAAACAGTTTGGTGTAAAATGGCTGTTAAATATTTTGCCGCCGATCGTTGTCGGTCCAGTCATTATGGTAATCGGTCTCGGTCTTGCTGGAACAGCGGTTAATATGGCAATGAGAATTGATCCGAACGATCCTGCAACTTATAGTTCACTACACTTTTCAGTTGCTTTAGTAACACTATTTATTACGATTATCGCTTCAATGTTTTTCAAAGGATTTTTCAGTGTAATTCCAGTTTTAATTGGTATCGTCGGTGGATACACTTATGCATTTTTCGTAGGAATTGTAGATTTTTCAGGAGTACAAGAAGCCAAATGGTTTGCAACACCTGAGCTATTAATTCCGTTTGTGACCTACACACCTGATTTGAAGTGGAGTGTAGCAGTGGCAATGTTGCCAGTCGTCATTGTTACATTATCTGAAAACATTGGACATCAAATGGTTCTAAGCAAAGTTATTGACCGAAACCTTTTGGTGAAGCCGGGCTTACATCGGGCAATTGCTGGTGATGGATTCGCTTTGACATTAGCTTCTCTAATCGGTGGACCACCAAATACGACATATGGTGAAAATATCGGCGTATTGGCGATCACAAGAGTATTTAGTGTGTTTGTCATCGGGGGAGCAGCTGTTCTTGCAATCATTTTCGGATTCGTCGGCAAAATTAGCGCGTTAATTAGTTCGATTCCAACTAATGTAATGGGCGGTGTTTCCATCCTACTCTTTGGGATTATCGCTTCATCGGGTTTACGAATGATGGTTGATAACAAAGTTGATTTTAGTAAAAATCGCAATCTTATTATCGCATCTGTAATTCTAGTCATCGGCATTGGCGGCGCATTTATCCAAGTGAATGAACAAGTGCAAATTTCGGGAATGGCTTTAGCAGCGATCATTGGCGCCGTATTAAATTTCGTCTTGCCTGGTAGGGAAAAAGGACAAGATGAAGGGCAACATGAATAATTTATATGAAATAAAATAGCAATAAGAGCAACACACTTTAAATAGGGTCCAGAGAGGCTTTGAAGGGTGTTAAAATTGAAATTGGCAGGAAGTAGGAAACCATGCCTGTTTTTCGATGCACCCTTTTAACAAAATGGGTGCTTTTTTCATACCCATTTTGACCGCAAAGTTTTAAGAATGGGGGCAATGAAGATGAAACATTTATTAACAATGGCAGGCTTAACCTTGAACGAAATCGAAAATATTCTTTTTGATGCCGAGCGTTTCTCAAAAGGTGAAGTATGGAAGGTTAAAGAGCAGACTTTTGTTGCCAATTTATTTTTTGAACCGAGTACAAGGACAAGAAATAGTTTTGAAGTTGCTGAGAAAAAACTTGGCTTGGACGTATTGAATTTTTCAGCAGAAAGCTCTAGTGTGCAAAAAGGTGAAACATTGTATGATACGGTACGAACTTTTGAATCAATCGGTGTGAGCGGAGTTGTTATCCGTCATCCAGAAAATCATTTCTTCCAAGAGCTCGTAGGCAAAGTGAATATTCCAATCATAAATGCCGGTGCCGGTTGTGGTGAACATCCGACCCAATGTTTACTTGATTTATTGACAATTAAACAAGAATTTCAAACATTTAAAGATTTAACGGTTGCGATTATTGGTGATATCCGGCATAGCCGCGTCGCTCATTCCAATCATGATGCTCTCACAAGATTTGGTGCAAATGTCATTTTCTCAGGGCCAAAAGAATGGCAAGATGAAACAGGTTTATATGTGCCGATCGATGAAGCAATACGTGAAGCAGATGTAGTGATGATGTTAAGAATTCAACACGAACGACATGAAGGGCAAATGGGGAATACGAAAGAAGAGTACCATCAAGCGTATGGATTAACTATAGAGAGAGAGAAAATGATGAAACCGCACGCGATCATCATGCATCCTGCACCAGTCAACCGCGGGGTTGAGATCGCCAGTGAATTAGTCGAATGTGAACGTTCACGCATATTTAAGCAAATGCAAAATGGTGTTTTTGCACGTATGGCAGCTTTAAAGCGTGCATTTGAATGTAAAACGGTTCAAACCCAATCCTTATCAATTTAATCATTTGGCCATGTAGTTATTTACCTGATATATGCCGTAATAAATGGGTAGGAGGAAAAAATTGTGTCATTATTAATAAAAAACGCCAAACTATTAAACGAGACAGGAGAACTCATTCAAAAAGATATTTTAATTCATAATGGTGTGATTGCACAAATTGCCGATTCTATTGAAAAAGATGGACATGATGAAGTTATTGATGTAGATGGAAAACTGGTAACTCCAGGATTTGTTGATTTACATGTTCATTTGCGTGAACCAGGGGGAGAAAAGAAAGAAACGATTGCAACAGGTACATTGGCTGCAGCAAGAGGTGGATTTACAACAATTGCTGCGATGCCTAATACACGTCCGGTGCCGGATACGAAAGAACAGTTAGATTGGTTAAATAAACGTATTAAAGAAACTGCCCATGTACGTGTTTTACCGTATGCTTCGATTACAATTCGCGAGCTTGGTGAAGAGCTTACAGATTTTTCAAGTTTAAAAGAAGCTGGTGCCTTTGCCTTTACTGACGATGGTGTTGGTGTTCAATCAGCTGGGCTAATGTTTGAAGCAATGAAAAAAGCAGCCCATTTAAATATGCCAATAGTTGCCCATTGTGAAGATAATACTCTCATTAATAAAGGTTCTGTTCATGATGGGGTGTTTGCGAAAAAGCATGGAATAAATGGGATTCCATCTGTTTGTGAATCTGTCCATATTGCAAGGGATGTGTTGCTTGCTGAAGCAAGCGGCTGCCATTACCATGTTTGCCATATTAGTACGAAAGAATCAGTGCGGGTAGTTAGAGATGCAAAAAGAGCTGGCATTCATGTGACTGCTGAAGTAACGCCTCATCATTTATTGCTTTGTGATGAAGATATTCCAAGTCTTGATCCGAATTATAAAATGAATCCACCTCTTAGAGGCCGGGAAGACCGAGAGGCATTAATTGAAGGGTTGTTGGATGGCACAATAGATTTCATCGCGACAGACCATGCACCGCATACAGCTGAAGAAAAATCTTGGCCGATCACAGAAGCGCCTTTTGGTATCGTTGGACTAGAAACAGCGTTTCCACTTCTTTATACACATTTTGTTCAAACCGGTCGGATGTCTCTAAAACAGCTCGTTGATTATTTAACAATTAAACCATGCCAAGCTTTCAATCTTCCTTATGGAAAAATCGAAGTAGGAAGTCCTGCTGATATGGCAGTTATCGATTTAGAAAATGAAGAAAAAATTGATTCATCCAATTTTTTATCAAAAGGAAAAAATACACCTTTTAACGGTTGGCTCTGCAAAGGATGGAACGTATTGACAATTGTAAATGGAAATATCGTTTGGAAGAAGGAGCGTGTTGAACAATGAAGCGGCAATTAATTTTGGAAGATGGAACAGTTTTTGTTGGCCAGGGATTTGGCAGTGATCAAGAAACAATTGGTGAAGTTGTTTTCAGCACAGGAATGACAGGATACCAAGAAATCATTTCTGACCCATCTTATTGTGGACAAATTGTAACTTTAACTTACCCGTTAATCGGAAATTACGGAATTAATCGCGACGATTTTGAAACCATAGCACCCGCGATCAATGGATTAATTGTAAAAGAAGCTGCAACAACTCCTTCAAACTGGAGAAGTTTGCAAACACTTGATGAATTTTTAAAAGAGAAAAATATACCAGGGCTTCAAGGGATTGATACAAGAAAGCTTACACGCATCATACGTAAATACGGAACTTTAAAAGGTGCATTATGCGGAATGGGCGTAAATGTGAATGATATTATTTCCAAGCTGAAAAGCGAACCATTGCCAACGAATCAAGTTGAGCGAGTATCTACAAAAACTGCTTATCCAAGCCCTGGCAGGGGCTATCGCGTTGTACTTGTTGATTTCGGGATGAAACACGGTATTTTGCGCGAATTAATTAAGAGAGATTGTGACGTTGTAGTAGTTCCATATAATATTACAGCTGAAGAAGTGCTTCGCTTGCAACCAGACGGAATTATGCTTTCTAACGGTCCTGGAGATCCGAAAAATGTCCCTCAGGCAATCGAAATGATTAAAGGTGTGCTTGGTAAGGTGCCAATTTTCGGAATCTGTTTAGGTCATCAATTGTTTGCTCTCGCTTGTGGTGCTAATACGATCAAAATGAAGTTCGGCCACCGCGGCTCAAACCACCCTGTGAAAAATTTGGAAACTGGTGCTGTTGATATTACATCACAAAATCACGGGTATACGGTGGAAATGGAATCAATCGCAAATACAAGGCTCAAAGTAACTCATGTCGCTTTAAATGACGGAACTGTAGAAGGTTTGGAACATCTAGACCACCCTGCTTTTACAGTACAATATCACCCAGAAGCATCTCCTGGTCCTGAAGATTCCAACCATTTATTTGATAAATTTATGAACCTCATTAAAACTCATAAGAAAGAAGGGGAAGCTGTATGCCAAAACGCTTAGATATAAAAAGAATATTAGTAATTGGCTCAGGTCCAATTGTGATTGGGCAAGCGGCAGAATTTGATTATGCCGGCACACAAGCTTGTCAAGCTTTAAAAGAAGAAGGATATGAGGTTATTCTTGTAAACTCGAATCCAGCAACAATTATGACTGATACGGAAATTGCCGATAAAGTGTACATCGAGCCACTTACATTAGAGTTTGTCAGCCGTATTATTCGGAAAGAACGTCCGGATGCGCTTCTTCCTACATTGGGCGGACAAACAGGATTAAACTTAGCAATGGAGCTTTATAATTCAGGTGTTTTAGAAGAATGTGGCGTTGAAATTTTAGGAACTAGGCTCGAAGCCATTCAAAAAGCAGAAGACCGCGATGAATTCCGTACATTGATGCAAGAAATTGGTGAACCAATTCCTGAAAGTACGATTATTCATACAGTTGAGGAAGCCTTTGACTTCGTTAAAGAAATTGGTTTTCCTGTAATTGTTCGTCCTGCCTACACATTAGGTGGTACCGGAGGAGGGATTTGTACAAATGAAGAGGAGCTTCGGGAAATTGTTTCGAGTGGTTTAAAATATAGTCCTGTAACGCAATGTTTAATTGAAAAAAGTATTGCTGGATATAAAGAAATTGAATATGAAGTGATGCGTGACTCTAAAGACCATGCAATAGTTGTTTGTAATATGGAGAACATTGACCCAGTTGGAATTCATACTGGAGATTCAATCGTTGTTGCTCCAAGCCAAACGTTAAGCGATCGTGAATACCAGCTTTTAAGAAATGCATCTTTAAAAATTATTCGTGCTTTAAAAATTGAAGGGGGCTGCAATGTCCAACTAGCACTTGATCCGCACAGCTTTAATTACTATGTAATTGAAGTGAATCCACGGGTTAGCCGCTCATCAGCACTAGCTTCAAAAGCAACAGGCTATCCGATTGCTAAACTAGCAGCAAAAATTGCTGTCGGTTTGACACTAGATGAAATGATGAATCCTGTAACCGGGAAAACATACGCTTGCTTTGAACCGACATTAGACTATATCGTATCTAAAATACCGCGCTGGCCGTTCGATAAATTCGAATCAGCCAACCGCAAACTTGGTACTCAAATGAAAGCAACTGGTGAAGTGATGGCAATCGGCCGCACATTTGAAGAATCTTTATTAAAGGCGGTTCGTTCATTAGAAGCTAAAGTTTATCACCTTGAAATTGAATCCCTTGCTAGTCTCGATGATGCGACATTGCAAAAACGAATTGAAGTTGCTGATGACGAACGTCTTTTTGTAATCGCTGAAGCTTTCCGCCGCGGCATCACGGTAGAACAAATTTATGAGTGGAGCAAAATAGACCGCTTTTTCTTAGAAAAAATTAAAGGAATTATCGACTTCGAAACGGTGTTCAAACAAAACCCAATGGACATCGAGATATTGCGGGAAGCGAAAGCAAAAGGATTTTCTGATATTGCGATTGCAAAACTTTGGGGTAAAACAGAACAAGAAATTTACGATTTCCGTAAAGCAAATGGGATTATGCCTGTTTATAAAATGGTTGACACGTGCGCAGCTGAATTTGAGTCTGAAACTCCATATTTCTATGGTACTTATGAAGAAGAAAATGAATCAATTATTACGGACAAACAAAGTGTTCTTGTACTAGGTTCTGGACCAATCCGCATCGGTCAGGGTGTTGAATTTGACTATGCAACGGTTCACTCTGTATGGGCGATTAAAGAAGCTGGCTACGAAGCTATTATCATAAATAACAACCCAGAAACGGTCTCAACTGATTTTAGCACATCTGACAAACTTTATTTTGAGCCGTTGACAGTTGAAGATGTCATGCATGTCATTGAAGTGGAAAAGCCTATTGGTGTAATCGTTCAGTTTGGTGGACAAACTGCCATAAATTTGGCGGCGGGATTGGCACAAAGAGGTGTGAAAATCTTAGGTACTTCCCTTGAAAATGTGGACCGTGCTGAAGACCGTGATAAATTTGAACAAGCCCTACAAGCACTTGGAATTCCGCAGCCAAAAGGAAAGACGGCTACTTCTGTTGAGCAGGCTGTAAAAGTTGCTCGTGAAATCGGTTATCCTGTGCTTGTGCGTCCATCCTACGTTCTTGGCGGACGTGCCATGGAAATTGTATATCATGAGGAAGAACTGCTCCATTACATGGACAACGCTGTAAAAGTAAATCCGGAGCATCCGGTATTAATTGACCGATATATGATTGGAAAAGAAATTGAAGTCGATGCTATTTCCGACGGTGAAAATGTATATATTCCAGGTATTATGGAACATATTGAACGAGCTGGGGTTCATTCTGGAGACTCGATTGCTGTATACCCGCCACAAACATTATCAGAGCAAATTAAACAGCAAATTATTGACTATACAATTAAAATTGCTCGTGGTTTGGAAATTATCGGCTTATTAAACATCCAGTTTGTTGTATATGAAAATCAAGCATATGTGCTCGAAGTAAATCCTCGTTCAAGCCGGACAGTACCTTTCTTAAGTAAAATTACTGGGGTACCGATGGCCAATATTGCAACAAAAGCTATTTTAGGGGAAAAACTTCCGAACCTAGGTTATGAAACAGGTTATCATGCTGAAAGTAAAGAAGTATTTGTAAAAGCGCCTGTGTTCTCATTTGCAAAACTGCGCCGCGTAGATATTAATTTAGGACCTGAAATGAAATCAACAGGGGAAGTTATGGGCCATGATGTTACATTAGAAAAAGCATTATACAAAGGATTAGTTGCTTCCGGCATCTCAATCCCAAGTTACGGATCCGTATTATTGACAATCGCCGATAAAGACAAAGAAGAAGCAATCGATATTGCGCGCCGTTTTTACAAAATAGGTTATCGTATTTTAGCAACGGAAGGTACAGCTCTTCGTCTTAAAAAAGAAAATATTCCTGTGACAGTCGTGGACAAAATTGGTTCAGAAGGAAAAAATCTTTTAGATGTCATTCGCAATGGGGAAGCACAATTCGTAATCAATACGTTAACAAAAGGAAAGCAGCCAGCCCGTGACGGCTTTAAAATACGCCGTGAATCTGTTGAAAATGGGGTTGCTTGCTTGACTTCGCTTGATACAGCTCAAGCAATTTTAAGAGTATTAGAAGCAATGACATTTGCTACAGATGAAATGCCAAAGTTTGAAAAAGCAAAGGTGGTTGTACCTCAATGATGAAACAATGGATGAAGGTAGTTTCACAAAAAGAAATTGCCAAAAATATTTATGAGTTAGTACTAGAAGGTGAACTTGTTGCTGCCATGAAAGAGCCTGGCCAATTTGTTCATCTGAAAGTGGATGAAAGTACCGATCCATTGTTAAGACGACCAATAAGCATTTGTGATATAGACCATGATCAAAAACGTTTCACAATGATATACCGGGCAGAGGGAAAAGGGACGACGATTCTTTCTAAAAAGAAAGAAAACGATCAGGTGGATGTTTTAGGACCGCTTGGCAACGGTTTTCCGCTAAATGAAGTTGGAAAAGGAGATACTGCTTTATTAGTAGGAGGCGGCATCGGTGTGCCGCCGCTCTACTATCTCTCCAAACAATTGGTAAAAAAAGGTGTTAATGTCATCCATGTGCTTGGCTTCCAAGATAAATCTGTGATGTTTTATGAAGAAAAGTTTCAAGCCCTTGGTACAACTTTTATTGCCACTGTAGACGGTTCATATGGGACAAAAGGGTTTGTTACCGATGTGATCACCCAGCAAAATATTCAATTTGATTGTTTATTTGCATGTGGGCCTAAACCGATGTTGAAGGCATTGGATGATCGTTTTCGTGGACAAAAAGGTTTCATATCTTTGGAAGAACGAATGGGCTGTGGGATTGGAGCTTGCTATGCATGTGTTTGCCACTTGCAGGAAGATCCAGAAGGTCCATCGTACCGTAAAGTTTGCAGTGACGGCCCTGTATTTCCGCTAGGGGAGGTATTATTATGAATCGACTGAGCGTAAGCCTTCCAGGTTTAGATTTAAAAAATCCTATTATGCCAGCTTCCGGCTGTTTTGGTTTTGGACGTGAATATAGCAAGTTTTATGATTTATCGAAACTCGGTGCAATTATTATTAAAGCAACAACAGTCGAGCCGCGCTTTGGCAATCCTACACCGCGTGTTGCAGAAACGAGCGCAGGTATGCTTAATGCTATCGGCTTACAAAATCCTGGTTTAGATGCAGTAATCGAGCAAGAACTTCCATGGCTTGCTCAATATGATGTGCCAATCATCGCAAATGTGGCCGGCTCACAAGTAGAAGATTATATCAAAGTTGCTGAAAAAATTTCAAAAGTACCAAATGTCCATGCATTGGAATTAAATATTTCATGTCCAAACGTCAAGTCTGGAGGCATTCAATTTGGAACGGTGCCAGAAGTTGCATATGAACTGACGAAGCAAGTGAAAAAGGTCTCTAGCGTTCCCGTATATGTAAAGCTTTCCCCGAACGTGTCGGATATTGTAGAAATGGCTCTTGCGGTTGAAGAGGCAGGAGCGGATGGGCTTTCCATGATTAATACACTTCTTGGTATGCGCATTGATTTAAAAACAGGAAAACCGGTTTTAGCCAATAAGACAGGCGGCCTTTCAGGACCAGCCATTAAGCCTGTGGCAATTCGCATGATTTATCAAGTTAGTCAGCGTGTAAATATCCCGATCATTGGCATGGGAGGGATTATGTCAGCAGAAGATGTAATTGAATTTTTTATGGCTGGTGCAAGTGCTGTTGCAGTCGGAACGGCTAATTTTATTGATCCATATGTTTGTCCAACGATCATTGATGAATTGCCAAAAGTTTTGGATGAGATCGGTGTAAACCACATTTCTGAGTTAGTAGGAAGGAGTTGGGATCGTGCCGGAAAGACCGCTAATTGTAGCTCTTGATTTTCCTAGCATTAGCGAAGTAAAACAATTTCTAGGTAAATTTGAAGGTGAAAAACTTTACGTAAAAGTAGGAATGGAGCTTTTCTATAAAGAAGGTGCACCCATCCTTGCTTACTTAAAAGAAAATGGCCATCGCATTTTTTTAGATTTAAAGTTGCATGACATCCCTAATACTGTAAAAAGTGCAATGCGGAATTTAGCCTCATTTGATGTTGACCTTGTGAATGTCCATGCAGCCGGAGGAAAACTGATGATGGAAGCAGCTTTAGAAGGTTTGGACGAAGGAACAAAAGCTGGACAAAAGAGACCGGCTTGTATCGCTGTTACTCAGTTAACAAGCACGTCAGCGGAAATGTTAAGACAGGAATTATTGATTCAAGAACCGATTGAGGATGTCGTCGTTCATTATGCTAAAAATGCGAAACAAAGCGGTTTAGATGGTGTCGTTTGTTCGACGTGGGAAGTAGAAAATATATTAGATGCTTGCGGGACGGACTTTTTAACAGTCACGCCGGGCATTCGCTTGAAAACAGATCAAGTTGATGATCAAGTGAGAATTGCTACACCAGAAGAAGCACGGAAACGAGGAAGTTGGGGAATCGTCGTTGGCCGTCCGATAACAAGAGCTGAAAACCCGCTTAACGCTTACATTACAATACGTAACCAGTGGGAGGGGAATTAAATGAAACGAAATATTGCTGCACATTTATTAGAAATAAATGCGGTTCACTTAAGCCCAAATGAGCCATTTACTTGGTCTTCGGGAATAAAATCACCAATTTATTGTGATAACCGTTTAACATTATCTTATCCTGAGTTGCGAAAAGAAATTGCCAAAGGTCTTGCCGGTTTAATTGAAAAAGAATTTTCAAACTGTGAAATGGTCGCTGGGACAGCAACGGCAGGAATCCCGCATGCAGCTTGGGTAAGTGATTTGATGAATTTGCCGATGTGTTATGTACGTTCAAAACCAAAAGGACATGGGAAAGGCAATCAAATCGAAGGAGCGGTAAAACCAGGTCAAAAAGTAGTAGTCGTTGAAGATTTAATTTCGACTGGGGGAAGTGTAATCACTGCAGTAGAAGCCCTCCGAGAAGCTGGTTGTGATGTCCTTGGGGTAGTTGCCATTTTTACGTATGAATTGGAACGAGGGCTTAAACAACTTGAAGAAGCGAAAATTAAAGCTTTTGCTTTAAGTGATTATTCGACGTTGATTGAAGTTGCTTTAGAAAAAGGTTTGATCAATGAGGCGGAACTTGAAAAATTAAAAGAGTGGCGTAAAAATCCTGAAGATGAAAATTGGATTAAAATGTAATTCGATTATTTGCGGATATTGAGATGTTTAAAAGTATATTAATAATTTTTTTCAAAATTTTAACCCTCCAACGGAGGGTTTTTTTTTATTCAGTCAAATTTATTTTTTATCAATTTAATTTCATCTTTGCGAACTAAAATCGTTCTAAACGAACCTTTTTCACGGATTTCGCAATAATTGCTTTGATATAAATAAAAAATCGTATATTCCCTTTCATTGTATAAAACTCGATCTCCAACTCGGAACCTCATCTATTTTATCCTCCACTAGTACTGCTAGATCTATTTCAACAAAAGTGTTAATTTATTTTCATCCTTATTATTGTAGAAACTATCTAAATCTCCCTTTAATTAAAAAATAACGTATTTTTTCAACAAACAACAACGAAATTTAATTGCGGTTTTCCGTAATACTATTTCGGTAGGTTTTTCATTAATAACCGTAAAAATAAAAAAAAAGGCAAAATTTGTTCTTTTAAAACACAGATAAAAAGAAGAGGCTGTTTGAAGTATAATTGTTAATTTTTTTGACCGTGTTAAATTTCAATAATGATCTTTATTCTTTTCAGACCGCTTTAAAAAGAAATTAGTTTAACAACTAGAATTAATATATCTTTATATGAAAATGGTAAAAATATCTAGTATAATAAGACTAAATTAATAAAGGTGATTGAAGATGGTTCATATAAAAGAGAGAATGCTTTTATTAGTAGACCATGCTCTTCAAGAAAAAAATCTAAAAGATATTATTTGTCAGTTTATTAATTTTAAGGAAAAAGAAGGATTTCGTTTTGGGGAATTAGTATTATTTCATTATGATTTATTTGGTGGGAAAAATGATGAAATTAATCGAATTGCTGCAGGAATGGAGTTGTTAATTTTAGCTATCGACATTTTTGATGACCTAGCCGATCAAGATAATGAAAATGTTCCTTGGATGAAAATAGCACCTCAAACTGCCGTACATATTGCTACTATTTTACTGACCATTAGTCAAATCGCCATTGATGAAAGCAATTTTGATGAAAAAATTAAAAATGAAGCAAAGAAAATGTTCAACAAGCATTTGTTGCGTTGTATATCTGGGCAAGAGCGAGAAACGCAAAACAATATTTCAAATGAAATGGATTATTTTAATATTACAAAAGAAAAATCTGGTTCATTAATTTCTTGCGCATGTTTGTTAGGTACAATATTTGCAAACGGTCCGGACATAAAAGCTGTAAAAGAATATGCAGAACATTTCGGAATTGCTGTACAAATTGCCAATGATATAAGAGATATTCAGCGGGAAAATACAAAAAATGATTTTTTACATAAAAAGAAAACATTGCCTATTTTATACCTTCTTAATATTTTAGATCCTCAGTTTTCTGATATTCGGCTTTACTATGAGGGAAAAATTACGTTCGAACAAATGAAAGCTAAACAGAAAGAGATAATCTCAATCATAAAAAAATCCGGAGCTATTGAATTTGCACAAGTCTATATGGAACTTAAAATGAAAAAGGTAGAGAAAATCATCAATTTTATGAATATTTCGGAGGATTCCAAAAAAAAGATTCTATCAACGTTATTTAGATAATAATAGAATTTTATTTTTTATCAATAGGAATTGATATGAAAAGGAATCTGTTATATTATGAAGGAGGAATCGTCATGTTAGGAGAAATTATTCATTATTTGATGAAAAATCAGGAGGCTTTTGAACAAGTTCAAAATGGACTAGCTAGTATTGTTGGTGCGAGTGAAGAGGAAACACAAATTATTTTGGATGTAATAAATGGAACATCTAAAATACTTACAGGATATTGGTTCTAATAGAATTAGCCAATTTCTCTCGTTTAAAGAGAAATTGGCTTTTTGTTATAAAAATGTAGTTAAAAAAGTCAATATTATGATAGGTGATTAAATGAAAAAGAGATTTTTTTCTTTATTAATGGTAATAAATGTCCTTTTATGTTTTTTCTCTACATACATTAATTTTAAGTATCCTTATGTAGGAATTGAAGTCCTTTCCAATGAAAAAGGACAATATGTCATTAAAAATTTATTATCGACTGGTGCAGCAAAAAGTGCTGGGATCCAGGAAGGTGATTTAATTTTATCTATTAATGGCGATCTTCCGGAAAAACACCTCTCTATAAAAAAATATGGACTTGTGGAAAAAGCTAAGGAAATCATTGTTCAAAGGAAAGGGATCAATTATAGTTATCGATTTGAAACAAAAAGTAATAACTCCCAACTATTATTTCATTTCATTTTTCCATTTATTTTATTATTTTTCTCATTATTTACTAGTATTTTTTTAATGAAATATAAACATGGTGAAAAAGTAACAACAATCTTAATTTTCCTATTACAATTGTACGGTTTAAGTACTTTTGTAGGGGCGGCGTCTGCTAGGACTGAACCGGTTACCCAGTTTTTTGCCATCGGCTGTTTAATGTTAATACCGATGTTAGTCCTCCATTTTTTCTTTTTGTATTTTCAAAAATATCACTTAAAATTCGCAAGCCGCAAGATTGTTAAAAGCCTATATTTAGCTAATTGTTCAGTTCTATTTTTAGTGCTGCTATTTTTAATTTTTCCTTTAAACAGCATTTTTTACATGGCAACAAAGATATTAGTGTTATTAATTTTTGTATTAAATGCTTTTTGTTGTATTTATTATTTTGCAAAAGGTTATATAAAATATCGAAAAACGATGTATGGATCCCTTTATAGAATTATTAACGTAGGTATTCTTTTATCATTCATGCCATTTTCACTATTATATGCTTTTCCAATCATTATTTTGAGAGAACAACTAATTTCCGGCGAAGTTGCTTTTATCTTTACCTATTTTTTACCGTTGACATTTGTTTACTTAGTGTCGACCAACCGGTTTTTAGACATAAATTTTTATATTAAACGGTTTTTCTATTATTTTATTCTTGCGTTTGTTCCAACCTTGGTGATCACAATAATTGTAGATTGGCTGGGAAATACCCAAACTTTAACTGTTAAGCTGAAAATTTTTGGTGTCGTCTATCTATTATTTATATTTGTTTTTTATGTAAAAGAGCAACTAGATTTTCAAATGAGAAGTAAATTATTTACAGAAAGATATAATTTACAATCTAGCATATATCAGCTTGTTTCAATTTTATCCCGTGAAAAAAACAGAAAGGAAATCAGGCGCCATTTTGTTAATGAGATAAAATCTGTATTAGGTTTAAAAAATATAGCATTGCTAGAATATGATAAAGAGTCTGACCAACTAATATTAGTTGCCGGAGATTCTTGGAATTATGAACGTAAATTGTTGCATTCACATCTATTGTTATTTTATGACAAAAATTTTATTGGGGAACTTCAAACATTAGATACAATTTCATATATCATTGTCTCAAATAATACAAAGAAAATGGTAGTATTAGTTTTAGGTGAAAAGAAGAACTTTACTACGTTTAACCTTGAAGAAACAGAATGGATTAAAACAATTTCTTATTATATGAATATTAGTTATGAAAACTTGCAAATGATTGAAGAGTTAATAGGGGAACTTGAGAGCATTCGCATGAAAGAGAACGCGCCTTCTTGGCTCTTAAAGATGCTTTTTCAAATTGAGGAAAAAGAGCGGAAACGATTATCGACTGACCTACATGATTCAGTGTTGCAAGACCAGCTTGTATTGTATCGAAAGTTATCTGAAACTCTACAAAAATACCATTTTGATCCTCTAGTCAAGGAAGAACTGTCCGTTATTAAAGAAGGCTTGTTAGATATCATTCATGAAATTCGTGAAACGTGCAATGAATTAATCCCGCCATTTTTAAAAGAAATAGGTATTGTTGGTGCGTTGAAAAATCTTTTTAAAAAAGTTCAACTTAGGACAAATATCGTTATTGATTTTATTCATGACAGTAATATTACGAGTTGTCACATCGATGATGAAATGAATCTAACGCTTTATCGAATTGTACAAGAATTAATGAATAATGCCGAAAAACATGCAAATGCTTCAAAGGTTTCTATTCATCTGACCTGTGAAAATGATCAAATTTTATTAAAATATAGGGACGATGGGGCTGGACTGAATGATGAAGAATTATCTAATTATAACGGACGATTAGGAATTTACGGAATAAAAGAGCGTGTTAGAAGTATGGAAGGCACTATTTCTTTTAGAAAAGCAAATGAGAATGGCGGTTTAGAATTATTCATTAAAATACCTTTACAATCGAATAAAGTTTTAATCGGTTAAGGGGGATAGGCAATGTTTCAAATTTTACTTGTCGATGATCACCCATCGGTCAGAGAAGGTACTAAAGCGATGATTGAAACAGATAAAAATCTTCAAGTGACTCTTGCTTCCTGTGGAAAAGAAGCATTAAAATTAATAGAAGAAAAAACTCGATTTGATTTATATTTATTTGATTTATTTTTACCAGACATCAATGGGATTGAATTGACGAAATTAGTGATTGGCAAAGATTCTGATGCTTGCGTCTTAATTATTACTGGATTTGATATTGAAGTCCATTTTAATCTTATGATGGAATCAGGTGCCAGTGGATTTATCAGTAAAACAGCATCAACCGATCAACTCTTAACATCAGTTTATTGTGCATTAAGGAAAGAAGCAGTTGTACCGGTATCACTGTTAAGGCAATTACGACGCAATGAGATTAAAGGAGAAATTTCAAACGGTGAAACGGTTGCCAGTATATCATTAAATGAAAAAGAGCAGCTCGTGTTGTTTGAGGCTTCTTTAGGAAAGTCCAACAAAGAAATTGCTCAAAAGTTATTAATGAGCCAGCGTATGGTCGAATATCATTTAACGAAAATCTTTAATATTCTAAATGTCAGTTCAAGAGGCGAAGCAGTGGCAAAGGCTAGAGAATTAAGGTTGTTGCCGAGTGAAATGTTTGTAAATCGGAAATAAAAAAATGAAAAAAACAATAAAACCTGCTGAAGCAAAAATCTTACAGCAGGTTTTATTGTTCATTTTTTCTTTAACTTGTAGATTAAATCTTCTTCTGGAGTCACATATATTGTGGACTGATTTTCATAAATAACAAAACCGGGTTTGGCTCCGCTCGGTTTTTTGACATAACGGATTCTTGTATAATCAACCGGTACAGAACTTGAATTTTTTGCTTTGCTAAAAAAGGCGGCAATTTTTGCTGCTTCCAGCAATGTTTGCTCAGATGGAGATTCATTTCTAATCACGACATGAGATCCCGGAATATCTTTTGTATGAAGCCAAATTTCATCTCTTCTTGCAAGTCTATTTGTTAAGTATTCATTTTGTTTATTATTTTTGCCGACGATAATTTCATCACCATCTGAAGAAATATAATAATCGAGAGTTGGCTTTTGGCTTTTTTGCTGAACTTTTTTGCCATTTTTCTTCATTTTTAAATAACCTTGTTCAGTCAATTCTTCACGTATTTCTTCAATATCTTTCGGAGATGCTGATTCAAATTGTTGTAGCAAATTTTCAAAATAGGCTATTTCTTCTTTCGTTGATTCGATTTGCTCTTTAACGAATTCAACAGATTTTTTCAGCTTTTGATATTTTGTAAAATAAGCTTGTGCATTTTCCGACGGTGTTTTTAATGGGTCAAGCGGGATTTTGACCGTTGCCCCGTTTTCATCATAATAGTTGACTACTTCAATTTCTTTCATTCCTTTGGAAGCGGCATACATATTGGCCGTTAGCAGCTCGCCATAAAGCTGGAATTCATCTGCTTTTTTGGCTTCCTGCAATGCATTTTCCAGTTTTTTTATTTTCTTTTTATTTTTCGTCCATTCATTTTTTATAAAGCGCTCAAGATCATTGGCTTGTTGCTTGACACGGTCTCGCTCCGCTTTTCCAAAATAATAGCGGTCCAATAGCTCGTTGATTGTATCAAAATATTGTACTTTGCCATTAATATGGCTAAGGTTGCAAATATAAAAATATTCTTTTCCATCGGCATTAATAAGCTGCGGTTGATAATCTTTATTTTTTATTGGCTCAATCATTGAAAAAAAAGCTTTAGGAATCGTCGCGCGGTTACAAAGCCCGGCTCGATGGACCACTTCATTTGCAAATAGATTTGAAATACCAGCGATTTGCTCGACCATTTGTTGAGCGATTTTCCCTTGATTAAAGTTTAATTTTTGCAATAGTGTTTCTTCTGTAATCGCCAATGGATTTAGTTTCATTTGTTTTGGGGGTGCAACATACTCAAATCCTGGTAGGATCGTTCTGTGCCGGTTGACAGCACTAGATACATGTTTAATGCTGTCGATGATCATATTTTTTTCATGGTCAACTAACATAATGTTGCTGTGCTTCCCCATGATTTCAACGATCAATAGTTTCAGTGATACATCGCCAATTTCATTTTTAGTACGGATATAAAATTTAATGACCCTTTCAAATGTGTCTTGTTCAATTTTTTCAATAATACTTCCTTCCAAATGTTTTCGTAAAAGCATGCAAAACATTGGAGGTTCTTTTGGGTTTTCATAAGTTTCTTTTGTAATATGTATTCTGGCATAACTTGGATTGGCTGAAATAAGGAGTTGATGGTTTTTACTTCTTGAACGCACATTTAAAATTAGATCATATTTATATGGCTGATAAATTTTTGTGATCCTTCCATGCTCTAATATGTCGATTAATTCTTCCGTAACAGCTTTTGTAACGATACCATCAAATGTCATTCGTTCCACCTCTCAATCTTTAATAGTATAACATTTTTTATAGAAAGTCGGAAAATGATTACAATTCATAAAAGGATTTCTTATATAACATGAACTTTATGTAAATTTATTCCTATAGAGTTAATTATTTTAATGATCATCAGCCTTTATCATTTATCTTTCAATGATTTTTGGGTATTATTTACTTGTTGTACTGTCTTAAATTTTATAGAATAAGATTATTGGATGTGATGAAAATGATCGTGAGTATGACTGGTTTTGGCAGAAGCAAAAAAGAGCTGGATAGCTTTAAAGTGATCGTTGAAATGAAGTCTGTCAATCACCGTTTTTGTGAAATTTCAGTACGGATGCCAAGGCAATTTCTATTATTTGAAGAAAAAATAAAGAAAACCGTTCAGAAGTACATACAACGCGGCCGAGTCGATATTTTCATAACCGTTGAAGGGGAAGGATATATTAAGCGATATTTGCAAGTAGATTGGGATCTTATTTCTCAATATGTTGAGTCATTTCAAAAAGCTAAAGAATTATATAACCTTGATGGACAATTTACGCTAGAACAGTTTATTCGGCTGCCTGAAGTATTTTCCATAACCGAAATGGATGATGGTATTGAAGAACTCGAACAAGTTATTCTTGATGCAACTAAAGAAGCAGCACTCGAGCTGCAAGAAATGCGGCAAATAGAAGGTGTTGCATTGAAGGCAGATATATCTGAACGCCTCAAAATGATTGATGACTGCATCAAATACTTGAAGCCTTTTTCTGCTAATGTTGTTGAAAAATATAAAGAACGGCTCGAAAAGAAAATTCAAGATTTTTTAGGAAATGCATTTGAGGTCGACGAAGCAAGAATTTTAACAGAAGTGGCAATTTTTGCTGATAAAGCTGATATTAATGAAGAGTTGACTAGGCTTGAGAGCCATGTGAATCAATTTGAAAAAATTATCAACATTGGTGGCAGCGTCGGAAGAAAACTTGATTTTCTTGTTCAGGAAATGAATAGGGAAATGAATACTATTGGCTCAAAAGCAAATGATGTTCAAATCAGCCAAAAGGTCGTTGAAATGAAAAGCGAGCTCGAAAAAATAAAGGAGCAGGTACAAAATATCGAATAGCTCATATTTTTTCGCAAACTCGTAAAAAATAGTGTATTGTACATAGGGGGAGCTTATGAGTATTAAATTAATTAATATTGGCTTCGGTAATATTGTTTCAGCCAATCGTATCATTTCAATCGTTAGTCCAGAATCGGCTCCAATAAAACGCATCATTCAAGAAGCTCGCGATAAAGGTATGTTAATAGATGCGACATATGGACGGCGAACGAGGGCGGTCATCATTACTGATAGCGATCATGTCATCCTTTCGGCAATCCAGCCAGAAACGATAGCCCAACGCCTTAATAATAATAAAGATGACTTAAGTGAGGAAGGGTAGGAATTTTGAATGATTGAAGAAAAGGGTATTTTATTTGTGCTGTCGGGACCGTCTGGTGTCGGAAAAGGTACGGTCCGTAAAGCACTTTTTGAGAAAAACATCAATCTCAAATACTCGATTTCAGCTACAACGAGAAAGCCTCGTGCAGGAGAAATTGATGGTGTTGATTATTTTTTCAAAACCCGTGAAGAGTTTGAACAAATGATCAAGGAAAATAAATTGTTGGAATGGGCTGAATTTGTAGGAAATTATTACGGTACCCCGATTGATTATGTGAAGAACACAATCAATGCAGGTCAAGATGTATTCCTGGAAATCGAAGTGCAAGGGGCTATGCAAGTTCGAAAAGCATTTCCGGAAGCGGTTTTGATCTTTTTAATTCCTCCAAGTTTAGAAGAATTAAAAAACCGCATTATCGGCCGTGGAACAGAAACGGAAGATATCGTGAAAGATCGTTTAGAAACAGCAAAAGTGGAAATTGAGATGATGAGCGCTTATGATTATGTTGTTGTTAATGATGAAGTAGAAAAAGCTTGCAAGCGCATCGAAGCAATAGTTGAAGCAGAACATTATCGGCGCGATCGTGTTGAAGTATCTTATAAAAAATTATTGGAGGTTGAATAAACTTATGCTTTATCCATCCATCGATAAATTAATGGAAAAAATCGATTCTAAATACACGCTTGTAGCAGTAGCTTCCAAACGGGCTAGAGAGATCCAAGAAAACAATGATTGCATGTTGGAGAAAACAGTTTCTCGAAAGCCTGTAGGGAAAGCTTTAGAAGAAATAGCAGAGGGTTTATTACACTTACAGTATGATGAAGAAAAAGGCAACCTATAATTATAGGTTGTTATTTTTTACTTTCGAAACTTTTGTTTTATGAAATTAAGCGACGTCTTTTTTCTTTTAAGGGGGTTTAAGGATGCTGAAAGGGAAAAAACTTCTCCTTTGTGTAACGGGTGGGATTGCTGCTTATAAAGCAGCGGCTTTAACAAGTAAGCTTGTTCAGGCAGGGGCAGATGTAAAAGTAATGATGACAAAATCAGCTATGGAGTTTGTCCAGCCCCTCACGTTTCAAGTATTATCGAGAAATGATGTTTTTATAGATATTTTTGATGAGAAAGATTCAAGAAAAATTGCACATATCGATTTGGCAGATTGGGCTGATTTAGTAATTGTCGCTCCAGCAACAGCGAATATCATTGGTAAATTAGCAAACGGGATAGCCGATTGTTTTGTTTCAACAACAATATTGGCAACAACCGCTCCAGTCTGGATCGCTCCAGCGATGAATGTCCATATGTATGAACATCCAGCTGTTAAAAGAAACATAAATATTTTACATCAATACGGCTATCGATTTATTGAACCGTCTGAAGGACATTTGGCATGCGGTTATGTAGGCAAAGGTAGACTAGAAGAACCAGAAAAAATTATTGAACTATTAAAAAGTTATTTTGCAAAGCCAACGAAACCTTTACAAGGAATTAAGATTCTTGTAACTGCAGGACCAACTCGTGAAATCATTGATCCAGTCCGCTATATAACAAATCGCTCATCCGGCAAAATGGGCTATGCACTTGCCGAATCAGCGGCAGCGCTTGGAGCCGAAGTCACTTTAATATCAGGTCCGACTGCACTAAAGCCACCAGCTGGAGTAACATTTGTTCCGATTGAAACAGCTCAGGAAATGTATGAAGAAGTTTTGAAATACTTTCCTGATACAAATATTGTCATTAAAGCAGCTGCAGTTGCCGACTATCGCCCAAAGATCATCTATGACAATAAGATGAAAAAAGGGGATGGCGATTTAGTACTTGAACTGGAACGGACAATAGATATATTAAAAACGTTGGGAGAAAAGAAAGAAAAGCAAATTTTAGTTGGATTTGCAGCAGAAACGGAAAATGTCCAAGCTTATGCAACAAAAAAATTGAAAACAAAAAATCTTGATATGATTGTTGCAAATAATGTGAAACAAGAAGGCGCAGGATTTGGTGTTGATACAAATATTATTACGATCTATACAAGAAATGGGGAAGTGATGGAATATCCACTACTTTCCAAACAGGAAGCAGCTAAGGAAATTTTAATGAAAGCAGCGACATTTTTAGAATAAAGGAAGTTATTTATGAACATTGCCAAGATTATCGTTGACGTACCTGCGAATCAAATCGATCGGACTTTTGATTATTTAATTCCAGAAGATTGGCATGATGAAGATTTTATTCAACCGGGCATGAGAGTTATAGTTCCATTTGGACCTAGAAAAGTGCAAGGTTTTGTCGTAGGACTTTCGAATGAAACGGAAATAAAAAAATTAAAATCCGTTGAATCTGTATTAGATCTTACTCCCGTATTAACACAGGAATTGTTGGAATTAGGCGAATGGCTACGTGATACGACTCTTTGTTTTTTAATTACAGCTTACCAAGCAATGTTGCCGGCGGCGATGAAGGTAAAATATGAAAAAGAAGTCCATTTAAAAAATGCACAAACAATTTGTGATGAGCTAAAGAATTTGTTTGTTAATGATGTAATTCAATGGAAAGAAATCGAAAACAATAAGCTAATATTTCCACTTATCCAAAAAGAGTTGAAAAAGGGTAATATGGAAGTCGTTTATCGCATTGAAGACCGTGCGAAGAAAAAGAAAGTGAAGGTCATCAGTACAAAGAAAACGAAAGATGAGTTGCTTCAATTATTAGATAGTTTTCCAAATCAAGCATTGAAACAAAAAGAAATTATCCAGTTTTTTATTGATGGTCCAGAGCAAATAGAATTGCAACAACTCATTAATATTTTGGATACAACCATTTCGCCGATCAACTCACTTATTAAAAAAGGGATCTTACAAGAACATTATGAAGAAGTTTATAGAGATCCATATGAAAAACGAGAATTTAAACAATCAGAGCCGCTTCCGTTGACAGAAGAACAAACGAAAGCAATGATGCCAATCATTGAAAGCATTCGAAAAGGAAGGCATGATGTTTTTTTAATGTATGGTGTTACAGGCAGCGGTAAAACCGAAATTTATTTACAGGCAATCGCTGAAGTATTAAAGCAAGGAAAAGAAGCAATTATGCTTGTTCCAGAAATTTCATTAACTCCAATGATGGTAGCAAGATTTAAAAGCCGGTTTGGTGCTGATGTTGCAGTTTTGCACAGCGGATTATCGCAAGGGGAAAAATATGATGAATGGCGAAAAATCCAAAGGAAAGAGGTTAAAGTCGTAGTTGGTGCCCGCTCCGCCATTTTTGCGCCTTTTGAAAATTTAGGCATTATTATTATTGACGAAGAACATGAGACAAGCTATAAACAGGAGGAAAATCCCCGTTATCATGCTAGAGATGTGGCAATTAAACGCGGGAAGTACCACCAATGTCCAGTTGTTCTCGGAAGCGCAACCCCGTCGCTCGAATCGTTTGCCCGAGCACAAAAAGGTGTTTACCGCTTATTAACATTAAAGAAGCGGATCAATGCGAGTGTACTGCCTGCAGTGGAAATCGTTGATATGCGGGAAGAACTGCGCTGTGGCAATCGTTCGATGTTTTCAAAAATTTTATTTGAAAAGTTAAAAGACAGGTTGGAAAAAGGCGAACAATCTGTTTTATTTTTGAATCGGCGAGGGTTTTCAACATTTGTTATGTGTCGGGACTGCGGCTTTGTGCTTCGTTGCCCGCACTGTGATATTTCACTTACTTATCATAAGCATGACGACATGCTAAAATGTCACTATTGTTCTTTTGAAACACGCCTTTTAACAACTTGTCCTGAATGTCGCAGCGAACATATCCGATTTTTTGGAACAGGAACACAAAAAGTGGAAGAAGAACTAGCAAAATTATTGCCTGAGGCACGTGTCATCCGGATGGATGTTGATACGACAAGCCGAAAAGGAGCTCATGAAAAATTACTGAGCGCTTTTGAAGAAAAAAAAGCGGATATTTTACTAGGTACTCAAATGATTGCGAAAGGGTTAGATTTTCCCGATGTAACATTTGTAGGGGTGTTGGCAGCAGATTCAATGCTTCATATTCCTGACTTTCGGGCAAGTGAAAAAACTTTTCAGCTGATTACGCAAGTTAGTGGGCGTGCTGGACGGCACGAGCTTCCAGGTGAAGTTGTCATCCAAACATATACTCCAGACCATTATAGTATTGTCCTTGCAGCAAAAACGGATTACGACACTTATTATCGGAAGGAAATGGCTATTCGAAAATTGTATCATTATCCGCCATTTTATTTTTTGACACTGATCACAATTTCTCATCCAGAACTGATGAAAGTAGTAGATGCTGCTGAAAAAGTTTCTGCCATTTTAAGAGGTAGACTATCAAATCAAGCGATCATTTTAGGACCGGTAGCTTCACCAATCCCACGCTTAAAGAATAGATATCGCTACCAATGCATGATAAAATACAAAGATGAACCAAATTTGGGACGTACTTTGAGGTCAATCTTGCATCATTTTCAGCAAGAAATGAGTCGGAATGATTTGCAAATTTCTATTGATATGAACCCTTTTATGATGATTTAGCTTTTGATGAGTGTTTGTTTAAAATCGGAAACGCTAATAATGGGGATGTTTATAAGAAAGGTGAGATTATTCATGCGCGTAGTTTTTATGGGGACGCCGGATTTTTCAGTACCAATTTTAAAAAGGCTGATAGAAGATGGCTATGAAATTGTTGGAGTTGTAACACAGCCTGATCGTCCAAAAGGGCGTAAGAAAGAGATCACTCCTCCGCCAGTTAAAATTGAAGCTTTAAAACATGGAATACCGGTTATTCAGCCGAATAAAATTCGCGATCCAGAACAATTAAAAGAAGTTTTAATGTTAAAGCCGGATTTAGTTGTAACGGCAGCTTTTGGACAAATTCTTCCAAAAGAGCTATTAGATGCTCCTAAATTCGGATGTATAAACGTCCATGCATCATTGCTCCCTGAATTAAGGGGTGGGGCGCCGATTCATTATGCGATTTTACAAGGAAAGAAAAAGACTGGTATTACAATTATGTACATGGCAGAAAAGCTTGATGCTGGTGATATTTTAACACAAGTAGAAGTAACAATTGATGAAAGGGATCATGTTGGCTCGTTGCACGACAAATTAAGTGAAGCTGGTGCAAAGCTTTTATCAGAAACAATTCCACTATTAATAAAAGGGGAAATTACTCCAATTAAACAAAATGATGAAGAAGCAACATATGCACCAAATATTCAGCGTGAACAAGAAAAAATTAATTGGAACAAAAACGGTGAAGAAATATATAACCAAATTCGCGGGCTAAACCCTTGGCCAGTTGCTTTTACATTTGACAATAATGGGTCATTGCTTAAAATTTGGTGGGGTGAAAAAGTTCCAAATAGCCAAACCGCTAAACCGGGGACGATACTCCGCGTTGATGAAGACGGAATTGTTGTTGCAACTGGAAACAGTACAGCGATAAAAATAACGGAATTGCAACCGTCCGGTAAAAAAAGAATGACAGCCAAGGAATATTTAAGAGGTGCCGGTGCAAAACTTTCAGCTGGTGAAATAATAGGAGTAGAGCATGAGTAAAAACGTACGTGAACTAGCTTTGGATATATTACTTCAAATAGAAAAAAATCAAGCGTATAGCAATTTATTATTAAACAAAATGATTGAAAGACATTCATTAAAAGCTGTAGATATTGGTTTATTGACAGAAATCGTTTACGGGACAACCCAAAGAAAATTGACTATAGATTTTTTCCTAAAACCATTTTTAAAAAAAGCAAAGAAGATCGATCTATGGGTGCTTATACTATTACGTTTATCGTTATATCAAATCGTTTATTTAGACAGAATTCCAGACCGTGCTGCCATTTTTGAAGCTGTAGAAATCGCAAAAAAACGCGGTCATCGAGGCATTTCTGGTATGGTCAATGGAGTTTTACGTTCGATTCAACGGGAAGGATTACCGAACTTTGAAAATATTAAAGATCCGTTGGAACGTTTAGCAATTGAAACAAGTTTCCCATTATGGTTAATTGAAAAATGGGCAGCACAATATGGGATTGATACGACTAGAAAAATTTGTGAAAGTTCACTGGTCCCACCTCATGTAACTGCCCGCGTGAATTGCAATAAAGCGACAGTGCCAGAAGTTCTTTCTCTTTTAGAAAAGGAGAATGTGAAAGCAAAGACAGGTACGTTATCAGTTGATAGTATTGTAATTGAAGAAGGAAATTTAACAAAGACGAAAACTTTCCAAAACGGTTATGTAACAATTCAAGATGAAAGCTCGATGTTAGTTGCTAGAGCATTAGAACCAGAAAATGACGAAATAATTCTCGATTGTTGTGCAGCACCAGGGGGAAAAACGACCCATATTGCTGAACGATTAAAAGGACAAGGAAAGGTCATTGCTGTTGATATCCATCCACATAAAGTTAAATTAATTGAAGAACAAGTGGAACGCCTAAATTTAACGAATGTTGAAACGGTCATCAGTGATAGCCGAGAACTTCATAAACATTTTAGGCCGGAAACTTTTGATCGGATTTTAGTCGATGCTCCATGTTCAGGCTTCGGTGTTATTCAGAGAAAACCGGATATAAAATACAGCAAAAAACTGGAAGATATTGAAAAATTGGCTGAGATCCAATGTACAATATTAAAAAATGTTGCTGGTTTGTTAAAAAAAGGTGGAACCCTTGTTTATAGTACATGTACGATTGACAAAGATGAAAATGAAGAGGTTGTTCATAAGTTTCTAGCTGAAAATAGAGATTTTAGTATAGATCCTACATTGATAGAAAAGTTGCCGAATCAGCTAAAGCCTTATTGCAATAACGGCTATGTACAAATTTTGCCTCATTACTTTAGTACAGATGGATTTTTTATTGCTAGGTTTAGAAAGCAGGTGTAAACATCATGGAAGGAAAACAAAAAGATACATTCACAGAACAAAATTTTGAGCGAAAACCTTCCATTTATTCATTACAATTGAATGAGTTGGAAATGTGGTTAAAAGAACAGGGTGAACCTAAATTCAGGGCAACGCAAATTTTTGATTGGCTTTATAAAAAAAGAGTCGATCATTTTGCTGAAATGTCAAACTTACCAAAAGGATTGCGAGAGAAATTAGAGAATCATTTTATAATAACAACTCTAAAAACGATTGCCAAACATTCATCCCAAGATGGCACATTAAAATTTTTATTCGAACTTCATGACGGCTTTTCTATTGAAACGGTGTTGATGAGACATGATTACGGAAATTCTGTCTGTGTGACAACACAAGTTGGCTGTCGAATTGGCTGCACGTTTTGTGCCTCAACCCTTGGAGGATTAAAGCGCAATTTAGAAGCAGGAGAAATTGTTGCCCAAGTATTAAAAGTACAAAAAGTATTAGATGAAACAAACGAACGGGTAAGCTCAATCGTTGTCATGGGAATCGGGGAACCTTTTGATAATTATCAATCTTTGCTTTCATTTTTAAAAATTGTCAATGATGAAAAAGGTTTAAACATTGGGGCTCGGCATATTACCGTCTCTACCAGCGGTATTGTCCCAAGAATTTATGATTTTGCAAATGAAGGCTTGCAAATTAATTTTGCTATTTCTCTGCATGCCCCTAATACAGAATTGCGCAGCCGCTTAATGCCGATCAATAAAGCTTATGACCTGGAGAAATTAATGGATGCGGTCCGATATTATATAGAGAAAACTGGCCGTAGAGTAACATTCGAATATGGCCTATTTGGCGGCGTTAATGATCAGATTGAACATGCAGAAGAATTAGCTCGGTTAATCAAAGGATTGAAGTGTCACGTTAATTTAATACCAGTCAATTATGTACCTGAGCGAAACTATGTACGGACGCCAAGAAAGCAAATTTTTGAGTTTGAACGAACGTTAAAAAAGCACGGAATAAATGTTACGATACGAAGGGAACAAGGGCACGATATCGAAGCAGCATGTGGGCAGCTGCGGGCGAAAGAGCGAAAAGAAGAGGCGAGGTGAAACTATGAAATCAGTTTTTTTAACTGATCGGGGAAAAGTTCGGCAACATAATGAAGATAGTGGTGGAATCTTTTTTCTTGAAGACGAACTAGCTTTGGCTGTTGTAGCTGATGGTATGGGCGGTCATCAAGCAGGGGATGTAGCTAGCCAAATGGCGATTTCAGAAATAGAAAGATTATGGTCAATGCAAAGAAAAGAGGAGTTATCAACACCCGATCAAATCGAACAATGGTTAAGAGAAGCTGTCGCACAAGTCAATTCTTCCATTTACCAATATGCTAAAGAAAATGAAGACTGCCAAGGAATGGGTACGACCATTGTTGTCGTCGTTTTAAATCAGGAGTTTATTACCGTTGGCCATATTGGTGATAGCCGCTGTTATTTATTAAATAGCAATGGTTTTACTCAAATTACGGATGACCATTCATTAGTAAATGAATTGGTACGCAGTGGACAAATATCTCCGGAAGATGCAGAACATCATCCGCGAAAAAATGTATTAATGAGGGCATTAGGTACGGAAGAAACGGTTGTTCTTGATATAAAATCTTTAGAATGGGAAGCAAGTGATGTTTTGCTGTTATGTTCCGATGGTTTAACGAACAAAGTTCCGATTTCGGAAATAGAAGCGGTGTTAAAAGATGAATCCGATTTAAAGGCAAAAGCCAGAACGCTCATAGATAAAGCAAATGCTGCTGGTGGAGATGATAACATTTCCGTTGCACTTGTGATGCATGATTGGACGGAAAATGGAAGTGAGTGATGAAAGTTGATGATAGGTAGACGGTTAAGTGATCGTTATAAAATTCTCGATATGATCGGCGGTGGAGGTATGGCCAATGTTTACCTCGCTCATGATCTTATCTTAGATCGGGATGTAGCCGTGAAAGTACTAAAACCGGAATTTTCGAATGATGATGAGTTCATTAAACGTTTCCGTCGTGAAGCTCACTCGGCAACAAGTCTTAATCATCCAAATATCGTCAGCATTTATGATGTTGGTGAAGAAGAAAACATTTATTTCATCGTAATGGAGTATATTGAAGGTCAAACACTAAAACAGTATATCCAACAGAAAAAAACACTTACAGTTGAAGAAGTCATTGACATCATGAAGCAAATTACAGCTGCCATCGAACATGCTCATCAAAATCAAATTATCCACCGAGATATAAAACCACATAATATACTCATTGATTATAAAGGGCATGTGAAAGTTACCGATTTTGGAATTGCTATGGCATTGAGTGCAACATCGATAACACAAACAAATTCAGTGCTCGGCTCTGTTCATTATTTATCTCCAGAACAAGCGAGAGGTGGCATGGCTACTAAAAAGTCTGACATCTACTCACTCGGTGTTGTCATGTTCGAGCTTCTAACTGGCCGCCTACCTTTTTCGGGTGAATCAGCCATATCAATTGCTTTAAAGCATTTACAAAGTGAAACTCCTTCACCGAGAAAGTGGAACCCAAGCATTCCACAAAGTGTAGAAAACATCGTGTTAAAAGCGACCGTAAAAGATCCTTTTTTGCGCTATAATAGCGTAACAGATATGAGAATGGATTTGGAAACAGCTTTGGATCCAAGCCGCTTGAATGAACCAAAGTTTGAAATACCGGAAGATGATGAAGCAACAAAAGCAATTCCAATCATTACGAGTAAACAGAAAATACCATCAAGCGATCATACAATCATTCATTCTCCAAAAGAAGAGCAAGTGAAAGAAAAAGAGAAAAAGAAAAAAAGATTGATATTCACTTTAATTTTAGGGATTTTTCTATTTGTTGGCGTCCCAGCTGCTGGATTATTTTTAATACCGCCTCTTTTTGAACCTAAAGATGTAGTAATACCTGACGTTACAAATCTGCCAATGGCAGAAGCGATTGAAGAACTTCAATCCGTAGGTTTAAAGGTGAAGCCAAAAAAAATTGTAGATAATATAGTACCTGAAGGTGCTGTCGTTAAAACGGATCCTCCTGTCAATTCGACGGTGAAAGAAGGATTTGAAGTTATTGTTTATGAAAGTTTAGGCAAAGAGAAAATAGAATTTGATAATTACATTGGTTATCAGTTAACGGATGCAGTACGTGAACTAAAGTTAATAGGGATCAATGAAGAACATATTTTACCTAATTATATAGAAAGTGACCGTCCAGAAAATGAAATAGTTGGTCAGTTGCAACCAAAACCGAATGAGCTCGTCAATCCTGACGAAATAAGTGGAATGTGGGTCATTTTTCAAGTGAGCAAAGGTCCGCAAATAAAAATGCCTAACATGGTTGGTTGGAATGAAGACCGAGTTAAAAAATTTGTGAATGAGAATAATTTATCACTTCAAAAGCGTGAAGAGCAATATTCGAATGAAATTGATAGCGGCTTGGTAATTTCACAAGAACCAGCTAGCGGTACTTCAGTTGAAAAAGGTTCAACTGTGAAAATTGTCCTTTCAAAAGGTCCTGAACCAAAGGTTTACGAGTTTTCAAAAGTAATTCCTTTTTATAGTGAAAATGGTTTTGCTGAACAAGTAGTTGAAGTATACATAGAAGATATGGAACATGAAATGGATGGCAAGCCGGAAGTTTTCAAAATTAGAGAAACAACTGAAATTCCAATTAAACTCGTAATTCCATATGATGGGAAAGCATCCTATAAAATTTTTGTAAACGGGAATTTGTTAGACAGCGGTGAAATCAGTTACGAATCGATCCCTTAATCCTAAATAAAAACTATTTTTTGGAGGTATGCATGGCAGAGGGAAAAATTATTAAAGCGCTTAGCGGTTTTTATTATGTTTTACATGAAGAAGGGATTGCTCAATGTAGAGGTAGAGGTGTCTTTCGAAAAAATAAGATCACACCATTGGTTGGCGATGATGTAATATTTGAACCTACTAATGAAACTGAAGGTTATATAATGGAAATCAAAAAGAGAAAAAATGAATTAATAAGGCCACCAATTTCAAATGTTGATCAAGCGGTTATCATATTTTCAGCAACTGAACCGGCATTTAATCCTTTTTTACTTGACCGCTTTTTAGTGCTAATCGAACATAACAATATTACCCCTGTAATATGTATTACAAAAATAGATTTATTGGATGAGGAGACAAAATCGGAAATAAATCGATATGTACAGGATTACGAACATATTGGATATGACGTGATTTTCACCTCCGCTAAAACGAAAGAAGGAATCGATCAGCTAAGACCGTATTTAAGGGAAAAAGTTTCGGTCTTTGCTGGACAATCCGGTGTTGGAAAATCGTCTTTATTAAACGCTTTACTGCCACAATTGTCTTTAAAAACGAATGAAATTTCGAACCATCTAGGACGTGGAAAACATACAACGAGACATGTGGAATTAATACAATTTGAAAATGGGTTAGTGGCAGACACACCTGGGTTTAGTTCGCTTGAATTTACAGATCTTGAAGCTGAAGATTTATCAAATTGTTTTCCTGAAATGAAGAAACGAGCAGATTATTGTAAATTCCGTGGATGTTTACATGTATCTGAGCCAAAATGTGCTGTAAAAGAAGCTGTTGAAAAGGAAGAAATTCCGAAATATCGTTATGAACATTATGTTGAATTTTTGACAGAAATTAAAGAAAGAAAGCCGAGGTACTAGATATGATTAAAATTGCACCATCAATTTTATCAGCGGATTTTGCCAACTTAGGAAATGAAATAAAAGATGTTGAAAAAGGTGGAGCAGACTATATCCATGTAGATGTTATGGATGGACATTTTGTTCCGAATATAACAATTGGTCCGCTCATTGTAGAAGCAATCAGACCAGTTACAAAACTACCATTAGATGTGCATTTAATGATAGAAAATCCAGATTTGTATATTCCACAATTTGCACGTGCGGGTGCTGATATTATCACTGTTCATGTAGAAGCCTGCAAGCATTTGCATCGCACAATCCATTTAATTAAAGATCAAGGGGTAAAAGCTGGAGTTGTTCTTAATCCTGCTACTCCTGTTAATATGATTGAACATATTTTAGAAGATATTGATATGGTTTTATTTATGACCGTAAATCCAGGATTCGGAGGCCAAAAATTTATTCCTCAAGTATTGCCGAAAATTAAAACAGCAGCTAATTGGATACAAGAGCGTGATTTAAATGTAGAAATAGAAGTGGATGGAGGGGTCAATCCTGAAACAGCCAAACTATGTGTTGAAGCAGGAGCGACTGTCCTTGTAGCAGGATCAGCTATTTTTAATCAAGAAGATCGGCAAAAAGCAATTGCTGCCATTCGGGGTTGAATAATTAGCTCTATTAAATAATTATAATCAATAAAATGAAGGTGGAGAAAAGCTATTCCTTTTTCTCCACTTTTTCTTTTAAGAAGATTTTCATTAGGTGTTGACTTGTACGTTGTATGTTTAACGAAGAATCGTCTTTTTTATCTTTAACATCTTTGGTACCTTTGCATTATGTCCGTTTCCTTTTTAGACAGTTTTATATTTGTTCAACTAATTGAAGGAAACTTTCCTTATAGCATGGTTAGAAAATAGTTCTTTTACCCAATATATTTTTATTTCATTTTGTTCTCAACGAAAAATTACTTGCATAAGATAGGTGATAAGGAAGTGGCATTTATATTTATCATCTATTAGGTACATTTTTAAAACATATGAATATATTTAAAAAGAAAAATTGTTATGACTATAAAATATCGAAAAGGGAATCCGTGCTTTGAGGAGGGAAATTATGAAGTTTTATACGATCAAATTGCCGAAGTTTTTAGGCGGGGTTGTAAGAGCGATTATTGGAGCATTTAAAAAAGACTAAAAAAGCACCTGTTAAAGGTGCTTTTTTACACGCGTGTTACTTTTCCTGATTTAAGAGCACGTGCAGAAACCCATACACGCTTTGGCTTTCCATCAACTAAAATTCGAACTTTTTGTAAGTTTGCCCCAAATCTGCGTTTATTAGCGTTCATCGCATGTGAACGATGGTTACCTGAACGAGTTCTACGACCTGTAATATAACATTGTTTCATTTGTTTCCCTCCTCTATTCGAACCAAATTGCATAAAACGAAAGAAATGATGTAAAAAACACTTAATTAATTTAACATAAAAACCAAGAGAACGCAATAATTGAATACTAGAATATCAAGAAAAATTACTTGACATTCCTAGAATACAAAGGATTCACCAGGGTGCTAAAGCTTTTCTTGAAATGAATATTATAGTAAAATGACGTTAAGTAAGCTAGGTGTATATCTGTTTAAATATATAAATATCAAGGAGGATTTATAAATGTCCATTGAAATGAAAACCGATTACGGTCAAATTGAAATCACAAATGAAGTGATAGCAACAATTGCTGGTGGGGCAGCTGTTGATTGCTATGGGATTGTTGGAATGGCTTCAAGAAATCAATTAAAAGATGGAATTTCAGAAATCCTTCGTAAAGAAAATTTTAAAAAAGGTGTATTAGTACGTCAAGAAGATGACGAATTGCATATTGATATGTATATCATTGTCAGCTATGGTACAAAAATATCAGAAGTTGCACACAATGTACAAAATAAGGTCCGTTATACTCTTAATCGAACATTGGGGCTAAATGTTGATTCCGTCAATATTTATGTTCAAGGCGTACGAGTAACGAATCCATAATAATGAATCTAACTGATTTTAGGAAGATGTTAAAGAAAAATGTTCGGACTGAATTTTAAGGAGGAAAACTTGTGACACTGAAGCAATTAGACGGAATCATGTTTGCCCAAATGGTTATTTCTGGTGCAAATTATTTGGCAACAAACGCAAAAATGGTCGATGCATTAAATGTATTCCCTGTTCCTGACGGAGATACTGGTACAAATATGAGTTTGTCAATGACATCAGGAGCCAATGAAGTAAAAAAACAAATCAATAACCATATTGGAAAAATGGCTCAAGCTTTTTCAAAAGGATTGCTGATGGGGGCACGAGGCAATTCAGGAGTCATTTTATCACAACTTTTCCGTGGATTTGCCAAGGCAATCGAAGGGAAAGAAACAATTAATGGAATTGAATTTGCTCAAGCGATTGAAGCGGGTGTTCAGACTGCATATAAGGCAGTAATGAAGCCTGTTGAAGGAACGATTTTGACCGTTGCTAAAGATGCAGGAAAGAAAGCTATGCAAGTTGCTTCTAAGAACTTTAATATAGATCAAATAATGGAAGAGACACTTAAGGAAGCGAAAGCATCATTAAATAGGACGCCCGAATTATTGCCGGTCTTAAAGGAAGTAGGAGTTGTTGATAGCGGGGGCCAAGGTCTTGTTGTCATCTATGAAGGGTTTTTGGCTGCGTTAAAAGGTGAAGAAACTCAAATTATCGAAGCTGATGTATCGATTGATGAGCTCGTAAAAATTGAACACCATAAATCAGCACAAAGCCACCTATCAACAGACGAAATAAAATATGGTTATTGTACAGAATTTATGGTCTTATTTGAAAAAGATAAATTAGAACGCAATCCTTTTTCAGAAAAAACTTTTCGGGAAGAGTTGAGCAAACACGGTGATTCATTGCTCGTTGTTGCTGATGATGAGATCGCTAGAGTACATATTCATTCGGAACATCCTGGAAATGTATTAAACTTTGCTCAAAAATTTGGCAGTTTGACAAAAATAAAAATTGACAATATGCGCGAGCAACACCGTTCGATTTTGGAAACGGAAGAGAAACAAAAAGCTCCACTCGTAAACAATGAACAAAAGAAAGAAAAAGAGTACGGAATTGTTGCTGTTGCAATGGGGAGTGGCATTGCTCAATTGTTTAAAAGTTTAGGTGTCCATGCCATTGTTGAAGGCGGACAAACAATGAATCCGAGCATCGAAGACTTCGTTCAAGCGATCAAAGACGTTCATGCTAAAAAAGTTATCATTTTACCGAACAACAAAAATATTATAATGGCAGCTACGCAAGCTTCTTCTGTTGTAGATGAAGATGTTATTGTAATACCTACCAAAACTGTTCCCCAAGGATTGACATCTTTGTTGGCATTTAACCCATCTTCAAACCTTGAAGAAAATGAAAAGACAATGACAAAAGCGCTTGAAAAAGTGAAAACGGGACAAATTACTTTCGCAATTCGGGATACGGTCATTGATGGGTTAGAAATAAATAAAGGACACTTTATGGGAATTTTGGATGGTAAAATAGTCGTTACACATGAAAATCAAATTGAAGCAGCTAAACAGTTACTAAATAAAATGATTACAGATGACGACGAAATTATTACGATTCTCCAAGGTGAAGATGCGAACACTAACGATGTTAAGGAATTAACCAACTATCTAGAAGAGCATTATGAGGATCTTGAAATTGAAACCCATAACGGAGGACAACCTTTATATCCGTTCATTTTTGCGGTGGAGTAAACAATTGTAAGATATGAAAATGAGATTTCAGGTAAGGGAGGTCAAGCTGCATTCATTCAATACATCTTTAATGCAGCTTAAATGGTGTGAATAGGCTTAATCAAAGTATCATTAATGTTAAAGGGGTTGGCGAAGAAACCGCTTTACAATTGAATGAAATGGGCATTCATACGATTGGTGAGTTGATTGAATATTTTCCTTATCGTTATGAGGACTATCGAATTCGAGATCTCCACACGATCAAACATAATGAAAAAATAACAGTGGAAGGGAAGGTTCATAGCGAGCCTTCCTTAACATTTTACGGTCGGAATAAATCGCGTTTAATGGTCCGTGTTTTTATTAATAATCTGCTCATTACAGTTGTGTTTTTTAATCAGCCTTATTTAAAAAAACAAATTGGCGTTGGTGACATTATTACTATAACTGGAAAATGGGACAGTCATCGACAAACGATTACCGGCAGTCTTTTAAAGAAAGGGATAGTTACAGGTAGGCAAGAGTTGGAACCGGTCTATTCTGTCAGGGGGAAAATGACGACAAAATTGATGCAGCGTATCATACGGTCGGCATTAAATGAATATGGAAATGAAATCTTAGAATTTTTACCTGTATCGATTTTAAAAAAATATAAATTATTGCCAAGAAAAGACGCAGTTCAATATATTCACCAACCTGAAAGTGCTGAATATTTAAAGCAGGCACGCAGACGTCTTGTTTATGAAGAGTTTTTGCTTTTTCAATTAAAAATGCAATCGCTTCGGAAATTTGAAAGAGAACGGAGCGGCGGATTTTCACAAAAATTTTCAATGAGAAAAATAGAACAATTTATTGCTACCTTGCCTTTTCCATTAACGAACGCTCAACAAAGAGTTGTAACTGAAATTCTTCATGACATGTCCTCCCCCTATCGTATGAACCGCTTGTTGCAAGGTGATGTTGGGTCTGGGAAAACTGTTGTGGCTGCTATTGCTTTATATGCAGCAATTTGTGCTGGTTATCAAGGAGCGCTGATGGTTCCTACTGAAATTCTTGCTGAACAACATGCAACTTCCCTCATTAATATTTTCGAACAACATGATATTTCGATTGCATTATTAACAAGTTCTGTTAAAGGAAAAAAAAGAAAGGATATTTTAGAAAGGCTGCAAAAAGGTGAAATAGATCTTTTAATTGGTACCCATGCACTTATTCAAGATGAGGTTAATTTTCATAAATTAGGGTTAGTGATTACGGATGAACAGCATCGCTTTGGTGTTGAGCAAAGACGTATTTTAAGAGAAAAGGGTGAAAATCCTGATGTACTTTTCATGACTGCTACTCCGATTCCGCGTACACTGGCAATAACGGTATTTGGTGATATGGATGTGTCTGTCATCGATGAAATGCCGGCTGGCCGAAAGAAAATTGAAACATATTGGGTAAAGGAACAGATGTTTGAACGCGTTTTGCAATTCATATACAAAGAAGTAAAAAAAGGTAGACAAGCCTATGTTATTTGTCCCCTCATTGAAGAATCTGAAAAGTTGGATGTGCAAAACGCCATAGATGTTCATGCTATGTTGGTTCATTATTTTCCAGAAAATATAAAAATAGGTTTAATGCATGGCCGTCTACATTCCAGTGAAAAAGAAGAAGTCATGAGGAAGTTTAGTGAAAATGAATATCATATTCTAGTATCAACAACCGTTGTCGAAGTCGGTGTCAATGTACCAAATGCGACCGTAATGGTTGTGATAGATGCGGAACGTTTTGGTTTGGCACAGCTGCATCAGCTTAGAGGTCGTGTTGGGCGTGGCAGTGAACAATCTTATTGTATTTTGATTGCCGATCCTAAATCGGAAATAGGGATCGAACGGATGAAAATTATGACAGAAACAAATGATGGTTTTGAGCTATCACAAAAAGACCTTGAATTAAGAGGTCCCGGTGACTTCTTTGGTAAAAAGCAAAGCGGTTTGCCGGAATTTAAATTGGCTGATATGGTTCACGATTACAAAATATTAGAAGTGGCTAGAAATGATGCTATTAAACTTATATCATCTAAAATTTTTTGGGAAAGTGATGATTTTTCTCTGTTACGTTCTTATCTAGAGGAGACGGGCGTATTGAACGGTGAAAAACTAGATTAGAAGGATTTAATGAAAAACTATTTTAGTAAAAAGGAAAATTATACTTGCCAGTCTGTTTGAAAATCCCTATACTACTATTAGTACCTAGTCTTAGTATCGGAGGGTGGTTCCAGTGCGACTTTCAAAAAAAGAACGGCAAAAAGTACTAAAAGCAACGATTGATGAAACTCCATTTATCACTGATGAAGAATTAGCAAAAAAATTTAATGTCAGCATTCAAACCATTCGATTAGACCGGCTTGAATTATCAATCCCAGAGCTTCGGGAAAGAATAAAAGATGTTGCAAAAGCAAAGCTTAATGAAGAAGTAAAATCGTTGCAAATTGAAGAGATTATTGGGGACATCGTTGATTTAGAAATGGAAAAGAGTGCAATATCCATTTTTGATGTCAAAAAGGAACATGTCTTCACAAGGAATCCTATCGCTCGGGGCCATCATCTATTTGCCCAAGCGAATTCATTGGCTGTTGCGCTCCTTGATGAAGAATTGGCTTTGACGGCAAAAGCGAACGTCAAATTTACCCGCCAAGTAAGAGAAAATGAGCGGGTAGTTGCAAAAGCGAAAGTAATCGCAAATGATGAAGAAAGACATCGAACAACCGTACTAGTGCAGTCTTATGTTGGACAAGAGCTTGCATTCATCGGTGAATTTGAGATGTATAGACCAAATAAATGGAAGAAAGCAGGTTCAATCAATGAAAATAGCAATTGATGCAATGGGTGGGGATCACGCCCCCGAACAAATTGTTAAAGGCGTAATGAAAGCTGTACAAGCCTTTCCTGATCTACAATTTATTTTAGTCGGCAATGAACAAGAAATTACCAAATATTTAACGACGACTAAAAACATTTCGATTATACATACGGATGAAGTCATAGAAGCTGAAGATGAACCCGTGCGGGCCGTACGACGAAAAAAATCAGCTTCAATGGTGCTAATGGCTAACGAAGTGAAAGAAAGAAGGGCAGATGCCTGTATTTCGGCTGGAAATACAGGAGCTTTGATGGCAGCAGGGCTTTTCATTGTTGGCCGTATTGAAGGGATTGATCGTCCAGCATTATCACCTACGATGCCGACGATCGATGGTCGAGGCTTTGTTTTTCTAGATGTAGGCGCCAATGCCGATGCAAGACCGGAACATTTGCTTCAATATGCGATTATGGGTTCCATCTACGCTGAAAAGGTGCGAAAAGTAAATAATCCTAAAGTTGGACTATTAAATGTTGGTGCGGAAGAGAAAAAAGGTAACGATCTTACGAAACAAGCTTTTTTATTATTAAAAGAAGCACCTATCAATTTTATCGGCAATGTTGAAGCTCGGGACTTAATGAACGGTGTTGCTGATGTTGTTGTCACAGATGGATTTTCCGGCAATATTGCCTTAAAATCGATGGAAGGTACTGCACTCGCAATTTTATCTATGTTAAAAAGTGAGTTAACAAGCAGTTTGAAAAGTAAGCTTGCCACAGCGATCATTAAACCTCAGCTCCGCAATTTAAAATTGAAACTCGATTATTCGGAGTATGGAGGTGCTGGTCTGTTCGGGTTGAAAGCCCCAGTGATAAAAGCGCATGGGTCCTCAGATTCTAACGCAATTTTTCATGCGATTCGGCAAGCAAAGGAAATGGTGGAAAAACAAGTTATCACGACAATTGAATCTACAATCCAGACAAAATCTTAAGGAGGAGAGTACATGGGGAAAATTGCATTTATTTTTCCTGGACAAGGATCACAAACGGTTGGCATGGGCCAAGATTTAGCAAATAAATTCGAAAAAGCGGCTCAAATTTTTCGTCAAGCAGATGAACGACTAGGAATTTCATTGTCTGAAATTATATTTAAAGGTCCACAGGAGAAGTTGACATTAACCGAAAATGCGCAACCTGCTCTATTAACGACCAGCATTGCCATCTTGGAAATTTTAAAAGATTATGGGATTCAAGCAGATTATGCAGCGGGTCATAGTTTAGGTGAATATAGCGCATTAGTTGCCGCTGGCGCGATCGATTTTGAAGATGGCGTTTTCGCAGTTCGGAAGCGTGGGGAATATATGGAAGAAGCAGTTCCGGCTGGAGTAGGTACAATGGCTGCTGTGTTAGGCATGGAAGAAGCAGATCTTGCATCTGTAACAGAAGAAATTACAGCAAATGGTGAAGTTGTTCAATTGGCAAATTTAAATTGCCCTGGCCAAATTGTAATCTCCGGGACAAAAAAAGGTGTTGAAGATGCATCACGGTTAGCAGCAGAGCGCGGGGCCAAAAAAGTAATCCCTCTTGTTGTCAGCGGCCCATTTCATTCTGTTTTAATGAAACCGGCAGCTGAAAAATTTAGAAGCGTTCTTGAACAAATCGAAATTAGAAATGCTAAAATCCCTGTTATTGCAAATGTCACTGCTGAAGAGATGATTGATGCGGGGGACATTAAAGAAAAGTTGATTGAACAACTATATTCGCCTGTCCGTTGGGAAACGTCTGTAAGAAAAATGGTAGATCTAGGCGTTGATACTTTTATTGAAATCGGCCCTGGCAAAGTTTTATGTGGGTTAGTCAAAAAAGTAAATCGTCGTCTAAATACATATGCAATTGGGGATGAAGAATCGCTTATTGAAACAATTAAAAAACTGAAAGGGGATTTGTAAATGTTAACTGGGAAAGTTGCGCTTGTGACCGGTGCATCACGAGGAATCGGAAGAGCAATAGCCATTGAGTTAGCGAAAGCTGGTGCCAAAGTTGCTGTTAACTATGCCGGCAACGAGTCTAAAGCAAAGGAAGTCGTGGATCTAATTAAGGAAAATGGGGGCGAAGGTTTCGCTATTCAAGCGGATGTGGCAAATGCTGAATCTGTTGAAGTCATGGTGAAAGAAGTTATTGCTACATTTGGTGCATTAGATATCCTAGTAAATAATGCTGGTATTACGAGAGATAATTTATTGATGAGAATGAAAGAAGAAGATTGGGATGCAGTCATAAATACAAATTTAAAAGGTGTCTTTTTATGTACAAAAGCGGTTACACGACAAATGATGAAACAAAAAAAGGGCCGCATCATAAATATTGCTTCTATAGTCGGTGTTTGTGGAAATCCTGGACAAGCAAATTACGTAGCAGCTAAAGCAGGAGTTATCGGTTTAACGAAGACAACAGCAAAAGAACTTGCTAGCAGGAACATCACTGTTAACGCTATTGCACCAGGATTTATTACAACTGATATGACAGATGAGTTGCCTGAAGAAGCAAAAAATGAAATGTTAAAACAAATTCCGTTAGGTCGTTTTGGTGACCCTGCTGATATTGCTCATGTTGTTCGTTTCTTAGCATCGGATGATAGCAGTTATATTACAGGACAAACGATCCATGTCGATGGCGGAATGGTAATGTAATAATTTTTTGAAAATGGTTAGAAAATTGACATATCAATCTTTTGGCTTTTTGTTCTCGGTTTCGTAAATTATTCGAAAGGAGATATAAAGTTGGGTGGTTGGGTGGTTAAGGGTAAGGTATGTTTTAATTTAAATGGACTTTAGCTAGTTTTTTTGGCAAGATTTTAATATAATACCTTGAGGGGAGGTGAACGAACGATGGCAGATGTACTAGAGCGTGTTAAAAAAATTATTGTAGACCGCTTAGGTGTTGAAGAGGCTGATGTTACTTTGGAAGCTTCTTTTAAAGATGACCTAGGTGCAGATTCCCTAGATGTAGTTGAATTAGTAATGGAACTAGAAGATGAATTCGATATGGAAATTTCTGATGAAGATGCAGAAAAAATTACTACTGTAGGAGATGCTGTTAACTACATAAAAGAACACGCAAAATAATGAAGAGTCCCGTGGATTCACGGGGCTTTCTCCAATTTTATGTCATCAAATTGAGTAAAACATCAAGTTTAAATAGATACATACATACTGCGCATTTGTTTGTGGAGGGTTTTGAATCAATGCCAATAAGAAAAAAAGATAAAAAAATCGGATTAAAGCAAAAACAGAAATTTCACGAATTGCAAGAGAAGCTTAACATTCATTTTTCAAGAGAAGAACTTTTAATACAAGCTTTTACACATTCTTCCTATGTGAATGAACATCGAATTAAACCATCTGAAGATAATGAAAGGTTGGAGTTTTTAGGAGATGCGGTTTTGGAACTAACTGTGTCCCACTACTTATTTAATCACTACCCATTGATGAGTGAAGGGGATTTAACGAAGCTTCGGGCAGCTGTTGTATGTGAACCTTCATTAGTTAATTTTGCTAACCAGCTTTCATTTGGCGATTATGTTTTATTAGGAAAAGG
The DNA here is from genome assembly GCF_013303125.1 of Calidifontibacillus erzurumensis. Taxonomy (GTDB): domain Bacteria; phylum Bacillota; class Bacilli; order Bacillales; family Bacillaceae_J; genus Calidifontibacillus; species Calidifontibacillus erzurumensis. Next base: position 180,351 of record NZ_JABTTE010000004.1, on the reverse strand, counting down.
CGAAGAGTTAACAGGCGGAAGAACGAGACCTGCCTTACTGGCGGATGTTTTTGAAGCTTTTATTGGTGCACTTTATCTTGACCAAGGTCTTGAAAAAGTTTTTGAGTTTTTACAACAAGTAGTATTTCCAAAAATAAGTGAGGGCGCATTTTTTCATGTTATGGATTTCAAAAGTCAGTTGCAAGAAATTGTACAACGGAAAGGACAAGGCCATATAGAATATCTCATCATTCAAGAAAAAGGTCCTGCTCATAATCGCGAGTTTGTTGCACGAGTTACATTAAATGGTGAAATTCTCGGAACTGGTTTTGGGAAATCAAAAAAAGAGGCCGAACAAAATGCTGCCAAAGAAGCGTTAACTGTACTTGAACAGCTAAAAAATAATAACACATAAGGAAGCTCAAACGTACTGTTACTTAGTTTTTCATCGAATAGGTGAAAGACTTGGAACCAGTATGCTTGAGTTTTATTGCAAAGAAACGCCTTGAACGAGGGAGGGGAAAACAGTAATGTATTTAAAACGCCTAGATATTATCGGCTTCAAAGCTTTTGCCGATCGGACTTCAGTTGATTTTGTTCAAGGTGTAACGGCGATTGTCGGTCCGAATGGCAGCGGAAAGAGCAATATTACAGATGCCATCCGCTGGGTTTTAGGTGAACAATCAGCCAAGTCGCTTCGGGGCTCTAAAATGGAAGATATTATTTTTGCCGGCAGTGACACGAGAAAGGCTCTTAATGTTGCTGAGGTAACTTTAACTTTAGAAAATGATGATCAATTTTTACCGCTTGATTATCATGAAGTTAGTGTGACAAGAAGGGTGTATCGTTCAGGAGAAAGCGAGTTTTATATTAATAAACAGCCATGCCGCTTAAAAGATATTATCGATTTATTTATGGATTCAGGTCTTGGACGTGAAGCTTTTTCGATTATCAGCCAAGGAAAGGTGGAAGAAATCCTTAGCAGTAAACCGGAAGACCGCCGTACAATCTTCGAAGAAGCAGCAGGTGTTTTAAAATATAAAAACCGCAAGAAAAAAGCAGAAGTTAAGTTAATGGAAACGCAAGAAAATTTAAATCGGGTGGACGATATTCTTCATGAAATTGAAAATCAATTGGAGCCTTTAAAAATTCAGTCATCGATTGCAAAAGAATATTTAGAAAAGAAAGCAGAATTAGAAAAAATAGAAGTGGCTCTAACCGTTTGTGAAATAGAAGAACTGCATCAAAATTGGGAACAGTTATTAAAACAATTTGAAGAACATAAAGATCTTGAAATGGATTTGCTAACGAAAATCCAAATGCAAGAAGCTGAAATAGAAGCTCTTCGGGAACAAATCCAAGTGCTAGACGATTCCATTACAGAACTTCAAGAAGTTTTACTAATAACGAGTAATGAATTGGAAAAGATTGAGGGCCAAAGGGAAGTATTGAAAGAAAGAAAAAAAAATAAAAATGAAAACCGCGCACAACTGGAGCAAAACATAGAACTACTACAAAAGAAGATGATAGAACTTGAGGCGGAATTACTTGAACAAACGAAAGTTTTACAAGAGCATCAGAAAAAACTTGAAAATGTTCAACAAGATTTGCTCAAATTTGAAAACAAGCTTTCTAGAGCAAGCGTTGATATTGATGCTGAATTAGAGCATTTAAAAAGTGATTACATAGATTTATTAAATAAACAAGCATCCCTTAAAAACGAGAAAGTCCACTTGGAAGACCAGCTTGCTCAGTTCGAAAAGCGAAAAATTTACTTAGATCAGGACAATGAAAAATATTTATTGCTCCGAAAAGAATTTGAGGAAAAAAAAGCAGCCCTGATAAAAAAAGGAGAAGAAAAACAAGGAGCTTTACAATCTCATTTGCACGAATTTAGGAAACTTGGGCTGGAACTAGAAAAAAAACGGGATGAATATCATAAAAAAGAAACACAGCTTTATCAAGCTTACCAATACCTGCAAAAATTTAAAACCCGTAAGGAAATGCTTGAAGAGATGCGGGAAGATTATGCAGGCTTTTTACAAGGTGTAAAAGAAGTATTGCTTGCAAAGTTGCCTGGTGTAAGGGGTGCTGTTGCAGAGCTGATCAACGTTGGAAAACAGTATGAAACAGCCATAGAAGTTGCCTTGGGCAGCGCCATGCAGCATATCATCGTTGAACATGAGAGTCATGCTCGTCAAGCAATCGCTTATTTAAAAAATAATCATTTCGGAAGAGCGACATTTTTGCCGATGTCTGTCATGAAAGGTAGATCAATTCCGGCTTCGCAAAAAATCCTTATTGAAAACCATCCTTCTTTTGTAGGGATTGCCTCTTCTTTGGTAACATTTGACCCTACATATAAGGATGTTATCGAAAATTTATTAGGGAACGTAATCATCTCTACAGAATTAAAAGGGGCGAATGAAATCGCCAAAACACTTGGTCACCGTTATCGAGTTGTGACACTTGATGGTGATGTTGTTAATCCAGGCGGTTCGATGACAGGAGGAACGATTAAACAAAAAACAACCTCTCTTTTTACACGACAAAGGGAACTAGAAGATATAAATCGAAAATTGCCTGAAATGGAACGAAAAACAGAAGCTTTGGAACAACAAGTAAAAACATTGAAGGAAACGATTCAAGAACATGAAAGGCAATTGGCCCAATTAAAGGAAATTTGCGAAACGGTGAGGATCGAAGAAGAACAATTAAAAGGATCAATTAGAGAACTTGAAGTAGAAGAAAAAAATGTAAATGAACGGTTAAAACTTTACGATCTTGAAATAGAAGGTCTAATGAAAGAAAAAACTGATGTGATAAACAAACATGATGAAACAATAGAAAAACTAAATAATTTAGAAAAAGAAATTACAGCACTTGATAAACGAATTGCTGACCTATCATCACAAAAGAAAAACGAAGAATCATCAAAAGCCGACTTGCAGCAAAAAGTAACAGAATTAAAAGTGTTGGCAGCAGAAAAAAGGCAGCTCGTTAAAAATGCAGAGGACGAATGTAGACGCCTCGAAAAAGAACGAAATCAAGCAGAGGAGCAGGTAATTCGTTTAAGACAGGATTTGCAAATTTTAAATGATGAAATTACTACCAATGTTTCCGGTGAAGGAAAATTGGATCAATTGTTTATGGAGAAAAATGCAGAAAAAGAACAAACGTTGGACCTCATTAAGAGCCGGCGAGAAGAAAGATATCAGCAACAAATAAAACTTGAAGATTTATCCCGAGAAAACAAAGAGCTAAGACGTCAACATAAACAAATGGTTGAAGCAACGAAAGAAGAAGAAGTTAAAATTAATCGTCTAGATGTCGAGTTGGAAAATAAACTAAACCAACTTTGGGAAGAATATAAGCTTTCATTCGAAGCGGCAAAAGCAAAATATCCTTTAACGATGGATCGTGATGAAGCAAAACAAAAATTAAAATTAATTAAAATGGAAATTGAAGAACTTGGAACTGTTAATATTGGTGCCATTGATGAATTTGATCGAGTTTCAGAGCGTTATCAGTTTTTATCAACTCAAAAAAATGATCTATTAGAGGCAAAACATACACTTCATCAAGTGATTTCGGAAATGGATGAAGAAATGAAAAAACGGTTTGAATCATCTTTTTTTAGTATAAAAGCCGAGTTTGAACAAGTTTTTAAAGAGCTTTTCGGTGGTGGACGAGCTGATTTGATTTTAACGGCACCTGACGATTTATTAAACACAGGGGTTGACATAATCGCTCAACCTCCGGGGAAAAAGCTGCAAAATTTAGGTTTACTGTCCGGCGGTGAACGTGCATTAACGGCGATTGCATTGTTATTTGCCATTTTAAGGGTAAGGCCGGTGCCGTTTTGTGTCCTTGATGAAGTAGAAGCTGCTTTAGATGATGCCAATGTAGCACGTTTTGCAACTTATTTAAAAAAGATAAGCAAAACAACGCAATTTATAGTGATCACTCATAGAAAAGGAACGATGGAAGAAGCTGACGTTTTGTATGGGGTTACGATGCAGGAATCGGGAATATCAAAACTCGTTTCTGTACGCCTTGAAGATTCTAAACAATTGCTGAATAGTTAATGAAGGAGGCGTTTCCTTTGAGTTTTTTTAAGAAATTAAAAGAAAAAATTGCCCAAAAGACAGATGCTGTTACAGAGAAATTTAAAGAAGGTTTGTCGAAAACAAGAAATTCTTTTGCAGAAAAAGTAAATGATTTAGTCGCTCGCTATCGAAAAGTGGATGAAGAGTTTTTTGAAGAATTAGAGGAAATTTTAATAAGCGCTGATGTTGGTGTTACAACCGTAATGGATCTAATCGATATGCTTAAAACTGAGGTAAAAAAACGCAACATTCAAGATCCTAAAGCCGTGCAAGCGGTTATTTCTGAAAAGCTCGTTGAATTGTTTACTAATGATGATCAAACAACAGCAAAATTAAATATTCAACCAGATGGGTTGACGGTCATTCTTTTTGTAGGTGTTAATGGTGTAGGAAAGACGACAACAATCGGAAAATTGGCTCACAAACTGAAAAACGAAGGAAAAACGGTTTTGCTTGCAGCAGGAGATACATTCCGAGCAGGTGCGATCGAACAATTGGAAGTATGGGGCGAACGTGTCGGAGTTGACGTTATTAAGCATTCGGAAGGTTCCGACCCGGCAGCTGTAATATATGATGCTATTCAAGCAGCAAAATCCCGAAAAGTTGATATCTTAATTTGCGATACGGCTGGACGGTTGCAAAACAAAGTAAACCTAATGAAGGAACTTGAAAAAGTTAAACGTGTCATTGAACGCGAAGTGCCTGGAGCACCGCATGAAGTATTATTAGTTTTAGATGCAACAACAGGTCAAAATGCAATGAGTCAAGCAAAACAATTTGGAGAAGCAACAAATGTGACAGGAATTGTTCTAACGAAACTTGATGGGACAGCCAAAGGTGGTATTGTCCTTGCAATACGCCATGAGTTAAAAACTCCAGTTAAACTAGTTGGGCTTGGAGAAAAAATGGAAGACTTAGAGGAATTTGATCCAGAACAATTTGTGTATGGTTTGTTTGCAGAAATGATTGATAAAGAAGAAGTGGAATCATAATTAGTTGGATAGGAAGGGTGAATGCTTGGTTCGAAGCCATAACTTCCCATCCATCCTAGAAATTCCATTTACATTAAAAGACCTGAGTTGTCATAAATATATTCAATCCCCCTTTCAAACAGGGGGATTTTTTGATGAAACTTATTGTTTATTTATTAATTCACTTCCATCCCAATGCTTAAACTTGTATTCACTAACTCTACTTTGAGGGTCTAGTAAAATGATTTTATCGTATCTTTTTATAAATTCATATGTTACATAAGGTTCATCTTAAAAAATGATTTTCGTGACAAAACGGGAACCAAATTGAAAAGTTGTATCAACCTCTTTTAGATCAATGTCTCGATATCCATGATTATATAAATGATTTAATGTCTCTTTTTCTAAAGAGTTTAATTGATATTGGAAGTAAACATATATTCCTAAAGGAAGGATTAAAAAAATAGTAAAAAAGATTATATAAAATATTTTTAATTTCTTTTTTGTCTTTCTTGCCTCCATATCTTTCAAAAGCACTCCTTTTTTGAATGAAACGTCTAAATTATTTTGTTAGAAGTATTAGTTGTGTACGATAATTTAAAGTAGGGATTCTGATGTTTTAAATTTATATGATTTAACATTTCAATATACTTATTTAGGTAAAAAAGCATGTTCTATGTATACTACATGTTTTTGCTAAAAAATTGTAAAATTTAAATTGCTGAAAGTTATATTTTCTGTTTCTGCTCTAGTAAGTTAGCATTGAAAGAATATTATTATTGTACTCTTACATTTCCAAATAAAAACAATTATAGTAAATTTTTGTTTTTCGTTATTTAAAAATTTGTGAATCAAACAATCGAAAATTATTTGCTTATGAGGACCGTACAAGCATCCCCTTGACAATTGCAAGCTTGCATTGTATGATGTAAAACTGTAAAGGTAATTTACTTAACAAGGGGGTTATTTGATGCTTGAAAAGACAACAAGGATGAATTATCTGTTTGATTTTTATCAATTGTTGTTAACCCCAAAGCAACGGAATTATATGTCCTTATATTACCTTGATGATTATTCACTTGGTGAAATTGCTGAAGAGTTTGGTATTTCAAGACAAGCTGTTTATGATAATATCAAACGAACAGAGATGATGCTTGAAGATTATGAAAGCAAACTACATCTTTTAAAAAAATATCAACAACGACAACAACTTGTCGAACAGCTTAGAAAATATTTGGAAGAACTTGAAGGAGAAAAGGGACCTATACTTGAATGTATCGACTCCCTTGAGAAATTAGATTAGGAGGCGGCATGTCATGGTGTTTGAAGGTTTAGCCGACCGACTGCAACAGACGATTCAGCGAATTCGCGGTAAAGGTAAAGTAACCGAAGAAGATGTAAATGAAATGATGCGCGAAGTACGCTTAGCATTATTGGAAGCGGATGTTAACTTCAAAGTTGTAAAAGATTTCGTAAAGCGTGTTAAAGAACGCGCTGTTGGCCAAGAAGTGATGAAAAGCTTAACACCAGGCCAGCAAGTCATTAAAGTTGTTCAAGAAGAATTAACAGAACTGATGGGTGGTACGCAAAGCAAAATTGCAGTTAGCAACCGGCCGCCAACCGTTATTATGATGGTTGGTTTGCAAGGTGCTGGTAAAACAACAACGACCGGTAAGCTTTCCAATTTGCTGCGAAAAAAATATAATCGAAAACCGCTTTTAGTCGCTGCAGATATTTACCGTCCAGCTGCAATTAAGCAGCTAGAAACACTTGGAAAACAACTGAATATACCTGTTTTTTCATTAGGTGATCAAGTTAGCCCAGTTGAAATTGCCAAGCAGGCCATTGAAAAGGCCAAGGAAGAGCATTATGATTATGTATTAATTGATACGGCAGGCCGTCTACATATTGATGAAGCGTTAATGAATGAGTTAAAGGAAATGAAGGAAATATCTAACCCTGATGAGATTTTCCTTGTTGTCGATGCGATGACCGGTCAAGATGCCGTGAACGTTGCTCAAAGCTTTAATGAACAGCTAGGTGTAACTGGAGCCATTTTGACAAAACTTGATGGCGACACGCGCGGAGGGGCTGCTTTATCAATTAAAGCGGTAACCAATATTCCGATTAAGTTTGTCGGGATGGGTGAAAAGCTTGATCAATTGGAAGATTTCCATCCAGAACGAATGGCATCAAGAATTCTTGGAATGGGTGATGTTCTAACTTTAATTGAAAAGGCACAGGCGACCGTTGACCAAGAAAAAGCGAAAGAACTCGAAGAAAAGATGCGTACGATGACATTCACTTTTGATGATTTTCTTGAGCAGCTAGCACAAGTTCGCAAGCTAGGCCCCCTTGATGAGTTAATAAGCATGCTTCCAGGCGCAAATAAAATTAAAGGCTTAAAAGATTTAAAAATCGATGAAAAACAAATCAAGCATGTTGAAGCGATCATCCAATCGATGACGAAAGAAGAAAAAATTCATCCTGAAATCATAAATGCTAGCCGTAAAAAGCGCATCGCTAAAGGTTCTGGACGACCTGTTCAAGAGGTAAACCGTTTGCTTAAGCAATTTGAAGACATGAAAAAAATGTTTAAGCAAATGACTTCTATGAATATGAAAGGAAAGAAAAAAGGATTTAAATTTCCTTTTATGTAGGCCCGTAATTATTACAAATTATGTGTCAATAAAAATTACTTTACAAACAGAACAAAACTTGATAGTATTTAAAAATGTGTAAAATATATTGGAGGTAGATTAAATATGGCAGTAAAAATTCGTTTAAAGCGCATGGGGCAAAAGAAAGCTCCTTTCTATCGTGTCGTAGTGGCAGATTCTCGTTCACCACGTGATGGACGTTTTATTGAAGAAATTGGTTACTATAATCCAGTTGCAAATCCTGCAGAAGTAAAAATTAATGAAGAAGCTGCTCTTAAATGGTTACAAAACGGAGCAAAGCCATCTGACACTGTGCGCAATTTATTCTCAAAACAAGGCATCTTAGAAAAGTTCCACAACTTAAGACATTCTAAGTAAGTTGTGTGATTAATATGACAGCTCTCATTGAAACGATTGTAAAATCACTTGTTGATCATCCAGATGATATTGTCATTACGAAAGAAGAGGATGACAAACAAGTTGTTTACCGTTTGACTGTTCATAAAGAAGATATTGGAAAAGTGATAGGAAAACAAGGACGGATTGCAAAAGCGATCCGAACAGTGCTCCATGCAGCGCATGGAAATGAAGAGAAAAAGATTCACCTAGATATTATGTAAGGGCGAGGGTATACCTCTCCCTTTTTTCATACTCGAACGCTTTCTCCTTTCATAAGAAGGTGGTGTTGTTGTGAAGATTATTCGCAATATAAACGTAAACCAAGTATTAACAGAAAAAAGCAAAAAGCAGCTTCACCAAAAGTTCGAACAGCAAATATTGCAATTGAAAAAAGAAATTGACCAGCTCCGGTTTGAAAAGAAAAAATTTGAAAAAATAAAAAAAAGTTTTGGAAATGCATCATCCCGATTTGACCAAGAAATTTCTATTCGAACTGAAAAAGTGAAATTACTGGAATTTCAATTGGAGCAGCTTGAATTATTGCCGATTGGGACAGAATTGAAAGAAACCGAGATTCCTGCCATTATTGAAGTATCTGTCGGAGATTATTGGGATGAGATTACAAAAGATCGAACAATCGTCATTAAAGATGGAATAGTCTCTGAAATTCGCTAGATGGGAGGTTCGTTGCAATTGCCGAAATATTATAATGTTGGAAAAATCGTCAACACCCATGGAGTAAGAGGTGAAGTAAGAATTCTTTCATCCACCGATTTTCCAGAAGAACGTTATAAAAAAGGAAGTCTTTTGTTTATAGAGGTTGGACGAAACGAATTTGTAGAGGTAAAAGTTGCGTCCCATCGTTTGCATAAAAACTTTCACCTTTTAACATTTGAAGGCTATGACAATATCAATGATGTTGAAAAATTTAAAGGGAAAATGTTAAAAATTAGAGAAGATCAGCTTGGTGAACTAGATGAAAATGAGTTTTACTACCATGAGATTATTGGCTGCACTGTTTTAACTGAAGAAGGAGTCAAACTTGGCGAAATAAAAGAAATTCTTTCACCTGGTGCTAACGATGTTTGGGTTGTAAAAAGACAAGGTGAAAAAGATTTGCTTTTACCATATATTGAAGATGTTGTTAAACGTGTTGATGTCGAAAATAAAAAAGTAATTGTGCATATGATGGAAGGGTTACTGTAAATGAAAATAGACATTTTAACATTGTTTCCTGACATGTTTACCGGTGTATTCAATCAATCAATTTTAAAAAAAGCTCAAGAAAGGAATATCGTTTCTTATCATGTTCATAACTTCCGCGACTTTTCAAAAGATAAACATCAAAAAGTGGATGATTATCCGTACGGCGGTGGAGCAGGGATGGTATTAACCCCTCAACCAATTTTTGATGCGGTTCAACATCTTACATCTAATAAAAATAATAAGACAAGAATCATTTTGATGTGTCCACAAGGAGAAACATATACTCAAAAAAAAGCGGAAGAATTGGCAAAAGAGGATCATCTCATATTCATTTGTGGACATTATGAAGGTTATGATGAACGAATTCGGGAACATCTTGTTACTGATGAACTATCAATTGGTGATTATGTGCTAACAGGTGGCGAGTTAGCAAGTATGGTGATTATTGACAGCGTCGTTCGTCTTCTACCAGGGGTTCTAGGCAATGAAGAATCAGCGCGCTTAGATTCCTATAGCAGCGGTTTGTTGGAACATCCTCATTATACAAGGCCTGCTGATTACAAAGGTATGAAAGTTCCAGAAGTATTACTTTCAGGAAATCATAAGAAAATTGAAGAATGGCGTGCAAAAGAAGCGTTGAGAAGAACTTTTATTAGAAGACCTGATTTATTAAAAGGTAGAATTCTTTCTGAACAAGAGAAAAAGTGGCTTGAAGAGTTTCAGAAAGGCGAGTAGGCTATTGAAATGGTTGTTTATTTATGGTATATTAATCCCTGTGCTTGAACGATGTTCAAGTTTGAAAACGATGTTCCGCTGTATGTAGAAGATTAATCATACATGAGCATCTGTGTGGAAGGAGTGAATACGATGCAACAATTAATTCATGACATCACAAAAGATCAATTAAGAACGGATATTCCTGCGTTCCGCCCTGGTGATACTTTACGAGTTCACGTAAAAGTAGTTGAAGGGAACCGCGAACGTATCCAAATTTTTGAAGGTGTCGTTATTAAGCGTCGTGGCGGCGGAATTAGCGAAACATTTACAGTTCGTAAAGTTTCTTACGGTGTAGGCGTTGAACGTACATTCCCATTGCATACACCAAAAATTGCGAAAATTGAAGTTATCCGCCGTGGTAAAGTTCGTCGTGCAAAACTTTATTACTTGCGCGAACTACGCGGTAAAGCAGCTCGTATTAAAGAAATTCGATAGTTTGCAAAAAAAGGAGCTTGGTTCACAAGCTCCTTTTTCCAACCTACCATCTTTTACTATATAAATTTTTTGGAGGAACAGGTATGTCCCAAAAGAATAACGAGGTCTGGGAATGGATTAAAGCTTTGATTATTGCGGTATTGTTGGCTGGGGGTATTCGACTCTTTTTGTTCGCTCCGATCGTTGTTGATGGCGAGTCGATGATGCCGACATTGGAAGACCATTATCGAATGATTGTTAATAAAATTGGCTATAAAATTGGTGAACCAGAAAGATTTGATATTATCGTTTTTCATGCAACAGAAGACCGTGATTATATTAAACGGGTTATCGGATTGCCTGGCGAACATGTGGCCTATAAAGATGATGTTTTATATATAAATGGGAAACCGGTAGAGGAACCTTTTTTAGAAGAAGCTAAGAAAAAAGCGGATGGACCTTTAACCTATGATTTCACCCTTGAAGAAGTAACCGGTTTGGATCGGGTACCGGAAGGACATTTGTTCGTTCTTGGCGATAACCGCCGCTTTAGCAAAGATAGCCGCATAATTGGAACGATTAGCATGGATCAAGTTTTAGGAAAAACAAATATCGTCTATTGGCCTCCAAGTGATTTCAAAATCATTAAATAGGACGTGAACGGCTATGACTATCCAATGGTTTCCTGGCCATATGGCAAAAGCGAAGCGCCAGGTTACTGAAAAATTAAAATTAATAGATGTTGTTTTGGAACTAGTAGATGCAAGAATTCCTTATTCATCGCGAAACCCGATGATTGATGAAATTGTTTCAGGAAAACCACGAGTTGTTTTGCTGAATAAAGCTGATTTAGCAGATCCAGTTAAAACGGATGATTGGATTGCGTATTTTAATGAGCAAGGTATTTTAAGTCTTGCAATCAATGCCCATCAGAAGGATGATATGAAAAAAATTATCGCTGCTTGTAAGGAGTTAACCGAAGAAAAGTTTGCGAAAATGAGGGCAAAAGGGATTAAAAATACTAGAGCAATCCGCGCCTTAATTATCGGAATTCCAAATGTAGGAAAATCGACATTAATTAACCGGCTTGCAAACAAAACGATTGCAAAAACAGGTGACCGCCCAGGTGTAACAACTGCGCAATCTTGGATCAAGGTAGGAAAAGAGTTCGAACTTCTCGATACACCGGGGATATTATGGCCTAAATTTGATGATGAAAATGTCGGCTACCGGTTGGCAGTTACTGGTGCAATTAAAGAAAATTTACTTGATTTTCAAGATTTAGCCGTTTTTACTTTGAAGTTTTTAATTAAAGAATATCCTGAACGGCTGATGGAACGCTACCAATTGGAAAAATTGGATGTAGAGATTGTTGAACTTTTTGATCAAATCGGCAAACTAAGAGGTTGTTTCATGAGTGGAGGCCTCGTTGACTACGATAAAACAGCAGAGTTAATTTTACGGGACCTTCGTTCTGGAAAATTAGGGCGAATCACATTTGAAAAACCAGCGGATATACTCTTATAAGGTGTCAGGTATTTTAATGCTTGACGCCTTCTTTATTTTTTTATACAGTTTCCGATATAAAAGATAACAATAAGTAGGGAAGAGAGATTTTTTATGGCAAAAACAATTAAAGAAATAGAAGCTATTTTAAAAGATTTGGATGATAGAGCAATTGATGAAAATTTCTTAATTGAAATCAAAAACGATGAGCGTAAAGGTGTTCAGCTTCTTTATAAAAAATGGTTAAAAGAACAAGCTGAGCGCCGTAAGCTTAAAGAACAGTTTGTCAAAATGTCGAGTTATGAAAATGATCTCCGCAACAATAATATACATAGGATCGCAGGTATTGATGAAGCAGGCAGAGGCCCATTAGCTGGACCTGTTGTTGCAGCAGCTGTAATTTTAAAGAATGATTTTTTTCTGCCTGGATTAAACGATTCAAAGAAATTGACAGAAAAAAAGCGTGAATTATTTTATCAATATATTGAGACCCACGCTCTCTGCATTGGAATTGGTATAGCAACGGCAAAGGAAATAGACGAACTTAATATTTATCAAGCTTCCAAACTAGCAATGGTAAGAGCAGTTCAGAATCTGTCAATAAAACCTGAATATTTATTGATTGATGCGATGGAAGTTCCTCTTTCTATTCCGCAAACATCGATTGTAAAAGGCGACTCCAAAAGTGTTTCTATTGCTGCTGCCTCCATTATTGCGAAAGTAACTAGAGATCGTTACATGAAAGATTTGGGCAAACGATATCCGCAATATGGATTTGAAACCCATATGGGTTACGGAACGAATCAACATCTCAAAGCAATTGAAACATTCGGGATCATTAGTGAGCACCGCTCTTCTTTTGCACCTGTAAAAGAATATGCAAAAAGCTAAATTCCTAAACACTATCGATTCACAAATATTTCAATTAACCGAGAGGATTGTTCAAAGTGGTGGAAATGAATTCGATCATAAGATCATTATTGCAAAATGATATTTTCGTAAAAAGTCAAACTTTATATGAAAAAGACGGAAAAAGTGCTGCAAATTCATTTGATACAAAAAGGAGCACCGATCTTTTGTCTTTATTAAAAACTCTTGAACTTCCAGATAATGCGAAAAACAGACATTTACTCGCATTACTGTTGAAAGAAAGGATTTCTTTATCAAAAGAAATGCTTAAAAGCGTTAGTCAATGGATTAGTCAAAACGAGCAAAACTCGTTGCCAGCTGCCTTTCAATTGATCAGATTGGCACTAGAAAGGGATTTGCCAATCACAAAAAGCGTTTTAAATGTACTATCAGCTGCCCTTGATACGGAAACGACGATGATCGAACAACTGAAAATTGTGACGGAAGTTCTAAGAGAGGTTCCGGAACATACGAAAATATTTAATGATCTAAAGTTGATCGAAGAAAACATTGAGACGTCAATTGCAAAACTTTTAAAAAACAATAGTGAAAATGAAAATTTTTGGAATAATAGTAAAGAGATTGCCATAGCTATAAAAAAGCTTGTACAAAAGATTGGCATTCACCACGAAGAAAATGAACAATCTCTAAGGTCATTGTTAACAAAAGTTTTACAAGAAACAAAAAACGGGCAAGTAGTTAAAAAAATTGAGCCATTGTTGCAACGAATCATCGGTCTAAAGCTTTTGAATTTTGAACAGGAAGGACTGCTTCAAACGTATTTATGGCATTTTCCACTCCTATTAAATGATCATGGAACGGATTTCATATTACAATGGACAGCAAAAAAACAAAAAAATGGGCAAATTGACCCAAATTATTGTCGTCTCATTTTCTTTTTAGAACTGGAAATGCTGAAAGAATTATTCGTTGATTGTAAAATCCAAAATCGAATTGTTAATATTCAAATTTATAATGATTCAATAGAACATTCGACTCTAAAAGCATTCCATTTAGTTTTAAAAGAGCGCTTGGCATTATTGAAATATCAATTAACAGACATAGCTGTACTTCCTTTTGAGAAAAAAGGGACTCCAAAGGAAAATCATAAGAATAAGATAATGCCATTTTCACAAATCGAACAAAAAAGTGGAGTGGATTTAAAAATATGAAAAATGATTATCTTCATAAAAGAAAAGAAGCAGTTGTTCTTTCTTATGATCAGTCAAAAGACGTTGCACCAAGAGTCGTTGCAAAAGGAAAGGGGGAAATTGCTCATAAAATTTTAGAAAAAGCCGAACAACATCATATTCCTATTCAAGAAGACCCAACATTAGTTGAGTTGTTAGGGCAACTTGAAATCGATGAGGCGATTCCAGAGGAATTATATCAAGTTGTAGCTGAAATATTTGCATTTCTTTATAAAGTAGACCATTCACTAAAAAATAACAAATAATTACTTTTATTTGTCAATCCTTATAAATAAATGGCCTTTTTTGCAATAAAAATTTTTTTAAAAGGATTCTATAAAATTTTGTAGAAATATAGACACTGGATGTAAAACTACTATAAAATAAAACAGGTAGTCCAAAAATTGTGTCCAAATTGTTACAAAGAGATAGGAGGATGGAGAATGAATATCCACGAGTATCAAGGGAAAGAAATCCTCAGACAATACGGGGTGGCAGTTCCAAACGGAAAGGTTGCTTTTACTGTTGAGGAAGCTGTTGAAGCAGCAAAAACATTAAACAGCAATGTATGGGTTGTGAAAGCGCAAATCCATGCTGGCGGCCGCGGAAAAGCAGGGGGCGTAAAGGTCGCAAAAAGTTTAGAAGAAGTAAAACAATATGCTGAAGAACTATTAGGCAAAACTCTTGTAACTCACCAAACAGGACCAGAAGGAAAAGAGGTCAAACGTTTGTTGATTGAAGAGGGTTGCGATATTAAGAAAGAATATTACATAGGGCTTGTCTTGGACCGAGCAATTTCCCGCGTTGTAATGATGGCTTCAGAAGAAGGCGGAACTGAAATTGAAGAAGTTGCTGCAAGAACACCAGAGAAAATTTTCAAAGAAGTCATCGATCCAGCGGTAGGCTTACAGCCATTCCAAGCACGCCGTTTAGCTTATAAAATCAATATTCCAAATGAACTCGTTAATAAAGCAGTACAATTTATGATGGGCTTGTATAATGCCTATATCGATAAAGATTGCTCAATCGCAGAAATTAACCCATTGGTTGTTACAGGCGATGGAAATGTAATGGCACTTGATGCAAAACTTAACTTTGATTCAAACGCTTTATATCGTCATAAGGATGTTGAAGCGTTGCGTGATTTAGATGAAGAAGATCCAAAAGAAATTGAAGCATCTAAATATGATTTAAGCTATATCGCATTAGATGGCAACATCGGCTGCATGGTAAATGGTGCTGGTCTAGCGATGGCAACGATGGATATTATTAAATACTATGGTGGAGAACCAGCGAACTTCCTTGATGTTGGCGGCGGTGCTACTGCTGAAAAAGTTACGGAAGCATTTAAAATTATCCTTTCCGATCCAAATGTTAAAGGAATTTTTGTAAACATCTTTGGTGGTATCATGAGATGTGACGTAATTGCGACTGGTGTAGTTGAAGCTGCTAAACAAGTTGGCTTGAAAGTTCCATTAGTTGTTCGTTTAGAAGGAACAAATGTGGAACTTGGTAAGAAAATCCTTGCTGAGTCCGACATTGAAATTGTTGCTGCTGAGTCAATGGCAGACGGTGCAGAAAAAATCGTTTCATTAGTTCGTTAATTATAAAGGAACTTGATCAAGGAAGGAGAATGTAGAGTGGCTGTATTTATAAACAAAGATACAAAAGTAATTGTTCAAGGGATTACCGGGAAAACGGCCCGTTTTCATACACAACAAATGTTAGAATATGGAACAAAAATTGTTGGGGGAACTTCACCTGGAAAAGGTGGAACAGAAGTTGAAGGAGTACCTGTTTTCAATACAGTGGAAGAAGCTGTAAAAGCGACTGGGGCTACAGCATCAGTTATTTATGTTGCTGCACCATTTGCAGCTGATGCAATTATGGAAGCTGTAGATGCAGAATTAGAACTTGTTATTTGTATTACTGAGCATATTCCTGTACTAGATATGGTAAAAGTTAAACGTTACATGGAAGGAAAGAAAACACGTTTAATCGGACCAAACTGCCCTGGTGTAATTACTCCAGAAGAGTGCAAAATTGGCATTATGCCAGGCTATATTCATAGAAAAGGACATGTAGGTGTTGTATCACGTTCTGGTACATTGACATATGAAGCTGTTCACCAATTAACTCAAGCTGGCATCGGTCAATCTACAGCTGTCGGAATTGGTGGAGACCCAGTAAACGGAACAAACTTTATTGATGTTTTAAAAGCATTTAACGAAGATGAAGAAACATTGGCTGTTATCATGATCGGTGAAATCGGAGGAAATGCTGAAGAAGAGGCTGCTCGTTGGGTTAAAGAAAACATGACGAAACCAGTTGTTGGCTTTATCGGCGGACGTACAGCACCTCCAGGAAAACGCATGGGACATGCTGGTGCAATTATTTCAGGCGGAAAAGGTACAGCAGATGAAAAAATCCGTGTGATGAATGAGTGCGGAATTAAAGTTGCTGAAACTCCAGCTGTGATGGGAGAAACATTAATTTCAGTCCTAAAAGAAAAAGGACTTTACGAAAAATGTAAAAATCTATAAAAAATAAGAAAAGGGCTTGTCACAAAGTGATTAGCCCTTTTTTTCAAAATCGGAGGAATTATGGATAAAACAAAGCTGCGCTTAATTCATATACATAGTTGCAAAGGTGTTGGATGGAAAACAATTGCAAAATTTATAAATTTTGATCCTTCACTCCAAGAAATCTACACATTAAAAAAGCCCCATTTTTCTTCACTATTTCAAATGTCCGACTACAATATAGAAAATTTTTATAAAGACTTACATTTAACTAGGCCGGAAGAAGTATATGCCTCATTGAAAAAAGCGAGAATTCACCCCTTGACCATATTGGATAATGAATATCCTGTCTATTTAAAGCAAATTTATGATCCACCATGGGTTTTATATTTAAAAGGAAGAATATCATTGTTACAAAGCAAATGTATAAGTGTAGTAGGCACAAGAAAACCTTCCCCTTATGGATATGCTGTTATGAGAAAATTGTTACCGACACTCATCAATAATCAATGGACAATTGTCAGCGGCCTTGCCTTAGGTATAGACACGGAAGCCCACAAAATAGCAATAAGTGAAAATGGAAATACGATTGCTATATTAGGATCAGGCTTCAACTATATATATCCTTCCATTAACTGCAAATTAGCAGAAAAAATTGCTTCGGAACAATTGCTTATAACAGAATTTCCTCCTGATAAAAAAGCGGAAAAATGGCATTTTCCTTTTAGAAATCGAATCATTAGCGGATTGTCAAAAGGGACATTAATTATCGAAGCAAAAGAGCGGAGCGGGTCTTTAATAACAGCTGAACAAGCTTTAGAGCAAGGGAGAGAAGTGTTTGCTGTACCAGGTTCTATTTTGGAAGCAACAAATCAAGGGACAAATCGATTAATTCAAAATGGAGCTAAATTAGTCATTGATGCGGAGGATATTTTGGAAGAGCTTTGACAAATTAATAAAAATATACATGAATTTGAATAATTTGAGAAATGATGTTTGACAAAACTACAAAAAGTATTTAATAATAATGAAGATTTTATTTTTACCTCGCTAGGGAGGAATCATTTTAATGGCAGATTATTTAGTAATTGTAGAATCACCAGCAAAAGCTAAAACAATCGAACGCTATCTCGGTCGAAAATATAAAGTGAAAGCTTCCATGGGTCATGTTCGCGACTTGCCAAAAAGTCAGACGGCCATTGATATAGAAAATCAATATGAACCTAAGTATATTACCATTCGAGGAAAAGGACCTATCCTAAAAGAGTTAAAAAATGCTGCAAAAAAGGCGAAAAAGATCTATCTTGCAGCCGACCCGGATCGTGAAGGGGAAGCAATTGCTTGGCATTTGGCACATGTACTTAACATTGATGAAAACTCTGATTGCCGCGTTGTTTTTAATGAAATAACGAAAGATGCGGTTAAAGAAGCTTTTAAACATCCACGGGCTATTAATAAAGATTTAGTAAATTCCCAACAGGCAAGGAGAATTCTTGATCGGCTTGTAGGATATAACATTAGTCCTATACTGTGGAAAAAGGTGAAAAAAGGGTTAAGTGCAGGAAGGGTTCAATCGGTTGCCGTGCGCTTAATTATTGACCGTGAAAAAGAAATTGAACAGTTTATTCCTGAAGAGTATTGGTCAATTACTGGTCAATTTGAAGTTGATGGAGAAATTTTTGAAGCTAACTTTTACGGAATTGACGGGAATAAGCTTGACATCCATAATGAAGCTGAAGTAAAAGAAATATTGGCGAGATTGAACGGTCAAACTTTTGCTGTCCAATCTGTAAAAAAGCGGGAAAGGAAACGAAACCCTGCACCTCCATTCACAACATCATCGCTGCAGCAAGAAGCGGCTCGGAAACTAAATTTTCGTGCCAAAAAAACGATGATGATTGCCCAGCAGTTATATGAGGGAATTGACCTTGGAAAAGAGGAAGGAACTGTTGGTTTAATCACTTATATGAGAACAGATTCAATAAGAATTTCTGAAACAGCACAAGCTGAAGCTGCGAATTTTATTCGAGCTGAATTTGGAGAAGAATATTTAGCTCAACAAGAGAAAAAAACTGAGAAAAAAGCAGCTAATACCCAAGATGCACACGAAGCAATTAGGCCTACTTCTACTTTAAGAACGCCGAGCAGTTTGAAAAATGTGTTAAGCCGTGATCAATTAAGGTTATATAAACTGATTTGGGAGCGTTTTGTTGCAAGTCAAATGGCACCGGCAGTTATGGATACAATGACTGTCGATTTAGTTAACGAGGGTGTTATTTTTCGAGCAAATGGATCTAAAGTAAAATTTCCAGGATTTATGAAAGTTTATGTGGAAGGAAATGATGACCAAACGAATGAAGAAGATCGTTTGCTCCCTGATATTGAAGAAGGAATGCTCGTGCAATCAAAAGAAATAGACCCGAAACAACATTTCACTCAGCCACCACCAAGATACACAGAGGCGCGGCTTGTGAAAACTTTAGAAGAACTTGGGATAGGACGGCCGTCAACCTATGCACCGACTCTAGATACGATTCAAAAAAGAGGATATGTTGCACTTGAGAATAAGCGGTTTGTACCGACAGAATTAGGACTTATTGTCCATGAATTAATGGTAGAGTTTTTTCCAGAAATATTAGATCTGGAGTTTACAGCCAAAATGGAAACAAGCCTTGATGAAATAGAAGAAGGTCGAAAAGATTGGATTAAAGTCATCGATGAGTTTTATAAAAGTTTCGAAAAACGAGTTAAAGTTGCGGAAGAAGAAATGCAAAAAGTGGAAATTAAAGATGAACCGGCTGGCGAAGATTGTGAGCTTTGTGGTCATCCAATGGTTTATAAAATGGGGCGCTTTGGTAAGTTTATGGCTTGCTCTAACTTTCCAGACTGCAGGAATACAAAAGCAATTGTAAAAGAAATAGGTGTTAAATGCCCTGAATGTAAAGAAGGAAATATCATTGAAAGAAAAAGTAAGAAAAAACGAACATTCTACGGCTGTGACAGGTTCCCGGATTGTGAATTTTTATCTTGGGATAAGCCATTGCCAAGAAATTGTCCGAAATGCAATGGTTTATTAGTTGAGAAGAAAATTAAACAAGGCCTTCAAGTCCAATGCACAAATTGCGATTACAAAGAAGAACCACAGCCATAACATAAACGAAAAACACGGGAGGGTTCGGTTTGTCCGAAGATTTTATTACAGTCATTGGGGCAGGGCTTGCCGGCAGTGAAGCTGCATGGCAAGCGGCAAATAGAGGGGTAAAAGTGCACCTTTATGAAATGAGGCCGTATAAACAAACACCTGCCCACCATACTGATAAATTTGCAGAATTAGTTTGCAGCAACTCATTGCGGGCTAATACGCTAACGAATGCGGTTGGCGTTTTAAAAGAGGAAATGCGACGTTTAAATTCTATAATTATAAGTTCAGCAGATGAATGTGCTGTCCCTGCTGGTGGTGCCTTAGCGGTCGACCGCCATGAATTTGCCAGCAGGGTTACAGAAAAAATAACAAGTCATCCAAATATAACGGTTATTCATGAAGAAGTAAGCGAAATTCCAGAAGGGATTGTTATTATTGCCTCTGGACCTTTGACTTCAGAATCTCTATCAAACGAAATAAAACAATTAACTGGAGAGGACTACTTTTATTTTTATGATGCAGCTGCTCCAATCGTTGAAAAAGAAAGCATCAACATGGAGAAGGTGTACGTGAAGTCTAGATACGACAAAGGGGATGCTGCTTATATTAACTGTCCGATGACAGAAGAAGAATTTAATATTTTTTATGAGGCTTTAATCAATGCGGAGACTGCACCTATTAAGGAATTTGAAAAAGAAATTTATTTTGAAGGGTGCATGCCAATCGAAGTAATGGCAAAAAGAGGGAAAAAAACATTATTATTTGGTCCTTTAAAACCTGTTGGTTTGGAAGATCCGCGTACAGGAAGAAGGCCTTTCGCTGTTGTTCAACTAAGGCAAGATGATGCTGCCGGTTCATTATATAATATTGTTGGCTTTCAGACTCATTTGAAATGGGGTGCCCAAAAAGAAGTCATTCGGTTGATCCCAGGGTTAGAAAATGCAGAAATTGTTCGATATGGTGTTATGCATCGGAATACATTTATTAATTCACCAAATTTACTGAATCCTACCTATCAAATGAAAAAAAATGATAAAATCTTTTTTGCTGGACAAATGACCGGTGTAGAAGGTTATGTTGAATCAGCAGGGGCAGGTTTAATTGCCGGTATAAATGCAGCCCGATTATTTGCAGGACAAGAACCTATAACATTCCCTGTTGAAACAGCATTAGGAAGCATGGCCCATTACATTACAACAGCGAATCCAAATAATTTTCAGCCGATGAATGCAAACTTTGGACTTTTTCCACCATTACCTGAAAAAATTAAAAATAAACAAGAAAGATATAAGAAGCACGCTGAACGCGCATTAAATTCAATTCAGAATTTTATGAATTATGTATGAAAAGTTTGCAATTTGGGTATATTATATGGTAAGATTTATTGGGCTGAGAAAGTATATATACTTTAGAGAAATATGAAGCAGCAAGGATATACAATTTGCTGCTGTTTCTTATGTCTGTTTAGAAAAGAAAAATCAATGCTGAGAGAAGTATAACATTCGACATTCCTATAAGGGGGTTTTCTATGAATTCTTCATTTCATGCGACGACGATATTTGCGATTCATCATAACGGGCAATGTGCGATGGCCGGAGATGGTCAAGTGACGTTTGGAAATGCAGTTGTTATGAAACATACTGCAAGGAAGGTTCGTAAATTATATCACGGGAAAGTGATTGCAGGATTTGCCGGCTCAGTTGCTGACGCCTTTACTTTATTTGAAAAATTCGAAGGTCGTCTAGAGGAATATAATGGCAACCTACAACGGGCAGCTGTTGAATTGGCAAAAGAATGGCGCAGTGATAAAGTCCTTAGACGTTTAGAAGCAATGCTTATTGTTATGAATAAAAATCACTTGTTATTAATTTCTGGAACCGGAGAAGTTATTGAACCGGATGATGGAATATTAGCGATTGGATCCGGTGGGCATTACGCATTATCTGCAGGCAGAGCTTTAAAACGGTATGCTGGTGATCAGATGACTGCAAAAGAAATTGCCAAGGCTGCACTCGAAATTGCCGGTGAAATATGCGTATATACGAATGATCATATCATTGTGGAAGAACTATAGTTGGAGGGATCAGGAATGAAAAAGGATTTAACTCCACGTCAAATCGTAGAACGCCTTGACCAATACATTGTAGGGCAGGATAAAGCTAAACGCGCTGTTGCCGTTGCCTTAAGAAATCGCTATCGCCGTATGTTACTAGATGAAAAATTGCGTGACGAAATAACCCCTAAAAATATTTTAATGATTGGTCCGACTGGTGTTGGTAAAACAGAAATTGCTAGAAGGTTGGCTAAGCTTGTAGGAGCGCCGTTTATTAAAGTTGAGGCAACGAAATTTACGGAAGTCGGTTATGTTGGCAGAGATGTAGAATCGATGGTACGGGATCTAGTGGAAACATCTGTTCGTCTTGTTAGAGAAGAAAAAATGCATAGCGTTCGTGCCAAAGCTGAGGAGAATGCGAATAAACGTCTTGTTGAGCTATTAGTTCCCTCCAAAAAGAAAGAATCCCAATATCGAAATCCTTTAGAAATGTTGTTTGGGGGACAAAATCAACCGCAAGACCAAAGGGAGCAGCCAGAGGATCAAAATATTGCACAACAAAGAAGACAAATGGCTCATAAGCTTGCTCTTGGAGAATTGGAAGATCATATTGTAACAGTAGAGGTTGAAGAACAGCAGCCTTCAATGTTTGATTTATTGCAAGGTTCCGGAATGGAACAAATGGGAATGAATATGCAAGATGCCCTAAATTCATTAATCCCGAAAAAGAAAAAGAAACGAAAACTTACCGTTAGGGAAGCGCGAAAAGTACTGATCCAAGATGAAGCAAATAAATTGATTGACATGGAAGAAGTTACAGGGGAAGCAGTTACAAGAGCTGAACAAATGGGCATTATCTTCGTTGATGAAATTGATAAAATTGCTGGGAAAAACCAACATTCTGCTGATGTTTCAAGAGAAGGTGTACAACGTGATATTTTGCCGATTGTTGAAGGTTCTACGGTAGTAACAAAATATGGTCCAGTCAAGACCGACCACATCTTGTTTATCGCCGCAGGAGCGTTTCATATGGCAAAGCCTTCTGATTTAATTCCCGAACTCCAAGGCCGTTTTCCTATTCGTGTCGAGCTCACAAGTCTCTCGGTAGATGATTTTGTGAGAATCTTAACAGAACCAAGTAATGCCCTCATTAAACAATATCAAGCATTATTACAAACAGAAGGTATAAAACTTGAATTTTCTGACGAAGCTATTCGTAAAATTGCGACAATAGCTTATGAAGTCAATCAAGAGACAGATAATATTGGAGCAAGACGTCTACATACAATATTAGAGCGGCTTCTTGAAGATTTATCATTCGAAGCTTCTGATATTATGCTAGAGAAGGTGGTAATAACACCTGAATATGTAGAAGAAAAATTAAGTTCCATCGCTAAAAATAAAGATTTAAGTCAATATATATTATAAAATTTTATATCGTTGTAAAGGTAGGAGGAGTAATAAATGAAATTACTTGAAAAAACTAGAAAAATAAATGCAATGCTACAAAAAGTTGGGGGAAAACCAGTTAACTTTAAAGAAATGGCAGAAACTTTAAGAGATGTTATTGAAGCGAATATATATGTTGTTAGCAGAAGAGGAAAATTGTTAGGTTTTGCGATTAAGCAACAAATTGAAAATGAGCGTATGAAAAAAATGTTAGAGGAAAGACAGTTTCCAACTGAGTACACAAACAATCTTTTTAACGTAACAGAAACATCTGCTAACCTTGATATTAACAGCGAGTATACTGCTTTTCCAGTAGAAAACCGCGATATTTTTCAAAACGGCTTAACAACTATTGTACCAATTATTGGTGGTGGAGAAAGATTAGGGACTTTAATCCTAGCTAGACTTCAGGAAGCATTTTCTGATGATGATTTAATTCTTGCAGAGTATGGTGCAACTGTTGTTGGTATGGAAATTCTGCGTGAAAAAGCTGAAGAAATTGAAGAAGAAGCTAGAAGTAAAGCGGTTGTACAAATGGCAATTAGTTCATTGTCTTATAGTGAATTAGAAGCAATTGAGCATATTTTTGATGAACTAGATGGCAGCGAAGGTTTATTAGTTGCCTCAAAGATTGCTGACCGTGTTGGTATTACTCGTTCTGTAATCGTAAACGCTCTTCGAAAACTAGAAAGTGCAGGCGTTATAGAATCAAGATCATTAGGGATGAAGGGTACATATATAAAAGTATTAAATGATAAATTTTTAGTTGAACTTTCAAAATTAAAAGCAAACTAATGTAATGGAATAAAAAAGCTGTCCTAATCAATTTGGCATTTTAGTAAAAGTATGAAAGTGCTTAAAATTGTGGGACAGCTTTTTATTTTTGGAAAATTTTTCTGTTTGTATAGATACTTTTTCCTAATTCAATAGATATTTGTCAAAAAGTGTCGTTTATTCTTATGTTACACTGTATAACTATTGATAAATTTAACCCCTTGATTTAAAAGGTATTGAAGGAATAAATAAGTTTTAATAAAGGTTTGCCAAGTACTTTAAATGATAAATTTTTGGAAAGTTCTTATAAATTGATGCCTTAGATGGATAATAGGACTTTATTTCTAAATTAATAAATATTTGTCGACATTTATAATTTATTGTTATCTTTTAAAAAAAAATCATTTATAATTAAAAACAAATTCGAAAGATTATTCTATTTTTTGTCCTAATTATTTTTAAATATTATTTTAAAAGTAAAATTTTGGTTTCTAACCAAAAGGTGAGTGGTAATTTATGAAACTTTTTTCAAATACAATTTATTCGTTAGAAAATGCATTAAATTATTCATCCATTAAACAAAAAGTTATTGCTAATAATATTGCAAATGTTGACACCCCAAACTACAAAGCGCAAGAAGTTAGCTTTAAATCAGAGCTGGATCAAGCACTTTTGAAGGCACACCGTCTTGATGAACGCCATTTTGAATTTAAGCAAAATAGACAAAGGATAAATGTCTACACGAAAAATACAACCACTTTTAATCATAACGGCAATAACGTTGATATTGATAAAGAAATGGTTGAAATGGCTGAAAACCAAATTTATTATAATGTTCTAATTGAGCAGCTCAGTGGAAAATTTACAGCTTTAAAAGAAGTGCTAAAAGGAGGCAATACATAATGCGCATTTTTCATGGTATGAATATATCTGCTTCTGCATTATCAGCGCAGCGCTTCCGCATGGATGTCATCGCCTCAAATATGGCCAATGGTGAAACAACGAGAGCCAACTTTGTAAATGGCCAGTGGCTGCCCTACCGAAGAAAAATCGTTGAATTTGAACCGATCCCAACAACATCTTTTAGCCACTATTTAAATAAAGCAATGCAAGATACTCCTGGACATGGAGTCCGTGTTAGAAGGGTTGTAGAAGACGAAACCCCTTTTAAAATGGTCTATAATCCTGATCATCCTGATGCCAATGAAGAAGGCTATGTAGCAATGCCTAATGTAGATCCATTAAAGGAAATGATTGACTTAATGAGTGCCACAAGATCTTATGAAGCAAATGTAACAGTATTAAATGCTACAAAAGGGATGATGATGAAAGCTCTTGAAATTGGCAAATAGATATGGGAGGTTTAAAAAAAATGGAAAGAATTTCGCCATTTACATTGACAAATCAGGTTCAAATTCAAACAGCTAAGAAAACATCAAACACAACACCTGCAGAAGCTCAAAAAAAATTTACGAATGCTCTAAAAAATGCCATTGACGAACTAAATAAATCACAAAATGAGTCAGACATAGTGACAAATAAATTTATTAAAGGAGAAATTAATGACATTCATGAAGTGATGATAGCAGCCCAAAAAGCAAGCATTACGAGACAGGCAGCTATTGAAGTACGCAATCATGTGATCGAAGCTTATAAAGAAATTATGAGAATGCAAGTTTAATTGAAATATTTTACATAAATTAAGAAATTATCTAGATACAACAGAGGAATACGCTGGGGGCTATTATGAACGAAAAGCTAATGCATTACAAAAATAAATTATTAGATTATTGGAAAACAAAAACGAAAAAACAAAAAATGATCATTGCTGGCTCCGCTGTTTCTGTAATTGTTTTGCTTATTCTCGGATCAATATTTGCAGCAAAACCGAATCTCGTTCCCCTTTATAAAGATTTATCCCCTCAAGAAACTGGGCAAATTAAAGAAACCTTGGATTCACGGGGGATTAAGTCGGAAATAGCAGATGGGGGAACAACGATTAAGGTACCAGAAGAATTAGTTGATACATTAAAAGTTGAACTGGCAGCGGAAGGAATTCCAAATAGCGGGGAAATATATTTTTCGTCCTTTGGTGAAGGCGGGTTCGGTATTACTCAGGAAGAATTTGAAATGAGAAAAGTTGCTGCCATTCAAAATGAGTTAAAAAGATTAATCAAAAGGTTTGAAGGTGTTCAAGATGCGGATGTAATGGTTTCTATGCCTCAACAAAGCGTCTTTGTTGGTGAAGAGCAAGGGACCGCTTCTGCCTCGATCGTTATTTATCAAAAGCCTGGCTACAAATTTAAAGATGAACAAATCGAAGGGCTATATCATCTTGTATCAAAAAGTGTGGCTAATTTGCCTTTAGAAAATATATATATAACTAATCAGTATGCTGAGCCTCTAAATAGAAAAGACTTCATCGCTTCAAGCTCAGGAATTAACTTTAGCGATCAGTATGAAATAAAAAAGCAAATTGAACGAGACATCCAGCAACAAGTACAGCAAATGCTCAGCCTTATGATGGGAAGAGATAAAGCTATTGTTACTGTAACAGCTGATGTTGATACATCGAAGGTTAATACAACTAGTAATATCGTTAAACCGATTGATGAAGAGAATATGAGGGGAATTGCAATCAGTGCGGAAAAAATAACGGAATCATTCGTTGGTGATGGACAAACTCCAGGAGGTGAAGTTGGAACAGGTGATGGAATCCCAGGGTATCCCGGAGAAGATGGAAATCAAAACGGACAATACGAAAACATCGAAGAGCGCATTAATTATGATGTTACAAGAATCATGGAAACTGTAGAAAGTTCTCCATATAAGGTAAAGGATTTGGGCATCCAAGTTGCCATTGACAGCACTGATTTAGATGAACAAACAATGCAAACGCTGAACGATGAAATTAAAAACATGTTAAATGGTATTATTCAAACTACAATTGATAACAAAGAAGCAAATTTGGATGGGAAAGTAAATGTAACTTGGCAAAAATTTTCGGGAATCAAACCGTTGCCTGCGCCAACATTTATGGATTTAATCCGCAGTTATATCGTTTATGTAATAGTAGGAATATTGCTATTAATAGCTTTAATTGTACTTCTATTCATCGTTTTCTTAAAGAAAAGAAAAAAAGTAGAATTCGACGAAGAACTGGAGTCAATTACCGAAGAACGTGTGATGGCAATACCTGATATTAACGAAGAACATGAAACTGAATCGACAGCTAGAAGAAAGCAACTAGAGAAATTAGCAAAAGAAAAGCCGGATGAATTCGCAAAACTATTGCGTACTTGGTTAGCTGAAGATTAGGAGGTATCTAAATGGCAAAAGTTTCTGACGGTTTAACAGGAAGACAAAAAGCTGCGATACTCCTAATATCTCTTGGACCAGAAGTATCAGCACAAGTTTATAAACATTTAACAGAGGATGAAATCGAGAAACTGACACTTGAAATTTCAAGCGTTAAAAAAGTAGAAAATAAACAAAAGGAAGAAATTCTTGAACAATTCCACCAACTTGCTTTAGCCCAAGAATACATATCACAAGGTGGTATTGGTTACGCCAAAATGGTATTGGAAAAAGCATTAGGTCCGGATAAAGCAGCGGCAATCATTAACCGATTAACATCATCATTACAAGTAAAACCGTTTGATTTTGCGCGCAGAGCTGATGCTTCGCAAATATTGAATTTTATACAAAATGAACATCCGCAAACAATCGCATTAATTTTATCTTATTTGGATCCTGAAAAAGCAGGTCAAATATTATCTGCCTTACCACAAGAAATGCAAGCAGATATCGCAAGAAGAATTGCTTTGATGGAAAGTACTTCACCAGAAATAATTAATGAAGTAGAACAAATACTAGAACGAAAGCTATCAACAACAGTTACACAAGATTATACTCAAACTGGTGGAATTGAAGCGGTTGTAGAAGTTTTAAATGGTGTTGACCGCAGTACTGAGAGAACGATTTTAGATGCACTTGAGATTCAAGATCCTGAACTTGCGGAAGAAATTAAAAAGAGAATGTTTGTCTTTGAAGATATTGTTACCCTTGATAACCGTGCGATTCAACGGGTAATCCGAGATTGTGAAAATTCCGATTTATTACTTGCGCTTAAAGTTGCAAGTGAAGAAGTGAAAGCAATTATCTTTAAAAATATGTCGAAACGGATGGCTGAAAGTTTTAAAGAAGAAATGGAATATATGGGGCCAGTTCGTTTGCGTGATGTAGAAGAGGCGCAAACAAGAATAGTAGCCACAATCAGAAGACTTGAAGAAGCCGGAGAAATTGTCATAGCCCGGGGCGGAGGAGATGATATCATTGTCTAGAATTATTAAATCTCCTTATGCCCAATCAGATGAAGGAAATAAAAAAGTAATTACATTAAAACCTTTGACAGGGAATTTTTTTGAAGAAAAAAAGACTATTGATTTAACTAGTGAACCAAACAATGATATTCATGAAGCAGAGAAGAAAGCAGAAGAGATTTTACGAGAAGCTGAGGAAGAAGCACTTTCTATTCTGAAAGATGCTGAAAAAAAATTGAATGCAATCTTGCAGCAAATTGAATCTGAAAAACAAAACTGGGAATTTGAAAAACAACATTTAATTGAAACAGCAAGACAGGAAGGCTATCAACGGGGTCTCGAACTTGGGAAACA
Source organism: Calidifontibacillus erzurumensis (assembly GCF_013303125.1). GTDB lineage: Bacteria > Bacillota > Bacilli > Bacillales > Bacillaceae_J > Calidifontibacillus > Calidifontibacillus erzurumensis. Next base: position 151,615 of record NZ_JABTTE010000004.1, on the reverse strand, counting down.
AGATGGTTTTAATGAATATAAAATGTTGATTGACCAAGCGAAAGAAACGGTGGATTTAAGTAAAAATGATTATTTAAAAACAGTTGAAGAAGCTGAACGTACGATTCTACATCTAGGTTTAAAAGCTGCTGAGAAAATAATCGGATTTACTTTAGACTTAAATCCGGAAGCTTTTTCAAATTTAGTGAAAAAAGTAATAAAAGAAGTAAGGGATCATCAAGATGTAAAAATTTATGTTCATCCGAAATACTATGATTTAATGATTTCCCAGAAAGAAGAATTAAAAACTTATTTCACTAATCCTTTAACGGAACTCTATATTTACCCAAATGAAGAGCTCAACCAAACCGATTGCATAATAGAATCCTCTTTCGGAAGAATTGATGCCAGCGTAGATAGCCAATTGCGAGAACTAAAATTAAAGCTATTAGAAATGTTGGACGGAGATAGCAATGATGAAAACGGCTGATCTTATATCAAAAATTGATTTGATTGACACATACAAACGCTTCGGCCGTGTTTCTAGAGTCATTGGTCTGATGATCGAATCACAAGGTCCAGAAAGCTCCATTGGCGATTTATGTTATATCCATGTTGGCAGTAAACAAAAACGAAAGATTCGTGCTGAAGTTGTTGGGTTTCGTGATTCCCATGTCTTATTAATGCCTTATACAAATATTCAAGATATCTCCCCTGGTTGCCTTGTGGAAGCGACAGGTGAACCGATGCAAATTAAAGTAGGATCCGCATTAATTGGTAAAGTTTTGGACCCTCTTGGAGATCTGCTTGATGGGGGCAATCTTCAAAAAGGGCTTACACCCGTACCAACCGATCAATTTCCTCCCAACCCTTTGAGACGCCCACCAATTTCTGAAGAAATTGAAGTTGGTGTTCGCGCTATCGATAGTATATTAACTGTCGGAAAAGGACAGCGGGTAGGAATATTTGCTGGAAGTGGAGTTGGAAAAAGTACATTAATGGGTATGATTGCCCGAAACTCAGAAGCTGATATTAATGTCATTGGGTTGATCGGTGAACGTGGCCGAGAAGTAAGAGAATTTATCGAACGAGATTTAGGTGAAGCTGGATTAAGAAAGTCAATCGTTGTTGTAGCGACATCCGATCAACCGGCTTTAATGAGATTAAAAGGTGCTTTTACAGCCACTGCGATAAGTGAATATTTCCGAGACCAAGGCTTTAACGTGATGTTAATGATGGATTCGGTTACGCGAGTTGCGATGGCTCAAAGGGAAATCGGTTTAGCCGTAGGAGAACCGCCGACAACGAAAGGGTATACTCCATCTGTATTTTCGATATTACCGAAACTGTTAGAACGAACTGGAACAAATGAGCTTGGTACGATTACAGCTTTTTATACTGTATTAGTAGATGGAGATGATATGAATGAACCTATCGCTGATACGGTACGCGGAATTTTAGATGGGCATTTTGTTTTAGACCGAGCCTTAGCTAACAAAGGCCACTATCCCGCTATTAATATATTAAAAAGCGTTAGCCGAGTAATGAACAATATTGTTTCCCTTGAGCATCGGAAAGCTGCAGAAAAATTAAGAGATTTGCTGTCAATTTATATCAATGCCGAAGATTTAATCAATATCGGTGCATATAAGCGCGGCTCATCAAAAGAAATAGATGAAGCAATCAAGTTTTATCCAAAAATCATTTCTTTTTTAAGACAAGGAACTGATGAAAGGATTCCAAAATCAGAATCGATATCAACCCTCATCCAATTATTCGAACAATAAACCTCATTTTTGGGGGTAAAGAGATATGGTTTTTCCATTTAAATTTTCAAAAGTTTTAGCGTTGAAAGAAAAGGAAAAGGATGCTGCAAAAAGTGGATATAATGAAGCTGTTCAAAAATTTGAAAATGCAGCGACCGAACTATATGTGCTATTAAAACAAAAAGAAGAATTTATCGAAAAAAAAGAACAGCAAATTCAAAAAGGTGTACCAATTTCCAAAATCCAAGATGCCGAGCGATTTTTGTTTTCCCTTGAAAAATCAATTAATTTTTGGCAAGGACAAGTAGCAAAAACTCGGCGCTCGATGGAGATTAAACAACAACTCCTATTAGAAAAAAATATTGAAGTTAAAAAGTATGAAAAATTAAAAGAAAAAGCTTGGGATTCCTTCAGTCAATTCGAAAAAAAGGAACAAAATCAAATGATGGATGAAATCTCGATTCAACAATATATGAACCGGGGAAATCAGGTGTGACTATGGAAAGTAAAGCAGAACAGCAAATGACAAATCAAAAACATGAACAAAGCGAAAACGAAAAGGAATATGGAAAAATACAATGGTTTTTCTATGTAATTTTTATACCATTTATTTTTGCAATAGTCACAAGCATCGTCGTCATGACGATGGCGGGCATCGATGTACCAAAATTGGCACAAAAGTATAGCACTAAAATTGAAGAGATGTCTTCCGTCTTTTCTGGTGAAGACAATATAGAGATTGCAAATAAAAAAATATCTTTATTACAAAAAACGATAGAAGAACAAAAAAAGGAAATTTCTAATTTAAAAACTGAAATTAAAAGAAAACAAAGTGATCTAGAAGGATCACAGAAAGAAATTGAAAAACTAACGAAGGATTTACATGAACTAGAAGAGAAGCAGCAACTTGCTACGATGCAGCTTAAGGAAGTTGTAAAGGTATATGAAACAATGTCAGCAAAAAAGGCCGCAGCTATTCTTTCAGAATTACCTAATGAAGAATCTTTAGACATTTTGAAAACAATGAATAATGAAGCGAAAGCTGCTATTTTGGAAAAAATGGACCCTAAAAAAGCAGCCCAATTGACAATTATGCTAAAACCTGAATAAGGAATATTAATGATTCGTTGGTAATTTCAAACTATAAAAATTTGAAAGGAGGTGACATTATGAATGCGCAAGGATTAGGACTTATTAGCTGCAATATTCGTTCGCTAGTAGAAAATCAATTAAACTATGAAACAGCCAATCAAAAAGCAAATAATTTTTCATTTTTTGACTTATTGAACATTGAAATGAGTCCAACTGATCAAAGCTCGATCTTTTCAACAACGACTGCTGATGATGAAAATAACAGTTTTTTAAATGAAGAACTACTGGAAGTTTTTCAACAGTTTTTAGAAACGATGCAGGCAGATGAACAAGTCATCGATCCTGCTATCATCGAACACCCGGATTGGAACGAGTTGTTAATGGGACTACCTCAAAATTTTGTACAACAATTTACAAATGATATTCACTCTGCTAAATCAATTGAACAAATGTTGGCACACACACAATCCGGCAGTAAAGAGCAGTTTATTGTCATTTTAGCTGTTCTTTATCAGATGAAAGAAAAAAAATTGCTGTCAGAACGAGAGTTGCAAGCTTTACAAGATGTAATGAATAAACAATTGAAAGAGACAGCCCAATTAAACAGCCTTTCTATCACGAATATGCAGCCTTTATTTGCAAAAAAGATGAATAGATTTGATAAAGAGAAAATGAATGGAATTTATCGAGAGCAGTCAAATGTCTCTGGAAAATTAAATGTAAACCGATTAGAGCAACATGTCCGATATTCAAATTCCCGAACTACAGGCGAAACTGGTATTAAAAATACATCTAAAAATAATCTTTCAAGTTTTATTATTAAATCAGATTCAGTTGCGGAGAAGTCAAAAATAGACGGATTTGAAAAATTGATTGTTAGTTCAATAAAAGAAAGCACACCAATTCGTAGCTTTCAGCAATTGATGTTAATTTCTCAGCAAAATCATATTTCTTCTTCTGAAGAGCAAATTTTGCACCAATTGCAGCAAATAATAAAAAATAGTAAATTTAGCACGTTGCCAAATGGGCAAAGCCAAATGCAAGTTAAATTAAGTCCTGAACATTTAGGAATGCTTACGATTAAACTTTCCGAAACAAATGGAGAAATGGTAGCAAAAATCATTGCTTCAACAGTTCATGCGAAAGAAGCTATCGAAAAAAATTTACAAGTTTTACGTCAAGCGTTCGCAGCACAAAATATTCAAACAGAAAAAATAGAAGTTCTTTATCAAGGGGAAAGCCAATTTGATGGAACTTCAAAAGATTATAAGGAGCAGCATGGTGAAAGGAAAAAACAGCAAGATGAAAAAGCTGCCAAAGGTTATCTCGAAGATGATCAATCTGAATCCCAATCTTTTATAGATGAGCTGCTAAACGTAATCGTTTAGAAACGGAGTGATACGTTCATGGGCAATACGATTGATTCAAGTTTATTTTTAGAAACGAATAAGCAAGGCGTACGAAACACACCTTCGAATACGTTAGGGAAAGACGATTTTCTTAAAATATTAATGGTGCAGCTTCAAAATCAGGATCCATTAAATCCGATGGACGATAAAGAGTTTATTGCACAAATGGCTCAGTTTTCTACCCTCGAACAAATTACAAATATGAGCAACAATTTCGCGAAATTTATTGATTTTCAAAAAACAAACATATTGGCATCGTATGTTGGTTGGATAGGAAGAGAAGTTGATTGGGAAATTATTATAAGAAATTTCGATAAAGACGGCAATGAAATTGATCCGACAATTGAGACAGGAACAGGGACTATTTCTGCTGTTCAGATCGGTGACAACGGAATCGTCGAACTTAAATTGGATGATGGCCGAATTGTCTATCAAGATGAAATTAAAAGCGTTCAAGGCAATGCCAAAAATGATTATGAAACCCAGCTTTCATTAGCAAGTCAAATGGTAGGGATGAACGTTTCTTGGATAAATGATGAGGGTGAAAAAATCGATCGTGCAACGGTCACTTCCGTCCACATGAAAAACGGTAAAATTTATTACGAACTACAAGACGGAACGATGATTCGTGGCCAACAAATTGTAAAGATTTCAAAAAGCGGCCAAAACAATGATTATACAATTGAAAGTATGGATGTAGATGAAGACTAAGTGGCTGAACATTAAAAATTCAAATACTAAGAGATGCTCTTGTTTCATATAAAGGGTGTTCAGCAAATGAGGTGGTGAATAAATGGATTATCGAATAAACCAGCTAGCCTACCATCCGTTATCACAAATAAAGAAGCAACAGCCGAAAAAGCAGGTTGAACAACAAGGTCCTTCTTTTAAACAAATATTAGGGACTTTTCAAGGAGAAACTTCGTTAAAAATAAGTAAACATGCCGAGAAAAGGTTAAACGAACGCAATATTCATATCGATAAACATCTTTGGTATAAAATTGCTGAAAAAGTGAACGAAGCAAAATCAAAGGGGATTAGCGACTCACTTGTAGTAACAGAAAATGCAGCATTAATCGTAAACACAAAAAATAACACAGTTATCACAGCAATGGATCGCAAAGAAGCAAGTTCACAAATATTTACAAATATAAACGGAACCATTTTATTATAAGCAATAAAAAATAAAAGAGCTGGACCGTACGGAGGCTCTATAACACTGCTGACTGACAGAGGCAGTGAAAAAAACAAAAAGGAGCGAAAAATTATGTTACGTTCAATGTATTCAGGAATTTCCGGAATGAAAAATTTTCAAATTAAGCTTGATGTAATTGGAAACAATATCGCTAATGTTAATACGTATGGTTATAAAAAAGGACGGACAACCTTTAAAGATATGGTTAGCCAATCGATTTCCGGCTCATCTGCACCTGGAGATACGCGAGGAGGTGTGAATCCAAAACAAGTTGGTTTAGGCTCCCAATTATCCACTATTGATATGATTGATACACAAGGAAGTTTACAAACAACAGGAAGACCGTTAGATTTAGGAATTTCAGGGGACGGATTTTTTGTAGTTGCAGAAGGAGCTGTAAACGCAGGTAATCCTCCAACAGTTAACATCACTTTTTCAACTGCGAAATTAACAAGAGCTGGGAATTTTTATTTAGATAAAAACGGGTTTCTTGTCAATGGGGACGGCTACTATGTGCTAGATACTGAGGGCAATGCTATTCAAATTCCGATAGATGCTGAGAGCTTTAGCATCGGAAGTGATGGTTCTATCAATGTAGTAGGGGCAACTTATTCAGGTAAAGAAATTGCCCTTGTTAAAGTACCTAACCCTAGCGGTTTAGAAAAAGTTGGGTCAAATTTATATGCCATTACATTTAATTCTGGTACTACAGATAATGATGAGATTCTAGAACAGGCTGATCTTTTAACCCCCGGCACAAAAGGAGCAGGAACTATCGTTTCCGGAACTCTTGAAATGTCAAACGTTGATCTTTCCGAAGAGTTTACGGAGATGATCGTGGCTCAGCGCGGTTTCCAAGCAAATACAAGAATAATAACAACTTCTGATGAAATATTGCAAGAATTGGTCAATTTGAAACGATAATGTGAGGAGGTAGGGAGTTAGGCCTTGCCTAGCTCCCGGTAAAATTGATTAAATTGACAAAGTTAAATGGAGAAAATTTTTATTTAAATGCTATATACATAGAACAAATCCAATCCTTTCCTGATACGACAATTACGCTGACAAATGGGAAAAAATTTGTCGTGCGAGAGGATGAGGAAGATGTTATTCTTTTAGTAAAAGAATTTTATCGTGACGTTCATTTGCTGGGGCATCCAAGGATGGGGGAGAATGAGTAAATGACGAATAATAAACTTATACAACTCATGTTAATTATTTTAATCATTATTACTTTAAGCGGCGTTGTTGCATACTTTGTTATTATTAATGTAACGAAAGATATTCACAATAAAGAACAGTCGATTGAAGAAATTCTTAAATTATCAATCGATACAGAAGAATTAACGACGAACTTAAATGATGGGTCTTATTTAATCATTCAGTTTAAAATACAGGCAGATAGCAAAGATGCAAAAGCAGAGCTAGAAAAAAGAGATTTCCAGATTAATAATATTTTAATTCAAGAGCTTGCCGCAATGAGTGAAGAGCAATTTACTAGCAAAGAAGGTTTACTAGAAGTTGAAGAAACTATAAAAAAACGTTTAAATGAAATAGTTCAAGCAGGGACAGTACAAAAGGTCTACATAACGAAGCGGTTGGTTCAATAAGCACTAATGACCCTTTTTACTGGAGGTGTGGGTAATGGCGGAAGAAGTATTGTCCCAAAGTGAAATTGATGCACTGCTTTCAGCGCTTTCAGCGGGGGAAATGAATGCTGATGAACTGAAAAAAGAGGATAAAGCAAAAAAGGTTAAAGTCTATGATTTTAAACGGGCATTACGCTTTTCTAAGGATCAAATCCGCAGTTTATCAAGAATTCACGAAAATTTTGCAAGACTTTTAACGACACATTTTTCAGCTCAATTAAGAACATATGTGCAAATATCCGTAGCCTCTGTAGACCAAATTCCTTATGATGAATTTATTCGATCAATTCCAAAAATGACGATTTTAAACGTGTTTGAAGTGCCTCCATTGGAGGGGCGAATGTTGATCGAGGTAAATCCGAATATTGCTTATGCAATGCTTGATCGGATTTTAGGAGGAAGAGGAAGCAGCATCAATAAAGTTGATAATTTGACTGAAATAGAGACAAAAGTAATGTCAAATATGTTTGAGCGTGCTTGTGAGAATCTTCATGAAGCTTGGGAGTCGATTGCAGATATTGATCCAGTTTTAACAGAATTTGAGGTAAATCCTCAGTTTTTACAAATGGTTTCACCAAACGAAACAGTTGTTGTTATTTCATTAAATACAACTATTGGGGAAACTAGTGGAATGATTAACATTTGTTTGCCACATGTAATGTTAGAACCAATCATTCCAAAATTATCTGTCCACTATTGGATGCAAACCTCGAAAAAAGAGCCTATGCCTGAAGAAATTTCCATAATTGAAAAGAGAATTAGAAAAGCTTATTTGCCGATACAAGCCATCCTCGGGGAGACGACAATTACTGTTCAAGAGTTTTTAAATTTGGCAGTAGGGGATGTGATTCAACTTGATCAGCATATTGATCAACCGTTGGAAATTAGAATTGCCGATCATCCAAAATTTATTGGACAAGCGGGAAAAAAGAATCAACATTTAGCCATTCAGATTATTGATAAAATAAAGGGAGGTGGGGATGATGGTGAGTGATGGAATGCTTTCACAAGATGAAATTGATGCTTTACTAAAAGGAGGAGGAGATGACCTCCATTTTGATGATTCACCTTCATCAAACGAAATGATCAATATTGATGATTATTTAACACCCCTTGAAAAGGATGCTTTGGGTGAGATTGGCAATATTTCTTTTGGAAGTTCGGCAACAGCTCTTTCTACTTTACTTAATCAAAAAGTAGAAATTACTACTCCTAAAGTATCAATCGTTAAGAAAAATCAATTAAAAGACGAATTTCCACAACCATATGTGGCTGTTACCGTCGAATATAAAGAAGGCTTTCAAGGAATTAATTTATTAGTGATTAAACAAAGTGATGCTGCGATTATCGCTGATTTAATGCTTGGGGGCGATGGTACAAATCCTTCGGAAGATTTGGGGGAAATTCATTTGAGTGCCATCCAAGAGGCAATGAACCAAATGATGGGTTCAGCGGCTACATCAATGTCTACGGTGTTTAATAAAAAAGTTGATATTTCACCGCCAAGTATCGATTTTCTAGATTTTATTCAAGGTGCTGGAACAGAAAGAATTCCAAGTGATGAAGTATTAGTTAAAGTATCGTTTAATTTAAAAATTGGTAATCTAATAGATTCAAGTATTATGCAACTTTTACAAGTTGATTTTGCAATAAAACTGGTGACCAGTTTATTAAACCCAAATTCAAGTCCAAAAGAAGATACAGTCATACAAAATCAAACAAATCATACTCAGACGAATACAACAAATAGAAGTAAGAGTGAGCAAGAAATTCGATCTCGTAGTACAGATAGCCAGCAAACAGTTACAGAAATTCATAGCCAACCAATGAAACATGTTGGTAATGCACCCCAACATATTGGAAGTGGTCCAAACAGTAAAGCAAATATTCAACCGGTTGTATTTTCTTCCTTTGATCAAATGACGTATGTGCCTCAAGAAGCAAATAATTTAAGCATGTTATTAGACATTCCGCTTAATGTAACGGTTGAGTTGGGGAGAACGAAGCGTTCCGTGAAAGAAATATTGGAACTTTCTGCTGGCTCTATAATTGAACTTGATAAATTAGCTGGGGAACCTGTTGATATATTAGTGAATAATAAATTGGTTGCTAAAGGTGAAGTTGTTGTTATCGACGAGAATTTTGGAGTTCGCGTAACGGATATTATTAGTCAATCCGACCGGATTAAGAATTTACAATAATAGACTATGGGGGTAGTTGTGTGGGAAATAGAATATTAGTTGTCGATGATGCGGCATTTATGAGAATGATGATTAAAGATATTCTTACGAAAAATGGCTATCAAGTCGTAGCAGAAGCAGCTGATGGTATTCAAGCCATTGAAAAATATAAGGAAGTTCAACCGGATCTTGTAACGATGGACATTACAATGCCGGAAATGGATGGAATTACGGCACTTAAAGAAATAAAAAAAATAGATCGAAATGCAAAAGTTATTATGTGCTCGGCAATGGGACAGCAAGCAATGGTCATTGATGCAATACAGGCAGGAGCGAGAGATTTTATTGTTAAACCATTCCAAGCAGACCGTGTATTGGAAGCTATTAAGAAAACAATTGGATAGACTAGAGGAGGCAGCAGATGTTTGCGTAAATGGTTCTTATTGGTATTGATTCTATTTATTGCTCCGTTTGGAACATATGTCCAAGCGGAGCCTGATTATGACAGTCAGACAGTTGATCAAATGATAAAGGAAAACAATAAACAAACTAGCAATGATGAAAATAAAATTGAGAGACGCCATGTAGGGGCGGAAAAAACGGAAAATGATGGATTCTTACAAGAAGATCCACCATCATTTGATAGTGGTTTTCATTTGTTTGATTTTGTAAAAATGTTTTTAGCATTAGCCATTATCATTGCTCTTATCTATTTAATATTACGGTTTGTTCATAAAAAAAACCGCTTATTTGGACAAATGAAAACGATGGAAAATTTAGGTGGAATTTCGCTCGGTCCGAATCGTTCTATTCAACTAGTGCGGATTGGTGATTCCATCTTTGTAGTAGGTGTAGGGGAAACGATTCAATTATTAAAAGAAATAACATCGCAAGAAGAAATTGAAAAAATATTAAAACAAAATGACCTTCAGCCTTTGGATGGCATGTCATCCCTTTTCAATAATGGAAAACGAAAAAAAGCGCCCGAAGAAGGGCACGGTTCGGTAAACAGTTTTCGCCAAATGTTAATAGGACAATTGGAAGAATTAGCCGAAGGGAGAAAAAAAATCTATGAAAAAATTAAGAGGGACCATGACAAATGACTGAGTTTCTTCCAGGAATTGATCCTAGTATTTTAAATAACGATAGTCCGGAAAATGTCGCTACAACTGTACGACTTCTTCTGCTACTGACAGTTCTTTCGATTGCTCCAAGTATTTTAATCTTAATGACAAGTTTTACTAGAATTGTCATCGTTCTTTCATTTGTCAGAACGTCGCTCGGGACACAACAAATGCCGCCTACTCAAGTTTTAATTAGTTTGGCCCTTTTTATGACTTTTTTTATAATGGCTCCTACATTTTCTGAGATAAATGAACAAGCACTTACTCCTTTTTTGGAAGGAGAAATAACAGAAGATGAAGCGTTTGATCGGGCCACAGAGCCGATGAAGGAGTTTATGAGCAAGCATACGAGACAAAAAGATTTAATGTTATTTTTAGATTATGCAGAGATGGAACGTCCTAAAACGATTGATGATATTCCTTTAACAGCACTTGTTCCTGCCTTTGCTATAAGTGAACTAAAAACTGCTTTTCAAATTGGCTTTATGATTTTTGTTCCATTTTTAGTGATTGATATGATCGTTGCGAGCGTACTAATGTCAATGGGGATGATGATGCTGCCGCCAGTAATGATTTCTTTACCTTTTAAGATTTTATTGTTTGTAATGGTTGATGGCTGGTATCTAGTTGTAAAATCCCTATTAATCAGTTTTTAACTTTGATTGAAGGGTGATTTGATGAATTCGCATTTTGTTTTAGGTATTGCCGAAGACGGGATTATGACAGTCTTGGCGGTATCTTTGCCACTACTTCTTTTGGCTCTTGGTGTTGGTCTTCTTGTTAGTATTTTTCAAGCAACCACACAAATTCAAGAGCAAACATTAGCTTTTATACCAAAAATACTTGCCGTTTTAATTGGCTTAGTGTTTTTTGGACCTTGGATGCTTTCGAGAATGGTAGAATATACATTTCAAATATTTAATAATCTTCATAAATTTGTAGGGTAAAAGATGATTGAAATCATAAATGCATGGCCTGTGTTTTTATTAATATTTATTCGAGTTACTTCTTTTTTTGTTACTGTTCCTCTATTTTCATATCGGAACATTCCTGCTGTTCATAAAGTAGGTTTTTCGTTTTTTTTGTCCTATATAATGTTTTTTACAATAGAACACCCAATAATAGAAATCGATGAAAAGTTTTTTTTACTTCTATTAAAAGAAATATTAGTCGGCCTCTTACTAGGATTAATTGCTTTTATGGTCATGTCAGCTGTACAAATTGCGGGAGGATTTATAGATTTTCAAATGGGATTTGCAATTGCTAATGTCATTGACCCGCAAACAGGAGCACAAAGTCCGATTATGGGACAATATTTATATACATTTGCTATGCTTTTAATGTTGTCTATTGACGCACATCATTTGCTTTTAGATGGTATTTTTTATAGTTATAAATTTATTCCTCTTAATGAACTTTCAATTTCGCTTGGCAGTGAAAAACTTGCAGCATTGATTGCAAAAACGTTTGGGACGATGTTTATTATCGCTTTTCAAATGTCTATACCGATCGTCGGTTGTTTATTTTTAGTTGACCTTGCTTTAGGGATTACAGCAAGGACGGTCCCACAACTCAACATCTTTGTTGTAGGTCTGCCTGTAAAAATTTTAGCAAGTTTTTTCATCCTTTTAGCCGTCCTGCCAGCATTTATGTTTCTTTTCGAAAAATTATTTGAATCGATGATACTTTCAATGCGCTCGTTATTGCAAATTTTTGGGGGCTTGTAAAATGCCATATTACGTACAACTTGACCTGCAATTTTTTGCTGGTGAAAAAACAGAAAAAGCTACACCGAAAAAAAGGCAGGATGCCCGCAAAAAAGGACAAGTTGCGAAAAGTCAAGATGTCAGTGCGGCACTGACTCTATTCTCTATTTTTCTAGTATTGATGTTTTTAGGCGGATATATGAAAGAAGAAATGTTCGCAATGATTACTAGAACATTAGATGAATATATGTTTTGGGAATTATCTGAGGAAAATATTTATCAAATGTTTCTTGATTTTTCAATTCGCGGGCTTTTTTTTGTTGCGCCAATTATGGTGACAGCAATCGTTATTGCTGTTTTTTCTAATTTTATACAATTTGGCTTTTTATTTTCAACTGAACCAATTCAATTTAAATTAGAAAAAATCAATCCAATCGCTGGAGCGAAAAGAATTTTTTCAATTCGTGCTTTAGTTGAATTATTAAAATCCATTTTAAAAATATCCGTAGTTGGAAGCGGCGCCTTTCTTGTTCTTTGGATTCATTTTGATGAAGTATTAGTTTTATCCCAAAAAGATATTGCAGTATCATTAGCTTTCTTAGGGAAAGTTACGATTCAGATGGGTCTTGCGGTTTCTATTCTACTTACCATTTTATCCATCTTTGATTATGCATATCAACGATATGACCATGAAAAAAACTTACGCATGTCTAAGCAAGATATTAAAGATGAGTATAAAAACATGGAAGGGGACCCAAAAATTAAAGCAAAAATAAAGGAAAAACAGCGGCAAATGGCAATGCGGCGCATGATGCAAGAAATACCGAATGCGGATGTCGTAATTACGAATCCAACCCACTATGCAGTCGTTTTAAAATATGATGAAGACAAAGCTGATGCCCCGATTGTTGTTGCAAAAGGGGTAGATTACCTCGCTTTAAAAATTAAACAAATTGCTAAACATCATGACATTATTACAGTAGAAAACCGACCGCTTGCAAGAGCTTTATATGAAGAGACGGAAATTGGTGATGTAATTCCTGAGCATTTCTTTAAAGCAGTTGCCGAAATATTGGCCTATGTATATCGATTAAAAAGAAAAATTTAAGTGTAACAAGATTGGAGAGAAATTAAATGTCAGCTAAAGACCTTCCAGTTCTATTGGGAGTTATATTAATCATAGCAATGCTTATCATTCCATTACCGGGATGGCTATTAAGTTTTTTAATCATTATTAATATCACGCTTGCTTTGATTGTTATATTAGTTTCCATGAACATGAAGGAAGCTCTCCAATTTTCGATCTTTCCTTCATTACTGCTCTTATTAACATTATTTCGACTAGGGTTGAATGTATCAACAACAAGATCAATCCTCAGCAATGGAGAAGCCGGTGATGTTGTAGAAACGTTTGGCTCCTTCGTTGTAGGTGGTAATCCGCTTGTCGGATTTGTGGTCTTTGTAATTTTGGTTATTATTCAATTTATAGTTATTACAAAAGGCGCTGAACGTGTATCGGAAGTGGCAGCTCGGTTTACACTCGATGCTATGCCTGGTAAGCAAATGAGTATCGATGCGGATTTAAATGCTGGGATAATCTCTGAACAGGAAGCGCGTCAAAGAAGGGAAAACATTCAACGCGAAGCAGATTTCTACGGTGCTATGGACGGTGCCAGTAAGTTCGTCAAAGGAGATGCGATTGCTGGGATCATTATTACAATTATCAATATTATTTTTGGAATCATCATTGGTATGGTGCAAATGGATTTATCTTTTAGCGAAGCAACAGATAGATTTACAAGGCTTACCGTTGGCGATGGTCTTGTCAGCCAAATTCCTGCACTGATTATTTCAACAGCTACCGGTATTGTCGTAACAAGGGCTGCTTCTGATGGCAACTTTGGTTCAGATGTCGTACAACAATTATTTTTTACTTTTCCAAAACTCCTCTATGTGGCTGGTGGAACAATTGGATTACTTGGTATCCTGACACCTATTGATGATATAGTTACACTGCCAATTGCTGGTATTTTGGGGCTTGGTGGATATTTAATCACAAAAAATAGTGTGCGGCAAAGTGAAATCGAGATTCAAACGAGTGAAGAAATTGAAATGGATGATATGAAAAGTCCTGAGAGTGTGATCAATCTGTTAGATATTGATCCGATTGAATTTGAGTTTGGATATGGATTAATTCCATTAGCAGATACAAATCAGGGCGGTGACTTATTAGATCGGATTGTCATGATCAGGCGACAATTAGCACTTGAATATGGGATTATAGTTCCTGTTGTGCGAATTCGCGACAATATTCAATTGCAGCCAAATGAATACCGCATAAAGATTAAAGGTAATGAAGTGGCAAGAGGAGAATTATTACTGGATCACTATATGGCAATGAGTCCCACTATTGATGATGATAGTATAGAAGGAATTGATACGATTGAACCGGCCTTTGGCATGCCGGCAAAATGGATTGGGGAAAATGTGAAAGAAAGAGCGGAATTATCTGGGTATACTGTTGTTGATCCACCTTCAGTAGTATCGACGCATTTAACAGAAATAATAAAAAATAATGCACATGTACTTCTTGGTAGACAAGAAACAAAGCAGCTAGTCGACCATTTGAAAGAATCTTATCCAATTTTAGTAGAGGAAGTAACACCAAATCCATTGTCTATTGGTGATATTCAGAGAGTATTAGCAAAACTCTTAAAAGAACACGTTTCGATTCGAAATTTACCGGTTATTTTTGAAGCTTTGGCTGATTATGGCCGCCTAACGAATGATACGGACCTTTTAACCGAATATGTGAGACAAGCATTGTCAAGACAATTAACAAGGCAATACGTAACCGATGGAACAACATTGAAGGTCGTTACTTTGTCAGGAAAAGTTGAGAAAACAATTGCTGAAGGAATTCAACAGACTGAACATGGGAACTACTTGTCGCTAGATCCAACGGTTTCCCAAGCAATTATTGAAAGTATTGCATCTGAAATAGAAAGAGCATCAATGTTTGAAGTAGCACCGCTTCTATTATGCTCACCTGCTGTAAGAATGTATGTGAAACAATTAATAGATCCATATTTACCAAATATTCCTGTTTTGTCTTATAACGAACTAGAATCAACGGTAGAAGTCCAAAGTGTCGGGGTGGTGAATATTGAATGAAAGTAAAAAAATTTATTGCACCGAGTGTGCCAGAAGCGATGAAAATGATACGGGATGAATTAGGGAAAGATGCCGTCATATTAAATTCAAAGGTTGTACAAAAAGGTGGAATTTTTGGTTTGTTTGCCAAAAAAAATATTGAGGTCATTGCAGCAATAGATCCACAACCTGTTCCGAAACCGAAAGTACAAAAAGTAGAAAAGGAATATGTGGAGACCAAAATTGAAAAAAGCCCTATTGCTACAATCGGACAGACGAAACTTGAGCAAGACCTAATAAAAGAAATTCAAGATTTAAAAGCTTTGATGAAAAAAATGGCTGAAACAAATCGGCAAGAAGGTTTTGAACATTATCCAGAACCTTTAAAGGAAATGAATCGATTTTTATTCGACCAAGAATTTGAACACCAGCTAAGAAAGGATATTATGGACTTCTTACTGGAAAAATGGTATGTAAATCGGGCAGAAGCAAATTTCCCACAAATCAACTCATGGGTAAAAGAATTTATTGAAAAAAAGCTTTCTCAATTTTCATTTGGTGCATTCGATTTTTCGAAGAAGTATGTTAATGTTGTAGGTCCTACAGGAGTAGGCAAAACGACAACTTTAGCTAAAATTGCTGCACATGCTGTATTAAAACACGGCAAGAAAATCGCGTTTATTACAACTGATACTTATCGAATTGCAGCCATTGAACAACTGAAAACTTATGCAAAAATTTTAAACGCCCCGCTTGAAGTTGCCTATACCCTTGATGATTTTGTTAGAGCAAAAGAAAGATTTTCACACTTTGATTTCGTATTGATAGATACAGCAGGCCGAAACTTTAGAAATAAACAGTATGTAGAAGATTTAAAGTCTGTCATTAATTTTAATGAAGAAATTGAGACGATGCTCGTTTTAGCTTTGCCATCAAAATATTCGGATATGATCGAAATCGTCAATCAATTTTCATTAATTAAAATTGATAAATTAATTTTTACAAAAGTAGATGAAACTTCCAAATACGGATCAATGATTAACTTAATTATGAAGTATGGCATTGGCGTTGCATATCTGACAAATGGGCAAAATGTTCCGGATGATATTCTGGAAGCAACACCGGAGTCTATATTAAATACGATCTTTGGGGTAATTGGCCATGAAAGATCAAGCTGAAAAATTAAGAGAAAGAATAGAAAAATTAAGGCGCAAGCAAAAAACGATAACGATTGCCGTCGTAAGTGGTAAAGGTGGCGTAGGAAAATCAAACTTTTCGTTAAATTTCGCCTTAGGTTTAGCAAAAGAAAATGCTTCGGTGTTATTATTTGATATGGATATTGGTATGGGAAATATTGATATTTTGATGGGTGTAGCACCAAATCGTACGCTAGTAGATATGTTTGAAAGCAATGCTTCATTAAAAGATATCATTGAAAAAGGGGCTAATAATCTTAGCTTTATTGCAGCTGGAACGGGCCTCTCGTCTATTTTTAAGCTTGACCAAAACAAGTTTGAACGATTCATAACTCAATTTGAAGAGCTAATTGAAGACTATGAATATGTTATTTTTGACATGAGTGCGGGAATTACTGATGAAAGCATGCAATTTATATTGGCATCAAATGAAGTTTTCGTCATCACAACGCCTGAACCAACCTCGATCACAGACGCTTATGCTGTTATGAAGTATATTTACTTAAAAGAGTCACAGACTCCTTATTATTTAGTTGTGAATAAGGCCTATAATGCCAAGCAGGCCCAGTCTACTGCAAACCGGCTTGGAAATACCGTCAAACGATTTTTGAACAAGGATGTCGTCATATTAGGTGATTTGCCGGAAGATCGGACAGTAACAAAAGCGGTTAGCCATCAAATGCCATTTCTTCTTTATGCACCTGATTCGAACGTGAGCCGTTCTATGATCAATATTGTCGAAAGGTACTTGAAGCACCGTTATGATGAAAGCTACCCAACTTCTTCCTATACCTTTATTTCCAAGTTGCGCCGTTATTTCAGTTTATAAGAAAAAATGAAAACGAAAAAACACTACTTGATTGTAAGGAAAGTCGTGTTTTTTCTAGAAAGGTAGAGTAGATTCGTGGCCAAAGATATTCGAGTGTTAATCGTTGATGATTCAGCTTTTATGCGAAAGTTAATTTCCGATTTTCTCAATGAGCATCCAAATATCAACGTCATTGGAACAGCAAGAAATGGAAAAGAAGCGATTCTTAAAATAAAAGAAATGCAGCCTGATGTTGTTACACTTGATGTGGAAATGCCAGAAATGAATGGGCTGGAAGCGCTCCAAGTGATCATGAAGGAAATTCCGACAAGGGTTGTGATGCTTTCGAGCACAACTCAAGAAGGAGCAGAAAATACATTTTTAGCTATTTCCTATGGTGCAGTAGATTTTATTGCAAAACCATCAGGCCCCCTATCACTTGATTTAGACAAAGTTAAAGATGAGATCATACAAAAAGTATTAATGGCTTCAAAAGCTAATATGAAAGGGCTATTAAATAAAACTAATCAAGATTCATCTTTGCTTCCCAAAAAGGATTTTCCTAAGTTTAACCGAACAACTGCTAACATTCATCAAAATAAATTGATTTGCATTGGCACCTCAACTGGCGGTCCGCGGGCTTTGCAGCAAGTTCTTACGAATTTTCCGAAAACGGTTAATGCTCCTATTTTGATCGTTCAGCATATGCCGGCAGGTTTTACGAAATCACTTGCAAATCGATTAGATTCGCTTTGCCATATTCATGTAAAAGAAGCGGAAAATGGTGAAATCGTCCAAAACGGAACAGCTTATATTGCTCCTGGTGGCTATCATATGAAAGTAAGAAAAGGTGGCAACCACTTTTACATATATTTGGATCAAACTGAACCTATTGGTGGCCATCGACCTTCTGTTGATTTGATGTTTTTATCTGTGAGTGAATTGAAAAATGTTCTAAAGATTGCGGTCTTAATGACTGGAATGGGCTCAGACGGAACGAAAGGCTTAAAAGCGTTGAAATCTTCTGGTAGCACGATTGCTATTGCAGAATCGGAAGAATCTTCAGTCGTATTTGGGATGCCAAAGTCAGCGATAGCCACAAATCTAGTAGATGAAATTGTTCATTTGGAAAAAATTGCTCCAACGATTATGAAGTATATGGATGTCTAAAGGAGTGTTACTAATGGATACAAGCCAATATTTAGAGATGTTTATTGATGAGAGTAAAGAGCATTTACAATCGATTAATGAGCAATTATTAGCTTTGGAAAGCAGCCCGAATGACTTAAGTATTGTAAATGAAATTTTTCGTTCTGCCCATACGCTTAAAGGTATGTCAGCAACAATGGGATTTGAGGATTTAGCAAATTTAACACATAAAATGGAAAATGTTTTGGATGCAATTAGAAACAAAAAAATTGTTGTGAATCCTGACATTTTAGATGTAGTGTTTGATTCGGTTGATTACTTGGAAGCCATGGTCAATGACATTGCGAGTGGTGGAAACGGGAAAAAGGATGTTACCGAAATTGTGGCAAAACTCCAACTTATTGAAAAAGGGGAAGACCCTAAATCTTTTCAAAAAAGTAATCAAACCGAAACAACAACTCAAGCAAAACAAGGAAGCATTGAAGGAATTGGCACTCTTGATGAATTCGAGATGACTGTACTCGAACAATCAAAAGAACAAGGGTATCAAAGCTATGAAATTATAGTCAAACTTCGAAATGATTGTTTATTGCGCAGTGCCCGAGTATTTATGGTATTCGAAATTCTTGAACAAGTTGGAGAAATTATTAAGGCAAACCCTCCTGTTGAAGATTTGGAGGAAGAACGTTTTGATTATGAGTTTGCTGTTATGCTCGTTTCAAAAGAAAATGCAGAAGATATTGAAAAGCGCATTATGAAAGTTTCTGAGATTGAAAGTGTTAAAGTTGTTAAATTTTCAATAGAAGATTATAAAAAAACGAAAGGAAACTTGGAAGAAGAAACTATACAACAATCATCAAATGAAATAGAAGAACATATTCCCCGTCCTACAGCTGACCATCTTAATCAAGTAAGTGAAAAAGAAAGAACAAATGGGCAAAATGTATCGAACAAAACGATTCGCGTAAATATTGAACGATTAGATATATTAATGAATCTATTTGAAGAGCTTGTTATTGACCGCGGTCGCCTTGAACAAATTTCAAGCGAACTAAACAATCCAGAACTCCAAGAGACTGTTGAGAGGATGTCACGTATTTCTGGGGATTTGCAAAATATTATATTAAATATGCGCATGGTGCCTGTTGAACAAGTGTTTAACCGCTTCCCTCGCATGGTTCGGCAATTGGCGCGCGATTTAAATAAAAAAGTAAATTTGGAAATCGTCGGTGCTGAAACAGAGTTAGATCGGACAGTAATTGATGAAATTGGCGATCCGTTAGTTCATTTGTTAAGAAATGCTATTGACCACGGTATTGAAACGCCTGAAGAACGTAGGGCTAAAGGGAAACCTGAAGTTGGAACTGTTATCTTAAAAGCATACCATAGCGGGAACCATGTTTTTATTGAAATAGAAGATGATGGGGCAGGAATCAATCGTGAAAAAGTTCTGAAAAAAGCTATAGAAAAAGGAATTATAACGAAAGAAGCTGCACCCAATTTGACCGATAGGCAAGTTTATGAGCTCATTATGGCAACCGGCTTTTCAACGGCAGATAAAATATCTGATGTATCAGGTCGCGGTGTTGGTCTTGATGTTGTCAAAAACACGATTGAATCATTGAGCGGATCTGTCACAATCAATTCTAAATTTGGAGAAGGTTCAATATTTTCAATTCAGTTGCCATTAACATTATCAATTATTTCCGTTATGCTTGTTGAAATTCAAGAAGAAAAATATGCGATTCCTTTATCATCTATTATTGAAACAGCGATTATTAAAAAAGAAGATATTTTAAATGCACATAACCAGAAGGTCATTGATTTCCGCGGCAAGGTTGTTCCGTTAGTATTTCTTAAAGATGTCTTTGAAGTGCCGATTGTTAAAGAAGATGACGATCTATACTCAGTCGTCATTGTTCGAAAAGGTGATAAAATGGCTGGTCTTGTAGTTGACTCATTTATTGGACAACAAGAAATTGTATTAAAATCACTCGGTAATTATTTGACTAATGTATTTGCTATTTCAGGTGCGACGATTTTAGGGAATGGCCAAGTTGCGTTAATTATTGATTGCAACGCACTAATTAAGTAGTTCATCCAATTGTTTTGTTTTGATAAAGGAGGAAGCAGAATGGCCGAAAAAGTTTCAACAGAACTGAAAGTGATCGTTTTCCAATTAAAAGATGAAGAGTGTGCGATTCCTGTCCATCAAGTGCAATCCATCGAGCGGATGATGCATTTCACACGTGTGCCTAAAGTGCCCAGTTATGTAAAAGGGGTCATGAACCTTCGAGGGGTAGTAACACCGATTATCGATTTACGGAAACGACTTGGTATTGAAGAAATGGACTATAATGACAGCACGAGAATTATTATTGTTAACGTTAATGACATGGAAGTTGGCCTGATTGTTGATGCAGCCAATGATGTAATCGATATTCCTGAAGGAGCAATCGAACCGACTCCTGAAGTTGTAGGATCAGTCGAAGTTGAATATTTAAATGGAGTTGCTAAAATCAATAAACGGCTTTTAATCTTATTAAATTTAGAAAAAATATTGCTTGGTAATTAGTTTACAAACAATCTTCAATGATCGGGGTTAATGTTATGTCATTTATCAAACATATCAAATGTCATCATTTAGATATATTGAGAGAAGTTGGGAATATTGGGGCAGGTAATGCAGCGACAGCTTTATCGAAAATTTTAGGTAAAAAGATTTATATGACTGTTCCTGATGTTCGTATCGAAACTTTTGATGAAATGATGAATATGGTTGGTGGATCTGAAAATGTCATCACTTCCGTTTATTTACGAATTGAAGGAGACGCCCCAGGAAACATGTTTTTTATTTTACCAATTGAACAAGCGAACAAATATATTCAACAAATGACTGGGGAAGAAAACTTTACTTTTGAACATCCGCCGTTTTCGGAATTATCTACTTCGGCATTAGAAGAGTTAGGCAATATTGTATGTGGTTCTTATTTATCTGCTCTATCTGATTTTACGAAATTAAATTTAAATCCTTCTGTTCCTGCATTAAGCATTGATATGGTCGGAGCGATCCTTACATTTGGCATACTGGAGCTTTCAAAAGTTAGCGATTTTGCAATTGTAATTGATACAGCTGTTGCAGAATCAAAAGAAGCTATGAACGAAAGTGTCAAAGGCCATTTTTTTCTATTATTAGACCCTGTGTCATTTGAAAAAATTTTTAGTGCGTTGGGAGTTCCTATTGATGAATGAGACAGAGAAAGTGATTAAAGTCGGGATTGCAGATATGAATGTCGTTCAATCTCCAAATCTCATTCGAACAACAGGTTTGGGATCTTGTGTTGGGGTTGTGATCTATGATAGCCAAAAAGAAATTGCCGGCTTAGCGCATGTGATGCTACCTGATTCTACCTCTGCTAAAACGAAAGCAATCAATCTTGCTAAATATGCGGATACCGCAATTGAAGAATTAATTAGAAGATTACATAATTTAGGGGCACAAATAACCAACCTAAAAGCAAAAATAGCCGGTGGCGCTCAAATGTTCCAGTTTAGCACGCAAAATGAGATAATGAGAATAGGTCCGAGAAATGTTGAAGCAGTAAAAAGAGAATTACAACGATTTCGTATCCCTGTAGTTGCAGAAGATGTCGGGGGTAAAAGCGGCCGGTCGATCGAATTTAATCCAAAAACAGGTATTATGACAATTAAAACGGTCAATCAAGGTATTAAGGACATTTAAGATAGGCGTTTGCTGAAACGCAATATGTTAGGAGGATGACAATGACGCAATTACCAACCAATGAGGATCTGATTTGGCAAAGATGGATCGAAACAAAAGATCCTCAAGCTGGTGATTCATTAATACGTCTTTACATGCCTCTAGTTAATTACCATGTCCAAAGGATTTTAGTTGGGTTGCCTAAAAATGTTAGCAAAGAAGATGTAAAAAGTTATGCCCTTTTAGGTTTATATGATGCTATAGAAAAATTTGATCTCTCTCGCGAACTAAAATTTGATACATATGCCTCCTTTCGAATAAGGGGTGCTATTATCGACGGACTTCGTAAAGAAGATTGGCTTCCACGCAGTTTGAGGGAGAAACATAAAAAAATTGAAGCTGCGATTGAACGTCTAGAACAAAAATTGATGAGAAATGCAACAATTGAAGAAATTGCAAAAGAAGTGAAAATGAGTACTGAAGAAGTGGAACATGCTATTACCGAAAGTTTTTTTGCAAATATTTTATCTCTTGATGAAGGCAATAAAGATGCTGAAGAGCAAGATGGGATTAACATTTCGATCCGCGACGAAAATATGTTGACTCCTGAAGAACAAACGATTAAAGAAGAACTATATCATGAACTAGCACAAACGATTTCCGAATTAAGCGACAAAGAACAGCTTGTCCTCAGCCTGTTTTATAAAGAGGAATTAACTCTTACGGAAATTGGTCAAGTATTAGGTTTATCAACTTCTAGAATATCTCAAATTCATTCTAAAGCGCTCCTGAAACTTCGTCGTTCGTTAGGTAAATTGACGGCCATATGAATGAAGGGAAGTGAAAAAATGAGCTTAAAACTTGTTGAATTGCAAGTAGCCCTTCCTAGAACACAAGATTTTGCAAAAATGGAACTAGAATATAAAGGCCAACACGTTCAACAGCAGATGGCTTCTCTACAACAAAAAGAAGATTTAAAAAAGAGAAATCAAGTTAACAAATATGGGGAAGCAAATAAAAACAGAGTTGTTGGCGATGGACATGATAAAAAATTTGAACGGAATCCTCAATCAAAAAAGAAGCAGGCGAGGCAAAAATCAAAAAGCACCCACCCTTATAAAGGGAATTTTTTAGATATTGAGGGATAATATGTATCCATTACTTCTTATTATCAGTTTGATATTACATGCACTAGCATTTTACTGGATTATTATATTATCAATTCGGCTAAAAAAAACTACTGTATATGAAGAGAAACAACTAGAGCTTCAAAAAGAAATC
This sequence comes from Calidifontibacillus erzurumensis, assembly GCF_013303125.1. Classification (GTDB taxonomy): domain Bacteria; phylum Bacillota; class Bacilli; order Bacillales; family Bacillaceae_J; genus Calidifontibacillus; species Calidifontibacillus erzurumensis. The sequence goes on along the minus strand of NZ_JABTTE010000004.1, from coordinate 128,207 downwards.
GAAGAGTTATTCCAATCGTATTTAAATGAAATGAAGGAAGAAAATAAAAAGCTTTTAGCATATTTAAAAAAGGATGATGGAACAAACAAGCAGGTTCATCTTAAACAAAATAGAATCGAAGTTCAAAAAGATAAATTAGAAAACTCCGTTCAAAAAGTCGAACGTACAACATCTATCAATAAAAATAATTATAATGAAGAAAACTTTGTACCTCCGGTAATACATCAACAAGACAAACTTGATCAATCGCTAGAATCACAAGTCGTATTTTTATTTGATAAAGGTCTAAAAGTTGAAGAAATCGCCAAAAAATTAAATAAAGGAAAAACAGAAATTGAGTTATTACTAAAATTTAGAAGCAAAAATAATATTAATACTTGATAGATGAACTCCAATATGATATAGTAACTTTCGGTGTTAAATACACACGTTCGTTAATTAAAGCAATGGTGCTGCTTAGCAGTTTTGCTTTAAGATGAAATGAACGGAGGAATAACCAATTAGGAGGAAGGAACTATGTCAGTAATTTCAATGAAACAATTATTAGAAGCAGGTGTTCACTTTGGACATCAAACACGCCGTTGGAATCCGAAAATGAAGCGTTACATCTTTACAGAGAGAAACGGCATTTATATCATTGACCTTCAAAAAACGGTCAAAAAAGTAGAAGAAGCATATAATTTCATTAAAGAATTAGCTGCAAATGGCGGAACAGTGCTTTTTGTTGGTACAAAAAAACAAGCTCAAGACTCTGTGAAAGAAGAAGCTGAACGCAGCGGCATGTTCTATGTGAACCAACGTTGGTTGGGCGGTACTTTAACTAACTTTGAAACAATCCAAAAACGTATTGCTCGTCTAAAAGAAATTGAAAAAATGCGTGAAGAAGGCATTTTTGATGTTTTACCTAAAAAAGAAGTTGTTAATTTGAATAAAGAATTAGAGCGCCTTGAAAAGTTTTTAGGCGGAATTAAAGAAATGAAACAACTTCCAGACTGTTTGTTCATTATCGATCCTCGTAAAGAACGTATTGCAGTTGCAGAAGCACATAAACTTAACATTCCTATCGTTGCCATCGTTGATACAAACTGCGATCCAGATGAAATCGATTATGTAATCCCAGGAAACGATGATGCTATCCGCGCTGTAAAACTGTTAACTGCAAAAATGGCTGATGCAATTATTGAAGCAAAACAAGGTGAAGAAGCTGCTGAACCTGTTTTAGCTGAATAAGAAGATAAAACATACTGATATGAGGAATAATAAAGGTGGTAAGAGGGATTAAGCCTTTTATCACCTTTTTAAAAACGGTTTAGTAAGTATACATAAACGAACTTAAGGAGGATAAAACATGGCAGTTACTGCACAAATGGTAAAAGAGCTACGTGAAAAAACAGGAGCAGGAATGCTTGATTGCAAAAAAGCATTAACTGAAACAAATGGAGATATGGAAAAAGCAATTGATTATCTTCGTGAAAAGGGTATTGCCAAAGCCGCTAAAAAAGCAGATCGTATTGCTGCAGAAGGTACTACTTCAGTTATTACTGAGGGAAATAATGCTGTTATTTTAGAAGTAAACTCAGAAACTGATTTCGTTGCTAAAAATGAAGCATTCAAACAGTTAGTAACAGAGCTTGGTCAACATTTATTAGCTCAACAACCAGCAAATGTAGAAGAAGCATTAAAACAAAACCTAAACGGTAATGGTCCAACAGTTGAAGAGCATATCAATGCAGCAATTGCTAAAATCGGAGAAAAAATTTCACTTCGCCGTTTCCAATTAGTAACTAAAGAAGATGGCGATGCATTTGGTGTATACCTCCACATGGGAGGCCGTATTGGCGTTTTAGCAGTACTTGCTGGTACAAATGATACTGAACTTGCAAAAGATATTGCTATGCATATCGCAGCAGCAAATCCACGTTATGTTTCACGTGAAGAAGTTCCAGCTGAAGAAACTGCAAGAGAACGTGAAATTTTAACACAACAAGCACTTAACGAAGGAAAACCTGCTAATATTGTAGAAAAAATGGTAGAAGGCCGTCTTGGTAAATTCTTCGAAGAAATTTGCTTGCTTGACCAATCTTTTGTAAAAGATCCAGATCAAAAGGTTGGAAAATATGTACAATCAAAAGGCGCTTCCGTTAAAACATTTGTACGCTATGAAGTTGGCGAAGGAATCGAAAAGCGTCAAGAAAACTTCGCTGAAGAAGTAATGAATCAAATTAAGAAATAATCGTTTAGTAGGGAACACAGTGTGTTCCCTATTTTAGAATAGCAAGACAGATTTAACGCTGGAGGTAGTCATGACAAGTCCAAAGTATAAACGCGTAGTATTAAAATTAAGCGGTGAGGCGCTTGCGGGTTCCAAAGGGTTTGGAATTGACCCTGCAGTTATTAACAGCATCGCTAAACAAGTAAAAGAAATTGCCGAAATGGGCGTTGAAATAGCAATTGTTGTTGGCGGAGGCAATATTTGGAGAGGTAAAATTGGTAGTGAAATGGGGATGGATCGTGCCACTGCAGATTATATGGGAATGTTGGCAACTTGTATGAACTCATTGGCACTTCAAGATAGTTTGGAAAGCATTGGTATTGAAACACGTGTTCAAACATCCATCGAAATGCGTCAAGTTGCAGAGCCATACATAAGAAGAAAAGCAATTCGCCATTTAGAGAAGAAAAGAGTTGTCATTTTTGCTGCTGGCACTGGAAATCCATACTTTTCAACAGATACAACTGCTGCGCTAAGAGCTGCTGAAATTGAAGCGGACGTTATTTTAATGGCTAAAAATAATGTCGATGGTGTTTATAGTGCAGATCCAACGATTGATAAAAATGCAGTTAAATACGAGACACTTTCATATTTGGACGTCATTAAAAAAGGATTGGCTGTTATGGATTCAACGGCTTCCTCACTATGTATGGATAATGATATTCCATTAATCGTCTTTTCAATTATGGAAGAAGGAAATATTAAACGGGTTGTCTGTGGTGAAAATATTGGAACATTTGTAAGGGGGAAATAACGATGGGACAAACAGTTATTAAAAATGCTAAGGAAAAAATGAATAAGGCTATTCAAGTATTTAAGAGAGAACTTGCGACAGTTCGTGCCGGACGGGCTAACCCATCACTACTCGAGCGGGTCCAAGTTAACTATTATGGTGCACCTACTCCGTTAAACCAATTAGCATCAATTACTGTTCCGGAAGCACGCCTTTTAGTTGTTCAACCATATGACAAATCTGTCATCAACGATATTGAAAAAGCAATCCTTAAATCCGACCTTGGTTTGAATCCAACAAATGACGGTTCCATTATTCGCATTACAATTCCACCACTAACAGAAGAGCGCCGTAAAGCATTGGCTAAAGATGTTCGTGCAATGGCTGAAGATGCAAAAGTTGCTATTAGAAATATTCGTCGTGATGCCAATGATGAGTTGAAAAAATTAGAAAAAGATGGCCAATTGACGGAAGACGAGCACCGCAGTTTTGCTGAAAACGTTCAAAAAGAAACAGATAATCATATTAAGGAAATCGATGCAATTACAAAAGAAAAAGAAAAAGAAATAATGGAAGTCTAGCCCAAATCACGTTACAATATAATTTACAAAGAAAACCCTCTCTCTTTCATAGGGGGTTTTTTTATACATAGAAAAATTGTGTTTAGGTGGAGGATTCAAATGCTTGAAAAGTTCTCTTTGAGAAAGAACAAAAAAGATATTGGCACTTCAGATAATGATCATTCAATCGATCAGCTTGATCTTTCTTCTATACCCCATCATATTGCAATTATTATGGACGGAAATGGGAGATGGGCAAAAAAGAGAGGACTTCCTCGTATGGCTGGCCACCATGAAGGTATGAAAGTTGTTCGTAAAATTGTGAAAGCATCGAATGAAATTGGTGTAAAAGTTTTAACCCTTTATGCATTTTCAACTGAAAATTGGAAAAGGCCAAAAATGGAAGTTGACTATTTAATGAAACTCCCTGAGGAGTTTTTAGGGACATTTTTGCCTGAATTAGTAGCTGAAAACGTCCAAGTCCGTGTGATGGGGAACAAAGACCAACTTCCTCCACATACGTTAAGAGCGGTAAACAAAGCAATTGAAGACACGAAGAATAATGATGGGATGATTTTAAATTTCGCATTAAATTATGGAAGCCGGTACGAAATTATTGAAGGAATTAAACAGTTAATAAAGGATACAAATAATGGTAAACTAACTATTGATGAAATTACAGAAGAATTGTTTTCAAATTATTTGATGAGCGCCGATCTTTCAGAACCAGATTTATTAATACGGACGAGCGGAGAAATTCGTTTAAGCAATTTTATGCTGTGGCAGTTAGCTTATTCAGAATTTTGGTTTACCGATGTGTTGTGGCCTGATTTTGATAAAAAACATTTATACCAAGCCATTGCTGAATATCAAAGACGGACCCGAAGGTTTGGCGGCGTATAAAATTTAAGGTGAGGTTTTAAATGAAAACAAGAATAATAACAGCAATTTTGGCAGCATCAATTTTTTTACCGCTAGTCATCGTTGGCGGTGTACCATTTATTTTGTTAGTTTACCTCTTAGGGACAATAGCCTTTAAAGAATTGTTAAGGATGAAAAAAATCCCTTTATTCTCATTGCCCGCTCTTATAGGTTTTCTGTTTTTATGGATTTTATTACTTCCAAAGCCATTTTTAATAGAGCATTTAGGCAACTCTTTTTCAAAAATTGAGGTTGCACTCGTAGTGGTGTTATTGCTTCTTACATATACAGTTATTTCAAAAAATAAATTTACGTTTGATGATGCAGGATTTTTAATATTATCTACATTGTATGTAGGGATCGGATTTTATTATTTTATTGAAACAAGGTTTGCAGGTTTACCATATGTGTTTTTTGCCTTATTTGTCATATGGGCAACAGATTCAGGCGCCTATTTTGTAGGTAGGGCTTTTGGAAAAAGAAAATTATGGCCTGAAATAAGTCCAAACAAAACAATTGCTGGTTTTGTCGGTGGAGTTTTATCGGCAGTCGTTGTCGCGTTTATTTTTCAATTAGTTCAACCTCTTCATTCATCCATGTTGGTTGTATTAGTCGTTGCGATGATAACATCCCTTTGTGGCCAAATGGGTGATTTAGTTGAATCTGCTTTAAAAAGGCATTATATTGTCAAAGATTCTGGTCATATACTTCCAGGTCATGGGGGAATTTTAGATCGGTTTGACAGTTTATTATTCGTACTGCCAATTTTACATTTCTTGCAATTTATATGAACAATTTGAAGATGGGTAAGGAGCGATTATGACGAAAAAAATAAGCCTCCTTGGTGCAACAGGCTCGATTGGCACACAAACGCTTGATATTCTCAAGTTGCATCAAGATCATTTTGTGTTAGAAGCGATTTCGATTGGAAAAAATTTAACATTAGGATTGGAAATTATACATACATTCTTACCGAAGATTGTTTCTGTTATAGATAAGGATAGCTGTGATTACTTAAGAGCAAACGTCCCTTCTCAAGTGAAAGTTGTCTATGGGGAAGAAGGAATACTTGAAGTAGCGGCGGAAAATGATGCCGATGTGTTGGTCAATGCAGTGATGGGCAGCGTTGGTTTAAAACCGACATTAAAGGCAATTGAAGCAGGGAAGACGATTGCGATTGCCAATAAAGAAACTTTAGTAACGGCAGGGCATATCGTCATGTCTGAAGCAAAAAAATACGATGTGTCAATTTTACCGGTGGATAGTGAACATTCAGCGATTTTTCAATGTTTGCAAGGTCAAGATAAAAAAAGATTGGAACGAATCATATTAACGGCTTCCGGCGGTAGTTTTCGAGATAAGACGAGGAAAGAATTAATAGGTGTAACAGTGGAAGATGCTCTGAAACATCCAAACTGGACGATGGGTGCAAAGATAACGATTGATTCAGCTACGATGATGAACAAAGGATTAGAGGTTATAGAAGCACACCATCTGTTTGATATGCCTTATGAAAAAATTGATGTTGTTCTTCATAAGGAGAGCATCGTTCATTCCCTCGTTGAATTCGAGGATACAAGTATGATTGCCCAACTTGGTTCACCAGATATGCGGGTACCAATCCAATATGCGCTAACATATCCTGAAAGACTTGCGTTACCTATTTCAAAAAGGTTAAACTTAATGGAGATCGGTATGCTCCATTTTGCACCTGTTTCCTTTGAAAGATACCGTTGTTTGCAATTTGCATATGAAGCGGGAAAAATTGGTGGTACGATGACTACTGTTCTCAATGCTGCAAACGAGGAAGCAGTACAACTATTTTTATTAAAACGAATTCAATTTTTGGAAATTGAAGATTTAATAGAAAAAGCGCTGGAAAACCATTCACCGATTTCAAATCCTGATTTAGAAACAATTATAGATGTTGACCGACAAACAAGATCGTTTATACGATCCTTAGTTTAAGGAATAAATTATTAAAAGGTGGTTTTTTATTTGAACACGGTAATTGCATTCGTCATCATTTTCGGTGCACTTGTTTTTTTTCATGAGCTCGGCCATTTAATTTTTGCAAAACGAGCTGGAATGCTTTGTCGTGAATTTGCAATTGGCTTTGGTCCAAAAGTATTTTCTTTTCGGTGGAATGAAACATTATATACACTTCGCTTATTGCCCTTGGGCGGTTTTGTAAGAGTGGCTGGGGAAGATCCAGAGTTGGTAGAAATTAAACCTGGGCATCATATAGGCTTAATATTTGGAACCGATGAAAAAGTAACAAAAATTATTGTTAATAATAAAGACAAATATCCGAATGCAAAAGTCATAGAAGCCGAGCAAATTGATTTAGTCCATCGATTATTTGTTTCTGGATACGAACAAGATGACGATGTATTGCAAACCTTTCAAATTGATGAAAAAGCAATGCTGGTTGTTGATGAGCAAGAAATACAGATTGCTCCATACGATCGCCAATTTGCATCAAAAACTTTATCCCAGCGCGCAATGCAAATTTTTGCAGGCCCATTGATGAATTTCGTGTTAGCTTTTATCATTTTTGTTATATTAGGCGCACTCGTTGGAACGCCGGTGAAAGAACCGATTTTAGGAGAACTAACACCAGACGGAGCTGCATTTGAGGCAGGTTTAAAACAAGGGGATCGCGTTTATGCCATTAATGATAAAAAAATAGAAAACTGGAATGAAATGGTGCAAATGATTCAAAAAAATGGCGGAAAAGAACTGCTATTTACTATTGAGCGGCAAGGTGAACAAATGGAAATAGAAGTTACACCAAAACTGCGCCCAGATGATGGAGTAGGCTTTATTGGTGTTTATCCTTCGGTAGAAAAATCGTTCATTGGATCAATTGTCTTTGGTTTTGAAAAGACGTATTACTGGACAGAGCAAATTTTAGTAGGATTAAGCAAACTTATTGTCGGTCAATTTTCGATTGATGACTTGTCCGGTCCTGTTGGTATTTATAGTATTACAGATGAAGTTGCCCAAACAGGCATTTTTAACTTAATGACGTGGGCATCAATTTTAAGTATTAACCTTGGTATTGTAAATTTATTGCCGCTGCCGGCACTAGATGGAGGAAGACTTCTATTTATTGGTATTGAAGCTGTGCGTGGAAAACCGATTGATCCACAAAAGGAAGGTATTGTACACTTTATCGGATTTGCATTATTAATGCTGTTAATGCTTGTTGTCACTTGGAATGATATCCAAAGATATTTCCTATAATCAATCTTTATTACAATCGTTGTAAAATAAGAGGTGCGAATATGAAGCAAAGTAAAATGTTTATCCCTACATTAAGAGATGTTCCAGCAGATGCGGAAATTAAAAGCCATCAATTATTGTTAAGAGCAGGTTATATGCGGCAAAATGCAGCAGGTATTTATAGCTATTTGCCCCTTGCAAAACGCGTTCTACAAAAAGTTGAGCAAATTATACGTGAAGAAATGGATGCAATTGGCGGTGCAGAGTTATTAATGCCTACATTGCAGCCTGCTGAATTATGGTATGAAACGAAACGTTGGTTTAACTTTGGACCTGAATTGATGAGAATTAAAGACCGACATGCACGTGATTTTGCACTTGGTCCAACGCATGAAGAAGTTGTTACTTCTTTAGTACGTGACGAAATTAACTCATATAAAAAACTTCCACTTATTCTTTATCAAATCCAAACAAAATTCCGTGACGAAGCACGTCCGCGTTTTGGCTTGCTTAGGGGACGCGAATTTATTATGAAGGATGCATATTCCTTTCATACAACGAAAGAAAGTTTAGATGAAGTATACCAAGACATGGTAACTGCCTATTCTAACATTTTCAGAAGGTGTGGATTGAATTATAGAGCAGTTATCGCTGATTCAGGTGCGATGGGCGGTAAAGATACTCATGAATTTATGGTTCTCTCTGATGTAGGCGAAGATACGATTGCTTTTTCCGATAGTTCCGATTTTGCCGCCAATATTGAAATGGCTCCAGTAGTTGTAAATTATGAAAAGCCTGAGGAAGAATTAGCTCCTCTTGAAAAAGTTGAAACTATCGATCAAAAAACGATTGCTGAGGTATCACAGTTTTTAAATGTTCCGAAAGAAAAATGTTTAAAATCGCTATTATTTAAAGTTGATGATGAAAAGTATGTATTAGTAGTTGTTCGTGGCGATCACGAAGTTAATGATGTAAAAGTAAAAAATTTATTAGAAGCGAAAAAAGTTGAATTGGCAACACCAGAAGAAACATCAGAGCTTTTTAAAGCAGAGATTGGTTCAATTGGTCCAATTGGAATTAGAAATGATATAGAAATTATTGCAGATGTTGCTGTACAATATGTTGTAAATGGTGTATGCGGCGCCAATGAAACTAACTTCCACTATATTGGCGTAAATCCAGAAAGAGATTTTCAAGTGAGCCAATATGCAGACTTACGTTTTATTCAAGAAGGTGACCCATCACCGGATGGACAAGGTACGATTCGATTTGCAAAAGGTATTGAAGTCGGTCATGTATTTAAGCTTGGTACATTCTATAGCGAATCGATGAAAGCAACATACCTTGATGAAAATGGCAAAACTCAGCCAATGATCATGGGGTGCTATGGAATTGGTGTTTCCAGAACGGTTGCTGCAATCGTTGAACAGCATCACGACGAGCATGGTATCATTTGGCCAGCATCTGTTACACCATTCGATGTTCACCTCATACCAATTAATATCAAAACGGATGCTCAAAAAATATTAGCTGACCAAATTTATGAACGGTTAACGAATGAATCGCTGTCAGTTTTATACGATGACCGCATGGAGCGTCCGGGTGTTAAATTTGCTGATGCAGACTTGCTTGGCTTCCCAATTCGTATAACAGTTGGTAAAAAAGCTGAAGAAGGTATCGTTGAAATCAAATTGCGCAAGTCTGGGGAAACATTTGAAGTTCCAGTTAATGATTTAGTTATTAAAGTTAAAGAAATTCTAAAAGCCTATTAGTAGAATGGTTTCGATCCAAACTGAAAGGTACCTCTAGTCCACCTTGGGGTACCTTCCTTTGTTTCATAAGGGGGAGAGATAGTGTCTCAAGCGTTAGTGGATAGAAAAGAAAGATTTCAGCTTTTGTTAGAACAAATTTCGATGCCAAAAGATCTTATAGATTCATATTTTCAAAATGGATGGATCGAAAAATTGACCATTGAGCGTAGTAAAAAATTATGGCATTTTGAATTTGGGCTACAGTCTCATTTGCCTTTTGAAGTATTCTTATTATTTAAATCCCATTTAATAAAAACATTCCAGCATATTGCGCATATCACTTTTTCACTTTCCTATTTAAATCCAACTGATTGTAAATCACTTCAAGAATATTGGCCTTATATTATAGAGCAATTAAATGGTATTACTCCAGCAATTTCATTATTGCTAAAAGAACAAAAACCAATGATAAACGGATCAAAATTGTTCATCCAAGTTCGAAATGAGCCAGAGTCAGCTTTAGTTAAGAAGAAGCAAGAAAACTTTGATGCTGTGTTGCAAACACTAGGTTTTCCTTCTTTTAAAATTGAAACTGAAATTTTAAATATGGAAGAGGAATATATAAAGTTTAAAGATCAAATGGAAGATGAAGACCGCTCAAAAATGATTGAAGCACTTGCATCAATCGAAACAAGTAAAAAGGAAGCTGCAAAAGAAGAAAAAATACAACAAGAGGCACTTACGATTGGGTATACGATTAAAGATGAGCCTGTACCGATTAAAGAAATTCAAGAAGAAGAACGGCGCATCACTATCCAAGGTTATGTCTTTTTTAGCGAATTAAAAGAATTAAAGAGCGGACGCTCATTATTAACACTGAAAATTACAGATTATACGGATTCTTTAATGGTTAAAATCTTTTCTCGGGATAAAGAAGATATACCATTATTGGAAATGATTAAAAAAGGAATGTGGGTAAAGGTACGGGGAGGAATTCAAAACGATACGTTCGTTCGTGACCTTGTTATGATTGCCCAAGATATAAACGAAATAAAGCCAATTGAACGGCTCGATACAGCTGAGGAAAAAAGAGTAGAGCTTCATCTTCATACGCAAATGAGCCAAATGGATGCTGTAACATCGATTTCAGACCTTGTTAAACAAGCGAAAAAGTGGGGCCACGAAGCTATAGCCGTTACAGACCATGCTGTTGTACAAGCCTTTCCAGAAGCGTATGCGGCAGGAAAAAAACATGACATTAAAATTATTTATGGTGTGGAAGCAAATCTCGTTGATGACGGTGTGCCTATTGCCTATAATTCAGCACATCGATTATTAAGTGAAGAAACTTATGTCGTTTTTGACGTAGAAACGACAGGTTTATCGGCTGTCTACGACACGATCATTGAACTTGCAGCTGTCAAAGTAAGAAATGGAGAAATCATTGACAGGTTTGAAGCATTTGCAAATCCACATCACCCGTTATCTGCAACGACAATCGAGTTGACAGGGATTACCGATGATATGCTGAAAGATGCACCAGATGTAGAAGTGGTTTTAAAACAGTTCCATGAGTGGATCGAAAACGATATTTTAGTTGCACATAATGCTTCGTTTGACATGGGATTCTTAAACCAAGGGTTGCAAAAAATCGGAATTGAAAAAGCAGCGAATCCTGTCATTGATACATTGGAACTCGCGCGCACATTATACCCTGAATTAAAAAATCACCGATTAAATACATTATGTAAAAAATTTGATATTGAACTGACGAAGCACCACCGTGCTATTTATGATGCCGAAGCAACTGGTTATTTACTAATAAAAATGCTGAAAGATTGTGAAGAAAAAGGCATTCGTTATCATGATGAATTTAATGATTATTTGGGTCAAGCTGATGCTTATAAACGTTCTCGCCCGTTCCATTGCATTTTATTAGCACAAAATAATATCGGGTTGAAAAATTTATTCAAACTAGTTTCTTTTTCTCATGTAGATTATTTCTATCGCGTTCCGAGAATTCCAAGGTCTGTATTAATTAAGCACCGGGAAGGAATTATTGTCGGTTCGGGCTGTGATCAAGGGGAAGTTTTTGAAGCTATGATGCAAAAATCCCCAGAGGAAGCTGAGGAAATTGCAAAGTTCTATGATTATTTAGAAATCCAGCCACCATCCAATTACTATCATTTACTCGAAAAAGAAATCATTCAAAATGAACGTGCTTTACTTGATGTTTTAACGAATATCGTAAAGCTCGGTGAAAAACTAGGAAAGCCGGTTGTAGCAACGGGCAATGTGCATTATTTAAATGAAGAGGACCATGTTTATAGAAAAATTTTGATTGCGTCTCAATCTGGCAATCCGCTTAATAAACAAACACAACCGATCGTCCATTTCCGAACAACAAACGAAATGCTCGAGTGCATGTCTTTTCTGGGAGAAGAGAAAGCAAAAGAAGTTGTTGTAACAAATACAAAAAAAATAGCTAGCCTCATTGAAGACGTGAAACCGATAAAGGATGAATTGTATACACCAAAAATTGACGGAGCAGAAGAAGAGATACGGGAAATGAGCTATAGGCGTGCTCGTGAAATTTATGGTGAGAATTTGCCGGAAATTATCGAGGCAAGGTTAGAGAAAGAGTTAAAAAGCATTATTGGTCATGGATTTGCCGTTATTTATTTAATTTCTCATAAACTTGTTAAGAAATCTCTTAATGACGGTTATCTCGTAGGTTCGCGCGGTTCGGTAGGATCGTCTTTTGTAGCAACAATGACGGAAATCACAGAGGTTAATCCATTGCCACCTCATTATGTTTGTCCAAATTGTAAGCACTCGGAGTTTTTTGACGACGGATCGGTCGGATCAGGTTTCGATTTGCCAGACAAGCTTTGCCCGAAATGTGGAACAGAATATAAAAAAGACGGACATGACATACCGTTTGAAACATTCTTAGGGTTTAAGGGTGACAAAGTTCCAGATATCGATTTGAATTTCTCTGGAGATTATCAACCGCGAGCTCATAATTATACAAAAGTTTTGTTCGGGGAAGATTATGTTTACCGAGCTGGAACAATCGGTACAGTTGCTGACAAAACAGCTTTTGGTTTTGTTAAAGGTTATGCTTCTGATTTCAACTTGACATTTCGCGCTGCTGAAATTGAGCGGCTTGCAGCAGGATGTACAGGTGTAAAAAGAACGACAGGACAGCATCCTGGCGGTATTATCGTTATACCAGATTACATGGATGTGTATGATTTTACACCAATTCAGTACCCGGCTGATGATGTCGATGCTGATTGGAAAACGACGCATTTTGATTTCCATTCCATCCATGATAACGTGTTAAAGCTTGATATTCTTGGACACGATGATCCGACTGTCATCCGAATGCTACAAGATTTAAGTGGAATCGATCCAAAAACGATTCCGACGGATGATCCAGAAGTAATGAAAATATTTTCAGGAACGGAATCGTTAGGGGTAACAGAGGAACAAATCATGTGTAAAACGGGTACTTTAGGAATCCCAGAGTTTGGTACAAGATTCGTCCGTCAGATGCTTGAAGAAACAAAACCAAGTACATTTTCCGAACTTGTCCAAATTTCAGGGTTATCCCATGGTACAGATGTTTGGCTTAACAATGCGAATGAACTTATTCAATCCGGCACATGCACATTAAGTGAAGTTATCGGGTGCCGTGATGATATTATGGTTTATTTAATTTACAAAGGCCTTGAACCTTCATTAGCTTTTAAAATTATGGAATCCGTCCGTAAGGGGAAAGGATTAACGGACGAATTTATTGCAGAAATGAAAAAACATAATGTTCCAGATTGGTATATTGAATCATGCAAAAAAATTAAATATATGTTCCCTAAAGCTCACGCTGCCGCTTATGTATTAATGGCGGTTCGGATCGCCTATTTTAAAGTCCATTTTCCAATATTGTTTTACGCAGCATATTTTACGGTGCGTGCAGATGACTTTGATATTGAAACAATGATTAAAGGTAAAAATGCAATCCGCCGCCGCATTGAAGAAATTAATGCAAAAGGTTTGGACGCATCTACGAAAGAAAAAAACTTGCTGACTGTCCTAGAACTTGCTTTGGAAATGTGTGAGCGTGGATTTTCTTTCCAAAAAATTGATTTATACCGTTCAAGTGCTACGGAATTCATAGTTGATGGTAATAGTTTGATTCCGCCATTTAATTCCATTCCTGGCCTTGGTACGAACGCTGCATTGAATATTGTAAAAGCACGAGAAGAAGGCGAATTTTTGTCAAAAGAAGATTTGCAACAAAGGAGCAAAATTTCCAAAACAATTCTTGAATATTTAGAAAGCCAAGGTTGTTTAGATGACCTGCCTGATCAAAATCAGCTATCCTTGTTTTAAAGGGGAACTTCCGTTTTCTCGTCTTGCATAAAATTTGTTCGTATGGTATATTTTTATTGACGTTACGAAAAATATTGGTAATTCTCAAAGAGTGGGCCAAAACCCACTCTTTCATTTTCGTTTTACGCAACTTTGATCGCTATATGTATGAATGATCCCTGCTTAACAAGCAGGGAATTTTATATCGATTAGAATGAAAGGACTGCTTCAGAAGAAACGCGCTTTCGAAAAGGAGGTTAAGCATGAGCAAGAAAGTAACAGAAATAACTGAGGAGCTTGTATTGCCAATTCTTGCAGAAATGAATTTAGAACTTGTTGATATTGAATTTGTGAAGGAAGGTAAGAATTGGTACTTAAGAGTTTTTATTGATTCCGAAAAAGGGATCGATATCGAAGACTGTGGAAAAGTAAGTGAAAAATTAAGTGAAAAGCTCGATGAGAAAGATCCTATTACCTATCCTTATTTTTTGGAAGTTTCTTCGCCTGGAGCTGAACGTCCTCTAAAAAAACCTGAAGATATGAAAAAAGCTATTGGAAAACAAGTTCATATAAAAACTTATGAACCGATTGAAGATGCGAAGGTTTTTGAAGGAAGGCTTCTTTCTTTTGATGGGGAAACTGTCGTTGTCGAAACCCTTGTTAAAACTAGAAAAAAGCAATATGAAATTCCATATAATAAAGTTGCTAGTGCTAGGCTGGCAGTTACCTTTCACTAACGTTAAGGATTGATTACATTAAAGGAGAGAAAACAATGAGTAGTGAATTGTTAGATGCCTTAACATTGCTTGAAAAGGAAAAAGGCATTAGTAAAGAAGTTTTGTTAGAAGCGATCGAAGCTGCGTTAATATCAGCTTATAAGCGCAATTTTAACTCGGCACAAAATGTTCGCGTGGATGTCAATCCGGAAACAGGAACGATGCGGGTGTTTGCTCGAAAAGAAGTGGTTGAAGAAGTATTCGATCCACGTCTCGAAATTTCATATGAAGAAGCGAAAAAAATAAATCCGAATTATGAAATTGAAGATATTGTTGAAATCGAAGTGACTCCGAAAGACTTTGGACGAATTGCAGCGCAAACCGCGAAACAGGTGGTAACACAGCGCGTTCGTGAAGCAGAACGGGGTGTCATTTATTCAGAATATATTGACCGTGAAGAAGATATTATGACCGGTATTGTCCAGAGGCAGGACTCTCGCTTCATTTATGTGAACTTAGGTAAAATTGAAGGTCTTTTACCTGCAAGCGAACAAATGCCAAATGAAACATATAAAGTCCATGACCGTATAAAAGTTTATATTACAAAAGTTGAAAAAACGACAAAAGGACCGCAAATTTTTCTTTCAAGAACACATCCAGGTTTATTAAAGCGTCTATTTGAACTTGAAGTTCCTGAAATATACGATGGAACCGTTGAAATTAAGTCTGTATCTAGAGAAGCTGGAGACCGTTCGAAAATAGCAGTTCATTCAGACAACCCAGATGTGGATCCGGTTGGTTCATGTGTCGGTCCAAAAGGCCAACGGGTTCAAGCGATCGTAAATGAGTTAAAAGGTGAAAAAATTGATATCGTTCGTTGGTCTAAAGATCCAGTCGAATATGTAGCAAATGCATTAAGTCCAGCCCAAGTTGTAAAAGTGCTTGTAAATGAAGAGGAAAAAGCTACAACTGTAATTGTTCCTGATTATCAGTTGTCCCTTGCAATCGGCAAAAGAGGTCAAAATGCGCGTCTAGCAGCTAAATTAACAGGCTGGAAAATTGACATAAAAAGTTTATCAGAAGCAAAAGCTCTAAATATTTTAACCGACGAGCCTGCTGAAGAAGAAGAGCCGTTATTTTCACCGGAAATTAATTATGAAACAGACGAACAAGATGATACAGAGTTGGGAATTCAACTAGAAGAAGATGTACAAACAGATCGTTTGTTCTCCGATGAAGAAACAGAAGATATAGATGAAAAGTAGAGGTGGGACCGGATGAAGCAAAGGAAAGTGCCAATGCGTAAATGCGTTGCTAGTCAAGAGATGAAGCCAAAGCGCGACCTCATCCGCATTGTCCGTTCAAAAGACGGGGAAGTCTCCATTGACCCTACAGGTAAAAAATCTGGAAGAGGCGCCTATCTTAGCAAAGATAAAGAGTGCATTCTTCTCGCCAAAAAGAAAAATATTCTTGAACATCATTTAGAAGTAAAAATACCGGAATCATTTTATGATGAAATACTCCAATTCCTTGAAAAGGAGCAATAAACATTTGAATGATAAAAGATGGATGTCGCTATTAGGTCTATGTAATCGGGCAGGTCAACTAATCTCAGGTGAAGAATTAGTCGTTAGAGAAATCCGAAAAGGGAAAGCAAAATTAGTAATTTTATCTAATGATGCATCGGCGAATACAGCAAAGAAAATATCTGATAAATGTCAATATTATCAAGTTCCTTTGAAGAAAGTGAATGACCGTTTTACATTAGGTCAGGCTATAGGCAAAGACACTCGCGTTGTTGTTGCCGTTCTTGACGATGGTTTTGCTAAGAAATTAGAGGAGTTGCTCGATTAAATTTTTTGGGGGTGAACGTATGAGTAAGATGCGTGTCTATGAATATGCAAAACAACATAATAAATCAAGTAAAGAAATTATTTCTAAATTAACAGAAAATAATATCGAGGTAACGAACCATATGTCCATGTTAGATGAAGACGCAATTAAAGTTTTAGATAAAGTGTATACAAAAAATAAACCGCAAGAAGCAGACCAAGCGAATACACATCCACAAAAGAAAGATGGAAAGCGTCCTAAGTTCGATCCTAAGAAACAAAAGAAAAGAGGACCAAAAGGACCTATTCTTCCAATCAGTGAACAAGACGAAATAGAAGAAGATGTACACGGTACTGATGATGACTACGTTTATGAGCCAAAAAATAAAAGCAAAGGTCCGAAAAAAGTAAAATCAAAACAAGAACGAGAAAAAGAAAATAGTAGCGAAAAAATTGTAAAGCAACATCCGAAAAATAAAAAACAAAAGCAAAATCAAAAACAACAAAACGTGCAACAAGCGCCTAAAAAAGAAGAAACAGTTAAGGTCGTAAAATATGAAGAGAGCTTGACGGTGGGAGAGTTAGCGAAAAAATTAGGAAAAGAACCGTCAGAAATCATTAAAAAGTTGATGATGCTTGGTGTCATGGCAACAATAAACCAAGATTTAGATGATGATACCATCGAATTGATTGCATCAGAATATGGTGCGGAAGTACAAAAAGAAGTTGTACTTGATATGACAGATTTAGAAAACTACATCGGAGAAGACAAACCAGAGGATTTAGTAGAGCGGCCGCCAGTTGTGACAATTATGGGCCACGTCGACCACGGTAAAACAACATTGTTAGACTCCATTCGTCATGCAAAAGTTGCAGCTGGTGAAGCTGGAGGAATTACACAACATATTGGTGCTTATCAAGTTGAAATAAATGATAAGAAAATTACGTTCCTTGACACACCAGGTCACGAAGCATTTACAACGATGCGTGCCCGCGGTGCCAGCGTAACTGACATTACTGTTCTCGTTGTAGCTGCTGATGATGGTGTTATGCCTCAAACAGTTGAAGCTATTAACCATGCTAAAGCAGCAGGTGTGCCAATTATTGTTGCTGTAAATAAAATTGACAAAGAAGATGCAAATCCTGATCGAGTCATGCAAGAGTTAACGGAATACAATCTTATTCCAGAAGCTTGGGGCGGAGATACGATCTTTGTTATGTTATCAGCATTAAAAGGTCAAGGTATCGATGAATTGCTAGAAATGATTTTATTAGTAAGTGAAGTGGAAGAGTTTAAAGCTAATCCAAATCGACCTGCGGTGGGTACAGTTATCGAAGCGAACCTTGATAAAGGAAGAGGTCCTGTAGCAACATTGCTCATTCAAAACGGTACATTGAAAGTGGGCGATCCGATTGTTGTCGGAAATACGTACGGTCGTGTTCGTGCGATGGTGAATGATATGGGTCGCCGCGTAAAAGTAGCAACTCCATCAACACCTGTTGAAATCACAGGCTTGCACGAAGTTCCAAGTGCAGGTGACCGTTTTGTCGTATTTGAAGATGAAAAGAAAGCACGTCAAATTGGCGAAGCGCGTGCCCAAAAGCAGCTTGAACAGCAGCGTGCAGAACGAAACAAAGTCAGCCTTGAAGATTTATTTGAACAAATTAAACAAGGTGATATGAAAGAACTTAATATCATCATCAAAGCGGATGTTCATGGCTCAGCCGAAGCACTGTCATCTTCATTGCAAAAGATTGATGTTGAAGGTGTAAAAGTAAAAATTATTCACACTGGTGTCGGTGCGATTACAGAATCTGATGTTATTTTAGCATCTGCTTCCAATGCGATTATTATCGGATTTAATGTCCGTCCTGATGTAAATGCAAAGAAAACAGCGGAAGCAGAAAAGGTTGATATCCGCCTGCACCGCATCATTTATAAAGCTATCGAGGAAATTGAAGCGGCAATGAAAGGAATGCTCGATCCTGAATATGAAGAAAAAGTAATCGGTCAATTAGAAGTAAGGGAAATTTTCAAAGTTTCCAAAGTTGGTACAATTGCCGGTTGCTATGTAACTGACGGGAAAGTCACTCGGGATGCGGGTATTCGTTTAGTTCGTGATGGTGTTGTTATTTTTGAGGGCGAAGTCGATACGTTAAAACGTTTCAAAGATGACGTAAAAGAAGTAGCCCAAGGTTATGAATGTGGATTGACGATTAAAAACTATAATGATATTAAAGAAGGCGACATTATTGAAGCATATGTAATGGAAGAAGTAGAACGTAAATGATTGGCTGTGCAACATGCGAGTGCATCATATATAATGCGAACTCCCTAAAGGAAAAAAGGGCAGTTTTACAGCGAATTATTACGAGATTACGACAACGCTTCAATATATCGGTGGCGGAAACAGATTTTCAAGATTTATGGCAGCGGACAGAAATTACAATTGCGATTGTTTCCTCTGATAAAATTGCTGCTGAAAAAGAGCTTGAAAAAGCGCTACAAATGATTGATTCATTTCCTGAAATTGAAAGGACAGTTACAACCATTGATTGGTTATAACTTCAAATAGCGAGGTGATAGACATGGGCAATATTCGTCCTACAAGAGTTGGAGAACAAATGAAAAAAGAATTGAGCGATATTATTAGCCGAAAAATTAAAGATCCTCGTATAGGTTTTGTTACTGTAACAGATGTGCAAGTGTCAGGGGACTTGCAAATAGCAAAAGTCTATATAACTGTCCTTGGAGATGAAGAAGCAAAACAAAATACACTAACTGCTTTGGCAAAAGCAAATGGATTTATCCGTTCCGAAATCGGTAAAAGAATTCGTTTAAGAAAAACGCCTGAAATATTTTTTGAGTTTGATGAATCGATTGAATATGGAAATCGAATTGAAACAATTTTAGAACAACTACAAAAAGAAAAAGAACAACACAATTCTGAAGGATAGACTATTGTCTATCCTTTTTCTAAGAAATAAAATAGGGGGGTTGGTTTTGGAAGGGATCTTACCTCTTTGGAAACCGAAAGGAATGACGTCCCATGATTGTGTTTTTAAGCTTCGCAAGCTATTAAAAACAAAAAAAATAGGACATACCGGAACATTGGACCCCGATGTTGACGGTGTATTGCCTATATGTGTCGGCAGGGCGACAAAAGTGGCAGAATATTTGACAGAAGCAGAGAAAGCGTATGAAGGGGAAGTCACCTTAGGTATTGCAACAACAACTGAAGATGCCTCTGGGGATGTTATTGATAAAAAAGAAATTACAGGACAAATAATGAGAAATGAAATTGATGATGTGTTAATGAAATTTCATGGAACTATCGTTCAAATACCTCCTATGTTTTCAGCTGTGAAAGTTAATGGAAAGCGACTGTATGAATATGCTCGAAGTGGACAGGAGGTAGAACGTCCGAAGAGAAAAGTTCAAATTTATGAAATCAAAATATTAGATGAATTTGATTTTTTAGATCAATCGAATCCTTCATTTCGTTTTTATGTACGTGCGAGCAAAGGGACATATATTCGTACGTTGGCGGTAGATATTGGAAAGGAGCTTGGCTATCCAGCTCATATGTCGAAGTTAACTAGAGTTGCTTCAGGCAATTTTACGAAAAATGATTGTTTGACGTTTGAAGAAATTGCTGAAAAGCTCGAAAATGATAATTTACAGTTATATCCATTAGAGAGAGCTCTATTACATTTGACGAAATTCGAAATTAATGAAAAACTAGAAAGGAAAGTACAAAACGGACAAATCCTTCCGATCCCAGATGGGTACGGTGAAATGAAGCGGCTAGCCCTATACAATAGCAAAAATGAATGTATTGCAATTTATGTGCCGCACCCGACGATTTCAGGGATGATGAAACCAGAAAAGGTGTTAAAAATCGATTAAATAGAACCACGCGCTTCGTCAAGTGGCTGTTGGATAAAGCAGGTGAACAGAATATGAAAGTCATTAGGTTAAGCCATCCCCATTCTTTCAAGAAAGAGGATTTTCCACCACTTGTTTTGGCATTGGGGTATTTCGATGGCGTTCATCTTGGCCATCAAAAAGTGATCAAGACGGCTAAAATAAAAGCAGAAGAATTAGGATATAAAAGTGCTGTTATGACTTTTTATCCACATCCAAGCGTAGTTTTACGAAATAGTAAGGAACATGCAGCATGTATAACATCAATTAAAGATAAAGAAGAGGAAATAAAAAACCTTGGTATCGATTATTTATTTATAGTTGAATTTACGAATCATTTTGCTGAATTACTGCCTCAGGAGTTTGTAGACCAATATATTATTGGGCTTCATGTGAAACATGTTGTTGCCGGATTTGATTATACATATGGACGGCTTGGTAGAGGAACAATGGAAACATTACCTTTTCACTCAAGAAAGCAATTTACGCAAACTGTCGTTGAAAAAGTTGTTGAAAATAATGAAAAAATTAGCTCAACATTAATTCGTATATTAATACAAAATGGGGAAGTCCATCGATTACCAGCATTTTTAGGCCGTTACTACAAAACGACTGGGATCGTTGTCCATGGGGAAAAACGGGGGAGATTGATCGGATTTCCTACAGCAAATATTGAACATGTTGATGATTACATTCTTCCGTTAACAGGAGTCTATGCCATTTGCGCAAAGGTTGAGGGTAAGTGGTATAAAGGAATCTTAAATATTGGTTATAAACCAACATTCCACGACCCATCCACTGTAAAACTGGCGATTGAAGCCCATCTTTTTGATTTTGAAAAAACAATTTACGGCCAAACAGTGCAAATTGTGTGGATTAAGCGTCTTAGATCCGAAAAAAAATTCACATCTGTCGAAGAATTAATTAAGCAAATCGGAAAAGATAAGGAAGAGGCACAACAATATTTTGCAAAAAACAGCCAAGAAAAACTTGCATTTTGCCTAAAACAATAGTATTCTAAATAATGCATGGAAAAGAAGAACCATTGCTTGGCAATGCGCCTCACCAACGCTTGCTAGGGAATTGGGGATTTAAAGATGAGGAGGTGAATAGGATGGCGATCACACAAGAACGTAAGCAAGAAATAATTAATGAATTTAAAATTCATGATAATGATACTGGTTCACCAGAAGTTCAAATTGCTGTCCTAACAGAAGAGATTAACAATTTGAATGAACATTTGCGCGTTCATAAAAAAGATCATCATTCACGCCGTGGTCTATTAAAGATGGTAGGGAAACGTCGCAACTTGCTTAACTATCTTCGTAATAAAGACATTACACGTTACCGTGAATTGATTCAAAAGCTTGGATTACGTAGATAAGATTTACAAAAAGCGGGATTAATCCCGCTTTTTTCTTACGCAAATATAACTGGAATAAATTGGTAATTTATTGAAGGTATAAACTACATACAATATAGTAGATAGAAGACAATTAAGCAATCTGACAATCGACATTTCACCGATATTGACCACAAACGCAAATCATAAGAGAGGGGTACTGACTTACATGGAACAAGGAAAACAAATCTTTTCCATGGATTGGGCGGGCCGCCCATTAGTAGTTGAGATTGGCCAGTTAGCTAAACAAGCCAATGGCGCTTGCCTGATTCGCTATGGAGAAACAGCTGTCTTGGCAACAGCTACAGCTTCTAAAGAAGCGAAAAATTTAGGTTTTTTTCCACTTACTGTAAACTATGAAGAACGCTTATATGCGGTTGGTAAAATTCCTGGTGGTTTTATTAAGCGTGAAGGCCGCCCGAGTGAGAAAGCGATTTTAGCTAGTCGTTTAATCGATCGTCCAATTCGCCCATTATTTGCTGAAGGTTTTCGCAATGAAGTTCAACTTGTTAGCATTGTCATGAGTGTTGATCAAGATTGTTCACCTGAAATGGCAGCAATGTTTGGATCATCTTTAGCATTAACAGTTTCTGACATTCCATTTGACGGCCCGATCGCAGGTGTAACAGTCGGCCGCGTAGATAATGAATTCATAATTAACCCAACGATTGAACAACAAGAAAAAAGCGACATCCACTTAGTGGTTGCCGGCACAAAAGACGCAATAAACATGGTTGAAGCAGGTGCAAAAGAAGTACCTGAAGAAGTAATGTTGGAAGCGATCATGTTTGGCCATGAAGAAATTAAGAAATTAATAGCTTTTCAAGAGGAAATTGCCAAACACGTAGGCAAAGAAAAAATGGAAGTAGAACTATATGAAATTGATGCAGAACTTGAGCAAGAAATACGTGAGATGGCTGAAGAGGATATTAAAAAGGCAGTCCAAGTATCAGAAAAACTTGCTCGTGAAGAGGCTATCAATTCCGTTAAAGAAGCTGTAAAAGCAAAATATGAAGAGCAAGAAGGCGTTACAGAAGAGACGCTCATGCAAGTTGACGAAATCTTGTACAAGCTCGTGAAAGAAGAAGTGCGCCGCTTAATTACGAAAGAAAAAATTCGTCCGGATGGTCGAAAAATTGATGAAATTCGTCCACTTTCATCTGAAGTAGGTTTATTACCAAGAGCGCATGGTTCAGCATTGTTCACGAGAGGACAGACACAAGCATTGAGCACTTGTACACTTGGCGCTTTAGGTGATGTACAAATCTTGGACGGTTTAGGTATCGAAGAATCAAAAAGATTCATGCACCATTATAATTTCCCATCATTTAGTGTTGGAGAGACAGGTCCAATCAGAGCTCCAGGACGAAGAGAAATTGGACACGGAGCTTTAGGTGAACGGGCACTCGAACCAGTCGTTCCATCTGAAAAAGAATTTCCATATACAATCCGTTTAGTTTCTGAAGTCCTAGAATCGAACGGATCTACTTCTCAAGCGAGCATTTGTGCAAGTACATTAGCAATGATGGATGCTGGGGTACCAATTAAAGCACCTGTTGCAGGGATTGCCATGGGACTTGTTAAATCCGGTGATGATTATACGGTTTTAACAGATATTCAAGGAATGGAAGACCATCTAGGCGATATGGACTTTAAAGTTGCCGGGACAACAAAAGGTGTTACAGCTCTACAAATGGATATTAAAATTTCCGGTTTATCTCGAGAAATTTTAGAAGAAGCTTTAATGCAAGCGAAAAAAGGAAGAATGCAAATATTAGAACATATGATGCAAACATTAGCTGCGCCGCGTGAACAATTGTCACAATATGCACCGAAAATTTTAACGATGACGATTAACCCGGATAAAATTCGCGAAGTCATCGGTCCAAGCGGGAAACAGATCAATAAAATTATTGAAGAAACTGGCGTAAAAATTGATATTGAACAAGATGGTACGATCTTTATCGCTTCACCGGACATGGCAATGAACGAAAAAGCTAAAAAAATGATCGAAGATATTGTACGCGACGTAGAAGTTGGTCAAATTTATTTAGGTAAAGTAAAACGTATTGAAAAATTCGGAGCATTTGTTGAAATCTTCCAAGGTAAAGATGGGCTTGTTCATATTTCCGAGTTGGCTCAAGAGCGTATTGGAAAAGTGGAAGATGTCGTATCCATCGGGGATGAATTATTGGTTAAAGTAACGGAAATCGATAAACAAGGAAGAATTAATCTTTCCAGAAAAGCAGTTTTAAAAGATCAAAAAGAAAAACGGAATCCATCGTAAAGGAAAGGAAGCTGAAATTGCAGCTTCTTTTTTAATATTTTAAAAAGAATAACTTGTTAAAGGAATAAAGTAATAGAAAAGATATTATTTTACCATTGCAGGAAAATTACCTATTTTCCTAATGTTCTATGATCTCGTCTGATTTCATAATTTTGTTATGAAGGAGGACGAGTATAATGATTCGATTGGCTATTCAACTTGTAGTTTTTTCTGTACTGCTAATTATTACAATCGGTGCCTTTCAAAACCCATATAAAACTGATTTTAAAGATGCAATAAAAAAATCTGCGATTGCAGTTTCAAATCAAAAAGATCCACTTTATTTGGAAATTGTGAAGCAAAAGGATAAATATGAAATTCCACCTCAAGATGCTAGGATTGATCGTGTTTGGAAAGCAATCCCTGGTCTAAATGGTTTGAAAGTTAATGTTGAAGAATCATATAAAAGAATGGAGAAAAGCGGAAAATTTAACCCTCTTTTACTAGTATTCGAAGAAGTAAGGCCAAAAGTCACTTTAGATGACCTTCCACCTTCTCCCATTTATCGTGGTCATCCTGATAAGCCGATGGTATCTTTTTTAGTAAATGTCGCTTGGGGAAATGAATATATTCCATTTATGTTAAAAACAATGGCGAAACATCATGTTACAGCTACATTTTTTTTAGATGGAAGCTGGGTGAAAAAATATCCCGATATTGCAAAAATGATTGTAGATGCTGGGCATGAAATTGGCAACCATGCTTACAGTCATCCTGATTTGAAAAATTTATCGAGTCATGCTATTCGTGAACAAATTGTTAAAACGAATGAAATCATTAAAGCCACTACGGGTGTTACTCCAAAATGGTTTGCACCTCCTAGCGGAAGTTTCAAAGATGAAGTTATTAAAATAGCAGCAGAAGAAAATATGAAAGTCATTTTATGGACTGTTGATACGGTTGATTGGCGCAGACCTGATCCGACGGCAATGGTCGACCGTGTTGTTTCAAAAATATCAAATGGCACGATGATCTTAATGCACCCTACTTCATCAACTGCAAAAGGATTAGAAAGTTTAATTTTAAAAATAAAGGAAAAAGAATACCAAATAGCAAATGTGTCAACATTATTAAGTGAAGAAAGAGTTAAGATAAAGTAAATATGGAAATTTATGAAATACGTGACATTCACTATTAATATTGGTATGATGCTACTTGAGTATTTTGGATATGGGAGGATTTCACTTGATTAAAAAATATACTTGCCAAAATGGAGCTAGAGTTGTACTAGAAAAAATTCCAACAGTCCGCTCAGTTGCTATTGGAATCTGGATCGGTGCTGGCTCACGATATGAAACAAAAGAAAATAACGGTATTTCCCATTTTTTAGAACATATGTTTTTTAAAGGAACAACAACGAGAACTGCTAAGGAAATTGCTGAAAGTTTTGATAGTATTGGAGGACAGGTAAATGCATTTACCTCCAAAGAATATACATGCTATTATGCAAAAGTTCTAGACGAACATGCAAGCTTTGCATTAGAAATATTAGCAGATATGTTTTTTAACTCTACTTTTAATGAAGAAGAGTTAAAGAAAGAAAAAAATGTTGTTTTAGAAGAAATAAAAATGTATGAGGATACACCGGACGACATTGTTCATGATATGCTAAGTAAAGCAACATTCGGAGATCACCCGCTTGCTTATTCTATTCTAGGTACAGAAGAGACATTAGCAAGTTTTAATGGGGATACATTAAGAAAATATATGGATCAATATTATACCCCTGAGAATATTGTCATTTCAGTTGCCGGTAATATTGATGAAATGTTTATAAAAGAAGTTGAAGCTTATTTTGGTCATTTTGAAGCTAAATATGCACAACCACTTTCCAAACAGCCTGTCATTTTAGATGAAAAGATCGCAAGGAAAAAAGATACGGAACAAGCTCATTTATGTCTAGGATTTCATGGACTACCGGTAGGGCATGATGAGATTTACTCTTTAATAGTGTTAAATAATATTGTAGGTGGCAGCATGTCCAGCCGTCTTTTTCAAGATGTAAGGGAAGCACGCGGACTTGCCTATTCCATTTATAGCTATCATTCCTCCTATTTAGATTCAGGTATATTAGCTATTTATGGGGGAACTGCTAATAACCAATTGGATATTTTATTTGAAACAATCCAAGAAACATTGGCAACTTTAAAACGGGACGGCATTTCTGAAAAAGAACTTGCAAACAGCAAGGAACAATTGAAAGGAAATTTAATGTTAAGTTTAGAAAGTACAAACAGTAGAATGAGCCGAAACGGTAAAAATGAATTGCTTTTAAAAAGACATCGTTCTTTAAATGAAATACTAGATCAAGTATCAGCTGTGACATTGGATTCCGTTAATAATTTGGCAAAAACAATATTTACGGATCAATACGCCCTTGCATTAATTAGCCCTGATGGAAAATTGCCGAAAAATATTCAATAAAGTTCTATGATCATAAATAGTCATTTTTTTATTGTAATGAAAATAGGATTAGATAAGGCATAAACAACCTAGGAGGGGCAAAAATGAGGCTTAGTGAAATGAATGGCAAAGAGATTATCGATTTAAAAAAAGGTGAACGGATGGGGGTCCTTGGGCAAGCCGATTTAGAAATCGATGAAGATACTGGCCATATCCAAGCCTTTCTAATCCCAACGATGAAATGGTTCGGTTTCAAAAAAAATGGAGTCGAAGTTAGAATTCCTTGGCAAAACATAAAGAAAATTGGCAGTGATATGATTATTGTCGACTTTCAAGATGAATATTAATTTTTTAGGGGCTTTCGAGAAATGAAATATGATTTCTGAATGCCCCTTTTCTTATACTTCAATTTTCGAGTTTTCATTACCCTTTTCTGTATTTTCCCTCTTCGGAGGATTAATGATTAGCAAAAAAATTTGTTAAATGAACGGTGAAATATTCACTTGTATTAATTAAACGAAATACGTTCAATCAATATATTATGTACTTATCGATTTGTATTTCATTTTTACAATCTTGTTGTAGAAAGATTCTTTTAAGAAAATAGTTGAACGTTTTCCAGTATTAATTTCCTCCATGCTAACCTTTCTTTCTTAATATTCCAATTCTCTATTCCTCCATGCCACGTTGTAGATTGTGTCCTTTTTCTTAAATCCTTTAATAAAAATCGCTTTTCATTTTGTTTAAGCATGTCTTTAAGGATCAATTTGTTTAGGACTATTTTTAAATTGATTGACGAAATAAAAGAAAGTGGAAAAAACGAAATCGTTTCCATCCACTTTCTTTATTTTTTAGACTTTATAGCTTTTTTTCACCTTCTTTTCCTGCTGTTCATATGATGTGAAAGAACGAATGTTAGGCTATTGAACCAATAAAGAAGGTGAGATGGAAATGCTAACTGACTTGCATATTGCTGTCATTGGTGGAGATGCACGTCAATTGGAAGTCATCCGTAGATTATCAGAAATGGATGCGAAATTATCTTTAGTTGGTTTTGAACAACTGGATCATGTATTTTCGGGATCTTCCAAAAAAGGGATCAATGAATTAGAATTTTCTGAACTCGATTCCATTGTTCTTCCTGTTAAAGGAGCCAACCTTTCTGGAGAGGTGGAAACGATTTTTTCTAACGAGAAGATTATTTTAACAGAGGAAATGTTAAAACAAACTCCTGATCACTGCATTATTTTTTCAGGAATAAGTAATCAGTATTTAGATGCAATTTGCAAAGAAGCCAATAGGAAATTAATTAAACTTTTCGAGAGAAATGATGTTGCCATTTATAACTCGATCCCAACTGTCGAAGGCACGATTATGATGGCAATTCAGCATACAGATATCACCATTCATGGTTCGAATGTTGTTGTTATTGGATTAGGAAGAGTCGGTATGTCAGTGGCGAGAGCATTTGCTTGTTTAGGGGCTAAAGTAAAGGTGGGCGCAAGGAAATTAGAAGATATTGCTCGGATTACCGAAATGGGTCTTTATCCGTTTTTTACAGATGACCTTATGAAGGAAGTTAGCGATGCAGACATTGTCATCAATACCGTTCCAGCATTCGTTGTGACAGCTGCAGTTATTTCGAAAATGCCACTTCACACAGTTATCATTGATCTTGCTTCAAAACCTGGAGGAACGGATTTTCGCTATGCTGAAAAAAGAGGCATTAAAGCATTGTTGGCACCGAGCCTTCCGGGGATAGTTGCCCCAAAAACAGCTGGGTCCATTGTTGCCAAAGTAATTTCACAGATTTTAATTGAAGAGTTGAAACAAGGAAAGGAGTAATTTGTAAATGACATTAAATGGAAAACGTATCGGGTTTGGGTTAACTGGTTCGCATTGCACATATGATGCAGTTATGCCGCAAATTGAAAAGCTTGTAAAAGCGGGTGCCGAAGTTCAGCCGATTGTTACATTTACGGTAAAAAATACAACGACAAGATTTGGAAAAGGCGAAGATTGGGTGACAAAGTTAGAGGAAATGACTGGAAAAAAAGTAATTGATTCAATCGTGGATGCAGAACCACTTGGGCCGAAATATCCTTTAGATTGCATGGTCATTGCTCCTTTAACTGGGAATACTATGAGCAAATTAGCTAATGCGTTAACGGATTCTCCGGTGTTAATGGCAGCAAAAGCTACGCTCAGAAATTTAAAACCAGTTGTCTTAGGTATTTCAACAAATGATGCTTTAGGATTAAATGGCGTCAATTTAATGAGATTAATGGCGACCAAAAACATTTATTTCATACCATTCGGCCAAGATGATCCACTAAAAAAACCAAACTCTATAGTAGCAAGAATGGATGCATTGGTCGATACGGTAGAAGCGGCTCTTGAAGGCCGGCAATATCAACCAGTTTTAATCGAAAAATTCAGGGATAAAGCATAAAGAATTTATTATAATAATGAAATTAAAATAAAAGTTCTTTCCTTCAAGACGGAATATGATAAAATAATTTTTATAATTTAAAATTAACAATTAATAACGAAATTTCTACTTTAATATTGTATATAGGGGAAGGAGTAGCAAAATGGAAAATAGAAAAGGCTATCATGTAGCAGTTGTGGGTGCAACGGGTGCAGTAGGAGAAAAAATGCTATCAACACTTGAGAGGAGAAATTTCCCGATTTCAAAATTGACGCTTTTGTCATCAGAAAGATCAGCAGGAAAGAAAATCACTTTTAAAGGAGAAGAACATATTGTTCAAGCAGCGAAGCCAGAAAGTTTTGAAGGCGTTGATGTAGCTTTATTCAGCGCAGGAGGAGCTGTTTCTAAACAATTGGCTCCTGAAGCTGCTAAAAGAGGTGCGATTGTTATTGATAATACAAGCGCATTTAGAATGGATCCAGAAGTTCCATTAGTAGTTCCGGAAGTGAATGATGCAGATCTTCATCAACATAAAGGCATTATTGCCAATCCGAATTGCTCTACAATCCAAATGGTTGTAGCTCTAGAGCCAATTAGAAAAGCATTTGGACTGAAAAAAGTTATCGTTTCAACGTACCAAGCTGTTTCAGGAGCTGGAGCAATGGCTATTAAAGAGATGTTAGATCAAACGCAGGCCGTATTGAACGAAGAGCCATTTACACCGGAAATTTTACCTTGTGGATCTGATAAAAAACATTACCAAATTGCTTTTAATGCCATTCCACAAATCGATAAATTCCAGGAAAATGGCTTTACTTTTGAAGAAATGAAAATGATTAATGAAACGAAAAAAATTATGCATATGCCACATCTTCAAGTTGCAGCTACTTGCGTAAGGATTCCGGTCGTGTACGGTCATTCAGAGTCTGTTTATATTGAAGTTGAGAAAGACGGTGTCTCAGTTCAAGACATTAAAGACGTTCTTTCTGGAGCTGAGGGAGTAGTACTTGAGGATAAACCAGAAGAACAAATTTATCCTATGGCCATCAATGCTGCAGGAAAACTTGAAACGTTTGTCGGAAGAATTCGCAAAGATTTGGATAATGATAAAGGCTTCCATATGTGGATTGTTTCTGATAATTTATTGAAAGGTGCTGCATGGAATTCCGTTCAAATCGCGGAAAGATTAATTTCTCTTGGAATTTTAAAATAATATTAAATTACGAAAGGCAAGGCATTATTACAGATAATAGTATGATCAACTTCTAAGAGGTGTCTTCATGAAAATTATCGTCCAAAAATTTGGTGGCACATCGGTGAAGGACGAGGAAGGCCGATTAATGGCTAAAGGCCACATTGTAAATGCTTTAAACGAAGGTTTTAAAGTCGTTGTTGTTGTCTCAGCAATGGGACGAAAAGGGGACCCGTATGCGACTGATACATTACAAAGTCTTGTAGATTTAGCAACGATTAGTAAGCGTGAGCATGATCTATTGCTTTCTTGTGGAGAAACAATTTCGGCCATTGTTTTTTCTAATTTGCTAAATAATCATGGCATTAAGGCGACTGCATTAACCGGAGCCCAAGCTGGTTTTTTAACAAACGAAGAACATACAAATGCAAAAATCATTGAAATGAAATGCGATCGAATTTTAGAGGAGCTAGAAAAACAAGATGTTGTAGTAGTGGCTGGATTTCAAGGGATTTCCCGTACAGGCGAAATAACTACACTTGGAAGAGGCGGCAGTGATACTTCAGCGGCAGCGCTTGGTGCTGCCTTAAATGCTGAATTTATTGATATTTTTACAGATGTAGAGGGGGTCATGACAGCTGACCCACGCATCGTTGAAGGAGCACGGCCTTTACCTATCATTACGTATACCGAAATTTGTAATTTAGCTCATCAAGGGGCAAAAGTCATCCATCCGCGAGCTGTTGAAATTGCAATGCAAGCAAAAGTTCCTCTTCGAATTCGTTCGACGTATTCTGATGGCATTGGCACACTAGTTACATCAGTTGCTTCCCACAATAAGGAAAACGAAATTCGAGATCGTGTTGTTACCGGGATTGCCCATGTTCCAGGGGTTACCCAAATTACAGTAACTGCGGGAAAAGAGCATTACAATATCCAAACAGAAGTTTTTAAAGCGATGGCACAAGAAAATATTAGTGTCGACTTTATTAATATTTCACCGAATGCCATTGTTTATACAGTCATGGATAATATGACAGATCGAGCAATTACAGCTTTGAAGAACCTAGGCTATGAGCCAAAAATCATCCGCAACTGTGCGAAAGTATCAGCTGTCGGCGCAGGGATGACTGGTGTTCCTGGAGTGACTGCCCGTATTGTTAATGCGCTATCTAAAGAGGGAATTCAAATATTACAATCTGCTGATAGCCACACAACTATATGGGTTCTTGTCCATGAAGAAGATATGGTTCGTGCTGTTAACGCTTTGCATGATGAATTTTGTCAAGAATAATAAAAGTTGATCGGGACTATAAAACAATCTATAAGGGGTTGAAAATAATGGTTTTTGGCCGTATTGGGACAGCGATGGTAACACCATTTGATGCAAATGGTAATATTGATTTTGATAAAACTACAGAATTGGTAAACTATTTAATCGAAAATGGAACCGATTCTTTAATCGTAGCAGGAACAACCGGTGAGTCTCCGACCCTTTCAAAAGAAGAAAAGGTTGCTTTATATCGTCATGTCGTAGCAGTAGTAAATGGCAGAGTTCCTGTTGTTGCAGGAACAGGAAGTAACGATACAAAGTCTTCAATTGAGCTTACAAAAAAAGCAGAAGAAGCAGGTGTCGACGGAATAATGCTTGTTGCACCGTACTACAATAAACCTGATCAAGATGGGTTATATGAGCATTTTAAAGCGATCGCTGGCGAAACAAATCTACCGATCATGTTATACAATATTCCTGGAAGATGCGGCGTTAACATTTCAGTTGACACAATTGTAAAACTTGCACAGATCAAAAATATTGTTGCAGTGAAAGAAGCGAGCGGGGATTTGAATGCAATGGCTGAAATCATTTCTCGCACTGATGATGATTTTTATCTATATACTGGTGATGACAGCAACACTCTTCCTGTTCTAGCTATCGGGGGAAGAGGCGTCATTTCAGTTGCTTCACATATCATTGGCAAAGAAATGCAAGAAATGATTACGCTTTTTGAAAAAGGCGAAGTAAAAAAAGCAGCAAAATTGCATCAACGGTTGTTGCCGATCATGAAAGGCTTATTTATCGGCCCTAATCCTGTCCCAGTAAAATATGCCTTAAAAGGAAAAGGCATAGATGTTGGTTCAGTACGTTTACCGCTTGTTCCTTTGCAAAAAGAAAAACAATTGATAATTGATGAACTTTTAAAACAATACTGATAGGTTAAAAATACGAGTCCTTCTTGGGCTCGTATTTTATTTTTTCTCTCTCTTTTTTTAACTACTTCGATAAGGTATAATAAATGCAAGTGACTTTGAGCGGTTCAAAACTGAATAGGAGGATATCAATTGATAAAGCAAGGGAACCATCCAGTCAGAATTTTTGCACTTGGCGGCCTAGGGGAAATCGGGAAAAACATGTATGTTGTCGAAGTGGGCCCCGAAATTTTTGTTATTGATGCTGGATTGAAATTACCTGAAGATGAATTGCTTGGTATCGATGCAGTGATCCCTGATATCACTTATCTAGAAGAAAATGTTGCGCGACTGAAAGGATTTTTTCTAACACATGGACATGAGGATCATATCGGATCTTTATCTTATGTGCTGCGACGTATTAATGTTCCGATTTATGGTACTAAGTTAACGATCGGCTTAGTTGCCAACTTATTGGAAGATTCAGGAGTAAAGCATTTGGCCAATCTGCAAGTCATTGATGCAGATACAATCTTAAATTTTGAATATGCCAGCGTCTCTTTCTTTAGAACAACCCATAGTATTCCCGATTCCGTAGGAGTTGTCATTCATACACCGGACGGAGCAATTGTTCATACCGGTGACTTTAAACTAGATCAAACACCAGCGGATGGAGTTCGTTTTGATTATTACAAAATGGCGAAACTTGGCAAAGAAGGCGTTTTATGCTTAATGTCTGATAGTACAAACGCTGAATGCCCAGGAACAACAGGTTCTGAAAGTTCGGTTGGTGATGAATTGTGCGACTGTATCCGCACAGCGGAAAAACGAGTGATCGTTGCTACCTTTTCCTCAAATATCCACCGCATTCAACAAGTTTTTGATGCAGCTCAAAAAGCGAATCGAAAAGTTGCAATTGTTGGAAATAGCATGAAACGTGCGATTGAAGTTTCAATGGAGCTTGGTTATATTGATGTTTCGGAGAAATTGATCATACCGATTTCAGAAATCGATAAATGGGATGATCACCGTTTAGTCATATTGGCAACAGGTGTCCAAGGAGAGCCTCTTGAGGCTTTGGCTAAAATGGCTGTAAAATCCCATAAACAAACAGCAATTAAACAGGGTGATACTGTAATCATAGCAGCTACAACTATTCCTGGGCATGAAAAGCTCGTATCTAATACAATTGATTTGCTTTTTAGAGCAGGTGCTAATGTTATCTATGGTCAAAGGAAAGTACATGTATCAGGTCATGCTAGCCAAGAAGAATTAAAGATGATGCTAAGCATTATGAATCCCCGCTATTTTATTCCGATTCAAGGGGAATATAAAATGCAGCGTGCCCATGCAAAATTGGCAGAAGCAACTGGAATGAACCGTGATCATATTTTTTTAATGGAAAATGGCGATATTTTTGAATATAAGAATAGCCGTGCGAAGATTGCTGGCAAAGTTCCTGCCGGTAATGTGTTAATAGATGGGCTTGGCATCGGAGATGTAGGAAATATCGTTTTACGCGACCGACGCCTCTTGTCACAAGACGGTATATTAATCGTCGTTGTAACGCTATCGAAAGAAAAAAATCAAATAATTTCAGGACCGGAAATTATTTCAAGAGGCTTTGTATATGTGCGGGAATCTGAGGAATTATTTGGAAAATCTAATGAGATTGTACAACAAATTATTTTAAAATGTTTAAAGGATCGGACAATTGATTGGTCTACATTAAAAACAAATATTCGCGAATCGCTTAGTCACTTTTTATTCGAAAAAACAAAGAGAAGGCCAATGATCTTGCCGATTATTATGGAAATATAAGGGACTGACCGTAATAGGTCAGTTCTTTTTTATTTGCGAAATGTTTTTCCTGAAATTGAGGGTAATGATGATAAAAGCTATTTAAAGAATTAAAAGTAAGTAAGAGATTCATACTATGGATAGTCTATTTCATGAAAGGAGCACCTATATGGGAAATTTTATTGAACATTCACCTAATCATCGATCAGAACAAGATCAAGAAAAAAAAGATATAAAAGAATCTTTAGTTGATAAAATAAACCAACTTGGACAAACAAATGTGCCGCAATTGGGACAAGAATCGAATATTCATTGTTTGACAATTATTGGGCAAATAGAAGGACATGTACAATTGCCACCACAAAATAAGACGACGAAATATGAACATTTAATTCCACAAATTGTTGCGATCGAACAAAATCCAAAGATCGAAGGGCTGTTAATTATATTAAATACAGTAGGTGGAGATGTTGAAGCGGGATTAGCTATTGCTGAAATGATTGCTTCATTATCAAAACCAACTGTATCGATTGTATTAGGTGGCGGTCATTCGATTGGAGTACCGATCGCTGTAAGTGCTGATTATTCGTTTATTGCAGAAACGGCTACGATGACCATTCATCCGGTTCGATTAACAGGTTTAGTCATCGGTGTACCACAAACTTTTGAATATTTAGATAAAATGCAAGATCGGGTTGTTCAATTTGTAACATCACATTCAAATATTACTGAAGATCGTTTTAAAGAATTAATGCTATCAAAAGGAAATTTAACCCGTGATATTGGTACAAATGTCGTCGGTCGGGATGCGGTAAAGTACGGGCTTATTAATGAGGTTGGTGGTGTTGGACAAGCGCTTGCCAAACTGAATGAGCTCATTGAAGAAAGGCGTAAAGCCAATATGCCAAAAGAAGGAGAACTATTGCAATGATCTTATATACTACGATGCCTTCGGAACTAATTTTTCAAGAAAATCATCAATCCTGTTCAAAACAAACGATCATCGAAGTGAACGGATTATCGCTTCTTGTTGAACCTGTCTCCCATGAAGAATGCCGGGTAATTCAAGTTTTGAGCACAAATCCTTATGATTTTTTAAATGACGCAATACAACCTGGATCCCTCCTTTCGTTAAAACCGCAAATAGAAAAATAGCCGCTAAAGCAAATATATGATATAATAAATAACTACAACTCCTTAAGCAGCCTAGAGGTTTGGCTGCTTTCTTTTTGATGAATTTCTTTTTTAAAAATAGAATATTTGGAATTAAACTAGGTGATAAGATGGCAAAATCAAAGAAAAAAAGAGCGGAAAAAAGAGCGATTGATTGGAAAAAAACACTTACCTTTGAACTTGGTGGGCTTGGTATACTAGCAGTCGCAATTATCGCTCTTGCAGATATTGGTGGTGTAGTTGGTAAAGCATTGATCCAATTAGCTCGCTTCTTTTTTGGAGAA
Source organism: Calidifontibacillus erzurumensis (assembly GCF_013303125.1). Classification (GTDB taxonomy): domain Bacteria; phylum Bacillota; class Bacilli; order Bacillales; family Bacillaceae_J; genus Calidifontibacillus; species Calidifontibacillus erzurumensis. Next base: position 92,691 of record NZ_JABTTE010000004.1, on the reverse strand, counting down.
TGGTATAGCCTCCTTTTAATTGGCCTCTTTTTCTTATCGATTTATTTCATAGTAAAAAGAAAATGGCCATCCTTTTTTACTAGGAGATTAGCAGGTATTTATACTATTTCTGCTGCCCTTTTATTATATTCTCATGTTGAGGTTTTTAATGAAATACATAATCAAGCACCTATCGGAAATCCGTCCATCATTCAAAATACATGGAATCAATTTTGGAGTGAAGTGAAAGGGGGCACATCGAAAGCTTTAGGAGGAGGAATGGCTGGAGCTCTCCTTTTTGCCATTTCTTATTTTTTATTTGGTGCACTAGGAACAAAAATTATCTTTATCTTTTTAATTTTGATCGGTTTAATACTTTTAACAGGTATTTCCATACATGATTTATTCTCAATTGCTGGACAAAAGTTCTTTCAGTTTTTGAAAACCCAATGGATTGCTTTCGTACATGATTGCCGTTCTTTCCTGAAAGGAAGAAAGAAAAAGAGAATAAATGAAAATAGAACGAACAATGAATCGTATGATATCGATGAAAATAAACAAGAAATGATAATTGTTGAACAAGCAGAGGAACTTAGTGAAGAACCGATTATTTCCGATTTTAATGAAATTGCAGGCAATGATGCAAACGCGCCTACTACAGAACGTAGTGATAAGAATGAGAGAAACGGAAATAATAATCAATCAAATGATGGAAATGAAAACGGAGAAAGCCAAGTTGCCATTGACTTTACACAAGTTACGAATGAATCTTACCAACTGCCTCCGCTTGAGTTACTGAAAAAGCCTGTGCATAATAACCAAAACCAAGAAAAAAAATTAATTTCTATTAATGCTCAAAAATTAGAAAAAACGTTTGAAAGTTTTGGAGTAAAAGCTAAAGTTCGGAAAGTCCATTTAGGACCTGCTGTGACTAAGTATGAGGTTCATCCTGATGTCGGGGTAAAAGTAAGTAAAATTGTTAGTCTTAGTGATGATTTAGCATTGGCATTGGCAGCGAAAGATATTCGTATTGAAGCGCCAATTCCGGGGAAATCAGCAATTGGCATAGAAGTGCCAAATCAAGAAGTTGCAATGGTAACACTTAGAGAAGTACTAGAGTCAAAAAATAATCGCCCAGAAGCAAAATTAATGGTGGGACTTGGCCGCGATATTTCAGGGGAAGCAATTTTGGCTGAGCTTAATAAAATGCCTCACTTGCTTGTTGCAGGTGCAACTGGAAGCGGGAAAAGCGTCTGTATTAACGGGATTATTATTAGCTTGATCATGCGGGCAAAACCGCACGAAGTCAAATTAATGATGATTGACCCGAAAATGGTGGAACTGAATATGTATAATGGAATTCCTCATTTATTAACACCCGTTGTAACAGACCCGAAAAAAGCATCACAAGCTTTAAAAAAAGTTGTTGCTGAAATGGAACGGCGATATGAGCTATTTTCCCACACAGGAACAAGAAATATTGAAGGGTATAATGAACATGTTCGCATTCATAATGAAAAAACAGGCGAAAAGCAGCCAGAGCTTCCATATATTGTTGTTATCGTTGATGAATTAGCGGACTTAATGATGGTTGCATCAAGCGATGTTGAGGAAGCAATTACAAGGCTTGCACAGATGGCGCGTGCGGCAGGTATCCATTTAATTATTGCAACACAACGTCCTTCCGTTGATGTCATTACAGGTGTAATAAAAGCAAATATCCCTTCCAGAATTGCGTTTAGTGTATCATCATCTATTGATTCAAGAACTATTTTAGATATGGGTGGCGCGGAAAAATTACTTGGTAGAGGGGATATGTTATTTTTACCTGTCGGAGCATCTAAACCAATCCGTATTCAGGGTGCTTTTGTATCGGATGCCGAAGTTGAAGAAGTTGTCGAACATGTTATATCTCAACAAAAGGCCCAATATCAAGAGGATATGATGCCATCTGAAGAAAGCGATGTCGAGGTTGAAATTGATGATGAGTTATTTAATGATGCCGTTGATCTGGTAGTTGAAATGCAAACCGCTTCAGTATCAATGCTGCAAAGACGCTTTCGTATCGGATATACTAGAGCAGCGAGACTTATTGATGCAATGGAGGCAAAAGGAATTGTTGGACCTTATGAAGGAAGTAAACCACGTGCAGTTTTAATATCTAAAACAAAAGACGAAGTATCAAATTAATAAAAGAGGAAGCTGGAGGTTAGAATGAGTATTAAATCGGATACAGATCATCTTTATTTGGAAATCGTTGATCGAATTAAAAAAGATATTGATCGTGGCATCTATAAAGAGGATGAGAAACTGCCATCCGAATTTGATTTGGCGAAACAGTTGGGAGTTTCAAGACAAATTGTGCGTGAAGCTTTGCGTGTGCTTGAAGAAGAAAACATTATCGTCCATAGACATGGTGTAGGAACCTTTGTAAACCCGAAACCACTATTTACTTCCGGCATTGAAGAATTATTTAGTGTCACCGAGATGATTAAACGGGTAGGAAAGAAGCCTGGAACAATTTTTATTTCTTCAACTTCAAGAAAAGCAACGGAAGATGATGTAAATAAGTTCAATTGCAGCAAAGATGAAGAAATAGTGATTATCGAACGTGTTCGCACATCTGATGATGAACCTGTTGTTTACTGTATTGATCAAATTCCAAAATCAATTTTACCGAAAAACTTCACCCATGAATCGGGTTCGATTTTTGATTTATTTGAAAGGGAAGCGGGCTGCTATATTTCATATGCAGTGACGACGATAGAACCTTTAGGTTTTTCTGAAAAAATCTCACCAATTTTGCATTGTGAAGTAGATGCTTCTTTACTTGTAATGAAACAAATGCATTTTGATCAAAATGACAATCCCGTTTTTTATTCTTGTAATTATTTCCGGGCAGATAAATTCAGTTTTCATGTTTTGCGGAAACGTTCATAAAGAAATGAAAAAAATCGAATACGGAACTATCCGTTTATTTTTATAATTTTAGAGAAAACATAGTGACGAATAAGGATTTTTTTCAAGATGCGAGTTAGGAGGGAATTGAATGAATCTTGTGAAGGAAGAAACTGTCTCCATGAAGGGCTTCACATTACATGGGATCGAAACACTCAAATATAAAACAAATACGATTGCTCTAAAGCTGAAATCCCCTTTACAAGATGGGACAGTGACAAAAAGAGCGCTCCTTCCTTATGTTCTGCAAAGTGCGACGAAAAATTTCCCGTCGGCACTCAAATTACGTACAAGACTTGATGATCTATATGGGGCCTCTTTAAACGTCGATGTTTCTAAAAAAGGTGAATTCCAAATAATAACAATACGCATGGATATTGCTAATGAAAAATATTTAAATGAACAGACACCGCTATTGGAACAAGGTTTGAAATTAATGGCGGAAATTTTACTTGAACCGCTATCCGAAAATGGAGCCTTCTCGAAAGCAATCGTTGATAAAGAAAAGAGGGCATTAAAACAGCGCATCCAAGCCATTTACGATGATAAAATGCGTTATGCTAACATGCGCCTTATTCAAGAAATGTGCGAAGGGGAGCCTTATCGATTAAATGCTTATGGCAATATCGAAGATCTTGACGATATAGATGCCCAATCGCTATATGATTATTACAAATCGGTGTTAACAGATGATGAAATCGATTTATACATTGTCGGCGATATAAAAGTGAGTGAAGTAAAAACAATCGTCGAAAAGGTATTTCGCATGCCAGATAGCCGCTCATCTCAAATTGCTAAGACCAAGGTAAGCTATATCCCCAAAAAAATTGTTAATGTTAAAGAGATTATTGAGGAACAGGATGTAAAACAAGGGAAGTTACATATCGGATGTAGGACAAATGTAACTTACCAAGATGACGATTATTTTGCTTTACAAGTGTACAATGGTATTTTTGGAGGATTTTCCCATTCGAAATTGTTTATTAACGTAAGGGAAAAAGAAAGTTTAGCTTATTATGCGGCATCAAGGTTTGAAAGTCATAAAGGGCTTTTAATGATCATGAGTGGGATCGAATCTCAAAATTATAAAAAATGTGTCGACATAATAAAAAAACAGTTGGAAGATATGAGAAATGGGAATTTTACCGATAAGGAAATTATACAAACAAAAGCGGTGTTAAAAAATCAAATATTAGAAACACTTGATACTGCAAGTGGGTTGATAGAGGTCCTTTACCATAATGTCGTTTCGGAAGTTCATCGCCCTTTGGAAGATTGGATTACAAAAATAGATGAAGTTACAAAAGATGAGATTCAAGCTGTTGCGAATAAAGTTGAGCTTGATACGATATACTTCCTAAAGGGATTGGAGGGAGCGTAGCGATGGAGAAAATTGTTTTTGAACAACTTAAAGAAACTTTGTATTATGAAAAATTAAACAATGGACTTCGTGTTTACCTTTTACCAAAAGAAGGTTTCAATAAAACTTATGCTACCTTTACAACAAAATACGGAAGTATAGATAATCGCTTTATCCCTTTAGGAAAAAGCGAAGCAATCCATGTTCCTGATGGAATTGCCCATTTTTTAGAACATAAACTATTTGAAAAAGAAGATGGCGATGTCTTCCAGAAGTTCAGCGAACAAGGAGCATCGGCAAACGCGTTTACTTCCTTCACAAGAACGGCCTATTTATTTTCAAGTACTGCAAATGTTAAAGAAAACTTGGAAACATTAATCGACTTTGTACAAAGTCCTTATTTCACTAACGAAACTGTTGAAAAAGAGAAAGGAATTATTGGCCAAGAAATTAAGATGTATGATGATAATCCGGATTGGCGTGTCTATTACGGACTCATTGAAAATATGTACAAAAATCATCCAGTCAAAATTGATATTGCTGGAACAATTGAATCGATCTCAAAGATTACAAAAGATCTTTTGTATACTTGTTATGAAACTTTTTATCATCCAAGCAATATGCTTCTTTTCGTTGTTGGTCCTATTGATGTAAATAAAACAATGGAACAAATTCGTTCAAATCAAAGTAAAAAACAATTTAGGGAAGCACCAGAAATTAAGAGGTTTTTTGATGAAGAACCGATAGAAGTTACAAAAGACAAACAAGTATTAAAAATGTCAGTAAAAACATCGAAATGTTTAGTTGGTTTTAAAGCGAAAAATCCAACGAGAAGAGGAAAAGAGTTATTAACACGTGAGCTGACTATTAATGTATTATTGGATTTATTGTTCGGGAAAAGTTCGCAATATTATGAGGAGCTTTATAACGATGGTTTAATAGATGATAGTTTTTCCTATGATTATTCGGAAGAATATGGTTTTGGTTTTTCAATGATTGGCGGGGATACGGAGAAGCCAGATGAACTAGCTGACCGTTTAAAAAATATAATGTTGAACTTTGACGAAAGTAAACTTTCCACTGATTATTTAGCTCGAATAAAAAAGAAAAAAATCGGATCATTTTTACGTGCATTTAACTCACCTGAATTTATCGCTAATCAATTTACAAGGTACCAATTTAATGGTATGAATTTATTTGATATTATATCTGTCCTAGAAGGAGTCAGCATGGAGCAAATACGAATGGTGGCAGACGATTTATTTGATGAAAAATGTTTTACCGTTTGTCAAGTTGTTCCGAAATAATGATTGTGTTCGATTTTCTTGGTTAAAAATCTAGAAAAAAGAATGATCGAAGTCTAGCCAACAATTTTATTTTACGGTGTTGGTTAGAAATGAATGAGTTGCGCCCGAACAATAAAACTTTGGGCGCTTTTGATTTGGAGTGGTTGATTTTGGAAAAATGGGCGTTAATTACCGGTGCAAGTGGGGGAATCGGATTAGCAATCGCACAATCTTTAGCTGATGATGGTTATAATCTTTATTTGCACTACAATCAAAATGAAGAGCCTGTTAAAAGACTAGCTGAACAATTAACTGTTCGTTGTCAGTTAATTCGTGCTGATTTATCTAGTCCAACAGGATATTTGGAAATATCAAAGCATATTTTCCATAATATTGATGTATTAATTTTAAATGCTGGTCAAAGTCATGTCGGTTTAGTGACAGATATTTCAGATGAAGAAGTAAACAAAATGGTTCAACTTCATATTACAAGCCCTTTTTTACTTACAAAACAGTTATTGCCGATGATGATTCGCAAAAAATACGGAAAAATTATTGTTATTTCTTCTGTATGGGGTATTGTGGGCGCTTCATGTGAAGTCCTTTATTCTATGGTCAAAGGTGGACAAAACACGTTCGTTAAAGCGCTGGCTAAAGAACTTGCCCCATCGGGAATTAATGTCAACGGGGTGGCCCCTGGTCCGATCGAAACAAGTATGCTTCATATGTTTTCTGAAGAAGACAAACAAGCAATTCTTGATGAAATTCCAATGGGCCGTTTTGGCAAACCGGAAGAAATTGCCCATGCAGTTTCTTTTTTAATATCTGAGAAGGCGTCCTACATCAATGGAGAAATATTAAATATTAATGGAGCATGGTATACGTGAATAATTTCTAATCAATGAGGCATGATAAATGTTGAATAAATCTCTAAGGAGTGATGATCATGTCTGTATTGGATAATTTTGAACAATGGAAAGACTTTTTACAAAACAGAATGGAGCAAGCGCAAGAACAAGGGCTTGACCAACAAACGATTTCTAATCTTGCATATGAAGTTGGGGAATATTTAGCAAAAGAAGTACAACCAAAAAATCCTGAAGAAAAATTATTGAAAGAGCTCTGGAATGTTGCTTCTCCTGAAGAGCAACATGCAATTGCTAACATGATGGTAAAATTAGTTCAAAAATCTTAATTTCGCTAAAAAGAGAGGCTTCCATTGAACCTCTCTTTAATTTTTCATACAATTATGTTAAAAAAATATGTCCAATGAGAAATTTGTCGGTAATTGGTTTAATGTTCTTTTCTATTACCATAAAATCATTTATTATAGTAATAGTTAGAAAGGTGGAAGGAAAATTCCACCAATATTAATACATTTGGGAGGATGATGATGGAAAAGGAAGAATGGTATTTAGAATATGAAATTGTCATTAACCGTCCAGGCCTCCTAGGGGATATATCTTCATTATTAGGTATGTTGTCTATTAATATAGTTACAATAAATGGTGTAGAGACGATGCGTCGTGGTTTGCTGATCAAATGTGAAAAACAGCAGCAAATCGAAAGGCTAGAATCAATCCTTCAGACAATTGAAAATATTAGAATAACAAAATTGCGCAGGCCAACACTAAGAGATCGTTTAGCCGTAAGACATGGCCGTTATATCCATCGTGAAAAAGACGATAAAAAAACATTTCGATTTATTCGCGCTGAAATAGGTCTTCTCGTTGACTTCATGGCAGAACTTTTTAAGAAAAATGAACATAAATTAATTGGAATCCGAGGTATGCCTCGAGTTGGCAAAACTGAATCGATCGTTGCAGCCAGCGTTTGTGCGAATAAAAGATGGGTATTTGTTTCCTCGACATTGTTAAAACAAACAATCCGTAGTCAATTGCTGGAGGATGAATACTATAATGACCATTTATACATAATTGATGGAGTTGTTTCAACGAAAAGAGCCCCTGAATCACATTGGCAATTAGTAAGGGAAATCATGCGAATGGATGCAGTAAAGGTTGTAGAGCATCCTGACATTTTTGTTCGCCACACTGAATTTACACTTGATGATTTTGATTATATAATTGAGCTTCGGAATGATTATGATGAAGATATTACATATGATGTTGTTGAACAACAATTTTCTTCAGAATCTGGATTTGGCTTTTCAAATTTTGATTTTTAATATAAAAACGGATGGTGTTATCATTGACTGAGCTGGGAAAACGGTTAGTGGAAGCGAGAAAACAAAAAAATCTTACTTTGGACGAATTGCAGGCAATGACAAAAATACAAAAAAGGTATTTGCAAGCAATCGAAGATGGAAACTTAGATATTTTACCAGGAAAGTTCTATGCAAGAGCGTTTATTAAGCAATACGCTGAAGCGGTAGGACTTGATCCTGAAAGACTTTTTGATGAGTATGCTTCGGAAATACCAAAAACCGAAACAGAACCAACTGAAGTCCTAAACAGTTTATCAAGAAGACAACGGAAGAAAAGTACTGTTTCAAGCCAAACATCAAATTTATTGGCTTCAATACTTCCAAAACTATTAATAGCTCTCTTGGTTATATGTGTTGTCGTTTTTTTATGGTTATTTTTCCAAGATAAGCAAGGGAGTGAGAATGCTGAAAATGTAAAAACGGAAGAACCGCCTGTTGAAAGTCAGCAAGATGAAAATATTACAATTATAAATCCGAGTGAAGAAAATATACCTGAAGAAACAGATGAAGAGGAAGCTGAAGAGACAATGGACAATGAGGAAGAGCAAAGTCAAAATGAAACAGTTCCAGAAGAACCTATTCAACAATTAGTCCAAATTGAACAGAAAAATGGGAGTTCACCATTGACCGTTTATGAATTGACAGGTGCAGAGGAGTTTCTCGTCGAAATAACAGCAGCACCAAATGGGAGAAGCTATGTCGGTATTGAAAATGGTCTTGGGAAATCATTTTATGCTGGAGAGGTAAAAAACGGAGAAAAGCTTTCATATGACTTTACAGCAGAACAAGAAATTATGTTAAATGTCGGGCGAACCCTCGATGTTTCCATTAAAATTAATGGTCAAGATTTTGCCTATCCATTTACACCTAATGAAAAAGTTCATCAAAAAATCAAAATTAAATTCATAAAAGAGAGCCAACAATGACGGAAAGGCTGTCTTATAGTGTTCGGCACTTTTGGAAATACTGAAACGTACATCATCGTTTTTTTGTGCCTAGCGCTTAGGACAGCCCCTTTCATGGAATGTAGATAGGAGGCACTTAGCTTGAATTTACCAAATAAAATTACGATTTCACGAATCCTCATGATCCCTATTTTTTTAATTTTTATGTTAGTTCCCATGCCTTTTGGCGAAATTTATCTGATCAATGATTCGATACCAGTTGCCCATTTTATCGGAGCAATTATTTTTATTCTGGCATCGACAACTGATTGGATTGATGGACATTTGGCTCGAAAGAATAATTTGGTGACGAATCTAGGGAAATTTCTTGATCCATTAGCTGATAAATTGCTAGTTTCTGCAGCTTTAATAACATTAGTAGAACTGCAGCTGGCACCTTCATGGATGGTCATTGTCATTATTAGCAGGGAATTTGCTGTAACTGGCTTAAGATTAGTCGCAGCTGGTGAAGGGCAGGTTATGGCTGCTGGTAAGCTTGGAAAACTTAAAACAGTGTTTCAAATTATCGCTATCTCAGCTCTATTGCTTCATAATGTGCCATTTGAAAAATATAATATTCCATTAGGAGATATTGCTTTATGGATTGCAGTAGTCTTAACAATTATTTCCGGATGGGAATATTTTGCGAAAAACATGCATGTTTTTAAAAATTCAAAGTAATAGGTGTGATGATCAGTGAATGCGGAACTCATTGCCGTTGGCACGGAGCTTTTATTAGGGCAAATTGTAAATACAAATGCCCAATTTCTTTCGAAGGAACTCGCGAATCTTGGGATAAATGTTTATCACCATTCAGTTGTGGGTGATAATCAAACTCGTCTGCAGCAAGTTATTGAAATAGCTCAAAAAAGATCGAACTTAATTATTTTTACGGGTGGACTAGGTCCGACAAAAGATGATTTAACGAAAGAAACTGTTGCTGAAGTTTTAGACCTTCCTTTAGTAGAAGACGAGAATGTTTTGCTAGACATTAGCGATTATTTTAAAAAACAGAATCGGATGATGCCGGAAAATAATCGTAAGCAAGCGCTTATTTTGAAAGGTTCCACCATTTTGCCAAACCATGTTGGAACCGCCCCCGGGATTGCAATTAAGAAAGATAACATTGTTTACATGCTTCTTCCTGGACCGCCTGCAGAGATGAAACCAATGTTTATCAACTACGGACGGCCATTTTTGCTTGAACAATTGAAAATAAAGGAATACATTGAATCAAAAGTACTTAAGTTTTTCGGGATCGGTGAATCTAAACTTGAAACAGAAATTCTTGATTTAATCGAAGCGCAAACGAACCCAACGATTGCTCCAGTCATTGAAGATGGCGAAGCAACGATAAGGCTGACGGCAAAGGGGACATCCCTTGAAGATGTACGAAAGATGTTAGAGGAATTGGAGAGAAAAATACTTGACCGTGTTGGCCAATATTTTTACGGTTATAATAATACGACCTTGTATAAAGAAGTTTTCGAACTTTTAAAGAAGAAAAAAATGTCTATTTCCAGTGCGGAAAGTTTAACCGGTGGCGGATTTGCTCATGAATTAACAAATTTTGCTGGTTCGTCTAGCATTTTTAAAGGAAGTATTGTTTGCTACGATACAGAAGTTAAAAAGGATATATTAAAGGTACCACTTGAAGTAATTGAAATCGAAGGTGTTGTAAGCAATACTTGTGCAAAGTATATGGCTGAAAATGTACGCCAATTATTAAAGACAGATATTGGCATTAGTTTTACCGGTGTTGCCGGCCCGGATATGCAAGAAGGCAAATCTGTTGGAACAGTTTTTGTCGGTATTGCGTTTAAAGGGCAGGAGACGAAAGTGTTTCCATTGAATTTGGCTGGGAGCCGTAGTACAATCCGTAAAAAATCTATTAAACATGGTTATTTTCATTTGTTAAAAATTTTACAATCTATGTAGAAATTAAAAATTCAGGAGATTTTTCTTCTGAATTTTTAATTTTTCTTGATGGTTTAACATTTTCGAGCACATTTTTTTGGAATTTCAAACGAATAGACGTTCGATTTAATTGTTGGCAAAATGAAAAAAAACAGGTATGATAGTGATAGTTTATAAGAAGGAGGATTTCATTTAATGAATGATCGTAAACTCGCCCTTGAGCAAGCATTAAGGCAAATTGAAAAGCAATTTGGCAAAGGATCTATAATGAAATTAGGTGAGCAAACGGAAAGAAAACTGGCGACTGTATCAAGTGGGTCTTTAGCACTTGATATTGCTCTTGGAATAGGCGGTTATCCGCGCGGTAGAATTATCGAAGTGTACGGACCGGAAAGTTCAGGTAAAACAACAGTAGCGCTTCATGCGATTGCAGAAGTCCAAGAACAAGGCGGTACAGCAGCATTTATCGATGCAGAACACGCGCTTGATCCAATTTATGCTGAAAAACTGGGTGTTAATATTGATGAATTATTGTTATCCCAACCGGATACAGGCGAGCAGGCCCTTGAAATTGCAGAAGCGCTTGTCCGAAGCGGAGCTGTAGATATTATTGTTATTGACTCTGTTGCAGCATTAGTACCGAAAGCTGAAATTGAAGGTGAAATGGGAGATGCCCATGTTGGTTTACAAGCCCGCCTCATGTCTCAAGCATTACGAAAATTATCTGGTGCTATTAACAAATCAAAAACAATTGCAATCTTTATTAACCAAATCCGCGAAAAGGTTGGCGTAATGTTCGGAAATCCTGAAACAACCCCAGGTGGTAGAGCTTTAAAATTTTACTCTTCTATTCGTTTAGAAGTGCGTCGTGCCGAAACAATTAAACAAGGTAATGACATGGTAGGAAGCAAAACGAAAATTAAAGTAGTCAAAAATAAAGTGGCTCCTCCATTTAAAACAGCAGATGTAGACATCATGTATGGAGAAGGAATTTCTAAAGAAGGAGAGCTCCTTGATATTGCTTCGGAATTAGATATTATCCAAAAAAGCGGTGCATGGTATTCCTTTAATGATGAACGGTTAGGGCAAGGCCGTGAAAACGCCAAGCAGTTCCTTAAAGAAAATCGAGATGTTTATCACCAGATTGAAGCGCAAGTCCGAGCTCATTATGGACTAGATGATGCAGGCCATATTTCCGATGTTGAAAACACAGCCGCACAAGAAGATTTATTTTCATAATAAAAGTTTTATAGAATGAAGCGTTCGGAGTTCGGACGCTTCTTTTTTGCGGAAATGTAAGAGACTTGACAATGGATATTTCGACCTTTACAATTAAACTGTATAATTTCACTATTTTTAGATATTGAAAATTATGGAAAACATGTGCTGTATGTTAAACATTTGAGGTGGGAATTTCCTTCCATCAAAACAAGAAGTTGATTGTTTATACAATCAAGATGTACAAGTCAATAGCAAGAGGAGGTGAAATGATGGACCTAATAAAAATCATCTCCGTTTTGCTTGCCATGCTTGTCAGTGCAGTTGTTGGTTATTATATAAGAAAATCCATTGCAGAAGCTAAAATTTCCAGTGCGGAACATGCAGCGCAACAAATTATCGAAGATGCCAAACGTGAAGCTGAAGCATCCAAGAAGGAAGCGCTTCTTGAAGCAAAGGATGAAAATCATAGAATTCGTACTGAAGCGGAGCGTGAAATCCGTGAACGAAGGAGCGAGTTGCAGAAACAAGAAAATCGTTTAATGCAAAAGGAAGAGATTCTTGATCGTAAAAGTGAAAGTTTGGATAAACGGGAAGCAACGCTTGAAAAGAAAGAAGAATCTCTTGCTAAAAGACAACAGCATATTGAAGAGTTGGAAAGCAAAATGGATGAAATGGTTCGTCAGCAACAAGCGGAACTTGAACGAATTTCAGGATTATCCAGAGAAGAAGCAAGACAGATTATCATGGAAAATCTTGAAAAAGAACTTGCATATGAAGCTGCAGTCATGATTAAAGAAAATGAAAACCGCATTAAGGAAGAGTCAGACAAAAGAGCAAAGGAAATTATTTCACTTGCCATCCAAAGATGTGCTGCAGATCATGTTGCCGAGACAACCGTTTCTGTCGTTAATTTGCCTAACGATGAAATGAAAGGGCGAATTATCGGTCGTGAAGGCCGGAATATACGAACGATTGAAACGTTAACGGGAATAGATCTGATTATAGATGACACTCCTGAAGCTGTAATTTTATCTGGCTTTGATCCAATCCGTCGTGAGACAGCAAGACTTGCTCTGGAAAAGCTTGTTCAAGATGGTCGTATTCATCCGGCCAGAATTGAAGAAATGGTCGATAAATCTAGAAGAGAAGTGGATGAACATATACGTGAAGTTGGAGAACAAGCAACATTTGAAGTTGGCGTTCATGGTTTACATCCAGACTTAATTAAAATTTTGGGCCGATTAAAATATCGGACAAGTTACGGGCAAAACGTACTTAAGCACTCCATTGAAGTTGCCCATTTAACTGGATTAATGGCTGCAGAATTAGGTGAGGATATTACCCTTGCTAAAAGAGCAGGTCTCCTTCATGATATCGGAAAAGCGATTGACCATGAAGTTGAAGGCAGTCATGTTGAAATTGGGGTTGAGCTTGCGACGAAATATAAAGAACATCCAGTTGTTATCAACAGTATTGCTTCTCACCATGGGGACACGGAAGCAACGTCAATTATTGCCGTTCTTGTTGCAGCAGCTGATGCTTTATCTGCTGCAAGACCTGGTTCAAGAAGTGAAACATTAGAGAACTATATTCGAAGATTGGAAAAACTTGAGGAAATTTCCGAATCCTATGAAGGTGTAGAAAAATCCTATGCAATACAAGCTGGTCGTGAAATACGAATTATGGTTAAACCAGATGCTGTGGATGATTTAGAAGCTCATAAGCTTGCAAGAGATATCCGCAAGAGAATTGAAAATGAATTAGATTATCCAGGCCATATAAAAGTGACTGTAATCCGCGAAACACGCGCGGTTGAGTATGCAAAATAAAAAAAGAAGTGGTGAGTTTTCACCACTTCTTTTTTTAAAGATTAAAAATTAAAATGTTACAGATCCCGTTTTTTTCCCTAAAAGTTTAACAAAATTCGCTTTTCTGCCTTCTATTGCAAGAAAGGCTTTTTCTACAATTTTTCAGCACATGTAATTTTCCATTTTGACATTAATAGAACTGTATGTAAAACTGAAATTACTACAAAATTGTATGAAGATAGGAGTTTCTAAATGAGAATTTTATTTATCGGCGACGTTGTAGGTTCACCAGGAAGAGAAATGGTGAAAACTTATTTACCTAAATTACAGGCGAAATATAGAACACATATTACAATCGTTAATGGCGAAAACGCTGCAGCTGGAAAAGGGATTACAGCAAAAATTTACCGATCTTTATTAGAAGCTGGTGCGAATGCGATTACACTTGGCAATCATACATGGGATAATAAAGAAATCTTTGAATTTATCGATGATGCTAAATATCTTGTGAGACCAGCCAATTTTCCTGAAGAAACACCAGGCCAAGGGTATATTATATTAAATATAAATGGAATTGAAGTAGGCATTATTAACTTGCAAGGCCGTACATTTCTTCCACCAATTGATTGTCCATTTAAAAAAGCTGATTTATTAATCAATGAAATACAAAAAAGAACAAATATCATTTTTGTTGACTTTCATGCAGAAGCAACAAGTGAAAAACAAGCAATGGGCTGGTATCTCGATGGAAGAGTTTCCGCAGTTGTCGGTACACATACCCATGTGCAGACAGCGGATGACCGCATTCTTCCTAATGGGACAGCTTACATTACTGATGCAGGGATGACAGGTCCATATGACGGCATTCTTGGGATTGAAAAAGATGCTGTTTTAAAGAGGTTTTTAACAAATCTTCCTGTCCGCTTTGAAGTAACAAGCGGCCGCGTGCAATTATGTGGTGTTGTCATTGATGTTGATCCAAAAACTGGGCGGTCTCTAAAAATTGAGCGAATTTTAATAAATGAAGATCATCCATTTTTTGAGTGAATTTTAAAACTTTTTTGAAAAAACAGCTAACGAAAGCAGGAATAAATGGTAATTTCGTGAATATAGTAGAAGAGAAATGTTTTCAGATTTACTTATCATACGAGGAGGAACTAGGAATGGAAATATTAAAAGTTTCAGCAAAATCTAATCCTAATTCTGTAGCTGGGGCACTTGCGGGAGTATTACGCGAGCGTGGCGCTGCTGAAATTCAAGCAATCGGTGCAGGTGCTCTAAATCAAGCCGTAAAGGCAGTTGCGATCGCACGAGGATTTGTTGCACCGAGTGGACTTGATTTAATCTGCATTCCTGCTTTTACTGATATTGTGATTGACGGCGAAGAAAGAACGGCAATAAAATTAATCGTCGAACCGCGTTAATGAAGGCTATGAAAAATTTATATTGTTGACATGTTGGGGCGTCTAAGTGTCTTGTATCCGATATGAATACTAATCGTATTGTAATTAGTAGTGGGTGCTTGCACTTAAGACAGCCCCTTATTTTGCATCAGGGGGAATGGCACTTGCGGAAAATTTTTGATGCCCATTGTGATGTTCTTTATAAAATGTGGTTCAACGATAAAATATCGTTTAAAGATAGTAATATGCTCCATGTTAACTTGGATCATTTGCTAGCATCTGGAGGGAAAGTGCAGTGCTTTGCAATTTTTATCCCAGAAAGTGTAAGAATATATGACAAATTTATGGTAGCATTAGAAATGGTTGATATTTTTTATGAAAGAGTGCTGAATGAAAATTCAAATATGAAAATGATTCTTGAAAAAAATGATATTTTGAATTTAAAAGATCATGAAATTGGAGCGATGTTAACGTTAGAAGGCTGCGATGCAATCGATTATGATCTAATTAAATTGAAAACCTTGTATCGGCTTGGTGTTCGTTCGGTCGGCCTAACATGGAATTATGCAAATGCTGTAGCAGATGGTGTACGTGAAAAAAGAAATGCGGGAATTTCAAATTTTGGAAAAAAAGTTATTGAGTTAAATAACCAATTTAAAATTTGGACAGATGTCTCTCATTTAGGTGAAAAATCATTTTGGGACACAATTGAAATTGCGAAATATCCGATTGCCTCTCATTCAAATGCTTTCTCAGTTTTTTCCCATCCCCGCAATTTGAAAGATGACCAAATTAAAGCGATCATCAAAAAAAATGGTGTCATCGGCATTACATTTGTCCCTTATTTCTTACGAGAAAATTATCATGAAGCAAGCATTAAGGATATTTTAAATCATATTGAGCATATTTGTTCATTAGGCGGCGATCGAAATATTGGTTTCGGTTCGGACTTTGATGGGATTGATGATACGGTCATCGGTTTGGAAAATTTCCGAGGATATGAAAATCTTTTAAATGAATTAGAAAAACATTACTCAGCGGACTTAATTTCTAGAATTTGCTATCAAAATTTTGTAGATAACTTTCCAAAATAACCCCAATAAAAATTGTATCCACAAAATTGTCAAAAATGCGATGATAGGGGTTGATTTTTTTGTTTTATAAGTCTAGAATTGAAAGCGTTTAGTACCCTTCCATACCTAAAATTGCTTACATAATCGGCAAGTAGGTCTAAAGACTGAGGTATTTTATGGAATCGTGCTACACTTTTAATACGTTGAAACATTTGAACAATGTACATTCAAAAGGGGTGTAAAAAATGATCAATCAACTTTCATGGAAAGTTGGAGGACAACAAGGGGAAGGAATTGAGAGTACAGGGGAGATTTTTGCAATTACTCTGAATCGTTTAGGTTACTATTTATATGGTTATCGCCATTTTTCCTCCCGTATCAAAGGCGGTCACACAAATAATAAAATTCGTGTAAGCACGAGTCAAGTTCTATCAATTTCTGATGATCTTGATATATTAGTTGCTTTTGACCAAGAAACCATTGATGTCAATTTTCATGAATTGCGTGAAGGCGGCGTAGTCATCGCTGATTCGAAATTCAATCCAACGATTCCTGAAAATGCCAAAGTTGCATTTTATTCAGTACCATTTACAGAAATTGCAACTGAATTAGGCACTTCATTAATGAAAAACATGGTGGCTGTCGGTGCATCATGTGCAATTTTAGAATTAGATGTTGAAGCATTTAGAGAAGTAGTTGAAGAAATTTTTGGACGTAAAGGTCAACAAGTTGTTGAAAAAAATATGGAAGCCATCCAAAAAGGCTATGAATATATTAAAACCCAAGCTGGCGGCTCACTTTCAACAATGAAGCTAGCAAAAGCTGATGGTAAGAAGCGCATGTTTATGATCGGTAACGATGCGATTGCCTTAGGTTTTGTTGCTGGTGGCTGCCGTTTTATGTCAGCGTATCCGATTACGCCAGCATCTGAAATCATGGAATATTTAATTAAGAAACTTCCAGAATTTGGTGGAACAGTTATTCAAACTGAAGATGAAATAGCTGCTTGTACGATGGCAATTGGCGCTAACTATGGTGGTGTACGGGCAATTACTGCGTCTGCTGGTCCAGGGCTTTCTTTAATGATGGAAGCAATTGGTCTTGCAGGTATGACAGAAACTCCACTTGTAGTAGTTGATACTCAACGCGGTGGCCCAAGTACAGGTTTGCCAACAAAAGTTGAACAATCTGATTTAATGCAAATGATTTATGGTACACATGGTGAAATTCCAAAAATCGTTCTTGCACCAAGCACGGTTGAGGAAGCATTTTATGATGCAATTGAAGCTTTAAATCTTGCGGAAGAATATCAATGCCCAGTTATATTATTAACTGATTTGCAACTTTCTTTAGGTAAGCAAACAGTTGAACCTTTAGATTATTCTAGAATTCAAATTCGCAGAGGCAAATTTGATTTAAATGCAGAATTAGTTGCTGATGGAACTGATGGAAACTATAAACGTTATATTGTAACAGAGGATGGTATTTCTCCACGTGTCGTACCAGGTATGAAAAATGGTCTTCACCATATGACAGGTGTAGAGCATAACGAGATCGGTCGTCCATCTGAAGCAGCGAAAAACCGTCAAATTCAAATGGACAAGCGTCTACGCAAGTTAAATAACATTAAGCTTGACAATGCTGTATATAAAAATGTTAAACATGATGAAGCTGATGTACTTGTCATTGGATTCAACTCTACTCGCGGTGGAATTGAAGAAGCAATGGCACGCCTTGAAAATGATGGAGTAAAAGTGAACCATGCACAAATCCGCTTGATTCATCCATTCCCAGTTGATGAAATTAAGCCTTTAGTGGATTCAGCAAAGAAAGTGGTCGTTGTTGAACATAACGGTACTGGTCAGTTAGCGCAAATCCTTAAATTAAATGTAGGAAATCACGATAAAGTGGAGAGCGTTCTTAAATACGACGGAAATCCGTTCCTACCAAGTGAAATTTACAACAGAATTAAGGAGTTGTTATAAAATGGCAACATTTAAAGATTTTCGAAATAGCGTGAAACCTAACTGGTGTCCAGGCTGCGGTGATTTCTCTGTGCAAGCAGCTATCCAACGCGCGGTTGCAAATATCGGCATCGAGCCACATGAATTAGTAGTTGTTTCAGGGATTGGTTGTTCTGGACGGATTTCCGGATATATTAACTCTTACGGTGTACATGGTATTCATGGTCGTGCTTTACCGATTGCCCAAGGGGTTAAAATGGCAAATAAAGATTTAACAGTCATTGCTGCCGGCGGTGACGGCGACGGCTTTGCCATCGGTATGGGGCATACAATTCACGCAATTCGTCGTAATATAGATATCACATATATCGTAATGGATAACCATATTTACGGATTAACAAAAGGACAAACATCACCACGCAGTGATTTTGGCTTTAAAACAAAGAGTACACCAAAAGGTTCCATCGAGCATTCAATCCATGCGATGGAAATGGCTTTAACTGCAGGTGCAACATTCGTGGCACAAAGCTTTTCTAGCGACTTAAAAGAGCTTACTTCATTAATTGAAGCTGGTATTAAACATAAAGGATTTTCTTTAATCAATGTCTTTAGTCCATGTGTAACCTATAATAAAGTGAACACTTATGATTGGTTTAAAGAAAATCTTAAGAAATTGGATGATATTGAAGGCTATGATCCATCGAACCGTAACATGGCGATGCAAGTATTGATGGAAAACCATGGACTCGTTACAGGTTTAATTTATCAAAACAAAGAACAAAAATCTTACCAAGAGCTTGTTCATGGATATAGTGAAAAACCATTAGTTTATGCAGATTTAAAAATTTCTGAAGAGAAGTTCAATGAATTGGTAAAAGAGTTTATGTAATTTGAATTAAACATTTTTCAAAGAATCAAAGGCTGGCCAATCGGCCAGCTTTTTTGCGCTCCCAAATTTTAAAATAGAACCCGCTATTGTGAAAACTTCAGTAAAGATATATACTATGTAATTGTTATGTTCCTTATTCATTAATGATGATGAAAATTTTAACTTTTGAGGAAGGAGATACACATGAACGAACAACAAAGATTGCAAAGTCAACAAGTAAATGCGGTTAATCCTTCGGACAGAAAATCCGAAAAGGATTATGCAAAATATTTTGAAACAGTTTATATCCCACCTTCCATGAAGGAAGCAAAAAAGCGCGGCAAATCAGAGGTTAAAGTGCACCGCGGTTATGATATACCGGAAGATATGGTGGGGATTGGTAAAGACAAGAAATTTTATATTCGCACATACGGATGCCAAATGAATGAACATGATACGGAAGTAATGGCAGGAATTTTAACTGAGCTTGAATTTGAAAGTACAAATTCGCCAGAAGAAGCAGATATTATATTATTAAATACATGTGCGATTCGTGAAAATGCTGAAAATAAAGTTTTTGGTGAAGTAGGTCATTTAAAACGATTAAAGCTTGAAAAGCCAGATCTAATTTTGGGCGTTTGCGGATGTATGTCACAAGAAGAAGGTGTTGTAAACCGACTATTACAAAAACATCAGCAAGTTGACCTCATTTTTGGTACGCATAACATTCACCGTTTACCGCAACTTCTTCGGGAAGCCATGTTTGGTAAAGAACGTGTCGTTGAAGTATGGTCAAAAGAAGGGGATGTTATCGAAAATCTGCCAAAAGTTAGAAATGGAAAAATTAAAGCATGGGTTAATATTATGTACGGATGCGATAAATTCTGTACCTATTGTATCGTTCCGTATACGAGAGGAAAAGAGAGAAGCCGTCGCCCAGAAGATATTATTGCTGAGGTACGAGAGTTGGCACGCCAAGGTTATAAAGAAATCACACTTCTTGGTCAAAACGTAAATGCATATGGAAAAGATTTTACTGATATCAAGTATGGATTAGGCGATTTGATGGATGAAATCCGAAAAATCGATATTCCGCGTATTCGCTTTACGACAAGCCATCCACGCGATTTTGATGATCGTTTAATCGAGGTGCTTGCAAAAGGCGGCAACTTAATGAATCATATCCATTTGCCTGTGCAATCAGGTAGTACAGAAGTATTGAAAATCATGTCTCGAAAATATACCCGAGAACAATATTTAGAACTTGTACGTAAAATAAAAGAAGCAATTCCGGATGTTTCCTTAACAACTGATATTATCGTTGGTTTCCCAAATGAAACAGAAGAACAATTTGAAGAAACGCTTTCTTTATATCGCGAAGTCGAATATGATGGTGCATTTACATTTATCTACTCTCCACGAGAAGGAACACCTGCAGCCCAAATGGTTGATAATGTTCCAATGGAAGTTAAAAAAGAGCGCTTGCAACGCTTAAATGCATTAGTAAACGAAATTTCCGCCAAAAAAAATAAGCAGTATCAAGATCAAATTGTTGAAGTACTCGTAGAAGGAGAGAGCAAAAACAATCCAGATATTTTAGCAGGCTACACAAGAAAGAACAAGCTTGTAAACTTTAAAGGTCCAAAATCTGCAATCGGCAAAATTGTAAAAGTGAAAATTACGGAAGCAAAAACTTGGTCATTAAATGGTGAGATGGTAGAAGAAGCGATGGGGGTAACATATAATGGCTAAATATACAAAATCACAAGTGGTGGCAAAGGCGGAAGAATTAGCAAAGTTAATTGCAGAAACTGAAGAAGTCGAATTTTTTAAAAGAGCTGAGGAAGCAATTAATAAAAATGAAAAAGTACGAAAGCTAATGGATGATATAAAAAGCTATCAAAAGCAGGCTGTCAATTTTAAACATTATAATAAACCGGAAGCATTGAAAAAAGTAGAAGAAAAAATAGATGCCCTAATGGCAGAATTAGACGAAATACCGGTAGTGGCAGAATTTAAACGTTCACAAGTCGTTGTCAATGACCTGCTGCAACTTGTTTCTAGTACGATTTCCCAAACGGTTACAAATGAAATTATTTTATCGACTGGCGGCGATTTACTGCAAGGAAAAACAGGCTCTCAACCAGGCTGTCATCAAGAAGGCGGCTGTGAACATGACCATCTAATCCCAGAAGAATTTAAGAAAAAATAAAATGGAAATTTATTGAAATAGAGGTTGACGATTTGTCAGCCTCTTTTTCAGTAAAATTTATTTGATTGGGCACATATCTTATGTTCCGTGCATAAAATAAACTAAGGTTTAAAGAAAATTGAGAACTGAATTTTTTTGCACACTGGTCTTTCGCCCTGCATAGGATGAAATGGAACATAAGATTGAGGAGGTAGTGCTCAATATGTCAACTAGAGGAGAGCATGATTTTAGATTTAGAGAAATTATTACGAAAGCCGTTTGCGGCAAAGGTCGTAAATTTACGCAATGCACACATACAATTACACCTTCTCACAGACCGACTAGCATTCTAGGATGTTGGATCATTAACCATGAATATGATGCTAAAAAGTCTGGAGAACACGTTGAAATCGAAGGTTGTTATGATATTAACGTATGGTACTCATTCAGTGAAAACACAAAAACAGAAGTAGTCACTGAAACAGTACACTATAAAGATGTCGTACGCCTATCTTCGAGAGATGAAAAGTGCATTAGCGATGATCTAGAAGTTATTGCTAGGGTGCTCCAGCAACCAAATTGTTTAGAATGTTCAATTTCACCAAATGGCAATAAAATAGTCGTTCAAGTTGAGCGGGAGTTTATTGCAGAAGTCATTGGTGAAACAAAAGTTTGTGTGAAGGTATATCCTGGAGTTTGTGAAGAAGATATTTGTGATGAAGACCTTAGCGACGATGAATTTGAAGATTTAAATCCAGACTTTTTAGTAGCTGGAGAAGAAGAATAGTAACTAGGAAGATACTCCTTCCTAGTTTTTTTATGGTATACTTTATACTAGTAAGAATGGGAAAAGGATTTTAATTGGAGGATTTGTAAACATGGCAAAATACACGCCAATGATACAGCAATACTTATCTGTAAAGGCACAATATAAAGATGCCTTTTTATTTTTTCGATTAGGCGACTTTTATGAAATGTTTTTTGAAGACGCAATTAAAGCTTCGCAAGAATTAGAGATTACCCTTACAGGCCGTGATGGGGGAACTGAGGAACGAATTCCAATGTGCGGGGTTCCCTATCATTCTGCTGAAAGTTATATAAATCAATTGATTGAAAAAGGCTATAAAGTTGCTATATGTGAACAAGTAGAAGATCCAAAAGCTGCCAAAGGTGTTGTTCGTCGAGAAGTTGTTCAGTTAATTACCCCTGGAACGGTCATGCAAGGCAAAGTCATCGATGAAAAAGCAAATAATTATATTGCTAGCATTAATGATTTTCAAGATGGTTCTTATGGGTTTGCCTATATTGACTTAACAACTGGTGAAGGCAATATTACGATGATTGTTGGCGATTGGCTAGATGCAGTGGGAGAAATCTATTCTGTTGGGGCAAAAGAAGTTGTAGTATCTTCTACATTTTCGGAAGAAAAATTACGAGAGTTCAAGCAGCGGATGAATATTACCGTTTCTATTGAAGATGATTCAGCAATTCCTGAGTCTCTAGCTGAAACTAGTAAAGGATTAGAACAAACAAAGCTCAAAGAAACGTTGGGCCGATTATTACAATATTTGATAAAAACGCAAAAACGATCCCTTGAACATTTACAACCAGTCCAATATTATGAAACGAATCAATATATGAAACTCGATATCCATTCAAAACGAAATTTAGAACTTGTTGAAACGATTCGCGCAAAAGGGAGAAAAGGATCGTTTTTATGGCTTTTAGATTCTACAGTGACAGCAATGGGAGCACGGCGTTTAAAACAATGGATTGAACGTCCGCTTCTTTCAAAAACAGAAATTGAAAATCGCTTAAATCTCGTAGAACAATTTCTAAATAATTTTATGATTCGAAAAGAATTACGGGAAGCATTAAAGCTCGTTTATGATTTAGAACGTCTTTCTGGTAGGGTCGCTTTTGGGAATGTCAATGCCCGTGATTTAATTCAATTAAAAAGATCGCTTGAACAGGTGCCAATCATTCTTGGATTAGTCGAACAGCTGGGAAATGAATACGCGAATCAACTTGTGCGTGATATTGACCGCTGTGAATCACTTTTTCATTTAATTGATGCTAGTATTCAAGAAAATCCTCCGCTTTCCATCAAAGATGGGGGAATCATTAAAGATGGATACAATGAAAAACTTGATGCGTATCGTGATGCTGTATTGAATGGAAAACAATGGATTGCCCAATTGGAAATGAGGGAAAAAGAGATAACTGGCATCAAATCGTTAAAAATCGGTTACAATCGAGTTTTTGGCTATTATATTGAAGTAACAAAGTCGAATATTCATTTATTGCCAGAAGGCCGATATGAGCGAAAGCAAACACTGGCTAATGCTGAACGATATATAACACCTGAACTTAAAGAAAAAGAAGCACTTATTTTGGAAGCAGAAGAAAAAATGGTCGATTTGGAATATGATTTGTTTGTAAATATTAGAGAAGAAGTAAAACAGTATATTCCACAGCTGCAACATTTAGCAAAGTTTATTAGTGAAATTGATTGTTTACAAAGTTTTGCAGAAATAAGTGAAGAATATCATTATACTAAACCGGAATTTTCAGAAGACCGGTCCATGATCATTAAGGAAGGCCGTCATCCAGTTGTTGAAAAAGTGCTTCAATCCAATGTATTCGTTGCAAATGACTGCCACCTTAACAGCGAGAGGGAAATCCTTTTAATTACTGGGCCAAATATGTCTGGGAAAAGTACGTATATGCGACAAATTGCATTAATAGCAATTATGGCGCAAATTGGTTGTTTTGTTCCTGCAGAGAAAGCAGTCCTGCCTATTTTTGACCAAATTTTTACAAGAATCGGTGCAGCTGATGATTTAGTATCAGGGCAAAGCACGTTTATGGTAGAAATGCTCGAAGCGAAAAATGCATTAACAAAAGCAACTCAAAATAGTCTAATTTTGCTGGATGAAATCGGCAGAGGAACATCCACTTATGATGGAATGGCTTTAGCACAAGCGATTATTGAGTACATTCATGATGAAATAGGAGCGAAAACATTATTCTCTACCCATTACCATGAGTTAGTCCAACTTGAACATTCCTTGGCAAGGGTAGTAAATGTTCATGTTAGCGCTATGGAGGAAAAAGGTAAAGTAGTTTTTCTTCATAAAGTGAAAGAAGGACCTGCAGATAAAAGTTATGGTATTCATGTAGCTGAATTGGCAGAATTGCCTGAGACGCTAATCAAACGTGCTAAAGAAATTTTGGACAAGTTGGAAAACAATCAAACAGAAAATAAAAATATTCATACAACAGTTTATGAAGAAAATGCTCAATTATCATTTTTTAATATCGAAACTGAGCCGAAGGAGCAAAATTCAAAAACCACCCAAGTCACCAAAAATGCTGAAGAGGTATTGAAAAAATTACAGTCACTAGATTTACTTGAAATGACGCCGCTCGATGCTATGAATGTGCTTTATAAACTACAAAAACGATTAAAATCAAAAGTGTAATGCAGGTGATATTGTGGGAAAAATCAAGCAGTTGGATTATCATCTTTCCAATAAAATTGCAGCCGGGGAAGTTGTCGAACGCCCGGCTTCTGTTGTAAAAGAATTGGTTGAAAATGCAATTGACGCCAACGCCACAAGAATTGAAGTTCATGTAAGAGAAGGTGGTTTAGAGGAAATTCGTATCGTTGATAATGGTGATGGAATTGAGCCGGATGACTGTCTTCTCGCTTTTGAACGACATGCGACAAGTAAAATAAAAGACGAAAAAGACTTGTTTAGAATAAAAACTCTTGGCTTTCGAGGCGAAGCACTACCAAGTATTGCTTCCGTTTCAGAGTTGGAAATGAAAACATCAACAGGGGAAGGTCCAGGTACATACCTTAAATTAAAAGGGGGTACTCTTGAAAGTCAGAAAAGTACATCAAGCCGTAAAGGAACGGAAATCATTGTACGAAATTTATTTTTCAATACCCCTGCAAGGCTAAAATATATGAAGACGGTTCATACAGAACTAAGTAATATTACCGATTATATCAACCGGATTGCTTTGGCTCATCCAGAAATATCACTTTTATTAACGCATAATGGCAACCGAATATTATTTACAAGCGGCAATGGCGACTTACTGCAAGTCATTGCATCCATTTACGGGATGAACATAGCTAAGCAAATGATTCCTTTAAAGCTTGAAAACATCGACTTTATCATTAGAGGGTATATCGCAAAACCTGAAGTGACTAGGGCTTCACGGAATTATATTTCAACAATTATCAACGGTAGGTTTATAAAGAATTATACGTTATCAAAAGCAATTCAAGAAGGCTACCATACCCTCTTGCCGATTGGTCGTTACCCGATTGCGATATTACAAATTGAAATGGATGCGTTATTAGTAGATGTCAATGTTCATCCATCAAAACTAGAGGTTCGTTTAAGCAAAGAAAACGAGCTTTATGACTTGATCAAAGAAGGGATTCAGAGTGCATTCAGGAAACAAACGTTAATCCCAGAAGTTGCTAAAGGTAGGAAAGAAACGAAACCGGCTTCTGAACAGCAAGCTTTCCAATTTGAACATAAAATTATAGAGGAAAAAAAGCCGTATGGACAAATAGATAACGAATTACAGATTGAAGATATAAATGAACCACAAATAGACGAAGAAAATGAATCTGTTATTAATGTAAATACTTGTCAATCAGAAAATTTTATCGAAGATGAAGTTATCAATATAGATACTACAATTGTCGATGGGGAAACAAATTTAACTGAACCGAAGAGCGATATCGGGAATAATCATATAGTGGCTGATATTCAAAAGAATTACGATCGAATTCCACCTCTTTACCCAATCGGTCAATTGCACGGAACGTATATTTTGGCACAAAATGAAAAAGGCTTGTATATTATTGATCAACACGCAGCACAAGAACGAGTGAAATATGAATATTTTAGAGAAAAAGTTGGACAAGTGCCGAGGGAACTTCAGGATTTGTTGTTCCCAATTACCCTAGAGTATACAAAAAATGAAGCACTTATTATTGAGGAAAACTTAGACAAATTAAAAGGGGTTGGAGTTTTCCTTGAGCCATTTGGCGGAGGAACTTTTATTGTCCGGTCACATCCACAATGGTTCCCAAAAGGATATGAAAAAGAAACCATTGAAGAAATTATTCAAGAGGTGCTTACGAAGAAAAAAATTAGCATCCAAGAACTTCGGGAAGAAGCAGCAATTATGATGTCTTGCAAAGGTTCGATTAAAGCAAACCGCCACTTGCGCAACGATGAAATTTTTGCCCTGCTTGAAACTTTGCGAAAATCTACCGATCCTTTTACTTGTCCACATGGTCGTCCAATTATTATTTATTTTTCGACGTATGAACTCGAGAAAATGTTTAAACGTGTCATGTAAAATTTTCTCATTATAAACATGAATGAAAGTTTGTATTCATGACTAGAATTGTTTATTATGGATGGAGAGGTACTTTTAAGGTGACAAAAAAATGAAAAAAAAAGTGATTGCTATTATTGGACCAACTGCGGTTGGAAAAACAAAAGCAAGTATAGAAATAGCTCTTGCGCTTGACGGGGAAATCATCAGTGGAGATTCCATGCAAATTTATCGGGGGATGAATATCGGAACTGCAAAAGTGACAGAAGATGAAATGCAAGGAATTCCCCACCATCTCATTGATATTAAAGATCCATGGGAAGAATTTTCAGCAGCGGAATTTAAAGAACTTGCCACTCATTGTATTGAAGAAATTACCAATCGAGGGAAAGTTCCAATCATAGTTGGAGGAACAGGATTATATATCCAAGCAGTTCTTTCCGGGTATCATTTTTCGAAAGCTGCATCTAACCAGGAATACCGGGTATTTCTTGAAAAAAGGATTGAAGAGGAAGGAATTGAAAAAGTTTATAACGAACTTTTAACGATTGACCCGGAAAGCATTAAGCGTATTCACCCCAATAATGTGAGGCGAGTAATCAGGGCGTTGGAAATTTATCATGAAACTGGTTTAACAATGACCGAGTACTTAAAAAAACAGGAACAAGAAGCCCCTTATGATGATCTTATTATTGGGCTGACAATGGAAAGAGATCTTCTCTACGACCGCATTAATAAAAGAGTAGACCAAATGGTGCAACAAGGTTTAATTGAGGAAGTCCGAGCATTATACGAGGCAGGTATCAGAGACTGCCAATCGGTTCAAGCGATTGGTTATAAAGAGCTATATGATTATTTTGAAGGAAAAGTATCAAAAGAGGAAGCAATTGAACTTTTAAAACGTAATTCAAGAAGATATGCAAAGAGACAATTAACATGGTTCCGTAATAAAATGGATGTAAATTGGGTTGATATGTCTTTAGCTGTTCAAAATGAAACCATATTTGCAGAAAAGATTCAAGAAATTTTAAATTTAATTGCAGGAAAGCTTCACCTTAAAGCGAAATAGATTATATAAGGAATAGAAGAGGAGGACTGTTCGATGAAACAATCCATAAATATCCAAGATCAATTTTTAAACCAGCTCCGTAAAGAAAATATTAATGTAACTGTATTTTTATTAAATGGTTTCCAGTTAAGAGGTACTGTGAAAGCATTTGATAATTTTACAGTTTTATTAGATACGGATGGGAAACAACAAATGATTTATAAACATGCAATTTCCACTTTTTCACCGCAAAAAGCTGTTCAAATTGACTTGGAAGGCAATCAACAATAAGGAAGTTTAGAAAAGGGGTTGTCTGAATCATTGATACCCTTTTCAATATAAAAAATTGATAAACATCCAATTTTAACCGTTTACATGTATGGGAATATTCAAATATATTTCATTTTGGTCTAAAAGATGAAAGAGGGGATTCAGTTGTCGGAAAATCGACATTCTGGATTACCCTCTTTTTTGTGTGGGGGAATACTAAAAAAGCGCTCCGGGGCCTGTCCCTTAAAATTAAATGAAATAAAGCAAATAATGGAAAAAGTATTTGAAAACAGAAATTTCTTCAATCAAGGAAATTTTCACTTTTTTATAGGCATTTGTCACAATTTACCCACCTCGTACGTATACTATACATGAATGAGAGGTGACTTCATATGGAGCAACCACTAACTTTGAATAAAAACGGTCAGATTAACATTGTTTTAAACAATGAAAAAATGAAATTGAAGGTCACAAAAGCATCAAAGTCACTTGATAAACAGCAAGAAATCATCCATGCCAAACACGAGCCGCTGATGAAAATCGAAAAAGAAATGGATGCTCTTGTTGGAATGGATGGAATGAAAAAAGTAATAAAAGAAATATATGCATGGATTTACATTAACAAAGTCCGTGAAGAGCATGGTTTACTTCCGGGCGGTCAAGTGCTTCATATGTTGTTTAAAGGAAATCCGGGTACTGGGAAAACGACAGTAGCAAGGCTTATCGGAAAATTGTTAAAAGAAATGAATGCATTGTCAAAAGGACATTTAATCGAAGCAGAGCGGGCTGATCTTGTCGGAGAATACATCGGGCATACAGCACAAAAAACAAGGGAATTAATTAAAAAAGCGATGGGTGGCATATTATTTATTGATGAAGCTTACTCTTTGGCACGTGGGGGAGAGAAAGATTTTGGAAAAGAAGCGATCGATACGCTAGTAAAAAATATGGAAGATAAACAAAATGACTTCATTTTAATATTAGCTGGTTATGCTAAAGAGATGGATCAATTTTTATCATTAAATCCTGGACTTAGGTCACGATTTCCTTTAGTTATTGAATTTCCGGATTATACCGTTGATCAATTGATGGAAATTGCAAGGAAAATGGTAAAAGAAAGACAATATGTTTTATCAAAAGATGCTGAGTGGAAGCTTAGAGAACACTTGCAAGCTGTAAAATACAATAGATCTCCTCATGTTTTTAGCAATGGTCGTTACATTCGCAATTGTATTGAAAAAGCTATACGCGCCCAAGCGTTAAGACTTTTAGTGAATGATACCTATGATAAAAAAGAGTTGGAAACAATTAAAAGTGAAGATTTAACTTTTGGTGATTTTTAAGAAAGAAAGGGCTGGCAAATTTGTCAGTCTTTCTTTTTCTTTTCAATTTTTTATATTTTCACAGGATGAAAATGTTTATTTTCTTTGTTAATATTGATAAAGAATGTAATAAAAGCGAGGGACAAATTTTGATTGAAAATGAAGCAAGAAAAGAAAGGGCATTGTTAGTAGGTTGTCAATTGCCGCACATGGATGAAGAACGTTTTTTATATTCAATGGAAGAGTTGGCCTCTCTGACAAAAACAGCTCACGGTGAAGTAATGATGAGCTTATCGCAAAAAAGAGAGAAGATTCATCCTGCAACCTATATCGGAAAAGGAAAGGTTGAAGAAATTGCCCAACTAGAAAAAGAATTAGATATTGATGTAATCATTTTTAATGATGAACTTTCGCCCTCCCAACTTCGGAATTTATCAGAAACGTTTGAAGCAAAGGTCATTGACCGTACACAACTAATTTTAGATATTTTTGCAGCCCGTGCGAAGTCAAAAGAAGGGAAGCTCCAAGTAGAGCTTGCTCAATACGAATATTTATTACCACGGCTTGCAGGCCAAGGTCTTGCCTTATCACGTCTAGGCGGAGGGATTGGAACGAGAGGGCCGGGTGAAACAAAGCTGGAAACCGACCGTCGCCATATTCGCCGCCGCATTGATGAAATTAAAAAGCAGCTAAAAGCGGTTACTGAACATCGGATCCGTTATCGGGAAAGGAGAAAGAAGAATCAAGCGTTTCAAATTTCCCTGGTCGGTTATACGAATGCTGGAAAATCAACGATTTTTAACAGACTAACGGAAGCAGCGGCGTTTGAAGAGAACTTATTGTTTGCAACGTTAGACCCGATGACAAGAAAGTTCATCCTGCCAAGCGGATTAACAACCCTTTTAACCGATACGGTTGGATTTATTGAAGATTTGCCGACGACTTTAATTGCTGCGTTCCGTTCTACCCTCGAGGAAGTGTGTGAATCTGATTTAATTTTGCACGTAGTAGATTGTTCAAATCCAGATTATTTTAACCATGAAAAAACAGTATACAAAATTTTAGAGGAACTTGGGATTAAAAATATCCCGATATTAACCGTTTACAATAAAAAAGACTTAGTACTTACTTCGTTCGTTCCTTCGACGAATGATATGGTATTTATAAGTGCCCTTGATCAGGAAGATATAAATTTCCTCCGAAAAAAAATCGAAGAGAAAATAATCGAACAAATGGAATATTATCATATCTTTGTTCCTAAAACAGAAGGACGGCTACTCGCTAAACTTAAAGGGGAAACGATCGTAGTTGATCAACAATTTAATGAGCAAAGAGAAATTTATGAATGTAAAGGATTCGTAATGCCAAATGGACCTTTACATCAACAAATAAAAGATTATCAACTTCATTAGGGAGATTAGTATGTACGAGAATTTTCGTTTTGGATTAGAAATAAAAAAAGTAGTTGAAAAAATTGAAGAAAAAATTAAACCTATTCATTCTGAAATTGATTCAATAGTTGAGAAAAACCAGTATCGAGTTTTAACGGCATTTCGAAATCAAAAAGTGGCTGATTTTCATTTTAATCCTTCTACTGGCTATGGTTATGATGATATCGGCAGGGATACACTGGAAAACGTTTATGCTGAAGTGTTTGGTGCGGAAGCAGCGTTGGTACGGCCACAAATTATATCAGGCACTCATGCCATTTCCCTTTCATTATTTGGGGTGCTTCGACCTGGTGATGAACTTTTATATATTACTGGAAGACCGTATGATACACTTGAAGAAATTGTCGGTATCCGTGGAGAACAAAACGGTTCATTAAGAGATTTTCAAATCAGCTACCAAGCCATTCCTTTAACACCAGAAGGAACTGTTGATTATCACAATGTTGCCAAGGCTATTAAACCAAATACAAAATTAATTGGCATCCAACGGTCAAAAGGGTATGCAACTAGACCGTCCTTTACAATTGATCAAATTAAGGAAATGATCAAATTTGTAAAAGAAATTAAGCCAGAGGTATTTGTTTTTGTAGATAATTGTTATGGTGAGTTTGTTGAAGAGCTTGAACCTTGTCATGTTGGTGCAGACTTAGTAGCGGGTTCCTTAATTAAAAATCCTGGCGGCGGTCTTGCTAAAAGTGGTGGTTACATTGTTGGAAAAGAAATGTTAGTTGATTTATGTGCCAATCGCTTAACTGCACCAGGTATCGGCAGGGAAGCAGGCCCGTCGCTATATAGCTTGCATGAAATGTATCAAGGATTTTTCCTTGCTCCTCACATTGTAGGACAAGCATTGAAAGGAGCTGTTTTTTCATCAGCTCTTTTAGAGGAGTATGGGTTTCATACATATCCAAGTTGGAAACAAAAACGAACCGATCTCGTTCAATCTGTGCAATTTCAAGATCGGGAAATGATGATTGCTTTTTGTCAAGCCATCCAATTTGCTTCTCCCGTTAATGCTCATGTATCACCTGAACCGAGTTATATGCCTGGTTATGAAGATGATGTCATTATGGCTGCTGGTACTTTTATACAAGGAGCAAGTATTGAATTAACAGCTGATGGTCCAATGCGTCCTCCGTACGAAGCATATGTTCAAGGGGGACTTACTTATGAACATGTGAAGATAGCCCTTATTACCGCAATTAATCAATTAATGGAAAAGGGATATATTCGTTAGTACTTGATTGTTTATGAAAAAGTGTAAGGTATTCTAACATAGTGTTGACAGAAAAAATATCGTCATTTAAGATAAAATCAATGAAAGCAGTACTGCTTGAAGGGGGCACCAGTAATGAGTGATCAGTTTCGTCGTACGATGCCTTTATTTCCAATTGGAATAGTAATGCAACTTACTGAATTGTCCGCTCGTCAAATTCGCTATTATGAAGAAAATGAATTAATTCATCCCGCTAGAACAAATGGAAATCGACGGTTGTTTTCCTTCAATGATATTGACCGTTTACTTGAAATAAAATCGTTGATTGAACAAGGGGTTAATTTAGCCGGAATTAAAAAAATATTTGCGACAAAGAAAGACGAAAAATTTATAGAAAAAACCGAGCAAGTCTCTGATGTGAAGCAGGAATTGTCAGATGCCGAGTTGAGGCGTTTGCTTCGTAAAGAGCTTATTCAGGCTGGCCGTTTTAGTAAGCAGCAGAATGGCAATTTCAACTTATTTTATTAATAAATCATTTTGGAATAGACAGTATTTAGGAGGAGCTAGTAGTGGCAAAGTATACAAAAGAAGACATTAAACGAATGGCACAAGAGCAAAATGTAAGATTTATTCGCCTTCAATTTACAGATATGCTTGGAATTATTAAAAACGTAGAAATTCCAATCGGTCAGTTGGATAAGGCCCTCAACAATCAAATGATGTTTGATGGTTCATCCATCGAAGGATTTGTTCGTATTGAAGAATCCGACATGTATTTATATCCAGACTATGATACGTGGATTGTCTTTCCATGGACGACTGAAAAAGGGAAAGTTGCCCGCTTAATTTGTGATATTTATAATACAGACGGTACACCTTTTGCGGGCGATCCTCGCGGTAACTTGAAGCGGATGCTTCGCAGAATGGAAGAGTTAGGCTTCACTTCTTTCAACCTTGGACCAGAACCTGAATTTTATTTATTTAAACTTGATGAAAATGGCGAACCAACAATGGAATTAAATGATAAAGGCGGATATTTTGACTTGGCTCCTACAGATCTTGGAGAAAACTGCCGCCGCGATATTGTTTTGGAATTGGAAGAAATGGGCTTTGACATTGAAGCTTCCCATCATGAATGCGGCCCAGGCCAACATGAGATTGATTTTAAGTATGCGGATGCAGTGAAAGCATGTGATGATATTCAAACATTTAAATTAGTTGTTAAAACAATTGCACGTAAACATGGTTTACACGCTACTTTTATGCCAAAACCAATCTTTGGAATTGCAGGATCTGGCATGCATTGTAATGTGTCATTATTTAAAGGAAATCAAAATGCCTTTTATGATGAAAATGGTCCGCTTCAATTAAGCGAAACAGCTTATCAATTTATCGCAGGTATTATGAAACATGCTGAAGCATTTACAGCAATTTGTAATCCAACTGTTAATTCATATAAGCGCCTTGTGCCAGGGTATGAAGCTCCATGCTATGTTGCTTGGTCTGCGAAAAATCGTAGTCCACTAATCCGCATTCCAACAGCTAGAGGTATGAGCACCCGTGTAGAAGTGCGTAGTCCTGATCCATCTGCAAATCCTTATTTAGCGATGGCAGTAATTTTAGCTGCTGGTTTGGATGGAATTATTAATAAATTAAAAGCTCCAAAACCTGTTGACCGCAATATATACGTTATGGGTAAGTTAGAACGTTTAGAACATGGAATCATCGATTTACCATCAAACCTTGGTGTCGCTTTGGAAAAATTAAAACAGGATGAGGTCATTTTAGATGCATTAGGGGAACATATTGCAGAACACTTTATTGAAGCAAAAGAAATTGAGTGGGATATGTTCCGTACAACTGTAACGACTTGGGAACGTGAGCATTATATGTCTACTTATTAAAAGTGGTTGCAAGAAATTGAGAAGCCTTCTAAATGGGGTATTTAAAATATGATATAAAATAGATATTGGAAGTAAGGGCAGGGGTCGAGAATAGCACGATCTTACGCCCTTTTTTGTCGGATTAATTTTTCTGATAATTTATAAAAAAGCTGCATCAAATTTTTTTCCGTTTTGATGCAGCTTATTACTGTTGTTTATTAATTTTGTTCAATCAATGGAACGGTAAAGGCCGATCACTTTTCCTAATATTGATACGTTTCGAACGATGATCGGTTCCATCGCTGAATTTTCTGGTTGAAGGCGAATATAATTTTTTTCTTTGAAAAATCGTTTAACAGTTGCTTCGTTTTCTTCGGTCATTGCAACAACGATATCGCCATTCTCAGCCGTTTGTTGTTGACGAACGATGACATAATCCCCATCATGGATGCCTGCTTCGATCATGCTTTCCCCTTCAACGACAAGGATAAACACATTGCCATCAGCGGGTACAAATCGTTCTGGTAAAGGAAGATATTCATCAATGTTTTCAATGGCGGTAATCGGTAAACCTGCCGTTACTTTGCCGATAATCGGTACGTTGACTGTTTCTGATTTAGGAATTGAGTTTGTCTCTTCATTCGTTAATATTTCAATAGCCCTCGGCTTAGTAGGATCTCTACGAATATATCCTTTTTTCTCAAGTCTCGATAAGTGCCCATGGACTGTCGAGCTTGATGCTAAGCCTACTGCTTCGCCAATTTCTCTAACGGATGGTGGATATCCTTTTTCGCTTACTTGCTTTTTTATAAAATCAAGGATGTCTTGCTGTCTTTTAGAAATTTTTGTCATCATTTTCACCTCTTTAATCCAATATATTAATAGAATTATAACAAATTTTGCATTTGTTTACAAACATAAGTTCGAAAAGAAATGTGTGATAGGATTGAAGGAGAGGTTAAGTGGCGTATAAATCGTTGGTTAGGAATAGTCCGATAAAATAAATTTAGCGGTTCTTATAACGAGCTGCTTCAATTAATTGTTGTAACAATGTTCATTTAAACCGTTTTTATAACAAGTTTGAGTTTAGGGGCAATTGTAATAGATTATTGAATTTTCGAAAAGTGATAAAAGATGGGTAGACCAGTTTTGGTTCAATAAAAATTACCACAATCGCACATAATATGTATTGTCTTGAGGAAATTTGTTGAAACAATGGATTTTTCGTTATATGATGGAAACCGAGTAGAAAAGTTAGGAAGGATGAAATAAATGTCACAATCTATCGAACAATTATCGATCAGTTCGATCCGCACTTTGTCAATTGATGCAATTGAAAAAGCAAATTCAGGGCATCCAGGTATGCCTATGGGTGCAGCACCAATGGCCTATAAGTTGTGGACAAAATTTATGAAACATAATCCAGCTAATCCAAATTGGTTTAACCGAGACCGTTTTATTCTATCTGCTGGACATGGATCTATGTTATTGTACAGCCTTTTACATTTAAGCGGTTATGATTTGACAATGGATGATATTAAAAACTTCCGTCAATGGGGTTCAAAAACACCAGGTCATCCAGAATATGGACATACACCAGGGGTTGAAGCAACAACAGGTCCTCTTGGACAAGGTGTTGCAACAGCTGTCGGGATGGCGATGGCTGAACGGCATTTAGCTGCTAAATTTAACAAACCAGATTTCGAAATCATTAATCACTTTACATATGCAATATGCGGAGACGGCGACTTAATGGAAGGTGTTTCAGCTGAATCTGCTTCATTAGCAGGCCATTTAAAACTTGGTCGCTTAATAATTTTATATGATTCCAATGATATTTCATTAGACGGAGATCTTAACCGCTCGTTTTCAGAAAATGTTTTACAACGTTATGAAGCATACGGTTGGCAAGTATTGCGGGTTACAGACGGCAATAATTTAGATGAAATTGAAAAAGCATTAGAGGAAGGAAGAGCAGATTTAAACCGACCAACTTTAATTGAAGTGAAAACAACTATTGGCTTTGGATCTCCGAATAAATCTGGAAAATCTGCTTCCCATGGCGCTCCTCTCGGGAAAGAAGAAGTTAAGTTAACTAAACAATCATATAATTGGACTTTTGAGGAAGATTTCTATGTACCGCAAGAAGTGTATGATCATTTCCGACAAGAGGTTTTTGAAGCAGGAGCAAAACACGAAGCTGAATGGAATCAATTATTGTCTGCTTATAAAGGAAAGTATCCTGAACTTGGCCAACAATTAGAACAAGCGATTAATGGCAAACTACCAGAAGGTTGGGAGAAAGAACTTCCAACATATGAAGTAGGTACGAAATTAGCTAGCCGTGATTCATCTGGTCAAACCATTAACGCCATTGCTAAAGCTGTTCCGCAATTCTTTGGTGGATCAGCCGATTTAGCAAGTTCAAATAAAACAACGATGAAAGACCAAGGTGATTTTTCTGCCCATGATTATAGCGGCCGTAATATTTGGTTTGGTGTTCGCGAATTTGCGATGGGTGCCGCTTTAAATGGAATGGCTCTGCATGGAGGATTAAAAGTTTTCGGAGGAACATTCTTTGTGTTCTCTGATTATTTACGTCCAGCGATTCGATTGTCAGCACTTATGAACTTGCCGGTAACTTATGTGTTTACTCATGACAGCATTGCTGTGGGCGAAGATGGTCCTACTCATGAGCCAATTGAACATTTAGCTTCTCTTCGCTCGATGCCTAATTTAACTACAATCCGCCCTGCTGACGGTAATGAAACAGTTGCCGCATGGAAAGTAGCTCTTGAAAGTGAAAATCGACCAACGGCTCTCGTTTTATCGCGACAAGGATTACCAACCATTGAGGGTACAAAAGAAAAAGCTTATGAAGGAGTTAGGAAAGGAGCTTATGTAATTAGTAAATCAGAAAAAGAAACTCCAGATGCTCTGATCTTAGCTACCGGCTCTGAAGTAAACTTAGCAATCGAAGCACAAAAAGTGCTTAAAGAAGAAGGAATTTACGTATCTGTCATTAGCATGCCTGCATGGAATCTATTTGAAGAGCAATCAGAAGAGTACAAAGAATCTGTCTTGCCTAAAAATGTGAAAAAACGTTTAGCTGTTGAAATGGGTTCTTCACTAGGATGGCATCGTTACGTGGGTTCAGAAGGCGATATCATTGCTATCGATCAGTTTGGCGCATCAGCACCTGGAGAGAAACTTATGCAAGAATACGGTTTTACTGTAGAAAATGTTGTTGCAAGAGTAAAAGCCTTGCTTGAAAAATAACAACAAATATATGTGAGGCTGAACAAAAAATTTCAGCCTCACCTTTTTCGACAAAACTAGTGGATTCTCTCACCAACAGGTGACAATCATTTCTCTCTACTTCGTCTATACTTTTACTAGAACGAGTAGTAGGGGGAATTTTCATGAGAAACTATTTTATTTATCTATTAAAAGATGATGTAGCCTACGAATATTTTGGAAAAGAGTTTTTAATTTTTAATTTATTCCTAGAACAAATTCAAGAACAAAACCCTGCTCGATCCGAGTTGTTGTCAAAACAAATTGATTATATTACGAATCCGATTTCAGTAATTGAAATAAATAGATATATTGAAAAAAACATGCAAATTCAGGCGACATATAAAGAAAAAGGAACGGAATTCATTTATAAGCCACAAGCTAGTAAATCGTTTTCCCTTGCAAAGCTAGAAGTATACGATCGATACATGAGGATTATGTCAGAAGGAAGCTATGATGCGGAAACTCATTTTTTTGAGGTTCTTCGGAAATATAATCCATGTTTTTTGGCTATGGATTTTGACAACAAACATTTTGGTTGGTTAAATCCAATCAAGCAGGAGCGTTATATTTAAAAAGGAAAGTTATAAAAAATATTGTGAAATGGCTGTTGTTCTAGTACACTTTATTGATAGGACAACTTGGAGGAGGAAAGAATTTTTATGTGGCTTTATATTACGATTGGACTCGTGGCTTTACTTATCGGTATTGCCATCGGCTTTTTTATTGCAAGAAAATATATGGAAAACTATTTGAAAAACAATCCGCCTATTAATGAACAAATGTTAAAAGTAATGATGACACAAATGGGCCAAAAGCCATCTCAAAAGAAAATTAATCAAATGATGCAACAAATAAACAAGCTCCAAAAAAAATAAATGTAGAACAATTACTGATTACATCTTTATATAATTTAAACGAAGGCTGTCTCAAAAGGATAGCATACAAATTCATGCCTCGAATGAATTCGTTGGTGATGCTTCC
This sequence comes from Calidifontibacillus erzurumensis, assembly GCF_013303125.1. Classification (GTDB taxonomy): domain Bacteria; phylum Bacillota; class Bacilli; order Bacillales; family Bacillaceae_J; genus Calidifontibacillus; species Calidifontibacillus erzurumensis. The sequence goes on along the minus strand of NZ_JABTTE010000004.1, from coordinate 54,648 downwards.
TTTATTGAGGCAGCTTTTTGCTATTTGATAAAGAAAAATCTAGGTACTATAATAGGTATATACATATAGATTTAAAGGATGACGTTTGATGAGTGTGAAAGTGCCAACCATTTCAATAGAAGAACTTTTGAAAGAAAAAGTGATATTGGTTGATGTCCGCTCCCCAGCAGAATTTGAGGAATTTCATATCCCCGGAGCAATCAATATACCTTTATTTTCAAACGAAGAACGGGCGAAAATTGGCACTATTTATAAACAAGTTGGTCAGAAACAGGCAATTGAATTAGGAGTTCAATTTTTTTCAAAAAAATTACCGGAAATTTTTCAACAATTTCAAAAAGTTGTAAATGAAAATGATCATAAAAATATTGTCGTTTACTGTTGGCGCGGTGGAATGAGAAGTGGAACGATTGTTTCTTTTTTAGGATCCATTAAATTCCCTGTCATTCAGCTTGAAGGAGGCATTCGCAGCTATCGAAAATTAATCCAGAAAGACCTCGATGAATTTTCAAAAATTCAAAAAAGATTTATCGTACTTGAAGGAAACACAGGAACTCATAAAACTGAAATTTTAAAAAGGCTCCAACAAGAAAATTATCCAACCATTAATTTAGAAGAGCTTGCTGGACATCGAGGTTCGATATTCGGAGCCATCGGATTAAATCCAAATTCTCAAAAAGAATTTGAGAGAAAGCTTTGGCAACGGCTTTGGGAGCTAAAAGATGCGCCTTATTATATTATTGAAGCAGAAAGTAAAAGAATCGGCAGAATCGTCATTCCAGACTTCATTTTGAAAGGGAAAGAACAAGGAACAAGAATTCATATTGTTTCATCCCTTGAATCTCGAATTAAAGCAATTTGTGACACATATCGATTTCATGAGTTTCATGAACAATTTGTTGCTGCTTCGACCGCTCTCAAAAAAAGATTGAAGCCTGAGTTGTTCCAAGAGATTCAAGATCGTTTGCATCATAAAGAGTATGAACAGTTCGTAAAATTATTATTAGAAAATTATTATGATCCCAAATATCATTATGCCCAAGAAAAATACGAAACCCCAGCTCGTATTGTAGTTATAGAAGGTATGGAAGATGGATTGGATATCATTAAAAACGAAATCAATACAATTGTTGAAAAATGGGGAATTGTTCCAACAATAAATGTTTAAATCAATATGTAGTTCAAGCACCTGACACAAAACTGTTAATTTCAAATGTTTCAAATTGCAACCATTTTGATAGAATGATATAAGATTATAGAGTTCCATTTAAGGAGTTGTTATATGGTGGCTGATGTTAATCTGTTTCTAGCTTTTGGGGCTGGATTTTTATCGTTCATCTCACCTTGCTGCTTACCTTTATATCCTGCATTTTTATCATACATTACCGGAATTTCTGTCAATGAATTGAAAGAAGAAAATGCAATGCTCGGAAAGAGGGCAATGCTCCATACCATTTTCTTTTTAATCGGTTTTTCTAGCATTTTTATCGTGTTAGGATTATCAACGTCGATGATTGGAAAATTTTTTATCCAATATAATGATTTAATTAGACAAATTGGCGCTATTTTAATAGTATTTTTTGGGTTTGTTATTGTAGGCGTATTAAAACCCGAATTTTTAATGAAAGACAGAAAAATATCATTTAAAAACCGTCCCTCAGGTTTTATTGGTTCGATTATAATAGGAATGGGATTTGCTGCAGGTTGGACACCATGTACCGGCCCAATTTTGGCAGCTGTTATTGCATTAAGCGTTTCAAATCCGGGCTCTGGCCTTGTGTATATGTTAGCTTACACCCTTGGTTTTGCTATTCCGTTTTTTATTATGTCATTCTTTATTGGAAAATTGCAGTGGATTAAAAGGAATAGTGAGAAAATAATAAAAGTTGGCGGCTATGTGATGATCGTAATGGGAATATTCTTATTCTTTGATTGGATGACAAAAATCACCACATATTTTATTAGTATTTTCGGTGGTTTTACTGGTTTTTAATTCTCGCAAATATTTGCTGGATATAATATAATTTTTAGTACAATTTACATCGTTAGTTGAGATTAGGGGAGATGAAGGAATTGGCTAGAGTACTTATTGTCGATGATGCTAAATTTATGCGAATGACCCTTACAAATATTTTGCAAAAAGGCAACCACACGGTTGTTGGAGAAGCTGAAAACGGCCGTAAAGCGGTTGAGTTATATAGGGAACTTAAACCTGATATTGTAACGATGGATATAACAATGCCAGAAATGACAGGCATTGAAGCGGTAAAACAAATAAAAGCGATCGATCCTCAAGCAAAAATTATTATGTGCTCGGCAATGGGACAACAAAAGCTTGTTGTTGAAGCGATTGAAGCTGGTGCCAAAGATTTTATTGTAAAACCATTTGATGAAAATCGTGTCCTAGAGGCAATTCATAGGGTTTTTGAAAAATGAATACTACAGGAATCCTTATGGTTGCCACAACAGTTGGCGCATTAATCATGGCTATTTTGGCGATGTTTTTACGTATGAAAGCGGCCCAAAAGCCAACTAATGCAAAAAAAATCATCTTACCGCCTCTTTTTATGAGCACTGGCTTTCTTATGTTTCTCTTTCCCATTTTCCATTTAACTTTTGCTGAAGTTATTGAAGCACTGTCGGTCGGGCTAGTCTTTTCGATTTTATTAATCAAAACATCAAAATTCGAAATACGAAATAATGAAATTTATTTGAAACGGTCCAAAGCGTTTATGTTTATTTTAATCGGTTTGTTGATAGCCCGAATTATTTTGAAGTCTATTTTGGGACAATACATTCCATTCGGGGAAACAAGCGGCATGTTTTTCATTCTCGCTTTCGGAATGATCTTACCATGGCGTTTAGCTATGTTATATTCTTATAAAAAACTTGCGAAACAATTGGAAATGCAAAAATAGGTTGACCAAATAATGTCATCGAATAAGAATGACATAAGCGGTCAACCTTGTTTACTTATTAAAAAGGTGTTCGTACGGTGAAATATCAATTTGTTTTTTGGCAAGTGTTTTCCGTAAAAACTTATGATCACGTTTAGGAGTTGCTTTTATGTAACCTTCAATGACTAAGCTTTCTGTTATTTTATCTGCTTTTTTCTCTAAGGCGAGCTCTCCAATTTTTGCAGCTATTTTTTGCCGAGCAACATCACGGAATAACTCTGGAACAGGTTTTACGAGTTCTTCTAATAAATTTTTTAGTTCCTCTGGCCATAAATGTCGTGTTTCATTAATATAATATTCTTCCCAATCAAGGATAGACTTGCCATCTGCTTTAGGCAGCCGCTTGAGAAATTTTCGAAACATAAAAAATCCACCGATAAAGAGCATAACGACCATGAAAACGGTCCAAAACAGAATCATCCATTGAACCCAACTGTCAAACATTTTTCCACCTCATCATGACAATTTTGCCTTTTCTTATTTTAACAACATTTAATGGTGGAAACCAATAAAATGCTGATAGAAAAGTGAATATTTTTAATGGATAACTGGGAGGCTATGATTACGGTAGGTAAAATTTATTGCTCATTCTTTAATAAGGCGAATTTATTAATTCAAAAAGGACTTGAGGGGAAGGGATTTCGATGACGAATAAAAAGCGCAGAGACAATCCAAAAGGTGGTAGTCAAAAAGGAAAACCTTTTAGTGACGCTATGACTGCAAAGGATAATGTACTAAGTGCAGAAGAATTGGAAAAAGCAATTCATCCTACTAGAGGCAAAATGAGTGATGGCTAAAAATGAATTGAATTGCGTCGAAAAACGTCGTGAAAAGCGACGTTTTTTATTTTGGATTTTAAAATGTAGACTTACACTGTCTAACGTTTTTTTCAAGATTCCGAATAAAGGTAAATAGGCACTATGTAGTTTTTGTTAAATTTATTTGGCGGGACCGTGTGAGAATCGAACTCACCTGACCGCGCACGGCGGTCACGTACGGTTTTGAAGACCGCGGAGGACACCAGTACCCCATCCGGCCCCGTATTCTACCTCTATTATTATACTCACTTTAATAGATGGAAGCAATGGAAATGACCTTTTCTTATATTAAGATAAATAATTGATTTTCAATCATTTTTTCCTGAGCACTTGTGTGACAAATAAGCATAAAAGGTCATATTTTTTTGATTTTCTTCTTAATTTAGTGGGATTATATGAAAATAAATATAAAATATAATTGTATTGCAATGGATCTAAGGCAAGATTTCGTGTCTCAATTTGAATAGTTTATTCCTGCACAACACTAATTTTGGATTAATCCACATCCAAAATAAATTGTCGTCAAAATGAAAAGTGTCTTTTATAACTTACTCGGAACAATGAGAAATTAACGTATAGATATTTTACTAATAATATAACCTTCAGGTTATGAAGCATAAAGGACATTTTTTGCTCATCAGATGTAAAATAGCCGAAGCTTCAATGAATCTGTTTGTATTTGTACTAGCCTTTAATGTTTTGAAAAAGGGTAATTCTATTTGTTTCAAGGGTTTCATATTTCTTAAGTAAACTTTTTCGTTTGTCAGTGTTGCGTTAAATGATCAAGTATATTTTCACATTTTAACTTATACTTGTGTTGATTAAGGGCAATATTTTTTACTATGCAAGATTTGATGTTTCCTTGTTTCATTGGACTCTGAACTCGTTTAATACTGAAACCCTCTAATAAAAAAGAATATTTAATTATAGACAAAAATTTGAAGAATAGTTGTCAGCAAAACAAAGAGCCTGTTTCCCCTGATACTTAGGGGATACAAGCTCCAGTACTAGTGATGTCTGAATTGGATTCGAACCTATATTGTCATGCCTGTCAATTTTATTTATTTGTTTTAGATAATTTTATTCGTTCCGTTGAGTTTAAAAAATCCGCGTTATCAAGAAAGTGTGTCTTCCTGATTTGTATTTGGTTTGGTGTAAGATAAAAACATAGGTATCTTGAGTGATTTGCATACCAAAAGATCATTCTATTTCAATTACAATGTTTTTGTACTTTTTTAATTGTCTTAGGTATTGCCTATTTCCGCTCAATTACTTTAATACCTTTAAAGAAAACCGATTTAATTTGCTGAGTGTTTGTCATTTCAAGCCCTGGAATGCCTTCCCCAATTAAAAAATTTGCATCTAATCCTGGTTCCAATCTGCCAAACTGTTTTTCTTTGCCTAATAGAGTTGCAGGATTAGCTGTAAGTAACTCCAGAATTACGTTTTCCGAAAAATTTTCTTTTAACAGTTTCATTGAAGGGTGGGCGATTTCCATGAGTGAATCAGGCCCTATTATCGAATGGTCTTTAAATTGAAGCCAAGGTACATTAGGGTAAGGTGGTAAATACGCATCAGTGGAGATGGAAACGGTAATCCCTTTTTCTACAAGTTTTAAAATTTCTTCTGGTGAATTCGGCTTTAGATGTGTACCGCCAATTGGTGTTGCCACAATATGAACACCTTTTTCTGCTACTTTTTCCATCTGTTCTTCTGTAATACCATGGGCATGATGTAATACATCAAACCCAGCAGAAAGGGCTAAGTCAATACCTTCTTCTCCTGCGACATGGCAGCCAATTTTCTTTCCTAAATTATGAAAGGTTTGGACAATTTTCATTAAATCATCAATAGAGTATAAGATTTCTCCGGCTCTTGGAACCATTTCAGGAGTAAAATTTGCTGGTGTTGCGTTTATAAACAAGTTCTCCCCAGGATAGTCACTGTTTTTTGCAAGCTCTTCTACAAGTTTCAGAGATATTAAATCCTCATGCTGCATCTTTTTTGATTGGGTAACTGCAGAAAAATGAGCCAATTCTTCGAAACCAATTGTAATACTTGTCGTAGCAAAAGAAATATCCAAAGGGAAATTTTTTACTGCTTCACGATAATCATCAATTTTAAAATCGCATAAAGGGTGTCCGCATATTTGCTCACCTATAGCGGTAATACCAGAGGAAAGAGCATTAAATAGGATCCATTTTCCTGCATGAAAATGTGTTTCTGGGGTAACAGGAAATAGAGAACTCGGTGCATATTCTAATAAATGGGTGTGACAGTCAACCAGGGAAGGAGTAATGACATAATTGGAAAAATCAGCTATATCTAGCGAAGGATACTGTTCATGTATCGCATCCCATCGTCCAACTGCTGCAATTTTTCCATCCTTTATAACCATTGCTCCATTATGAATCGTTCCAAATTTGCTGACAGTTACTAGTTTCTTTCCTTTTACAATATACTCCATTTTTCATCACACCAAAAAAGGGGTAATCCAATATCCTATGAAAATTGCAGTTGCCACCCGGATAATAACCCCAATTATTGCTGCTTCTAATGCTTCTCGTTCTGTCAGACCTGAGGATTCTGCCCATGTGACCGGAATTTGACCAAAGATAACTGACAATGGTAAACCGGAATTGGCCAAAACAAATGATCCTACAATTAATCTTGGGTCAATAGAGGCAGTAAGTTCGGCTAGTTGTGCAACGGCTAAGGTTGGGGCGGCTAGTATAGAAACGATACCTGTTTGTGGTTCTATGCTTAAGAAAGTAAGGCTTGAAGATAGAGCAGATTCGATAAATGTCCATACTCCGAAAAATTTTAATACTCCAATGAAGAAAAATACGGCCGCTACAGCAGGAATAATGATTAGAAAGAGAAGTTCTGCACCTTCTTTTGCCGATGCAAAAATTGTTTGTAAAAATCTTGTTTTTGGTGTAAAATGTGGCAGTTCAGTTAGATTTACTTTTTTCGTATCACGATATAACGTTTTTGAAAGGATGAAGGGGACGACAATTAAAGGAACAAAAATTGATAAAATCACTAATGGAAAAGCATTGATGTTAAAGACTGATAAGGCGATCAGTCCAAGGACAAATGTCGCAAAAGATTGAGGAGATTGAATCATAGTAGCAATTGCAATTTTTTGTTCTTCTTTTGTCGCATTCGCTTTTACCAATATAGGTCCTGAAATTTTCCCCGCAGCATTAATATCACCGAGAATATTGTAAACGCTAGGAATAATGACAGAAGGGTTAATATTGAACCACTTCATAATCGGTACAAAAATTCGAATAAGTCCATCTGTAAATCCAAGTCTTTCTAAAATTCTTCCAACAATAACGCTTACAATAATAGCAATTCCAATTTCGCTAGTTAGAAAAATATCAACGACAATAGGTTTTACCTCTTTGATGGTTGTATCGAATAGTTGAGACAATGAATTTGGAGCAAAAAGGAGAATTAGCAATAACCCAAAAACCAAAACCACTCCAATAATTTCCCAAAACACCCATTTTGATCTTGATGGTGATGGGTTTGATAATTGTTCATTATTCATTTACAGTACCTCCCTACTTTCATTTTTCATTATCATATGACTATAAATGTTGTAGGTGCTTGTTTTAAGGTGTAGAAAAGTACTGTGGAAAACGTAATAAATTCATAATGTAAAACAGTGTTGTAAGGAAAAGGTTACCGTGAAGCAATTAATTTTAATTTAGAGTAAAATTCTCCTATTTGACAACAATTTAGGAAAAACAATAGAGTGAACGATATTATTCTACAAAACATTCAGGGTATTACAGTATATCTAATAATTTCGCAAATAATTTTCCACAAAAGGTATTTCTGTAAAAAGCATTGTATCAAGGGAATCATAGGGAGGTCCAAAAAGTTTTCCTTTGGTTCATAATAAGACAATCCGCATAACATACACCTCAAATTATACAAAGATGCTTTTTTCTAACAAACCGTGAATTATACTTTTTCTGCATTTTCAACAGTGCTAATGCTTCTCCATTGACCTTCTTTATTACTGTTGCAAATTTTAACAATTAGGATAAAATTAAAATATTAGTCATCAAGATTGGAGACTTTGTATCGTAATGAATAACATACATAAAATGACATTAATCCTACTATTAATAGAAAATTGAAGCTTTACTTGAATTAAAACCAATAAAATTTGGTGAAAAAACTCAACATGGTCTAGTTGTTATGTATCTTCAAAAGGTAAAATTTTCTATAATTGAGTAAAACTATTTATTCCTATTGAATAGTAAACATAAATTACCAAGGCACTCTTCAAAAACAAATTGAAGAGTGCCTCACTTTTGTTTTAAACAAAACACAAAGGAGCGGGGGAGTACTAAAATATAAAAAGGGGAACAAAAGGAGGAGTAATAGTTATTATGTCACCGTAATTACTGGACGTATGGTATTTATGTTAAAAGGTAGTTCTATGAGCCCTGTTTATTACTCTATTATTTTGTTAGTCAATTTCAACAAAGTCTTCATGACGGAAAAACATGGTTGGTTCGTGGAAACCGTTTGCTCCTCCATTAACAACTACTTCAATTCCTTCCGCATCTTCATCTGTATCGCCAATAACAGTAACTCTGTAAAGTGCTCCAGGGATGAATCCTTGTGCTACAAGGACATTTACAAATTGACTACTGTTTGGTGGTAGAGTAATTACTTGGTCAAAGATAATTGTTCCAGCAGTAGGAGTAGGACTAAGATCCCATCTCTCAACAATGACACGCACCGTTTTATTTTTTCTAGTTGGATTTGTCAAATCAATCGCAAGAGTATCTGGAGCAGTTCCATTTTGCATTAAAAGCGGTGCACGAAAAGGACCGGTTGTAATAGCCAAAGTTGCTTCCCTCCTTTCCTGTTGGACTAATACAAATTATGAATTCATTTATCGAATTGATATGGACAAACATCTTTTTTGTAAGCCCGAATTTTAACATAGTAATCTTTAACTGGTTCGCATGATAAAGGAATGTAGATCAGATTTGTTTATTCAAATGACTTTAATGGAGATTTGTCGTTCACTTAATTTCTGTTTTTGGGATTGGAAATGGTCAGATAGTATTCGGGATTTTAACAATTGTTCATAAACTACTAATTTGGAGGCCATCCGCAATCAGAATTTTTTAAGAAAAAGAAAAACAGCGAATTGGAGAACTCACCGTTTCTATCCGTTTTTTTGGGAAAGTGCTTTCTAGTGATTTGTAATAGTATGTTGAAATAAATCACTCCGAAAAGCCTTCTTAATTTTATATTAGGATAAACCAATTCTAAAAGCCTGAGAATATTAGGTATTATTTTTATGAATACAAATTTTTATGAATACAAAAAGGAAAAGTATGAAAAAATAAAAAAGGAGCGATTTGATTTCGCTCCTATTACTTTATATGACCTAATGGGATCGTTTGTCCACGTTCAAAATAATTCATTTCAATGAGCTCGATAATGTAATCATAGTTGTCGATTGAATTTTGAATTGTGTCGTAGTCTTCTTTAGATAATTTATTATCTTCTAATTGTTTTAGTAAAATTGCTTTTCTCTCTTCCATTGTGGCAATAAGCTCTTGATAGTTCATATAATAACAGTCCTTTCTGCAAAAAAGTTTTGAAATTCTATTATATGAAAGCGTTGTCTATTTCTATATTTATATTTTAACCTCATTAAACGAACAAATTCCTTCATAACTGTTGCAAAATAGTGAAAGATTCTTTACAAATTCGAAACAGTTTATCCAGATTAATAACTTGTTTTTTTATATATAGCACTCTATAGTTAATAATATAAAGACAGATGTCAAGACAAGAGGAGAGGTGCTCGTGGGAGATACTACAATTTCACAGAGAAAAGTGCTCGGAATCGCAGGAATTGGATGGATGTTTGATGCCATGGATGTCGGGATGCTTTCCTTTATTATCGCAGCTTTAAAGGCTGACTGGAATTTGACGCCGGAAGAAATGGGCTGGATCGGAAGTATTAATTCTATTGGGATGGCAGTCGGTGCATTTCTATTTGGACTTTGGGCGGATCGTATTGGCCGCAAAAACGTTTTTATTATTACCTTAGTTTTGTTCTCTCTAGCAAGCGGGGTGTCTGCATTAACAACTACTTTGACAGTATTTTTAATTCTACGCTTTTTAGTTGGAATGGGACTTGGAGGTGAATTGCCTGTAGCTTCAACTTTAGTTTCTGAAATAGCTCCATCTTCTGACCGTGGAAGAATTGTTGTATTGTTGGAAAGCTTTTGGGCAGTTGGTTGGCTTCTAGCAGCAATCATTTCATATTTTATTATTCCATCATTTGGTTGGAGAATTGCTTTGTTACTAAGTGCCCTTCCAGCTTTATATGCAATATATTTGCGGCTTAAACTTCCGGATTCCCCAGCATTTTCACCGAAAAAGATTGAAAAAAGATCGGTGTTACAAAATATCCGGAATGTTTGGTCGAAAAAATATGCACGGTCAACGTTTGTTCTATGGACTTTGTGGTTTACAGTAGTTTTTTCTTATTATGGAATGTTCCTTTGGCTGCCAAGTGTAATGGTTATGAAAGGATTTAGCATGATTCAAAGTTTTGAATATGTATTGATCATGACATTAGCTCAATTGCCAGGATATTTTTCAGCTGCTTGGTTTATTGAACGTATTGGCCGCAAATTTGTACTTGTTACTTATTTACTTGGTACGGCCGCATCTGCTTTCGTGTTTGGGGCTGCAGAATCCACTGGTCTTTTAATTGCTTCAGGTATTTTATTGTCATTTTTTAATTTAGGTGCATGGGGAGCACTATATGCTTATTCACCAGAACAATACCCAACTGTTATACGTGGGACTGGAACCGGAATGGCTGCATCTGTCGGCAGATTAGGAGGGATCCTTGGACCGCTATTAGTAGGTTCGTTAGTTGCTAGTGGTTATTCAATTGGGTTTATTTTTTCAATTTTCTGCGGAAGTATTATCCTAGGTGTATTGGCAGTTGCTTTCCTTGGTCAAGAGACAAGGAAAATCGAACTGGCAGATATTTAAAACATCCATCTAACATTAAAAATCGGCAAGTAAACGCTTGTCGATTTTTTTGTAAAAAAATAACAAAAAATTCCAAAATAATAATTTTTACTGATGTTTAAAATAATAAGGAACATTTCTATAAGAGAGGAAGACGATGGTCTCAATGCGTGGTTATGTACTTTCAATCTGGAGTCTCATTGATCCGATTTATTATTACTGTACCAGACTAACTTATCTTCCACGCCAAGGAGCAGAAAGTAATATTTTTCGTGTTCGACTTACTAAGTATAAAGGGAGAGAAATTGTATTATCTGATGGAACGGAAATTAAAAAAAATGATACTTTAGTAAAAGTACATCTTCACAATGTGAAGTTATTGAAAGAAATTATTCATATAAAAAATGAAATAAAGAAAGCAAAAATTATATATCGCCATGTTCAAAACTCATTACCAGGTTTAGCCGAATTTATCCAAAGGGCTGATCGGTCTGATGAAATCAAAGGCGTAATTGGAATTACATTTTTAAATAAAGGTTGTGAACGGTTAGGGTTTGAGGTTGTTGATATTACTAGCCATATTTATAAAGGGTTTAAATGGTGCACGTTTTTGCCAATTGAATTAATTTCAAGCGGGAATTCCGTTCGACATATTTTGCAGCATCATTCACCAAAATATTTATTTATGTCAAAAGGAAAACTTTTGAATTTGTATGGTGAAAAAAATAAAAGAAAAAGCTGTCCTTGATGAACGGCTTTTTCCTTATTACGGTCACCTTAATTTATATTACAAATAGCTCTTTGTTCATTTGCTTCAAGATAAAATTCGTGAATTGTTATTTCTGGACGGCTGCCAATGCGAATGTTTACACCTGTTTGACCAAGTCCTTCACTAATATAAAAAGGTTTCCCTTCTTGAAAATGGATGCCTTTAATAATGTCCATTCTTGCAAGTTTACCCATTTTAACAAGATGATAAGCTTTCGGATAACATATTTGACCACCATGGAAATGACCGGATAGCAAATAATCAAAATGATAGTTTTCCATGTGTAATACTAAATTCGGATCATGAGTTAAAACTAAATTTGTCCCAGGTTTTAAATTTTTGTACGAAGCTTTTAGATTGCTTCGCTTTGTACTAAAATCATCAATCCCGATAATATTAATACGATGGCCACCTACATAGATTGTATCATGCTCATTACGCAATACTTTGCAATTATAATTTTCAAAGGTTTGAATTAAAGTGTCTAAATATGGTTTTCTTAGCACATAGTCATGATTACCCAGTACAGCAAATATACCAAATTTCGCGTTTAATTGATTCAATGTTTGTAAATATGGAATGAGTTTTGGAATCGTACGTTTTCTGTCCAGAAAATCTCCGGTAAGGGCAATTAAATCAATTGCCTCATTTTTTAGTTTTTCATATAGTTCTTCCGGAGTTATAGAAATATTTTCAAGATGCATATCTGACAACTGTAAGATCCTTATCATTGGTTGTTGATTATTTGCAAAGTGTTCATTGATTTTTATTTTATTAATTACAACATCTTTTGTGTTGTTATGAGCTTTTTTTAGAAAATATATAGGAAAAGATGCCAGAATAGAAAATAATAATAATTCCACGAAACCCAACACCTCCTGTTTAAGATTATACATGATCCATGAAGCCATTTAGACAAGAAAAAGCTGGTTGAACTTCCATGGAAATGGTGAACTTTATCATAAATCGAGGTGCAACATGAGTAAAAGTTCGAAAACCATTTTATTTTTACCATTTTTACAAATCCCCTCAGGCCACCATCATGCTGCCAACGCTTTAATCGATGGCATAAAACGAACTTTACCAAATGTTCAATGCGAAAAAGTTGATATTCTATCATACAGTTATGGAAAAATTGAAAGATTCGTTTCAAACATCTATTTAAAATGGATTAAATTATTTCCTAATTTTTACAATTTAATTTATCAAAATTCGGTTTACAGACGTCTTGATCAAGATAAGCGTTTTCGGCTATATGAATATTTATTTCTTCATTTCATGAAAAAGCTGATTCTCGCAAAAAATCCAGACCTTGTTATTTGCACACATGCATTGCCTTCATACATGATGAATTGTTTAAAAAAGAGGAAAGAGGTAAGTGTTCCAGTCATAAATGTTTACACAGACTACTTTATTCACAGTTTTTGGGGGATCGATCATATTGACTTTCATTTTGTTTCCTGTGAAGAGATGAAAAGGCTTTTAAAGAAAAAGGGTATTCATGACAACCGCATATTTATGACCGGCATACCGATCCATGAAAAAATTGAAAAAAAGATAGAGCCATTTTTAGGGTCGACAAAAGAAAAATCGCAATTTGAAGTTTTAGTAGCAGGTGGTAATTTAGGAGTTGGGGCTTTAGACTTTTTCATTCAAAGTATCGAAAAACAATCAGCAGACGAAGAAATTCGTTATTATGTTTTATGTGGAAAAAATCCAAAATTATATGAAAAACTAAAAATGAAAAACAATAATCGGATTATTCCGTTACCTTATATTGATTGCCGTGTAAAAATGAACAAGTTGTATGACCAGATTGATGCTGTTGTAACGAAACCGGGTGGTGTAACAATCAGTGAGTGTTTATTTAAAAGAAAGCCAATTTTTATTTATGATGCACTTCCTGGGCAGGAACAAATCAATTTGCAACAGTTAAAATCGTTGGGACTTGTTTTTCAATTGACAAACAATAATATACAAAAACAAATAGTTACAACTTTAAAAAATGAAGATGCAATGAAACAATACTTCAAGAATTTAGAAAGATTCCATGCCCAGCTTCATCAAGAAGAACCATCAAAACTTATTTTGAAAATTTTAACAAACTTTCGAAAGAGTCCCACCTATAGAGAGTAGGAAAAATGTTAGTAAAATAAAGAGTGATGAAATTTATGTTGGAATGTCGGATGGTTTGGGATTAATCAAATTGTAAGAAAATTAGAAGGTACGTTATATAAATGAAATCAGTTATTAATAGTTATTAAAATAGATATTTTCCATAGAGGTTTCATTTTAATCAATTCGTAATTTAAAGGTACATGTGGGTAAGTCATCAAAAGTTTAAATGTGAAAGGAAAATTTAAAACTATTTGGGTGGGTAAATTCAAGTTATAGTATTATTAATCACCAAAATTAAGATCTTTTTAGGTAGTCTATATTGTAAAAACGCTTGGTCTATTAAGATCCCCAAGCGTTTTTGCCTGCTAATTAATAACAAAAACTCGTTTCCAAGCTTTTTCAAGCTCACTAAATATGATTGGCACTATAGAAAGTGTAATTGCAAATATCCAATCTATTGCTGTCAAATAATGAATTTCAAATATTTTGTTTAAGACCGGTACATTAACGAGTATTACTTGAATGGCAATACCAATTATTACGGCCAACAGCAAAAATTTATTGGAAAATAATCCGATTTCGGTTAAGGCTTTCTTTTTATGACGCAAATTAAAAGAATGAAATAACCTAGATAGACTGAGTGTAATAAAAGCCATTGTTTGTGCATGAATTAGCGCATCTTTGTCAACATTTTTAAAATCGATTGTAAAAATCGATTGGGAACCTGTATAAGCATCCAATCCTGCCACAAAAGCAAATAGTGACAATAAACCGATTAGTACCCCATATAACAAAGTGAAAGCTCCGCTTCCGCCTGCAAAAATCGTTTCTTTAATAGAACGTGGCTTCTGTTTCATTATATCGGGATCATTCGGATCCAATCCTAGAGCAATAGCTGGCAATGTATCAGTTAATAAGTTAATCCATAAAAAATGGATTGCACTAAGGGGGGCAGGCCATCCAAGGAAAATTGCAACAAATAATAAGACGATGCCCCCGATATTGCTAGATAGTAAAAATATTATTGATTTTTTTATATTTTGATAAATATTGCGTCCTTCTTCAACAGCACTGACAATTGTGGCAAAATTATCATCGGTTAAGATAATATCTGCTGCCATTTTAGCAACATCGGTTCCGTTTTTCCCCATAGCTACTCCCACATCTGCTTGTTTTAAAGAAGGGGCATCATTTACTCCATCACCTGTCATGGCCACGATATGGCCATTTGCTTTGAAAGCTTTCACAATCCTCACTTTATGTTCAGGAGAAACACGGGCAAAAACTGTAGTAAATTTCACTTTTTCCCGCAATTCTGTATCACTTAAACGATCCAATTCCGAACCTGACAGCGTTTCTGGTTGTTCTTTAGCAATCCCGAGTTCCTTGGCAATTGCAAAAGCTGTTTTTTGATTATCACCAGTAATCATAATTGTTTTAATACCGGCATTTTTACATTGGGCGATCGATTGTTTTACTTCATCCCTTGGGGGATCAATCATGCCAACTAATCCAAGAAAAATCAAATCTTTTTCAAGTTTATCAGGTGTAAACATTGTTTCGCAGTCAACTTCTTTAAATGCAACCGCCAATACTCTGAGCGCTTCATCAGCCATTTTATTTGCTTGTTCGTTTATTTTTTCAATCATTTTTGATTCACATCGGATGTTTTCTCCATTTTTCATAACATAGGAAGTTAATGGTAAAATGCTTTCTAACGCACCTTTTATCATTACAAGATAACGATCATTATTTTGATGAACAGTTGTCATCATTTTTCTTTCTGAATCAAAAGCAATTTCAAAAACACGTTTGTATTGTTGATCTAAAATTTGTTTGTCATAACCTAGCTTTTTAGCTGCCTCTAGTAAAGCGATTTCTGTAGGATCTCCTGTTGTTTCGTGTTTTGTTATAACCGCGTCATTACAGAGAGAGATTGCTTCGAAAATGCGAGCATAGATTGGTTCTTCTAAAACCGGAGATGAAAGGGGAAAAATTTGGTCGCCTGTATAAATTTTCGTGACTGTCATTTTATTTTGTGTCAATGTTCCAGTTTTGTCCGAACAGATGATGCTAACAGAGCCAAGTGTTTCAACTGCAGGTAATTTTCGAACAACTGCGCGGCGTTTGATCATTCTCTCAACGCCAAGGGCAAGCACGATCGTAACAATAGCAGGCAATCCTTCTGGAATCGCTGCAACTGCAAGGCTGACAGAAATTAAAAACATATCAAGGACATCTCGACCTTGGAAGAAACCAATAAAGAAAATTACTGCAGAAACGATTATAGATCCAATACCAAGAGTCTTTCCGAGTTCTGTTAATTTTTTTTGTAATGGTGTTGTATCTTTGCTTATTTCCAACATGGAAGCAATCTTGCCAATTTCAGTATTCATTCCCGTATTGACAACAATACCGACACCGCGGCCATAGGTTGCAAGGGTTGACATGAAAGCGATATTGCGTTGCTCGGCAAGGGGGATCCCTCCCTGATCTAGAGTAGTTGCGTCTTTTTCGACTGGAACTGATTCTCCAGTTAGAGAGGATTCTTCAATTTTTAAATTGACAGCTTCGATCAAACGTAAATCAGCTGGGATATAGCGACCAGCATCAACTATAACAATATCTCCGGGAACAATTTGTTGAGAGGGGACTTCTTTAATGATTCCTTCTCGTTTTACAACTGCTTTTGGAGTTGCAATTTTTTTTAATTCCTCAAGCGCTTGTTCTGCCTTTGATTCTTGAATAACACCGATACATGCGTTTACTAAAATGACAACTAGGATAATGATCGCATCACTTATTTCTCCAACGATAAAAAAGATAAAAGCCGAAACCAATAGAATATAAATTAACAAACTATTAATTTGATCAAAAAATAATTTCATAAGGGTAGGTTTTTTATATTCCTTAAATTCATTAGCTCCATAAAAATCGAGGCGCTTTTCTACTTCTTTTTGAGAAAGCCCTGTCTCAAGATCTACATCTAATTCAGATGCAACGGTTTGTACATTTTTAGCATACCACATGTCCTTCGAGCCTCCTCTAGTTAGATGGAAATCTTTCCTAATATTATTAAACCATAAAATGGATACATGTTTGAGATAGAAATTGAACGTTCAAAAATAATTAAAATTTTAGTGAAAAATTAGTGTTCGATAACCGATAAATATGATGAGCAACAAAATTCCCTAGAATTGTTGTTCATCATCATGTATTCCTCTGTTTTATCCACCAATTCTTTTGGTGGATTTTTTTTGTGATTAATAAGTACACTTCAAGGGGAATGATCATTTTATTTATAAAAGGTTCATAGCAGTTGAATACTTTTCCATTTGCCTTTAAAGTTAAAAGTAATGATGGAAAGAAGTAGGTGGAGATGTTGGCAGTACGTAATTATACAATTGGAATGGCCGGTCATATTGACCATGGTAAGACATCCCTTACGAGAGCATTAACAGGTATAGACACAGACCGTTTAAAAGAAGAAAAGGAAAGAAATATTTCAATTGAACTTGGTTTTGCTCCTTTAAAAATTGATGAAGAGCTTCATGCTTCAATCATTGATGTACCAGGGCATGAACGATTTATTAGACAAATGATTGCTGGTGTGGCAGGTATAGATTTAGTTATTCTTGTTATTGCAGCTGATGAAGGAGTAATGCCGCAAACAAAGGAGCATGTGGAAATTCTATCATTTTTAGGAATAGAAAAAGGGATCATTGCCATTAGTAAAATTGATCGTGTCGATGAGGAAATGATAGAACTAGTAAAAGAAGATATTCGAGACAATTTGAAAGGGACTGTCTTTGAAAAATCTCCGATCGTGTTCGTAGATAGCCTCTCAATGAAAGGTATCGATAAACTTAAACAACTTATAAAAGAACAATTAAAGCATCAAGAAACGAGAGATGCACGTGGTCCTTTTCGATTGCCGATTGACCAAGTATTTACAATTCAAGGGCAGGGCACGGTTGTACGCGGAACCATTTATGAAGGAACTGTAACCAAAGGGGACACCCTCCAAGTTTTGCCAAAAGGAATTCCAGTGAAAGTCCGGCAAATTCAAGTTCATCATGAACAGGTAGAAGAAGCAAGAGCTGGTCAAAGAGCAGCTTTAAATCTTGGGGGAATTTCCAAGCATGAAATTGTCCGTGGGGACGTCCTCGTTTCTTCATCCCATTTTTTAGTTACCGATACGATTGATATTGCAGTTAGGTTTGTTAATGATTTGAGTGCACCGATAAAACAGCGTGTACCTGTTAAATTACATATTGGAACAACTGAAGTGATGGGTAAAATCGTATTTTTTGATCGGAATGAACTGTTGCAAGAAGAAAAAGAAATTGTATGCCAAATTCGTCTAGATCATCCGATTGTTTGTAAAAGAGGAGACCGGTTTATTTTGCGGAGGCCAACACCAATGGAAACGATTGGCGGAGGTTGGATCATTGATCCAAAAGGAAGAAAATATCGATTTGGGGAAGAAACCGTAAAAATGCTTCTAGCAAAAAAAGAAGGTACACCAGTAGAGCGGATTACTTCAATTCTAAAAGAAAAAGCGTTGCTATCATTCCATGACTTATTAAAATATTCATCCCTTGATGAGGAAGAATTGAAAACTCTATTGGAAGGTGAACAAAAGGAAACGATTTTTCAGCTTCCAAGTGGAGAATATGCATTAATAGAAAATTTAGAAACCATTAAAAGATTGACAGGTGAAAAATTGGCGCAATACCATGAACAGTATCCGATGCGTCTTGGTTTTAATAAGGCTGAATTAACTCATTTATTATTGGATCTTTATCCAAAGCGCCTCATTGAATTTGTCATTGAAAAACTAGTTGAAACTGGCTTCCTAAAAAAAGTTGAGCAATATATCCATCTTAGTACTTTTACTCCCCATTTTCCTGAAAAATGGAAAAGAAGAATGGAGAGTGCTCTCACATCAATTGAAAATGATGAAATTGAAGTTCAACCATTTGATCATTATGTAAAATCAGCTGGTATTCCTGATTCTTATAAAGAAGATTTTAAACATTTTTTATTGCAATCAAATTTAGCTGTCCTTCTTGCCGAAAATCTTGTTGTTTCAATGAAAGCAATTGAAAAAGCGGCTGCGCTTTTGAAAAGAAATACAGGTGTTGAATTTACAGTCAAAGATGCAAAGGATGTTTTAGGGTTAACGAGAAAATATTTAATTCCTTTGCTTGAGTTATTTGATGCATTAAAGCTGACAAAAAGAGTAGAGGATAAGAGAATATGGTTGTAGTTTGGGTCTCGTGGTGATGAAATGAATTTGAACAATCTTAAAGCATTTGTTAAGGTCGTAGAATTCGGCAGTTTTCTTGAAGCAGCTAAACATTTATCTGTAACGCAGCCAGCGATTACCTTGAGGATTCAAGCATTGGAAGAACATTTCAATACAAAGCTCATCAATCGGACTATTAATGGAGTTCAACTAACACCTCAAGGAGAAGTAATTTTTGGGAAAATTAAAGAAATGTTATACCTATGGGAAAGTCTTGAGGAACAGTTTTTAGGAGGAGAACCTAAAGGAAAACTTGTTATTGGAGCGAGTGCAATCCCATCGGAATATTTATTGCCTAAAATGATTAAAGAATTTAAATCGGCTTATCCGAATGTTGAATTTAAAATGAAAATTTCAGGGAGTAAGTTGGTTGCAGAATGGCTCGCCAACAGGACGGTTGACGTTGCAATTACAGGAGAGCCTCCGAGAACGCCGATGCTATATGTAAAGCCACTCATGAGTGAAAAATTGAATATTATTGCACCTATTCATTTTGATGATAATGAAATAAAGCTGTTTAGTGATTTGTTTCGGGAAGATTGGATCATCCGTGAAAAAAATTCAGATACTAGATTGTCATTTGAAAAAATGGTGCAATCATTAGGGTGTTCCCTTGAACAAATGAACGTAGTTGCTGAGTTAGGAAGCACTGAAGCTGTTGTTGCAGCGGTTGAATCAGGGCTTGGGATTTCTGTTGTTTCTTCTTTTGCTGCCAAACGAGCGGAAAAATATGGACGTGTAAAAATTATTGAAGTCCATGATTTTCAAGTGAATCGAAATTTTTATTTTTCTTGCCTTGCTGAAAATAAAAACATTCCGTTAATCGCTGCATTTTTACAGTTTTTTGATAAGGAAATGAACCCTTAATACAATCAATTGAAAGGCTGTCCAAAGTCATATAGTGACTTTTGAACAGCCTTCAAACATTACTAGGGTATTTATGATACTCCTTACCTTACATAAATAAATTTCCCATTAAATTCTTTTACTTCTCCAATTATTTGTGCATCTAAGATCTTTTTACTATGGAGTTTCTCTACATAACGCATTGCTTCATCTTTCGGCATGCTGACAAGTAGTCCACCGGATGTGATCGCATCGCATAATATATAACGTTCACTATCAGTAATAGATTCTGCAAAATGAACATCATTTTTTAGCCATTCGTAATTGGCTTTTGACCCACCCGGAATAACTCCTTGCTCGGCAAGTTTATGCGTTCCTTCTAAAATTGGTACTGATTGATAGGAAATTACAAAGCTAACATTACTTCCTTTTGCCATCTCGTAGGCATGTCCTAATAAACCAAAACCGGTGACATCAGTGACAGCATGAACAATGAATCCTTCAAGGGTTTCGGACGCTGTTTTATTTAGTGCAGCCATTACTTCTATCACTTTTTGTTCTTGTTCAGGTGTAACAACCCCACGTTTAATACCGGTTGTGATAATGCCAACACCAATCGGTTTTGTCAATACTAGTACATCTCCAGGAATGGCACCAATATTGCGGTAAAATTTTTCAGGATGAACAAACCCTGTTACGGCTAAACCGAATTTTGGTTCCTGATCATCAATAGAATGCCCGCCTACAATAATGGCTCCAGCTTCTTTTACTTTATCAGCTGCCCCTCGTAATATTTCAGCTAGCATCTCTGCCCCGAGTTTTTTAACAGGGAAACCAACGATATTTAATACAGTTTTCGGTTTTCCGCCCATTGCATAAACATCACTTAATGCATTCGCTGCAGCGATTTGGCCAAACATATAAGGATCATCAACAATTGGTGTAAAATAATCAACGGTTTGAATAAGAGCTAGATCATCTGATACACGGTAAATCCCCGCATCATCCGATGTATCTATACCAACTAATAAATTAGGATCATGTTCACGTTCTGGTAATAGTCGCAATACTTGCGACAGTTCGGCAGGGCCGATTTTACAGCCTCAACCAGCTTTCGTAGACATAGCGGTTAATCGAATTTGTTCGTCCACGATACCCACCTCCATTCATAAGTATAGTATAATGTTTATCCATTTCACTAACAAAACTATTTTATAAGCAGATAATTTTACGGAAAAAATAGATTTGTACTACAATAACTTTGTTAAAAATTTTTAATAAGAGTAGGAGGATTTTTATGACATTCAAAATCACTGTAGAATTTTGCATGCAATGAAACTATGCACCAAAAGCTGCGAGTTTCGCAGAAGAGTTATTTAATCATTTTAGAGGAAAAATTAGTTCAATGGAATTAATCCCAGGCTCGGGAGGCGTGTTTGAAGTTACCGTTAATGGTGTGAAAAAGTATTCCAAAAAGGAAACAGGAAAATTTCCAGATACAAAAGAATTTATTGCGGAATTAGAGCAAATGGGATTGGAATAAAATTTAAACGGAGCCAAGTATCACATGGCTCCGTATCCGTAAATGATTATTCAATATTTATATATCTCTGCTTTAACTCCTCATTTTTTGGAACATGAATTTCCAATATGCCGTTCTTGTAATACGCTTTTGTATTAGATGATACCTCGTATGGCAAAGGAATAATGCGTTCAAACTTGCGGAAGCTTCGTTCTTTTTTGAAGTATTTCTTATTATCATTGACCGTTTCTATTTCTTGTTGGTCGATAGCGCAAATTTTCAATCCTTCATGGACGGCCTCGATTTTTATTTGGTTTCGATCAAATCCAGGAAGTTCTGCCTCGACAACAATTTTTTCTCCCATATCATAAACATCAACTCGAAAAGGTTGGTGAAATAACTCCATAAATGGATCATCGAAAAAGTGATTGAACAGTTCATGGACCCCTCTCATCATTGGCCAAAAGGATTGGTTATAGTTGCCCATGTACCGTTCCACCTCCCTTATTATTCATCTCCTTATAAACATATTCATTTTTAGTAAAAAATGATTAGGCAAAAATATTCCAATCTCATGTATTATGCGGAACTATTGTATTAAATGCTATAATTAGGACAAGAATTTTTTAGAAAGGTGGCAAAAAAAACAAATATGAAAAAATATTTACGCTATTTACCGCCTATTCACGAATTGCAAAAATCGCCCATTTTTGACCGCATTGTACAAAAATATGGAATGACAAGAAGTAGATTGACGAATATATGCCAAGAAGAATTAGATAAAATACGAAAACAACTATTGCAAAATGAATGGGTTGAAACAGATCAAAATCATATAAACAAACAGTATTGGATGAATGAAATTTTTAGGAGAGTTGAACAAAAAGTAGAGCAACAATCCGAGTATTATTTAAAAAAAATTATTAATGCCACTGGGACAATTTTACATACAAATTTAGGAAGAGCTCGACTCGGGAATAAGCAAATTGAACATATTGTTAAAGTTGCTGCCAACTACTCGAATCTTGAATATAAAATAGCTGAAGGAAAAAGGGGATCTCGTCACGAAATTATTGAAAATTTAATCCA
This sequence comes from Calidifontibacillus erzurumensis, assembly GCF_013303125.1. Taxonomy (GTDB): domain Bacteria; phylum Bacillota; class Bacilli; order Bacillales; family Bacillaceae_J; genus Calidifontibacillus; species Calidifontibacillus erzurumensis. The sequence continues at coordinate 32,177 of NZ_JABTTE010000004.1, read as the reverse complement.
GAAAGTAACAAATGCTGAAGCAGCGATGGTTGTCAATAATAACGCTGCAGCTGTTTATTTAATTTTACGAGCGCTTGCTCAAGATAAAGAGGTGATTGTATCAAGAGGACAGCTTGTTGAAATCGGAGGTTCATTTCGAATATCAGCAATTATGGAAGAAAGTGGAGCAAAACTTGTTGAAGTAGGAACAACGAACAAAACACATTTAGCGGATTATGAAAAGGCGATTACTACAGAAACGGCGATGATTATGAAAGTACATACGAGCAATTTTAAAGTGATCGGTTTTACGAAAAGTGTAGGAACTAGAGAACTAGCTGAACTTAAGAATAAATATGACAATCTTATTTTTTATGAAGATTTAGGTAGCGGTGTCCTTTATAATTTTAAAAACGATGGAATCGGTGATGAACCGGTAGTAAAAGATGTACTTGCCATGGGGGCTGATCTTGTCTCATTTAGTGGTGATAAGTTGCTCGGAGGACCGCAAGCGGGAATCATTGCCGGAAAACGGGAACTAATAGAAAAGTTGAAAAAACATCAGCTTGCCCGTGTTCTACGTGTCGATAAATTAACGTTGGCAGCTCTAGAAGCAACATTGAAAGCTTATTGGATGGGAGAGGATGAGTTAAAAGAAATTCCAACTTTGCGTGACATTTTACAGTCAGAAGAGGAAATTATGAAAAAAGCTTTAAAATTTCAACACCATATCATGGAGATAAGCGACCAATATACAATAACGATCGAGAAAGACTATTCTCAAGTAGGCGGCGGAACAATGCCGGATGTTAAGCTCCCAACAATTGTTGCAACTATTGCTCATCGCACACTTTCTTCCGAAGAGCTTTCATTACGTTTGCGATTATCCAAACCAAGCATTGTCACCCGCCAAAAAGATGAAAAAATATATTTAGATTTTCGAACAGTCACAGATGATGAATTGCAAGAAATGGTTGCAGTTTTTCAGACGATTAGTTAGTTATTTTGTTCCTTACACCTAAAAATAAAGGCTTTCCAGAAATTGTTTTACATATCATGGCTTTGGTTGTTTTTTTGTCTCGTATGATTATGGTTTTTTACCTTTTTTGAGCCGCTTAAAGCTTCAGGTTGATTCGTTGGCTGTTGTTGATTTTTTGGCTGGTTTGTACGACCTGAACCCATGCCCATCCCTCCTTTATATGTATAGAATGGATTCCGTCTATTTCTTTTATTCAGTAATTGATAAGAACACTATGGAATGGTCTAAAGTATTTTTGTGCAAAATATAGGAGACATGCTATAACAAAAAAGGAGATGGAATTTCAAATGCCTTATCATAAAGATAAACAGCAAGCATTCCAAGCAGCTCAGCAAGGTGTAGACCAGGCCATCGATGTTTATAATGATTTAGTCAAAAACGATCCTGATTATGGCCGTCATTTAAAAGAATTAAAAAACGAAATTAATGAGGCATTTCAACAAATTGACAATGCTTTAGAAGTTGCGTCTGAAAACCAATTAGACCAGCTTCGTAAATTTAAAAATGACTTAGAATCAATCGTAAGCCGTGTTGATTTTGATGAATAAACTATTTCTAATTCAAATGTAAGACCCGCTTCGGAAGTTTGAAGCGGGTTTTTACTTTAAAGCAAACTGTTTATTGATTCTTTTTCCTTTTTTTATTGAATTGTTTTTGTGTTTCTGTTAATGGTTCATTTGATAGTTCTTCATTATAGCCAGCACCGGTTCCTTGGGCTTTGGCAGCATTCATACCAGGGATTATATGATTCGCTTTTCTTTTTGGCATTTGCGATTCACCTCCGCTACTAGGTTTTGAAATAGTATCATAAATATACAAAATGTTGTAAGGTTATTGTCTAATGTTTGTCGATTCCATTCTTGTTATTTACTTATGTAAAAATTTCTATTAAAATGATAGAGTAATTAATAGGGTGTACATATTGGCACTTTTTTTGGATAATTGTGACAATATGTAAAAATTTACAGGGGGGAAGAAATAGATGGCTAATAATGATGTGTTTCAAGCACGAAAAACGTTGGAAGTTAATGGCAAGACTTACAACTATTATGATTTAAGTGCACTTGAAGGTATTGGTAATATTTCTAAATTGCCTTACTCTATTAAAGTGTTGCTTGAATCTGTTCTTCGCCAAGTTGACGGTCGTGTCATTACAAAAGAACATGTCGAAAATTTAGCAAGGTGGGGCACAAAAGAATTAAAAGATATTGATGTTCCGTTTAAACCTGCACGTGTAATTTTACAAGACTTCACAGGAGTTCCTGCTGTTGTTGATTTAGCGTCACTAAGAAAAGCAATGGCAGACATGGGTGGAGACCCTTCAAAAATTAATCCTGAAATTCCAGTTGACCTCGTAATCGACCACTCTGTGCAAGTTGATAAAGCTGGTACACCTGATGCATTAGAGTTCAATATGGAATTAGAGTTTGAACGCAACAAAGAACGTTATCAATTCTTAAATTGGGCAACAAAAGCATTTGATAACTATCGTGCTGTTCCGCCTGCAACTGGTATCGTTCACCAAGTAAACCTTGAATACCTTGCAAGCGTTGTAATGACAAAAGAAGAAAATGGTGAATTAGTAGCCTTCCCTGACACACTTGTTGGTACTGACTCACATACTACAATGATTAACGGTATCGGTGTTCTTGGCTGGGGTGTTGGTGGTATTGAAGCTGAAGCAGGAATGCTTGGACAACCTTCTTACTTCCCAGTTCCAGAAGTTATCGGTGTTAAATTTGTAGGATCACTTCCAAGTGGTACAACAGCTACTGATATTGCATTAAAAGTAACTCAAGTACTTCGTGAGAAAAAAGTAGTAGGTAAATTCGTTGAATATTTCGGTCCTGGATTAGCACAAATGCCGCTTGCTGACCGTGCTACAATTTCTAATATGGCTCCTGAATATGGGGCAACTTGTGGCTTCTTCCCGGTTGACCAAGAAGCTCTTAACTATTTGCGCTTAACTGGCCGTTCTGAAGAGCAAATCAACCTTGTTGAAGCTTATTGCCGTGCAAACGGATTATTCTATGTTCCTGGAGAATCAGAAGATCCAATTTACACAGATGTTGTTGAAATTAATCTTTCTGAAATTGAACCTAACCTTTCTGGTCCTAAGCGTCCACAAGATTTAATACCTCTAACTAAAATGCAAGAGCAATTTAGAAAAGCTGTTGTGGCGCCACAAGGAACACAAGGTCTCGGCTTAACTGAAGAAGAATTTAATAAAGTTGTAACTGTTAAACTTGCTGATGGCACAGAAACAACTATGAAAACAGGTTCAATTGCTATTGCTGCAATTACTAGCTGTACAAATACTTCAAACCCATATGTTCTAGTTGCAGCTGGTTTAGTTGCGAAAAAAGCTGTTGAAAAAGGTCTTAAAGTTCCACCTTATGTAAAAACATCTTTAGCTCCAGGTTCTAAAGTTGTTACAGGATATTTACGTAACTCAGGATTATTACCATATTTGGAACAACTTGGCTACAATATTGTAGGTTATGGCTGTACAACTTGTATCGGAAACTCTGGACCATTAGCACCAGAAATTGAAAAAGCAATTTCTGAAAATGACTTAACAGTAACATCTGTTCTTTCTGGTAACCGTAACTTCGAAGGTCGAATCCATCCGCTAGTAAAAGCAAACTACTTAGCTTCCCCACCATTAGTAGTTGCTTACTCACTAGCTGGAACAGTTGATATTGATCTTAAGAACGACCCAATCGGTAAAGATAAAGATGGCAACGACGTAATGTTTGATGATATTTGGCCATCTTATGAAGAAGTTCAAGCAGTTGTTGAGAAAACTGTTACGCCTGAATTGTTCCGTAAAGAATATGAAAATGTATTTACAAGCAATTCTCGCTGGAACCAAATTGAGTCTCCAGACGATGCTTTATATAACTGGGATGAAAATTCTACTTACATCCAAAATCCTCCGTTCTTTGAAGGATTAACAAAAGAATTGCGTGAAATTAAGCCTCTTACTGGTATGAGAGTAATCGGTAAATTCGGCGATACAGTAACAACTGACCATATTTCACCAGCTGGTTCAATTGCAAAGGATTCACCAGCAGGTAAATACTTACAAGAAAAAGGTGTAAGTCCGCGTGACTTCAACTCTTATGGTTCACGCCGCGGTAACGACCGTGTAATGACAAGAGGTACATTTGCGAACATTCGTATTCGCAACCAAATTGCACCTGGTACAGAAGGCGGTTGGACAACTTACTGGCCAACAGGCGAAGTTATGTCTATTTATGATGCTGCAATGAAATATAAGGAAAATGGTACTGGCTTAGTTGTTCTGGCTGGAAAAGATTACGGTATGGGTTCATCTCGTGACTGGGCTGCAAAAGGTACGTACCTACTTGGCATTAAAACAGTTATCGCTGAAAGCTATGAACGTATCCACCGTTCAAATCTTGTGTTGATGGGCGTTCTTCCACTTCAATTTAAAGATGGCGAAAACGCTGATACACTTGGTTTGACTGGTAAAGAAGTATTCGAAGTACAAATCGATGAAAACATCAAGCCTCGTGATTTTGTAAAAGTTATTGCTACAAAAGAAGATGGCTCAAAAGTTGAATTTGAAGCACTTGCCCGCTTTGATTCAGAAGTTGAAATCGATTATTACCGTCATGGCGGTATTTTACAAATGGTATTACGTGAAAAATTAGCACAATAATAAATATCGAAGTGCAGCGTTGCTAAGGTCATTGGCAATGCTGCATTTTTTTGTTATACTTAATACAGCATGGGGTATTTTGTGTACAGGTGATGTTATTGATCAATGACGCTATAAAATTTGGTCCATTTTTAATTAAGTACATTTATTTAGTAATCATTGTTTCTAGCGTAATCTCATATGTCGTCATGAAAAGTCGCTTGAAAGAAAGACCAGATTTGCAAGCAATGATCATGGACGAATTTGGGAATGCAACACTTCTTTGGATTTTCATATGGAAATTTAGTTATTCTTTATTTTATCCCACTAGAGCAATAGAGACCCCGCAAACAATTTTATTTTTTACTGGTGGTCAAAATGGAGGTATACTTGCAACTATTATTAGTTGTTGCTATTTAATTTGTAAAGTTAAAAAGCATCGTTTGAACTATAAAATCGCATTCGATACATTTATAGTTGGAGTGTTAAGTTTTTTAACAAGTTATTACTTGCTCCTTTTTCTTTTTTCATATGAAGTCGCCCAATCTTTTGGTAAAATGGTTGTAGTTGCACTTTTATTCTATATTTATTCAAAGCGGAGTATAAAACAAATGAATAAAAATTTAGAAGGTAGAAATGGCGGAACGAACCAAACAGAAAGGAAGGAAATTATGAAAAAAGCCATAGCTCTAATCGTTTTTATAGGTTTAATAGGGTATACGATTTTTTCAGCAGCATTTTCAGAAGAAAGTGCCGTTGTTGGTGTTGAAAAGGGAAATATTGCTCCAGATTTTGAATTGGTCACTTTAAATGGGGACAAGGTGAAACTTTCTGATTTTCGCGGCAAAAAAGTGTTGCTAAACTTTTGGGCTTCTTGGTGCGGACCTTGCAGGGCAGAAATGCCAGACATGGAAGAATTACATAAAGAAGGTCGGGAGGATCTTGTTATTTTAGCGGTAAATGCAACTCAAACTGAAAGAAGTGCAGACAGTCCCTCAAATTTTATTCAAGAATTAGGATTAACATTTCCAATATTACTTGATGAGGAAGGAAAAGTGACTAAGACTTATCAAGTAGTTGCATTGCCTACCACTTATTTTATTGATTCTAAAGGGATAATTGAGGATAAATTTACTGGTACATTAAGTTATGAACAAATGTTGAATGGTATTTCAAAATTAGATTAATTAATATTAAATGTTTGGCCGCCATTGGCGGTTTTTTTATATAAAAATTTTATTCATTTCACGTTAACATGCATTATACAACTGGGTATTTTCTTTTTTATTTCCTTAGTTTATTTGTAATACTTCTTTTATGTATACATAAAATGAAGAAACTGTCTTCTTGGACAGGCTTTGTGAAAAAATTCACAATATTGTCATACAAATTTATTCAAAATAATGTATAATTAAGATAACGCTTACATTAATATTCGAGTTAATCAATGAGTTAAAATATACTAGCGGATTTAATGTGAAAGAATTCACAAAAATGATTTAAAAATAACAACTAAGGAGGGGAAACAGCATGAAAAAGTACGTATTTTTGTTCATGGATAAAGATTGTCCACAAAAATGTATATGTGAACAATATGTCGAAGCGAATGGAATGTATGACGCATTTACAAAAGTTCAAAAAATTGCAAATAATTTTACAAAAGATATGCATGGGTCGTTGAAAATAGAGTTAAAAGAAGTTCAATATTTCGATGAACAAGTTGAAATGCTTGCATAAATGAATGTTTGATATTTTATAAAAACAAAGCGGTCTAAACTGGAATTGAATTAAATTCAAAAATTTTGTATGATCTGAAAAATCGTTGGAAATAATGAAAAATAACATCTTTCAGAAAATTTGAAATGGAGTGAAGAAAATGAGAAAATTCAAAAAGCGTTCATTTAAAGAATTAGTTTTAGAAAATAAAAGACAATTATTAAATGATCAAGAAGCATTGGCGCGGATTGAAGAAAAACTAGAAAAACGTGCTCAAGCAAAACTAATGGAAATGTAAAAGCAGGAAAGCAGAATGAGCTTTTCCTGCTTTTTCATTTTATATTTATTTGAACTTTGGCTGATATTAAGAAAGAACCGTAAAAAACATGCAGGAGGTTTTAAGATGACAAAAAGTGCCACAACCAAAAACCGCCAGTTCCAACCTAATCATATTGGGACTCAACCACGGGGATATGGGGGCAATAAAGGCAGAAAAATGCAAGACCAATCTGGCGAACATCCACAAGTGATTCAAACAAAAGGTGAATAAAACAAATCTTGTTTGAAAAAATAAAACAGAAATTAAAATTTTGATAAAGGAGAGAAGAATATGGCAAATAATCGTCCAAATCCTGATGATCGCAGAGACAATGTTGAAAAGCTTCAATCAATGATTCACAATACACTTGAAAATATAGAAAGGGCAGAAGAAACTGCTGAGTTTGCATCTCCGGAAGAGCGTGAAAAAATTGAAGCTAAAAATAGACGCCGCGAAGAAGCAATTGAAGGAATGCGTCAAGAAGTTAAAGAAGAAGCAGCAGCACGTGAAAATGGATATCAATAAATATAATCAAAGGGGCAAGGTTGAAAACTTGCCCTGATTTTTTGTAAAAATAGATCTTGACTGAATGTTATCGAACTTTGTGTTAATATAGTAGAGAATAATAAATAAGGAGAGAGGAGGAAGCGGAGAATGTTTGTTTCCGAAGTAAAAGTTGATGTTCGTTATGCAGAAACAGATCAAATGGGCGTTGTTTATCATGCGAACTATTTAGTTTGGTTTGAAATTGGAAGAACTACATTAATAAAAGATTTAGGATTTAGTTATGCACAAATGGAAAAAGATGGGTTTCTTTCTCCGGTGATTGATGCAAACATTTCTTACAAGAAATCGATGCGTTTTGGTGAAACTGCAACTGTTAGAACATGGATTGATTTTTATGACGGTTTTCGTACCGTTTACAGCTATGAAATTTTAAATCCAGAAGGGGAAGTAGCCGTTACAGGTCAAACACATCATATTTGTGTAAAAAAAGAAACATTTCGCCCTATTCGTTTTAAAAATTATTTTCCAGAATGGCATGAAGCGTACGAAAAAGCAAAAAAGCAAGGGGAATAAGGAATGGCTTTCGGTATCAATCGCAAAGAACTAGCAACATGGAAAGAAAAGGTTCAGAAAGGGGAGCTTGCTTTTTTAACCCATTACTGGATCCATCCGAAATTCCCGGAAAACAAAACAGTAACGAAAGCGGGCTGCAGTGATATTGGTAAACTAGTAAGATGGGGTAAACAATATGGCTTAAAAGAGGAATGGATTGATCGCAGACCAGAATATCCCCACTTTGATTTAATAGGAATCAAACAAGTAGAAATTCTTTTTCAAGAAGGATTAGAAAGCCATATTGAAAAGTTTCGCTTGCCATCCTTGAATGAACAACACAGTTTCTATGCAATTCATTTGAAAATTTTTGAAAAGAAGCTATTGCAAATCGGTAAACTCGGTACATATGAATTTCCTGAAGGAACTTATATTTATATTGGTAGTGCTAAAAGAAATATCCGAGCGCGTATAGCACGCCATATTAAGAAGGTAAAACCTCTCCGCTGGCATTTTGATTACCTAAGACCACACGGTGAAATTACAAAATTTGAAACTTTTGATAATAAACTTGATGAGTGCACTAGATGCAAACAACTTAAAGAAATGTATCAGGCTAAAGAAATTGTAAAGGGCTTTGGCTCATCCGATTGCCGCTGCCAATCCCACCTTCTTTATATTCCTAGATGGTAGTTGAAGCGACATTCGAAGCAGTGTGGGCGGGTCTACCAACGGACCCAACCCACTAGTATTTTAAATTTTTTATATCAATTAAAAAAACAATATTATATTCCTTTAAAAAAATTTACCTCTAACAAAACACTCATTGTAATTGACATTGATTTCCAACATCTATGAATAGTATTATTTATTTCCACCAATTCTAGTATCTTTTCTTCGAATAAAGTTTTGTGTGCGCTATAACTTTTCACATTCATGTCATGTTGCCAGTTTTTCAAGCTTTGTTCTTCATCCAAATAAAAAAACCCCTATAATGCATAGGGGAACGCCACTTTAATAAACATATTACAATTTATGTTAACCTGCTGCACATTCAGGACAACGTCCATAAATTTCAAATTTATGCCCGGTTATTTCAAAGTTTTCCATATCAATATCTAACCATTTCATTGGGCACGCATAAACTTGTTTTGTTTTGCCACAATCGGTACAAATAAAATGATGGTGGTGGTGGGAAGTTCCACAAGAAAAGCGAAAATGCTTTTCTCCATTCATATCAGTAGCTTCTAAAATATTCAGTTCCGTAAACAAATAAAGATTTCTATAAATGGTATCAAAACTAAGTCCGGGGAAATCTTTCTTTAAATGTTCCAACACATCTTTGGCTGTTAAATATCGATTATGGTCAGCAAAGAGGTTGAGCATTTTTTCCCGTTTGTCAGTATGTTTATAGCCTCTTTCTTTTAATATAGTGATCGCTTCTTTTATATTCATTTCATCATCCCCTTGAAGCTTTCAAAACCATTTAATGAAATTGTTTTTTCATTTTAGAAGGCGGGTTTTTAATTTTTTCGAGTATATTACAGAACCTAATAAAAGGATTGAAAAAATAACGATCGTTCCACCAGGGGCTATATCTAAATAATAAGCTGCAATTAACCCACCTACGACAGCCAATTCACCAAACAAAACTGAAAAAATAATTGTTTGCTTAAAGCCTCTTGCAATACGAATGCTAGCAGCAACTGGTAATGTCATTAACGCAGATACGAGTAGTACACCAACAATTCTCATGGAAGCAGCAACAACTAGGGCAACTAATATAATGAAGAAAAGATGAATCATTTTGGCATTGATCCCAGAAACGACAGCATGTTCTTCATCAAACGACAAAGCAAACAGTTCCTTAAAAAATAGGAAAATAATAGAAAGAACAATGATTGCAATTACACTTATCATCCAAACGTCCGAACTACTTACAGCACTGACACTACCAAATAAAAAGCTGAACAAATCAGTATTAAATCCATCCGCTAAAGAAATAAAAACGACGCTTAAACCGACACCACCAGATAAAATGATGGGGATGGCGAGTTCTTCATAATGTCTATATACTTTTCTCAGTTTCTCAATAATCATAGCGCCAAAAACAGAAAATACCATTCCCATATACATAGGATTTAAAGTGTAAAAAGCTACGACTTTCTTTTCAATTAACATGCTGGCAGCAATCCCTGCCAATGTTATATGACTTAACGCATCAGCAAGTAAAGATAGTCTTCTTACTACGATAAAAACTCCAATGAGAGGTGCGATTAGACCGATCAGAATTCCAGTTAGAAATGCATTTTGCAAAAATTGATATTGTAGTAGATTTCCAATCATACGTATGAACCTCCATGTTCATGAGCATGTGTCAAAACATGGATATCATGGCCATAAATGGTTGATAACTTGGCATTGTCCAAATGATGGAATTCATCAGAATTTCCGTGAAAATGAAGAGTCTTATTTAAGCATGCAACGTGTGTTGCATGATTGGTCATCGTTCCGATATCATGGGATACCATTATAAGTGTGATTCCTTTCTCTTTATTTAAAGTTGCAAGCATATCATAAAAATTTTCAACATTTTTCAAGTCAACACCGACGGTAGGTTCATCTAATATGAGTAGTTCTGGATTACTGACTAATGAACGAGCAATGAAAACTCGTTGCTGCTGGCCGCCGGATAGCTCTCCTATATTACGATGAACGAATTCTTCCATCCCTACAGCGGAAATTGCTTCAAGTGCCAACTCCTTTTCTTTTTTTGTAAATCGTTTTAATAGACCGACTTTCGATACAAGACCGCTTAAAACAACTTCAAGGACAGTGGCAGGGAAGGCTGTATTAAAGCTATTTGCTTTTTGTGAAACATAACCGATTAAATGCCGGTTTTTCAAATTTGAAATGGGTTTTCCGAAAACATTGATTGTACCTTGATCTGGTTTTAAAATACCTAAAATAATCTTTATTAACGTCGATTTTCCAGAACCATTCGGACCGACTAGTCCCCAAAACGTTCCCTTTGGAATTTGGAGAGTTACATCATCTAATACTTTTTTATCATCATAGCTGAATGATACATGCTGAATGTCTACTACTATGTCATTATTATTCATAAGTTTTCACCGTTCTTTTGAAGCAATATGAAAATGTATTTTATTAATTGGATTTTTTTTCAATCTTTTCAGGGACGGGATCAAAGCCACCCGGATGAAATGGATGACATTTTAATATCCTTATAACTGTTAAATAACTACCTTTCAGAACGCCGAACCGTTTAAAAGCCTCTAACCCGTAGTTGGAGCATGAAGGATAAAATCGGCAAGTTGGCGGTTTTAATGGTGAAATAAATTTTTGGTAAAATCGAATGATACCAATGAATAACCACCGCATAGAAACACTCCAGTTCCTACTTCCTAAATTCGTAACCATTACGATTTATCATAAAAAAAATAAAGAAAAAAGTCAATGAAAAAGCTATTAGACGGTTCGTATATGAATCTTTAAATTCCCCCTTTCATTCAAACAAACGACATGTAACAAATAATAAGTTATTTATTTTTCTGAACGGCTATCAATGGAAAAGAATTAAGTAAAACTATTGAATATTTTTAATAAAGTATAGGTCATCCATAAAATGTGTCATATGCCGAAAAAGTTCTTGATAAACTTCTGAATTGGAATTGTAAACTTGATGTAATGGTACAACAGAATATTTGGATTCAGACGTTTTTGTCACAATGGTCGGCAGAAAAGCAGGGTTATGAATTTGAATGTCTACACCGTTTACACCAACTGTTTTTTCTATATCTAATTGAAGGATACCACCGATTTTCGTGTAGTGGCCGTTTTGCCCAGATAAAAAATTACCTAATGAATAGATTACAAAAACTTTACGTCCATCTTCTGTTTCGATCCATTCAGCAGGTTGCAACACATGAGGATGATGACCTATTATGATATGTGCTCCAGCTTCAGCCAGTTCTTTTACAAGCTGTTTTTGATTATCATTCGGCAAACGTTCGTATTCATTTCCGAAATGAACACTTACAACAACAACATCACACATTTGTTTTGCTTCCGAAATATCTTCCTTCATATTTTCTAAATTTATGAGATTTACTACATATGGTTTATCCTTGGGAATAGGAATACCATTTGTACCATACGTGTAAGCTAAAAAAGAAAACAAAATTCCATTTGCTTTTAATATTCGGATATTTTCTTTATCATCATGACTAGTGTAGGCACCTGTATAAGCTATACCAATATCATTTAGGTATCGTGTTGCATTTTCGATTGCTTTAACACCGCGGTCTAAGACATGATTATTTGCCATTGAAACGATGTCAAACCCTGCATCTTTTAATGCATCACCAACTTCAAAAGGACTGTTAAAAGTTGGATAAGTTGATAGACCAAGTTGAGCACCACCAATAATTGTTTCTTGATTAGCAAAAGCGAGGTCAGCTTGTTCAATATAAGGCTTGATTTGCGCTAACATTGGTTTAAAGTCATAGGAATTATTCTTTTTAGCATCTTTATAAACAATCCCATGGATTAATATATCACCAACAGCAACTAGTTTGGCGGTTGTAGCCGGTAAATTTTTTCCATTTTCACTAATTTGTTTTATTGGATGACTGTGAAAGGCCTCATTGGAAATAGTAAGGGAATCACTTAAAAAATTATGGACTTTGTTTCCATTTTGTTGAAAATAGAGTAAAACAGATAAAATAAGAAAAGCCATTGAAAGAACGACCAAATATATTTTTAATTTCATCATAATTTAATAGCTCCCAAAAAATATCTTTTCTTTTACTATAATATATAATAATGAAAAAATTATCGTAATTTCTCAAAAAATAAATTGTACTGAAGCATATTTTTGCAATAAATAAAATTACAGTATATAATATACGTAGTAGGGTATAAAAATAAGGAGTGAAGAAAATTGGTAACAATCACAAAAGCTGCAATTGAAAAAATTAAGGAAGAAATGGAATATTACAACAAGCAAGGAGAAACATTGTTTCTTCGATTAGGAATGGGAATCGGTTGAGGTGGCCCGCAACTTCGCTTGTCTCTGGAAGAGACAGCTTTACCGACAGACGAAGTCTTTGTACAAGATGGTGTTACATTTTTATTGAATAAAAGAGATAAACATTTCTTTGAAGGACTTGCCCTAGACTTCCGCAAATCTTGGTTTGGAGGAAGCTTCACCCTAGTAGATGCCAAAGGAAATGAAGTGGGTGGAGGTTGTTAGTGAAAATTTATTAACTAAATAACGTAATAGAAACCACCTTTTACCTAGGGTGGTTTTTCTATTTCAGTCTAAAAAGAAATCCTATCTTTTTATCTTATTGTAAATTATTCAGAATATTCTAAATATCGAAGATAAACAACAAAAATTCAAAAAAATACACAAAAATATGTTGTTTTTTGTGATTATTTTTGATAATCTATAAACAAGTAATAAGTTTTTAATTTTCTGATAACTTTTACCGTATTAAAAATTCTACTAACAAATTTCATTTAACAATCGTAAAAGTATTTTAGCAAGATAGCAGGTGAAATTTATGTCGGTATCTTATGAAGAAAGAAAAAAAGTGATAATTGATATACTCAATAGGCAAGATCGTGTCAGAATTCCTGAACTCATTAATATCCTTGGTGTATCAGGGGAAACAATTCGTCGTGATCTTGACAAAATGGAAAAAGAAAATTTATTAAAAAAAGTCCATGGCGGTGCGGTAAGAGAAAAGAGATCTTTTGAACTTCCTTATGATCAAAAAACACTGGTCAATGCTGAAGAAAAGCATGCCATATGTAAAGCTGCAGCAGAGCTGGTTGAGGATGGGGACATTATCATGATTGGCCATGGAACAACAACGGCACATATGGTGCATTATTTAAAAGATAAGAAAGATGTAATGATAATAACTCCTTCGATTCCAATTCTAACGATGTGTCTAGACGGATATTTTGACGGAAGAGTAATATTTGTAGGCGGAGAATTAGGTCGTGAGCAAAAATTAACAGCAGGTCCAATTGCTGAAAGAATCATAGAGGAGTTAAAAGTGAATAAAGCTTTTATTGCAGCTGGGGGGATTTCAGCAAAAAGCGGTATTACTGATTATGATATTTATGGCGCGAATTTGTCAAGGAAAATGATGGAACGGGCAGATGACGTTATTGTACTTGCAGATCATTCAAAGTTTGGAAAGGTGACTTTCGCACACATAGCGTCCCTTTCAGAAATTTCAATTCTTGTAACTGATAAAGGATTATCAAATGAATGGAGAAAGATTATGGATTCTTTTGAGATAAAAACTATTATTGGATAAGTACTATAAAACAAATAAGGGAGATAGAGAGATGTTGAAATTGGATATATCAAAAGAAGAAGTGCTAAGAAAATCGATAGAATGGTGGAACCCAGGTAAGACTAGACAGTGGCATGAAGATGGCATTGATTTTGTTATGGGGAAACGAGAAGGGTATTACATTTATGATATGAATGGGAAAAGATTAATGGATCTTCATTTAAATGGAGGAACGTTTAATCTTGGCCATCGGAATCCAGAGATTATCCTAGCATTAAAGGAAGCGCTTGAAGAATTTGATATTGGAAACCACCATTTTCCATCCATTGGACGTGCTCAATTAGCTGAAGCACTTGCTAGGTCAACTCCTAAGAGTGTTCGTTTTTCTATATTTGGGTGTGGAGGAAGTGAAGCTATTGACGCAGCTATTAAATGCGCACGTTATGCAACAAAACGAAAAAAGGTCATTTCGATTCAGAATGGGTATCATGGTCATAGTGGATTAGCAGTTTCATTAGGACATATTCGCTATTCTGGTCCATTTTTAAGCGAAGGTGAACCGGGCATGTTTATACAAGTTCCATTTAATGATATAGAAGCAATGGAAAGTGCGCTTAAAAATGAAGACGTAGCATGTGTAGTTATCGAAACTGTTCCCGCAACATACGGGTTTCCGATGCCAAGAGAAGGATATCTAAAGAAGGTTAAAGAGCTTTGTGAAAAATATGGTTCTCTATATGTAGCAGATGAAGTTCAGACAGGTTTAATGAGAAGTGGAAAAATGTGGGGGATTGAACATTACGATGTAGAACCAGATATTCTTGTCACAGCTAAAGGCTTAGGAGGCGGGATTTATCCGATTACTGCAACAGTTGTTAGTGAACGTGCGGGCGGATGGATGAATGAAGATGGATTCGCCCATATCTCAACGTTCGGTGGTGCAGAACTTGGCTGTTTTGTAGCAAAAAAAGTACTGGAAATTTCCCAACGTCCAGAAGTAGTAAAAAATGTTGAATATGTTTCCCGTTACTTGCGGATAGGCCTAGAACAAATTAAAGAAAGGTATTCTGATTATTTTGTAGGGATTCGTCAACTTGGTGTCATTATGGGATTGGAGTTTAGAGAAAAAGACGCAGCGAAGGATGTCATGCGGGCTCTATATAAAAACGGTGTTTGGGCTATTTATTCTATGCTTGATACAAAGGTTCTCCAATTTAAACCAGGACTATTATTAGATAAAGCTTATTGCGATGATTTGTTGGAGCGATGCGAAAAAAGTATTAAAGAGGCTGCACAAAAAATTTAACTTTTAGGTTTTATCGTCTTGTATGTAGGAGGTGAGGTACAAAATATAAAATAGATTTTTTTAAAAATAATGAAAGCGTTTCCTGTATTTTGAAAATTAAGAAAAACCATTATAAACATTTGTTTCAGAATATTCTGAAATAGGGAGGAAAGGATACCATGGAAGAAACAAAAAATTTAGAGTTGAAAAAGACATTGACCCCATTTCACCTTTGGGTAATTGGTGTTGGAATCGTAATTTCCGGTAATTATTTTGGCTGGAACTTTGGGTTAGCAGATTCAGGTTATGTTGGCATGTTAATCGCTACAGCTATAATGGGGATTATGTATTTGTTTATGTGTTTAGGTATCTCAGAACTGGCAACCGCACTCCCTCATGCTGGCGGTCCATATTCTTTTGCAAGAAGAGCAATGGGTCCATTAGCAGGGTACTTAACAGGAATTGGAGTTATTTTAGAATATTTTATTGCTGCACCAATCATTGCGATTGGAATTGGTGCTTATATAAGCTTCCTGTTTCCTGCTGTTAATACAATTGTAGCAGCGGCGGTTATGTATGTTTTCTTTATGATTGTGCACATTATTGGAATTAAGGAATATGCAACACTAGAAGCTATTTTAGTATTTGTTGCTTTGGCTTTACTAGTTTTAATGTATTTTGTTGGTTTACCAGAAATCAAGATTGAAAAATTGTTAGGTACAGGTGACACACCTTTAATTCCAAATGGTTTTAAAGGAATTTGGGGTGCATTACCATATGCTATGTGGCTCTTTTTAGCAATTGAAATGCTTCCGATGCTTTCGGAAGAAACCCGTGATCCTAAAAAGGATATGCCTAAAGGGATTATTTCTGGTATTGTCACTTTGTTGATTCTATCTGTATCAACGACTACTGTTGCGATTGGACTTGGTGGAATTGAATATATGAGTACAGCAAGTGATCCGCTTCCAGCCGCGGTAGCAGCTGCATTTGGCAATACCTACTGGTTAGCTCAGTTATTAGCTTCTGTAGGGCTTGTTGGATTGATTGCGAGTTTTTCCGGTGTTATTCTTGCATATTCAAGACAAATTTTTGCTTTATCAAGGGCAGGGTATTTACCGCCTGTTCTGGCAACACTGCACAAAACCCGAAGGACGCCATATTTAGCGATCACTTTGCCAGGCATTATTGGTTTGATTCTGGTTGTTTTATTTAATCCCGATGACTTAATATTAATTTCAACCTTCGGGGCGCTTGTTTCTTATATTTCTATGAATCTATCAGTAATCATACTGAGAAAAAAGGAGCCTAATCTACCACGGACCTACAAAACACCGTTATATCCGTTTACATCAATAATATCTTTAATTTTGGCAGTAATTTCAATTTTTGCAAGTGTTTTTGCAAACATTACATTTTTCATGATTAGTATTGGAATATTTGTAGTGGCGATCATTTATTATTTTGCCTGGGCACGCTACCGTATTAATAAAGATGCTCCAGAAGAACGAGTCCATGAAGAAAATATTGCGGTTGGAGACACAAATGCTTTATAAACTTGGAGGTGAATTATGGAAAGAGAACTAGTTGAAAAGATTACAAAACTCGTTCTTGAAAGATTAGGTGTGGAGGAATTTTCCACAATTAAACCACTTAGTGCTGGTGAAATTAAGGAGTGGGAATCTTTTCATAGAGACAAATTAGTATATGAAAATTGTTGTAATAGCAATTACAAATATACGGTTCCTTTAAGTGAAACTGAATTAAATGAATGGGTCAAAATAAGCGAAGGAAATCCTTATAAAAGTGAATTCAACAGTTGTAATGGAATGGTTACTAAAAAAGTGAAATTTTCTAAATATATTTAATTATTTAATATAAAAAACGTAAATTTATTTCAAAGGAGGATTTTTATGTCTACATCTATAAATGGCGCATTAGGAATGATTGAAACGAAAGGTTTAGTAGGTTCAATTGAGGCGGCAGATGCGATGGTTAAAGCTGCAAATGTGAATATTGTTGGAAAAGTTCATGTTGGAGGAGGAATTGTAACTGTTCTCGTAACAGGGGATGTCGGTGCTGTAAAGGCAGCAACCGAGGCAGGGAGTTTAGCTGCCCAGCGTGTAGGGGAATTGTTATCTGTCCATGTAATCCCTCGACCACATAATGAATTGATTAGTATTTTGCCAAAGGCTGGAGAAAGTAAATAGCAGTCTTTGAGGTGTTTAAAGTGAAAAGAATGGATATTGATCATTTGGTTGAAGAAATCGTAAAGGAGCTTACAAATAAACATGCTATGAAAAATAGTAATGATAAATATCTTGTTCCAATCGGTGTATCAGGTCGTCATTGTCACTTGACGAAGAGTGACTTTGAAAAATTATTTGGAAGTGAAGCATCTTTGACAAAGAAAGCAGACCTTTCACAACCAGGGCAATTTGCGGCTAATGAGACGGTTACAATTGCTGGACCAAAAGGAAGTATCCAAAATGTCAGAATATTGGGACCATTAAGACGGAAGACACAAGTAGAAATTAGCTTGACAGATGCTAGAAAGCTTGGGGTGACACCGCCAATTCGGGAATCTGGCGAACTTATGGATTCTTCGCCAGTAACAATCATTGGGCCAAAAGGGAGCATCTATTTGAAAGAAGGTTTAATTATTGCTCAAGCTCATATCCATATGAATCCCGAAGATGCAGTCCGTTTTAATGTAAAAGACGGAGAATTCGTTCGTGTCAAAATAATAAATGAAAGCAGACCAATTTCATTTGAAAAAGTAAAAGTTCGGGTCTCTCCAAATTTTGTCTTGGAAATGCATATAGACACAGATGAGGCAAATGCGGCTGACGTCAAGCCTGGTACATTTGGAAAACTATTTAAATTGGGTGGTCCAATATGATTGACCCAGAAGTAATAGAAAGAATTGTTGAAGAGATCGTTAACAAACTAGCCAACGAAAATATGATGAAAAGGCAAAAACTTCTTGTAGTTTCAAAGCCTAATATAAATACCGAACAGGATTGTAGTTTTTTAAATTTTTATTGGAGTATTGTGAAAGCAAATCAGCAAGATGACAATTTAATGTTCCAAGTTGATCATGCAGCATTCTTATCAGTTGATCAAGACTTTCTTGCGAAAGTTGCGCTTGGTTTTACCGATTGTCTTGAAAGCAAACTTTTTTCCCATTTAATCATTCATGAAATTCCAATTACATTCGTGCTTGAACCTAGATTGCAAAAATTATTACAGGTAGACGAAAAAAAACATAAATATCCATATTATTTAAAAACCATTCATAGTTACAAAGAAACAATCGAAAAATATGGAGTAGCTTTTAAGGAACTTAAGGATTTGAAACCTTTTAATATTGAAAAGAATAGCACCATTACAAAAACACTCGTTACACAAGATGATATTATCAATTATTCTGGTGAACGGCTTGTTGTTCAGCAAGGTACAATCATTACTCCGCTTGCACGTGATAAAGCAAGGGAGCGTGGTATCGAGATTTCGTTTTCTTAAAGTCGGGGAGGCTTTCCATCATGGTCATAGGAACCGTAATTAGTAGCATTTGGGCTACTAGAAAGGAAGAAGGGTTAACCGGTGTAAAGCTATTAAAAGTAAAAATTGAATACTTAGAACCAAATGAATCCTGTACAAATTCAATCATTGTGGCTGTTGACCGTATTGGCGCAGGTACAGGAGACAAAGTGATTGTTACAAGGGGAACACCAGCCTCAACTTTCAACGATCAGCCTGTACCTGTCGATGCTCTTATTATCGGAATTATTGATCCGGAAGATTAAGAAAGGATGAAAACATGGGGATAGCTGTTGGGATGATCGAGACAATAGGGATTGCTTCTACAATTGAAGCTATTGATATCATGCTAAAAACTGCTGATGTACGCGTGTTTCAGCAAAATAAGACAGATCCTGCCAGAATAACTACATTTATAACAGGCGATGTTAGTTCTGTATTGGCAGCCATTGATGTAGGAAAGCAGATTGCAGAACGTACGGGAGCGCTAGTTGCCTACTCGGTCATTCCGACAGTTGATCAACAAACACTTGCAAGCCTGATTATCGAAAACCAGAAAAATGATGTTAGAAATTATGAAAACAGGTGTTGATCTTGGTGGAAGAAAAGAAGCGATTTATTCAAGAATTTGTTCCTGGAAAGCAGGTAACACTAAGTCACTTGATTGCCAACCCTGACCCGGACCTTTACGACAAACTAGGATTGGAAAAGACAGGAGCACTAGGAATTTTAACTTTAACTCCAAGTGAAACAGTTATTATAGCTGGCGATTATGCGACTAAAGCAGCAAGCGTAAAAATTGGTTTTCTTGATCGATTTACTGGGAGTCTAGTATTGACTGGTAGTGTTTCCGAGGTCGAAACAGCTTTAATAGAGGTAAATCAATTTCTTAAGAAATATTTAAATTATACAACAACAGCGGTTACAAAATCATAATCGTTCTTGGGGTGCTGCAATGAATAATCGAGCCATGCTAATTGGTGCCATTCGTGCAGGAAAAACAACATTAACACTTGCATTGTTAGGAAAGAAAATTGAGCCACATAAAACACAAAGCTTAAATTTCTATGATTGGATTATTGATACTCCAGGGGAATATAGTGAAAACCCTTTATATTACAAAAGTATTATGGCAACTTCGTTGGAAGTCACACATGTATTATTTATTCAGGATGCAACAAAAGAAAAATCGATATTTCCGCCAGGTTTTAGTTTAGGTATCAATAAATTGATTATTGGAGTTGTTACCAAATGCGATCACCCAGAAGCAAACGTAAAACGTGCAGTTGAATATTTGAAAAGGGCAATAATATCTGGTCCAATCGTTCTTACCTCTTCATATTCAATGATCGGTATCAAAGAATTAAAAGAACTAATTAAATGTTCAAGTATTGAAGAAATGCGTGAAATTTCTAAAAATACGTTGCAAAACGATATTCTAATCTTCCATAACTAATTGAATAAAAAAGAGCAATATCCCAAAAATTTTAACTTTGATTTTTGAAAGGATGTAAAAATGTGTAAAAATGAACATTTGATTAGCGTTGGAATCGATATTGGAACAAGTACAACAAAAATGGTTGTCAGCCGTTTTTTATTAAAAAATACTGCGGGAAAAACACGTATACCTTCCATTGAAATTATTAACAAAGAAATTATCTACGAGAGTCCAATTTTTCGTACACCTTTAAAATCATCTTCAGAAATTGATATGGAAAAAATTGAAGAAATCATTTTATCCCAATACGAAGCAGCCAATATTGTTCCGGAAGATGTTCAAACTGGAGCTGTTATTATTACTGGTGAAGCAGCGACAAAATCAAATGCTGAAGAGGCATTATTTTATCTTTCGAAACAGGGTGGAGACTTTTTAGTTGCTACAGCTGGTCCAGATCTTGAAGCGATTGTTGCCGCTAAAGGTTCAGGTTTATATGATGCATCAAAACAATCAAGCAAAGTATTTGCAAACATTGATATTGGCGGTGGAACTGCTAATATTGCAGTCTACCAATATGGCAAGCTATTGGGAACTTGTACATTACATATTGGTGGAAAACTAATAGAGTTTAAAAATGAAGTTATCATTTATATTTCTGACAGGATAAAAAATTCCTTTTCTAAATTAGGAATGAATGTAGGAATAGGAGATTATATATCAAAAACTAAATTGAAAATAATGACTGATCACTTAGCTATGGTACTTGCACGGACTTTACAACAACGTCTACAAGCCGATGATTATCAATACTTGCTTGGCCACCCGCCAAATTGGTCAGAGAGGATTGATGTAATTACCTTCTCTGGTGGTATAGCAGAGTGTATTTATAAAAAAGAAAAACAATTGGAAAATGGTGTATCTTTTAACGATATCGGAATGGTTTTAGCAGAATCTCTTTTGGAAAATCGTTCTCTAGCTGAGTTCGAATGGCTAATACCGAAAGAAACATCACGTGCCACTGTCATAGGAGCATGTACACAAACGACCGAAATTAGTGGAGCAACCATTCAAGTGGATCCTTCACTTTTACCGATAAAAAATTTACCAATTCACCGTATTGAGTTTCCAAACTGGACGGATGAAAAAAGTACCATTATCGTCAATGCAATAAGAGAAGGAATTCAAATATATGATCCTTTTGAGGAAGGACAAAATTTTGCGCTATTTTTCACTGATGTTCCATTATTAAGTTTTCAGGAGATTCATAAACTTGTTGATGCTGTAATAGATGGTATTAATTATAAAAAAGATCCCTTCCAGCCATTGGTAATTATTCTAAAAAAAGATTTAGCTAAAGCGATTGGTCAAACTCTTGCCATCAAGTATCCATCCTTAAAGTGTGTTTGTATTGATCAAATTAATTCTGAATTTGGTGATTATTTAGATATAGGCAAATTACTTCAGTCAGGTGTTGTTCCAGTTGTTATGAAGTCATTAGCATTTTAAGAACTTCCTTATTAAGAGGTGCTAATAGTGAAGTTAAAGACAACGTATTTAGGAAAAGTATATTCTTTTTCCAATTTAAAAGAACTTTTTGCAAAAGCGAATGAGGAAAAATCGGGAGATCGCTTAGCTGGAATAGCAGCCGAAACGGTCCAGGAACGAATCGCAGCCAAAGAAGTTTTAAGTACATTGACGCTTGAAGACATTAGAAATAATCCTATAATTCCTCCAGAAGAAGATGAAGTTTCGAGAATGATTGAAAATTCGATTAATGAAAGAATATATTCTTCCATTAAAAATTGGTCCATTGCAGAATTAAGGGAATATATTTTATCGGACAATACGAAAAGTGAAGATTTAAAACGAATTAGTAGAGGCCTAACAAGTGAAATGATAGCTGCTGTTGCAAAAATAATGTCAAATATAGATCTAGTTTATGCAGCAAACAAAATTGAAGTTATTACAACATGTAATATTACAATTGGACAAAAAGGTACACTTTCTTCGAGATTACAACCAAACCATCCAACAGATGATGTTGAGGGCATCTTAATGTCGATTAAAGAGGGTCTGTCATATGGTGTTGGGGATGCTGTTATAGGAATTAATCCAGTTGATGATTCTGTAGAAAATGTAAAAAGGTTGTTACATGCTACTCATGATTTTATTCGGGAATGGAAAATTCCTACTCAAAATTGTGTGTTAGCACATGTCACAACGCAAATGAAAGCAATTAGACAAGGAGCACCTGCAGATCTGATTTTTCAAAGTATCGCAGGAACGGAAAAAGCAAATCGATCATTTGGTATAACAGCAGAGCTATTATTTGAAGCTAATGAACTAGTTAGGAAAGAAGGGACAGGTACCGGACCACATCGTCTCTATTTTGAAACAGGTCAAGGATCAGAGTTGTCCGCTGAAGCCCATTACAATGTTGATCAAATGACTTTGGAAGCAAGAAACTATGGTTTTGCAAGGTGCTATGATCCCTTTATTGTTAATACTGTTGTTGGATTTATTGGCCCTGAATACTTGTACAATAATAAACAGATTATTCGGGCTGGTCTAGAAGACCATTTTATGGGAAAAATGCATTTATTGCCGATGGGAGTTGATATCTGCTATACAAATCATGCAAAAGCAGACCAAAATGATATCGAAGATTTAAGTGTTTTGCTGACTGCTGCAGGTGTCAATTTTGTTATTGCTGCTCCAATGGGTGATGATTGCATGTTGAATTACCAAACATTGAGTTACCATGATGTTGCAACATTAAGACAAACATTACAAAAGCAGACTGCTCCTGAATTTAATCGCTGGCTATTAGAAATGGATATTATAACAGAGGATGGTATTTTGACTAATAAAGCTGGAGACCTAACAATTTTTAATAGATAAAAGGGGTAAAAATTATGGATAAACTCCTGATAGAAAAAGTAACAAGACTTATTGTTGATCAACTTATTGAGAAAAAAACTGCTCAAAGTATTACTGACTCAAGGAATGAGAAAGAAATAAATGAATTAGAGCGAAAAAATATTTCTGAATTAAAAGAAAATTCAAGTATAGAGACAGAATTTGTGTCTGATGAATTAATCGAAATAAGAAAAAAAACACCAGCTCGAGTTGGTGTAGGAAGATCTGGACCTCGTCCTCTTACGAATAGTTGGCTTAAATTTCGTTATGATCATGCTGCAGCAGTTGATGCGGTTTCAGGGGAAGTACCTGATACATTTCTAGAAAGATTGCAATTATTTTCGGTCACAACAAAAGCAGTTGATAAAGACACTTATATAAGAAGACCTGATTACGGTAGAAGGCTTTCTGAAGAGGGAAAAGAGCTAATAAAGAGTAGATGCATCAAAAAACCTCAAGTACAAATCATTATATCAGATGGATTGAGTTCAAATGCAATATTAGAAAATGTAGAAGATGTCTATCTTTCACTTCAACAGTCTTTAGTGAATAAGGGCATTATGATAGGTACACCTTTTTTTATAAAAAGAGGTAGAGTTGCTGTCATGGATGATGTTGGTGAAATTTTGGAACCAGAAGTAGTTGTTTTACTTATCGGTGAACGGCCTGGGCTTGTAAGTGCTGAATCATTAAGTGCTTATTTATGCTATAAGCCAAGAATTGGAACGATTGAAGCAGACCGTATGGTTGTTTCGAACATCCATAAAGGCGGAATACCTCCTGTTGAAGCCGGTGCTTATCTTGGAACATTGATAGAAAAGATTTTAAATTATAAAGCTAGTGGAATATCTCTTGTGCAAAAGGAACTTTAAAGGAGATCCAAAATTTTATGAAGCTCAAACCCATTTTCGCTGAAATATTAGCAATTCGAATAATTCCTAAAGTACATCCAGATATGATCAAAAAGTTTGATTTACCACCAAATCATTCTAGCATTGGGATGTTTACTGTGACAATTGATGATATTGGAATTGTTGCCCTTGATGAGGCGACAAAACAAGCTGATATCGAAGTCTGTTACAGCCATTCTTTTTACGCTGGTTCTGCTTATTCTTCAGGTCCATTATCAGGAGAATTTATTGGAATGTTTTCTGGCCCAAACAATGATGAAGTACGAAGCGGTATGGAAGCTGTAATTAAAACAGTTAATAAGGAAGCTTATTTTGAAGCCTTAAATGAAGAGGTTTCCCATGTGTTTTTTGCCCATGTCGTTCCTCGTGCTGGAAAATTATTATCAAAGGAAGCGGGAATTAAAGAAGGAGAATCAATTGCTTATTTAATTGCACCTCCACTGGAAGCAATGTTTGGAATTGATATTGCTTTAAAAGAAGCAAATGTTGAGTTAAGGTCTTTATTTAAACCACCATCGGAAACAAATTTTGCCGGGGGACTATTAACAGGCACTCAATCAGCTTGTGAAGCTGCTGCAAATGCTTTTCGTGAAGCTGTTATTCATGTGGCAAATAAACCAAAACATTATTAAACAATAGGAGGGATTCAGAAAATGTGTCTAGATACTGATCTTCAATCGATTCAAGAAATGAGGCATGCACTGATAAAAGCACATGAAGCACAAAAATTATTTGCTACTTTTTCACAGCAAAAAGTAGACCAAATTGTAAAGAATATAGCAGACGCTGCATTTCGCGAAGCTAATCGACTTGCTGAAATGGCAGTTAAAGAGACAGGAATAGGCATTGTTGCTCACAAGAAAATAAAAAATGAAGTAAGTTCTCGAGATGTCTACGAATCTATTAAAAATGAGAAAACGATTGGAATCATTCATCGTGATTATGCCTCAAAATTAATTGAGATTGCTTATCCTTTTGGAGTAGTAGCAGCAATCATACCAACAACAAATCCTACTTCCACAGCTATCTATAAAACTTTAATATCATTAAAAAGTGGAAACGCAATTGTCGCTAGTCCGCATCCGCGCGCCACAAAATGTACAATTGAAGCGTTAAAAGTGTGTAGTCAAGCAGCTATTGAAGCAGGGGCTCCCGAAGGAATAATTGGTTGGATTTCCAATCCTACTTTAGAAGCAACTACACAGTTAATGAAACACAAATTAACGAATGTCATATTAGCAACGGGTGGTGTTGGTCTAGTTAGGGCGGCATATAGTTCTGGGAAGCCGGCTTATGGAGTTGGTCCAGGAAATGTACCAGTATATATTGAAAAATCCGCTAATATTGCCAAAGCTGTAAAAAATATTATTGATAGCAAAACCTTTGATAATGGAACAATTTGTGCTTCTGAACAAGCGATCGTGGTAGATGCAAATATAAAAGAAGCGACAATACGGGAATTGAAAAAAAATAAAGCTTATTTTGTTGAAGGTGAGGAAAAACAAAAAGTGGAAAGAATAATCTCACCTGTTATTGGGCAGCTTAATCCGGATATTGTCGGGAAATCTGCAGTGGAAATAGCTAAAATGGCTGGTATTCAAGTACCTCCTGATACTCGTGTAATCATTGCTGAAGAAGATCGGTTAGAAAAATCAGCGCCTTTTTCTATTGAGAAACTATCTCCAATTCTTGCACTATATACTGCACCTACGAAAGAGAAAGCCAAGGAAATTTGTTTAGGTTTATTAAATCTTGGTGGTAGAGGACATAGCCTGTCAATTCATACCAATAATGAACAAATCGCTGAAGAGTTTTCAAAAGAAATGCCTGTTTCACGAATAATGGTAAATACTCTTTCTTCCATTGGAGCTGTTGGTGCAACAACAGGATTAAAACCATCTTTTACTCTTGGGTGTGGATCCTATGGAGGGAATATAACAGGTGATAATATTTCAGCCCGTCATCTTATTAATATTAAACGTTTAGCCTTTGTTACGAAAGAAGTTTCCATTCCGCAAGAAATAGTGCAACCTCAACATATTACTGAAAAGGAAGAAAAAACAGTTGAAGAAGTTGTAGCTAAAGTGCTTGCTGATGTTAAGTATGACACACAATCGATTGATAAAAAAGTTATCATTGATCTAGTTCAAAAAGTAGTGTCACAAGTAGCCTTATAGATTCAAGTTTATAAAAAGTGAATTTAAGGAGGAAGGAAAACGATGTCTGAAATTAATGGTGCATTAGGAATGATTGAAACAAGAGGACTTGTTGCGGCAATTGAAGCAGCAGATGCAATGGTAAAAGCAGCAAACGTAAAACTTGTTGGAAAAGTACATGTAGGAGGGGGAATTGTCACAGTATTTGTAAGTGGAGATGTTGGGGCTGTAAAGGCGGCAGTAGAAGCAGGTAGCGAACAGGCGAAACGTGTTGGAGAACTTCGCTCTGTCCATGTAATTCCTCGACCGCATAGTGAATTAAAAGGGATTCTTCCTGGAAATTAATGAACATTTCTTCCATTGTTGATAAAAAACCGGGGGTGAGAATGGTTGACGAAAGCTTTAGGCATGATTGAAACAAAGGGTCTTGTTGCCACAATAGAAGCTGCAGATGCAATGTTAAAAGCGGCGGATGTGACACTTATTCGAAAGGAAAAGGTTGATGCTGGTTTAGTAGCCATTTTAATTGAAGGGGATGTTAGTGCTGTTCAAGCAGCAGTAGAAGCAGGGAAGAAAGCTTCAAATCGTTTCGGAACCTATGTTTCATCCTGGGTGATACCCCATCCAGACAAACAAATAAAAGAATTGATCCAAAAGAACGATGGAACAAATATTACTGATCGTGAACAAATCAATATTAAAGATCAAGAGAAAAGAAAAAATAATAAAAAGATGAAAGATATTAAGAGTGATAGAGAAAAAACAGGGAGAAAAATAGTTGAACGGAAGGAAGAAAATCCACTTAATATTCCAGATGATGTTCTTAAATCTTCTAATACTAACAGTGAAAATGATGGGGATCCTTCGAATGGAGAAATGGAAAAAAATAAATGAATGGAATAAAAAGTTGCTATAGAAGAGGGAGATCACGCATGAAAACGTTTAAAAAAAATAAAATTGCGGTAATAGGGGCTGGATTTACAGGTGCAACATGCGCGCTTTTGTTAGCACAAAAAGAACTAGGAGATATCGTTTTACTAGATATTCCTTCGTTAGAAAAGCCAACCAAAGGGAAAGCTTTAGATATGTTTGAAGCAGGGCCAATCGAAAAATTCAATGTTACAATTATTGGCACATCAGATTACTCTTATATAAAAAATGCCGACATGATCATTATAACCGCTGGAGTTGCCAGAAAGCCCGGTATGAGCCGCGATGACTTAGTAATGACGAATAAAGATATCATGGTGACCGTCTCGAAAAAGATTAAAGAATATGCACCTGAAAGTTACGTCCTTGTCCTAAGTAATCCAGTTGATGCTATGACGTATACTTGTTTAAAAACGACTGGGTTTCCGAAAAATCGTGTGATCGGTCAATCTGGTGTCCTTGACACAGCACGTTTTAATACATTTGTTGCTGAAGCTTTAAACATTTCTGTGGAGGATGTTAAAGGGTTCGTGCTAGGTGGCCATGGTGATAATATGGTACCACTGATCAGGTACTCCAATGCCGCCGGCATCCCTTTAGATCAAGTTATGACAAAAGAACAAATTGATGCAATTGTTGAAAGAACTAGAAAAGGGGGAGGCGAAATAGTTGAATTGTTAGGAAATGGGAGCGCATACTATGCTCCTGCAGCCTCTTTAGTTGAAATGGCAGAAGCAATAATTAGAGATAAAAAACGCATTCTACCAGCCATTGCTTATCTAGAGGGTGAATATGGTTATTACGACTTGTGTCTAGGTGTACCTACGATCCTAGGTGGTAGTGGGATTGAATATATCATTGAACTTCCTCTAACTAATGAAGAAAAGAACCAATTAGATATTTCTGCTAACGATGTAAGAAATACTATAAATATTATATCTGAAATCATATAGTGTTCCTTTCCAATACTTGAAAGGCGTGAAAAGATGAATTTTTTAGGGAGAGAGATTAATACAGTTCTTTTTGATAAAGATGGAACAATATTAGATTTTCCATCCATTTGGATACCATGGGTTGATGATCTATCAGAATATATTAGAAGTAATTTGCCAGAATGTTCACTTACCAAGAAGGAATTAAGAAAAGTTTTTGGAGCGGGAGAAGAAGACAATTCTATTGATCCGAAAAGTCCTCTAGCAATAGCTAATATGGAAGAAAGTAAGATTATTTTAGCTTATAAAATATATGAAAACGGCTTACCATGGGATTTAGCTGTATTTCATGCTAATGAAAGTGTAAATTATGCAAATGAAAGACAAAATAGTTCAATATCAATTAAATTGATAGATGGAATCAAGGAGTTACTTGAAAAGTTTAAGGAAAATAATGTAAAGTTAGGTGTTTTGACAGCAGATGATACTGAAAAAGCAAAGTGTCACTTAAAAAAAGTAGGTGTGGAAAACTATTTTGACTTTGTGATTGGAAGTGATCAAGTGTTGAATGGAAAGCCATACCCTGATCTTGTTTATTTGGCTAGTGACCGCTTTGGATTTTCACTTTCAGAGACAATGCTAATTGGAGATACAAATGCTGATATACAATTAGGTAAAAATGCAGGAATAAATTTTACAGTAGGGATTGTCTCTTATGCAAAAAATACAGATCATCTGATTGATGCTGATTTAATTATTCATAGTTATAAAGAATTAATGGATATTGGACAATAGGTAGAAATAACTTTTTCAATTTTTATAATTAAATATCGGAATATTAAAAATTTATTTAACTTTTAATTGATGTGGTTTAGTAATATAGCATGGCAATTGTAACGTGTTTACTAAACAAGCTGAAACAAACTGTTTTTCGAAATAGTTGATAGATTTGGAAATGAAAGGAGAAATACGATGAGTGATACTAAAAATTATTTATACGATGTTTTAGATAAATTTACTCAGATTGCAAAAAGAGCAATCCTTTTTTACCCATTTCAAACTCAAGAAACGATCCAACTTTTAAACTACTCTGAAAACGCAACTTTTCTAGTGAAAAATACAATTACTGGTGAAAAATATATTTTAAGAGTAGGGAGGCCAGGTTATCATACAAAGGAAGAAATTGAAGGTGAAATTGCTTGGATTAAATCAATTGATGAACTTTCTACGATTACAGTTTCTTTACCAATAAAAGCAGAAAACGGGCAATATATACAAGAGATTACGGATGAAAATAACACATATTATTGTACTTTATTTACATTTTTAGAAGGGAAAGCTCCTGATGAAAACGATGAAAGCGCTCTCATTGATCAATTTGAGATTCTTGGTGAAATAACAGCAAAGCTCCACGAACACAGTATTAAATTTAGAGATCGTTTGCGTAATATAAAGCGTCTAACTTGGAATTATGACACTATTCTTGGTTCTAATCCAAAATGGGGCAAGTGGCAAAATGGCTTGGGAATGACCCAAGATCGATTAGCCTTGTTCGAGAAAGTTTCAGAAAAAATATTTACTAGGCTAAAAAATTTTGGGAATGGACCTGATCGATTCGGTCTTATTCATTCAGATTTACGCCTTGCTAATTTACTTATTGATGGAGATAACATAAAAGTTATTGATTTTGATGACTGCGGATTTGGATATTATTTATACGATCTTGCAACTTCTTTAAGTTTTATTGAACATAAACCATATGTTCCCGCATTAATTGATGCCTGGATAAAAGGATATCAAAAGATACGCCCCCTTTCCAATGAAGAAAAGGAAGAAATTCCTACTTTTATCATGATGCGAAGATTGCAATTAATAGCTTGGATTGGAAGCCGTGACAATGAAACAACACGGCAATTAGGAAGTAAATACACCGAGGATACAGATTTATTAGCCTTTAAATATTTACAAAATACTATTATATAAAGATAAAATCTTTTCTAGATGTTTATTTTTTAATACCATTTTTGTAAGCACCCATAAACGTATTTTTTCTATACCTTCATGGGTGCTTATTTTTCATTAGTCTATTTTTTTACACTTCTGCCTCTACTTTTACGAAATCAATTTCAAATCCAAGGTCCTCCAGCATTTGGTGGTCTGCAGTGGTTTCTGCTCCCCTTGTTGTTAGGTAATCGCCAACAAATATTGAATTTGCAGGGTATAAACCGAGTGGCTGCAAGCTCCTTAAGTTCACTTCTCGTCCGCCAGAGATGCGAATTTCTTTATCAGGATTAATAAATCTGAAAAGGGCCAATACCTTTAGACAATACCTAGGATTCAATTCATTCGTTCCTGCAAGTGGTGTCCCCTCAATGGCATGAAGAAAGTTTATCGGGATCGAATCTGCACCGATCGCTTTTAAGTTCCGTGCCATACGAATGACATCTTCCTTTGTTTCCTTCATTCCGACAATTACACCGGAACAAGGGGATATACCTGCTTCTTTAATCGTTAAGATCGTATTGACACGATCGTCATACGAATGGGAAGTTGTAATAAAGTCATGGTGTTCTTTTGATGTATTTAAGTTATGGTTGTATCGGTCAACACCAGCTTCTTTTAGCCTTTTTGCTTGCTCAGGTTTTAATAATCCGAGACAAGCACAAATTTTTAAATTATATGTTTGTTTAATTTCTTTTACTGTTTCAACAACCGTATCAATTTCCCGGTCTGTTGGTCCTCGCCCGCTTGCGACAATACAATATGTACCAACATTTAAATCAAATGCTTGTTTAGCTCCTTTTAATAATGCTTCCTTGTCCAGCATATAATATTTTTCAATTGGTGCAGTTGAAACAGCGGATTGCGCACAATACCCACAGTTTTCCGAACAGTTGCCAGACTTGGCATTCATTATCATATTTAATTTAACTTTTGTACCGAAATAGTGCTTGCGGATTTGAAAAGCTCCATGTAATAAAGATAAGATATCATGATCAGGGCAATTTAAAACTGCCAGCGCTTCCTCATCAGAAATTTCTCTTCCATTAATAACATGTTCTGCTAATTTACTCCAATTCATATTACAGCCTCCATTTATGTAAACTTCTAATAAAATAATGTTAACAATAAAGACGTTAAAAATCTATATAAAATAGAAAAAATATAAAAATATTAAAAATTTCTTACAATAAAAGTTAACATATAAAAGAAATGAGTTGACAAAATGGGTTGCTTTTGTCTATGATAACTTTGGTAACAATTGTAAAGGGGAGTAGAAAGTAGAATGGTCAAAAAAAGATTAAGAACAATTGATTTAACGATGGCAGCCGTTTTTGTTGCTTTAATGGCTGTTGGCGCAAATATGACATCTTTCCTAGTCATTGGAGGAGTGCCGATCACATTGCAAACATTTTTTTCGATCCTTGCTGGTGCCATTTTAGGTAGTCGAGTTGGGGCGTTGGCAATGATTGCTTATGTTCTCATTGGTATTGCTGGTGCACCAGTATTCGCCCAATTTACTGGCGGTGCTGCTATATTTATAAAACCGACATTTGGATTTTTACTATCCTACATATTAGTTTCTTTTCTTGTCGGTTTGTTCATCGAAAAATCTGAGAAAAAATCTGTTGGCATTTTTATTTCAGCTTCACTTATTGGTATGGTTGTCAATTATGTCATCGGTACAAATTGGATGTACTATGCTTACAAACTTTGGGCTGAAGCACCAGAAGGATTTACATATAAACTTGCTTGGAGTTGGATGATGGTTCCATTGCCGAAAGATATTATTTTATCGATATTTGCAGGAATTATTGCTCCTCGCCTTTATAGAGCTGTACATAAAACAAATCCAATAACGAAGGAAACTATTGCTTCAAACGAAATTTCTAACACTACAAAATCGTAGTAAAAAAAGGCTGTTGAGAAAAGCTCAGCAGCTTATTTT
>NZ_JABTTE010000039.1 GCF_013303125.1 Calidifontibacillus erzurumensis | reverse complement strand
ATTCCCCTTAAGGTAACACAGATTTTTTTCTGTCACCTTAAGGGGAGCACTTTCCTTTTTTGGACAGCCTCTCATGAAAAGAATATTAAAAATACATTCATTTTGCCTTTGTCAGTGCATGCTCTACTTTAATGCAGCGGTCCATGATAACGGTCACGCCATGTTCCTTTAAATAATTGTATGCCTCTTCATTTGCAATACCTTGTTGTGCCCAAAATACATCAGCACCTACTTCAACCGCTTCTTTAGCGATTGCCGGCAATTGTTCTGAACGGCGAAAAACATTGACAATGTCGATATGACCTTCTATATCTTTTAATGAGGCGTAAGCTTTTACCCCGAGTACTTCATCAATCTTTGGGTTTACAGGAATAATTTCATAGCCTGCATTTTGCATTGCTTTAGCAATCATGTAGGAAGGTTTTTCTGGACTATCTGATAAGCCAACAACAGCAATTCTTTTTTTTGTTCTTAATATTTCAGCAATTTCTTCACGGCTAGGATTTTCAATTGCCATTTGTATCACCCCATTTTCATAAAATCGTCTATTCTTTATTTAGCATAGCAAATAATACCAATAAAACACAAAAAATTTGTTTTGCTTTTTTATAATTTAACCTGAAAAAATTAAGATTTTAAGTTTTTTTAAATCATACTTTCAATAACCGTAAGGAACATTTATGATAATAATGTCATTTTTATCAACTCGTGTTAAAATAAAGGAACTAAAACTGAAGGAGTTTTGCAAAGCATGATAATTGTAGTTTTATTATTAGCATATTTACTAGGGTCGATCCCTTTTGCGTTAATTGTAGGTAAACTAGGTTATGGGATCGATATTCGCGAGCATGGAAGCGGAAATTTAGGTGGAACTAATACGTTTCGTGTGCTTGGAAAAAAAGCGGGAATCATCGTAACAAGTGCCGATATTTTAAAAGGAACGCTTGCGGCAAGTTTACCAATTTTATTTGGACAGGAACCTTTACATCCATTGTTGGTTGGATTAGCTGCTGTTATCGGACACACTTATCCAATTTTTGCTAAATTTAAAGGTGGAAAAGCAGTGGCAACATCTGCCGGTGTCCTCTTGTTTTATGATCCAATTTTATTTATTTCATTGATCGGTGTCTTTTTTATAACTTTATACATTTCAAAGTATGTATCTTTTTCATCGATGACAGCTGGAGTTATTGGAGTGATTTATAGTCTTTTCACTGGTGATGTCCCATTAATTATTGTCATTACTCTCTTAGCTTCGTTTATTATTTACCGCCACCGTGCAAATATTAAACGAATTATGAATGGAACTGAACCAAAAATTAAATGGTTGTCAAAAAAAACGTCCTAAGGATGTCATCCTTGGCGTTTTTTTTTGTTTAGAATGCATCAAATAAAAAAATGAAATTTTATTCTATTATTTTTTAATTATTTTATTTAAGCAGCATGGTCTTAAAAGATACAATTTAAAAGATTCTTCTTCAATCCTTTTCCTAGCTTCCTATTATTTTGGATAAATTTAAATTCAGTCGAAGTGATTGATTCTCAACTAATAGAAATACGTCTCGAGGAAATGAAGTAAATAAGCCATTAAATTTATAATTTGTTGGAGAAAAACATGTTGGGATATTAACGGACTTTGCCAACATTTATTGCTTTCATGAAAAGATGTTTTGTTAGATGCATTTAAAAAAATTTAATGGTGACAAGAAATATACAGTAATAGTGCATCATTATTAGTTGATGCTTCTTGTCCCAACGGATAATCTCGAACGAAAAAAAGCTGCCTTTTAAAAGCAGCCTTAATATCACTAACTCCAATTAAATATTGTCATTAATAAAGTATACATTTCGCCTCTAGTCATCTTATTTGTTCCGCTGACTTTTATTTCTGCCATTGGATGTGGCAGCTCAGAAAGGATACGGTTTACTTCATCCCGTGTTAATGGAATAGAAGCATTTTCAAGATTGTACTTTGTTATATACTCAATATTTTCTTTATATTTTGGATCTGTAAGTGACATGACTAAAAACACTTGTTTCAGTATGTTGGTAAAAGTAAAGTTAGTGGCAATTTCTTTTTCTCCAACATTATTGTTGTAATTTCCATATAATGCCCTTGCATTTAGTAATTCTCGAATGGCAGGATAATAAACAGCATCCTGATAAGGGTAATTAGCTGTAAAAGGACTTACTAGTGCACCTTTCTTATGTAATATTGATTGCAATTCTTTTATAACTGCTTTATTAGCAGCCATTTCATCAAATGTAAGCCCTTTCTGAACTGCAAGTTTTGCAGCAACTCCAGCAGCTTCGCCAGTTCCCATTCCTGTTGCCACGATTCGCACCGAACCAGCTGCTAGTGAAGAATAACCCCCTGATCGACCGACTACAAGTAAATTTTTCATATTTTGTGGTACTAAACTCCGGAATGGGATGCCATACTTATCTGGATTAACAACAATCGCACCGGGGTCGTCAATGGAGACCGCCTGAATATCTGCTGGATATGCTCCATAGGCAATTGTATCCCAATGATATTTGTTTTCCCATAAATCGCTGACAGGTAGTTGATAGAGAGACTTGATATGTCTAGTTTCTCTCACATAAAGCTCTTTTGGAAAACTAGCAATCTTGGCATTTTCAAAGCCTGGAAAATTCACTTTCAGCCATTCTAGGATATGAACGGT
The DNA here is from genome assembly GCF_013303125.1 of Calidifontibacillus erzurumensis. Classification (GTDB taxonomy): domain Bacteria; phylum Bacillota; class Bacilli; order Bacillales; family Bacillaceae_J; genus Calidifontibacillus; species Calidifontibacillus erzurumensis. The sequence continues at coordinate 7,180 of NZ_JABTTE010000039.1, read as the reverse complement.
TTCTTTTTTACCGCGTTCAATCCCCTCAAGCTTGGACTGAGGATCAAGCCCATCAACCCCAAAAATTTGCAGGGCGTTAATATAATAACCACCCTCATTTTTTGCCAAGTTAAAACCGCGCAAACGCATATTAGGATCAACTGGTTTATAAATATCCCGCAATTTCGCAAATCCCCAAGCTCCTTCATTTGTCACTTGGGCTGAACCGAATTTTCCACTTTTTGCGGTTTGTTTAATTTTATTCCAATCTAAGCCTTGCAAATGGATCATTAATGTAACGGCCATTTGTTTATCTTCAAAACCAACGTCAGCTGCCCCTAAGAAATAAGGTACTCCGCTTAAAACCGCAAAATCAGCATCTTGCGTCGCATCAATATATGTATGTGACCGTAATTCTTTTTTATAACCTTTTGTGTCAATTACTATACTTTTAATCTTTGAATCTTCAACAATTGCTTTTACAACTTTCGTATTCAAACTAAGGTATAAATTCGGTTGTTGCTTAACCATTTCAAGAAAGACAGCTCCAGCTTTTTCGGGCACAAATGATAAACCTCCACCAACTTTGCGATGCCACTCTTGAAAAATACCTTTCGTTGCCATTTTCCCGCTACGATCTTTAGGAAAATCGAGGAAATTCATCATTCCATAGGTAAACAAACCACCCAAGCCATCCCGTTCTTCAATTAACAACGTTTTCGCACCACTTCTAGCGGCAGATAATGCGGCAGCTATACCCTCAGGCTCTCCACCAATGACGATGACATCATAATTCACTTTTTCTGCAGCAGCTGCAACATGCCCACCTTGAAAATTAACTAATAATGTTGAAATAAGTAAAAAGAATGCTACTAAAATTTTATTTTTCATTTTCCTCTCCTTTTTTACATCATTATTTCTCTAAAATAGCGACCTATTCAACATACTATCATATAACATTTGAAAGATTAACCAAATTTTTTAATAGAAATATGAAACTTTATCATATTTTGCTCGTCAATAAAATGCAAACTTCCTTCGAATACTATTTGATGATATGATGAAATAAATATTGGGGACAAATGAGGTAGCTCATCTATGAAAAAAATATCGATCATTATAGCAATACTTTCACTACTTTTACTTACAAGCTGCACCCAAGCCTTTATTAATCCTGACACAGAATCAAGAGATAAAATTGAAGCTATTCTTTTAGATGACGAAAAAGAAGTAAAAATGTTCGATGTGATTGTCGTTGGCGGCGAGCCGGAAGGTGTTGCTGCAGCCTTATCAGCTGCCAGAAATGGTGCAAATACTCTATTGATTGAAGAACGTGATGGTCTTGGAGGACTTTTTACATATGCTAAAATGAATGTGATTGATTTTCCGCACGGAATTAATAATAAAATTTTAAGCAGCGGCATTTTTAAAGAATGGCACAATATGGTTGGAAACAAAGAATCGTTTGAAATTGAAGCAGCAAAAAATGCTTTTTTAAATCTTGTTTATAAACAAGACGGTTTATCATTGCTGCTTAATGCTAAAATTAAAGAAATAGTTCTCAAAGATCAAAAGAAAATTGCTTCAATAAAAGTCCTGAAAAACAATAAAGAATTTACATTCCAAGCGAAACGCTATATCGATGCCACTCAAGATGCAAATATTGCTTTTTTAAGCGGTGTTCCTCACTTTATCGGTGCAGGCGATGTTGGATATAACGGGCGATTTATGGCAGCAACGTTAATGATTCACCTTAATAATGTAGATTGGGGGAAAATTCGTCAAACTGCAAAAAGTGAAAAATTTGGCCCAGCTGAGGTGACTAGGGAAGCTGCTTGGGGATTTCCAAAATTGCGAGAAATGTACAAACCCCAAGATCCAAACATGCGGCTACGCGGTTTAAATTTAATCCGAAATAAAGAAGGATATTTTATAAATGCTTTGCAAATATTTGGTGTAGATGGCTTATCTGAGGCTTCTATTAAAGAAGGAATTGAGCGCGGTAAAAAAGAAACGAGACACATCGTTAATTGGCTTCAAAAAAACTTTCCTGGTTTTGAACATGCCGAGATAGTATCTTTTCCAGAAGAGCTCTATATACGCGAAACGCGGCATATCTATTCCCTTTATCAGCTTCCAGTCAGCGACTTATGGGAAAACAAATATCATTGGGATACGATCGCATATGGTGGATATCCGTCCGACATTCAAGCTACTTCCGTTGATGATGCTGGGGCTGTAGTTGTAAATCCGGTTCAATATGGCATACCATTTCGGAGCTTAGTACCACAAAAAATTACAAATTTATTAGTCGTTGGTCGTTCGGGCGGTTATACTTCATTGGCCCAAGGCTCTGTTCGCGTTGTACCAACCGGTATGGCAACTGGTGAAGCTGCCGGTGCAGCAAGTGCAATCGCAATAAAACATGACGTTGATTTCCATACTATGGCAGGCGATCAAAAAATTATTGAAGAAATGCAAAGAACATTGAATGCACAAGGACTTGATGTGAAACCGTTTAATATTCCATTTCCTTACGAAGATAAACCGTTTTATCCTGTCATCAGAGAATTGCTCAATCACCGAGCTATCTTTGGCGGATATACGAATGATTTGTTTGTACAAGACATTGCCAAAAACAAATCATTTTCAAATCTATTAATGCACACCTACATTGCGAAACGAACCACAAACCCAAATTATGAGAAAAACATTTTGTATTTATATAACTATTATTATTCAAAAGAAACGAAAAATTTAACCTACGAGGAAGCAATGAATATTGTAAAAGAGTTGCCATTTAAAGATTTTGACAATTCTTATTTGAGAGAACTTAATAAGTGGAAAAATGAGGAAGCTATTACAAGAGAAGGCATGTTCTATATCGTTGGTAAAATATTCGGCTGGATTTAGTATATAAAAGGGTACAGATAGCAGAGTTTGTTACCTGTACCCTTTCTTTGTTTTACTTAATATCGTTTTACCGCTATGGTTAACATCTTTATTTTACAATCGTGCTAATAGCTCCCTTCCCCAACATTTGCTGCTGACCTTTTGCATCAATTAAAATGGTAAAATTGTCATGACCAAGAATCTTACATTTTAATGGAACGCCATTTGTTGTATAGATTGTTACAACCCTCCCACTTTCAATAATTTCATCTAAAAATTTAGTTTGCAAATCAAATTTTCCATTCGTCATGTTTTTACCCCTTATGTACTTATTTTTATTTTAAATTTGTTTTTTCTATCTACATCTATTTACAAATTTCCTTTTTTCAATACAAACCATAAACCTACTATTCGCTATATTTTAAAAAAAATCCTTCTTTAATCTACGTTAAGTGATCTTCAATTTCTAAAATTGCATAATGTTTCTAAAATAAATTCGCTTAAAAGTATATAAAAAAACATAGGTGCAACACTTTAAAATTTTTTAAATAAAAATTCTAGCCCCCATGAATAGCATTCATAATTTTTTACAATACCGTTGCAACAAAATAACCAAAAATGATTAATAAAATTAAAATGTCGAAATTTCAACTTCAGCTAGCAACTAATTTCCACTTTGAGTTCTGGTAAACGCATCATTTATTTTTCCCATTTAAATTTTTTTCATTTCTTCTTGTCTTAATCTTTCTCTTTGCTTTTCCGAAGTTTATTTTATTTCCACTATTCCTGCACCCTCTTTTGTCTGTTAACTATGAATTAATTTTACCACAGGTTAATACTCCTAATTCTAACAAATTAAGGAATGTTAAAAAATGCCTTTTGCGAAAAATAAAGAATCCATAAAAAACAATATAAATAAAAGATTTGTTCATACAAACATACTATTTTCTTCCTTGGATATGTGCAAAACGAGTAGAGTCCAATTTGTTAAGAAATAAGGATTGGCATAAATAAATTGTTTTGAGATTACTACTTACCATGTAAGGGAAGTTAATTGTTAGAACCGATTCGTTAAAATTTACAGTTTGAAGGCATCAACTATAAGGTGTTTATAAATTTATGAGAAAAAGGACAATTCATGTAATAAATTAATGAAGTAATCGGATGAATTATAAAATTTTTAATACGAGCTGGTTTGGTAGTCAAAGAAAAGTTACCGTTATCAATTTTAAGCAAAGGCTGTTAATTGAATTTACGATGGATGAACTTGAAAAAAGCAACCTTTATAAAACAAAAGTTCGATACATAAACGAAAGAAAAGGAACTATTGAAACGGCGGGTATTGGGATTATCCATAAAAAGTGGTCTGCTTAAAGATGCCTCCAATATTATTTTCTAATGATTACTTCTCGTTGTAGAAATACCCAATTTTGAGGAAAATCAAATGCAAGCTGCCAAAAAGTAACACCTAATAAGCTATATTCGTCCACTAGCCGATATTTTTCTCGAAAACTTCTTATATCCTCGAACCAGACAATATGTGGATTTGTACCATCATAAAAACGATAATGAGGGGCTGATGCGATTGAATCATATTGGATTATTGTACCTAGTGATATCGCACGGTTTTGAGCTGCATTTGCTGATAAAGAGGTTGTGATTGTTTCTGGAAGTTTCCATTCATATCCGTACAATGGAAAGGCAATTTGCAATTTCCTTGGATTTATTAAACTTACCGAATATTGAACTACTTGTTCCATCCACCATAATGGAGCAACCGGATCAGGCGGTCCACCCGGGTAACCATAGTCCATCGTCATAACTGCAACAATATCTGCAACGTTTCCTATCGCTTCATAATCATAAGCACCAATGATACGATTCGTTGGAATATCTTCTGTTTTGGCGTGTACGTTTACGTGAAGAAGCCGATTTCTGATAGCACGTTTTAAGTCTGATAAAAATAAGACAAAATCATAGCGTTGTGGAGGTGGAATAAATTCAAAATCAATACTTACTCCCTCATAGCCTGCTTGTTCCATTAATTGGACAATACTTGCAACTAATCGCTGGCGTAAAAGAGGATTACTTAAAACAACACCTGCCAATTCTGCACTGAAGCCTTCTTGAACAATATTACGTATCATAAGTAATGGTTTAATTCCTAGCTGTTTAGCCCTCGCAATTATCGGAGAATCTTCTAAGATTCTATAAGCCCAGCCCGATTCGAGGAATGAATAAGCTACAATTGCAACGTACGATAAACCATCTTTTGTTTTATTTAATTGAGCCATAGAAGCCTGAATATTATAAGGTACTATAAAACCAAGCGTTTCAATTGTCATTTTATATTGGGAAGGTATTCTAATTTTTTGTCCAACAAACAATTGATATGGATTAATCCCAGGATTTTCTATAATTATACTTTCAACCGAAGTATTATATCTCCTTGCCAATGCATATAAAGTATCTCCAGCCTTTATTATATATCCACGTTTTGTAGGTCCAGCAGTAGGAATATAAAGAGCCAATCCCGGTATAATTTGAGAAGCTGACAATAAGCCATTGTATTCAACTATTTTTTGTGTCGTTGATTGATACATTTGTGCAATCTTCCATACAGAGTCGTTATTTTGGACAATATGGATGGCCAATCAAGATCACACCTTCCGAAAGGTATCATTAATCCATCTTATGATTATTTTTTTATTTATATTCTTTTAAAAGCTTAAAATAGCGAAACCAAAAGGACTGAATATGTAAAATCATAAACGTGATAGACTATTGCAAAAAGTGGTAAAATAAACCTGAAATTTAGAAAGGAGTTGAATAAAAATTGAAAGAAAAACTGATAGAACGGTTCACAAAATATGTAAAAGTAGATACACAATCAAATGAAGCAAGTCATACATGCCCTTCTACAACTGGACAGCTGGAATTAGCCAACATGCTTGTTCAAGAATTAAAAGATATTGGAATGGAAGAAGTAACGATAGATGAAAATGGTTATGTAATGGCAACTTTGCCCGCCAACTCAGAAAAAGATGTACCAACCATCGGCTTTTTGGCCCATTTAGATACAGCTGTTGATTTTACAGGTAAAAATGTAAATCCACAAATTATTGAAAACTATGATGGAAATCCGATTCAATTAAATGAGAGTGTGGTTCTATCACCGAAAGATTTTCCGGCTTTACATAAATACATAGGGCATACTTTAATAACAACCGATGGAACAACACTTCTAGGTGCTGATGATAAAGCTGGCATTGCCGAAATAATGCAAGCGATGGAGTATTTCATTCAACATCCGGAAATTAAACACGGCAAAGTAAGGGTAGCTTTTACACCTGATGAAGAAATTGGTCGCGGACCGCACAAATTTGATGTAGCAGCTTTTCAAGCAAAATATGCATACACAATTGATGGCGGACCACTGGGTGAACTTCAATATGAAAGTTTCAATGCAGCATATGCAAAAATTACGATTAAAGGTAAGAACATTCATCCAGGAACTGCAAAAGGAAAAATGGTAAATTCATTAAAAATTGGGATGGAATTAAACCGTCGTTTGCCAGCTGAAGAAGCACCAGAATTTACTGAGGGCTATGAGGGCTTTTACCATCTTCTTTCTTTCGAGGGGAATGTTGAAGAGACAAAATTGCATTATATTATACGCGACTTCGATAAAGAAAATTTCCAAAAAAGAAAGACAAAAATTGAAAAAATCATTCAAGACTTGAAAACAGTGCATGGAGAAGAAAATATTATTTTAGAAATGAAAGACCAATATTATAATATGCGTGAAAAAATCGAACCGGTCAAAGAAATCGTTGATATCGCTTGCGAAGCGATGGAAAAACAAGGAGTAACACCTGTCATTAAACCGATTCGCGGTGGAACAGATGGTTCGCAATTATCGTTTATGGGATTGCCAACTCCTAATATTTTTACCGGCGGTGAGAACTTCCACGGAAAATATGAATTTATTTCTGTAGATAATATGGTCAAAGCAACAATGGTAATCATAGAAATTATTAAACTTTTTGAAGAAAAAGCATAATAAAGAAACGTTCTTTCGTTTCTTCTTCTGCCTTTATTTCATGATAAAAGCAAATTTTAAATTTTATAGTAGCTCTTTTATTAAATTTTGGGGCTTTAAAGAAAATTTTATGATTGATTTCTGAAAGCCCCACCCTATTCTATAATTGTTTTTAAAAACATGATGATAATTTTTTAGAATCCTCTTTTTGATTTTTCTATTACAATTAATTTCTTAAAGTAGCATATTTCGGGTATTTTTTATTTA
>NZ_JABTTE010000038.1 GCF_013303125.1 Calidifontibacillus erzurumensis | reverse complement strand
CTATGAAAAAGATGATTGTTCTTAACGACTACGTCATATACTTTTACTTTCTGTTCCGGTTTCTAAATGAAGAAGATGATTATTTTTTCATTTGGTTTGTTAGCGAAAAATTGAAATTAGGATGACGTTATTATTATTTGAAAATTACTTATTAGATAATCATAAACCAGTCATTAAATAGTATAATCAATAAATAATAAGTTCTAAAAAGTGACCTTCCCAAAATTAGTTTACTAAGTATAAATAAAATGAGATATTATAAATGCATAAAAATTCCATTTATGTATTTGTTTGGAAGGGGTTTGGATGTTGTATAAGCTTGGTAGAATGATTATGAAAATATTTTTAGGTATCTTTGTTGGAAGTATTCGTACAATTGGTAAAGACAATTTACCTAAGCAACATAATGGCTATGTAGTGGTTTGCACTCATAGAACATGGTTAGATGTGGTGGCCTTAGGTATTGCGATGTATCCAACTACCATCTATTATATGGCGAAAAAAGAACTATTCCAATCAAAATTCACAAATTGGCTTTTCACCTCATTACATGCATTTCCTGTGGATAGAGAAAATCCTGGACCAAGTACTTTGAAAATTCCCCAAAAGTTAATAAAAGATGGAAAGGTAGTCGGGATATTTCCAAGTGGAACTAGATCAGCAGAAAATACAAGCCTGAAACGTGGAGCATTTGTTATAGCAAAACGTGCTGGGGTTCCTATTGTCCCAGCAGTTTATAAAGGTCCTACCTCCCTAAAAGGAATAATAAAGAGAGAGAAAATCAAAGTTGTTTTTGGAGAGCCGATTGATGTAAACGATTATGACACAAAAGAAGATGCAGAAGTTGTACTAAAACAAATCCAAGATACTTTTTTAAAACTTGAAAAAATGGGGGACTAACAAAAGCAGCATTTACAAGTGATACCACTAGGTTTACCTTTGCTCATCGGTGGAGGGTGTTCATTAAATAAATTCTTTATGTTGTTCTCTCCATGGACTTATGTTAATTTATAAAATTTTGATAATACTTTGATCTTCCTTCTAAATTTTTAATAATGAATTAAATATACATCGATAGTGTAGTTTTCTAATAATAAAGTCCCAATCCTTTAAACCAGGGACTTTATTTCTTTGTTGTAGAACGAAAAACATAGGCTTTATCCTTGGGGGCGAATGAGCTTTAAGCGTGGTATTAATAACAAATTTGAGATGCAAATATATACTTTTGGTTTGCCACCTAAATAAAAGCATAAGGAGGAGTTAAAATGTCTAAGAAATATAACAGTTTTGTACATACAACATGGAATTGGAAGTACCAAATAGTAGTAGGCTAGTAAATTATGCTTCTATTTTGTTGTCGTTTTAAACTTTTCACCGCCGCTTAAACCTAACAGTTTCTTGCTGCTCCTGGTATTTTCTCTGAATTCAATTTTATTGAAAATTTATGATTACCATACCTTCTTTACATAATTTGCTCAACCCCAACTAACTTTTCTTTGCATTTCTATTGTCCACTTTTTGAATGACTTATTAACGATTAGTAATCACTTTTAAATTAACATCTTTGTTTCACGCGTTTTTGCCCTTTCCCACAGCATTTTGAGTGTGATATAGTAAGTAAGTGAATCTTAAGAGAGGAAATGAGCAATGAGTATAATAGAGCAAGTGAATCGTAGAAGAACGTTTGCAATTATCTCCCACCCGGATGCCGGTAAAACGACAATGACGGAAAAGCTGCTGCTTTTCGGCAATATCATCCGGGAAGCGGGTACAGTTAAAGGGAAGAAAACAGGAAAATTTGCGACATCCGACTGGATGGAAATTGAGAAAAAAAGGGGAATCTCTGTTACTTCCAGTGTAATGAGCTTTCCTTATAAAGATTTTTATGTAAATATTCTCGATACACCTGGCCATGATGACTTTAGTGAAGATACATATCGGACGTTGACTGCTGTTGATAGCGTCGTAATGATTATCGATTCAACCAAGGGTGTCGAGCCGCAAACGATCAAACTTTTCAAAGTATGTCGAATGAGAGGCATTCCGATTTTTACGTTTATTAATAAACTGGATCGTGAAGGAAAAGATCCGCTCGAATTGTTATCAGAAATTGAAGAAGTGCTCGGGATTGAATCTTATCCAATGAACTGGCCGGTTGGAATGGGAAAAAGTTTCCAAGGGCTTATTGATCGTCACAATGATCAGTTTATCCGTTTTCTAGGAGATGAGCGGGAACAAATTGAATCGTTGGATGAGTTGAGAAAAAGTGGAGATACCGCAATCGAAGCAGTTTTTGATGAATTGGAACTGCTTGATGAAGCAGGTAATGAATTTAGTGAAGAGCGTGTGATGAAAGGGGAATTGACACCAGTCTTCTTCGGAAGTGCGCTTGCAAACTTTGGGATCCGCACGTTTTTTGATACATTCATAAGCTATGCATCTCCACCGAAACCGCGGAAAACAGATAAAGGTTTAGTCAATCCGGATTCAGAGACGTTTACCGGATACATTTTTAAAATACAAGCAAATATGAATCCTGCTCACCGTGACCGGATTGCATTTTTAAGAATTTGTTCTGGGAAGTTTACTCGCGGCATGAGCGTGCGTTTAACGAGAACGAATAAAACAATCAACCTCAACCAAACGCAACAGTTTTTGGCATCTAGCCGTGAAACTGTTGATGAAGCATATGCTGGAGATATTATCGGAATTTACGACCCGAATATGTATCAAATTGGCGATACACTCACTGCCGGAAAAGAAGAAATCCATTATCAAGAACTGCCTCAGTTCCCACCGGAACTTTTCCGGAAAGTCCGAGTGAAAAACGTTATGAAATCAAAACAATTTAAAAAAGGAATTGAACAGCTTGTACAAGAAGGTGCATTGCAGTTATTTAGACAAGAATCCAATGATGATATTATTTTAGGTGCAGTAGGTCAATTACAATTTGAAGTATTTGAATACAGAATGAAGGCGGAATATAATGTTGAAGTTGAATTTACTTCACTCGGTGAGAGAATTCCGAGATGGTTGTCTGAAGTGCCAAAAGATTTGCGCCTATTCGATTCAAGAAGCCTGCTTGCCAAAGACCGGTTTGGGCGTTTCGTAGTACTTTTTGAAAATGACTTTACGTACCGCTATTTTAAGGAGAAAAATAAAGATATTGAGTTAATCGATTTGTTTGAAGAAAATGATTACAAAAGTGTATAACTTTGCATGAATGAGAGCACTCCGATCAGTTCGGCAGTGCTTTTTTTCTGGGAAATTCCTTTCATTCTGGGTTGCGTGCGAAAAAATATGAATGTTTTCTGTGCAAAAAAGGGTTAGGAAAGGTTAATTTTATTCGTGGTTGTGAAGGAGAGGCCATGATATAAAATCCTCAACTTATGTTTTTTTCCTTTTTCACCTTCGACAACCGGCAAAAGCACCACAATTCATATATCTCCATATGATAAACTGAGAAATTTACCAAAAAATATTGGAGAGAATGAAATGGATATTTGGCTTAATGATTTTTTATTCAATCAAATGACGGATCCTCATATCAACTTGTATCCGGCTCCATCAAAAACCGTGCAAGGGGTTAAATGGGGCTATATTAATGAAAAAGGAAAAATGAAAATTAAGCAAATTTACGATCATGCTATGGATTTTCAAGAGAATGGACTAGCAATTGTTGAAGTAAACGGTAAATTCGGTTTGATTAAACCCGATGGAACATACTTGGTACAACCGCGCTATGAAAGCATTTATCCGTTTTCTGAAGGGCGGGCAGTAGTCATTGATGATGAAGGATTTAAAGTAATTGATGAAAAAGGAAAAATTGTAACAATAAAGCCTTATACATTTATAGGATCCTATAGTAATGACCGGGCAGTATTTAGTCAATTAACGGGAGAGGGTTCATATCTTTATGGCTATTTAGATCGTCAAGGCAAAGAAATCATTCCCGCAAAATATATATTAGCCAATGACTTTTACGATGAGAAAGCGGTTGTAAAGACAGCGCCTCAAGAATTTGCTTTAATTAATAAAAATGGGGAGACCTTATATAAGTATCAATATTCATATGTTGGCAACCATGGCAATGGACTTTTGCCTTTCAAAGAAAAAGAAGATGGAAAGTTTGGTTATATAGATTTCAAAGGAAACGTCGTTATACCACCTCAATTTACAATGGCTCAACCATTTGAATTTGGTTTTGCGGTCGTCAATGTTGGTGAAGGCTTTAAGATTCAATACAAATTAATTGATACAAAAGGAAATTTTATTTTTCCAGAATCGTATAATGATATTCGATTATTAAGCAAAAACAGAGCAGCAATCGGGATCCCCCGTGATAAAGATTGGCCTTATCTTGGCTCCAAATATGCGCTGGCAACTGTCGATGGGAAGATCTTAACAGATTTTAAATTTTCATCGATCTTAGACTTTAAAGGAGGGCTAGCTTCTGCTTCGACTGGTGAAGAAACTTTTTTTATAACGAAAAATGGAACCCGTGCGTCAAACTTTCCAATCGTTCAAGGAGATGGCACTCTAAGTTTAGAAGGATCTATCATTCGTGCAAATGTTGATCAAAGAATGGCGTATTACAATCGATCTGGTCAAATCATCTGGCAGCAAAATAAAGTGATTTCTCTCAATCATCAATATAAAGTCATTGAAGAAAAATTTAAGGGGAATCACGATGATATTATTTATTATCCGCAAATGAATGGCATCAAAGATCCACTCTTAGAGCAAAGGGTGAATGAAGAACTAAAAAAGCTTACTCTAGGAATCTATGAGAATCTGCCTGCAGATGGAAAGAACATTAGTTATACGGGAGATTTTTCAATCGAATTTTTTAAAAAACCACTCGTCGTTATAAAAATTGAAGGGTATGAATACCCATACGGTGCTGCACATGGAATGCCTTCTCGAATTTTTGCTCTTATTAATCTTGAAAACGGCCGCTTTTATAAGTTGGAAGATTTATTTAAACCAAATAGCGCCTATGTCAAAGTGCTAAGCGATATAATTCAGAATCAGATTGAACATGATGAACAATATTCATATGTTTTTCCTGATGCTTTCAAAGAAATTCAACCTGACCAGCCTTTCTTTATAGACGGAAACAACCTTTATCTTTATTTTGCACCGTATGAAATTGCTCCGTATGCAGCCGGTTTTCCAACTTTTAAAATTCCATTTGCCGATATAATGGACATCATTGATACGGATGGAGAGTTTTGGAAATCTTTTCATAGGCAAGGCTAAAAATAGAGAATTTTTTAGTTTCTTGCCTTTTTTTAAAATAATATTAATTTTGGAAAAATATACCGTAAATAGCACAAAATTATAAAAATTTGCTAATAATGGTGTTTTTCAAAATGTTTTTCGATAAAATAATATTGAGGGAAATAGTACATTAAAATAGGAGATCGGTAATATGAGCATACAAGCGAAAAAAGTGAAATCAGATATTGAGATTGCCCAAGAAGCTGTATTGAAACCGATTAAAGAAATTGCAGAACAGCTAAACCTGCAAGAAAATGAATGGGAGCCGTATGGCCATTACAAAGCCAAGATTTCCTTAGATGTAATGAACCGTCTACAAACGAAGGCGGACGGCAAAGTTATTTTAGTTACTTCGATCAACCCAACTCCCGCAGGAGAAGGAAAATCAACGGTTACGGTTGGACTAGGACAAGCTTTAAATAAAATTGGTCATAAAGCGATTGTAGCGATACGGGAACCTTCCCTAGGACCGACGATGGGAATAAAAGGCGGTGCTTGCGGTGGAGGTTACTCTCAAGTGATGCCGATGGAAGATATAAATCTACATTTTACAGGAGATTTCCATGCAATAACGGCAGCAAATAATGCTTTATCTGCATTGATCGATAATCATATTCATCAAGGAAATGAATGCAATATTGACCCAAGAAGAATTACTTGGAAGCGGGTTGTTGATTTAAATGACCGTGCTTTAAGACAAGTTGTCGTTGGCCTTGGCGGTCCGTTGCAAGGCGTTCCGAGAGAAGACGGATTTAATATTACCGTTGCTTCAGAAATTATGGCGATTCTATGTTTAGCGAAAGATCTTCAAGACCTTAAAGAAAAATTATCTAGAATCGTCATCGGTTATAACTACCAGAAACAACCAGTCACTGTGAAAGACTTAGGTGTACAAGGTGCTTTAACATTATTGTTGAAAGAGGCAATCAAACCCAACTTAGTTCAAACATTGGAAAATACACCAGCACTTGTTCATGGCGGCCCGTTTGCTAATATTGCCCATGGCTGCAATAGTGTCATTGCAACGAAATTAGCTGCCAAACTTGCAGATTATGTTGTAACTGAAGCCGGCTTTGGAGCGGATCTTGGTGCTGAAAAGTTTTTCAACATTAAATCACGGCTTGGCAATATTGATCCTCAAGCAGTCGTCATAGTAGCGACCATTCGCGCATTAAAAATGCATGGCGGCATGGCGAAAGAAAACTTAGCCGAAGAAAATATTGAAGCATTAAAAAATGGTATGGCAAATCTTCAAAAACATATTGAAACGATTCAAAGTTTTGGATTGCCATTTGTGATCGCCATTAACCGCTTTATTACAGATACTGATAAGGAAATCAATTTTATTGAAAAGTGGTGTCAAGACCGGAAATATGAAGTTGCTTTATCAGATGTTTGGGCTAAAGGTGGAGAAGGCGGTATTGATTTAGCTGTCAAATTGTTAAAAGTAATGGATCAAGAAAAGAGTCGCTTCCGCCCATTATATGATTTGAATCAGTCGATTGAAGAAAAAATTGAAACCATTGCTCAAAAAGTTTATGGCGCAAAAGGAGTGGAATTTACTCCTGCAGCTAAAAAACAACTGCAAGAATATAAAACGTTTGGCTGGGATAAACTTCCGGTTTGTATGGCTAAGACACAATATTCTTTGTCAGATGATCCGACGAAATTAGGAAGACCTGAAGGATTTACGATTACAGTTAGAGAATTGCGCCCATCCATTGGGGCTGGTTTCATAGTTGCTTTAACTGGAGATGTTATGACGATGCCAGGACTACCGAAAAAACCTGCTGCATTAAATATGGATGTAGATGAAAATGGCAGAGCGATCGGGCTGTTTTAAGGATCGTGTAGTATATAATTTTGTTATCGATGATTAATGGAGAATTTTTCATAAAGAAGTCATATCGTTGTTCATGATCGTTTTGCCTTTTAAATAAATAGAATAGATTGATTATAAAGAAATTAATCATTTATAAAGAGATCAATGAAAAAATGCTGCATAAACCTTTTTTTGAAGTTTCGTACCGAAAAAGAAGGTTTTTATGCAGCATTATTTTTTCTGTGTTTATTGGTTGGCTAGGCTAAATGACAAAAGGCTGTATTGTTATTAATGCATCATTATTTGTTTTTTCGATTGAAACAATATAATTTGTATTAAACTCCTTGCTTCAAAATGATTCATAAAGATCACATCATCAATCGTTAAAAATTTATTTTCTCAATTCGTATTGAACGAATGGAGTCATCATACAAAATAATATCAAATCATTGATTAATACGAATTCATCTCAAAAATTTATTTAAAGTTCAAATAAAAAACTATTTATTAGATTGGAAAACTTTTTAATTTTTACTTTTTAGGCAGTCACCTAATGGGAACTATCTACATAATCTAAAAAGCAAACAGAACAATTTTTAAAAAAGCAAGGAGTGGTCACGAATGACAGGAACAGTTATCAATTATTATGCTGGTGGAAATACAGCGCTCGGATTTCAAAGCTTTTTTGAATCTAATCTTCAAGGATTAAAGCGTTTGTATATTTTAAAAGGCGGTCCTGGTACAGGAAAGTCAACTCTTATGAAAAAAATTGGAGAAGAGTGGAAGGATAGGGGGTACCGTATAGAGTATATCCATTGCTCTTCAGATAATAATTCAATTGATGGAGTAATTATTAGAGAGCTTGGTGTTGGTGTTGTTGACGGTACGGCTCCGCATGTTATTGAACCGATTGCACCCGGGGCAGTTGAGGAGTATGTTAATTTAGGTGAGGCATGGGATTCGAAAAAATTAACTTCGCATAAGGAAGAGATTATCGATTTAACGAAAGAAATTTCAAAATCTTTTCAAACAGCCTACCAATTATTTAATGAAGGGCTAAAAATCCATGATGAATGGGAAAAAATTTATATTAGTAATTTCAATGTTACAGAAGCAAATAAACTGGCAGATGAATTGATTGATGAATTTTTTGGTGGAGTTCAATTAAATAAAAAAGCAGATGTGAAGCATCGTTTCTTAGGTGCAGCAACACCTAAAGGGCCGGTTGATTTTATTCAAAATTTAACAGCAGACATTCCGCATCGTTATTTTATTAAAGGACGTCCGGGTTCTGGAAAATCAACAATTTTGAAAAAAATTGCTGCAAAAGCTGAAGATCTTGGGTATGATGTTGAAATTTATCACTGCGGTTTTGATCCAAATAGCTTAGATATGGTTATTATGCGAGAATTGGGAATTGCCATTTTTGACAGCACAGCACCTCATGAGCATTTTCCTGATCGTGAAACTGACCAGATCATTGATTTATATCCAAGATTAATTAAAGAAGGCACCGATGAAAAATATAGCGAAGAACTGAATGAAATTATCGCCCGCTATTCCGCTAAAATGAAAGAAGCGACCACTCACCTTGCAAAAGCAAAAGAACTTCACGACAAGTTAGAAAATATATATTCCTCCGCTATGAATTTCTCAGTTGTTAACGATCATTATGAAAGAATACGAAAAGAGATAATTGAGATTGAAAAATCAATGTAAAACGTAAAAAAGTAAATATGAGGCTGCTCTTTAAAAGAAGGTAAATATACGAATTTAAACATAGAAGAAACATACAAGTTCCCCCATTTGTAATATTGCTAGTAGATTATAGTAGAGAAATAAGAGGGGCGCTCTTTTGAATATAGAAAAAACGGAGAATCTTTCTTCGGGCTCTTCTTTAGTTCTAATAGAAAAGAAAATGTAATGAGAAAGTAGGAGATGCTTATTCAACGGCCCCCTTTAACAATGATAAAAATAAAAGGCAAGCTTTTGGTGGCTATGAAAAAATAAAATGCTTATGGAAAATCCCATAAGCATTTTATTATTCATTATCCCTTCAAATTAGCTGCGCTGCGTTTTTCTTCTAGCATCGTTTGTCGGAATCGTTTTGTTTCAGCAACTATTACACCTGAAAGTCCAAGAAGACCAATTAAGTTCGGGAATGCCATCAATCCATTCATAATGTCTGCAATGCCCCATACTGTATCAAGAGTAGCTACAGCTCCAACAAAGACAGCTAATACATATACAATTCGGTAATATTTAATTGCGCTCTCTCCGAATAGGTAGGAGAAACATTTTTCCCCATAATAAGCCCATCCAAGAACTGTTGAATATGCAAAGAAAATTAAACCAATGGCAACAATATAAGGTCCTGGAGCTCCAATGAGAAGTTCAAATGTTGCTGTTGTTAATTCAGCACCTTTAAGTCCATCATGGTAAATACCACCCATAACGAGTGTAATACCTGTAATTGAGCAGATAATAATTGTGTCAATGAAAACTTGTGTCATAGAAACTAAAGCTTGGCGGGCAGGGAAATCTGTTTTTGCAGCAGCTGCTGCAATTGGTGCAGAACCTAAACCAGCTTCGTTTGAGAATACCCCACGTGCAACCCCCCAACGGATTGCAGCACCAATCGTTCCGCCTACCACAGCATCACCTGTGAAAGCGCTTTTAATAATTAATCCGATGGCACTTGGTACTTCGCTTAAATTCATAAAGATAATAATAAGTCCTGCAATTAAATAAAATAAAGCCATAATCGGTACAAAGAAAGCGGTTACACGACCGATGCTTTTAATTCCTCCAAGAATAACAAGAGCTGTCAAGATTGTTAAAACAACACCTGTAATCCATGTTGGAACACTGAATGTTGCTTGAACAACACTGGATACTGAGTTCGTTTGCACCATATTTCCAATTCCGAAAGCTGCAATTGCTCCAAAGAATGCAAACAATACTCCAAGCCATTTTTGCCCTAAGCCGCGTTCAAGGTAGTACATAGGACCGCCGGACATTTCACCATTTTTATCTTCAATACGGTACTTTACTGCTAAAATTGCTTCAGCATACTTCGTTGCCATTCCGAAAAGAGCGGATAACCACATCCAAAATACAGCACCAGGACCACCTAAAACGACAGCAGTGGCAACCCCAACGATATTACCTGTTCCAACAGTGGCTGCTAAAGCAGTCATTAATGCTTGGAAATGGGAAATATCACCTGCGGATTTACGGTCTTGGTTTTTGCTAAAAGCGAGTTTCAATGCATAAGGCAAGGTTGTAATTTGCAGGAATCCTAATCTGATTGTCAAGAAGATACCTGTCCCAACAATCAATACTAACAGTGGAGGTCCCCAGACCCAGCCGCTAATCTTATTGATGATGTCCAAAAATGTCATGCTTCTCCTCCTTTATATGAAATAATTTTATTATATTAATAATAATATAGACTATTCGGAAATGTTCGTCAATTGGGTAAATATTTTACTACTTGTACAATTTTACGAAAAAAGTTTCAATGATGTAAACTATTTATTAATGTATAAATATAATAAAATTTCTTTAGCGATATAAAAGACTAAAGCGTAAAAGTGAAAGAAAAACAGAAATGGTGTGTTTTCATCGCCCAGTTTACTTGGATATAATTAGTTATAGATATATTTTTAAAAGGAGCGTCATAAAATGGGGGAAAATAAATTAGCAAAAGGAATCATTGTAGGGGCTCTCGTTGGTGCAGCAATTTCTTTGTTAGATCGGAAAACGCGTGAGGATACGATCCTACAAGTGAAGGATTGTAGTAAAAAAATATGGGATTTTAGCAAAAACCCTGCTGTACTCATCGAAAATATTTCGGAAAAAACGGCTGCTCTAAGGAATAAAATTGAAGAAGTATCTGAAGATGTTAATTTTATTATTGAAAAGGTCAATGATATGAAAGAATCAAGCGAAAAACTGCTCAGGATGAATGGTGATGGAAACGAAGAGGAAGATAATAAGCAATAATAAAGTCAAAAAGTTTATAGTTGAGTTTGTAGATCGTTTTATTCAAGATGATGTCATCGGCTTATCTGCGCAGTTGGCTTATTTTTTTCTTTTATCGTTATTTCCGTTTTTAATTTTTCTTATTACTCTTATTGGTTATTTGCCGATTTCTCAAGATGATTTGCTTGGCTTAGTGAGCCGCTATGCTCCAGGAGATACGATGGATTTAATAGAATCAAATTTGAGGCAAATTACCGAAAAGCCTAGAGGAGATTTGCTCTCTTTTGGTGCAATTGCAACGATCTGGTCGGCGTCAAATGGAGTAAATGCGATCATTCGAGCGTTAAATCGTGCTTACGATGTAGATGAAGGACGGTCGTTTTGGCTCGCAAGATTAATGGCAATTTTTTTAACTGCAGCGATGGTTGTAGTTATTCTTGTTGCGTTGCTGCTTCCGGTATTTGGAAAAGCTATCGGCCTATTTTTTTTCGTACATTTGGGAATATCCCCGGCATTTATGGCCATTTGGGACTTTTTTAGAATATTTATCAGCTTTTTTGTAATGGTTTCTGTCTTAATCATTTTATATGTTTTTGCTCCTAGTACGAAATTACGTTTTAACGACGTATGGGTTGGGGCCATTTTTGCAACACTTGGCTGGCAGTTTGTGTCTCTTGCTTTTTCATATTTTGTGTTGAACTTCGGTAACTATTCAGCTACATACGGCAGTCTTGGTGGGATTATTGTACTGCTCATTTGGTTTTATCTATCAGCTATGGTTATTTTAATAGGCGGGGAAATTAATGCAATTCTAAAAAAGATTAGGATGATGCCATGAAAATACCAGTAATGGTAGACTTTTTCGCAATAAGAGGCAAAGAATTGGCTACAATAAGGTCTAGAAAGCGTTGTTTGCTTTCGTTTTTCCTTCAAGGAGCTTTAGCAGAGGACAACTGCTGACATAAGGAGGCTTTTCGCATGGCAAAAACCCAAAATAAAAAGCAGAGCGGACCAAAGCATAAAACATCAAGCAGTGCCAATAAGAAAAATAATTATCATTGATAAATATTTCCAGTGAAATAGGCATTTCACATTCATAAATGAATTCTATTCCAATCATCATAAAAGGGTTCAGGTACGTAGCCCTTAAATGTGTTCAGTAAAGATGCCGTAAATAAAAAAAGGGGAGTTCAGAACG
>NZ_JABTTE010000037.1 GCF_013303125.1 Calidifontibacillus erzurumensis | reverse complement strand
ACACCAAAATATTTGGTTACCGCCAACCGACATTCATCTCCCACCTACTCATTGGGCTACACCCTGCACATTCCTTGAGGTTGGGAGACTTCTGTCGGAAAAAGTTAAAATAAGCAAAATAATTTTTATAATATAATAATATAATAAATTTCATAAAAATAAAGGCGATTTTAAATGCTAGAGGCAGATGGTCTACACTTTCGCTCGCTTCAATGCAAGTTACTTTTTCCTACAAAATCCCCCTGCCTTTGCTTTTAAAATCACCCATTTATTACTTTTCATCTTCGTATTCCGAACGTGCAATGTCTTGTAAGTGCCGAATCGTTAAATCAATATCTTCATCCCGCATCGTCGGTAAAACTCTTCGAACTTCCTTTACATGCCGATATTCAATTTCACAAATCTGGATGGCTTCATCCTTAAAAGGACATTGAACAACAACTTGCCCAAATGGATCAATGACTTTTGAATTGCCATAAAAAGAAATATCATCTTCTTTCCCGACACGATTCACTAGGACTACATAACATCCATAAATTTGCGCATAAAATTGACCGACTCTTTCCCACCCTTGGGCGCTCGAAAATTTACTTCCTAGTCCGCCTTCAGGGCTGTTAATGAGCGCGACTAACAATGAACAATGTTGATGGGCTGCTATATGCGCTAAAGACGGATGCCAAACATCATTGCAAATGAGCATCGATGTTGTAAATTCTTTAATCTGATCTACCTTAACTTTTTTTCCTCTAGCAAAATACTTCCCTTCTTCAAAAATGCCGTACGTGGTAGGATAGATTTTTCTTTGAATGGTAGAAACGGATCCATTTTTTATTAAAGCAGCAGAATTAAAAATTTGATCACCTTTCCCTGCTTCTACAAAACCAAATATACAATCGATGTTTGTTTCTTTTGCAACTTGGCAAATTTCTTTCATTTCAGGCGAATCAGGTGAGATTGCTACCTCATACAATTGATCTTTTAAAGAGTAACCTGTCAATGATAATTCAGGAAATATAAGCAAGTCTGTCTGCCCTTTTAGCTCTTTCATAAAATTCAGCATTTGCTCTAAATTCCTTCGAATATCCCCTGGCTTTGGATTTGTTTGTGCAATGGCTATTTTCACCAATATCCCCCCTTTTCTATTGAATGCCGCAAGCTTCGGCTAGTACTTCAACAAGATGCAATCCTTGAATTTCATTCGATTTCCCTTCTCGCTCAATTCCAAGCCGCATCTGTAATAAACAACCAGGATTTGCCGTAACCACTGTTTTCGCTCGTGTCCTTAGAACATCTTTCATTTTAGAATCTAATATTTTCATAGATTCATTAAAGTGTAATAGATTGTAGATACCTCCCGATGCACAGCACCTGTCCGCTGTAGGAAGTTCAACATAATGAACGCCTGGTATGGACTGAATTAACTGTCTAGGCTCTTCATAAACGCCTTGAACATTTCGCAAGTGGCATGAATCTTGATAAGTAATGATGCCGTTCCATTCTTTTTTGAATGGCAATGGACCATATTGGACTAAAATCTCATGAATATCTCGCGTACGGGATACAAAATGAACCGCTCTTTCATACCATTCTGGATCATTGGCAAATAAGTGATCATACTCGCGCAGCATCGCTCCACAGCCCCCTGCATTATTGATATAATAGTCCGCATTTGACTGTTCAAAAGCGATAATATTTTTCTTTGCTAATTGTTTCGCATCTTCCGTAAAACCTTGATGGGCATGTAAAGCTCCGCAGCAATTTTGCATTTTAGGAATAACAACTTCACAACCTACGACTGTCAATAATTCAACTGTCAATCGATTAATTTTGTGAAGCATCGCATCTGTAATACACCCGGCAAAAAACGCCACCGTTGCTTTTTTCTCACCTTTTGCAGGAATGACTTCTCCCCATTTATAACGTTTTGTTGGGGATTGAACATGCGGCAATACTTTTTCAAGCTGAGCCATCGGCTCTGAAATTTTATCCATGATTTTCGTTTTTTGGACGATGGCTTGCAATCCAGTCTTTTGATACAACCAATAAGCATTTCCTATCATCCTCATTCGATTTGGATAAGGGAAAAGCTTTTTTAAAACGAATTTTTTTATTTTTCCTCCCATTGATCCATCTTTTTGATCGCTTTCTATGACGGTCTTGGCAGATTCTAAAATATGACCATAAGGAACATTGACAGGACAAGCCACTTCGCATGCACGGCAGCCTAAGCATAAATCAATCGGTTCAGCCAAATGCTCAAGATCAATTTTGCCTTCTGCTGCCATTTTCACTAAATGAATCCTTCCCCTTGGCGAGGCTGATTCTTTTCCCATTGACTCATAAGTCGGACAGGCTGGTAGACAATAACCACATTGAATACAGCGATTAGTATCATCATAAACCATTTCAAATAGTTGATTTTTCGTTTGGGCTGATGAAATTTGTTTAGATAGAGCATTCATTCGGTCAACACCACCTTCGTCTGTCCGGGTTGAGGAAATATTTTGCCTGGATTTAAAATATTATTAGGATCCCACGCTTCTTTAATTTTCCTCATTAAATCAAGACCGGCTGCCCCTAATTCCATTTCCATGTAAGGAGCTTTTAAAATACCGATGCCATGCTCACCCGATAATGTACCGCCCAATTCAAGAGCTGCTTCAAAAATTTCACTAACTGCATTTTCGACCCGCTTCATTTCTTCAATATTTCTTTTATCTGTTATGATATTCGGGTGTAAATTGCCATCACCTGCATGGCCGAAAACAACTAAATGAAGCTGATATTTATCTCGGATTTGATATAATCTTTCCATCATTTCTGGGATTTTACTTCTTGGCACTGTTGCATCTTCAGAAATTTTTGTAGGTCCTGCTTGGGTAATGGCTGGTGATACTTTCCTCCGAGCACTCCAAATTTCTTGGCGTTCTTTCTCATTTTGAGCCGTTCGAACTGAAGTGGCACCGACCTCATGACAAATTTCTTCACATTTTTTGATTTCTTCTTCAATCGCTAATGGATGTCCATCGACTTCTATAATGACTAAAGCACCTGCATCGACAGGCAACCCGCTCGGACTAAAATTTTCAACCGCCCGTATGCAAGCATTGTCCATGAGTTCCATCGCTGCAGGTAATATGCCAGATGCTAATATTTTTGTAATAGCATGACCGGAATCTACAACACGCTCAAAAGTCGCAAGTAGTGTTTTCCTGGCCTGAGGCTTCGGAATGAGCCTGAGCGTCGCCTCCGTAACAATGCCTAATGTTCCTTCTGAACCAACAATTAATCTAGTTAAATCATAGCCGGTGACATTTTTAACCGTTTTTCCTCCTGTTCGGACAATCTCACCTGTTGGTGTCACAACCTCCAGGCCAATGACGTATTCTTTCGTCGTTCCGTATTTTAACCCTTTCGGCCCGCTTGAGTTTTCTAATAAATTTCCTCCTATCGTTGAAACTTGGGAGCTGCTCGGATCAGGTGGATAGAATAAACCTACTTCTTCTGCCTTCCGGTGCAACTCTGCCGTTTTAATGCCCGGAGATACAATTGCTAGCAGATTTTCACGATCAATGATCAATTTGCTTCGCATTTGCGACATATCTAATACGATGCCGCCCTTCACCGGTAAAGGGCCTCCGCTCAGAGATGTCGCTGAACCTCTAGGATATATTGGTATTTTAAATTCATTCGCTAATTTCAATATTTTACTCACTTCTACCGCTGATTCAGGCTGAATGACTAATTCAGGAAGATATTCACCAAAAGAAGCATCATAACTATAGGCATGCAGGTCTTCTAGCTTTGTTAATATTCGTTCTTTTGGGATAATCTCTTGAATTTGTCTTAAAACTTCTTCCTTCATTTTTGGTCAGCAAGGGGGCCCCTTTTTTCGCCCGACAATCCGTTTCAGATATTAAGTATCTGAAACTCCTCCTTGCCTCCTCCTTTCTTGCGTAATGGAATTGGTGGCATGAATTTGTTTATGAAATACGCTGCAACAGTAATAGATTAAAGAATTAAAGTACTCTCTATCTTTAACGAACTTGAAGCTGCCCTGTTGGCTGGAGAATTTTTCTATTGAAAATTCATCGATCATGTTCTGCCCCGAAGTGGGAACCTATATATCTATGAAAACTTTAGTCTCCTGTTCAATCGTTCCGAGCCTAGGATTTCTTACAACCCAAGAAGCTGTTTTGGATTTTTTTGAATCATCCGTTCAATTTCACTTTCTGTTATTCCTAACGAAAGCATTTCTTCTACGAAATTGCTTAAAGCTTTAATCGGCGGTATATTATGGCTTTGGCCGTAATCTGTAACCATGACACAAGAATCAGCCCCTAGCTTTTTAATGCTTTCTGCCATCTCTTCTTTCGTTAGATCAGAAAAATCTTCGCTGCACGCTAAATAACATTTTTCCAAAATACACCCTTTTTTCACCAATTGTTGTTCAAGATCAAACGGTATACGAGCGATTCCTAAATCTGTATGCTGAATAAGAACTTTCTCAACTTTATGTTCTTTAGCAGCATCTACTAAAACTAGCACTTCTTCCGGAGAAAGGTGGCCGGTCGCTAAAATAATATTCGCATCTGCAATTAGATCTAATATTTCATGAACTTCCGGCAATAATTTTTTATTTTCATCCCAAATTTCTAACCCCTTTTCTGGGTGGTTAAAAGGTCGGTTGCTATTAAAGAATCTAGTTTTCTTCTTTCCGAAACAGCATTGATGTTTTTCCGAAGAAAAAGTAGGCATCCAAACAATTTTTGCCCCAAGACGAATCGCTGTATCAACAACATAAGGAGATAATCCCCCTGTAAAGTAATTGCAGGCAACACCCCCATATACATGCAAGTTTGGCTCTTTTTCTCGAATTAATTGAGCTCGTTCTACCGTCATACTTTCATGCGATTTTATAACAACGCCAGCCATTTTCGCTGCTTTAACATCTTCGATTAATTCCCAATCCGTCTGTTTTCGCGGAAATAAACTTGGCGAACTATGAACATGTAATTCAAATGCATTTTCTAGTAATGGATGAAATTCCGACATTTCCTACTCTCTCCTTATGAATACGTTTGCTAGTTATAATGCAAAAATTGTGCCAATTTTAATAATTCGCTCGAATAACGGTTCCAATGGATATGTGATCTTCATTTGTAAAAATTTTTTTACGATGAAAATGAATTTTTTACATTCTTCTTATCAGCATACCGAATTTTCAGAAAAGTTCAAATTACTAATAAGCCCTTGTTCTTGAAAAAATAAAAAAGTATGGCCCCTTTGGTGGTTCCATACTTTCGAGACGTTTCATTTTATTTTTTATTGTGTCTTTCTTCGAGCACGTTTAGCACTTCGTCTAACGGCAGTTTTTGTTCTTGTAATAAAACTAGAAGGTGGTAAATTAAGTCAGCAACTTCCCATTTTAATTCATCATGGTTGCGGTTTTTAGCAGCGATGATGACTTCGGACGCCTCTTCACCGACTTTTTTCAAAATTTTATCGACGCCTTTTTCAAATAAATAGGTCGTATAAGCGCCTTCTGGCATTTCTTTTTCACGTTCAGCAATAATTTTTTCAAGCTGTTCAATGATCGCAAAGCGGTTCTTTTGCACTTCTTGGGAACTTGCCGGCTCACTAGAATCAGCTGCAATTAAAGAGCTGCTAAAACAGCTATATGTTCCGGTGTGGCATGCAGGTCCTTTCGGCTTCACTAACACAACTAATGCATCTTTGTCGCAATCATAACGGATATCAATAATTTGCTGCGTATTACCTGATGTAGCCCCTTTATGCCAAAGCTCTTGTCTGGAACGGCTCCAAAACCATGTTTCTCTCGTTTCTATTGACTTCTGAAGTGATTCTTCGTTCATATAAGCAAGCGTCAGCACTTCTTTCGTGCCTGCATCTTGCACAATGGCAGGAATCAATCCTTTTTCGTCAAATTTTACTTGTGCAATGTTCATCGAACATTCACTCCTTTTTTTCGGAGGTATTCTTTCACTTCTTTTACCGATGTTTCTTTATAATGAAAAATGGAAGCAGCTAAAGCCGCATCGGCTTTTCCTTCAACAAAGGCATCTAAAAAGTGTTCCGCACTTCCCGCACCGCCGGATGCAATCACTGGAACGGAAACAGCTTCACTAACAGCTTTTGTCAAAGCCAAGTCAAAGCCGGATTTCTCTCCATCTTTATCCATGCTCGTCAGCAAAATTTCGCCTGCACCACGTTCAACGACTTCTTTCGCCCAAGAGATAACCTCTTTATCAGAAGCATTGCGTCCGCCATGTGTATAGACACGCCAAGAGCCTAACTCTTCATCCCATTTTGCATCAATGGCCACGACAATGCATTGGGAACCAAAAAATTTTGCCCCTTCAGTAATAAGTTCTGGACGTTTAACCGCAGCTGTATTTAATGAAACTTTATCAGCTCCTGCCCGCAAAATCCGTTTCATATCATCCAACGTATTAATACCGCCGCCGACTGTAAATGGAATAGCAAGCTTTGCTGCAACTCTCTCAACGACATCAACCATCGTTTCCCTGCCCTCGTGGGAAGCAGAAATGTCGAGAAATACGAGCTCATCTGCACCTTCTTGATCATAAAACTCGGCTAATTCGACTGGATCACCAGCATCGCGGAGCTGAACAAATTGCACACCTTTCACAACGCGGCCGTCTTTCACATCTAAGCAAGGAATAATCCGTTTCGTTACCATTACTTGTTCACCTCGCTTAACGCTTCGCGAACCGTGAACTGTTTCGTATAGAGCGCTTTGCCGACGATCGCACCGGCAACACCGCTTGCTGAATATTGTTTTAATCGGACTAAATCATCAAGCTTGCTGACACCACCGGATGCGATCACTTGCTTGCCGGTCGCTTCTGCCATTTCAACAACCGCTTTAATATTCGGCCCTGACAGCATGCCGTCTGTAGCAATATCAGTAAAAATAAACACTTCTGCACCGGCTTCTGCCAATGTTTTTCCAAGCTCTGTTGCTTTTACATTTGATGTATTTAGCCATCCTTCCGTTGCAACATAGCCATCTTTCGCATCAATGCCGATGGCAATTTTTTTACCGTAGGTTTGCAGCATTTTCTTCACAAAATCCGGATTGGAAATAGCGGCGCTGCCAAGAATAACCCGGCTCACACCGTTGTTTAAATAAAATGCAACATCATCTTCCGTGCGAATACCCCCGCCAATTTGGACGTTCACATTTAAATTTTGAACTACTTGTAATACATGCTCATGATTCACGCGCTGGCCTGCTTTAGCTCCGTCTAGATCAACCATGTGGATCCACGTAGCCCCTTCATCCGCGAACGATTTTGCAACTTCAAACGGAGAATCTGCATAAACGGTTTCTTTATTATAATCTCCTTGCAAAAGGCGTACACATTTGCCGCCGCGCATATCAATGGCCGGATAGATTGTAAATGCCATTATTCCCCTCTCCCTTCAACAATAGCCGCAAAGTTTTTCAAAATGGCTAAACCGATGTCACTGCTTTTTTCCGGGTGAAATTGTGTTCCGTAGACATTGCCTTTGCCAACAACAGCCGGCACTTCCACATCATACGTGCTGCTCGCCAACACAACATCAGCTTCTTCTGGGACAGCATAATAAGAATGGACAAAATAGACATGCCCTTCTTCCACATTGGAAAGAAGCGGCGACTCCGGATGGTTGAACTTCAGCTTATTCCACCCCATATGCGGCACTTTGTATGTATCACCGCTTTTGGTCACACCTGGAATGCGGACAATCCTCCCTTTTAATAATTGCAATCCTGTTGTAAGCCCGTTTTCTTCACTTTCTTCAAAAAGAAGCTGCATTCCTAAACAAATGCCAAGAAGCGGTTTTCCTGAAGCAACTTCATTTTGGATAAAAGATGTTAAATCTGTGTCATTTAAGATTGTCATGGCGTCGCGAAACGCCCCAACACCTGGCAAAATCAAACCTTTGCATTCATGCAGTTTATTTTTATCATTCGTCACAATATATTGATAATTCATTCGTTCGAGCGCCTTTGAAACGCTGTACAAATTTCCCATCCCGTAATCAATAATGCCGATCATCGTTTTCAATCCTTTCAGTGGTGCAAATCAGTTGTTGATATTACCTATCGTTTTTTAACAGCGCATATATGGTATACAGTTAAAAGCCTCTAAACAATGCTTGCAAAATGGCTTTTTTATAACATTCCTTTTGTTGATGGAACGCCTTTTACCCGTGGATCAATCGTTGTCGCTTCATCTAAAGCACGGCCTAACGCTTTAAAAATCGCTTCAATCATATGATGCGTATTATGGCCATAATGTACGATCACATGGAGGTTCATTCGCGCTTCAAGCGCTAATTTCCATAAAAATTCATGAACAAGTTCCGTATCAAAGGTGCCGACGCGGGAACTTGGAAAAGACGCACGAAATTCTAGATGCGGGCGATTGCTGAGGTCGATCACAACTTGGGCCAATGCTTCATCCATTGGTACAAACGCATTGCCATACCGTTTAATCCCTTTTTTATCCCCGAGTGCTTCTCTTAAAGCTTGTCCTAAGCAAATCGCGATATCTTCTGTCGTATGATGATCGTCAATTTCAACGTCGCCAACAGCATCAATCGTAAGATCAAACTGCCCATGTTTCGTAAAAAGATCAAGCATATGCGTTAAAAACGGAACACTCGTATCTAAACTGGCTTTCCCTTCGCCATCAATGGCAAATGAAAGTTTAATGTCCGTTTCATTCGTTTTTCTTGCTATACTCGCTGCACGTGTCATTATCAAAGATTGCTCCTTTCATCACAGGTTCATTTTAAGCTTTTTTGTTGCCGATCAGTTGAAACCGATGGCAAAGCATGTCGTTCTCGGCTTGGACAAGAAATCCAAGCCAGAACATTTATTTCAAGTTCTCTTTTATCGTTAATACATTTCCGCTCTAAATCTTAAGATTTCAAACGCTCCTCAACCGCTCTTGCATGAGCCTCTAATCCTTCGAGCCGCGCTAATGCTGCAATTTTATGACCATTGGCTAAAACTGCTTTTTTGCTGTAAGAAATGATGGATGATTTTTTTACAAAGTCATCAACATTCAATGGGCTTGAGAACCGTGCTGTTCCGTTTGTTGGTAAGACATGATTCGGGCCGGCAAAATAATCGCCAATTGGTTCGGAGCTGTTTTCACCTAAGAAAATGGCACCTGCGTGGCGAATTTGTCCAATGATGCTCATCGGGTCGGTTGTCATAATTTCTAAATGCTCAGGTGCGAGTTCATTGACAGCTGCAATCGCTTGATCCATCGTTTCCGTCACATAAATCGCACCATAATCGCGGATCGATTGAGCAGCAATTTCTTTTCTCGGCAAAGTTGCCAACTGTTTTTCTACTTCTACAGCTACCCTTTCGGCAAGTTCCAGCGAAGGCGTAACAAGCACACTTGATGCTCTCATATCATGTTCAGCTTGAGATAAAAGATCAGCGGCAATATAAGCAGGATTAGCCTCTCCATCAGCCAACACAACAATTTCGCTTGGACCGGCAATCATATCAATATCGACATCACCAAATACTTCCCGCTTGGCAAGTGCCACGTAGATATTGCCTGGACCGGTAATTTTATCAACTCTTGGAATCGTTTCCGTACCATAAGCCAATGCCCCGATTGCTTGGGCTCCGCCTACTTTGTAAATTTCCTTAACGCCACATTCATTGGCAGCCACAAGCACACCTGCTGGTAGTTTTCCATCTTTTCCAGGTGGTGATACCATTGCAATTCTTCCAACGCCAGCCACTTGTGCCGGAATGACGTTCATTAAGACGGATGATGGATAAGCAGCCGTTCCACCTGGCACGTAAACACCAACCGCATCAAGCGGTGTTATTTTTTGGCCTAAAATCGTACCGTCCGTTTCCGTCGTAATCCATGATTGGCGTACTTGGCGGCGATGGTAGTTGTAAATGTTATCGCGTGCTTCCCGAATGTAGCAGACAAGCTCTTCATCAATCACTTCATAAGCGGCAGCAATCTCTTCTGGTGAAACTTTTAATGAAGCAAGCTTTACTCCGTCAAATTTTTCCGTATAAGCCAAAAGAGCTTCGTCGCCTTGCTTTTTTACATTCGCCAAAATTTCTAAAACAGCTTGACGCTGCTGTTCTGTACCCGAATCTAAATCTCTTTTTAATGATAGCGATTCTGTCACTCGCTCGATTTTCATCTTCGTTCTCTCCTTCAATACGCGTTTGACATCATTTTAATTGCTTAAGATTCCCCAATGACTGCAGATAAACGCTCTACCATATCATCGATAAATTGATCTTTCGTTCGGTATGAAACCGGGTTGACGATTAGGCGAGAGGTAATGTCTTGAATTCTTGCCAGCTCCACCAAACCGTTTTCTTTTAACGTACGGCCTGTTGAAACGATATCGACAATTCGTTCAGCCAAGCCAATCAGCGGTGCAAGTTCAATCGATCCGTTCAATTTAATAATTTCAACTTGCTCACCTTGCTCACGAAAATATTTAGAAGCAACATTTGGATATTTGGTTGCCACTTTTGGAGCGACGCTGACAGCTTTAGCATTTGGAAGCCCTGCAACGGCCAAATGACAACGGCTAATTTTCAAGTCTAATACTTCATAAACATCGCGCTCTTCTTCAAGCATGACATCTTTACCAGCAATGCCTAAATCAGCAACGCCGTGCTCAACATAAGTAGCCACGTCCATCGGCTTAGCCAAAATAAAACGCATATTTTCTTCAGGAACATCAATGATGAGCTTCCGGGAATCATCAAACTCAGGCGGCAATTGATAGCCTGCAGCTCTTAACAGCTCTACCGCTTCTTCAAAAATCCGCCCTTTCGGCATTGCAATCGTTAACTTCATTGAACTCGAACTCATCGTGCCTTCTCCTCTCCTTTGAAAGAAGGGCTGTGCCCTTTACACTTCTCATTCATCATTAGACGCTCTCCTTTTCCGGTTTGCCGATGCAATAGGAGACATCTTGATAACGTTTTGTAAATAAATCAATATTTTCAATTCCGGCAATGTCTTGCAGTACAACTCTTTCACCATTTTCCCGTTTCGTTTGAGCTAATTGAATAGCTTCTTCCATCCGCTCTTGGCTATAAATAATAAGTGAAATCGAAGGTCTATTTTGAACATCACCTAAAGCCTCAACAAGCCGGTCTAAGCGGATGGCAAAACCTGTTGCCGCGGTCGGACGATTAAATTTTGCCAACAGCTGGTCATAGCGGCCGCCGCTGCACAATAAGAAGCCTAAGTTATCGGCATAGCCTTCAAATAAAATGCCTGTATAATAGCTCATATGGCTGACAATATTTAAATCGATTTTTAAGAAATCTGCCACACCGAAGCATTCTAATTGCTGCCACAAATGATCAAGGTCATCGATGGCTTTTCTTGCGCTAGGATTATTCGTGATATCTCTCGCTTTCGAAATAATGTCTTTTCCGCCCCGCAATTGCAACAATTGCAATAGCTGTTGTTGGTCAATCGAAGAGAGCGGTAAATTTTTAACATGTTCTCTATAACCAACATAATTTTTTTCGTATAAAAATCTCCGCAAACCGTTGGCGCGTTCTTCTGTTCCTAAAATATCAAGGAATAAAGCATTGACAAAGCCGACATGGCCGATCGCCACTGAAAAGTTTGTAAGGCCAGCGCTCTTCAACGCTGCGATCATTAGAGCAATCACTTCTGCATCTGCGCTGGAAGTCGGATCACCAATCAGTTCAATACCGATTTGTTCAAACTCAGCCGGTCTGCCCCCTTCCCGCTCTTGAGTACGGAATACGTTCGCATCATACGCCAGACGAAGCGGAAAGCCTTCATTTTTTAATCTTGAAGCTGCCACCCTCGCAATCGGAGCAGTCATATCTGGACGAAGCACTAATGTGTGGCCTTGTTGATCCAACAGTTTGAATAGCTGACGGTTTGATATGGCTGACGCAATTCCAACTGTTTCGTAATATTCCAATGTCGGGGTTTGGATCGATTGATATCCCCATGCCTGAATTTCTTCCATCATTTTCGTGCGCACTTGTTTTTTTATTTCATATAGTTCCGGCAATGTATCTCTCATTCCGAGAGGTTTTTCAAACATGAATAACTTTGACATTTTTATTCACCCTTTTTATGAACGCAATTTTTTCTATGCAATAATTTTTTTAGCCTCATTAGATAAGGAAGCTAGGTACTTTGACGGCTTGGTTGATCATGTGCCGCTTGCTGACCGGGCTCAGAAGCCCCATTCATTGATGAGGAAGTTTTTTCGTAAATCTATTTAATCTTTTCTAATTATTTTGTAATCTTAAATTATCATCAGGCATTCACACAATCCTCTAAATCCTTTTATCATATACATAAAATCCTTTAGTTCGCTAATGTGCTAATAAATTAAAGTTACTTTGTAGTTTACTCTTAAAACATGCGAGCGTCAATAAAAAAATACGTATTATTTTAACTTTTTCCGACAGAAGTCTCCCAACT
>NZ_JABTTE010000036.1 GCF_013303125.1 Calidifontibacillus erzurumensis | reverse complement strand
CTAATCTGTCCTGTACTTCCTTAAGACTTGCTCCAGCCTCAAACAGCAAGGAGCAATGAGTGTGACGTAATTTATGTGTACTAATTTCTTTTAACCCATATTTTTTTTGAACTTTTAATATCCATTTACGAGTTTTTGTAGGCTGTAAAAAATCATTATTTTGATTACTAAATACCAGTTGCTTAGAATTAAGCAGTTTATTTCCTAATAGTTCTTTTTGGTGTTTTTTCCATTCTTTAAGGATGTCCATTGTTTTTTTATCCATCTTGATTGTACGACTAATTCCTGTTTTAGTGCTTTTAATATATAGTCTATTATCTTTTCCTCTTGAAAGTGCTTTAGTAATACTGATTTCATTTGCATTAAAATCAATATCTTCCCAGGTTAAAGCAAGAGCCTCACCTTTACGCATCCCTGAATAGGCCAATAATCTGAAAAAAGCAAAAACCATATAATTGTTTTCTTTTTCAAGACAATCTAAGAATTTTTTTAATTCTTCTTTTGTATAAAATTGAGTTTCAACCTCTTCTTTTGTATTTAATTCTTTTTTTCTTTTTGGCATTTCAACAAGTTTAAAAGGATTACTTTTTATTAAATCTAATTTCATAGCATAGTCGAGAACTTTAGATGCGTAGGCTTTAACAACTCTAAAGTTTTGTAATTTATTCGCCCATTCATTAATATGTTTTTGACAAATTTGTACATTTATCTTCTCGATTCGATAGTTACCCATTGACGGCAAAATATGATTTTTAAAAATGCGGCTTGTTTTTAAAAATGTACTTTCTTCAACGGTTTTTTCGTAAGTTTCTATCCATTGATTGAATACATCCTGATATGTGGCAAATGTTTGTTTTTTATATAATCCATTTTCAAATGCTACTTTTAACTGTCTAGCTTTTTGCTGAGCTTCTTTTTGAGTTTTGCAGCCACTTATAGTTGTTTTAACTCGTTTACCTGTTAAAGGATCTGTTCCAAGATAAACTTGAATTTTATAATATTTTTTACCGTTTTTGTAGTATACAACTGGTGTAGCCATAGAAAAAAACCTCCTAATATTTACTTACTTGTGGGGGCAAGTATAAATTTTAGGAGTTTCTAATTTCTTGTTTATTCTTTAAATTCGAGTTTATTTTCTAAGTTTTCAATTGTTTTTAGTATTAGACTTCTATCATTTATAGAAAGTTCTCTACCGTTGCTATATATCGGAATTTGAGTGAGTTGAAGCATTTTATTTAAATCAAATTTATTTGATTCAACATCAGAAAATATCAATAAGCGAAAACAATTATCAATATCTAATATTTTTTTTAATTCTTTGTATAAACTAAGATTTTCTTGATATCGAATTTTTATTTTAGAAGATATATCATTATCAGTATTATCTATATCTGGAATCATTTTACGATATTTCTTCAATACTTCAGATAATTGATGTATATGAAATCTAATGTTTCTAATACCGAATTTTCTTGTAATGGAATCTGGATTAAAAATAATATGAAAATCATTTTTTAATAAAAAATAAAAGTATATAAATGGATAGTCGAAAAATTCTGCTAATTTTAATAAATCTTCATTATTTAAGTGATTAACATTGTTTTCTTCAAGTTTAATTAATGATTGCAAAGGTATTTTTGTTTTCATAGATAATTCTTCTAAAGATATCTGCTTTAGATTTCTTGAATTTTTTATAATTTCAGCAAAAGAATAAATTTTTTCTCTTTCAATTTTAAGATCTTCAATATTTATTGATGCAGATGATGAATAAGGAATTATATACCCTGCTTTCGCCATTAATTCAAAAAAAGGAATATTTAAAACTTCAGATAGTCTTTTTATTACTTTAATATTAGGTATTTTTTTATTATTTTCTATTTTTGAAAGATAACCCTGAGAAATGTTCAGTTTTTCTCCTAATTCAATCATTGAAAGCCCTCGTTTTTTTCTTGTTTCTCTAATTAATCCACCAAATGTATCCACTCTATCATCTCCTTTCCTAATATAATATCATATTATTCCTGAAATGAATACTTAATGCTTGAAAAGTTAATAAAAACCAATTATATTCATATAAGGAATATTCCTTTTAGGAATATTCGTTGAATTCACAATTTAATTTTAAGAAAGGGTGAATTTAATATTGTCAGTTGATTTTGAAAAACAACTTAGAGATTTAATCTACAAAGCGACACAAGATGCTATAAAACAATTAAAAAATAATGAAGAAAAACAATGGTTAAGTTTAAAAGAAGGAGCACAATATGCAGGAGTAAGTTATAACACATTTCTTAAATTTCGTGATTTAGGTTTAAAAATTTGTGAAATAGATGGTGTTAAAAGGGTTAATAAAAAATCAATTGATGAATTCTTAGAAAAATTTAGTTATTAAAATGAAGTTTATTTGTGGGGGCAAGAAAAAATAAAACAAAGATAGGTGATGAAATAAATGAATAATTCCAAAATAGTTTTATCTGATTTAGGAAAAGCTGCTATATACTATGCAAAGTATTTAAATTGGAATGTATTTCCTTTGATTCCGAGAGATAAAAAACCAATTACATCTAATGGTTTTAAAGATGCCACCACAGACCTTAATCAAATCGTTTATTGGTGGACAAGATATCCATATGCAAACATAGGTATAAGAACAGGAAAAGAATCTAGTTTTATAGTTATAGATATTGATAGTGAAATTGGTCATAAATCTTTTGAAATATTTATTAGACAATATGAATCCTTGCCTAAGACGATTGTTAGCATAACAGGTAGTGGTGGGAAACACATTTTATTTAGATATCCAAATATTAAAAATATAGTAATAAAAAATAGGGTAAACTGGCTTGAAAAAGTAGATATAAGAGGAGATGGAGGATATATTGTTGTTCCACCTTCAATTCATCCAAATGGTAGGAGATATACATGGGAATTAACAAGTAGGCCAAATGAAGTGAAAATGGCAGAATTACCTTACTGGTTATTAATTATAATCAGTGAAGATAAAGATAAAACAACAAAAAGGGAAACATCTTATTGGCGATATATATTAAATGGAGTGAATCAAGGAGAAAGAAATAATGCAGCAACTTCATTAGCGGGCCATTTATTTAGAAGATATGTCGATCCTGCAATAATCATAGAATTTATGGAGCTATGGAATAAAAAAAATAATCCACCGCTTTCTGATAAGGAACTAGAAGCTATCATCCGTAGTGTAGGTCGTAAAGAACTACAGAGAAGAAAATTTAGAAAAGCGGTGAAGTATTAATGAACAAAGAAAAATTATTAAGTGAATTAAATGCTACACTTTCAATCCAATGGGAACTCCCAATCCCATTGGATAATATAAAACTTCCCACTTTCAATACTAGCATATTTCCAAATTGGCTAAAAGATTATGTAGAAGCTGTCGCAGAAGAAACACAAACACCAGTAGATGCAGCAGCAATGGCGTGTTTAACGACATTATCAACTATTTTAGGAGGTAAATTTGTAGTAAAGCCGAATGGGACATCATGGACTGAAACATTGAGTTTATATTGTGTTTTAGCACTAGATCCTGCAAATAGAAAAAGCGCAGTTTTTCGTTTGTTTCAAGAACCGTTAACTAAATTTGAAAAGGAAGAAAGAGAACGGTTAATACCTCTTATAGAAGAAAAGCAAGCTGAAGAGAAAGCGATAAAAAGAAGAATAATTGAATTAGAAAATAAATATTCAAATGAATGTAATAAAGAAAAAACTAAATTAATTTTAGATGAAATTAAAGAATTGCAGAAAAAATTGCAGCAAAATGAAAAAATCATTTTTCCACGTTTTTTTACAAATGATGTTACACCTGAAAAATTAGCAGAGTTAATGTTTGAGAATAATGGTAGATTTGCAATATTATCTTCTGAAGGTGCAGAATTATTTGATATGGTTTCAGGAAGATATTCTGAAAAGTATAATTTAGATATATATCTGAAAGCTCACTCTGGTGACAATATAACTATAGATCGAAAAAATAGTAATAGCATTTTTATTCCCAATCCAACGCTAACAATAGGTTTATTTGTTCAACCAACTGTGATACAAAATCTTCCAAGAAAGTTTTCAGAAAGAGGTTTAACACAAAGATTTCTTTTTTTCTTGCCCCAATCATTTATAGGCTTTAGAAAAATAAAACCAATACCAATACCTACACAGACAAAGAAAATATATGAAATTAATATTAGAAAATTAATTACGTTTGAACACCAAAAACAAAAAAAGGAACCAATCCAACTAGTTTTTGATGAAGGAGCAACAAATTATTTAATTGATATTCAGACTGAAGTGGAAAAAATGTTAGGAAATCAAGATATGGATTTTGGCTTTAGAGGATGGCTGGGGAAATTAATCGGACAAATAGTTCGCATAGCTGGGGTGTTGCACATTGCAGAAAATATTCAAAATGAGAAAATACCAAATAAAATAACAAGAAAAACCTTAAAAAGGGCTGATTTATTAAGGGATTATTTTATTAAACATGCGGAAAAGGCTTTTGGTCTTATTGGAAAAAGAGAGAATTACGATGATTTGAAATATTTATTAGACAAAATAACATCTAAAAAATTTGAAAGGGAAGAATATATTGCATATCAAGAATTATGGCAATTAGTAAAAAAAAGATTTAAAAAATCAGAGGAATGTAAAAAATATTTAAATATTCTGGAAGAATTAAATTATATTAAAAATAGTTTTGAGGGGAGAAAACAAATAATTTATGTTAATCCTCATTTACAAAATAATTACCCTATTTCCCCTAATATTCTTCCAATACAATTACATCAACAACAGTAATTAGGATATTTACTTTCCCTAGAAGCCCCTAATTCCCTTTCAAATATTTAGGGTTTTTAGTGATTTTTAGGGAAAGGGGTTCCCCTTAAAAAATAATAATCTAATTTTACTTTTTTAGAAAATTAGGGGAATTAGGGGAAGTTTAAGAGAGATAAAAGAATTATATTAAATTTTAATTACTAATTGAAAAAAATCAAAAAAATTATATAATTTATTGTAGAGAATTTGTTGTTTTAGTCGCTATTTTAGCGAAAGCCGTCATACCTTCTTTATAGAAGGAGATTCGGCATAATGATTTGTGTCCTTAGATTGTTTAGTTTATAATTTGTAATAGAATTAGTAAAATGTAGTTTCTAGGTATAAAGTTGTTTTATGGATATTTATAAAAAGAGCGATAGTTTAACTCCTAAAAGAGTGAACTATCGCTTTTTTGTTTAATAAAAACTTAGGATTGATATTAAATTTTAGTAAAAAAGGATGGATAGCTAAAAAGGAAAAATGGAAGGAGGATAGGATAAGTATGAAAATGGATTTTAGTTTACTAATGAAAAGATTTTTTAAAAAAGACCAATATTAAATAGGACAGGTTATTTTTTGCAAATGTGTAAGTTAAGAAAGGATCACATTAATGAATTAAACCACGCTTTGAACTTGAGGCGTGGTTATTTGTATTTTGATTGATACACATTACGTATCCACAATGCAGGCAGGTGTTAAAGAGCCGATTGCCATTAGAGCCAGGCAGTTTAAAGATATGGCTGAATGCGTACTAGGAGGAAGTTCCTGCAAGAAAGTTGTGCCTACTACATTGGCGGTACGCATGGAACAGAGCGAATGCTCGCCCAGCCAATAATGGGTATGTTCCGGATAGCACTCATATTTACAAATGAATAATTGGATTAGAAGATTGGGCTTTCTCTTTGCCGAGTATTACAAATAATTATTTTTTTACGTTGTAGTATCGGCAAAGAGAAAGCCCAGACCAAAATTCTTCAATTCCTTGTATTTCGTGATTTCAACGTATTTAATTTCAATTCTTTTTTGAAGAAATGTTGAGGATTGAAGAATTGGCCAATGGGTGTATTATGCCTAAAATTCTAGGAAGGGGTTTAAATTATGAAACATAATATAAAAATAACTCCTTTAATTGAACAAATGGAAAAATTATTTCGTCATACCCGTACAGGATCTTTTAAGACGAGAGCAAGATATAAAAGTAGTTGCAGAAATTTTTTGGATTTTGTTCATAAGGAATTTAAACTTAAAAATATTAAAAACTTACAAGATAAGCATGTGGTCGCATACATCAAAAAAAGACAAGAAGAAGGGGTTTCTCCCAAAACAATTAAGAATGATTTAGTTGCCATTCGATATTTACACGATATGATTCCGAATGCAAAGTATCAATTAAGTGATAATGATGATTTAAAAAAATTATATGAACTTAAATTAGATAAAACCCCAGCAGTAAAAGGGGATCGGGGCTGGACCGATGAGGAGTATAGAAATATATTAAGTTTTGTAAATGAAAAAGCTTCGGAAAACAAAACAGCAGCAGATACAAGGGACGTCATGATTTTATGTAGAACAATGGGGCTAAGAGTGGCAGAGGCTGTTGCAATGAAACGTTCTCAAGCAGAAGAAGCATTGCGTACAGGGATTTATCAGGTACGTGGTGAAGCAAAAAATGGAAAGTGGAGACAAGTACCATTATCCAATGAAGCAAGACAAATGTTACTAAATCGTTTAAAAATAGTTAATAGAGGCGAGAAAGTATTTGTTGGACCAAATGAAAAAACACACCATGCAATCAATAGGGTAGAAAAGTTTTTAGAAAATCATAGAGAAAAATTTGTTACAGAAGAAGGAAAACAAAAAAGAATGTATAAAGGAAAATCAAGTCCCTTAACGTTTCATGGATTACGATATAATTACGTTCAAGATCGAATAAAAGAGGAAATGGAAAAGGGATATAGTTTTGAGCAAGCTACTTCATTCGTAACAAAAGAGGTTGGTCATGAAAGAATTGATGTTATAAAGGTGTATTTAGGAAATAAAAATGTTTTATTAATCACGGATTAATATTCAAATTAAAATGAAATAATTAAGGCCATATATAATTTGATGACGTAAAAATATCCTTCAAAGTATTGAGAATAAAGGATTTTTAATTTTGAACGTCAGACGTTGAGGATAAAGAACGTCAGACGTTCTTTAGGGGGTTAAAATCCTTAAAATATTTACGTTTTTAAGAATGCAAATGAGTCAAACGTCAGACGTTATGGCAAAATGACAAGAATGGGTGAATCGAACGTCAGACGTTTTTAGCCTCATAATTTGCTAATTCTTTGATACACAAGGGATTACGAGAAGAAAGAATGTCATAAAATATTACTAGGATAAAAATTGAAATAAGAGTAATAGGGAGTAAAAATAGTACAAGTCAAGTCGCTGTTTACAGTAAATATGAAATTCTATATACGTCCATGTTGGGATGAGAAATAACATAAGATATCACAAGGAATAAAAAATAATGGGATAACAACACCAACTGGATAACATGATGCTTCACACTGTCGAGTTCTTTTCCAATTGCTTATCAATAAAGTAAATAAAAAATTGACGGAATTAAACACCGTATTAAAAAATGAATTGTAGTAAAAGGCACAAGGAAAGGTGAAAAATAATACTTGCTATGATAAGTATCAAAGAATTTCTTCGTTAGAAAGGAAGAAAGAGGATGGTTAAACATGGGGCAAAAAAAGTAAAGATTTCCGAGCAAAGACAAATCACGATTCCTGAAGAATTTTATGATGCTTTAAATTTTCAACATGAAGTGATTATTGAATTTATAGGTAAAGCAATTGTGATTTTGCCAAATGAAACAGTGAATTTTTTGGAGGATATTGAAGAAGTTGATTTTTCGGTAGATATATTAAGAGATCTTGTATCCCAAGGATACGAAGGTGAAGAATTGATACAAAAATTTATTGAAATAAAGGCTGAAATTCCAAAGGCTTTGGAGCGTATTAAACAGGAAGCAATGGAGAGAGGAGGTGTTACAGGGGATTTGGAAGAGAATTTTGAGTTGTTGGAGGAAGAAGATTCATAGAGAATTTGTTGCAGCAAAGCTCAAATTGTTAATA
Source organism: Calidifontibacillus erzurumensis (assembly GCF_013303125.1). Lineage (GTDB taxonomy): Bacteria > Bacillota > Bacilli > Bacillales > Bacillaceae_J > Calidifontibacillus > Calidifontibacillus erzurumensis. The sequence continues at coordinate 7,036 of NZ_JABTTE010000036.1, read as the reverse complement.
GAGAATTTATAGTCATTGATTTTGTGAAAACAATACTTTTCTTTTAACCAAATTTACAAAAATAGATAATTAGTTAATCTTTTTCTTTTTCAATATAGTGCTTATAGAAATCATTGTATTTTTCTTTTTCTTCTTCTGTAAGTAATTTAAGAAATTCGCAAATCATTAATTCGATTAATGAATTAGTGGAATTTGCTTTAACAGTCTCAACGAGTGCTTTTATTTTTTTGTGTGTATTTTGATTTACTCGTAATGTTGTAATTTCTCGGTTAGGTATTTTTTCTTGCTGATTAAAAAATTTTTTCCAATTTTTTCTTTCAGTATTCTCCTCAATAGTATTTTTATTAATAATTTTCACTGTACCAATATTCTTTTTATTATTTATATAGTACATCTTTAATCCCTTGACATTCTTGAAAATATCCTCTGATACGCTTTTATGATTTTCTAATAAATAATTAATTAATGATGATAAAAGAAAATTTGAATCAGACTCTTTTTCGCAATTTTCATTCAAGCTTAAAATTTGAAATATTATTTTTTCCGAACTAATAGATAGTTTTTTTAAAATTTGAGCGCCTGCTCCTACTTCTTCACGAACTAAAGCAATTAGTAGATGTTCGGTATCTATATAGTTTTGTCCAAACCTTTTTGCTTCTTTTTCAGCTAATTCAAAAAGTTTATATGCATGGGAAGAATAATGAGAAGGCATAGGTTTCTTATTTTTCCCTATTAATCCTAATTCAGTAATTTGATGTTCAATCATTTGAGAATTTACATTTAATGATTTTAAAACTTTTGATGCAATCCCTTCATTAACATTTAATAAAGCTAAAAGTAAATCCTCCGTTTCAACTTTGTCATGTTTCCAATGTAGAGCTAATTCTGTTGCTAAATCTAATACTTTCTTTGATGTATCAGTAAATAATGTATAATTTATCATTAATATTCCTCCCCAAAATTTTTGTGGAAACTTATTAGTCAATTTATTGTAGAGATAAATTCTTCTTCTGCTGGTAATATCAATGTATATACGCGTATATTTTTAATTTGCCAAGACAATCTGAAATTATTCATTTTATAAAAAAATATCCCCCTTAATATCATTTCAATAGGGATTGAGATGGGAATATAAATCATTTCAGTTGAATTTCAATTAAAAATATATTTACAATGATGATTGAATTTTCTCTGGAAAGTAATTTATGGGTTTATTACTAACTAAATATGCATTGTTTAGAGCCTAAGTTTAGGCTCTTTTATTATTTTTAAATTAGTGTTTATAAAAGTATACTTTAAGGATAGTGCTTAATAAGAGTGAAATTATGTTTAAAAAGGTAGAAAATCCATTTTATAAACATTTATAAAAAGTAATACACCTTTATAAACAATGATGTTAGAATATAGTAAAAAAGTGTTTAAAAAGTAGGTGATATAACTTTGGTTAATACAAAAACTTTTGGCTATGTTCGGGTATCATCTGCTGATCAAAATGTGGATAGACAAATACATAAGATGTTGGAATTGGGTATCGATGAAAGAGATATCTTTATTGATAAAGCTAGTGGGAAAAATTTTGATAGACCTAATTATCAAGCTTTAAAACGCGTAATACGAGAAGGGGATTTAATTTACATTGATGCTTTAGATCGACTGGGGCGAAACTATGATGACATCATTAAGGAATGGAAAGAAATAACGAGAGAAATAAGTGCAGATATTGTTATACTAGAAAATCAGACGCTTTTTGACAGTAGAAAATTTAAAGAAATGGGTGATGCGGGAAAATTAATGGAGGATCAATTCCTTTCCTTATTATCTTATGTTGCCGATCAGGAAAGGAAGAAAATTTTAAAGAGACAAGCTGAAGGAATAGAGGCTGCTCGGAAAAAAGGAAAACATTTAGGTAGACCAAGAATAACTTTAGAAACATTGAGTCAAAAGCAACTTGAGCTTTTAGAAAAAAATTATATGAAATGGAAAAATAATGAAATAACAGCTAATGCATTTATGAAATTAATAGGACTAAAGCGAAATACTTTTTATAAGATAATGAGAGAATATGAAATAAAAAAATGATTATTTATTAATTCGAATATTTCCAATTGTACTGAAAAGTTTTATTAATCAAGAAATAGTGTCGAAACTAAAATTAAGTAGCATGTATTTTTGCATATTGTATGTATGTCTTGCTGGATTATTTTATTTCATAATACAAATAAAAGTAATAATAAATAAAAAATGTGGGGGTACGATGTTAAATGTGGAGAAAGCAAATTGAAAGTAAAGTTAATTCCCAAAAGAACAGTGTAGCATTTTTAGATTTAAGTAAAAAAGAGGTAAGCTATTCTCCTTTAATTAAGAAAAATAGAGAAATAAAATCTGTGACAGGAGATGAAGAGATAATAAGAGCATATCTCCTTGATAAGTTAGTAAATGACTTAGATTATAAAGCTGAAAATATTGAAATAGAAAAAGAATATAACATATTGGGAGGACATTCTAAACTTACTCCTAGAATTGATGTAATTGTTAAAGACAGTGAGGGAAATCCCTTTTTCTTTATGGAATTAAAAGCTCCTAATAAATATGAAAAAGATAAAGAAGAAATAGAAGGTCAATTATTTGCATTGGCTCAAGCTGAGGAAAGGGACTATAAAACTTCTGTTAGATATTTAGTTTATTATACAGTAGATACTTCTAATCTAGAAGATAAAGTAATAATTATTGATTATAAAAAGTACCCTACTTATGCTGATTGGGAAGCGGACGGTTTTATTTCAATTGGCTCAAGTTTAACACCAGGTTATGGAGAACCTAAAAAACAACCATTGATTAAAGGGGATAAAAAAAATGACTTAAGGGTTGAAATAGATAAAGAAGAAATAGAGGGACTAGCTAAAGATTTACATAATAAGTTGTGGGGGGGAGGAGGTACTAATGATAGTGAGATATTTTATTCATTAGTAAATATTATTTTAGCTAAAATTCAGGATGAGTATGAAAAAGTAGATGGGCAAGAATATGATTTCCAGGTATATCAGTATGGTACAAATACAGAAAGTCATAAAAAAATATATGAACGTATAAATGAGCTATATAAAAGAGCTAAAGTTGAACAATTAAATGTAACTGATGAACAACAATTAAATGATGACAGTGTTGTTAATTTGAATAAATTTCAATTAAATAAATTAGTTTATACAGTACAATCATTAGAAAAAATATCATTTTTAGAAGGAAGAAATTCATTAAACGGGAAAGATATTTTAGGAGATTTCTTTGAAAGAATAACTAGGGATGGTTTTAAACAACATAAAGGTCAATTTTTCACACCTAATACAATAGTAAAGTTTTTATTATACGGTCTAAAATTAGATGAATTAGCTATTAAAAAATTAAATGAGGAAAGAAGTTTACCTTATATAATTGATCCTTCAGCAGGCAGCGGAACATTTTTAGTAGAAGCAATGAAATTAATTACGAAAGAGCTAAAATATCGGCAAAAAAGTAAAATAAAGACAAGTCGACAAATACAGAAACGATTTGAAGAACTCTTTAAACCAGATTATAACGAAAATAAATGGGCAAGGGAGTATTTATATGGTACTGAAATTAATTTTGATTTAGGCACAGCTTCAAAAGTAAATATGATATTACATGGAGATGGCTCTACTAATATTTTTGTACAAAGTGGGTTATTGCCATTTAGATTATACAAAAGTGAAGGGGCAAATATTTTAGAAACTGTTAAAACAGAAGAAGATATAAATTATAGAAAAGAGATTAACGGTAAGTTTGATGTAGTGATTAGTAATCCTCCGTTTAGTGTCGATTTAGATTCAGAGACTCTAAAAGACTTAAAGAATGTTTTTTTATTTAGTGAAAAGAAAAATTCTGAAAATCTATTCATTGAAAGATACTATCAACTACTTAAAGAGGGAGGGCGCTTAGGAGTAGTACTACCGGAAAGTGTTTTTGATACAATCGAGAACAAATATATTAGATTATTTATTTTTAAGTATTTTAATGTTAAAGCAGTTGTAAGTTTACCGGAGGTTACTTTTGAACCTTACACTTCAACTAAAACAAGTATTCTCTTTGCTCAAAAGAAAACTATTGATCAGGTAACTGAATGGAATAATAAATGGAATGAGTACGGTAAAGAGTGGAGTAAATTATGTACAAGAATCAAAAATTATTTTAGTTATTATGTCGAAGGAAAAACAATAAACAAAAAATGGCCTAAAGATGTTATTGAAGATTTATCTGAAAATAATGAGACTAACATAAAAAATAATATATTTAGATTTTTAAAAGAGTTCATAATTGATTCTGATAAGACATTAAGTGTTAAGGATCTGTTGATTAAATACAAAGATGAAATAGATGAAGTTTCTAAAATTGATAAAGAAACAGATGAATTTGGTTTTTATAATGCAATGTGGGTATTTGGTGAAGTAGCGAAAGATTATGATTATAATATATTAATGGCAGAAGCAAAACATGTAGGGTATAAGAGATCAAAAAAAGGCACAGAAAAAGTAATGCCAAATGAGTTATTTGATTTGGAAATTTTACCATTTGAGTTTGATAGTCAGACAATAATCAAATCATTAGAAAATGAAATAGAAGATTTACAAAGTAAAATAAATATTTTACTTGATAAGATAAAAGAAAATAAAATTAAGCTTGGACAAAAGAAAACACAAACTTTAAAAAATCAAATAGAAAAAGATGAACATAATCTTGAAATGTTAAAAACTGAAATTGAAAGAAAATCCGAAAGCATAAATTTAATTCAAGAAATAGCAGCAAGATACTATGATGATAAAAATTGTTTATTAAAAGAATTTGTCGATCGAACTGATATTGACTCTTATCATGCATTATTATTTAAAGATGGAATTTTAAAAGATTATCGAAGTGATGAAATTGTATTAAGAGAAACACAAAAAATAAAAATTTTAGATTATCTTCGACAAGAGGTGAAGTGGGAGTGAAGATAAGCAAAAAAAGTATCGCTGCTATTTCTCATGATTACAGCCTAAGGTTTGATGTGAAATATTTAACGGAATATGAAAATAATCAAGGAAATATTTATAATTATAAATATTTATTTGAAATTGTTGATTCAAATAATAAAGTGTATTTAGATATGGAAATTCCGTTTAAATATGCTGAAATAGGAAATGTAAATAAGTTTGGAGAAGTATTCCCCAATGAGTTGCAATTAAGTAATAGAAATGAATTAAATGAAGACCTTTTTAAAAAAATTGAAAAAGGGGATATCTTCAAACCACAGAATGGTAACATTCTAATATCTACCATTAGACCTTATCTAAAAAAAATACTGTATATAAATGAAGATGCTTTAGAAGATTATACCGACATATATTTCACTAAAGCTTTTATAGAAATTAAACCAAAAATAAATAATAAAATTTTGTATTATGCATTGAGAACTATTTTTATAGAAAAAGTAAACTCTGTATCCAGACAGGGAAAAGGCTATCCTATTCTAAAATCTGAAGACTTAAAAAGACTAAGTTTTCCTAAAAAGAAAATTGACTATTTAGTTAGACATGAGTCAAGGCTTATCAAAGAAATTAATAAAATCGAAAAAGAAATATCCATCTTAAAATCTAAAATGATTTCAAAAAAAGATATAATTGACAATTTTCTTTCTAAAGAGTTTTTAATTGATTTAGATATAATTAATGATATTGAAAAAAATTTTAGGATCAATGTATCAAAAAGTAGTATTTCTAATAAAAATCGAGGTCTTCGTTTCAGTTTTCGATGGAATAAGATGAGAGAAATTCAGAAAAATATATATTTAGGTTTAGATAATATTCAGCAACTAGGAAAATACATCGTCCAAACAAATAATGGTTGGAGCCCTCAATCAGTTATTGGTGGTGAGGGCACACCTATATTAGGACAGGAACATTTTAATTTTGAAGGTAAAATAGATTTAAATCCTGTAAAATTTACTTTAATAACTAGAAATGATATTGAGAAATTCTATATAAATAAAGGTGACTTTTTTGTTAGTAGAGGGAACACAGTTGATTTAGTAGGTCTAGCAGGTGTTGTTGAAGATGATGTTGAAGAAAATATTATTTATCCTGATTTATATATTAGAGTTAAATTTAATGAAAATATTAACCCGAAGTATATAGCAATTATTTTTAACTCTTTTATAGGAAGATTATATTTCAAGTATGTATCAAAGGGAAAAAACCAGTCCATGGTGAAAATATCTAAAGATGAGTTAAATAATTTTTATCTACCAATTCCCTCAATTGATCAACAAAATGAAATCGTAAATAATATTGAAATATTACTAGCACAACAAAATGATTACTTATCTAAGATAGAATCAAAATATGAAGAAATTGCTAATTTATTTAATTAAAAATTTAAAAAAGTAAAGAATAGCCGTAAATCAGAATCAACCGTCTTTCGCTTAGATGGCGGTCTCTGTTTTTTGGCTTCTAGCAGAAATTTCTTTTATGCTCCCTTAATGATGATCATAATTTGATTTGTAAAATGTTTATGTTATTCTTTGCACGAATAAAGATAAATTGTAATAATAATTTCGAGTAGGAGTAGTAAATGTATCAGGATATAATGACTAAACTAAAAGATTTGAAAAATGAATTAGAAATTAATATACAACAAAACATACTTTCGAATTTACCTGCTGATTTACAACAAAAAATACTTAATAAAGAGAAATTAACAATTAAAGAACAAGTAGAATATTTAAAAGCAAAAGGTATAACGTTTAATTATACAACTGAGAAAGAGGCCATTGAGTATCTAGCTAATAATTCTTACTATTATAAAATCACAGCTTATAAACATAACTTTCCTAGAAACTCAGAAGGCCTATATATTAATCTTGATTTTGGTCATCTTAAGGATATTGCAATTATAGATATGCATTTAAGATATCTCTTAATTAAATTGTCACTTGATATTGAACATGCCTTAAAAACAAAACTTATTCAATTTATAACTGAGGATT
>NZ_JABTTE010000035.1 GCF_013303125.1 Calidifontibacillus erzurumensis | reverse complement strand
GTTTTGATATTACCTATGAGGAATTGAAACCTGTAAGCGTAATGTTTGTCTGCAAACGGTTTGCAGTTTTGATATTACCTATGAGGAATTGAAACATGTACGGTTGATCTTGCCGCGTACTTTCTCATCCCAGTTTTGATATTACCTATGAGGAATTGAAACTTTTTTAAAATTTCAAATTGAATATTAATCCCCCACTGTTTTGATATTACCTATGAGGAATTGAAACATATCACTAATAAATTCCTGATCCTCATTAGATAGATGTTTTGATATTACCTATGAGGAATTGAAACAGATCATCAATGATATCATCACTACTTTCTAATATGTTTTGATATTACCTATGAGGAATTGAAACTCAACCGATGCGAATGGTAAATCTCGGAAAGTGCTAAGTTTTGATATTACCTATGAGGAATTGAAACTTCCATAAGTATCTACAATATTTTGCAACAAGTCACTGTTTTGATATTACCTATGAGGAATTGAAACGCAAACTGCTTCAATGTATACAAACGAGCATCTTCGTTTTGATATTACCTATGAGGAATTGAAACTAAATGTTCCAAGCAGTGCTTTTTCAGCTATCATTGTTTTGATATTACCTATGAGGAATTGAAACAATATCTCGCGAGGATGCACTATGCTTGCATTTAAACTGGTTTTGATATTACCTATGAGGAATTGAAACCAATTTTGTTGAATAGAGTGTATTTTTGGCGATTTTTGTTTTGATATTACTGTAAACGGGCACATTATTTCGGCAAAAAGCTCCCGTTTTTTATCAAATTAGAACAGATTTTTTCACAAACCCTTTGTGAATATTCACAGTCATTTATGAATATTTATACCGAAAATGGCTTTACATGGAGCCTCTATGGGCATGATTTCAAAGCCAAGAAGCCACCTGTTTCAAGGGTTGGCTTTACCATGCAAGGTTATCATGCCCATCTCTCCATGTAAAGCCGTGCTACAAAGATTATGCAGAAATTACTTCCGATATAATTTGAAAATCACAATCTGAAATAAAGTGGAAATTTACACTAAACAAAGAAAGATTATAAAAAATTAAAAAAACAGTTGCATTTTCGGTAAACGTATTTTATTATATTCACATCTAATCCAATGTGTTTAATCGGAATTGAAACCTAGAAAAAATGCATAAAACCTTTAGCTGCTGATCAGTCAACTGAAGGCGCTTATCTTTATAAAAAAAGATAAGTGCCTTTTTTATTTTGACTGACCTTTTTGGTCAAACTTACATCAAAAGTTGACTGAAATACTCAACAATTGAAAGTGTAAAAAATTCTAGATAGGTAAGACGATTTAATTCAAGCAAAGGAGTACTACCATGAAAGTTTCTAGTAAAGGCGAGTATGCACTGCGAGCGTTGCTTGTGCTTGGAGAACAAAGGGGCAAAGTTGTGTCGATCCAAGAAATATCAAACAAAACACTTGTAACTGTCAATTATTTAGAACAGCTCCTCCTTCAATTAAAAAAGTTGGGATATGTCGTTAGTAAAAGGGGAGTGAAAGGAGGTTACATCCTCCATAAAGATCCGGATGAAATCAATATTGGGGAAGTGATCCGGAATTTAGAAGGTCCGCTTTCCCCGATGTCATGTGCATCCATTACAAAATATGAACCATGTCCCCTTGAAGAGGGATGTCTTTTAAAACCATTATGGTCCCTTGTCAGGGATACGATTGCGTATGTGTTAGAGCAAACAACGTTAGGCGATTTGCTTGAAAACAGAATTTCTTTAGCCAAAGGAGATGATTTCGTTGTCGTTAAACGGAAACCTGGAGCAAAAAATCTATGAAAATATCAAAACGATGCTAGAGAGTATTAAATATGGCAAGATTCAAATTACGGTTCATGATTCACAAATCACTCAAATTGAAAAAGTAGAAAAATACCATTTTCCACTAAGAAAAAAGCAAGCTTACCATAGATAAAACTAAATCAGTCGATGCCGATCGGACATCCGAAGGCTACCGAAATTGTTGGTCTCCCAACAAATTCAAAATGAAACCATGGAATCTTCCCATACATAGGAAGGCAAAAATTTTAAGAAAAATAAAAAGGAGAGTTGAGGAATGAAAAAATTGAAAAAGACATGGTTCCCATTATTTCTAGTATTTCTATTAGGAATAGCCGGCTGCTCGAACGAATCGACTGAACCCGCATCAAGCAATTCTGAAAATGGTGCAGGAACAAAAGAGGCACCAAAAAGTATTGAATTATTAAATGTTTCGTACGATCCAACGAGAGAATTATACGAAGAGTATAATAAAGCATTCCAAGAATATTGGAAAAATAAAACAGGTCAAGAAGTGACTATTAAACAATCCCATGGTGGATCTGGAAAGCAATCACGTTCAGTCATTGATGGTTTAGAAGCGGATGTCGTCACTTTAGCTTTAGCTTACGATATTGATGTGATTGCTGAAGCAGGAAAACTCTCACAAGATTGGCAACAAAAGTTGGCTGATAATAGCTCGCCATATACTTCTACAATTGTGTTTCTTGTACGGAAAGGGAATCCGAAAGGAATTAAAGATTGGGATGACCTAGTCAGAGACGATGTAGAAGTAATTACTCCAAATCCAAAAACATCTGGAGGAGCTAGATGGAATTACTTAGCTGCATGGGGATATGCTCTTCAGCAAAACAATGGAGATGAAGAAAAGGCAAAAGAATTTGTAACGAAACTCTTCAAAAACGTTCCTGTTTTAGACTCAGGAGCCCGCGGATCGACTACCACTTTTGTTGAGAGAGGAATCGGCGATGTTTTAATTGCTTGGGAAAATGAAGCATTTCTTGCTGTAAATGAACTTGGAGAAGACCAATTTGAAATCGTAGTTCCATCTGTAAGCATCCTTGCTGAACCACCTGTTGCTGTTGTCGACCAAGTAGCGGAAAAAAGGGGAACTACAGAAATTGCAACAGCTTATCTTGAGTACTTATATTCAGAAGAAGGTCAAGAAATTGCTGCCAAAAACTATTACCGTCCTAGAAACAAAGAAATAGCTGCGAAATATACAAGTCAATTCCCAGAAATAAATTTGTTTACGATTGATGAAGTATTCGGCGGTTGGAAAAAAGCGCAGGAAACTCACTTTGAAGATGGTGGAGTCTTTGACCAAATTTATAAGCCTTAAAGTCTATTTAAATGATTAATAGAGAAATGTAGATGTTGTTGAATCATAAAAGCTGTTTCATTTTTGACTAAAACGTTAAAGGGCGCTGGATGCTGAAGGCGCCCACTCTCTAATTCGGTTACTGTTTAAAATCACCTTTAAAGTAAAGGGGATCATTGCAAATGTTTACTAAAAAAACGAGAAAAAGAGTCTTGCCAGGGTTTGGGATTTCCATGGGTTACACCATTATTTATCTTAGTTTAATCGTGTTAATCCCTATCGCTGTCCTAGTATTAAAAGCAACAACGATGAGTTTTTCAGACTTTTGGGAGACGATATCCGATGAAAGGGTAATTGCTTCCTTTAAAATTAGTTTTCTGACATCATTTATTGCGGCTATCGTTAATGCAATCTTTGGAACGATGACTGCTTGGGTTCTTGTCAGATACAACTTTTATGGAAAAACTCTCGTCGATGCTATTGTGGATCTTCCTTTTGCCTTACCTACAGCGGTGGCAGGAATCTCTTTAACGGCTATTTATTCTCCCAATGGATGGGTTGGACAATTTTTCGAACCATACGGAATCAAAATTGCTTTTACACAGACAGGAATTATTATTGCACTCATCTTTATAGGTCTTCCATTTGTGGTTAGGTCTGTTCAGCCGGTATTACAAGATCTTGATTCCCAATATGAAGAGGCGGCTTCCACTTTAGGGGCCAACTCTGTACAAATTTTTATTAAGATCATCTTTCCAGCTATTCTCCCTTCCATACTAACTGGCTTTGCTCTTGCATTTGCGAGGGCATTGGGTGAATACGGTTCAGTTGTTTTTATTTCAGGAAATATGCCTATGAAAACCGAAATTGTGCCACTTTTGATTGTTACGAAATTAGAACAATATGACTATGCAGGAGCTGCGGCCATTGCAACTGTGATGCTTTTCTTCTCCTTTCTATTATTGTTTGTCATCAACTATTGGCAATGGAGAACTGCAAAGAAACATCAAATGACCTAGAGGAGTTTGAATGAAATGATTGGGAAAGATACAGCAATATCGTATGAAACGGGAAGAGATCTGATGTATCTATTGAGAAAATGGGTGCTTATTGGAATATCTCTTGCTTTCTTAACCCTATTTATTGTTTTCCCTTTAATCATCGTTTTTTCCGAAGCATTAAAAAAGGGGATGGAACTTTACTTTCAATCTTTAATTGAACCGGATGCATTGGCAGCAATTAAACTTACACTCATGACAGCAGCTATTGTTGTACCGTTAAATACAATATTTGGTATTATTGCTGCTTGGGGAATTGCGAAATTTGATTTTAAAGGGAAAAATTTTTTAATTACCCTTGTAGATATCCCATTTGCTGTTTCCCCAGTCATTGCAGGTCTAGCTTTTGTGCTTCTTTATGGTTCACATGGATTTCTCGGACCATTTCTTGAAGAACATAATATTAAAGTCATTTTTGCTACACCGGGTATAATCCTTGCAACCATTTTTGTCACATTTCCTTTTGTTGTTCGGGAGTTAATCCCTATCATGCAGGAACAAGGGAACGATGAAGAGATTGCTGCAATAACATTAGGTGCAAGTTGGTGGCAAATATTTTTCAAGGTCACCCTACCGAATATAAAATGGGCGCTTCTTTACGGTGTCATTCTTTGTAACGCCCGTTCAATGGGGGAATTTGGGGCTGTATCAGTTGTTTCAGGACATATCAGGGGTGAAACGAATACATTGCCTTTACATGTAGAAATTTTATATAACGAATATCAATTTACTGCCTCATTTGCGGTTGCATCTTTGCTGGCACTATTAGCTATTGTCACTTTATTTATTAAAAAGGTAGTGGAATGGAAATTAAAAGATTCTTAGGTTAGAAACATAACGAGTTTCAGTTCATATTATAGGAATCTACATTTGGACGACTGGAGGAAAGCAATGAGTATCCATGTTGATGGCGTATCTAAAGTTTTTGGGACTTTTTCGGCTGTAAAAAATATTCACTTGAAGATTCCAACCGGTGATTTCGTTGCACTGCTTGGACCTTCCGGCTCTGGGAAAACAACGCTTCTCCGCTTGATTGCAGGACTGGAACATCCGAATACAGGGAAAATTTTGTTTAATGGCGTGGATTTTACGAATAAGACTGTTAAAGATCGGAAAGTGGGTTTTGTGTTTCAGCATTATGCATTATTTAAACATATGACCGTTTTTGACAATATTGCTTTTGGCCTCAATGTGCGGCCGAGGAAACTGCGTCCTTCCAAACAAGAAATTAAGGAGAAGGTGATGGAATTATTGCAGCTCGTAAAGCTGGAGGAAACAGCTAACCGCTATCCATCCCAACTTTCGGGAGGGCAAAAACAAAGGATAGCCTTGGCAAGAGCGCTTGCGGTAGAACCGGAAGTACTCCTTCTGGATGAACCGTTTGGCGCTTTAGACGCAAAAGTCCGCCAAGAGCTTAGACAGTGGCTAAGGGAAATTCATCAAAAACTAAAGATTACCACTATTTTTGTTACCCATGACCAAGAAGAAGCGTTGGAAATGGCAGATACGGTTGTAGTGATGAACCAAGGAAAAATTGAACAAATCGGCTCCCCAAGAGAAGTGTACGAACAGCCGAAGAATGCTTTCGTCTATAGCTTTCTAGGTAGGGTAAATGAGTTCCATAGTCAGCCGATTGTTAATGGTTCTTATACAAACCAAAACAATACGGTGGCATATATTCGGCCAAATGAAGTAGGTCTTAGTAAATCGAATAGTGAAAAAGGAATTGCTGCAAAAGTGACTCATATCCATACGATTGGAGCAGCGGTGCGAATTCAATTAATTAGGCTGGATACAAACGAATTTTTCGAAGCAGAAATGACTGCAGAACAGTACAAAAAACTAGGTGCTGTTGAAAATGGAGAAATCCTTTTTGCTGATTTTAAAAATATCGTTTACTTTGAAGGAAATGAAGGAAGCATCGTTCCGTTTGATAAAGTGAGTAAAATAAAGACTGCTTCCGGATCCTAACCTCTACCCCCCTCTTGAAAAAATATATGGGGCAAGAACGAACCAAAAGTCTTGCCCTTAAAATTTCCCCCTGTAGGAGTGAAGTGGACAAGGTTGTGCACATTGCACCAATGACTTGTCCTTCACTCTTTTTTTTATAGATTAATAAAGATCTAGTTTTTTCCAGTTTTATTTAAAATCAAATGTTGTTGTCTACTATTACTTTTGTGGAGTTTAACCATGAAAAAGTACATCCTTACACTGATTTTTTAGTAAAAGTTCAAGTGCATTCATTTCCTACCCATGAATAGAATCATTTTATGACTAAACTCATGAGAATTCTGTCAATTTCATAAAAATTGCTAATCCCCTGAAAATCGGCTATGATGTTAAATAGTTGAATCCAACACAATACTAAAAGTAATGGTAGGATGGTAAACATGCAAAGAGCACGTATCATATATAATCCGACTGCTGGTAGGGAATTATTTAAAAAGCACATACCGGATGTTTTAATTAGGCTTGAAGAAGCAGGATATGAAACATCTTGTCATGCTACAAAAGGGCATGGTGATGCAACATATGCTGCTAGACTTGCTGCCGAACGTGGATTTGATGTTGTGATTGCTGCAGGGGGAGACGGAACGATCAACGAGGTTGTCAATGGACTAGCAGAGCACGAAGTTCGGCCGAAGCTAGGAATTATTCCAGTCGGAACAACAAATGATTTTGCCCGTGCCATTAAAGCTCATGGTTCCATCGATAAAGCAGTAGATATCATTGTGGAAGGCCATACGAAAAAAATTGACATTGGCAAAATGAATGACCAATACTTTATTAATATTGCCGGCGGTGGCCGTTTAACGGAACTGACTTATGAAGTGCCAAGTAAATTGAAAACAGTGTTAGGACAGCTGGCATATTACATAAAAGGTGTTGAGATGTTGCCGACACTGAAACCGACACCGGTAAGAATAGAGTATGACGGCAAGCTTTTTGAAGGGGAAGTCACGCTCTTTTTAGTTGCAAATACGAATTCTGTCGGAGGTTTTGAGCGTTTGGCACCAAAGGCAGAACTTGATGATGGCATGTTTGATTTTCTAATTTTGAAAAAAGCGAACATGGCCGACATTTTACGAATTGCCACATTAGTTTTAAGAGGCGAACATCTTAATGATGAATTAATCATTTATACAAAAGCTAATCGTATAAAAGTTACGTCAGATGAAAAGGTGCAGCTGAATATAGATGGTGAATATGGCGGGCTATTGCCTGCGGAGTTTGTTAATTTGTATCAACATATAGAAATATTTGTACCAAAAGACTATGCTTAAAGGAAACAGTTCCATTTACTTCAAAATGGAACCTTACATATGGATTTGAACAGAAGGCAAACCTAGTGGGCTTGCCTTTTTCTGCTTTTCTAATGAAAAAAAGTAAAGGTATAATAAGCATTAGGTTGGTTAGAAAGAATCTAAGATATCAACTTGTTAAAATTATGTTCTTTATTCAACGGTAGATTTTAAATTGGTCGAAAAAACAATGGAAATAATGCAATTGAACAATAATTAAAGGAAGATTGAACATGGCAAAACTTGAAACACCTGTTAAAAAGAACGACATCGTTGATGTTGTTTTTGAAGATTTAACATCTGAAGGAGCAGGGGTTGCCAAAGTAGATGGCTACCCAATTTTTGTTCCGAACGGATTACCTGGCGAAGAGGCGCAAATTAAGGTTTTAAAAGTGAAAAAAAGTTATGGTTATGGCAAGATCCTTGAATTTTATACAAAAAGCCCTGACCGTATGGAACCTCCTTGTTCCATTTATAAACAATGCGGTGGCTGCCAATTGCAGCATATGACATATGAAGCACAATTGAAATTTAAACATAAACAAGTGAAAGAAGTTCTAGCAAGAATCGGTAAGCTTGAAGATGTAATCGTTCATCCTGTATTGGGCATGAGCGATCCGTGGAAATATCGGAATAAATCGCAAGTTCCTATTGGTGAAAGGGAAGGCGGACTTGTAGCTGGTTTCTATCAAGAGCGGAGCCATCGAATTATTAATATGGATCATTGTCTCATCCAAGCAGATGAGAATGACCGGGTTATTCAAGGAGTAAAACGAATTGCTGAGAAATATGGCATCAAAGCTTATAATGAAGAAACTCATACGGGTACGCTCCGTCACATTGTTGCACGCTATGGACGAAAAACGAAAGATGTCATGGTTGTTCTGATTACACGAACAGAAGAGTTGCCGAACAGGAAAAAAATTGTTGAGGACATTCACAAAAGCTTTCCGGAAGTAAAGTCGATTATTCAAAATATTAATCCAAAACGAACGAATGTTATTTTTGGTGAGCAAACAAAGGTATTGTGGGGAGACGAATATTTATATGATTTCATTGGCGATATTAAATTTGCCATTTCAGCGCGTTCTTTTTACCAAGTGAATCCGGAACAGACAAAAGTTCTGTATGACAAAGCACTTGAATATGCGAATCTCAGCGGGGAAGAGACAGTCATTGATGCATATTGCGGCATCGGTACAATTTCATTGTTTTTAGCAAAAAAAGCAAAAATGGTGTACGGTGTTGAAATTGTGCCCGAAGCCATTGAAGATGCAAACAGGAATGCAAAGCTAAACGGTACCACTAATGTTGGGTTTGCAGTCGGCAAAGCCGAGGAAGTTATCCCTGCATGGCATGAGCAAGGAATTAATGCTGATGTTATTGTCGTTGATCCACCCCGAAAAGGATGTGACAGCGAATTACTGAATACGATTATTGCCATGAAACCAAAGCGGGTTGTTTACGTTTCATGCAATCCGGCAACACTCGCCCGTGATTTGCAAATTTTAGATGCTGGTGGATTTAAAACAATCGAAGTGCAGCCAGTGGACATGTTTCCTCATACAGCACATGTTGAGGTCTGTGCGCTGATAGAACGGAGCAAATAAGAAACTGTTAGTTTCGAGAATCTGTAGAAGATTCTCGGAATCCCATTTGCCTTAATTTCAAGACTATGAACCAGTTGATAAAGACCTTTTAGATTAAATTGTTGAAGGTAAGTTGGATCTATTGGAATGGTACTAGGGTGTAGAATATTATGAAAAAACAAGAATTGTTTATTGGGCGCAAGGAATTACATCAAATGATGAAATAAAACGTTGGGTTATGGCCGGTCATTTACGTGAAGGTACGTTTACTGTAAGACTTGTATCTATTTATTAGCAACTGTTATGATAAATTAAGTAAGGAATGTAAAAACACGATCCGGTTGGTAGTCCGGATGCATCAATAATTACATTGATGTCAGTAACCTTCCCTTCCTCGGGTTGTCCATCATTCCTGGATTAATATTTTTAGAGGAGGGAATCGTCATGACATTGACGATTTATTATGATGGTCAGTTTTGGATTGGAGTGGTTGAGTTTCACGAGAACGAAAGATTAAAGGCTTATCGGTACGTATTCGGCACAGAACCTAATGATTCAGAAGTGTTAGAATTTGTAAACAATAGGTTACTTGGAATTATTCACAAAAGTAAACAAGTAGGAATTGAGGATAAAAAAAAGCTAAAGAAAAAAATTAATCCCAAACGTCTTCAACGGAAAGTAGCAAAAGAAATACTGAATAGGGGAGTATCAGCAAAGGCACAAGAGGCAATCAAAAAGGAAATAGAGCAACGTAAACTGGAAAGTAAAAAACTTAAAAAAGAGCGTAACGATGCATTTAAACAAAGAAAATGGGAATTAAAAAAACAAAAAGCTAAACAAAAACATAAAGGACGATAAGCTGATTATGACAAAAAGGTTGTTAAAGATATCTTAATCTGTGAACAACTTTTTTGTCATTTTTTTACCTATCTGATTATGTTTACTCGTACCAATTTACTTAGGGATGTTCTGGAAGAATAGGGGTAGGATGAAATAACCTGATGCTGGACGTCTCTCATCTCCCATATATAAATCCACATATTGAAAATAGTTGCAATTGAGTATTTCATAAACCGAAATCGTAAAGGGGTTGTGGTAGGGATCGAAAAGTGCCTGTCCATCATAAATTTGGTTACAGGCACTGCGATATTTAACTATGATGCACATTCACCTTTGGTTTGACAAGAATATTAATATGAAGTGGCTTATTAAGCGCGTTTGACCCCTAGTACTTTGTAAGAGCCATTTAATATCTTTGCTGCGGGTTGTTACAGTCGTAACAACAAATTAAAATCTCCTTCCGGTGAAGGAAGCCTGTTCGACTCCTTATTGATTGGCCGGTCCTTTTGAATATAATGAGCATCCTATGCAAAACGTCTATACATTGTTTTAATAAATAAAAAATTACAGCAATAAATAAGAAAGGATGGCTTTCCGCAATTTAGTGAAAACTAATTTCCTCTTTTTTGATAATATGTTGGTAGGGGTAATTTCTCCAAAATCATTTGTAAAGTAAGGGTAGTCATGATGAAAAATAAAAGAAAAAATATACGAAAGATATTAAGAACCATTTGGATTTTATTTGGACTTTCTTTTACGTTTGTACTAATTTTTTCCTTCCAATCAAAAGGAGTAGATCGGACTTTATTAGAAAGCAGTGATAGTGTCCAGGTTGCAAATGATTCAAATAAGATTGAATTCATACCATTAAAAAACACAAAAGATTCTGCTTTGCTTTTCTATCCGGGTGGATTTGTCGATCCGGAAGCATATGTCCCTATGGCAAGAAAGATTTCAGAGAGCGGGTATAAGGTAATAATTGTAAAGTTGCCATTAAGAACTGCATTTTCAAATTCTCAGAAACAAGAATTGTTTTTCCGGAGTAAGGAATTAATTCTAAATGATGATGAAATAAAACATTGGGTTTTGGCAGGACATTCACGAGGAGGAGCGCTTGCAGCGGAATTTGTAAAAAATGACAGTAAACTAGTAGATAGCTTAATATTGATTGGTACCACTCATCCAAAAGAGTATAATCTATCATATTTAGAAATTGATGTTACTAAAATTTACGCATCTAATGATGGTTTGGCTAGTGAAAAGGAAGTTAAAGAATACGCAAAAAATTTACCTGCCCATATGAATTGGGTAAAAATTGAAGGTGGAAATCATTCGCAATTTGGTTATTACAGCTTCCAAATCGGTGACAATAAAGCGACTATCAGCAGGGATGAACAACAGACTATTTTAGTGGATTCGATTTTACAAGTATTAGAGAGAGTAATAGCTGAATAATATAAAGGTCGGATTCTTCTAAATTAAACATCATGCCCATGTCATATGTGATTATGAAATATTGTGAATTCACAGGCATAAATAAGAACCACCTCTAATAAATGGTAAATATAATATGTCATCATGTAAAAACCATTTAGAAAGAGGTGGAATCATGTATTTTATGAAACCTATTTCTGATGAGATTCTATTATCACAACCCATATTTAAAAAATATAAAAAAACAAAAAAGCTCATTCTAGTTTCTATTTTTTCAAGTATTGCTGCTATTTTACAAGCAGCTGGTGGCATTTTCCCGGGTATTGGATATTTAATTAGTCCGCTTGCAACTGCACCGATTCTATTATGCTCCATGCTTTCTGTTCCGTTTGGATTTATGTCCTATTTTCTTACCATCATGCTTTTATTCATTATACAACCGACTGAACTAATGGTGTTTCCTTTAACAACAGGATTGCTAGGTCTTGGATTAGGAGCCTCTTTTTCCTTTTTTAGGAAAAGGATAAGTATTATTGCAACTGGTGCAGCTTTATTAATGGCAGGAATTATGTGTTTACTATTTATCTTTCACTTTCCCATTTTAGGTCCAACTGTCCCAGATTCCTTCTCGTTTCTTACAACCGGAAGTATCTCATTATTTGTTTTTGTTTATAGCTGGTTATGGGTTGAATTGGGATTATATATTTTTAAAAGATTAAAAATCATTGTTTAAAAATTCTCTAATGGAACGATTTCAAAAACAGTGCCTTGATGAAAATCAGTCACTTTAGAGGAGCCGTATACTCCTAAAAATAATCTAGTTTGATCAAGATTTGTTCCCAAGCTAACAAAATAAGCTGATTGAGGTCCAAAATCATAATTTGTTTCAATTACCCAAAAATCATTTTGTCTCCCATCTGGTCTTAAATACGTATAAGCTAAAGCCCCTCTAACATGAGGTGCGGATTCTTTCTGTGCAAAATCAGTAAATACGACGCTTCCCATTAAGCCGGGAATTTTCCCCATATACGCTTGCACGCTGGTTAGTGCAGTTCCTGAAAACTTATTAGGTCTTGGGTCTTCATGAAAATAACTAGTTAAAGGCTGAAGCCTCTTCCCAGAGAGTGCTATTGCTTCATTGTAAAAAGCAATTGTTTTCTGATTCAATGATGAATTTGCTGCACATTTTCTCATGAATGAAGTAGGAAAGGCCCCTTCCCAGCCTCGCCAACCAAAGTTAATAAGTCCTCTCGGGTTAGCTTTAGGTTTTGTTAGATAATTTTGTACAAGCTGCGTAACTGGGATCGGTCTATATTGAATAAATGCAAAAATTGATTCAACCAAATCCTGTCCGACATTTCCTGCATATTTAACAAACTGATTTTGAATTCTTTGAAAGGATGGGGAGGACATATTGCGCACCCCTTTAGCGATTACAGTGAGCGTTTCTTGGATTGTTGTTGGAAGTTCATTAAAACGAGTGACAATGGGTGGCGGATTGATGCCTATATTTTTACTAATATCCATTTCAATGATTTTTCCGGAAATTTCGAGATTATCTTGGCTTAAATTAAAAGGATCAAAGGCTGAACCTCCATCTCCGGTTGTTATAACGAGTCTCCCGGTTTCCGGTGAAAAGGTTAAACTATTATAACCATTATGATTCATAAATGGTCTTCTCAACCTCAGTAATGTCCGACGCATTTGCGGTTGACCATTGGATGGTAAAATCCATTCTTCGATCGTATCGATATGATCATATTGAGTTTCTCTATTGATCCACTTTAAGTTTAAAGTATCAGGATTGCATGGGTCAGGTTCAAATGGTTCGGGCAATGCACCGGGGCCTTGTGTTCCTGCAACTGAATAATGGAGATAAAAAAGACCGTTTGAATAAAAATGAGGATGAAACGCAAGTCCCAATAGTCCTCGTTCGTCATAACCGCCGAACCCGCCTAATTTTAGAACCCGGTGGCGAATATCTAAAAAAGTTCGTAAACCTTCGTTTCCGAGGAAGAAAATCTCGCCTACCTGGGTTGCAATAAATAATCTTTCAACGGAATCACCTGGGAGTATAGCCGTTTTAATGACAGTAGGTAAATTCAAATTCCTTACAATCGGCCGTAAACCAACCTTAACTTTTACCAAGGGTCTATGCACCTCTTCCTAGTGTTTTTTAAAAAGGATATGGGGAGATTTGTTTGATTAGTACTAAATTGGCAATAGGTGTATAGGAGATTTTTTCGATTGTCACCTTTTATGAGTGCGTATGGCAGCTTGTATTAAAATAAGGCTGTTTTCGTATAGATTGTGGCTTTCTTGAACCATACCGAAAAAAGGTTAATATTATGCGTTTAAGGAGGCTTTTTCTATGTGGAAAGACGTGTATGAAGATTTCATTCAGCGAATTAAAAAATCAGAGCAGCACTATTTGAAGCAGCATTGAAACAAGATTTGTTTCCAGAAGAACGAGATAAAATCTCGAAACTTCTAAAAACTTTTTATGAAACAAGATTTTCTTTGGGGTTAGGTTGTGTGCATTGTGGTAGTCAATAGTTAAACGTAACGGTAAATATAGCAGTCGCCAACGCTATTTGTGTAAAGATTGCGGTTAATCCTTAAATGATATGACGAATACACCATCCTCAAAAGTAGATGAAAAATAGATTGGACTTATGGCAGAAAGACTAATAAACTTCAAATACATATTTTGACTGTCTTTTATTGGAGGCAATTAGCATTTGATAAACGTGCAGAACAAATAACTTATTCCAGTATACTGTTGAAACACTAAGTAGTGCATAAAAAAAGACCTCACTGAATAGAAGTGGTGAATTCAGAATTTATTCTATCAAAGTCTTATGTCGTCAATTTCGAATCTTACATTTTACCTTCTTTAATCCATCTCCAAATGCGATAACTTCCAAATAGAGAAACTAATAAAAGTAATAACATCATAAAAACCCAAATTGATAGTCTATTAATTTCCTCCAATTCTTTTGCATTGACTAATACAAAGGATGTAAAACCAATAAACATTAAGTAACAGAACACATTTGGAATAATCCATACAAGCCTTAACTTATTATTTTTCAATTAGACACCCCCTTAATAAAGTTATTATAAGTAATAGTTTCACTTCGTTTTATTTCTATCATTAATTATATTGCAATGATACTTAAAAACGACAATCTTTTAGAAAAAAGACTAAAACAAAAAATGAGGCAAGATTGCTAGCTTCTCTTGCCTCTGGTTAAAAAAGTTTGTCATCCACATTTTTTCGATTCGAAAAATGAAGGAGGAAGAATAAGGTTTACTGAATACATTCCTTTTTCTACTAAGATGCCCTTATTAAGCCTGTTTTTTGTTATAACCCTGTTCTCCATATGGTTGCAACTTTTCCAACCATTTTTCTTCAAGGGCAAGCAATGCCTCTTTTTCATTAAAATAAGGATCATCATCCTTTTTCTTCAATTTTTCTAGTATTTCAAACGTGAAGGCATCTTTTCCGTATTGGTTCCATTCCTTTTGCAGCTCTTTATTCATTGTAAAGGCATTTGTTTCAAGCATGAACTTAATTCCATTTAGAGTTTTTAAGTTTAAAGTACTGCCAACCAAAATTTTATTGTTTATTGTATTCCTAATCTGATAAATCCCTGCTTCAACAGGTGTTTCCTTGAATTGTTGTTTAAGTTCTTTTTTACGATCCATGTTTTTCACCCGCTATATTCATTCTATTTGTTTTTCCAATAACTGCTTCCATCAGGTGTACGGTTTAAAAATCCGTAATCCACTAAATATCTCCTTATTAATACATAATCCTCAAAGATGTCTTTTAATATTTGATTTAATTCTCTTTCATCATAAAAGTAATCAGATTTTAAATGGTTTGAAATTTTTCTAAGGATAACGATTCTTTGTTTCTCTTTTGCGGGAAAATTCTTCAATACACCATCAGAGAAGTATCTCTTAACCATTTGCTCCTCTTCTTCTTGAGTAATGTTATATCTTTCATCAACCATGGTGGCAGTTTTATGGACGGGTACAAAAGCTGGTGCATGTTTATCTTTTTCTTTTAGCAGTTCCATCAAAGCTAAAAATATCTTTGCCTGACGTTCTTTTTCTTTTAATGCAAATCGATGATGGCGAATTGTAGAGGCACTTCCAATACCCAGCTCTTTTTGAATTTCTTTATCACTTTTTCCTTGATAAAAAAGGGATAATAGCTTTTTCTGATGTTCAGTAAGGCCGGTTAACTTTTTGTCCATTGCAAGTAAATATTCAAATACAGAGTGATGGGCACTTTCAATATGAATACGCATATACCTTTCGGC
>NZ_JABTTE010000034.1 GCF_013303125.1 Calidifontibacillus erzurumensis | reverse complement strand
TTGTTTAAACAATCGCTTAATTAAAGAGCTCTATACCAAATGTGGTGGTCATGCTTATCATATCAAGGACTTTGATGTTCCAAAACAATAAAACCATTCCTTACAAAAAATACTCTTCTTTAAATAAAAAAGGCTTTCCAAAAACGAAGGTGGACTGCCCCACATTAGCAGATATTCGTTTTTTTTTGCTTGAAATAAGGCAGGAAGGTAAGCTGAAAAAACCCCGTCATATCAAGGATTAACAAGGAAAAAGTAGGAGCAAATATGGGAAGGAAAGCAGGAAAATCCGCTCCTTTATCCTTACCTTTACCTCTATTCTGGAACGTTATTATTTTTTTAAAATAAGCGAAAAATCTTTTCACAAATGAGGAAGAAGCTCAAAAAAGTGGGGATGTTAATATTCCATCGAATAATAATGAAAAAAAGTGGAAAAGTGCTTGAGGGAGTTGGAGAGATGGGGGAAGAAAAGAAAGTATTGTTTAGGGATATTTTGGGAATTGTCGCTATTTTATTCTAATCTATTCTAAAAATGAAATAGCGACAGCATTGTTTTGCCATCGCACACGTTTCTTAAAGATTGTAATTTAATTATCATTATCTAAATCTCGATCAAGAAATGAATTATTACTGGCTTTGAATCCGTACTTTTTTTCGATAAATTGACCAACAATAGATTTGTTAATACCGTCTCGGACTGCTATTGAAATAATAAAATACAGGAGAAATAGACTAACAATCAAAAAAATAATATAAAAAATCAAACCTAACATATTTTTGCCCCCATTAAATGTAGTTTGTTATTAAATATTACCATAAAATTCCTTTTGCTCTCCGCAAATTTCATCTAAATGACTTTTTGAGTAACGGACATATCGGTTATGCAAAGGTGTAAAACTTAGGACCTACTGCATGTGGGATTACGGTCTATAATAAAAAAACATTTGTTATATTTATCAAGAATGGGTTGACTTGGTGATAAATAAGTGACATTATCCTTGAGTTCTAAATTCACACTAAATAAGAACCCTTTTCCAAACTTATTAACATTATTTGACAACAGCTTATTACAAACAATGTCAGTTAAGAAAAGGAATAACTCCTGTTTCAAACTTGACTAAATCTCCTAAATTCCACATTACAATCTCATGAATCAATTGATTTAATGATGAATCTGAACCTTTTTCCTCTTTGTTTATAGGTGGAGTGTATCCCAGCCATTTTCATTTTTTTCATCTTTAATATAAATGCAATTGATAATAGACAATGTCTAACCATTTTCCAAATTTATATCCGATATGTTTTAATCTACCGACCAATTGAAAACCAAACTGTTCATGTAATTTGATGCTTCCAACATTTTCTGAATCAATAACAGCAACTAATGTTCTCACTTTTCGTTTCTTCGCTTCTTCAATTAATTTTTGTAAAAGTTGTTTTCCAATTCCCTTTCCTTGATGTTTTGGTGAGACATACACAGAATGCTCCATGGAAAATTTATACCCTTCATATGGATAAAATCGTTTAAATGTGGCAAAACCAATAACTTCTTTATTTTCTTCATAAACGTACATCGGGTTATTTTCCTTTTCATTTTCCAAAAACCATTTTTGTTTTTCTTCCAACGTTTCTGGATCTGTGCGATATAGCGCTGTGGTATTCAAAATAGCATCATTATAGATTTCTAATACACTTTCAAGATCTTCCATCGTCATTGTACGAATCATTCTGTCAATCCTCCTTATAATCATTATTCGAAGTGGTATTCACCCAAGATACATATAACTAAATATTGAAAATCGAAACCAATTCCCATTAAACATCATTTATCTTTTTATTTATTTTATCTAAAACTATTTCTTTCGCTATACGTTGAGAGATTGCTCAACCCAGTAATCTTCTAGAGTAAAGATCCATGATAGACGCTAGGTAGAGTTAACCTTCCTTTGTCCATATATTATTTTGTGAGGACAGACTTTATAGTTGGCACTTACCTGCAATTCCATAACGTGATATCATATAGAAAAATTCAAGAAACTTGCGGAAATGCATTCTCTGTTCAAGTGCATTTATGTTTGTCTGATGGATGCCAAGGAATACACGTTTGGCATTGCCGGTGGGTTTAAGGAATACTTGCAAACATACGGTGAACCTGAAGCAACCAAAAAGAATTGAGTGGCTTCATCTGCGAATTTCTTAAATGCCGGAAGTGCCGCTTCAAAATAAGCGTATCGTGATAGGTGAGGAAAGTGTCATTGAGAAAAATTATATGGCTGGGTCCTGTTGTTTTTTTGATCCACGATTTGGAGGAAGTGTTTTGGACACAGCAATGGATAGAAAAGAACCGTTTTTTGTTTGAAGACACGCAATTTGAACGAGTGATAGAGGCCATGGGATATCAACCCGCTAAGTTTGGACTGGTAGTTGCCATGATCACGATCCTGTACGGCATTATTTCCTATTTCGCAACCAGGCAGATCCAGGTGGGACTGAGCATGAACCTGTATGTTTCAACAATATTGATCTTGTTTGTCAATGTTTTTACCCATGCGGGGCAAACCGTGATATTGGGAATGTATACTCCAGGTGTTGTCACAGCGGTATTGGTTGTCTTTCCTTATACGGTGATAGCGTTTCGAACATTGAAAGCTCACCACCTGATGACTAGGAAAACATGGAAAACCAGTCCGTTCATGTCCGTTGGAATGCTTGCTGTCATCTTTGGGCTAATGATGGCGTTGTAACGGATGATAATCAAATTCAGGTAGGGTGTTAAGGCTGCGGAGTGCACAACCCCAAGAGGCTTTTGGATTGGCAATGTGGGAGTTGATCTGACAGGTGGGAGGATCTGTATATTGCCAAATAAAAATACTAGTTTTGCAGTGCAGCTGCTCAGTAGCAACATTACATGAAGTGGTGGCTATGATAACCTTATATGGTGAATCCAGTCCTTGATACCCGCTTTCTGGCTTTGGAATAGACCTGAGAGTCTTCGTGTCAAGTTGCAATTCTCTGTATTCGATTCTGCAATACTATGTATTTTTCGCCTGTAAAAAACGAGGATCTAACCCATAAGCATTGCATGGGAGTTGAATATTTGTAAAAAATAACATTTGCATTTTTGTCGATTTTTCTAAAAAGTAACAGGGTGTTCTCAGTTCAGCTGGAATTGGTGCATTTATTAGAGAGTTGTTTCTGTGAAGAAAGAAAAACAAAGTTGCAATATAACTATATACCATTGTTCATAAACTTAAACTAAAAGAGAAATTGTTTAATAGGGTTTGTGTACTTATTTTTGAAAAAAATAAACTAAAGAGGGAGATTGAAATTGAGGAGAACGGGATTAACTTTAGGAGTAATCGCTGGTTTATTTAGTATTGTTTTGTGGATTATTTTAGTTTTTTATAACCCTTATACAGCTTCAAGTTCTAAAGTTGTAGCAGTTAATACATTTTTTATGTTATTCCTTCCAGCTTGTTTAGCTATCGTTTCTTCTATTATGAATAAAAAATATCTTATGTTAGCTGCATTTATTTGGTCTTTGCCAATCAGTTTGTATTTAATGCTTACACCTGGAATCTTTTCTTGGTTTATTGCTTCATGTATTACTTACTTCATTTGTTTTCTTCTTATGTTTTTTTCCAAGAGTAAAAGAGAAATCACCTAATAGATTGTGGAGAATGAACCCATTATTCCATTCTTTCTTTTTAACAATATTAGGTAGTGATTAAATATGGTCGAGGTTAAAAACTTAGAAATAGGTTACTAAAATACTACGATCGTAAGAAATATCAATCTTTCAATCGAACCTAATAAAATTTATGGACTTATAGGAAGAAATGGTGCGGGCAAAACAACCTTTTTGAAAACAGTTGCTAGATTACAAAATGAACGAAAGGGGGAGATCTTTTTTGAAGGAAGACGAATCTACAAGAAAGATTATTTAGACTTAGATGTTACCTTTATTGGAGATGAACATGCTTTTTTCAAGATTTAACGATGTTTGAACAATTTGCCTTTTTATGTAAATTAAACAGAATGGCAAAAAATGAAGCAGAGACAAAAATATCCTATCTTATTAAACGGTTTTGTTTAGAAGAATATTTGAATTATTACCCACACGCCTGTTCAAAAGAAACTATTCAACGATTCGGTTTAGTCTGTGGTTATTTAAAAATTAGTAAAATATTTCTATTAAATGAACCTTTTATTACTTTGAATCCTATACAAGAAAGAACACTTGAAAATCTATTAGTAAAGTATAAAAACGAAAATACTGTTTTGATTGTATCAAGTCATGATTTAGATAGTTTAGAAAAAAATATGTGATGAATACTTGGTAATTTATAATGGACAAATCAATCACATTTAAGCGGCCAATGGCAAGTGTTCAATAGTCGCAGGGTTTGCTTATTAAATGGCAAACGGCAATAATCTGAGGCCATAAGAGAACAGTAAAACAAATGGCTGGATTTAGTTATTAACATATTCACAACTATACCTGTGTATAAATTGTGTATAAATAGAGCCTTTTCAACTTTGGCCGGATCATTGGAGGTGCAAAGATGTTATTTATCTTTCTTAGTTTGATTGTCATCATTGTTTTATTAATATTTTTTAAAAATATGCCATTACTAATCTATTTTCAAAAGGAATTGCCAAGACAATTGCTTTATCAATTTATAAAAAGGTATTTTATTTTAAAGGTTGCAAAAAATATTGGTTAATATTTTATTTTTTACTTTTTTATTAATAAAAAAAGCTATTAATATTCCAATCACCATTCTAACTAAGATACTCCAATTTATTGATACTCCTATTAAATAATAGACGATGAGAAAACGAATTAATACTCCTTACACTTCCAAAAAGTATTTTAATAAATTCCATGATTAAACCATTTCCTTTATTAATTATTAGAATCCAAACAAAAAATAACATTAATAGTATATAATTACATTTTCATTTATTTTAAGTAAGTTATTCTAATGAAAAAATAGTGTCAAGACTGAGAAAATTACAGGTAGTTTGCCTTATAAGAGTAATAGCTCCCTCGTAAAGTAAATATTTCTTTGAACTATATGCCTCTTTGTTAGCGTGGTTCCACTAAAGAAAATTCTTTTTTGAAATTACTGAAAAATACAATTGACAAATGATGTTTGCATTTATACTATGGTTTTAGTAATTTCCAAAATTGGATAATAATCTCTAAAATTCGACATTTTAACATAGGAAGAAGGAACTGTGATTAAGGGGTTCTTTTGAAAGGGAGAGGAATTTATGGTCTTTTTTACAAAAAAAACAAAACCATGGAAGGACTATTTAAACTTTTCAAATTCAACAGACATATCTCAAATTGGAGAACGAGCTAAAGAAAAATTAAAGTTTTTAAATATCAATCAAGAAACGTTAACTCATGTTAGGGAAGCCGCTCCAATACTTGTACCATATAAAGATGAGATTATTCATCAATTTTATAATAAAGTCTTGTCTGTTGATCATTTGAAGAAAATAATCATCGAACATTCCACTGTAGATCGATTGAAAGTAACCATGGGGAGATACCTAGACCAGTTCCTTCAAGCTAATATAAATCATGAATACGTTTTGTCAAGAATTGTTGTAGGGCAAGTCCATAGCCGAATTCATTTAACTGCAGAAAATTTCATTGCCGCCCATCATTTGTTAATCCATTCCATGACATCCATCCTAATGGAAAAGTTACACCATAATCCCCACCAAATGATGCAGGCTGTTATTGCAATACAAAAACTAGGTGCCTATGATCAACAATTGATGGTTGAAGTATATATGGAAGAAACGATGAAGTCGTTCTTATTTGAAGTTAATGATCTGCTTAATCATACGATTCAATTAGATACAACGAGCCAATTGATTACGTCTATGGATAAACAGTTGGAGGAAAGTTGTAATGTTACAGCAGCTACTGAACAAATGAATGCTTCGATTCAAGAAGTGGCCAACCATACTGCAAGAGTAGCCGAAGGGACAAATGAAGCGGTGCGAACTGCTGATCAAAGTAAAGAGGAAATTGATAAAGCGTTGGATGATATTAGTCGGGTTGGATATGTTTATCATCAAATCGTTGAACAAGTCAATCTACTTGATAATGAAATTGGACATACTCAACAAGTTGTAAATATTATAAATGAAATTGCAGATCAGACGAATTTGCTTGCTTTAAATGCAAGTATTGAAGCAGCACGTGCTGGTGAGCAAGGAAGAGGTTTTTCTGTCGTTGCATCAGAGGTTCGAAAATTAGCTGAGCATACAAAAGAACAAATCAATCAGATTACTAAAAATATGAACTCTTTAAGGCATGTTTCCGGCAAGGTTATTCAACAAATTAAAGATACGGGCGAACTTGTTGAAAAAACTGTAGCGGGAGCTCAAAACGCTAGAGAAGTAAATGCGCAGATTGTTTCAACGATGAAAGAAATCAGCCATTCAACATCTCAAATTGCTGCAATGACTGAGGAACAGTCCTCTGTTATTGCAGAGATTACGGAGCGGAATTCTGTTATTCATGATCATAGTATTCACAACCAAGAAGTTGCCAAAGAAACTGCGAAGATTATTTACGATTTGAGTATAAAAATGGATCATCATCGAAATTCTTTCTTGGGGATTAATGTAAAACTTAATACAAATGATATGATTCGAATAGTCAAAACAGAGCACCTTATTTTAAAGTGGAAAATCTATAATATGTTGCTGGGAATCGAAACGATTGAAGCTAATCAAGTAATTACTTATGAGGACTGTGGGTTTGGTAAATGGTATTATGGTGATTTGCCTCCACTTATAAAAGGAAATCCTATCTATAAGGAATTAGAGGAACCTCATAAGCAGGTTCATCATTTTGCAAAAATCGCTGTAGAGAATTATAAGAGAGGAAATATTCATGATGCTGAACAAGCGTTGCAGCAGCTTGAACAAGCATCGGATCATTGGATGCATTTACTATCGAAACTTGAAGATTCTCTTTCAAAAAAATCAACAAAAATCATTCATTAGGAAAATAATAATAAGCCATTTAAAAAACGGGAATCTAATTTTTCTTAAGGTTCCCGTTTTTTCTATTTCGATTGGAATAGAAATATATTAAGATTTTATTTCAGATCAAATGTTGTTTTTGTACACTAGTGTGGTAATGATAAAGAATCAAACGAAACAGCTGTTTTTTTGAATGACCGCTAAGTGTTGGTTGGAGGCCAATATTGTTAAGTTTTTGAGATCGTTTTATTATAAAAACCATCATGAGCAACATTCGTTTTATTAAAATAATGTGTGTGTTATAATAATTCAAGTTTGAAAAGAAAAGGATGGAAACAGAAATGAAAAGCGCCTATATGAAATACATATCTTCACTGCTCATGTTTGGTACGAACGGGATTGTAGCAAGTTACATTTTATTGAACAGTTACGAAATTGTCTTTTGGCGGACTTTGATTGGCGGTCTTTTTCTTTTATTAGTGTTCATATGGACAAAGCAGAAGTTTCAGTTTTTTATTAACAAAATACATTTACTTTATTTATTGATTTCAGGCGTAGCCATGGGTGCTAGTTGGATGTTTTTATATGAGGCATTCACACAAATCGGTGTCAGCATTGCTACTCTTGCATATTATTGCGGTCCTGTTATCGTCATGATTCTTTCTCCACTAATATTTAAGGAAAAGTTGACGAGTGCTAAAATAGTTGGATTTCTTGCTGTAATCATTGGGTTGATTTGTGTAAATGGGCAAGTTTCTTCAGAGGGCGGAACATACTGGGGTTTCATTTGCGGAATATTATCAGCAATTATGTATGCTGTGATGGTCATTTTTAATAAAAAGGCAAAAACGATCACGGGACTTGAAAACTCCATGTGGCAGTTATTTACAAGCTTTTTAACTGTTTCAATTTTTATTGGTATCAAACAAGGATTTTCAGTCGGTATTTCGCAAGGAAGTTTACTGCCAATATTGCTTTTAGGCGTTGTAAATACTGGGATCGGCTGTTATTTATATTTTTCTTCCATTGGTAGTCTTTCAGTGCAGACGGTGTCCATTCTCGGAGCTTTAGAGCCACTTTCGGCTTTAATTTTTTCAGCTGCCATTTTAGGTGAAAAATTGAGCCCTATACAAATGATTGGGGCTGTATTGATTATAGGCGGGGCAGCAATTGGAGAATTGTATCGAAAAAATAAAAATGAGCAAATAGAAAATAAAGAAACAATCGTTTTGTGACCAATTCTTCAAAGGAACAACTACTTTCATATCCAAATGTAAAAACAAATAAGTTCCTGAAAACGATTGAAACACCATTTATATTTATCAAGTAGTTTGTGGTTATGTTGACATTTCTGAAATAAATATTAAA
Source organism: Calidifontibacillus erzurumensis (assembly GCF_013303125.1). GTDB lineage: Bacteria > Bacillota > Bacilli > Bacillales > Bacillaceae_J > Calidifontibacillus > Calidifontibacillus erzurumensis. The sequence continues at coordinate 11,065 of NZ_JABTTE010000034.1, read as the reverse complement.
AGCTAGGCGATCCTTCAATCAACAAAGGATGGCCTTTTTTTGACCGTAAAAACTAAGCGTTACGGAAGACTTGTCCTTCACAAATATTTACTTTTCACTGAAATAGTGATTTTGCACCAATGGTTTGTCTCATTCATATGGATAAATGGGTTGAACTTTTTATGGTGGAGGGATTTTGTTTTGTACGATTATTTTTATCATAACAACATGACGCCGGTGTATAGACAAAGAATAACGAAAGAACAAGCTCAAGAGATTGCTCTGAGCCATGTACCAGGAGAAATTCTACATGTTGATATGGATTTAGAAAATGGTGTATTAGTTTATGAAGTTTTCATATTAACGCAGGACAACCGAATAATTGAAGTTGAGATTTTGGCGAAATCAGGAAGGGTTTTAAAAATAGAACAAGAAAATGATTTTGACTAAAAAGAAATAGATTAAAGTGGCTGCACATGTTACAGCCGCTTTAATCTATTTATTCTTGTTTTGCTCGGACAAACAGTAACATCATAAAGGAAAGAATAACAATTGAAATGACCCACATCCATGCCATTGTCATATTTCCAGAATCAATCGCTATATATATGGCTGTTGGAATTGTCTGTGTTTTCCCCGGTATATTGCCGGCAAACATCAAGGTAGCACCAAATTCACTCAATGCACGTGCAAAGCTTAATATACTTCCAGTAATAAGAGATTTTGAAGCTAATGGAATCGAAATAAATAAGAAAATTTTCCATTCATTTGCTCCATCAACTTTGGCTGCTTCTTCAATTTCAAGAGGAACTCCTTGAAATCCCGATTTTGCGGACTGATACATCAATGGAAATGCCACGACAGTTGAAGCTATTACAGCAGCCCACCAAGTGAATATGATGGGCTGATGAAAAAGCCACTCAATAGTCTGCCCAACGATGCTATTTTTTCCAAAAAATACAATAAGGAAAAAGCCAACAACCGTCGGTGGCAGAACCATCGGAAGCATGAGTATTGTTTCTAATGCTGCTTTACCTTTGAAAGATTTTCTCGCTAAAAATCTTCCTATTAATGTTCCGAACACAATTACAACCGTCCCTGATACCGCAGCTGTTTTTACTGATAACCAAATGGGACTTAAAAATTCTTTACTTAATAGTAAATCCATATTCCTCAAATACCTTCAATGCATGATCGCTTTGTAAATACTCGTAAAATTTTTTTGCTTCTTCGTAATGTTTTGTGTTTTTGATGATTCCGATTGGATAAATAATTGGACCATGAATAGCGGGGTCGGCAGATGCAACGATCTCTACTTTATCAGAATTTAGTGCATCTGTTTTGTACACAAGCCCAGCGTCCACATTACCAGTTTCTACATAGGATAATACTTGGCGGACATCTTTTGCAAAGACGATTTTTGATTCAATTTCTTCCCATATACCCATTTTTTCAAGAGCTTCTTTTGCGTATTTTCCCGCTGGAACGGTTTCATAAGTTCCGATTGAAATGCTATCAATTTCAGATTTTGTAAGGTCTTCAAAACTATTTATAGAAGATTCGTTTTTTGGAATAACTAATACAAGGGAATTTCCAAGAAGGTCAATTCCATCTTCTTCATTAATCAAACCTTCCTCAACAAGATAATCAAATTTTTCTTCTGCTGCTGAGAAAAATAGATCAACTGGCGCACCTTGCGAGATTTGCTGCTGCAAAGCACCTGAACTTCCAAAATTGAAGGTCAACGTTGTATCGGGATGTTCCTCTTGATATGTACGTTGAATAACTTCCATCGCATTCTTTAAACTAGCAGCCGCTGAAATAGTTAATTCAACATATTTAGTCGTATTCGATAGTTGTTCGTTCTTATTCGAAGAGGAATCAGCATTTTCGTTATTAGAACAAGCCACTGTAAATATGAGCATACAGAAAAGAAAACTAATAAACTGAACCGATTTTTTCATATTTTCACCTCGATCAGTTATAACTAATTATATCTTATTATAACTAAATATAAAAAAGAATGACTTTCCTCACACTTGTTATAACTTTTCATTGATTTTTCTTAATATTAAACTTTGCCTGTTTTTACTAATTAAGAATGCAAACTTCCGTTGTTGATATAAAACCATATAATTAATAACTATTTATAATTATTAAACTGCAATGAGTAAGGCTTGGTATACATTTATCTATACCTAATCATTCAGTTATAATAAAAGGGGAGTGATCGTATGAATAACAATATTTCCTATACTATAGATGAAGTGGCTCAAATATTAAAGATATCTAAATTGACAGCTTATGATTTAATTAAAAAAGGGGATCTTGTTGCCTTTAGAGTCGGCAGGCAAATGAGGGTTGAGCACGAAGAAATTGAAAGATATAAATCGAAAAATAGAACAGGTGCTGTACAAGAAGAAAAAAATGATTCAAGAGAATATAAGAAACCGAGAAATAGAGTTAAAAATCAAGTTTTGTTAAGCGGTCAGGATCTTGTTTTAGATATTTTAAGCAAACATATTGAAAAAAATACATCTTTGACTCCCCTAAGATCATATACTGGCAGTTTAAATAGCCTTATATCGATGTATAACGGTGAATGTGATGTAGTAAGTGTCCATTTATATGATGGTGACACAGGAGAATATAATCTTCCCTACGTCAAACGATTATTAGTAAGTCATCCATTTATCCTTATGAATTTAGTTTGTAGAACGGCTGGCTTTTATGTAAAAAAAGGAAATCCGCTAAATATTAAAGAGTGGAAGGATTTAGCTAAAGCGGGTGTCACGATTGTAAATCGCGAAAAAGGTTCAGGAGCAAGGGTCCTGTTAGACGAGCAATTAAGAATAAATGGTATTTCTAAAGATTCGGTAAAGGGATATGGTGTGGAATTAACAAGTCATTTTTCAATAGCTTCAGCAGTGGCTGGAGGTCAAGCTGATGTTGGTGTAGGCATTGAAAATGCTGCAAAAATGATAAATGTCGACTTTATACCATTGATCAAAGAACAGTATGATTTAGTGTTGCTAAAAACAAAAGAAAACGATGAATTAGTAAAAATCATGAAAGAAGCTGTTTGTTCTGAAGAATTTCGCTCTCAGTTAGAACAATTAAATGGTTATGATCTTAGTCTTACAGGAAAAATAATTTACGAATCATAAAAAATATATGAAAAGATATGACTGATTGGGCTATAGTGTTAAGTGCCTTTTCAGTTATTTTTTATTTAAACAAACGTTTAATTAAAAGTAGCGGGAAGCAGATAATCATGATGATTTTAATAGTAGTGAAGGAATAGAAAATAATTAAATAATTTCTTATATACGGAGGATTAAAATGCCAATTCATAAAGAGCGGCTAAAATTAAAAATTCCAAAAACAAAGAGCGAATGGCTATGGGATTTTATCGGTTATTCTTTTTACTTCGGTTCCATCGTTTTATTAATTGCTGTTTGGAACATACTTCCTGAAAAAGTCCCTGCACATTATAATGCTTTCGGAGAGATCGACCGTTGGGGGTCAAAATGGGAATTGCTAATTCTTCCAGGCATAGGGGCATTGATTTTATTATTCATGCAAATAATGGAGAAACATCCTGAAGTTCATCAATATCCAGAAAGATTGAACGAGGCGAATGCTGAACAATTTTATTTAATTAGCCGGAAACTTGTTAATCAATTGAAAAATATATGCCTTATCCTTTTTGGGGTGTTATTATTTGAAATGGTTTCTGATGCTTTAGGGTGGGGAATCAGATTTGGTAAATGGCTGTTGCCGCTCATTATTATTGGTACAATTGCCCCCATTATAATTGGAATGATTAAACAAAGTAAAATTAAATAGAAAACGATGTATTTTGAAGGAAATTTTGCTTGTAACGCTCTAGTCCAGTCTAAGTAGAATTACTTTTTTTATTTTATCATTAACAATCACAATCGATTGGTAAATATATTGCTTTCATTGAAAAGTATTTTGCTCCAAATGATTGGGGGATAGAAATAATCATTTTTAATAAGCCCAAATAATTACTGAAGGAAAGATGGTTGGCCATTTGAAAAAGATATAAAAAGGAAAGATTAGTGAATATAATGAACCACCAAACTTTGAACTTAAAAGCTTGGTGGTTCTAGGGGTAAGAGCTATTCTTTACTGATTGTAAAGGAATACGGAGGGTCACCTTGAATGTCTATAAGAATCCATCCGTCCTTTTGTTAGTGTACAAAAGTTTTTCTAAATATAGTCAAAAACAAATAGATAAAAAAACGCCCAAAACACCGATAAGGCTAAAGCTACTTTTGGATTTTTATAATGTATGCGAACTACCACGAACATTACAACATCAAAAAATAGCGACCATCCCAATGACCATCCGTTATGATGTGAGATCATAGAAAAATATTTAACCATTAACCACTCGATTACAAAGAAAATAAGGATCCATTTAATAATATAAATGGCTTGTTTGAAATAATTGTCATCAGGATAATTAGATAAATATAAAAAAATTGACATCGGATAAATAAAGAAGGAATGCAGTATATGGGTTAAAAGATGGTTTGTATAAACATGTGGCTCCAGTTCCCACAAATGGAAAGTATGATGAGATAGAAATTCATATAAAGAACTCGCTAATGCGGTATATAACATTGATGGATAATATTGTTCCCACTTTTTCCAGTCCCCGAAAAATTTTGAAGCGATAATTACACCTATTGCTAGTAAGATATGCAAGTGAATCTCCTCTTCTTATATTTTTTCAATTTAATGAGAAATAAAACAATAGAAATTGAAATGATAGGTCTTAAGCTCTATAGATATTTATGAAATGGAGGTTTGTTGCTATATAGTGAATGGAGTGATACAATAAATACCACTACGTATAGTATGGACATGTTTTGTGGAAATATATGTAAAAATGGTAAAAAATTTTTTACAAAAATAAAAGTTTGTTACAATTTATTATAAAATTTGGTAAAATAAGTATAGGAATTTTTTCATAATTCAAAAATGTATGTAGAATAATTTAGAAGAATAGGGGATAAAAATGAAGAAAAATGTCAATGAATTAAAAGCCCCTATCTCACTCGAAAATCATAAATTTATTGTTGGGATAGAAGGGTTAAAGAAAAAGATTGAGGAACTTCGGATGATGATGGTAGAATCAGCATACAAAAAAGGTTTTCATCATCAAGAAACCGTTGAAATTAGTCAAAAGCTCGACCAATTATTAAATGAATTTGAATCTATAACAGCTAAGCAAACATCCATTGGTGCTACCGGGCAGGTTGCATTTTAATTCTTTGACTGAGTTGATTTTACAAATGAATATTGAAGTTGTTTTATAAAGAAGCTCTTCAGGTAGGAAATGAAAGTAAAAAAGGGCTTCCAGAAAGTGTACATTTACCTTTTATCCTTTCGATCGTTCTTTCAAATGTTGTGTTTCTTCATTTTTGATGTTTATAGTTTATGGGAATTCCACTTTTGGACAAGCCCTTAGTTTATTATTCAAACACAATGCCTATTCCGTCTGAGCCCAATGGAGATTGGCTATCCTAGTTAGGTCTCTGTATTGATTCGGACTGAAGCCGATTCATTAAGTATAAAATCCGTCTGTATCTTTCAAAGAACTCCTTTCGTTTCCACAAGAAAAGTGCTGAATTCGGACATTTCCATCATTTCAAACTGTTTGTCTTATATTAATTTTTGAATTTTAAAATTATCTTCAAGAAGAACCCAGTTTTGCGGAAAAGGGTAACCCAGAACCCAATAACTTACACCAAGCAAATTATAATCTTTGATTGTATCAAATTTGGCTTGGGCGCTTCTTGCATCCTCAAACCACACTTCATGGCGTCTTCCTTGCTCATCCGTATACCGGAAGAAAGGGGATGCTGAAATAGGGTCGTATTGGATCGTTGCACCATATTTTATGGCTCTTGCGACGGCTTCCTGCGGACTGAATGTTTCAGCTTCTTGACCTTGAACATGCGGAATTCTCCAATCTCTTGCATATAATTGGAATCCCATAAGAATTTTTTTTCTTGGAATGACTGAAACAGCATAATCAAGCACCCTTTTGATTTCATTTAAAGGCGAAATTGAGCGGGGTGGTCCTAGCCGGTATCCCCATTCATAAGTCATAAGGACAACAAAGTCTGCGATTCTGCCGTGGGCAGGATAATCATGGGCCTCATACAGCAGCCCTTTTTGCTGCACTAATTTTCGGTGCCAAAGAAGTTGACACAAAATACCCTTCCCGGTGAAGTGTATCAACAGCTTGCTCGAGGAATTGGTTATACAATTCGCGATCGGCAGGTAATACATTTTCAAAGTCAATATTTAATGCGCGATAATTTTTTTCTTTCATGATTTTTAAAATATTGTTTAGTAATCTTTGTTTGTTTTCTTCGCTTGCCAACACAGCATGGGCAACATTTTCGCCTGCTTCCGTCACTGTGAAATTTGTAATGGACATCATCGGAATACACCTTTTTGCCAAACAGATCCCGATCGCATCGGAATCGTCTGCCATATAGAGTTTTAAAGATCCATCGGGTTGTATGACATAGGCAAAAGTGGCAAGGTAGGTTAAATGTTCTGCAACTTTTTCAACAATTTGTTCAGCTTCTTTCCCTGAATGATACGTAAATGCATTTGTTATGATCGTTGGTTTTTGCCTTGGAATAATGATTGGAACACCTGGATACAATAGATTCGGATTTTGAATTTGATTTACTTTTAAGATGTCATCAATGGTCGTTCCATAAGTTTGGGCAATTTTCCAAAGTGTCTCGCCGGTCTGTATGATATGCTTTCGGGCAGGGATTTGTAAGGTTGTACCTGGATAGATGAGAGAAGGGTTTGTCATGTGGTTCGCCCTGACAATATCGTCAACCGTAATCCCATAACGGTCAGCAATCATCCACAATGTTTCCCCAGATCTTACAGTATGAGCCGTGTACGGGGTAGGAATCACTAGTGACTGTCCAACAACCAATTGGTTGGGATATGCCAATTCATTTATTTCAATTATTCGGGCAATCGTTACGCGATAACGGTTGGCAATACTCCATAATGTTTCTCCTCTTTGAACAACATGGATAATCAAGATTTTTTCCTCCCATCAAAGGTAGTAAAAACCATCGGGATTTTTTATCTAATATTTTTGAATTCGGAAATTATCCGCTAGAACATGCCAATTTTGCGGGAATGGATTCCCTAAAACCCAATAGCTTACACCCCGCAAGTGAAGTTCTTTTACTAAATCATATTTTGCTTGGACACTGCGGGCATCTTCGAACCAAACGATATGTTCTTTTCCTTGTTCATCAAAATATCGATAAAATGGGGATTTGGCTCTTTCGTCGAATTGAATGACCACTCCATATTTTGCCGCTTGCATGACAGCATCTTGCGGGCTTAAAGTTCGTGCCCAAGGTCCTCCTTGGACATAAGGCAATGTCCAATCATAACCATATAATGGCATTCCCATCATAATTTTATTGCTTGAAATTTCTGTCAATGCATATTGAATCACTTTCCGTACTTCACTAATTGGTGCAACTGCCATTGGCGGACCACCAGACCATCCCCATTCGTAAGTCATTATGACAACGAAGTCGACGATTTCTCCGTGTGCCGGGTAATCATGGGCTTCATATAACAATCCTTTTTGATCAGCTGAATACTTCGGTGCGATTGCAGTCGAAACAGTATAACCGTATGGATGAAGGCGATTGACGACACGCCGTAAAAAAGCATTATAATTTTCACGATCTTGCTGGTATAAATACTCAAAATCAATATTTAATCCTCTATATCCTTTTTGTTGCATAATTTGGATAATGTTATCTAGCAATTTGTTTTGAATGTCTACGTTTTGGAAGATTTCATGTGCAAGGTCAGAGCTAAATTCTCCTTCGCTAAAATTGGTCAATATCATTAACGGGGATACAGATGAAGCTTTTGCAATATTCAATAATCCTGTTTCATTGATCATCCGTACTGTTCCATCGGCTCTTGCTTGATAACTAAATGGACTAATATATGTTAAATAGCTGCCGATTTTCCTGATGATTTGCTGTGCGTTTTGATCAAAAGTTGTAATATAAGCATTTACTTCAATAAGAGGCTTTACTTGTTCTGGAATTATGAGACGTTGACCTGGGAAAATTTGCGATGGGTTTGCAATATTGTTAACAAGGATTATATCTTTGAGGGGAACGCCGTACTTTACAGAAATGGACCAAAGTGTTTCACCAAACTGGACGAAATGAAAATTAGATGGAATTTTTAAACGCTGCCCAGGATAAATTAAATTAGGATTTTTTATTTGGTTTTCAAAAATAAGGGCTTCAACGGTAACGCCGTACCTTTGAGCCACGCTCCACAAAGTTTCACCAAGTTGAATAATATGATACCTGGCAGCTGTTGGCACAACTAATGACTGTCCAACAACCAAAAGGTTTGGATTTGTCATTTCATTTGCAGCGATGATTTGTTCGATGGCAACCCCATATTTTTGGGAAATTCTCCATAAAGTATCACCTGGCTGGACCAAATGAATATACATGTTGATCATCCTTTCTCATAAAGGTACACAATTCTTCAGCATTCTAAACAAATTTATGAAAGGAATTTGGCAGATATTCGTAGGAGAGGGTGGCTTACTTGCTTCTAAACAACTGCTTTTTGTTTTCGACATGTTCCGCTCTTGATAAGTAGAATGGGAAAATATAGGACTTGCTTGTTCAAGAAATTGGCATTTTATAGGATTAAAAATAATGGGTAGCCTTAATAAAATTTTAGTTGGAGAAATAGGGGAAGTGTATTATAGCATTGGCTTTGTCCTAAATATATTGTAGTTCGTGATATCGGAAAATATTAATATGTGGTTATGTGGTCAAGTTGTTGGCTTTTTAATTGAACGTTGCAAAAATATACTTACCTATTGGCTTTATTTCATAGCACTTTTAATAAGATAGCAATGAAGAAAAAATCTTAATAAAATTTTCATAAGGACGGTTCTACTGTTTCAAAATTTTAAGAAACGGATGAACCGTTTCTACATTTCCAAATTAAATAAACGTTTGATGGAAAGAAAAATATATTAAAAAAACTTGCCTTCAAGAAAAAAATCGTGTATAGTATTTGATTAGCAAAAAGAAAGGGTGAATTTGATCAAATGATTTACTAATCCTATTTGATGAAAAAGTAGCAGAGGTCTGTTCAGTGAAAAACTTCATAGCAGTTTCTTAATCTTGAGCAGTTCTCATTTACAATTTTTTCTGGATAGGATTAGTATGTCATAATCAAATACAAGCTTTGAAGGGTATTTGTCTCCTTTTTTGAGGATTCAAATGCATTCTTTGTTGTTGTATTTTGTGCTGCCTCCTATCCAGATGATGAACAGGAGGTTTTTTATTTTGGATAGAAATACTGCAAGTACATTAACAAATAACAGTCATGCGAAGTCGGGTAGTTTGTTCCAAAATCGCGTTTTCCAGTCAATTATTATTTCTGGATTATTTTTACAAATTGGAATCTGGGTGCGAAATTTTGCTATTTTGCTTTTTGTAATGGAAAAGACGAATGGAGATTCATTTGCCGTATCGATGATTTCTGTGGCAGAGTTCGCTCCGATTTTTCTCTTTTCATTTATAGGTGGTACATTTGCTGACCGTTTGAATCCAAAAAAGACAATGGTTTGGTGTGATCTATTAAGTGCCTTATCGATTTTTGCCGTGTTGGTTACACTAATATTTGGAACTTGGCAAGCGGTGTTTTTTGCAACATTAATTTCGGCAATTCTTTCCCAATTTTCTCAGCCGTCAGGGTTGAAGCTTTTTAAAATGCATTTGCCAGTAGAACAAATGCAACAAGGAATGTCTTTTTACCAAACGTTGTTTTCTGTATTTATGGTGTTAGGTCCAATTATTGGAACATTTATGTATGATACGTTTGGGATTCAAGTATCAATTGCTGTAACAGGTATCGCTTTTGTTTTATCAGCAGTCGCCCTTGCTTTTCTACCAAATAGCAATCAAACAGAGCGTGAAGTTGCTTCTAAAACAACTTTGTGGGAAGAAATGAAAAGTGGAATTAAATATGTGTTACAGAAGAAAGATCTAAGTTTGTTAGGATTATGTTTTATGGGAGCAGGCCTTGGGCTTGGATTGATTCAACCACTTACGATTTTTCTTGTTACTGAACAATTAGGATTGCCGAAAGAAAACTTGCAATGGTTAATTACAGCGAATGGGGCCGGTATGATTGTTGGGGGAGCATTAGTTATGATTTTCTTAAAAAATGTTCCTCCACAAAGGTTACTCGCACTTGGAATGCTGTCCAATGTCATTGGCCTTTCAATCATTGGCTTCTCATCAAGTATTTGGATTACCCTTTTGGCAGAGCTTTTTATTGGTTTGATGCTGCCTTGTATTCATATCGGCATTAACACATGGATTTTACAAAGTACAGAAGGAGCTTTTATTGGCAGGGTGAACGGGATTTTAAGCCCAATGTTTACTGGTTCAATGGTTTTAACGATGAGTCTTGCTGGTATATTAAAAGAAATGTTCTCCTTAACAGCTATGTTTGAAGCTTCTGCTGTTTTGTTTTTAATCGGTTTGAGTTTTATTTTACCTTTGTACAATATGAAGATTGTGGAATCGAAATAATTGATGCAGGAAGGTGCAGGTGCTATGATGGTATCTGCACCTTTTTTAAATGAAATTGTATGTGTTAAATCCCATTTAATCTTTTTTACCCTGACCATCTACATATTTCTTTTCGATATATTTGCCGACTACAGATTTGTTAATCCCATCCCTGACTGCTGTTGAAATTACTAAATACAGAATAAATAGAAAAACAATCAAAAGAATAATATTTATAAAGAGGACTATACCTCCAGTGCCTATATTTGAAATCATGTTTATCCTCCTTTAATTGTTCTAGTTATTACCTTAAAACAACATAATTTCCATAATATTCCTTATATAACTTTTATTCTACTATTAAACCTTAATAAAATACTAACAATTCTATGAACATTTTAAGGAATAGAAGATTATCCTAC
>NZ_JABTTE010000033.1 GCF_013303125.1 Calidifontibacillus erzurumensis | reverse complement strand
GACGGTGCCGCAGATGTGCCAGAGATGGTACACCAGAGGGGTCTGGCACCCTACCGCAGACGGTGCAGCAGGTGTCGCCAGAGACGGTACACCAGAGGGGTCTGGCACCCCACCACAGACGGTGCAGCAGATGGTACCAGAGACGGTACACCAGAGGGGTCTGGCACCCTACCGCAGACGGTGCACCAGATGTGCCAGAGATGGTACATGAGAGGGGTCTGGCACCCCACCACAGACGGTGCCGCAGATGGTACCGGAGACGGTACACCAGAGGGGTCTGGCACCCTACCGCAGACGGTGCCGCAGATGGTGCCAGAGACGGTACACCAGAGGGGTCTGGCACCCTACCGCAGACGGTGCACCAGATTCACCCCCAGACGGATCCGGCACCAAAAAACGGCACCAAAAAAATGGCACCGAAAAACGGCGCATAAAAAGGAGATCATCATTTGATGATCTCCGCATAGTTCCCTCTTTCACCTTTTGCGTAAATATACCCATCCTTGTAATCTGGATGATCGGATTTGACTTTGTACCATATGCCGTCGCTTCTTTTAACCTCGTCTAATAGAATCATTGTTACTCCAGCATACCGGTGCTCGTATAATAGATTTGCATTTGTACTTGGACCGCTTCTCACATTTAATGATGGAACTTTTGTCATGACCAAATCATAATGGTTCAAATCTTTTTGTCCTAAATATTCATCGATCAAATACATGCGCCCAGCAATTTTTTGCCCCCAATATGGGTCAGAAGCATAAAATAAATTTACGCCCACTCCTTTATGGCCTAAGAATGAGCCGAAATAATAGCTTTTTGCACCTGGTATTAAGTAATTTTGTTTTACATATTTTGCAGCGTATAAAATATTATCTTCTAAACTAGGAAACTCATACGCGTTAGCATAAGGATCGGCATCAATGGCACGAATTCCATATAAATTATTTTTCTCCATTGCAATTTTACTTGTTCCCCATGCACTTTCGTGAATCGCATGAGCAAGCAAATACAATGCGTTTACACCCGTCTCTTTTTCAGCTTGTTTAAAAACTTTTCCCAATCCAATAAGAGGTGAATTCGGTCTTTGCGATCTTACGTATTCATCAAGCTCTTCAGCGGTGTAACGGGTTTCTGAAAGTAAAGGCAAGTAATTAAAATATTGAAAATACGTGCCTCCTTCAAAATTTCTTCCATCAAAGCTATAGTCTTTTTCTCCTTCTTTTAAAAATCTAGGAGCAGGACCATAAATATAGCTTTCATATTGACCATTTTGGATCACATAGTGGCGCAAATATCCGTTAACTACTTTATAGTACGTTCTATTTTCCACTTCATCTTTCGGAACAATTTTTACATCGTCTGGATTGACATAGCCGACAACACCAGCCACTTCCACAGCAACGCGATTTCCAAGAAGTTCAAGAAACTTCATTTCAGTTCCTACATTTACATATGTACGGACTCGTTTCATCCCGTCTTCATAAATATTTATTAGTTTTGTAGAAATAGCGAGATGTTCTTTACGTGGGTCGATTTGATTTGTATCTTTTCCTTTTTCACTGCTTTGATCTTCTTTAGGATCTGTTTTATCTTCATGGTCTGAGCTTGTTCCATTGTCATTTTTATTATCCTCAGAACCTTGATTGCCTCCATTATTTTTCTCTTCATCTTGTTTTTGCAACAAAGTATACATTTTAAAAATAACTGCTGCTGTTTGGGCACGTGTCACCCCTTCTTTAGGGCGGAATGTTTGGTCTGGATATCCGTTCATTATTTTGTAAGCAAAAATTGGTTTTAGTGCATTTGGATATTTTATTTCAGAATGATCTTTAAAAGTTGGAATTGTAGTTTTATTTCCCGAGAGGCCATATGCTGATAAAACCCTGCTCACCATTAATGCAACTTCTTCACGGGTCAATGTACGGTCAGGTAAAAACCTTCCATCGCCCACGCCATTAATAAAACCTGCTGAAGCTGCATTATGAACTTCTTTACCAAGCGGATGATTTACTGTATCCAAAAACGTTTTGTCATTTGAATTTGGAAGATTTAAAGATCTGTTTAAAAATGCTGCAAATTGTGCTCTTGTCACAAGTCTGTCCGGGAAAAAATTCCCTTTGCCATCTCCATTCATAATATTCAGAGCCTCAAGCGATCGCATCTCTTGTTCAAAAACATGCCCAGTTATATCACTTTTTGCAAAAACAGCTTGTCCACCAAAACTAGTCAGGACTAAAAATGCTGTTAGAACTGTTACAAACGAAAATTTCTTCATAAAACCTCCCCCTAAGTTGGATAGAGTTTTGCCATTAGCAGGGGTTGAACCAATATGTACATGCAAAGGGTGAATGTATACACTTTCAGAAGTTCACCAAAAGGGTGGCCAGCACCGGTGCCGGAGATGGTACCAGAGATGGTACTGCAGAGGGGTCTGGCACCGCACCTCAGACAGTGCCGCAGACGGGGACGGAGATGGTGCCAGAGACGGTACACCAGAGGGGTCTGGCACCCTACCGCAGATAGTGCCGCAGACGGTACCAGAGATGGTACTGCAGAGGGGTCTGGCACCGCACCTCAGACAGTGCCGCAGACGGGGACGGAGATGGTGCCAGAGACGGTACACCAGAGGGGTCTGGCACCGCACCTCAGATGGTGCCGCAGACAGTGCACCAGAGGAGCCTGACCCCTCTTCTGCGCAACACCACAACGTAGACTGCACCATTCATCACTGTCTGTCCGTTCCTACCGCCGCCATTTCGACTTACACCCGCTCCCAGACCATACTTCTCCGATTCCAGACCGCCTCGAACTCGTTCGGAAACCTCGAGCCGCCGCTTAGAAACCACATTACTCTTGCTGGAAAACCACGTTCCTCCATTGGCAGTACCTTCTCACACCCGGCCGCAGACCATGATCCTCCGCTTTCTTTCCGGGTCACACTCGCTTGCAGTTCACGAGCCTCCGCAGCTAGTATCACCTCATTCCCGCACGCAGACCATTCTACTCTACCGACAACACCGCAAATTCAGTGCCGCCTTTTTCTTTAACGATCGTGCGGTAAAGGAATGTTACAAATTCCCCTCTCGTAACCGTTTTTTCTGGTGAGAAAGTCGTTTTTGTTGTACCGCTTGCCAACCCAGCTTGATAGATTTTAAGAATATCATTGTAGAACGCTGATTTTTTCACATCTACAAATGGCAGTACAGCCTCTCCGCCATTTCCATTTTTAACATTCTCCAATTGGAAAGCCCGTACTAACAATGCAGCCATTTCGCCTCTTGTCAGCACATCTCCTGTACCGAAACGATCTTTTGATTTTCCTTGCATAATGCCCAATTTTTTAACTGCAGCCACTGAAGAATAATAGTAACTTCCCGGCTGAACATCTTTAAATCCCGGATCTTCCACTTCATCCGTATGCAAATCTAAAATTCTAGCAAAAAAGACTGCAGCTTGCTCTCTTGTCACCCCTGCATACGGTCCAAACTGATTTTGTCCAATCCCTTTTAATAGCCCTTCATTGTGCAAAACAATAGCAGGACCCGCAAAGAAATCTCCAATTTTAATATCGGCAAAGTTTACCTCTTTTTCCTCTTTTTCTATTTTATCAGACGTTTCAAATTCTATCACATAGTCTTGTGCACCTGAATCTATCATTAAAAGATAACGAGAATTAGCATCCAATAGGTTTTTTGGCTTAATCATAAATTGATCAAAAGCCGTTGGCACCACATCGATGGCAACATTTTTTCCACCTAACTCGATTAAAGAGATTTTTTCTCCCAACGCTTGCACTGAAAAAATACCATCCAAACGAATACCGATGCTCACATTCCGCGGCACTTTTTTCTGAAATTTTTCTCCTGAAAGCTCCACGAAATCTTCTTCCATCAGCAACAAATCGCGATGAGCAATCGCCAGTTCTTCGCCAATTTCAGTTTCAACATCTGGAATAATTCCGACACCTTCGATCACATTGCCCCTTGGAGTAAAAAACTCCGCAACTGTCATTTTTACATAATTCCCGCTTGAAAGTTCAAAAACTGCTTGGGCTAAACCTTTTCCATATGTAGTCTGACCATATAGCCTGGCTGCACCTTCATCTTGAACCGCACCAGCTAAAATTTCCGATGCACTAGCACTATCACTATTCACAAGCATAATAATCGGTTTTGTTAATTGAGGGTTTTGCTTATTTGCTAAAACCAATTTTGTTCCAAGGTCCTGTCCCCTTACAATCAACGCAATCTCGACACCAGGAAACAATCCTGCCACATCTTGAGCCGCATCTAAATACCCGCCTCCATTATCACGGATATCAAAAATCCAACCCTTGACTTGACCAACACTTTTCATAGCTTTCTTCAACTCAGAAACTGATTCTTTATTAAAACTATTTAACCGCAAATAGCCAATATCGCCACCAAGCCAAGCCGATTCCACTGTTGGAGCAATTTCCGTTTCTTTTCGGATAACATCAATTGTAAAAGTTTTCTTCGTGCTAGGACGATAGACTTTTAAATGCGCTTTTGTTCCAGGCTCCCCTACCAACAATTTTTGCGCTTCAACGATCGTTTTTCCTTTCAAAGACGTTCCATTTACTTCAATAATAATGTCATCCAATTGCAAATCTGTATGGATCGCTGCTCCAGATTCAAATAAATGGACAACTTTTACGCCGTCCTCATGTTCCTCGCCGATAATACCAATACCGACATAGTTCATGTCTATTTCTTTTATTAATTCTTCAAATTCTTCTTTTGTAAAATAAACAGTATATGGATCAAGTTCTTCAAAAATTTCATCAATGGTCGCCTTGTTTAAAACCTTCTCGCTAAGTGGCACATAATAACCTTCTTTTAATAGGTCACGAACTTCATCAATATCATCAGCAAATACTGATGTTTGTAAAGAAAGGAATACTAAAGAAAACAAAAATAAAGCCCATAAATTTTTTCTCTCTAATAAAGATAATCGTCTCATTCCGTAAACTTCCTCTCATTTTCCAATTAAAAGTAGCCGTTCTTTAATATTACCACTAAAATCTAGTAAACACTTTAAAAATGAATAGGCAAATTGTAAAATTTTTTCACCAAGTTTTGACAAAATTTGCTGTAAATCTAGCAATTTTCATTGGTAGGTTTAAGCATTTGGATAAAAAAGGGTTTTAATTAATTAGACGAGTGGCAAACAAAATTGTTACATGATAAGTTAAAAAATTCCATGCATTATAGACATGGAAGTAGTACATATCATTGATTATGTAGCAATAAACTTTTCTATTAACAGCCATTCATAGATATAAAGCTATTAATATATACAAAAAGTTTCACACAAATGCTATTAATGTAAAAAGTGATAGACTACGTTGAATTCTCTTTGCTATTGAAAGCTGTAAGGGATGTCCAAAAAAATAGTTCAAAAATACTTTATTCCTCTCTAGTATGTAAGGAATTTCCCCACGCGCATAGCGTGAAGTTTAAAAAAATAGAGGGGGCGAACGAAATCGAAACTTCTGGCTACCCCCGGTTCTTGTTTTTATAAACAAATCTTTAAAACTCAAACCTTACGACGTTATTATTTTTTTACAAAAAGAAAGGTTTTTCCGAACGTGTGCAGCCATCACCTGCCATCTTCCGCCTTTTTCTAATTTGCCCCCATTCAAAAAAATATGCTGCTTCCTTAAAAACAATGCCAAAAATCTTTGGAAGTTTCTTTTCAGTGTAATGGATAAAATTTTATTGTTTATACATTTAAATACCCTTTTTCTTCCAAAAAATACAAGATTTTCGCAACGGATTGCTGTAAACTTTCTTTGTCCGTTTCTACAATTAATTCTGGATTTATTGGCGCCTCATAAGGGGCATCAATTCCAGTAAATCCTTTGATTTCTCCTTTTCGAGCTTTTTTATATAAACCTTTTGGATCCCGCTTTTCACATTCCTCAAGGGAACATTTTACGTAGATTTCAACAAACTCATCCGGGCCAACAAGCCTCCGAACCATTTCCCGGTCTTTCCGATAAGGCGAAATAAACGCAGTAAGCGTCATAATACCAGCATCGATAAAAAGCTTCGATACCTCTCCTATACGTCGAATGTTTTCCTGTCGATCCTCAGCCGAAAAACCTAAATTTCTATTTAACCCGTGACGAATATTATCTCCATCCAAAACATAAGTACGAATCCCACGATGATGCAATTCCTTTTCAACAGCAACCGACAACGTAGACTTGCCAGCACCAGAAAAACCAGTAAACCAAAGAATAGCACTTTTATGACCATTTAACCGACGCCGATCCTCTTTCGTAATGTGCGCCGGATGCCAAACAATATGATTAGACCTCATACCCCTCAACTCCTCAGATGATCACAACTTGTGGGATCAGACACCGCTCCCTGCGGTGCCGGAGACCTCTCCAACACCGTCTGTGGCACCATCTACGGGGCGGTGCCTGACCCCTCTACGGTACCATCTCCGGCTCCTTCTCCGGCACCGTGCCTGACCCCTCTGTGGCACCTCCTCCGGCACCATCTACCGTGCGGTGCCTGACCCCTCTACGGTACCATCTCCGGCACCATCTCTGATACCGTGCCTGACCCCTCTGTGGCACCGTCTCCGGCACCATCTACCATGCGGTGCCTGACCCCTCTGTGGTACCTTCTCCGGCTCCTTCTGCCAACGAAGTGTAAACCTTTATGCCTTCAACCCCCGGATTAGCACTTCTGCGACTTCCGGACGGGAAAACTCTGCCGGCGGCTTTTCTCCATTCCGGAGCATTTCTCTCACCTTCGTGCCACTTAAATGAATATGATCCTCTTTCGTATGTGGACATGTTTTGGCAGTTGCCATTTGTCCGCATTTCTTGCAATAAAAACTATGTTCAAATTTCAATATTTCAATTCCAATTTCTTCTCTACCAAACTGATCAAAAATCCGCTGGGCATCGTAGGTCCCGTAATAGTCACCGACACCCGCATGGTCTCGGCCTACAATAAAATGCGTGCATCCATAATTTTTCCGTACCAACGCATGCAAAATCGCCTCACGCGGACCGGCGTAACGCATTGCAGCCGGATAAATGACCAGCCGCACACGGTCTTTCGGGTAATATTTTTCAAGCAAGACTTGATAGCTTTCCATGCGAATTGCAGCCGAAATATCGTCACTTTTCGTTTCTCCCACAAGCGGATTTAACAACAACCCATCAACCATTTCCAACGCAGATTTTTGAATATATTCATGAGCCCGATGCACTGGATTCCTCGTTTGAAACCCAACAACCGTCTTCCACCCCAGTTCCTTAAACAGCGCCCGCGTTTCCATTGGATCAAGAAAAAATTGCTCAAAAGGCGCATGTGATGGCCGGTTCAATAAAACGATTGGCCCTGCCAAATATACATCACCATTTTCATAAAGCTTTTTGACACCTGGGTGCGCTATATCCGTTGTCCCATACACATACTTTGCTTCCAATTCTTTATCATAAAAAAATTTTTCCGTTAACTGTAAAATTCCATAAATGATGCCATCGGCTCCTTTTAATGCAATGGTAGAACCGATCTCAAAACGGTTGGCATCTTCCTCACGAACCGGCAAGGTAATCGGGATGCTCCAAACAATCCCATTAGCAAGCCGCATCGTTTTTAATACACTTTCATAATCTCGTTTTCCCATAAACCCCGTTAACGGACTAAACCCGCCAATTGCAATCAATTCAAGATCAGAAAGGCTCCAATCAGAAATGGTCAAAACAGGCATCTTTTGAGCTTTTTCCAATAACTCCTTGCGCCATACACCTGTTGCCACTTTATTAATAAGTTCTCCTCCATGAGGTAAGATCGTCCATTGTTTTATAGCAGCATCCGTAACCATCATGAACCCCCATCATTGTTTATTAGAAAGAAATATCCTTCACAAAAAAACAAATAGCGCCATCTACGCCGAAGTCATTTTTATCGATTTGATTCACAACATCGGCACAAAAACTTTCACCACAAAAAAAGCGCAGTTACTCTCCTACTGATAACAACATCAGTACAAAAAGCTATTACTATGCTATGAATCTTGGGCAAAAAGGAACCTTGTCATCCTGGAAGAAAAAACATTGTGTTAAAACCATCATTCGATCTTTTTAAAATTTAGAATCAACGTTCGCTTAATGATGCAGGATAAAACTGCTATAATTGAAAAGGCGTTTGGAAAATCATAATTTAAATTCATATGATGACCTTATCAGCTGCTTGAACTAATAGCGTTTAAAAAAGCATGACCAATAATTTAAACGCATGGTCAAAATAAAAAGTTTTTCAAAATGCTAATCATAAAACTTTGCTTCAATTGAAATGCATATAGAAGAAAGAAACATTATTGAAAATGCCAATTTCAAAGCGTAATCCTTTTAATAGCTTTAAAAAACATTAACAATATTGGAAACCCAAACCCAATTCAAATCATTTGCCACACTTGAAAAGCTCTGAAAGGGGTTCATTTATGGAAAAAACTAATGCAAAAAAAGCGGGCACATGCGTCCTCTATTCCATTCAAAAAGGGGCTATAGACAGCAAAGAACTTCAACAGTTATGGACAAAAGTGCAGAACCACCTTGAAAACCAACTTTCAAAGCAAAGTTATGAAACATGGGTTAAACCTACAGAGTTACTGGAGATCAATCATTTCAAAAGAGAGACAATCATTGCGGTACCAAATGAGTTTGCCCAAGACTGGCTTCAATCACGATATACTAAAATTTTCAAAGAGGCACTTTACAATGTAACAAACTGCTGTTTTCGAGTTATTTTTGTGGAGAGAAAAGAAGCGGAATCTTAAGATGTTTTTGCTATACAACAACCCGAACTTACCGGGACAAAACTGCTGCTTATCTCCCAAATGCGATCGTGTAATTTAAAAATTTTCTTCTAAGCGACTTTTCACCAACTTTTTAGGAATTTGAAAAATGTATACATATAGTTAATTCTCAAATCGATGTTACATACTTGTTAAAAAGTTTAGATAAACAAAGGATTTGTGTAGATACCTGTAATGTCTAATTAAATAACCAAAAGAATAATCCTCCCTTTTTGCTGGTTATGCTAAAAGGAGGATTTTTTTTCGAAAAAAATTCTAAAAGATGCATATGATTTTCTTATAACGATAAGAGGACTTGTAGCAAAGATTCATTTATACAGACACTTAGTTACACGCGCTGAAGTGTTTTTGTATGCAGCAAATTTTGTGAGCAGGAAATCAGCCGCTACCCTATTCATGCAGTGGTGTTTTTGTATGTAGCAAAAATTTTGTTCAGGACTTAGTTGCTATCTACTTGCTTTGGTCCCGTTTGTATGCAGCAAATTTTGTGAGCAGGAAATCAGCCGCAACCCTATTCATGCTGTGGTGTTTTTGTATGTAGCAAAATTTTTTCAGGACTTAGTTACTATCTACTTGCTTTGGTCCCGTTTGTATGCAGCAAATTTTGTGAGCAGGAAATCAGCCGCAACCCTATTCATGCTGTGGTGTTTTTGTATGTAGCAAAATTTTTTCAGGACTTAGTTGCTATCTATTTGCTTTGGTCCCGTTTGTATGCAGCAAATTTTGTGAGCTGGAAATCAACTCCTCCCTTTCCATGCTGTGGTGTTTTTGTATGTAGCAAAATTTTTTCAGGACTTAGTTGCTATCTACTTGCTTTGGTCCCGTTTGTATGCAGCAAATTTTGTGAGCTGGAAATCAACCGCCCCCTTTCCATGCTGTGGTGGTTTTATAAATAGCAAAATTTTTGTTCAGGACTTAGTTGCTATCTACTTGCTTTGGTCCTGTTTGTATGCAGCAAATTTTTTAAGCTGGAAATCAACTGCTCCCTTTCCATGCTGTGGTGGTTTTATAAGTAGCAAAATTTTTTGTTCAGGACTTAGTTGCTATCTATGCGTGTTGTGGTGATTTTTGTTTGCAGGAAAAATTTTTTGCGCAAGAATTCAGTTGCTATCTATGTGCGTGTTGTGTTTTTTGTTAACTGGCAAAATTCTTACACAAGTCTATGCCCTGTGTCCTTTTTTTGTTCACAGCAAATACAGAAACACTCTACTTTCTCGGATCCCAAGGCACATTTAATAATTAAGAAAATTCAATATCATTATGCTATTATTGTTTTACATACATAAAAAGAAGGAGGTTTCTTCAGTGGCACTACCAAATTTTGAGAAGAATTTGCAAAAATACGCAAAGTTATTAGTAACAAAAGGTATTAATGTACAGCCAGGCGACTGGGTGAAGTTAACAATTTCTGTTGACCAAGCAATGCTAGCTCGTTTCATTACTGCAGAATCTTATGCATTAGGGGCTGAAAAAGTCATTGTAAAATGGCAAGACGATGCGATCACAAAATTGCATTATTTGCATCAGCCACAAGAAGTGTTAACAAATATTCCTAAATATGAAATTGACGAAACAGAAGATCATATTTTGAACCATCGGGTCTCTCGTCTAGTAGTTATATCCAGCGATCCTGGTTTGTTGAATGACGTAGATCCAGCGAAAGTGGCTGCATATCAAAAAGCCGCCGGAAAAGCATTTAAAGTGCAACGCGTAGCCACACAAAATGATGATATTAAGTGGACAGTTGCAGCTGCAGCCGGTGCGGAATGGGCTGCAAAAGTTTTTCCTGACCTATCTACTTCCGAAGAACAAGTTGATGCCTTATGGGATCAAATTTTTAAAACATGCCGTGTGTACGAAGATGACCCGATTGCAGCTTGGGATGAACATAAAAAGAAACTGAATGAAAAAGCAGCAAAATTAAATGAAATCCAGTTCCACGCTTTGCGTTTTACGGCACCAGGAACCGATTTCACAATTGGGTTGCCTAAAAATCATATTTGGGCTTGCGCTGGCAGTGTGAATCCAAAAGGTGAAGAATTTATTGCTAATATGCCAACGGAAGAAATTTTTACTTCACCAGATACACGCCGTTTAGATGGTGTTGTCCGCAGCACAAAACCGCTTAGCTATGCAGGTACTTTAATTGAAGGTATTGTCGTTCACTTTAAAGATGGAAAAATTGTTGAAGTTTCCGCTGAAAAAGGTGATGAAACAATTAAGAAGCTCGTGTTTGAAAATGAAGGTGCAACTGGTTTAGGGGAAGTGGCTTTAGTTCCGGATCCATCACCGATTTCCCAATCCGGTATTATTTTCTATAACACATTGTTTGATGAAAATGCTTCAAATCACCTTGCCATCGGTTCCGCTTATCCGACGACCCTTCAAGGCGGGACAAAAATGAGCGAAGAAGAGTTGAGGGAACATGGATTAAATACTTCCAATGTTCACGTTGATTTCATGATTGGTTCAAGCGAAATGAACGTTGATGGAATTAAAGGGGACGGGACGGTTGTTCCAATTTTCCGCAATGGCGATTGGGCAATTTAATGTAGGAAGATTGTAAGGCGATAGGAGCCTCAAACATTTCGATATCGATGATTGGATCGAGTGAGGCCCCTGTCCCATTCCCCCTATTTATGTAATAGTTTCCTTTCGCAAAAACATTCAGGGTCTTTCGGCCACAACCCCGGAATGAAAATAGTTTCCTACCATCGTATTTTGGAAGTTCCATCCTCCACCACCCTTAAAAACATCCATATTTCTTTATAAACTAGATCAACATCCCCTATTTCAACAAGACAAAGATTTCCTAAAAAAAAGGAATGCCCACTTTAATAACAGCAGAAGCTATCTTACAAAAAACCTTCTGAACCTCTCACCCCCTCTCCCAAATCCTCTCCAACACAAAGATGTATTTCTTTCCGTCTTTTGTTATACTATAGGATGGAACTTTTTTAGACCTTATTCAACATATTTCAACCTATTTCTACTATATATACAGAGGACATGAATGATATAAAAACAAAGAGGCTATTTTATTCATAAACTAAGGCAATTATTGCCATAATGAATACATATAGGCTTTCACTTGTAAAAGGAGAGAACGGCATGCTGAATGCAATTAAAAAAATTATTGGTGATGAACAACAACGGAAGTTAAAAAAATACTATAAAATTGTCGAGCAAATTAACCGTTTAGAACCAGAAATGGAAAAGCTTTCAGACGAACAGTTGAAAAAGAAAACTGAACAATTTAAAGAGGAACTGGCGAAGGGGAAAACAATTTTTGACATTCAGACAGAAGCTTTTGCCGTTGTTCGTGAAGCGTCAAAGCGTGTGCTTGGAATGCGCCATTTTGATGTCCAGCTGATCGGCGGACTTGTTTTGACTGAAGGAAATATTGCTGAAATGGCGACTGGCGAAGGGAAAACATTGGTGGCCTCTCTGCCAGCCTATTTGCGTGCCCTTGAAGGAAAAGGCGTTCATATTATTACTGTTAACGACTACTTAGCAAGACGCGACCGCAACCTCATTGGAAAAATTCATGAGTTTCTTGGCCTAACAGTCGGCTTAAATATTCCGATGATGGAACCTGAGGAAAAGAGAGCTGCTTATATGGCAGATATAACATACGGGATCGGAACCGAATTCGGCTTTGACTTCCTCCGTGACAATATGGTTCAAGAAGCAAGCCAACGGGTGCAACGGCCATATCATTATGCAATTATCGATGAAATCGACAGCGTTTTGATCGATGAAGCAAAAACGCCGCTCATCATTGCTGGAAAAGTACAGTCAGCTGCAAACCTTCATTATATATGCGCTCGTCTTGCAAAACGCTTTGAACGCGATGTTGATTATACATTTGATGATGAAACAAAAGCAACCGTCTTGACAGATACTGGTATTAACAAAGTAGAAAAAGCTTTTGGTATCGACAACCTTTATGATTTAGAACATCAAACATTATATCACTATACAATTCAAGCGTTGCGCGCCCATGTTATGTTCAAACGCGACGTCGATTATATTGTCCAAGACGGCAAAGTGATGCTTGTTGATATGTTTACTGGACGGATCATGGAAGGCCGCACGTTAAGCGATGGATTGCATCAAGCGATCGAAGCAAAAGAAGGACTTGAAATAACTGAAGAAAATAAATCTCAAGCTTCCATTACAATTCAAAACTATTTCCGTATGTATCCGATTTTATCAGGTATGACAGGTACTGCAAAAACAGAAGAAAAAGAATTTAATTACACGTACGGTATGGAAGTTGTACAAATTCCTACGAACAAGCCTGTCATCCGCGTTGATATGCCAGATCGCGTCTACATTACGAAAGATGCAAAATATAAAGCGATGGTAAAAGAAATTAAAGAACGCCACGAAAAAGGGCAGCCGATTCTTGTTGGAACAACATCGATCATCCAATCCGAACAAGTGGCTGAATACCTTGATAAAGAAAAACTGCCATATGAACTTTTAAATGCAAAAACAGTTGAACAGGAAGTTCGTTTAATTTCATTGGCAGGTCAAAAAGGGCATATCACGATTGCCACAAACATGGCTGGTCGCGGTACCGATATAATGCTCGGAGAAGGTGTTGCTGAATTAGGCGGTTTGTTTGTTCTTGGTACGGAAAAACATGAAAGCCGCCGCATTGACAATCAATTGCGAGGACGCTCTGGACGTCAGGGCGACCCGGGTGCTTCCCAATTTTTCATTTCCATTGAGGACGAGCTATTCCGCCGTTTTGCAAGTGAAGAACTTGAAAAATTAAAGCCAAAGTTACAAACAAATGAAGATGGGCTTATTTTAAATAAAAATATTCACGAATTTGTTGAACGAACTCAGCGCATCTGTGAAGGCAGCAACTTTGCAATCCGTGAATATAACCTAAAACTCGATGATATCGTGAATGATCAGCGCAAAGTTATTTATCATTTGCGAAACAAAGCGCTGGAACAGGAAGATATCCTATCAATTGTACTTGAAATGATTCCAAGATATTGCCACTACTTAATAGATAAATATTGTGACAAAGAGCTGGTTCCGGAAGAATGGCCGCTTGACAAACTAGTGAACGAATTAAACCAACTAATTGTTGATCCAAAAATCCAACTTCCAGAAGAAATCGAGGACCTGGAACATGTGCATGCTTCCGTCGCATCCTTTGTTGAGCAATATCTAGAAAAACTTGAAATACTCAAAGACAATACGAACATTCAGGAAGTATTACGCCGTATTCTCATCATGACAATCGATAGACATTGGGTCAACCATCTCGAATCGATGACACGGCTTCGAGAAGGAATCGGGTTGCGTCATTACCAACAAGAAGATCCACTCCGACTTTATCAAAATGAAGGTCTTGAAGTGTTCAATCGTACCTTCTCGCTCATTGATCGAGATACGAGCATCCAATTAGCAAGGCTTGCCGCACCTATTTTTGAAAAAGAAAATGAAGAAAAATAGAAGACAATAGCAAGTGACCGCGGTCTGCTAACGTCAGATCGTCGGTTCCTTTTCTTAGAGCTAGCAAGAGGACAAAGATAGAAGACCGGAACTCGATAAGCGGGTTTCGGCATTCTTCCCCTACTTGCAAATGATCCACGCACAATGGGATCACCGGGGATCTTTGCTTCCTGGCATGCTGCCAAAGACGTGCTACAACAATTGACAACGGGCTCTTCCTCTGTCTGCTTGTAACATAAGGCAAAACTCGAGAGCCACTTTATATCCAGGGATCCAGCACAATATAAAATTTAGGACAAACCCTTCATTGTCCTCTATTAAAAAATAATGATAGCGGTATTTCTTAATACTGTGAAAAACAGGAGTGTGTTACGATGTTATCATTTTTTAAAAGAAAGAAAAATGAAGACGAGAAAATTAAAAGAACAGGTAGTGACCATGCAGTTTCTGCAAAGGATTTGCTTCATATAGATGGTGCAACGACAGAAGGCAATCCTGATGAAGAAGTGTACCCAGAGCTTTCACTCCATCCTGATTGGAATATTCCTATCGAACAAGAGTACGTTTTTCGCTTTTTAAATAATGAATTGCCTCCACTTAAGCCAAATGAAGTTTCGTTAAACGGCATTGAAATTGAGAAAAAAGAAAAAGCTATCGTTTGTACAGCGTTTGTCCGCAGCAGTATTGATCAAACAATTGAGATTGGAACAACACCGCTACTTTTGATTGGTGAGAATGAGATTTACGGACGCAAAGAGTTTGATTTAACGCAAGTAGGTCATTTGCCTCCTCGTAGCAGCCGTCCGTTTCAGTTTGTATTTGAGGAAAAAGATTTATATAAACCAATTTCCGCTATTCAAACAGAAAATTGGGGCCTTGTATTTGAGTTGCAGCGAGAAAACCGCAACCACACATTAGACCTTGCTGAAAGCTGGGAAAAAACGTTAGCAGAAGAAGATAAAGAAAAATTGCGAAAAATGGTAGAATCTATGACTCCTCCAAAACCTGGAGAAGTTCAATTTGTTGGAATTCAAGCCAAATTTACAAATGAAGGAAAATTACTTGTGTCTTTGTTAATTCAAAATGGAACACAACAAAACATTAAACTGCAGCAATTGCCATTGGTCGTAGAGGATGCAAGTGGTGACATCGTTGCACAAGGCGGTTTCATTTTGGACGATTTTGAAATTAAAGCAAACACAAGCAAACCATGGAACTTTGTCTTCCCTGCATCACTTTTAACAAAAGATGTAAATGAAATTGATTTATCAAGCTGGCGCGTTTATCCGCCACAAGAGTAAAGTCAATTCTTTATTCGGCAGATATCAAATCCATTTGGAATGGATTGGCATCAACTAAACATCTTTCAAAATGTTTGATGGTAGAAATCAATGGATTCTCTGCCATCAAACTTTGTTTTTCAACTGCTTGATGGTAGATTAACAACGGCACTCCATGTTTTAGTTAGATTTGCAACAATCTAAGAAGAAAAATTTATTAAAGTACCACTTCACAGCAAGGATGCGGAATATGAAATTCAAGGATACCTTTCTTTTTTTTATAACTACAATGATTTTTTTGATAATTACACCAAACGCTCAAGCTGCCCAAGGTTCCCCTGCCCTTGAACGTGAAGAGCCTACGTATTACAATGGTAAAGTGCTTCAAGACAAAGGAACTCATCCTAAGGAAACAAAGCACATTCAACACAAAGAAAAGGCACTTCCTTCTGAAATAGAGCACCAGAACAAAGCAGGTCTTCTTATTGAGGACGATCCTCTTACCGACAAAACTTATCATCAAGAAAACCCTCGAAAAAAAGAAACTGCTTTTTTTAATGAGGACAACATCCACAACAAGACAGCTTTTCATATTGAGAGGAGTCGTCACAATTCAAATAAATTTCGAAATAAGGATGGGCGCCTCAACGTTAAAACTTATCACCAAGAACATACCCACAAAAGGAAAATACTTTTTCATAGTGAAGAAGCACTGCTCGGAACGTTGGCAAACTGGGTGAAGCTTACTTATGGTCGTATCAACCCAGTTGAAAAATATGACGTTGTTGTAGTCGGCAGCGAGCCTGAAGGGATTGCAGCTGCGATTGCGGCAGCGAGAGAAGGACAGCGCACGCTTTTGCTAGATAAAAAACCAAAAGTTGGTGGGCTTTTTACTCTCGGAAAGTTAAACATGCTTGATATCAATTGGTCTCAGACGGGCGAAAGTTTAAATCAAGGACTTTTTCTTGAATTTTTTCAAAACATAAACAACCGAACTTCTTTTGACGTCGAAGAAGCTCAGCGGGCTTTTGAAAATATGCTGGCACGCGAAAAAAATATAACAGTTGAACTCAATGTCCAAGCCTTCCTTCCGATCATGAATAAAAATCATGTGGAAGCGCTGTTTTATAAAAATGAACATGGTGAACTAAAAAAAATTATCGCCAAGCAGTTTATTGATTCAACTGCTAATGCTGATGTTGCCCAGCTGGCTGGTGCAAGTTTTACAATCGGTCAAGAAGATTTTCGAAATGAACCGAAAATGATGGCTGTTACGCTAGTTTTTGAAGTTGCAGGCATCAACTGGGAAAAAGTGAAAAACTACCTTAATCAAGATAACGATTTTTATACAGGTGCTGACAACTATTCAGCTTGGGGCTATGGAAGCGAGATGAAAAAATATAAATCACTCCATGAAAATGTACGAATACGGGCATTGAATATCGGACTCCAAAATAACGGTCATGTGCTTATCAACGCCTTTCAAATTCTTGGTATCAATGGTTTGAAATTTGGCGACCTTCAAGCTGCTAAAAAAATTGCTAACGAAGAGTTGCCCCACATTGTCAAATTTCTTCGTGACAATCTTGTTGGCTTTGAAAATGCTCGGCTCATAAGTCTTGCTGATGAAGTCTACGTACGTGAAACACGTCATCTGAACGCCGAATACAGGCTGACAGTTGACGATGTACTAGAAAACCGTGATTTTGCTGACCGGATTGCTTTTGGCAGTTATCCGATTGATATGCAAGCAACAACGATCGAAGAAGGCGACATCATTATCGGAAATCCTGTTCAATATGCGATTCCGTTTAGAAGCATCGTACCAAAAGGATTTGATAATCTGCTCGTTGCTAGCCGCAGCGCTGGATATGATTCATTGGCCCACGGCAGCGCAAGGACCGTTCCCATTGGGATGACCGTTGGACAAGCAGCTGGTGTTGCCGCAGCTTATACAAACAAACAAAATATTGATTTTCAGACGATCATAGCTGATAAAGAAAACAGGCATATCCGTAGGATCCAAGCGATATTAAATGAAAACGGTGCCAATTTGAAGCCTATTTTACAGCATAAAAATCCTATCATGGATCATTGGGCATATGAAGGCGTAAAATTTTTGCGCAGGTTTGCTCTCATTGCTGCTGGATATGACAATAAATATAATCTGGAAACAACCATTTCCAAAGGGGAATTTGTTAACTTGGTCGAAAAAATAGCCAAATATATAGAAACACCTTCACCAATCCATTTTCCATTTGCAGAAAATGTTTATGAACAGAATGTTATCGTGAGAGATTTGCTGCAATTTTTGAGATACAATCGTTTAGAAGTTAATTCTCTATCACCAACTATAAAGAAAGAACTGCAATCGGAAGGACTTGAGCCAACATCCATCGTATCAAAGGCGCTTGTCTACATGTTTATCAAAGAATTTTTTGAATTGAAAAATGCAACTTAGGCGTTCGCTTTTAGCCAAAGAAGACTATAGAATTTATACAAAATGGATACGGAGGGTGCTTACCAACTTCGTATCCTTTTCTGTGAAATTGTTGAGGGAAAGTCTTGTCATCATTTTCATTACACCACCTTAACTTTTTTAGCTCCTAAGACAGGCAAAAAGACGAACATATATTCTACATCCCTATTATATAAAAATATCAAAATATTTTCAATCATTTGTTAAAACTTTTAAAAAGGCTTGCTTCCACAAATGATGAGTTTTAATAAATCATTAAGTTTTTCAAATCCCCATCGTGGCTAGTGGATTTTTATATAAAGATCTCATGGCCAAAATGATAAAAAGGCTAAAAATATGCAATTTTTTTGCACATTTTCAGCCTTAAAACATTTTTTTCTTTATTTAATTTGCGTTTGATTGGTAAATAAGCTGTACAACACCAGAAGGAAACGTCTTTGTTTCCACCAGTTTTAAATTCACCCTCTGCTTTATATCAATAAACAAAGGTTTTCCTTCACCCAAAATAATAGGATGGACAGATAATCTATATTCATCCACAAGAGCTAAATTAACAAAAGTTGTAATAAGACTAGCACCGCCGTATAACCAGATATCTTTTCCTGGTTTGTTCTTTAGCTTCATTACTTCTTCAAAAATATGATCATTGATGAATCTTACTTGATGATCCGCACCTTTCTGCGTCCTTGAAAAAACTACTTTTTCTTTACTATGATACAATTCCCACATTTCTCTATCAGCATCATCCATCGTATCAGGCATAAATTGTCCCCATAGTTCGTAACTTTTTCTCCCATAAAATATCGTATCTATTTGGTTTAAGAACCCGGTAAAGTTCATTTCAGGCTCCATGATGCACCAATCTATTTCACCATTTTTCCCTTCAATGAAACCATCCAATGTAACAGCCAAATCTAAAATAACTTTTCTCTGTCCGGTATGATTTGTCATTCCTTTTTCCTCCAAACTTCTTAACCGTTTGATGGGTTATTTTTAAAAAGTAAATATTTTTGTCCATCATTTTTAATCCTAATTCTTTCACGAAGTTGTTGGCTTGAATTCCTCAAAGTTAAATATTTTACGCCATAGAAAAATCCCATCAAGGTAGACTATTAAGAACATCGTAACATGTCTTTTTTCAGTCTACCTAGATGGGATTAGCCTCGGATGTTGTAAAGGTCAATCTCTTTTAACACAACCGGTCGGTCATATTTTCGCCAAATTTTTCCAAGGAAATAATAGCTTTCTACGAACCTTCCGGGCTAATGAAAATTTGATTTAGTTTGCCACAAGCTTTCCTATTGACCTATATCACTTCAAACAGAAACCTGTTCTTCGATATGGCTGTCAAATTTATTTACACACAACTCTCTCAACTCTTCTTCAAGCACACAAGCCATCTCGCGCGAACGATTGCTAACACTTCCAAGGGATGCCTCATAAAGCTCAGCGGTTGCCTTTTGCGTGCGGCGATAATGCGGAAATACTTTGTCTACTAAAAGATAGTGAAGAGCGGCTGCATAAATTTTTTCATTTTTGATTAATGGCTGCTTTTTGTAGTAATACTTTTGCCATAATGTATTCCCTGTTTCCACAACAGACTCCGGCAAGTCTACACTTTGAGCTTTTTCTTCCAATAAATTCACAACAGCTGCTGCAGTATCGTCTAAACTTATTGCACCGGTTGAAAAATGAGTTGGTTCCATTAATTTCCGTTCGTTACCATTTTCACAATCAGTGGCTAATTGATTATTTTTGCTAACGCTTACACCTAATTCCTCTTTTGTAAAAGTTTGGCAATCTTCAGAATCAACTTCATCAAGCTCGCGGTCAGACATGAATAGATCGACAAGCTCCAAAAAGCTTTGTTGCAAAAATGCAGAGGCTTCACGATTGCCATCCATCTCTGCCTGTTCATTCATGAATTTAGCATATTTCCGACGGACCAAACTTTCAACCTTATCTGCCATTTCATCTTCATAAGATAGAACAGATGTAAAAAAGGTGGAAACATCATTTAAAAACGGCACAATATAGCCGAACAAGAAAGCACCTTGCTTCGGAACTTCCGTCACAGTATCTATTATTTTTACATTCTTTGTTTCGCTTGTAAAAAGATCACGAACAACGATTTGACGTCCATCAACAGATACGACTGTTGCAGCCGATGGTGTTCCTCCAATCCATGACCGGACAATATCCTGTACTTGTGGTCTTGCAGTTTGAAGACGTGACAAGCAATATTGTTCAAGTGACGTTTTACCGTTCAAAATTTTGCTTGAAAAAAGCATCCAAACACCAACAAAGAAGTAGAAGGAATCACGCATTTTTTCTGGTGGATTAAAATTGCGAAACTTTTGTTGAACAGCTGCCTTAAATACTGGATGGGAAAAAGAATAACGGAACAGCTCTGACTGAGCTTGAACAACTTCCCGCTCCAAAATGGCAACTTGAGATTCATTGCTTTCACGGGCAGCACAGCATTTCTTAAATTTTTTGCCACTGCCGCAATAGCACGGATCATTCCTTTTTATATTAAACATAGAAACATTGTCCCCTTTCAAAAACAAAACAAGACGACGATTCGACTATTTTTTCACACTAACTGTTTTAATTTTAGTAGATTTAAACATTTCTATCAATGAAATTATGAAATTATCCACAAAAATGTATGTTGAGGTATATTTTGTTAATATTTTTTCAATTAAACTTGGGGACTGCATTTGTAGATCAGTGAGTTAGATTAAGGCTGTTTTTTGCAGGCGAAAAATGGTTTTTACGTATATTGGGTGAAACATCAATTTTTCAATTAATGTTTTTGAATGATAGTTCCACTTTTACATATGATTTGAAAGAAAATTGTCGATGAATACCATTCGCTTTTTCTCTTAACGAACACTTTTTGATTGATCACCAAAAGAACGTAAGAACCATTTTGTTATGCAATATACATAAGGCAAAATTACGTTGTGAAGTGAGGAAACAATTATAAATTTACTAGTAGATCAGTGCGAGTTATTTGTTGTGAATAAGCTGTCAGGGATTCCATTTACAAAATGAGATTTAGATCTGTTGTTGATAATAGTACGTAACAGTAAAAGAATATTTAGATTTTCCACTTTGATCGATAAGGAAGTCACAAAGGGACAGAAACGAATGTGTTCATTCGTGTGTTGGGATCAATACGATGGACACGTGAATTAGACGGCATCGGGGTTCGGATTAATAGTTGTGTAGGCAAAAAAGCAGTAAAGTACATGGCGGTCTAGCTGCTTTTTTGTTTTTATGTCCAATGTGTTTCAAACAATCACTATGTTTGTGAGGAATTTTTTACTAATTGGACATTTTACTGACATGTAAACGACTTATTGTTTTTAATGTAAAAAGTCAAATTTAGGAGGGAACATATGAGTAGTTTTTTAAATTTTAAAAGATTTGTAGTAACAGGAGCTTTATCTTTAGGTGTCATTGGCGCTGCTGCTTTTCCTGCTTTCGCAGAAGCGAATGTTGATAAGGTTGCAGATGATTCTAGCCAAACAACTATTACGGAAATAAATATTGATAGAGATCCACACAAAGCTCCGCTAGTTTTGAAATTTAACTGGGGACAAGATGTAGATGAAGCAACAATGAAAAAAATACAAGCGATTTTGGATGAAACAAAAGCAAAACTTGAAGAACTAGGTGTGACATGCCCAGCAAAATTTGTAATTGGGCATCCGTTTGAAAACTTGGATGAAGCTACGAAAGAAAAAGTCCAAGGAATTATGGAAAAAGTTAAAAGCGGCGAACTTTCCCGTAATGAAGCCCAGAAACAATTAGAAGAACTAGGCATCCAATTACCAATACAAGGTGAATTCATAAAAAAAGGCTTACATCACAAGATCCAGAATGAATTGAAAGAAAATAGTGTTGATCAATCGAATCATGTCATTTTTAAAACAATCGATGGTGATCTTCTTGAAAAAGGTGTGTTACACCACAAAGGGATTTTATTCAGAAATTTAGATGAAGCTACAAAAGAAAAAGTCTTGAAAATCATGGATCAAGTCAAAAGCGGTGAAATTACCCGCACCGAAGCACAACAGCAATTAAAAGAACTTGGCATCAACCTGAAAATCGACATCATAGAAAAACTAAATGACACAACAAAAGAAAAAGTACAATAAACACTAAAAGAAACCCAAACACAAATCAAAACAATAATAGAATAAATCTCTGCTGGAGGGGTCAGGCACCTTTGACGTACCATCTGCGGCACCATCTGCGGTGCGGTGCCTGACCCCTCTGGTGCACCATCTCTGGCACCTTCTGCGGTTCGGTGCCTGACCCCTCTCCTGTACCATCTCTGGCACCGTCTCCGGCACCATCTGCGGTTCGGTGCCTGACCCCTCTGGTGCACCATCTCTGGCACCTTCTCCAGTGCGGTGCCTGACCCCTCTCCTGTACCGTCTCTGGCACCTTCTGCCGCACATTGCCGTCACTTTAGGGCAAGGAAAGCTTATTAGATTTAATTAAACATTTATTTAAAATAAAAATTCCTTCATTTTGATTCGATTTAAATAAACGTTTGTTTAAATAACTATAGTAAAAACACATTTTAGGGCCATTTTTTCTCTCTGGCAAGCTAACCCTTATTCATGTAACTATAATCTCATCATTCCACTATACCGCTGCACATTAAAATGTCACATACCTATGGAGCATTGTTTTATTCCTCATTTCTACCACTCCCCTACCCTATTTGATTTAAATTAACAAATAAAAAATGGACTACCGAAGCAGCCCATCATTGCTCATTTTTGTGCGCATCTATATTGAATGTAATTATATTGTCCCCAATTTTTCAAATCGACCTGCAGTATTTTTATGAATGCTCCCCTTAGATACCATATCCAAAACATCTATAACAAAATGTCACAATCTCTACTCCACAGCAAGTTTACTCTGAATTATTTTTATTCGGTGTTAAAGCAATAAGAACACCAATAAGATTAGGCAGAATACTGAACAACAAAAACTTCCAGTTATTCGTTAATATCGAGATAATTGTAAATACAATAATAGACACCGCAATTATAATGATACCTAACTTTACACGTGAAGGCTCCAATAAGTCTGGATTGGACATGTTGATAGACAAAACACCCCCAATTATACTCCAACTCCCAAGATGCGCTATTATGAGAATACTTAAAACGATTGCAGCACTTATTTCAATTCCAAATAATATTAACGAAAAGAGAACATAAAGCGTTCCTAATGTTACATACCATGAATAGGATCTCGCCTTTTGCCAAATATGAAAGTAAAGTTCATCAAGACCTCTGTTTTTCCTAGCTTGTTTCCGTCCAAACCACCAGGCAAATAATCCTAATATCATTCCACTATACAATCCAATAATACCACCGAAAGAAACTTCCATACTTTCACTCACTCCTCTTCAAATATAAACACATCTTCAATCCTACAATTGAAAACTTTTGAAATATTATAGGCAAGCTCTAAAGATGGATTATATTTGCCTGATTCAATTGCAATGATTGATTGCCGTGAGACACAAACTTTTATAGATAATTCCTCCTGCGTAAGATTATTTAATTTCCGTAATTCCCGAATTCTATTTTTCATAAGGCCTCCACAAAAAAGTAAAGTAAACTTTACATTCTCTTTAAGTAAAGTTTACTTTACATCCACAATTTATGTCAAGTAAACTTTACATTTTCGTTATTCATACATACAAAAAAGGAATGAAGATTAATTAGAGGCCAAGGAATTTTAAGGTGAACCTTCTATTCTTCCTCTATATTAATCCCATTCCTATAAAAAATTTCGTTTTACAAATGGTAACATCATTTTTGGCTCGAGAAGAAAAAGTTCAATCAAGCAATAAACTTCTACCACAGGTGTCAGATCTCTCTGGTGTACCGTCTCCGGCACCATCTACCGTGCGGTGCCTGACCCCTCTCCGATACCGTCTCCGACACCATCTACCGTGCGGTGCCTGACCCCTCTCCTGCACCATCTCCGGCACCATCTACCATG
>NZ_JABTTE010000032.1 GCF_013303125.1 Calidifontibacillus erzurumensis | reverse complement strand
ATTTAATTTACCTTTTTAGTCAGAAGAATCTAAAACTCAAAGCTTCTTTCTTCGTTCACTATATTTTTTTACCTAAAAAATAAAAAAGAGGTTCCTTAAATAATGAAACCCCACTTACATTAAACGGATTTGAACAAAATGATCTTCAGATAACTAAATGTTAATAGTGTTCTATTTTTTCGACTTATAACAAGGCATCACCCGTTCATGAATTAAGGGCTTGACAGCCTCCATGAAAATATTAATATATTACCAACCTTTTCGTTCACGAAATGTAGTTATTTGTGCTAAATGATGCTTTCCATGCCAAGCATATATGCCAATAGTCAATCCTACATTTGATTCACCTGTTTGAGGATGTACATAAATTTTTTCAAAGTCAGCATCGGTTAAATTTCGTAATAAGTTACAAAAGCGTGTATGTATTGTTTTAAGAAGTGTCAAAGAAACTTCTACAGGTAACTGGTTATCTGGCAACTCTGCCCACTTACTTTCATCAAAAGGTACAATTACTGGCTTTTCATCGGTAAGAGCAAGCTTAATACGGGCATAGTAATTAATAGCTGTGTCCGCCAAATGATGAACAACTTGACGGATCGTCCATCCACCTTCTCGATATGGTGTATTCATCTGCTCCTCATTTAAATCTTCCAATGCTTCAAAAAGCAAGCTAGGCAATTGTTCCATATCACGAATCCAATCATCAAGTATTTCCCTCGTTACTACCCCATCAAACGAAAATTTTCCAATTGGGTATCTAACGTCCATTATTCAATCTCCTTTCCATTTGATAAAATTCCTTGTAATTTGATTTGTTAAATAAGAATAAGCGATTACGTTTTATTTTATCATACAAAATAATACCATACCCCTTCTATTTTCTTTTTTTTCACTTGTTTTTTTGCTTCCAAATAATCTAAATGCCCGATAATCTCAGACATTACTAACGAAAACTGTGATTCATACTTTTTTTGATAATACGCTTTTGCAATTTCGCTTGCAGTTTGAACCCCCTGTTTGATAAGTGCGAGAATTTTCTCAGCTTTTACATCAATATTTTCCAGTCTTTTTTCTATTAAACGTATTGGCTGTTCAATGATTTTTCCATGACCGGAGAAAACATAATCGATAGAAAGCGATCTACATTTTTGAAACGACTCTATATGTTGTAGTAGAGAAAGGATACGGTCACCATTTTCATCAGGTTCAACTAATGCATTGCTTGAAATATGCTTTATAAGCAAGTCTCCACCAAACAGAATTTTATTTTCAGAATCATAAAAGGCAACCTGATCAGGTGAATGGCCAGGGACTTCTAGTACAGTAAATGGAAACTTATTAACCTTAAATGGTAAAATATCAGCTTTTATTTCCAAATGTTTATTATTAAAAATCGCATGCTCCAATTTTTTGACTTGAGCCTCCCCTGCCTCTCCACAGCCCATTTCCCGATAAAGTTGTTCAAAAAAAGCGACTCTCTTCCTTAAAAATTCAGGGTCACGCTTTAAACGAGGAATTGCTTTTTCATGGGCATACACTGGGATCAGTTCCAATTCAGTTATGCGATTCACGAGGCCAACATGATCGAAATGATGATGAGTAATTAGAATAGCCGTTAAATCTTTAAGACTAAAACCATTTGATTTCAGAGTCTTCACAAACAAACTCCAATAATCTTCACTGTCTATTCCGGCATCAATTAAATATAAAGAATTTTCTTTTTCAACCAAATAACAATTAAAACTTTTTAAATTATGATGAACTTGTAAATTAACAGGAAATATTTTTATATTTCCATAAACAATTGGCTCCATTCAAACACTTCCTTAAGGTCAAATTCCATACTAAATGTTTAAAATATTGATAAATATATTTTATCAAAATTATGATTTTTTTGCCCATTCTGGCGACCGGGAAGTTTGTTTCAGCATTTTCTGGACAGCTTTTTCTTTACAGGCTAACCCCTTAGTAAAATACAAGAAGTATAACTAATGTTTATTTACATATTTACTGTAAAATGCAAATATTTTTTCAGTCCTTTTTGATAGAATATAATTGAAGTACGAGCAGTCATTATAAAATTAAGGGAGGTAGAAAAAGTTATCTATTCTCCTATAGTAGTATATTTGGAAAGATTTTTTTATTTATAGAAATCGGAAAATACTGCATAAAAAGTATTCCTTGTAAAATTTATTTTATCCTTTGATAGGCTCCAGATTACTTTTTTGGAATTCGATGATTCAAATTTTTTTTGTGGTCTTTTTAGTTCAATATTTTTCATGTTTATGAAGGGAAGCGAATCCTAATCTAAGAAATTTTCTAGAAAGGTGCAACATGTGTTAAATCTCTAGAGTAATAATTAATGAAAATGTTCTGAAGGTAAAGATTCAAAGGTTTCGAGGAGTTAATTCAACTAAATACAGGGGGAAAGTAATCATGATCAATGAATGGTTAAAAGAAGCTAAATATACTGTAGTTTTCACAGGGGCCGGTATGTCTACAGAAAGCGGACTTCCTGATTTCCGTTCTTCAAAAGGGCTTTGGAAACAAAAAGATCCAAGCCGCCTTGCTAGTACGGAAGCGTTAAATAATAATGTTCATGAATTTATTGAGTTTTATCGACAACGGGTACTAGGTGTTAATGAATACAAACCTCATAAAGGACATTTCATATTAGCAGATTGGGAAAATAGAGGAATTATTCAATCAATCATAACTCAAAATGTAGACGGTTTTCATCAGCTAGCGGGTTCTAAACGTGTTGCCGAGCTGCATGGAACATTGCGAAAACTTCATTGTCAACGCTGTGGAAAAGAAGAAGATAGCAAACGATATTTACAAAAGGAATATAAATGCGATTGCGGAGGCATCCTTCGCCCTTCTGTTGTATTATTTGGTGAGGCTTTACCTCAAGATGCATTTCAATTTGCATTACAAGAAACAGAACGGGCAGATTTATTTATAGTCTTAGGTTCTTCCCTAACAGTGACGCCAGCTAATCAATTTCCACTTATTGCAAAAGAAAATGGTGCAAAATTGATTATAGTAAATCATGATAAAACACCGATGGATCACTATGCAGACCTTGTCAAAAACGATAAAAAAATAGGTGAATTATTACAAGAAATTGATAACAGTTTTAATAAATAAAATTTCAAAATATTATTTACATAACTTCCCCATTTTCAATTTGTAATAATCCGATTTATCGTTTGGGAATACTACAATAATGATTTTTTACATGCAATCGGATTAGGGGGAAGCAAGTTGGAACATACAGCGGTTTCTTTGTTGCCATTCATAATTGTGATTGTAATGGCTATTTGGTTAAAAGATATTTTGCCAGGACTTGTAATAGGTCTTTTAGTAAGTTCTTTCTTTGTTACCAATGATTTGTTTTCTGGAATAAGACAATCCATTCATTATATGATAACGACTTTATCTGATGAAACAAATGTGAAAATTATTAGCTTTTTATATTTATTTGGTGGTCTGATTGGAATGATGAATATTGCTGGCGGCATCAAAGGTTTTTCACAATGGGTTGGTCAAAAAGTTAAGACTGAACGAGGTTTACTCAGTCTTATTTGGCTTACGTTGCCATTTACGTTCATGATGCCAATGTTTCGGATAATGATGATCGGTCCGATTATTAAATCATTCATTCAAAAAATGAATTTGTCAAAGCAAAAAGTAGGAATGACATTGGACATATCCACTGAATCGATCATTGTTCTATTGCCGGTTGCAACCGCTTTTGTCGGATTTATGGCTTCGCTCGTAGAGGGCGCAACGAGAGGATTGGATTTAAATATCACCCCATATAACTTGTTTTTACAAAGTTTTTTATTTAACTTTTTTGCCATCATTATGTTAATAATCGGTATATTACAAACGTTTTGGCCACCATTGAAAAAGACAGACAAAACAAGCAAAAACAAAGATGATCATGAAAATGAAGAACATGAACTACATCGTATCGGCATTAAAATAGAATTATCATTTGTTAAAGCACAGCCCTGGCACATGATTATTCCGGTCTTTTTGCTTATTTCCTTTACCCTAGTTCTCCTATGGAAAGATGGTATTGATGCTGGAGCCAAAACGATATTTTCTGCATTTTCTAAGGCAGACGCGACTTTCGTCATGCTCCTTGCCGTTTTTATCACTCTATTTTTTACGTTGATTTTTTATATTTTTCGGAAGCAGCCATTAAATGAAATCCTCTATCATTTTTACGATGGAGGAAATCAAATGATGCAAGCGATCAGTTTACTTATTTTAGTTTGGGCTTTAACAATGGCTGCAGAGGATTTAGGTTTTTCAGCTTTTGTCAGTTCATCATTAGGAGCTGTATTACCAGCTTTTTTAGTTCCAGCAATCATTTTTATTATAGGATCGCTTGTCGGGTATTTCATCGGTTCTTCATGGGGAACTTGGGGATTATTTATGCCACTAGGAATTTCATTAGCGCAAGCTACAGATGCTTCAATTCCTTTAACGATTGGTGCTGTTTTTGCAAGCGGTGCATTTGGTGCATTGGCTTCACCACTTGGCGATACGACGATTACTACAGCTTCCATAATAGATATGGATTTAGTCGAATATGCAAGGTATAAATTAAAGATAGCAGCAATCGGTGCTGCAATTAGTTTTGGATTATATATTTTGTGCGGTTTATTTGTACTAAGTAATTAAAATTTCTGCCTTTTAATAGAAAAGTCAAATTGTTAGGTATTAAGTAAGTTTGGAAAAGAAATAAACAAGCAAATACAGGAAAGGAGAAGTAAGGGCTATCCGAAAAGTCTAACAACACAAAAATTATTGATTAAATGTTGATTTGCCATGACTTTCTGGGCAACCCTTAAGATAATAAAATGGTTATTGAAGAAAAGGTTGTTGATTACTTAATTCAGAAGGGATATCACATCGCTTTTGCTGAGTCATGCACTGGAGGGTTAGCATCAGCGAGAATTGTAAACGTTCCAAATGCTTCGAAAGTATTAAACTCTAGCTTCGTAACGTATTCAAATGAAGCAAAAATGAAATTTCTAGGTGTAAAACGGGAATCATTAGAAAAATACGGAGCGGTTAGCGAACAAGTTGCTAAAGAGATGGCTTGTGGCGTTTCAAAAGTTGCTGATGCTGAAATCGGCATTGGTATTTCCGGCATTGCTGGCCCTTCAGGTGGAACGAAAGAAAAACCGGTTGGAATGGTTTGTTTTGGAATCAAAGTAAATCAAACGTGCTATACTTATACCCAATATTTCTTAAACAAATCACGTAATGAGGTTAGAAAGGAGAGCGTCGATTTTGTTTTAACAAAATTGCTGGAATTGATTATTTGATCAATTCCAGCTTTATACTTTTTCAAAAATATAATCAAAATAGCATTCATCACAAAGTGAAAATTTAATTGTTGGAGGCAAAATTTTGCCGCAGTTTTTACAAGTACTTCTAGGAATCTCTATTCCACTTTTTAAACGGTCATGTATTCGATCGCTTAATTCTTCACGAATCCGTTCCCAATAATGGGCTTCGGTAATTTTTCGTAATTTATAAAGAAATAGTAAATGGAGCCCAATTGATTTATACGATAATTCTAGATCTTCAAGAATTGCATCTTTCATGATCGGTTCAGGAAGGTCAACTCCAGCAATTATTGCTTCAAGGTTTTGTTTCCATTGATTCCTAAGTAAAGGCTCGTTTGTTGAAAATGGCAAATGTAACTATCCGTACAAATCCAGTGAACTACTCGTCATTAAACTGACAAGCTTCCGGTTCTACGCAACGAACTGATCTCCTTTGAAAATATACACTGTTGGCGTGTCCAACACCACTACTGAAAGAGATAGATCCTCTATCTCTTTCAGATACTTTTTAGCTATATTGATGGCTCCATTGACATCAGCATTGAGTCCTTTATGTCAATCTTTACATACATCTAATCCTCGATGTTTTCGATTGGATTGATGAGCAAATTCCTTCGATGGATATGGCTTGCAAACTGCACATGTTTGCGATGTGTATTCTTCTGAAATCTTGACGACTTCTATGCCTTTTTCTTCAGCTCTGTACTTTAGTTGTTAATGTTGGGAGTGTTTCTCTTGTTTCTAAATATTGATTTATATCATTTAAGACAATTGTTTTGACCGTTCCACAGCTTCCTCATAGTATTCCAATAAAATTCTGTTCATTCATAAAATCCTTTTGAAAAATATTGATTACTATCATATTATTAGCAATTAAATATCATATAATAGCTAAATGATATCTATTTAGGCTATTATTTTTATTCCTTTCTACCGAATGGTACATTATAGACATACTCAAAAATATGATGAAATATTTCTTTCGGCCGTTCTTCAGTCAATAAATGGCCAGTTTTTTCTAAAATGATTAACTTTCCATTTGGCAAGTCTTTTGCCAACCTTTCTCCTACATGAACAGGAACAACCCTATCTTCCTTTCCCCAAAGCAATAATGTTGGAATTTGAATGTTGTGAAGCTCATCGCTTGTTAAATCTCCTTCACGATAGCGCACAAGCCTCTTAAGGGCGGTATAAAAACCTTTTTCTTGCAAAGGTCTTTCAAATTCTCTTATATGATCGTCCGTAATCAGCGAATGATTATAAAAAACATTTTTCAACACTTCTCGAACTTCTTTTTTATAAACTTGCTTTTTAACATAATAATTAAAAAATGGGAGATATGTACAATAAATAAAAGCACGATTCGTTCTTTTTAAATACCCGGAACTGGCAAGCAATATTAATGAATGAATTTTTTCAGGAATCATTTTTGCAGTATATAATGCCACTTGTCCGCCCATCGAGTGGCCAACGATATTGACATTTTTTAATTGAAAATATTTGATGCATCCAGCAATAATACGGGCATAATTTTCATAGGAATATTTAAAAGATGAAGGTTTTTCACTTTTTCCAAATCCAGGCAAGTCTAATGCAACAATGGAAAAATGATCTTCTAACAAAGGCATAAGCGCATGAAATGTATAAGTTGTTGCTGCCACCCCATGTATTAACAAAAGAGGGGGCTTTTTTGTGATCGAATATTCGCAATAGACATTCACATTTTCAAGCCTAATATGTTTTTGATGCAATACCATTTATTCCAACTCCTGCTAAGGACGTTAGCTATAGTTTGTACACATTGTAGAGAATGTAATAATCGTCCTATTTTGAAGTAATACCTCCAGAAAGTACAAACTTCATTGCGTCTTCAGGCTTCACATCAAGTATTGTTACCTGCTCTTTCGGAATAAGAAAAGTAAATCCTGCAACTTGAAAACTTTGTGGTACGTAAACTGCTATATGGTCTTTCAAAGGATCAGCTAAATTTTCAATTTCTTCTGAAGTAATAAAACCGATACTTTTCATCCCTGTATTCGGTATTTCAACAAGAGCAACTTTCGAAAAAGCCCTTTTTTCTCCAAGCAAAGAATGAAATGTATCTTTTATAACAGAATATAAGGTTTTCACTAAAGGAATTTTTTCTAAGAAACGATCAATAATTTGAATAATTTTCCCACTAAAATATTGTGTGGAAAGCCATCCGAGAAATGTAATGATGGCAACTGTCAGCAAAATACCGATTCCTGGTATATAATCTTCCTTTAAATATGGTTTTAAAAGGTTTCCTAAAATGCTATCTAGAAATGTAAATATTTTAATAACTACATAAATAACAAGAATAATTGGGACAATCGTTAACAATCCATTGATAAAATTTTTCAACAATTGCTTCATCTTTTCCCTCCATAAACAATTAAAAAATCCTAATCTTAAAGAACTCCTTAATTTTTTCATTAAATAAATATAAATGTTTTTTACTTATTTGAGAGCAATTGGCAAGTAATATGATAAATTATTTGTAATCATACCACCTACACGGAAGCCAATTGCTGATGGTTGTCCATTAATTAGAAAACTGCCGACAAGAAGATTTCCTTCTTGCTCTCCTTTTTCACTTTGAAAGCGAATAGTTGGATGTTTAATGTATTGTTGATAAACAGGGATATAATTCGTATATGATTTTTGAGCATCACTATATTGAACAATTCCATCTGGTGAAAAAATTTCAACTGTATCTCCTTCCCTGCCAAAGGATGGCTTTTTAACATACACGAATCCATTTTTTATAAAAAAATCAGGCTCCAAATAAGTCGGAAGAAAATATTTTTCAATCCAATCATGTTCTTCATCTGTAAAAAATAAACTAGATTCAGCATGCAATCCCCAAATGACTGCCTGAACCGCTTTGTTTTGCAGTAAAAATGCAGATGGCGGATTGATGATTGCTAGTTTCCTATCGCTGACTAATTCCAACAGCCATAAACCTATTTTATTTCCGTGATCGTCTTCGTCTAAAATCAAATTTTCAATCGGAAACGTTTGCCGGTACAAAATATCAATTTTCATATCGTTATTATCAAATAATCCGACCCCTTTTTCGATTTGCAATTGATTTAACGGAACAAAAGGGGCATCTAGAGAAGACAAATTTCGTAAATAATGAACGGTTTCCCTGTCTTCAATATGATCATCATGTGCCGTAAAAACAACTGAAGGATGTGATATTCCAAGCCATTTGGTACTTTGATCAATACTCTTTCGAATCGCTTGACATAACTGTTGC
This sequence comes from Calidifontibacillus erzurumensis, assembly GCF_013303125.1. Classification (GTDB taxonomy): domain Bacteria; phylum Bacillota; class Bacilli; order Bacillales; family Bacillaceae_J; genus Calidifontibacillus; species Calidifontibacillus erzurumensis. Next base: position 16,761 of record NZ_JABTTE010000032.1, on the reverse strand, counting down.
TCCATATGAGCATTTGGGTTTTTTACCTTGAATTCCTTGCAGACGATATCGTTTATAGCATAAAGTTCTTTTATAAACGTCGGTGTATCCGCATTAATTTCAATACATTTATACCCATTTTCAGTTTTGATAAGATCAAGCCTAGAGATCACTGACTCAACAGGAAGCGTTTTTAAGCGAATAAAGGATAGGGTTTCCTTAGGAAACCCCATCTCTAGTAATGTTGCATCCGGCACTTTTCTCAACAGTTTTGCTGTTTTAAAAAAGATTGCTCCAATTCTTGCGCTAGCCAAACGGATTTTTTCAAGCTCCATTTCATCTATCAAAGCAATATCATAGAGGGCATATTCTTCCCCGTAAAGATCGGCCCAGAAATGATCGATCTTCGTGTAAAATCGTTCTCGTTCAAGAATATAAGTTTTTCTATCCACTATTCAATCTCCCCAATTTCCTTTACGTAAAGAACATAGACAGCCCGGTCTTCGTCAATTTCAGTTGAAGTGACTTCCATTTGCCCTAGTCCTGGAACAGAGACAATATCCTTTAATAAATAACGAATGATTTCAAAGTGGCTCTGACATGGAATTACAGCAAGTAATTTGAAATTTTCTTGTTCTCTAAACCTGCGAATCTCAATATGTAAACCTTGACCACGATATATTCTTTCTCCTAACACATGAGGATTTTTTCCCCGATCTTGGATAACAAGAATATCTTCATCGCCGTTCATTTCGTTGGCAATCAATTCATATTGTCGGCCTTTCATAATAAAATATGTACAAAGCTGGCGGGCATACAATTCATCCAGCCCCACCGTTGATGAATGATATTCATAAAACGGTTCATAATGTCCATTCCCAAGATCAATGTAATAGGTTAACTTTTTCATTCAACCACCACTTTTTAGTACGATAAAGATTTAGCGACAATCCAGCCAATCGCAATTGATAATGAAAACAGCATAATCCCTACCGCCCTATTATCCTCTTCTATGGCTTTGTGGATGCTAAAACGGATTGTCACAATTTCCGCTAAAAGAAACACGATAATTTGTGCTATGATGCCGATAGCTCCCCATATTGCCATATCAATAAGGGAAACTGAATATTCAAGAGCAGCACCAAGTACAAGTGCTAAACCAATAATTTTCCCTCCAAGAGATAGTGCCGCTGTACCATTTTTTTCAGCAATTAGGTTAAATTCTTTTAATTTTGGCGTACTGTAAATAAACAATATAATTCCAATTGCTAAAAGAAGCAACGCCAAACCTAAATAAGCAGCAAAATTTATATATAAGTTCACTTCAATCCTTCCTTCCATTTTTTACATATACCTAAATTTAAAAAATCAAAAAAATGTCTAAAAGACATATCGCTATAGGTGATATTGCTACTTAACCTCCGAAGCTTTTTACACCACTTCCAAAACCTGAACTCTTTTTGATTGAACTGTCGGTGACAGAACTGCCAAGAAATGACGAACTGTTTTTGTAAGCCATATAATCTTTGCTTTTATATAAATCTGATTTCGTCTTAAAATAACGGCCCCCATAATAAGAATGACCGTAATAATGCGAATCAAAATCATCGCATTCCCATACACCATCATCGTAATCCCACTCCCATTCCGTACAATATGAATCTTCCGGCAGTGGAGCTGTTTCCAGTTCGGAACCACAGCCAACAAGCCCCAACATTAGAACAGTTGATGAGATACCAGCCATAACTTTTTTTGTTTTGTCCATAAATATCCCCCCTTTTTATTTCTTAGTTTGTTATTTAATACGTAAATGCGATTGGAAAGTTTCATTTTGCTTTCTTTTACAAAATAACACAATGAGTTCTTTTACCAAAGAGAACCGTTCATTTTAATATCGTGAATTTTTTATTAAATTACTACATGTTTTTAACAAAAAAGAAATGATATAAATTCCTATCAAATTTTGTCTATACAACATTTAAAAAACATACATAACTTATTATAAATTTAAATCAATAACAAGATTGATGGAAAAAGTTATCAAATGAAATAACAAATCAGATGCACCATAGAGGTATGTGAAAAGCGGTAAAAATTAAACAAATGGTAGGTACATTTATAGAGGTTTCATTGCGGGAGTACCCAAACATATTATTTCTCCGGCAATTCATAGTTGTTTTGGGTATGATTTTTTGGAATTTGATTTGCCTTCAGAATTGCCCTTGATGACAATATTTTTCGCTGGTGACTTTAACGACATAACAAAAAAATTCATTGCCCTTTCGACTTGAAAGGAGGTGATCAGTATGGGTTTTGGTGGATACGGATATGGTTATGGTAACAACTTCGCATTAATTGTAGTGCTTTTCATTTTATTAATCATTGTCGGTACAGCTTTCGTTCGAAATTAATATTTCTATGACATCTTAGAAAAAAATAAAAACACTTTCGATTTTCACCGTTTCCCACAAAAACGTGGGAACGGTGATTATTTGTGTTTAAGTTCCACAATAAGTAACGTACCGTTCATTTGAAGGAGGTGGCGGTAATGAGTAATCAACTTGATCGTGCGAATGAGCATATGGTTTTGATAGTGCATTTAAAAACTGTTCCATTTTGCGAAATTCACCTTGACCGACAGCTAATTTAAGTACCTCCTCAACACGATGGTTGCGGGGAATTAGTGCAGGATTGTTAGCCCTCATCCTTTCATACGCCAAATCGATCGGTTCCGGTTGTTTTAATAATCGAGACTGCCACCGTTTCAGCCATTCACGAAACTCCTCTGTACAAAAGACAGGGCTTCCTTCTAATTTCTGAAATGTTAAAGCTAGGAAAGTATTTGTAAAATCAGCTTGATGCTTTTCCATTAACGATAGAAGGTCCTTTATTAACTTTTCATCTTCCTCTTCTTGATTGAACAACCCTAGTTTTGCACGCATTCCCGAAAGCCAGTATTCGTTATAAAAATCGTGGAATTTAGAAACAACATCTTGTGCTATTGTAACTGCAATTTTTTCATCTTCCGCTAAAAGCGGCAATAATGTTTCTGCGAACCGTGCAAGATTCCATGCTCCAATATACGGTTGATTTTGATAAGCATAACGCCCATAATGATCAATCGAACTGAAAACCGTTGCCGGATCATATCGATCCATAAATGCGCACGGGCCATAATCAATTGTTTCACCACTAATTGCCATATTGTCTGTATTCATAACACCGTGAATAAATCCGACGAGCTGCCATTTGGCAATCAGTGCTGCTTGGCTTTTCACCACTTCTTTAAGAAAAGCTACATACCGGGTAGAAGGATTTTCACCGTTTACTTCCGGGTAATGGCGATCAATTGCATAATCCGCCAACTTCCTAAGTTCATCCAAAGTTCTCCATACCCTCACATATTGAAAAGTACCAACACGAATATGGCTTTTTGCGACACGTGTTAATATGGCTCCTTGCAATACCTTTTCCCGATACACCGGTTCGCCGGTTGTTACAACCGCAAGACTTCGTGTTGTAGGAATTCCAAGTGCATGCATCGCTTCACTAATTATATATTCACGCAACATCGGTCCAAGGGCAGCCCTTCCATCACCATTTCGGGAATAGGGAGTTCTCCCCGAACCTTTTAACTGTATATCAAAGCGTTCTCCTTCTGGTGTTATCTGTTCGCCTAGAAGAATTGCCCTGCCATCACCTAACATCGTAAAATAACCAAATTGATGACCGGCATAAGCTTGAGCAATAGGTTCAGAACCTTCAGGTAATTTATTACCACCTAATATTTCAACTCCTTCTTCACTTTGCAAACATTCCCCATTTAACCCAAGAGATGCTGCCAGAGAAGAATTAAAAATGACCAATTTTGGCGAACGGACAGGAGTTGGATTCATTCTTGTAAATAAGGATTTCGGTAAACGTGCATAACTATTGTCAAAATTCCAACCCATATTTTTTTGTAAAATATAATTATTCATAATAATTGTTCATTCGAGCTCCTTTACAAATTATAAAAAAAACTATATATCCATTATTACTTTAACCCCCGCTTTCACTATACATTCAAAAAGAAAAAATAGGTATTATTTAAATGCCATTGCCGCATAAACAGCTTTTTTCCATCCGTTATATAAATCATCACGTTGTTTATCACTCATCGTAGGAACAAATTTTCTGTCAATTACCCATTGCTTCGAAATTTCTTCCTGACTATCCCAAAATCCTACCGCAAGCCCTGCCAAATAAGCGGCTCCTAATGCTGTAGTTTCATTAATTGACGGCCTTTCCACCGGCACATTTAGAAGGTCACTTTGGAAATCCATTAAAAAATTATTTTTTACAGCCCCGCCATCAACTCTTAAAGTTTTTAATTGTATTCCAGAATCAGCTTCCATTGCTGATAATACATCTTTCGTCTGGTAAGCCAATGATTCAAGTGTTGCCCGAATAAAATGCTCTTTAGTTGTGCCCCGCGTGACACCAAAAACAGCTCCTCGGACATCACTATCCCAATAAGGTGTTCCAAGACCAACAAATGCTGGAACAACATATACACCATCTGTAGAAGACACTTTCATTGCATAAAACTCACTATCTTTAGCTTCTTTAATGAGACGAAGACCGTCGCGAAGCCATTGAATGGCTGATCCTGCTACAAAAATGCTTCCTTCAAGCGCATAGGTGACCTTGCCGCCAATACCCCAAGCTATTGTCGTTAATAATCCATTTTTTGATGAAACAGCTTTTTCACCTGTGTTCATCAACATAAAGCAACCTGTACCATATGTATTTTTCGCCATTCCTTCACTAAAACATGCTTGGCCGAATAATGCAGCCTGTTGATCACCAGCTATTCCCGCAATCGGTACTTCTTTCCCAAAGAAATGGACATCACAAGTTTTTGTATAAATTTCCGATGAAGGACGGACTTCAGGCAGCATACATTTTGGTACCCCCAAAATGTCTAAAAGCTCATCATCCCATATTAGTTCATGAATATTGAACATTAACGTTCTTGATGCATTGGAATAGTCCGTTACATGTACCTTACCTCCCGACAGCTTCCAAATGAGCCACGTATCAATAGTTCCAAATAATAACTTCCCCTGCTCCGCTTTTTCCCTGGCTCCTTTTACGTGATCCAATATCCATTTAACTTTTGTTCCTGAAAAATAAGGATCAATAAGCAATCCTGTTTTTCTCCGAAATAAGTCATTATATCCTTTTTCTTTTAGTTTTTCACATATGTCATTCGATTGACGTGACTGCCAAACGATTGCATTATAAATAGGTTCGCCTGTTTCACGGTCCCAAACAACCGTTGTTTCTCGTTGGTTCGTTATACCGATACCGGAAATTTGATCAGGTTTTGTACTCGATTCGGTTAAAACTTCCGCAATCACCGATAAAATAGATCCCCAAATTTCATTGGCATTATGTTCCACCCAACCGGCTTTAGGAAAATGTTGCGTAAACTCTTTTTGAGCAATATGTACAATTTCTCCTCTTTTATTAAACAAAATTGCCCGTGAGCTTGTTGTTCCTTGGTCTAAAGCTAAAATAAAAGTTTCCATATTCTTAACTCTCCCTTCCAGCCACTCTCGAAACATTGTTTGTTAACGATATATTTAACTATATAAAAATGGGAGCAACCTACTTATTCAAATATCAAAATATCTTACTATTATTTTACCGAATTTTCAGAAAGTAGTGTATCTTTTCTATCACGTAGGTATAATAGAAGTAAGAATCATCATCGTTGGAGCTGCAAAACTAGAGCAAGGGGTTGTAATGATGATAAATTTATTAGTCATCGTATCAGAATCAATTTTCCTAGTAATGTTCTTTTTGTTTTGGTCTCTTTTTATCACAACACCTGTATGGCTTACGATTGTATTTTATATAAGGAAAAAGTATTTGTTAAAGAGACGATTACGTTTTGCAGTAATTCCTGGTGGAAGAAATTGAGGAAATCGGTAAAGAGAAACCGCAAGAATTGCGGCTTCTCTTATAAATTTTTTTGTTTTATTTTGAATTAACTTCCGCAGAAGTAAAATGTCTCTCTAATCTACGGGCAATTTCGTCTTTATCAGCTTCAATCACTTCCAAATATTGAGGTTTATCAAACAACTGTTGAATTTCTTCAGGGAATGTCTGTTCAATCTGACAAAGCTCGATAGCCTCATTAAATTTAGCAGGATGGGCAGTTGCCAAAGTCACACAAATATCTTCTTGTGGGCTGCATTTTTCAAATGCTGTGACACCACAAGATGTATGCGGATCTAATAAATAGTTTGTATCGGCAAAATATTTTCTGATTGTTTGCAAGCATTCATCATTTTTCACACCATAAGCAGAGAAATCTTCTTGTACTAGACGAAGCTGCTCTTTACTAACCTCAATTTTTCCAGTCGTTTTAAATTGATTCATTAGTGATTGAACTTCGCTAGAATTTTCATCAAGCAAGTAGTATAAGTATCGTTCAAAGTTGCTTGCAACTTGAATATCCATCGATGGACTGTAAGTGCTACGGAACTCACCAGGTTCATAAACGCCATCTTTGATAAACCGCTCTAAAATATTGTTTTCATTCGTTGCAACAATTAATTTTCCTACAGGAAGCCCCATTCGTTTAGCCATATAACCTGCGAAAATATCACCAAAGTTTCCTGTTGGTACACTGAAGTTAACATATTCAATCTTGTCATTTTCTTTTTTCACTTGGAAATAAGCATAAAAATAATAAACGATTTGAGCTAAAATTCGTGCGAAGTTAATTGAATTTATTGCACGTAAATGATACTTATTTTTAAATTCCAAGTCAGCAAAAATTTCTTTTATGATTCGCTGACCGTCATCAAAAGTTCCTTTAATAGCTAAATTTAATACAGTTGGGTCATTGACAGTTGTCATTTGCAATTCTTGCACTTTGCTTACTTTCCCGTGCGGATGCAAGATACAAATGCGAATTCCTTCTTTTCCTCGTACCCCTTCAATAGCTGATGCCCCTGTATCTCCAGAAGTAGCACCTAAAATATTAATTGTTACGCCTGTTTTTTTAGCTATGTAGGAATAAAGATTTCCTAAAAATTGCAGCGCAACATCTTTAAATGCAAAGGTAGGCCCGTGGAATAATTCGAGCACATATAAATTGTCTTTTACTTTTTGCACAGGTGTGATATCAGTGTGACGGAATGTACTATAGCTTCTTTCGATTAAATCCTTTAAATCCTGTTCGGAAATTTCTCCGTCTACATAAGAAGAAATAATCTCAAATGCAATTTCCTGATATGACATACGGGACATTGCTTCAAGTTTTTCTAGCGAAATTTGCGGAATTTTTTCTGGAACTAATAGTCCCCCATCCGTTGCTAATCCCATTAAAACTGTATCAATGAATCCTATTCCATTTACATTACCACGTGTACTTATATATTTCATAAAGATCCTCCAGGGTAAAAATTATATATATTATGGTTACCCAGAATGAGCTGCAAGTCAATATGGATTTCGAAACAATTTGACAATTTTTTAAAATTTCCCCTCCCTTTTATTCACCTTTTTATTAACAAATAATCTTTTATTGAGAAATAGAAAAAGTAATTGAAAATATTAATATAGGTAAAAAAATGATTTATATAACAACAACTACTATTATTTCAAAAAGTATATAAATTTTTTTAGGAAAAAGCAGGCATTCATATTGACAAAAGATAAAAAATATATAATAATAAATATCGAATTATAATTATTATAAATAACAAGCAATAATTTGAATAAAAAAATTATTACTTGGTTATTTTAAGTTTTAGACTTTTGTCTAAAACTACATATTAAAATAATTAACAAATAGGAGGAGTTTTATTATGTCAATGATTGGTAAACAAGTTCAACCATTCAAAGCTCAAGCATTCCACAATGGAGAATTCATCGAAGTAACAGAACAAAATTTTAAAGGAAAATGGAGCGTTGTTTGCTTCTATCCAGCAGACTTTACTTTCGTTTGTCCTACAGAGTTAGAAGACCTTCAAAACAACTATGCTACTTTAAAAGAACTAGGTGCTGAAGTTTACTCAGTTTCAACAGATACACACTTCACTCATAAAGCATGGCATGATACATCTGAAACAATTAAGAAAATTGAATACATTATGATCGGTGACCCTTCTCACCAACTTTGCCGTATGTTTGATGTACTAATTGAAGAAGAAGGACTTGCAGATCGCGGTACATTCATTATTGATCCAGATGGCGTTGTTCAAGCAGTTGAAATTAACGCAGGTGGCATCGGCCGTGACGCATCAAATGTTGTTAAAAAATTAAAAGCTGCTCAATACGTTCGCAATAATCCAGGCGAAGTTTGCCCTGCAAAATGGGAAGAAGGCGCTAAAACATTAAAACCAAGCTTAGATCTTGTTGGTAAAATTTAATCAGTAAATACCGAAGATCAATCGAAACAAACACTCCGGTTTTTTTAAACTGGGGTGTTTTTTATACATCTTTAAACTTTCCCCTCTTTGATTAGGTTGTTTTGTATAAGTTTTTTTAGTACTCTGTGAGCTCCTTAAACAAACTAACAAAAGTCAAAAAGTTACACCTTTCTCTATATTTCAAAATTTTAATTTAATATTTTCATTTATTAATTTAATTTCTCAATTAATATGTATTCATAAACACTCCCAATGTAAATAAGTCTATTTGACAAAAAAGTTTACAATAATATTACAATTTATTATTGACAATAATTAAATAATAGATAATAATTAATATGTATTTAAAATTATTATAAATAACAAATAATTATTAATTATGATTATAATTTTTATTTAGTTTTTTCACATCAAGGAGGAAATAATAAGTCATTGAACTAATATATCAAGTTACAAGGTTATCTAATTAGAATACAGAAATTTCAAATTATTCACTATATCTCTTTGTAAAAATTAGAAAATTTACCAAAGGAGTGTTTTTATATGATTTTAGATGCAGATATTAAAGCCCAATTAGCCCAATACCTTCAATTAATGGAAGGTGATATTGTCATTAAAGTAAGTGCAGGTACTGATGAAACCTCTCGTGACACACTAGCTTTAGTAGAAGAATTAGCATCGATGTCTCCAAAAATTAAAGTAGAAAAAGTGCAATTAAATAGAACACCTAGCTTTAGTATAAACCGTCCCGGGGAAGATTTAGGCATTACATTTGCTGGAGTTCCCCTAGGCCATGAATTTACTTCGTTGGTATTAGCACTTCTTCAAGCTAGTGGCAGACCTCCTAAAGTAGACCAAAAAGTCATCGATCAAATTAAAAACATCAAAGGCGAATACCATTTCGAAACATTTGTCAGCCTATCTTGCCACAATTGTCCTGATGTTGTGCAAGCATTAAACGTTATGAGTGTCCTAAACCCTGGAATTACACATACAATGATAGATGGTGCTGTTTACAAAGAGGAAGCTGAAAAGAGAAATGTAATGGCCGTACCAACAGTGTTCTTAAATGGTGAACCATTTGGCGGCGGTCGTATGTCCCTTGAGGAAATCATAGCTAAGATGGGCATTGAACAAGATATTTCAGAATTAGCTAATAAAGAACCGTTTGATGTGCTCGTTGTTGGTGGCGGACCAGCTGGTGCAAGTGCTGCTATTTATGCTGCACGTAAAGGGATCCGAACTGGTATTGTGGCAGAACGCTTTGGTGGCCAAATTCTTGATACATTAGGTATTGAAAACTTCATTGGTGTAAAATACACAGAAGGACCAAAGCTTGCTGCAAGTCTTGAAGAACATGTTAAAGAATATAATGTTGATATCATGAATTTGCAACGTGCGAAACGTTTGGAAAAGAAAGATGATTTTATTGAAGTCGAACTAGAAAGTGGTGCAGTATTAAAGAGCAAAACGGTCATCCTCTCTACTGGTGCTCGTTGGCGCAATATTGGTGTTCCAGGAGAATCAGAATTTAAAACAAAAGGAGTTGCCTACTGCCCGCATTGCGATGGACCATTATTTGCAGGAAAAGACGTTGCCGTCATCGGAGGAGGAAACTCTGGCGTTGAAGCTGCCATTGATTTAGCAGGAATTGTTAACCATGTCACTGTTCTTGAATTTATGCCTGAGTTAAAAGCTGATACTGTACTTCAAGAGCGTTTGTACAGTTTACCGAATGTAACAGTTATAAAAAATGCACAAACAAAAGAAATTACTGGTACTGACAAAGTAAATGGAATTACTTATATTGACCGTGAAACTGGTGAAGAAAAACATATTGAACTAGCAGGCGTATTCGTTCAAATTGGTCTTGTTCCAAATACAGAATGGCTTGAAGGAACTGTTGAACGAAACCGTATCGGTGAGATTATGATAGATAAACGCGGTGCCACAAACATTCCTGGAGTATTTGCAGCCGGTGACTGCACAGATAGCCCTTATAAACAAATTATTATTTCAATGGGTTCTGGTGCTACTGCAGCTCTCAGCGCTTTCGATTATTTAATAAGAAATTAATGATAATTTAAAAATCGGAGCTTTCGCCCACATTTGGACGAAGGCCCCGATTTTCTTTTTACAGATTAAATTCTTCATATCCTAAAAATTCATTCTTGATTGGCCGCCATCAACATTTATACTTGCTCCAACGATCCAAGATGCTTTTTCTGATGCGAGAAACGCAACGACATTGGCAACCTCTTCTGCCGTTCCAAACCGTCCGGCTGGTATTTCATTTTGTACAAAAGCATTTATTTTCTCAGGGTCTTCTTCTAAACGTTTTTTCCAATTTCCTGTTTCGTGTAGAATGCTCCCTGGAGCAACACTATTGACTCGAATTCCATAACGGATTACTTCATTAGCTAGTGCTTTTGTAAAGCTAATGAGGGCTGCTTTTGAATTATTGTAAGTAATCTTTCCCCCGCTTTCTCGACCATAAATTGACGTAATATTTACAATTGCCCCTCCCCCACTTTTTTTCATATGTTCGACAGCTAATTTGCTTAAGTGGACCGCTGAAAAGTAATTGAACTCCATTGCTTCATAAAATAATTCGAGCTCTGTTTCTAAAGCGCGGCCCCCATTGCTTCCACCAGCATTATTAACAAGGATATCAATTGTACCATAATCTTTAACAAATGTGGTTATTAGTTTTTCACGTTCTTCAGCTTTTAAAATATCAGCTTGGATGATATCTACCTCACCTCTAAGCTCCTCTTTTGCCTTATTTAAAAAATCGATATTCCGTGCGGCAATCGTAACATTTGCTCCTTCAGTAAGAAAAACGTTAGCGATCGCTTTACCAATTCCCTTTGAGCCACCAGTTATAAGAACATTTTTTCCTGTTAATTGTAAATCCATCAAGAACACCCTTTATTTTTCTTTTATGGAAAAACTATTACTGGCACCATTCTATCAAACCTTTGGAAATTAGTGTATTTTATTTGGACATATTCCGCGATATTTATTTACTTTTTCATCCCGGTGTAGATAAGAACAGCATCTCTTAAAAAAGCAGCTGTACCAGGTTGTTCCTTATCATAGTAGGAGGTAAAACGTTCATCATCAACGTACATTTGTACTAGACCAGCATGTGCTTCCTTACTGTATTCTGTCCAAAAATATGTTAACCATTGTTTATGCAAATCCGCAGCTTTCTGGGCTAATTCGCTTGCCGGGTCGCCAGTTTGATAAGCTTCTGCCAATACTTCCTTAAAACTATTTTCCAATCCTGTTACAGCTTCATATTGTTCTTTCGTCATGTTCATCCATTTTTCATTAGACTTTTTAACGGCATCTTCACCATATTTTTCACGAATTTCTTTACCGTACTTTTGCTCATTCTCATCTAACATTCTCCTCTTAAATCCTTCAAATTTTTCTTTATCGCTCATCGTCATTCTCCCTTCCTTAGTAGCAATAGTTTTTTCAACATTGGCAATTAATTGATCTAATTGATTTCGTCTTTCAACAAGATTTTTATGATGCTCTCTTAACGCTTTTATACTATCAAAAGCAGGATCCGTTAAAATTGCTCGAATGTTTTCTAAAGATATACCTAATTCTCGATAAAATAATATTTGCTGGAGCTTATCCACTTCTTCTTTACCATAAATTCTGTATCCTGATGAATTTATTCGTGCTGGCTTAAGAAGACCAATTTCATCATAATACCTTAAAGTTCTAGTACTAATACCAGCTAAAGCAGCCAATTTTTGAACTGTATATTCCATCAAAACACCTCCTTGGGATTAACAATACACCTTAACGCAACGTCAAAGTCAACAGATTATATGCCCAAAATCTAAAAATGCACAACCAAGCACTTTTCATATTTCGATGACAAAAAGCACATTTAAAACGAACAGCATTGTTATTGAATAGGAATTCTATCTTTAGTCGATTGATTATAACCTTTCTTTTATGGATACAAAATATCAACTATTCTTAGCAATAATGCTATTGTTTCCTTTGTTTTCAGATAACATATTTTTTGTTTGAACGTTTGAATAATTTATTGGAAGGATAAGAATTAAACATTTTTTGAAGATGTATGGAAAATGTGGAATTGAAAATGGATTATTGGATGAAATGTTAAGTACTTTTCATTTAGGAGATGTTCTTGTATTCAATTACCTTTTTCTAGTATTCGTATTTTTTATTAATTCATTTTTTCGATTCATTAAGAAACAACTATATAGCATTGAAAAGTAAGTTTGGGATATAGATAAAAAGTAAGTTTGGGATATAGATAAAAAGTAAGTTTGGGATATAGATAAACAGATAAAAAGAGTACATGACATAAAAAAAGTCTTTTTTTACTTTTTTCAAGGCAGCGACAGAAATCATTGAAATTAGAAATACGATTCAATTCTATGTTCAATTATCTATCCTGGATATTTTTTCATAAATCCTTTTTATATGCTCTTATTAAATTTATGAAATAAATGCAGCTAAAGTAATGGTCCCAAAAAATGAGAAACTATTTTCTATTAAGAATGTTCAAACTATAGCTAATAATCCTAGAATCACATAAAATATTGGTCTGTGATCTTTCCACTTTTTTATCAACCGATATAAAAGTTCAGCGCAAAAAATAAGCAAAAATATAAAAAATAATTTGATTCAAATTTCTAATTTCTAACAAAAAAATCACCTCACAATCCAATAAAAGCCCCCTTGATTTATTCATAAGTTGTTAAGACATTCTTCATATAACCCATTCCAAAAGTGTATTTACCATCGCTTATAAATATATTACATAATTTAGTTGCTTCTATGTAAAACCTTTACTTAAATCAAAATTTCAATAGGATAAATGAATACTCCCTAAATAGTACCATTAAATCACATATTTTCCAGATAAATCTTATAATAATGAGCTAACATATCTATGTCAGTTAAACAAATTACTTTTGACAAATTCATTTTTGATACTGGAACATGTATTTTAAATGTGTTGGACCAATGATTTTATAACTTTTAAAAAACTTCTAATTTATGAGTTCACAAAAATTTGAAAGCCGTCGATTTATTGCTTTTAGTATTGAAAGATAGTCTCCCTACTCTTTTAAAGTTGAAAAAATTTCGATAATACTCTTCCTTTTAACTATGTTAATCCGCTTTATTTTTTTATAATGGTCATAACAGCTAATCAAAAAGGGGGATTTTTTTGGAAATATATGCATTAGTCGGAAAGAGCGGCACCGGAAAAAGTACTAGCGTTCTTCAATACTGCCATGAACATAATATACCTGCTATTATTGATGATGGAATTTTAGTTGTAAACGGACGGAAAATTGCAGGAACTTCTGCCAAATATGAAAAAAATTCAATAAAAGCAGTCAAAAGGGCTACTTTTTTTTATGAAGATCATCGCAAAGAAGTGATGAATGTGATACAAATGACTGCGATTACCAAACTTTTAATCGTTGGAACATCTGTTAAAATGGTAAACATGATTGCCGAAAGGCTAAATTTAGGAAAGATTGATAAATATATTGATATTACAGAAATCCGTTCGAATAAAGAAATAAATATGGCACGTTATATGCGCAACACTCAAGGAAAACATGTCATTCCAATCCCATATACACAAGTAGAAACTACGAAATTAAAAAAAATCATCCAAGCTGGAAAAAAGCTTTTTTCTAAACAAGCAAAATATATTGGCGAACAAACAATTATCCAACCTCGTTTCACAACAGGAACAATTACAATTCACGAGGATGTGTATCGAGATTATATTCAACACATATGTAAAAAAATGAAAAACGTTCAGAACGTTAAAATTATCGACTACGATTTCACCACTTTTCAAAGTGTTACGGTCGAAATTGATTTAAATTGTACGCTCGATCAAAATATCATTGAATGTTTAAAAGAAATTCAAAAAGCTATTAATGAAGCGCTGCTTTCTTATTTTGAAATCGAAATGTATGCAATCCATATTCGCTTAACAAATATTAATATCGATCATTAACAAAAAAGGGCACCTCAATCTTCGTAGTTGTCCAAGATGTTCACAAACCTTGACAACCACGAATTTTAAAAGTGCCCTACTATATTTATTTTTTAAAATTCGGCTTTCTTTTTTCAATAAAAGCGCGGACTCCTTCTGGAAAATCAACTGGATCTACACTTGATTGAAGCCCAGTCTCCCATGGGATCGTAACAGTCGGGTGATTGAAGGAAACTGCTTTTTTTACAGCTAATAAAGATGCAGGAGATTGTTCCATTATTTTTTTACCTAACCGTATCGCATATCGGTTTACATCTGTTTCATCATCTAACAAATAATTGACAAGCCCCAAATTATAGCATTCTTGTGGTTTTAATATCCTCCCTGTATAAACCAGATCCATCGTTCTGCTTTTTCCAATTAAATCGATCATTCTTTTCGCAAAAGATTGATTTATCGTGATTCCTAATCTTCCAACTGGAAAGCCCATCAAAGTATTTGGGGTTCCAATTCGAATATCACATGCTAATGCAAGTTGAAAACCAGCACCCATGGCTGGACCATTAATAACGCCAATCGTTGGCAACGGAATTCTTTCAAATGTGGAAATGGCTTCTTCCATGATTCTAAAAGCATCATTCGCTTCCTCAATCGTTAATTGATTAAATTGTTTCAAGTCTGAACCAGAAGAAAAGAGCCTTTTCTTCCCACGTAAAATAACGACTTTATTTTTTGGATTTTGAATAATTCTTTTACCAACTGCTTTTAAGTCATTCCACATTCTATTCGTTAAAGCATTTTTTAGTGCTGGTCGATTAATCGTAACAATAGCAAAACCGCCGCTTTCCTGTAATAAAATATTTCCATCTTCTTCCGTTCTTTTTATCGTAACCCTCATATTATCCCTTCCCCCAACAAAAAATAACTTTTCTTTATTTTATCAAAATTATGACTAGAAACCACGGGAAAAGCATTTACTACAGCTTATAATCATAATTTTGTCTACAACACAATATCTTACTCACATAAGAGGAACTTACCAAAGCATATTTTGAAGTAAAGATGAAGTGGTATTAAAAAAATTCTGAAAAATATATAAAAAAACAAAATGAAAGCCTTTTCAAATTGTCACAATATAGGCAAAATATAAAATAGGAACAAATGAAAAAAAGTCGAAAAGTAAGAGGTAAAGAGAGGTGATTTTGGTGCTGTGGTTAATAAAAAAAATTCGAAAATTATTTTTGAATCAGCAAGAAAATGTAAAGTATACAATTTGGATTGATGATGATCGATACATTGCCTCTGCAACAAAAGGTGAACTAACTGTATACAATTATGGCAACTCCCCAGAAATGGCAAAAGAAGCTGCACTTTATTTACTACATAAAACAATAAAAGCTAAAGAAAAAGATCACTATTTACAACAACAATTCATTCCTCTTCCAAATGGGCATAAACTATATCGCATAAAATGATCATAAAACCCTTTCCCACTTTAATAAAAATGGGAAAGGTTATTTGTTTTTCTACATCATATTTAATATATATATTGTTAATGGAATCGTTAATAAACTGAGAAGTGTCGTTACGAAAGTTGTAAAAGAAACTAAATTTGGCTTTACATCAAATTGAATGGCAAGCATAGTTGTATTCGCAGCAACTGGCATCGCTGCCAATAAAATGTATACGGATTTTAAAGTATCACTGACTGGCATGAATATGACAAATAACGCAGCAAGCAAAGGTGAAATGACCATACGAATTACTGTAACTGAATTTACATACCGTAATGCAAATAGCTGCGGTTTGATCTCAGCCAACTGCATGCCGAGAATTAACATAACTGTCGGAATGGTTGCAGATGCAACCAAACTAATTCCCTCCATAATTGTTGGAGGAAGTTTAAAATGTAATAATTGAAACAAAACACCCAATAATGCACCGTAAAGAACGGGCATCCTGATCACTCGCTGCATTGCCTCTCTTGCAGTGGTAGACTTCTCACTTCCAAAAGACGCAATAAATATTCCGATTGAATTTATTAGAAATGCGTGGATAACCATTATAATAACCGCATAGTCAAAAGCCATTGCACCAAATGCAAATAAAGCAACAGGTGCTCCGTAATTGCCGCTGTTAGGAAATACACATCCTAAAAGCATGGCAGCCATATGTGTTTTATCCGCTTTGATAATTTTTCCACTAATATATGTAATGGCTATCAAACTAAGCGCAAGTAGAAAAGTAAAAAGAAATATATAAAAATATTCAATGTTTAATGGATTGGTGTAAAATGTTTTAAATGTTAAAAAAGGAGACATTAAATAAAGT
>NZ_JABTTE010000031.1 GCF_013303125.1 Calidifontibacillus erzurumensis | reverse complement strand
TATTTATTAATGTAAACATTGCCCTTTTGGTCTTTTCATAGATTTCACTTAACGTCATATCACTAACAAGGGATAATCTTCCTGCTTCAATAACCATTGGTAAATTCACACCGGAAAGGGTTTTGATCGGCAATTCAATTTCATGTTGAAATGTATCTCCCATTGTTATTAATGAACCAATATCTACTAACAAAAGGACTCCATTTACATTTCCAAGCCGTTTGATTTCCCATTTTACCCGTTCATAAATATCTTTTGCTAGTACATTCAATGGCATATCAATAGCACGAATCACATCATATCCTAATAAAGAATTTACAACCTGGGCCATTGAGGAAGCTGTAGACTGGCCATGTGTAATAAGAAAAACAGCAATCGATTGCTTTGCCATCGTTTGAACATATTGTTCAGGTGATAAAAAGAAAGCTATTAATTCAATTTCTTCTTCTGGTAGATAAAACCCTATTGTTTTTTCCAACACATCGGCGATTTGCCGTGCTGCAACACGATATTGCACATTCGGGTGTACAATCGTAGGTAATGATTTGTTTTCTAAATGTCCATGCGCCCGATAATTTTGAAGATGTAATCCCAATACAAATAATTGGTTCATATTAAGATAAATTGGCATTTGGTCTTTCAATTGAATATAGGCACGTTCTAATGCATGGATTAAATCTTGATCCATTAATTGCTGCCAACTTTTTTCGGTTGCAAAATGTGGCTGCATGTAATTTTTTGATAATTCTTGGACATAACTCTTTATAATCTTTTGAATTTTTTCCTTACTGATCTCATTCGGTTCGTTTTTAATGATTCCGTTCAATTGTTTATAAATATTTGGTAGAAGCAATGAATTTGTATCAGTTTTAGAACGAATAGATTTGGTTTCAATTTTTTCGATTTTTTCCTGATATATAATATTTTCTTTAGAAAAATTAAACAATTCACTAGAAAGATCATCTTCTGTAATAACGACTTGATCTACTTCATTTTTTAAATATCGTAAATAAGCTCTAGCGCAGGCAATTTGAATTTCACTTTTCAACTGACCAATATTACCGGGATAATCATAGCTTAAAAACACTTCTTTACAACTATCTACGATTGATAGATTCGTATTCATTTTTCCAGCTTCTTCTGCTAAAAATTGGTCAACAAGCTCTTCCCGTTCTTCCCTACTTCTTTCACGTAATGGTGGAACTTCCAATTTAACAGTAAATCTGCGGTAAAGTGTCGGTAAAATGGCTTCTTTAGGATTTTCAGTTGTAGCCCCAATTAATGCAACAGTCGCTTTATGTTCTGTAGTAGATTCACCTAATCGGCGGTAAATCCCTTTATCAATTAAATAAAAAAGCATCTCTTGTCCAGATGGGGGAAGACGATGTATTTCATCCAAAAATAAAATACCGTTATTTGCACGTTCAACAAGTCCAAATTTATCTGAGTTCGCACCAGTATAAGCGCCTTTTATTACACCAAAAATTTGTCCAACTAATAATTCAGGATTATGTGCATAATCTGCACAGTTAAACGAAATAAAAGGCATATGTTTGTTTTTACCTAATGTCTTATTTACAATTTCAGCTAAAGTTTCAGCCATAAAAGTTTTCCCAGTTCCAGTTTCCCCAGTAATTAAAATGGGTAATGGCTTCGTAGGATACATAACAGCAGCCATTGCCTTTTCTAGGATGGCTATTAGACTTTTTCCTGCTCGAATATCAAATTTATCTAAATAAGAAGATTTCATTGTAGCGTTCGTTTTATAACGAACTGGTTTCCCTTCAATCTTAAATACTTTGTTTTTTCTTACCAATTCATTAAGGTATCTGCTACTAGTTGAACGATCTATATTTAAACTGTTTCCAATTTCGGCAGCAGTAATCCCTTGTTTATTCTCTTTTTCCAAGCGCTTTAATTCTTCGTAAACTTCATTGATCCGGTTCATTAAAATGTCCCCCCTTTTAATCTGGAGATATCACTTTTTTCAAAAAACTATGACTATATTTATATTAATCAATCTTTTTCATTAATGCTAGGCAACGTAGGGACAGTTTTTTAAGGTACAAATATTAATTGTTTGGGCAAACTTTGTGGCCATAAAAAAGAGGGACAATAAAACGTCCCCCTGTTCTTGCTTCAATTGATAAGATTTTTTTATGGATATCTTTATAAGTTCTTTATTCAATGCTACGCCATAAGTACAAAGCTGCATAGCTTAAGTAAGGCTCCCACATTTGTTTGTATCTTTCCATTTCATCTACAGTTGGTTTTCGGTCAAGGTTATATAATTTTTTTAACGCATTTTGAATGCCGATATCTGTTGTAGGAAAAAGATTAGCCCTTCCAAGACCAAATAGAAGAAAGTTTTGAACCGTCCATGGGCCAATTCCTCGCAATTTAATTAATTGACGATAAATTTCGTCATCCGTTTGTCTTGCTAAAATTTCAATATTTAATGTGCCGTCTATTACCGCTTTTCCAAGGCCAATGATATACTCGGCTTTTCTTGTGCTAAACTGCAGTTCACGCAACTCCTCAACCGTTACATTTGCCAATGTCTCAGCGTTTGGATAAAACCATACATCATCGATATTCGTACCAAAAGTTTTAACAAAACGCTCTGTTAACGTATGGGCAAATGCCATATTTAATTGTTGATGAATAATGCATTTCATAAGACAGCTAAAAGGATCAAAATCAAGAACAAGCGGCGTTCCATAATGTTCTTGAAAAATCCCGCTTAAATCGGTCTTTTGAAAATGTTGATGAATTGGTTTTAAAGGAATTTGCCATTGCAATATTTCAGATATTCTTTTTAATTGATCCGCTTTATGCTTTTCATTTCGGCCGGAAACTTTAAAAGCGGGCTTTTCAACAGTTCCAATGCCGGTAACTTCAACGACATAACGACTATGATTTATTACTATCGGAATTTTAATCGTGCGATGTTGCAAATCAACTACATTTAATGGATCAAGCGCATGTCGCTCAATCACTCTGTCAAAATCATACGGTCCTTCAATTGTTATGATTTCTTGCCACAAAACGCTCATTCCTTTTTAAATTTTTCCATACTTTTAATTATAACATTTTTTAGTTCTATTTTTTCCGCTCTCATGAACTAAAGGTGGAGGACCTCTACGATGTGTCGAAATTAGTAGACGTATACGGTCCAATAAACTATTCGACTAAAGGAAGACTCCTTTTGCCATTTATTAAATATTATTCTTACAAGAAGTTTAGAATCAATTCCAAAAATAATCCTTGTTCTATCATAATTCCCGGTTGAGCAGCTCCCTTATGATTTAAATTCCCGACCAAAAAATAAACCGGTAAAAAATTTTTTACCGGTCTTTTAGTCTTAATAGTTTCATTAAACAATTGATTTCACGCACCACCAGGGTGAGTTATTTCAATCCCAATATAAGTTCGCACTACCAGAGTGAGAATGTATATTGTACCGTAATATTACAAATGAAATTTTCTTTATCAACTCATGAAAAGGGAAAATTCTATGGGTAATCAAGAAAAAATCAGTGTGTTTTTTGATGAAAGTGGAAAAAGACAAACAAAACTTAAACTGATGGGGGGATTATCAATACCTGCTAAAATTTATTCGCTCCCAGCAATTGAGTCTTTTTCACAAATGCTAAAAGATGGAAAGCTGGAACTTCTTTGGAAGGAGGTAACAGGATCATTAGGTAACCGCAATAATATTATTAAAAAAACTTGGTATTGTTAGAACAATTATTGAAAATAAATCCGACCATGCTTCAAAAGGTTACAATATTAAAAACTCGTTTATTATCAACCTTTTAAAAAAAAGATTTCTAATTTCAAATGGACAAACACCAAGGAATTAACAGAAATTGATTTTACTGACTATATCAGATTGTCTATCGCTAATCATTATGATAAATGGAATTGATTTTCTAAAAAAATTCCACCAGCTGCCCGAATGGATGAGGAGTGTCCAACTCATCAAGTGGCCCATGGCAAGCAGCTGATGGAACCCATTCATTTGTTCTAGTCTGCCAACTATTTACCCTCTAATTTATTTACTACAAATTGTGGTAATCCAAAACAACTCTCGATAATTTGTTCATTTACATATTGCGTTTGTTTATTTTTAACTTTGCTAGGATTAACATTGATATATTGTTTCGAGCCGATCGTAAAGCTCCAGAATCCTCCAGGATACGTAGGTACGACAGCTGTATACATTTTCACTTCTTTAAAAAGCTCTTTTATGCGTGAATAAGACTGTTTCATCACGTCTGAATGGAAAATCGGCGACTGGCTTTGGCAAACCATTAATCCGTCAGGTTTTAAAGCTTTGTGCAAACTTTCATAGAAACTTTTTTCAAAAAGCACTTTAGCTGGACCGATTGGATCGGAAGAGTCGACGATAATTACATCATATTCATCTGTTTTATTCGCAGCAAAAACGACCCCATCTTCAAAAACAAATCGAACACGCGGATCGTTTAGATTTCCTGATACTTCAGGCAAATGTTCTATACAAGCTTTTACGACTACTTCATCAATTTCGACAACATCGATTTGCTCAACTTCCTCATACTTGCACACTTCTTTTGCTGCACCGCAATCGCCGCCGCCAATGATTAAAACTTTTTTAGGATTTGGATGAATTGAAATTGGCACGTGTGAAATCATTTCATTATATATATAACCATCAACCGAAGTTGTTTGTACAATGCCATCTAAAACAAGCATCCTTCCAAAATTATATGAATCAAGTATCATAACATCTTGGAAAGCTGATCTTTGCTCAAAAATAATGTCCTTAATCCGATAACTAATTCGTAAATTATCATATTCATTTTCCGTTAACCAATAATCCCCATTTACCGTTGACAAATATTTTTGAACTAGCTGTTCCATTCTCATCCTCCATTCTTTCACAAGTTTCCTATGGACAAGTATAGTGAAGTTTTTAACATAAGTCCAGCCTAGTGGAGTTCCAATCCTAGGAACTTAAAAAATTCTTTGAAAAAAGTGATTTATATCAAAGATTATTAACTTTTATTTTATTAAAATGATATCGATAGTAAAAATCCCTCTTTCTTTTTTCCTTCAAGGCTATGTGAAACGAATTAAAAGATTCATTCACATAGCCTATTTTCTAAAAATCTATGAGGTTGATGACATGATTTGGATTTTTCACCAAATTATTTTAGGATTGCATATTTTACTGGCGATTTTTTGGGTGGGGGGACTTTCCTTTATCGGTTGGGGGGTTTTTCCAGCGATAAGACACCTAAAATATGTCGAACAGCGTGATTTGTTACTTGCCATTATGAAATGGGCTCACCCTTTATTTACAATCGCAGGGCTTGGAGTCATTTTCACCGGTGTTCTTTTAGGAACCGTTCTTGGCCCGATTGATCATTGGAATGATATATGGAATACACGTTTTGGAAGTCTATGGCTAACTGCGTTCATCGTAGCTTCACTTTCCCTTGCATGGGGCGCATTGATTGGCTACAAACAGATGGAAAAAGTTTTAAATAATGAACTACTTTGGATTGAAGCCGATCAAGGGATGAAAGAAAACTTATACCGCGCATTGTTGAAACTTTTTCTTATAGAATCCGTTGAGCCTTTAGGATTCGCCGTTCTCATTGCGATCATGGTTTTATTTTAAAAAAATTACCTCAGTGTTCTGCTTTGTATAGATGTATGGGAGGTGCAAAAAATGGCCGTCATTGAAAAAAATAATTTTATCGAAAAAAAATGGTTAGTGTACCGCGAATCTTGGTTTCAATTGATCCGTCCTTTGACGTTCACGGGCACTTTAAGCCCAGCCATTGCAGGAGCAGCTTTGGCTAAAACTTTCAGTCCTTTCAGGTATGATCTATTCCTAGCTGTCCTTATAGTCGGGCTCTTCGTTCAATCCGCTGTTAATATGCTCAATGATTATTACGATTATCAAAAAGGGCAAGATCAAGAAAAATGGGTTGTCTCAGAGAAAATATCATATATGAGTAATCCTCCATATCATTCCGTTCCTCTAGTGGCTTTTACACTTTTTATATTAGCTATCATCATCAGTATTTGGGTTTCTATTGAAAGTCATGTAGCATGGATTTTAGCAATAGGTGGATTAGGTATTCTTTCTGGTTATAAATATTCAGCCGGCAAATATTCTTTATCCAGCCTTGGACTAGCGGAAGTGATTGCATTTATATTTCTAGGTCTTTTTCCAACATTCGTCGGCTATGTTGTTCAAAGCCATGCCATTGACTTTTCGATTACAGCTCTCGCGTTGCCTTACGCATTCGTAATCATGACAATGTTGTTAACAAATAATATACGAGACATTCAAAAAGATGAAAACATCCGCCGCACATTGGCAATGAGGCTTGGTCGAAACCGGGCAGCGCATTTGCTAACAATCATTTTAGCAATAGCCTATCTTTCAGTTTTCTCACTAATATATTTCCGCATCATTCCTCTAACTGCTTTCTTTACGATCATAGCTTTACCTGCAGCTTGTAAACTTCGATGGCTGCTTCGTAAAAATGCAACCCGTCAAGATGAAATGAAATCTATGAAATGGGCTGCGATCCATCACTGGATTTTCGGAATGACACTCGCCTTGTCGCTATGGTTTTTTGCATAATTATTTTAAATAAATTAATGATCAATGGGGCTAATGAAAGCAATTGTTTTGGCTTTGAAGATGCCCCTGAATTTTCCATATAATTATAAAACGAAATAAAAATGCCCCCAAATCCTCTGTCAGATTACAGGAGCAAGCTAACATACAACTATAAGCTGGTCTCTTCCTTTTTCCTTTGCTTCATATAAATTTTGATCTGCCACCTTGATCGTTTCGTGCAAAATTTCTCCTTTTTTAATTTTAGCTAAACCAATAGATACCGTAATGGAAACGTCAAGATTTGATTCAATTTGAAATGAAGTGTTCCGTATTTCATTTTGCAATTTTTGGAATGTATCTATAGCTTGATCAGAATTCAAAGTCCTTAAATATATAATAAATTCTTCTCCACCGTACCTTGAAGCGATTAAATCATCACTTTCATATTTTTTTAAAATCGATGCAATGCTGATCAAAATTTGATCACCGGCTAAATGGCCGTATTTATCATTAAACTTTTTAAAATAATCGATATCGATCATTGCTATAAAGTGATTGTAATAAGGATTTTTAATCTTCTCTTCCACGATATCAATGAAATGATTTTTATTTAACAATTTTGTTAAAGGATCGTGTGAAGCAAGAAAAAGTAACTGCTGTCTTAAAGATTCGCGTTTACGCTCATGTAGTACGAGAGCATAATAGATGATAGATGGCAATACAACCGATATATATTTGATGAGAAAAAGTTGTTGAAAAATTTCTTTTCCATTTGGAACAAAAAGCACAATTGGAAAATCAGAAATCATCCAACAGATTGTAATTAAAATAATAATTTGGTAAATATTCCTTTTACCTTTGTTAATGATATCAAATACCAAAGCAACCAAAGTCGGCAGGACCATTCCAAAAAGAACCCCGAAAAATACATTTTCTCCTCCCATCAAAAAGCGCCAGACGGAAACGATTAAAAGAATAATAAGCGTTTTTTCCCAACATTGAAATATTGCCAACATAAAAAGAGGAACCAGTCGCAAATCAAATGTAAATTCTCCAAACTGCACAGGCAAATAAAATAGTAGGATGATCACCGATGAAAAAAGGACGACAATACAAAAAAATAAAATATTTTTCGGGATCTTTTCACGATGATTCATGAGTACACTCATTGCAAAATGCCCAAGTAAAATGACACCTAAGTTTGAAAAAATCGATTGCCCCATAAAAGTTACTCCTCTAACTTGCAATCTTCATAATTCAATACATAATGCTCTCTTCCTAACAATCGAAAATAAATTTCTCGCATCCGAAATCGAAAGGAGTTGTGCCCCAACTTTTTTATTACTAATCGAGTAGTTTTAATTTCATTTAAACCCTCAGCGAAGGCACGAAACTACCATGACATTAAACGGTAAATAAAAAAGATCGAAATTTTCATTAATCCACCAGATAGTTGCGAAACTACGAAATATTAAATGTTGATTAAAAAGAGCGCAATTTCAAACTATCAGTGAGCCGCGAAATTTACCAAAACAGAAAACGGTGATTGCAAAAATGACTTTAACTACATTTAAACTTTTAGTGAACCGCGAAATCCTCTAGATGAATAATAAGAATCTGCACCATTATGGTACACAAATACAGTGTTATAGCGGCGATCACAAAAAAGAGCCCCGCCCAACTTTCTAATTGTGTCGGGTGTTTTGATCCAACTTGAAGTTTTCAAATCAAATTCACCAAGTTTCTGCAACTCCCGATATTGCTCTTCAGTTAAAATTTCAATTCCCATCTCGGCTGCCAGATCTATTGCACTGTTTTCAGGTTTATGCTTTTTCCTTGATTCTAAAGCTTCCCGGTCATAACAAACACTTCTTCGGCCTTTCGGACTCTCCGGGGAACAGTCGTAGAAGATGTATTGATCCGTTTCTTCATCATACCCGACTACATCCGGCTCACCGCCGGTTCTTTCCATTTCAAAAAGCGACCAAAGTTTGATTGAATTGTTCTCCAACTTTGCTTGCACGTTCGTCCATTCAAGTCCTTCATGACGGTTCATATTTTTTTCAAAACGGTCTTTCAATATTTTTAAAATTTCTTCCCTTTGTTCTGCTGATAACTCCCTATCTGGAAACTCCATTTCAAAACCTCCTTCCTATTTAGTTTTTTCATGATTTACTCGGTTATTACAAAACTGTTTAAAGGGAAAAGATCGCCCTTTCTATAAAGTTTTTTCCACTATTTACACTTTAATTCTTAATCCTTTTGGATAAAAATTTTTAAGAATTCCTTTTGCTTCTTTTCCCCAACCAAGCGGAAATCCATCAATAGTAACAAGGATCCATCCTCTGTCCTCACCGGTTGTAAATGTTTCCCCTTTCAAATATTGAAGCCATCTTTCATCTTCCGTTGATGAAAGAGGATATGTATGTAATACATCATCTTTCGTTAATGCTAATGCTAACGAATGGTTCGGTTCAAACCGATTTTTTTTCAATACCCCAAGATGCAGACCTGCTCGAAGAACCCTCAATCCTTGAAAGTTTGGACAATCATCTGGTAGAGAATATAATTGCTGATTGAAAAGATAAAAGTTTCGGAACGTTTTACCTTTAATCGTTTCTGCCAAAAATGATTGAAAATCTTTTAATTGAGCTTTGCTAATATTAGGAATTTTTAGGTTGGTATTCGAACTACCTGTATCTTCTGTTTTTCTCATTTTGGCAACAAAATGCCCTTCCCCACTCATTTTATGCGGCCAAAGCCTTGCTGTTTTTTCTAATTCATAATTTTTCGTAAGCGACCATTCTGGACGACCTGACTCTATGCCATCTATTTTTGCAATCGGCAGCAATTCTACATCTGGATATTTCATTAAAAATGCTTCAATCGTCTGTTCATTTTCTTCCGGTGAAAATGTACACGTAGAATAAACAATGATTCCACCTGGTTTAGCCATAAGATAAGCTGCGTCTAATATATTTTTTTGTTCATTTGCACATGCCAGTACTTTATCTTCGCTCCAATGCAAAATGGCTTCCTCGTCTTTACGAAACATCCCCTCTCCGGAGCACGGCGCATCCACTATAATTTTGTCAAAATATCCTTGAAACCTTTCGGCTAACCGTTCAGGTGTTTCATTGATAACAATTGCATTTGTAATTCCTAATCTCTCAATATTTTCTGATAAAGCTTTCACACGTTTCGAGTTGATTTCATTGGCAACGAGAACACCGCGTCCATTCATCATTGCAGCTAACTGGGTTGTTTTTCCTCCCGGTGCCGCACATAAATCCAACACCTTTTCCCCGCTTGATGGTGCGAGCTGTTCAGCAACAAACATCGCACTCGGCTCTTGAATATAATACAATCCTGCAGCATGAAAAGGATGTTTCCCAGGTTGATCTTGATCTGCCTGATAATAATAGCCATTTTGAGCAAAAGGGATCTTTTCAAGTTTAAAAGGAGAAATTCTTTCCCACTCATCTGCTGTTATTTTTAATGGATTAATCCGCAAGCCGCTTTTTCTCGACACTTGATAGGAAGCAAAAAATGCATCTGCTTCATCTTGTAAATACTGTTGAAATTTATGTATAAAATCAGATGGCAAATTCATACTTCAAACCTTCCTTTATTTTCAAAATCCAGCTTTAATAAATTTTCTTCCTTAATATATTATTGAAAATCAGCATAATCAACTATTTACGATAAAAACTATCTTTTTTATTGCTATTACTTCTTAACTTATACATTTTTTTCGTGCCATCATCTTATGATGAATAACGAAAATCAAAAGCTGGAAAAATAACGTTGTAATTGATTCATGA
Source organism: Calidifontibacillus erzurumensis (assembly GCF_013303125.1). GTDB lineage: Bacteria > Bacillota > Bacilli > Bacillales > Bacillaceae_J > Calidifontibacillus > Calidifontibacillus erzurumensis. The sequence continues at coordinate 18,375 of NZ_JABTTE010000031.1, read as the reverse complement.
TAAAGGAGGTTTGAAAACATGTCCTTAATCCCGTATGAACCATTTCGCCATCTCGAAAATATGAGGAGAGAGTTCGATCGCTTTTTTGTTGACGATTTTCCTGCTTTAAGAACTGCTTTTGGCCCAAGTTTGAACATGCCAAGAATCGATGTCTACGAGACAGATACAGAAGTCATTGCAACCTGCGACCTACCTGGACTTGAAAAGAAAGAAGATGTAAATATTGACATCGATAACCAAATGCTTACGATTAGCGGCAATGTTAACCGTCATCAAGAAATCAAAGAAGAAAATATGCATAGAAAAGAACGATTTTTCGGACGTTTCCAACGGACAGTGTCATTGCCAAGCAGAGTTAATGCAGAAAATGTGAAAGCCACATATAGAAATGGCGTTTTAGAAATCCGTATGCCAAAACTTCAACATGAACAAAGAAAAAGAATTGACGTTCAATTCCATTAATGAACCTGTTCTTCATTTATAATTGTAATTACAATTATCACCATTATAAACATAAAAATCAAATATAAAGTATTAAAAATAGGAAAATTTATGCAAATAAATATGTCCGAATCCCTATTCGGATTCGGACTAATAAATATGGATTATCATTGACATTATTTCTTATTTAAATCAAAAAGACTACACCACTATTTAATCAAACAATAATTCACGATCCTCTTTTTGTATCGTTTTCAATACAGCAAAACCTTTATTTTCGATTTGATCTATTATTTTCGTAACACTCACTAAACTTGGATTAAACTCAATAACAATTTTTCCTTTCGGCAACAATCCTTTGAATGAAAAAATGCCGCTCAAATTTATTAATTCTTCTTCAATTAAATGAATACATTTTAAACAAGAAATTCCTAATACATACATCGTTAGGCGTTTCATTAGGTATTCACCTCTTTTGGGATTTACTTTTCACAACCTACCGCACGCATTTTTTGATAAGCCGTAATGAGAGCATCCAAACGCTGACTGCAATTTAATGTCTGTTGACTATTTAAACCTGTCTCTTTTACCGTTAATACCAATTCTTTTTTTACTTTATTTATTTGTTCTTCAAGTTTTTGTATTTCAATATCTACAACCATTAAATGAACACCTTTCTTATAAGAAATGAAAATGAGCGATTTTCATGATGAATTTTCCCAGAAATTTAAGTTTCAAAATATGAGACTTGGTCAAACACTTCAAAATTCTATAAGTTTTTTAAGATTTTTCAACTTAATTTTATGAAAATGAAAGTCATTATTAAGTGATACAAATCAATATTTTTAAAAATTTTTTTAACGGGAAACAAAAATAAGGTGATATATGAGTAAAAACTGTCTTCCAAAATAAGAGGTGATTTTTCATATTAAGGGCTACAAAATGTTTTGTTCAAACATCACTTTCTTCATTACAATCAAAAGACAGACCAATACCCCTCGATCTGCCCTTAATAAATAAGGATGAACAAATTTCCAAAATATTTCGAAAGGAACTTGCATTTTGCATTACAACTCGTAACATACCATTGCTGCAATTCTTTTAGAATGCTTGGGATCGAAAATCAGTCATAACACCTTCTGATAATCAGACCTCCGCTGTGAGGTTTCTATTTTTCTAGGACCTGCTAACAATTACAAAATTTTCTTTAAAAAGTTATCTATTTAAAGCAATAAAGCAAAAGAGAATAGGAAATCCATCTCCCACTTTACTTTTCAAAGCTCTACTCATGCCGAATCGGAGACCTCTTTCAGCAATCGATACCAAACGAATATTAATTTTTAATAAATCTATTATAAACGGAATACATCAATTTTTTCTATCAATCTTACAAAAACCTTACAAAAATCTTACAAGAAAATACAAAAAAATATTATTTCCAATCTGTTTACCTGCATGGTAGAATCATATCGTTATTTTATACACATAGTTGGTGATAGATGTTGAAAGCAACGGTTTTCATACAAGCAAAGAAAAAAATTCATATAAATTTTCGTTTTCTCACAAAAGATAAAGTTTTTACTATTTCTCTTTTGTTAGCCATAGCAAGCTGTTTTATTCAACCTCCGAAAATAGAATATATGAACTTTCCTGTATTGATCAGTTTATTCAACCTTATGCTTGCAATAAAAGCATTGGATGAACTTCACTTATTGGACAAAATGGCCGTCAGTATCTTGAATAGATGCAAGAATAGCCAATCTGTTTCAGCTGTCCTTATTTTTTTATGTTTTTTTGCATCGATGTTTGTGACAAACGATGTTGCCTTACTGACATTTGTACCTTTAACTCTTGTTATTAGCAAAAGAACAAAATTGCCAATGATGGAGACTGTAATTTTACAAACAATAGCCGCCAATATTGGCAGCAGTTTTACACCAATGGGAAATCCGCAAAATTTATTTATCTATTCACATTACGGATTAGACCCGGTTTCTTTTTTATTAACAGTTGTATCGATGGCAATCCTCGGTCTCATTATTCTATATTTGGTAACACGTCGTCTTCGAAAACAGGAAATCAAATTAACGCTATCGCCTATACAAATTGAAGATAGGAAAAAAGCGACCATTTGGGGCTTAGTACTTGCTATTACCATTGCCTCCATATATGGAATGATCCCTTATTACGTAGCTTTTATCATTACAATGGCGATCGTTTTCACTTTAAATAAAAAATTATTAATTAAAATTGATTATTATTTGCTCCTAACGTTTATTTGTTTTTTTATTTTTGTTGGAAACATATCGGAAACACACGTTGTTCAAACAATGGCAAGTGCAAGCTTAACAAATGAAAATCTAGTTTTTTTTAGTTCGATTTTACTAAGCCAGTTCATCAGCAATGTCCCTGCTTCTATTCTTCTTGCTGAATTCACAGCTAACTGGAAGCCTTTATTATTAGGGGTAAATATCGGAGGACTTGGAACGCTGATCGCTTCAATGGCAAGCGTCATTTCTTACAAATTATTTATTTCCGCAAATCCTAACGAGAGTATGAAATTTTTAAAAACATTTTCGATTTATAATTTGCTGTTTTTGGCAATTCTTGCATCCATACAATACTTTTTATCTTTCGGACCCGTTGCAAAATTGTAAGGGAACCTTTCTTTAAAGTTTCCTCTTTCTTTAAGGTTCCCTCTTTTTATTTGACGAAATTTATTTTAAAAAGTTTCACTTTTTTTTCCAACGTTTAAGAGTTGGTAATAGAGCTGTCAATTCTTGCCGAGCTTTTTCTTCGCCCATTGATTGTCCCAAAATAGGCACGATCATATCAGTCATTTCTTCTAATGTTACATTCGGATGAAGAAATTTACCGTCTTTATAACAATTTGTACAATAAATACTTTTACTCCCGTCCGGTTCTTTTGCTATGAAATGCTCATGTTCTTCATTGAAAGGCAATCCACAACTTTGACACATTGGAACCTCTTTCATATTTTCATTCCTTTCTTAAAAAATTAAATTACGTTTATTTACAAATCATTATCGTAAAATATTTCTTCAAATACAAATCATGGGGTTAACTTATTCCAGCTGATCCGTCTACTAAAACGAACAAAAGGAAAACCTCTTTATTTTCAATAAGGCATTTTGCCCGAACTAATTTAGTAAATACTCTCATTATTTTTCTAATTTGTCTATCAAAACTACTAAATTGTTATCAAATTTTCCGAAATTTGCTATAAACGCACAGTCAGATGAGAAAAAATTCCTTTATAATAATAGGTAAGATGGTAGAGCTTGGAAAGGAGCAACCACTATGGAAAAACTTTGTTTTAATGAGTTTTTTAATAATTCTCCGACCGCCTATTCATGTCATAAAGTAATTTTAGATAACGAAGGAAATCCTTATGATTGCCAATATTTACATATAAATAAAGCGTTTGAAAAATTAATGCAAATCGAACGTCCTAAAGTAATCAATAAATCTATCTATGACATTTTTCCTGAAGGCTGCGAAGGAGAAAATGAGTGGAAAAAAATTATACAAGAAGTGAACACCAATCAGACATCTGCACAATTTGATATTCACCATCCATCGATTCAAAAATGGATTCGAATAGATGTATTCCCTTTGTGCAACGGCCTAATCGGCTGTATTTATCATGATGTAACAAAAGAATATAGGCTTGATCATGAAATCGAAGGATTCCTTAAAGTAAATATTGATATGCTTTGTATAACCGACATGGATGGCAATTTCCTAAAGGTCAATAAAGCTTTTGAGCGGATTCTCGGCTATCAGCTGGAGGATTTTGAAGGAAAAAAATATATCTCTTTCATCCATCCCGAAGATGTTCCAGCAAGTAATGAGGTTATGAATAAACTAAAGGAAAAGCAGTCTGTTTCTAGCTTTGTAAATAGAGTTCGTACAAAAGATGGTACATACAAATATATCGAATGGCATTCTGAGCCTTACGGATCTTATATCTATTTATCAGCTCAGGATATAACCGAAACCCGAGAATTACAAATGAAGCTTTACAAAAATAATCAAAATCTTATCGAATTAACGAAAGTTTTAGAGGCTAAAAACAAAATTCTTAATGACCTGGCTATTCGAGATGAATTAACAGGGCTCTACAACCGTCATTTTATTGATCAACGTATTGAAAAAGAAATGGCTCAAGCTGATCGGAAAAATCAACCGCTTTCAATGATTATTTTCGATTTAGATCATTTTAAGTGCATCAATGACATTTGGGGACACCCGATCGGTGATGAAGTGTTAAAGGAAGTAGCGAATCTAGCAAACAATCTCGTTTGTGAACCAAATTTTATTGCTAGACTAGGTGGAGAAGAATTTGTCATTATTATGCCTAACACAAATCTTCAGCAAGCCACTAGGGTTGCTGAAAATATCCGGCTGGAAATGGAACATTCTCATCATCCAATTGTTGGTCAAATCACTGCAAGCTTTGGTGTTGCAGAACGTAAAGAGGCAGAATCTTATTATAGCTGGTATAAACGAACAGACAAAGCGATGTACCGGGCCAAAGAAAGCGGAAGAAACCGAGTCTGCAGTTCCGAAGATCAAGATCACTGTTTTAATACTCTTGTTAAAATTGAATGGAATGAAGATTGGGAAAGCGGTAATGAAATGATTGATGAAGAACATCGATTACTGGTAGAAAAAGCGAACAGCCTTTTTTATTTGTTCCTTTCAGATTCAGAAAATGAAAAAATGATGAAACAAATCGATGTTATATTGAAAGATATTATTAAACACTTTTGTAATGAAGAAGAGATCTTATTAGATGCGGGATATCCTGATTACGAAAAACATGCTAAAATTCACGAAACTTTATTAGATAAAGTTTTTAAATTTAAAGAAGCTTATCAAAATGGGGTTCTCAAACTTTCCGAATTCTTTTCTTTTATCGTTAATGATGTCATTATCGGCCATATCCAAAATTCAGATACAGATTATTTTACACACCTACAAGATAACGAATTAGAATTTACTACATCTTTATAAAGATGGGAGCTTTCAAAAATCAAAAACTTTTGGCTCAATCATTCATCCACGGGGATTTCCATTGAACGGAAATCCCCGTGTTTTTTTGGCTGCCAGATGAACTCCTGCATGTTATTTGAAACCTCTTTTTTATTCTATCACAACAAAAATATCATAAAAAATAATAAATATTTATTGAAAAACGATAAATGCGGTGTTACAATTCAATCAAACATTATTGGTGAGGTGCTTTTTTATGGAACAGCGATCAACACTTTTGTTAAGGTTGGCTGTGATCGGTATTGGAATTCCCATTCTTGCTTTATGCATATTTTTGCTGCCCCAAATCGTTCAAACAGCAATGGTAGAAAAAGAACTGATAGGTACAAAGATTGCTTATACATTAATTGGAACTGTAACGATTATGTATATAGCGGCAATCCCTTTTTACTACACATTGTTTCAAGCATGGAAACTGTTACGTTACATAGACAACAATCAAGCTTTCACACAAAATTCTGTCATTGCGCTAAAGAAAATAAAAACCTGTGCCATTCTGATCAGTTGTTTTTATACACCAGCCGTGCCCCTTATTGGAATTATTGCAAGATGGATGGACGCACCGGGATTAGTATTAATTGGAGCAATTATTGTTGGTATTTCAATAATCATTGCAGTCTTTGCTGCTCTTCTCCAAAGGCTTTTAAAAGAAGCAATCGATATAAAATCAGAGAATGATTTAATAATCTGAGGTGAATAAAATGGCGATTATCGTAAACCTTGATGTCATGCTAGCCAAAAGAAAAATGAGTGTAACCGAACTTTCAGAAAAAGTTGGCATTACAATGGCCAATCTTTCAATATTGAAAAACGGAAAAGCGAAAGCTATTCGATTTTCAACTTTAGATGCTATTTGCAAGGTCTTAGATTGCCAACCGGGAGATATTTTGGAATACAAAAATGACGAAGATGAAAATGATTAAAGAGATTTTCTGAAACTAACAGAGGAGTTGCTGAAGATGTTTAACTTTATCTCGGGAGCCCCTGCCAAGTAATGAGGGTTAGCTAATGTAATAAGATCAAAGCTCTAAGTAATGTTAGAATTACGAATACTTTTTATTCCCAAAATGAAAATATAAAACAATTGATGTGAGGTGCTTTTTTATGGAAAAAAAATCAACACTTTTTTTAAGATTAGCAGTAATCGTAATTGGTATTCCTGTTCTTGCCTTGTGCATATTTGCTCTTCCTAAAATCGCAATCATTGCATTTGAACAATTCCACCAAGGAGGCCGGACATTAGCAACAATCGTATTTGGAATTTTATTTATTATGTATACATCGGCAATTCCGTTTTATTTTGCATTGTATCAAGCATGGAAACTTTTAAGCTATATAGACAATAATCAAGCTTTTTCACAAATTTCTGTTGTTGCACTCAATAAAATCAAATATTGTGCCATTATCATCAGTTGCTTGTATACAATAGCCCTTCCTCTTATTTATGTAATTGCAGAATGGGACGATGCACCAGGACTTATCGTTATTGGATTGGTCATCATTGGCGCTTCAATGGTTATTGCAGTCTTTGCCGCCCTTCTCCAAAGACTTTTACAAGAAGCAATTAACATTAAAACGGAAAATGATTTAACAATCTGAGGTGAAAAAGATGGCAATTATAGTAAACCTTGACGTCATGCTGGCCAAAAGAAAAATGAGCGTTACCGAACTTTCAGAAAAAGTTGGCATCACGATGGCCAATCTTTCGATATTGAAAAACGGCAAAGCGAAAGCCATTCGATTTTCAACTTTAGATGCAATATGTAAAACGTTAAACTGTCAACCAGGGGATATTTTGGAATATAGAGAAGATGAGAAACTGATTGGTGAAGGAGATTAAATTCAATTAAGTGGCATAGATGAAGTTATCCAATGTTTAATTTCAACGAAAAAACTATATTTACAAACCAAAAGCTCTTTAACGGAGCTTTTTTCTTTGCAGTTAATTTTCCATTTTCGAAAAATTAGAAATCTTAAGCACATGATCCTAGATGCATATCCGAATTTAGAATCATATGCCCGATTCCAATTTTTCTAATCACACAGTGGAAAATGCCCCTGTTTTCCTCCATTCTTTACTAGCCTTTTTATCGTTTTCCATTACGCAGACCAAAATGTGCATTGATCTGTCCTTGAATCAATTTTCTTTCGATTTCCTTTTCTTTTTGTTTTTTCATTTTTTGTCTAATTTCAAACGTTTGAACACCTTCTTCTACCATACTAGCAATTTTTATTAACGTTTCTATATCGGAAAAGGAGTATTTTCTAATTTTCCCTTTTGATCTTTCTGGAAAAACTAACTTTTTCTCTTCGTAATAACGAATTTGACGTTCTGTAAGCCCAGTTAATTCACACACAGTACCAATAGTAATAACTTTTTTATCTTTATAAGAAAGCTCGCGATCCAAACCAGCTTCACCTCACAAATGAAAATCATTTTTAAAGATATTTTACACTACCACAAGAAAAATGTTAACAAACTATGTAAGAAAACCTTACAAATATGTTGCTGGAATGTTTTTTCGCCTCTATAATCTGAATTATCTTAAAACAACATACTCGTAAAGGGAAAAGGGAGGATTTGCAAGTGGAAAGTACAGTTTTGGTTGATAACCTGTGGGTCATCATCGGAGCCATTTTAGTTTTTTTGATGCAAGGAGGATTTATTTTACTTGAAGCAGGTTCAACACGAATGAAAAATGCTGGCCACATTGCCGGAAAAACCATATTTACTGTTGGACTTGGATCTTTAGTATTCTGGGCAATTGGCTATGGATTCACATATGGTGAAGGAAATGCATTTATCGGATTATCTAATTTCTTTTATGGGGACGCTTCTTCAGCAGAGGAAGGCTTAGCTCCTGCAGTAGATTTTACATTCCAAGCAATGTTCGCACTTATTTCTTTAACAATTGCTTTTGGTGGCTTTGCAGAACGGGCAAAATTTTCAGCTTACGTCATTTTTTCAATTTTATTTACAGCCCTCGTATATCCGGTAGTTGCTCACTGGATTTGGGGCGGAGGTTGGTTGTCAGACCACGGTAAACAAGACTTTGCAGGTTCTACCGTTGTTCATTTGACAGGTGCAATGGCCGCTTTAGCAGCTACAATGGTTCTTAAGCCTCGTATTGGTAAATTTAACAAAGACGGTTCATCCAATAATATTGCAGGTCATAACCAAGTTTATACTGCATTAGGTGTTCTCTTATTATGGGTAGGTTGGTTTGGATTTAACGCAGGTAGTACATTCGGTATTGCTGATTCATTCTTCGGTTTTGTTGCATTAAACACGCAATTGGCTGCCGGAGCAGGTGCAGTTGCAGCAGCATTTATTTCTTGGATCATGCTTGGTAAATCAGATATTCCTACTATTTTTAACGGTGCATTAGCTGGTCTTGTTGCAATTACTGCATCTTGTGGATTCGTTGAACCTTGGGCAGCTGTTGTAATCGGTCTTGTCGGCGGAATCATGGTATTCTTTAGTGCTAAGCTCTTTGAAAAACTTAAAATCGACGATCCTATCTATGCTTTATCCGTTCACGGAACCGTAGGGGTTTGGGGTACACTTTCAAACGGATTATTTGCAATCCCATCTCTATCCACTGAAATTGGTTGGGGGCAAGCCGGATTGTTCTACGGCGGCGGTTTCCATCAATTAGGCGTTCAAGCATTAGGTGTTGCAGTTTCTGGTATTTATGCATTTGTAGTTTCATACATTATCATCAAAGCAATGGATATGGCTATGGGAGGCATTCGTGTAAGTGAAGAAGAAGAAATGATGGGTCTAGATTTAAGCGAGCATGGAAGCTACGGCTATCCGGAACAAATGCCTCAACCAACTAAAAAAGCAGGTGCATAATATGCTAATGTATAGTCATTCTCCTATCAACTGGGAAGATGAGAAAGATTTAGAGAATCGTTATTTACAAATAAGGCAATGGCGAAATGAACATATTCATGAAGTCTGGGATGATCCAGCCGCACTTAATCAATTCCATGATACATTAATCAAAACAACAGTTCAAACGGCCATCGAAAAAGTGAAAAGTGAGCACGGTTCCCCTCCTGCTCGCTTTGCTTTCTTTTTAATGGGTAGTGGCGGCAGGTCAGAACAATCCATTTGGAGTGATCAAGATCATGGCATCATTTTTGCTGGCAGCGATGAAATGAAACCTTACTTTTTGCACCTTGGTGAAGAGATTTCAAACGGTTTGCATATCGTTGGATACGAATTTTGTGATGGAAAAGTCATGTCATCGAATCCAAAATGGTGCAACTCCATCACAACATGGGAACAGCAAATTCAGGATTGGTTGGAAGAAGCCAGTTGGGAATCTCTCCGTTATTTTTCTACCTTTTACGATTCTCACGTTCTATTAGGTGATGAAAGTTTTTTAATTCACTTGAAATTAATGGCATTAACGATATTGCAGAAAAACTCGTTTTTATATGTCCGATTATTAGAGAATATTAGTCATGTAAAAAAAGGAATCGGAGTCCTTGGACAACTCCTGCCGGAATCTTCGGGGAAGGAATCTGGTACTATTAATTTGAAGGAAGTCGTTTTTTTTCCATATGTAAATTCAATACGGTTGCTTGCATTAAAATCAGGGATTTTGGCTCCTTCGACGTTAGTTCGTTTTCAACTGTTGCCAAAGTATTTTAATCATATAAAAAATTATCAGTCTTCTTTTGAAAAACTTTTGTATTTCCGCCTTTGTTATACAAAGTTTTCCGAAAGCTATTCAGATGTTCATTTATTGAAGATTGCACATCTATCTAAAAAGGACAAACAAGAGTTGAAACGGATTATGAGAGATGGTTATAAACTTTTTTCTGAAGTAAAACATTTGATTCGTAAAGGGTGTTATGATGATCATGCATCAAATGTTTCACTTTATTAAACAATTATCGGGAAGATTGAATCCAAGCCTATATTCTTCCTTGCCAAGTCAATCCAATGCTGCTAGTATTGCTTTTTTAAGGCAGCTGCAAAGGGAAATACGAGCAGAAGATGTTCTTCACATTCCATTTCCCAAGTTGAAGTTAACTGTATTTGATTTAGAAACGACAGGGTTTTATCCTCAAAATGGAGATCGAATTTTATCCATAGGCGCTGTGAAAGTCATCGGGGATCAAGTGTTAGATGATGAAACGTACTATTCTTTAGTAAATTACAATGAACCACTTTCAGAGGATGTGAAATTGCTCACCGGCCTTTCTGAAGAGGAACTTTCTTTAGCTCCTCCTATTGAACAGGTGCTGCAAGAGTTCTATCAATTTATCAAAAGCGAACCTCTTGTTGCCCACCATGCCCACCATGAAAAAAGATTTATGCAGCATGCAACGTGGTCAACACTAAAGATGAGTTTTCAACATCGATTATTAGACACATCTTTCTTAATAAATATCGTCGAACCTAGAAAAAATTTAGTAACCCTCGATGATTGCTGCACCCATTTTGGAATTTCCATTTCGAGACGGCATCATGCATTGCACGATGCAATTGGAACAGCAAAATTCTGGGTTGAATGCATCCGCCAAATAAAAAAACTAGGATTCGTCAATTTACTGGATGTTTACAATTATCTAGCAAAAACACGTTATTGAAAGGGGTCAGGCACCTCTCATGTACCATCTACTGTATGGTGCCAGACCCCTCTGATGTACCATCTCCGGCACCTTCTCCGGTACGGGGTCAGACCCTTCTGCCGTACCATCTCCGGCACCTTCTCCGGTACGGGGTCAGACCCCTCTGCCGTACCATCTCCGGCACCTTCTCCCGCACCGTCTAGAGCACAGTGCCCGCCCCTCTGATGTACCGCATGCGGCACCTTCTGCCTTCCTTCCCTTTGCAATACCACCTGCCGCACGGTGCCTGGCCCCTATGCAGCTCCATCTGATCCACTTTCTCCTTCCCCTTTTCGTGGAACAGCTGCAGGGGGTTCAGACCTTTCTACCGTTCCGTCTCTGGCACCATCTCCGGTGCGGTGCCTGACCCCTCTGCTGTTCCGTCTCCGGTACCGTGCCTGACCCTTCTACTGTTCCGTCTCCGGCACCATCTCCGGTACCGTGCCTGACCCCTCTGCTGTTCCGTCTCCGGCACCATCTCCGGTACCTTCTTGCTTCATCCTTTGCTTGCTTTGTTCTGCTTCATCCATTCGATCGTTTGTTGTAATCCTTCTTTATAAGGCGTTCGTGGTAATGGGCCGATTTCTTTTTCATATTTTGAACCGTCTAATACCACCGGTTCTTGCGTTAAATAATACATCTCAACGACTTCTCTCATAAATGGATTAAATAATCCTATAAATTGAATCATACTTTTACGAACTGTCATCACTTTTTTATTAAAACCTGTAATTTCACGGAACAATTCAATAATTTCTTCTCCTGTAATTGTATCGTAAGCAGGAATATTCCATTCCTGACCGTATGCCTTTTCTGTCATGGCCAGTGTAACAATTGCTTTTGCTCCATCTGGAGTATAAATATGTTCCCGTGGCACTTTCTGATCTCCTACAAACATCGCTTTTTTATTTTGAATGACATTTGCAAGTGTTGTACCTAGCATCGTTCCTTCAGCATTTGGCCCATAAAAATCAGGAAAATGCGCAATTACGTAAGGGACACCTGAATTTTTAATTAAGTTAAGTTGTTCAAGACGCAATTTTCCCTTTTTCGTATGAGGATTTTTCGGTGCATTTTCTGTCACTTTTCCATTATTACTACGCCCATATGCATAAATATTATCCACCATTGCTAACTTAGCTGAATGCTCTTTTGCAACGTCCAATACATTTTCCATCACTTTCAGTAAATATTTTCTCCACTCGTGATACGGAACGTTGATGGAATGAAAAATTACATCGCAATCAATAGCTGCTTGCATCAATTCTTTCATGTTTAACGCGTCACCAGCAACAATCTGTACATTTGTTAAATTTCCAAACAATCTATCCAGTTTGCCACGATCACGAGCAAAAGCACGGACCTCTATTCCTCTTCCAACTAATTCATGTACAATCGCATACCCCATTGCTCCTGTTGCACCAAGTACTAACACTCTTTTCATGTTACCTTTGCAAGGATTCCCCTACTTAATCGTACGAAGGCATCACCCCAACGATCAGTAAAAGTGTGGAAATGCTGCCAGACCCTATATAGTGTTCAATCATCGTAAAGATATGCACCATACCAAGAATCTGAAGCTTCCGTTCCCTTGCCTCCTCCTTTCTCCCTTTGTTAATAAAAATTCATCCATAGTAACAAGGTTCTTTTATTAACCACTGGTCAATATTATTTAAAAAAAATTAAATAATACCTTTAAGCAAAAAATTGACATGATATCTAGCTGCATCTTTGACATCTTCGTAATTATCTACATGCTCCATATAATAAGAAACAAAACCATGCAATGAAATAAAAATCGTCCAAATATCCTGTAATAACAATTTTTGATCGGAAAGGGAATGTATACTTTTTGCAAATTTTTCATAAACAAGCATTGGCTTTTCATTCAAGTAATTACGGACATCCTCATCTTTCGTTAAAAACATAATTTCGTAATGACTTTGATGAGTTAAACCAAATTCAATAAAGCCAAGCAAAATCTCTTTTATTTTCTCTCTGTTATCTATTTTCCTATTTAAAATTTCATCTAGCCTGTGTTCAAGCAAATCAAAATGATTAGCGACTAGTGCATAAAATAATTCGGCTTTGTTTTTGAAATGATAATAAATTGACCCGTGGCTACATCCTAATTCTTTGGCAATTTGCCTCATCGAAACATGCTGATAACCATTTTTTACAAATAAATCTCTTGCTGTATCCATTATGATATCTTTTGTTAATTCATGTTGCATTTTTCTTCTTGCCAAAATTAGTTCCTCCTAATTGACCACCGTTCAATTAAATTATATTGACACCTTTTTCAATTGTCAAAAGAAAAATTGGATTTTTTGCACAAAAAATGGGGTAGTTAAATATTTCCACCCAGCGTATAAATAATACAATCAAATCCTTTTAAAATCAAACTACATATCCATAATAATATAGAAATCTTTCCGTATAAAAAAATCCTCCAAATAACATTCACTTCAGTCCCAAGGAATTTCATAACCATGAATCCACTCTTGACCTCTACTTGCAAATAATGGAAGTAGGATGGATAAAAATCTATCTCTAAACCAGCAGGCGATCGGACCAAACTCTTTTTTCCCGCTCCCATTTCTTCGTGCCGTTTTAATAATTTTTTCAGCTCTGCCTTTTCGTTCTTCTTCAAAACGTTGGAAAATACTTTCGATCGGCATGTTTAAATCTTTCATTAATTTTGCCAAATACATGCTGTCTTCCAACGCAACCGCAGCACCCTGTCCAGCATGGGGACTCATTGCATGTGCAGCATCCCCAATTAATACAACTCGATTTTTAGACCATGTTGGCAAACTACTCAAATCATAAATGTTGCTTTTAAAAATAGAGGTAGATTGTTTAATGATATTTTCGACCGGTGGATGCCAGTTTTTATGGAGCATCAATAATTCATCTTTTATATCCTCTGTCGTCGCTAACCGAAGCATTTCTCTTGGGACTTCTCTTATTTCAGGAATATTGCTCCACCACATCACTTCTTCCCCATGACCTTTATTACATAAAGCATATCCAAAAAAGCCTTTTCTTCCAAATGTAAAAAATGTTGGAGATTCATCGATTGATAGATTTTTATCAATTGAAGCTAATGGGGCAAACCCACCAACATTTTGAAGGCCTGTGTACACCGGTTTTGGTCCGTTTTTTACGACGTATTCCCTTGTTTTAGAATGTGTACCATCTGCCCCAACTAGAAATGTTCCTTGAGCTTCCGTTCCATCCTCGAAAATGGCAGTGACACCAGAAGAATCTTCAATTACCTTTTTTAATCGCTTTTTATAATGGATCGTGATTCCGTTTTTCTCCACTTCATTCACAAGGATTTCATGAAATTTGCTTCTTGCAATATTCACCGAAGGCACTCCATATTTATCTCGACCATTTTCTTTAACCTGCGCAATAACTTTGCCATTCTCATTTTGAAAATACATCATTGAGCTAACAACACCATTTTTCACAACAACATCTGCAAGACCAAGGGCAGCCATTACTTTCATCCCATTTGGAGCAATTTGAAATCCACCACCGATATCCGTTCTCTTTTCATATGCCTCATAAATTTCTGCATCTATATTTATTTTTTTCAAAAACAATGCCATTGACGTTCCAGCTATTCCGCCACCAATAATGATTGCTTTATGTTTCAACTTATTCTCTCCCTCCCCACGTTTGAAATTGGTATAATTAAAAATAGTTTAGATAATGATTTTCTTATCACACTAAATATCTTAATAAAATAAATATCTTAGTTTGCTAAGATAAATGATATTGGAGGAATAGTAGTATGTCAAGCGAACGTTTGCATCAATCTGAAGATATTCATGAGATACTGGGAAAAAAAATGCAGGAATTGAGCACCGTTACTGTTCTTTTTCATCAAAAAATTGCACAACAATTAGGCTTAAATCCGACAGACCATAAATGCCTTGATTTGATTATGAAAAATGAATGGATGACGGCAGGTGAACTTGCACAAATAACGGGTTTAACAACCGGAGCCATTACAGGTGTTATTGACAGACTTGAAGAAAAGGAATTAGTACGAAGAGAAAAAGACCCTAATGATCGGAGAAAAATTGTAGTTGTAGCTAATAAAGAAAAAGCATTCAATGAAATTAGTCCATTATTTACCTCTCTTGGTAATGCTATGAATGAACTTTACAAGCAGTATTCTAAAAAAGAACTTGAAACCATTTTGGATTTCGTTACAAAGAGCATACAAATTGTTGAGAATGAAGTGAACAAATAAAAGAGGCTTTTAAGTGATGCATTCCGTTAGCTATGTAAAAACTAACTTTGGATGCACCCTTCAAAAGCCTCTTTTTTCTTAAGGTTAGCAGAGCAATCTTGAATAGATTCAATCTTTTCATTTTTCATGAAGCAACGGGATAAATCAAACACCCAACTCATCAATTAATTTCTTAAATGTAAAATAAGCCGGTTTCGGTGAATAATCATCCCGCATAATCCCAAATTGATGGAAGAGATCTTCTTTTGAACTATCCGCATCCCGAAGTCCGAAAAGCTGATAGTGAGTAATGTTAAGCTCCTCCCGCAATTTATAAATGGTTCGAATCACTGTTTCAAGGACCTCACATTGGCGCTCATACGTTCTTTCAATATTGGCAACAGGATTTTTACCCGTTGGCCAACCGTTTTCTGTAACTCGAATAGGTACTGAAGATGGGATCCCTGCTGAAACTAGACTTTTCTCTCTTAATTTACGGAGTATATTTTCTACAGATTCAGCTATTTCATTTATATTAAGTGGCCGGTCTTCAAAGACATCCACATAAAAATTATGTCCTACAAAATCAACAGAATCTAAAAACACTTGATTTCCTGCCTTCGCGAGATTTTCCCAAAAGTTTGGCACAGCAGCAGGGCTTTCAGGAACAGAACCGAATCCAATTTTTAACGGCAAATGAAGCTTTTTTGTTTCTTCTTTAGCAACAATTACTCCTTCAATAAGTGCCTGTATAATATAAGGCTTTGAACCTTCCATAAATGAAAGATTTGGTTCGTTTGTAATTTGAAGGGAAGTTAGATGCGTTCCATAACGATGAATGACTTTTCTAATAAAATCAAGCCAATGATTAAGGTCGATATCTTGCTCTTTTTGATCTGTCCAGTCTCCGCAACCTATCGTAAGATCTTTTACCAAACCAGCATCAACATATCGATCTGCATTTGATAACATTTTTTCTTCCCATTTTTTCGTATAAATTAAATAGGTCCTTGGAAAAAACTTTTTCGTCTCACCTTGAAGACCTTTTAAAGCTAATTGTATTTTTTCATAATCATCATCGGGTCCTACTGCTAATCCAAAAGGTGTGCCTGCCACACTTAACGGATAAATCCCAAAGGTTAATCCTGAATCCATATATTTTCCTCTCGTTTCTTAATTTATAAATGCTTAACATTGGATTTCCTTTTTTGTACTTACAACATTCCCCACAACAAATTCATTTGGGCAGTAAGAAAGTAAAGCAACATTCCGATCGTGATCATCCAAATGGTTTGTTTTGGGGACCGGTATAAAATTAAAATAACCGCTATCCAAATAATAAATTCTAAAACATACCTAATATCAAAGTACCAGTACCCAAATGCAAAAGCTTGTCTTGAAATAAACATGATGATAATGGATGAAATGATATTCCCAAAAATGCCCTCCCTTTTAGCATACCAACAAATAAAAGCAAAAATAGGTGAAAGTATCGTCAACATTATCCAAATCATCATGTATGATTTTGGAAAAAAGCCAGCAATCATAATCGTATAAGCATAATAACTGGCTACCATCCCTGCAAAAAACAAAAACACATTTACGGCAGATCTAACAGGTGATTTGCTATAAACAGACAGGAGCACCCCGAAAAAAAGCCAAATCCCAATACGTGAAAAAAAGTTTCTTAAATCAAGCACTTCAAGAAAACTCGGGAGTAAATTACTTGGGGTGCTATCAAGTATTTTGGAAATTGTACCTAAAATAACACCTAAAACGAATATCAAGGTTGAAAATATTATGTCTTTTCGTTTTTCACTTCGATTAAAAAAATCTTTCATGATTCTGCTCCAATATAAAAGAATCTGTAATTTACAATTGTAAGACCGTAGACAACAAAGCCCGGCAGTTACTTTATTAAACAAACAATTTAACACAAATAGAAACACTTTCATGAAAAAGCAAACCTTGTGAGCATGTCTAATCAAAACCTAAAGGACGAATTCTGCAAAAGATTCCTTCGCCAAAAAGTATGTAGATATTACAATTTCCTTGAAAGTCCTGCTTTTTAATACGTCGTACAACTCCTCCAGGTTTCAGGTCTACACTTATTAATTAAATAGAATGAACCCGATACCTTAACACCGTTTTTAATTTCGATTGTTCAGTTTTTCTTGGATCGGAAATATAAATTTCCCGATGAACTAACGTTGTTATTTCAAGATGATTCTCTTCAATGAATTTTTTCATTTGTTCAAAACTTTTTGCTTCATTATCATACGGGCCGATATGCATCATTTGAACGGACAATCCATCTTCCATCGTTCCGAAAGTGACTTCATCTAATAAAGGATGAGGCTTTTTCTTTCTAACAATCTCAAATGATTTATCAACGACTTCTTCTGTTACAAACTCAGGTTGTCGGATCATAATGGTGTATACTAGCTCATCTTTATTTAACGTACTTGATTTTCTTCCTTCTTCCGTTAAATCCCATATTCCTTCAAGCGGGTAAACGGTATATTCGAAATAACCTTCCGGTGTATATCCTTGCTTAGGCATCATTCGAATAGCATAGGCCAAAGAATATAAAACGCCTACTCTTTCAGAGAAATCTTCATGATTTGGATTTCCTTTCCCGCTTATCATTAAAAATTTTTGTTCCGGCACCGTTATTAATTCTGGCTTCTTGCCTGGCAAATATAAATGTTTCTCTTGCTTTCTCCATTCGTATTTCATCGTTTTCCACCTTCCTTTGAATTTAACCACAACATCAGTCACACATACAATTCTCTTCTTCAACAACTGCAATTGCATCAATTTCAACCAAGCATAACGGATTTGCAAGACCTGCAACTTTCAGAACTGTAATCAAAGGAGGTTTTTCCAACTCACCAAAGGTTTCCTGAAATTCCTTAAATCCAACTGCCAGTTCACACCCATCTACTAAATAAATATTGACCTTAATAACATCT
>NZ_JABTTE010000030.1 GCF_013303125.1 Calidifontibacillus erzurumensis | reverse complement strand
TAGTTTGCGATACAAACAACTACTTTTGAAAAGGAGTGTACGCTTGAACCAAATATTTCAATCCAAATTAACGAAAAAATATTTATTTGTAACTTTGATCGTTATTGTGACAGCGCTTACATCAGTGTACTACTTAACCGTCCATGTGATGAAAGAATCAATGCGGAAAGAAATTGAAAACCGTAATGAATTATTAGCTAGATCGATTAGTAGTAAAACAAGTTTCCTATTTGAAAAGATGGTTAATGATACGCGCGTCATATCCGAGTTTGTAAAAGAAGATGCGTATAATAATCAAGAATTATATGTGTCTGAAATTGAAAGAGTGCTTACGAAAAACCCATTTTATTTATTTATCAATGTAGTAGACGAAAATGAACATGCGATTGCGACGATTCCTAATGTTCATTCTAGCTCTGCTTCCATGCACCAAATTATTGATCGTCTGAAGTGGAGTAAAACGCACTATATTTCCAATTTAATCACTTTAGATGATGGGCGGCGAACGATTGCAATCGCTTATCCACTCCTTAATGACAAAGGGGACTATAAAGGTGCTGTCATTTCTTATGTTAATTTGCATGTTATATCAGAATATTTAAAGCAAGTGAAAATTGGGCTTGAAGGCATCAATGCATTAGTCGACCGGAAAGGTGTCATCCTTGCTCATACAAATGAAAGCTTTATTGGACAGCAAATTTCAGATCACCCATTAGGAGAATTTTTAGAAAAAGAGCGGGTTGGTGTATGGGAAGGATCGATTTTCGGTAAATATATGCTAATGGCGTATCGCCCTATTCAAGCGGGCAGCTATGGTTTAATCGTAGGAGAAACGATCCGCCAAGCTTTGGCTCCAACCGTACAAATTCAAAAACTATTATTACAAGGATTTATCATCGTATTATTGATTACGATTTTGTTAACGATCCTTGGGACTTCCAGAGTTGTAAGGCCTATTATTCATTTAATAAAACAAGCGAGGATTTATAAAGAAGGGAAAAAGTCACATTATGAGCCGTTAAAAACAGGAGATGAATTAGAAGAACTATCGGTCACCATGGATGAAATGGCCAAAGAATTACAAAGCAAAGAACAGCGATTGTTTTACATTTTAGAATCGATTCCATATGGTGTCATTACGATTGATAAAGACGGAAAAATTATGACATTTAATAAAGGAGCAGAGAAATTAACCCTCTTTCACAGGGAAGAAGCCATTGGCAAGTTATTGATCGATCTTCCTCTTAAAAAATCTATCGATGATTTCATTGCTTGGAAAACGATTAAAGAAGGAAAACAAATTAATGAATTGGAAAGTTATATTTATGATAAAAGTGGAAAGAAACATGTGATCCGCATTTACTCTTCATTATTTACTGGAGAAGATAAAAAAATTATCGGTGCGATTATTATTTTAAGGGATGTAAGCGAAATAAAAAAATTAGAAGAATACTTGAAACAGACCGAACGATTAGCTGCACTTGGACAATTAACAGCAGGCATTGCCCATGAAATTAAAAATCCATTAAGTATTATTCAAGCTGCAGCGGAAGCTATTCAATTAGATATCAAAGATACATCTTTTGTAAATGAAATGGCAGATGATATTCTAGAGACAACTGACCGGTTGAATCATTTATTAACAGAGTTTCTGAAAATGGCGAAGGGAGAAGAAAAAGAAAATCTAGTTCCAACGAATGTTGTTCAAGTATTAAATGAACTCTTGTCTTTATTAAAAAATCAATTGAATGATAAAAATATTCACGTCTTGCAATCTTATGATTCCGAACAAGTCATGATCATGGCGAATCCAAATAAAATAACACAGGTATTTTTAAATATTATATTAAATAGTATTCAAGCGATGCCTGAGGGCGGCAACTTAATGATTCGAATAGTAGATCAAGAGCAATCATGGGTCATTGAAATGGAAGATACAGGAATTGGTATTCCACCATCAAAATTAGAATGGATCTTTACACCATTTTACACGACTAAGAAAGAAGGAACGGGGTTAGGTCTTGCTATTGCTTATGAGATTATAAGTCAGCATAACGGAAAAATATCAGCATCTTCCGATGAAGACGGCACAACGATAACGGTTCAATTCCCAAAAATATCCGCTTGAAAGGAGAGGGAGACTAATGAAGAATCGGATTTTATTCGTTGATGATGAATCTAAAATTTTAAGAATCTTTCAAGCATCCTTGACGAAAAAAGAGTATGATGTAGTGACAGCTGCCAATGGCCAAGAAGCAAGGAAAAAAATTTTTGAATATGACCCTGACGTTGTATTTCTTGATGTAAGGCTGCCTGATGTATCGGGGTTGGATTTATTGCAAGATTTTGTGAAGCTTTACCCGAACAAAGTTTTTATCATGATGACGGCCTTTGGAGATGTTGAAAATGCTGTATCTGCGATGAAGGCGGGTGCATTTGACTACATTGTAAAGCCAGTGAAATTAAATGAGATTATCATATTAATAGAAAAAGCGTTTGAATGGCTGCAGATGAAACAAGAAAATGCATTATTAAAAGAAAGGCTTAAGATTGCTGAAACGACCAATGATTTAATTGGAACGAGCGCAGTTATGAAAAGAATCTTTCAATTAATTGAAAGAGTTGCCCCGACCGATGCGAGCGTTTTGTTACAAGGAGAAAGCGGTACGGGAAAAAGTAAAATAGCAGAAGCCATTCATAGACTGAGTGATCGGAAAGACCGTCCGTTTATTGCGGTGAATTGCTCGTCGATTCCAGAGCAATTATTAGAAAGTGAATTATTTGGACATGAAAAAGGAGCATTCACCGGAGCTGTTACGAGTAGGAAAGGTAAGTTTGAAGCAGCCAATGGCGGCACGATTTTTTTAGATGAGATTGGGGAAATTTCCCCATCTTTTCAAGCAAAGCTTCTGCAAGTCACACAAGATAAAACATTCATGCGTGTCGGCAGTAATCAATTAATAACGGTGGATGTACGAATTATTGCAGCAACGAACCGTGATTTAAAAAAAATGGTGGAAGAAGGAACGTTTAGGGAAGATTTATATTACCGATTAAATATCGTTGATATTTATGTTCCTCCTTTACGGGAACGAAAAGATGATATTCCGCTTTTAGTTGAAAAGTTTTTGGATTATCATCGGCAAAAATATAATCGAAAATTTCATGCTCCAAAAGAGTTAATAAAATTATTGCAAAACTATTCATGGCCGGGAAATGTTCGTGAGCTTCAAAATGCAATCGAAAGGGCGGCAGTTTTATGTCAAAATGAAGAGCTGTCCATTGAAGATTTCCCAAGAGAAATTAGGGAGGAAAAAGAAAGTCTTTTAGGAGTTTCTACTTTGGAAGATAGAACGTTGTCACTACCTCAACAATTAGAAGAAATAGAAAAAATGTTGATTTTAAAAGCATTGGATGAAGGGCTCGGTCAACCGGCAGCAGCAGCGAAAAAGCTTGGTATTTCAAGACAAAGCCTTCTTTATAAGATGAATAAATATTTTTCAAAATAGGATGAAGAAGTTGGACTGCTTCCTAACAGGGGAGCAGTTTTTTTATTGCAAGTTGCTATTGCTGATTCATGCTCAAGATTCAATCATTTTTAGGACCTGCTATGTGCAGAATTGTGCTCAAGATTCAATCATTTTTAGGAACTTGCTATTGCTGATCCATGCTCAAGATTCAATCATTTTTAGGGACCAGCAATTTGCAGAACCGTGCTCAAGATACATTCATTTTTTGGGGCCTGCTATGTGCTGAATTGTGTTCAAGATTCAATCATTTTAGGAACCTGTTATTGGCTGATTCAAGCTCAAGATTCAATCATATTTTATGGGCCTGCTATTAGCTGATTCAGGCCCAAGATTATGAACTATTTAGGTAATCTCTTCAAACATGTTTGTCATGAACCTAGAAATCTTTCGAGAAAAGTAGTCTGAACCGTTTCATTATATCGATTTGTAAAAAAATTTTTACAACATTTATAAAGATTTTTACTCATATTCTGAAAATTCGGGAATACTGGGCTGAAAAAGTTGGCACAGTATTTGCAATATTAATAGTCAAAGAGAAAGGTTAAAAAATGACTGCTTGAGGAGGTGCTTTAGGTGGACATCTTGACATTTGTTCAAACGAATTGGTTAGAGCTAGTAAAACTAACAATCGAACATATTAAATTAGTTGGGCTAGCTGTAGGAATTGCTGTATTAACGGGTGTACCTTTCGGAATTTATATTTCACAAAGGGAGACATTAGCGAATTTAGTTTTAGCGGTTGCTAGCATTATTATGACAATTCCGAGTATCGCTTTATTTGGAATTATGATCCCTATTTTTTCACTAATTAATCAAGGGATTGGATTTTTGCCAGCAATCGTAGCATTAATTTTATATTCCCAGTTGCCAATCATTCGCAACACGTACATTGCCATTAAAAATGTTGATGCCAATATAAGAGATGCAGCGATAGGAATGGGAATGACAACATGGCAGCGGTTATACAAAGTGGAAATTCCGATTGCGTTCCCAGTCATCATGGCTGGTATTCGAATGGCGATTGTATTGACGATCGGTATAGGCGCAATTGCAGCTTATATCGGTGCGGGTGGACTTGGCGTATATATTTCTCGAGGGATATCAACGAGTTATGCAACGATGGTACAAGTAGGAGCGCTATCAGTATCCATTCTAGCTATAGCGATTGATTATATTTTAGGCCAATTGCAAAAGAAGCTTTCTAGAAAAGGAGTAAGAACATAATAGAAAGGTGGGTTTTCATGATCAATTTTAAAAACGTCACTAAAATTTATGAAAGCGGTGACAAAAAGGTCAAAGCGGTCGATAATATTAGCTTTCATGTTAATGAAGGAGAAATTTGTGTATTTCTTGGGCCTTCCGGATGCGGAAAAACAACTTTGTTACGAATGGTCAACCGGTTAATTTCCATTACAAGCGGAACGATCGAAGTCGATGGAAAAGATGTTAATTCAGTCGATGAAATTATGCTCCGAAGATCGATCGGTTATGTTATTCAACAAAATGGTCTTTTTCCAAATATGACAATTGAAGAAAACATTTGCGTTGTTCCAAAAATGCTAGGTTGGGACCAGCAGAAAATGCGGAAGCGGTACAATGAATTAATGGAAATGATGGGCTTGCATCCGGATGAATATCGGAAGAGATACCCTTATGAACTATCAGGAGGACAACAGCAGCGGGTAGGAGTTGCTAGAGCTTTGGCAGCGGATCCCCCAGTCATGTTAATGGATGAACCTTTTGGTGCACTAGATCCAGTTATTCGCGAACATATTCAAAATGAATTTTTGCGCATTCAACAAGATGTAAAAAAGACGATTCTATTCGTTAGTCATGATATTGATGAAGCCATTAAGCTCGGAGATAAGATTGCCGTATTTAACACAGGAGAATTAATGCAATATGGTACACCTGATGACATTTTATCAAATCCGAAAAATGATTTTGTCCGTGATTTCATTGGAGGGGACCGCGCATTAAAACGTTTAACGTTATTGAAGGTAAAAGATCTTATCACAAAGCTTGAAGATTTTTCAACAAGATCGCGAAGAAGGGCTGATTTAATTACACAAACAATATCAATCAATGAAAACTTAAGAACTGCGCTTTCATTTATTTTAGATACCCCTACGGGAGAAGCGTGGGTCATTGATGAAAATCATAAAAAAATTGGTGTCATCCGAATATCTGATTTTGAGATTTTAACCGATATCCATCCGAATGAATTGACAGCTGTAAGATAAGGAGGTGTCTTGATGAATGACAAAAATATTGAAAAAATCATACGTGCATTTTTATACTTGATCATTTTAGCTTTTTTAGCTTGGGCTTATTTTACAGGTTCTTTCCAGTTTATTATAGATAATCCTAGAGATCTTCTTTATTTAACAGGCCAGCATTTAAAGCTTGTCAGCATCTCCTCTGGATTAGCTATTATCGTGGCAGTTTCACTAGGCATTTTAGTTACAAGACCAAAGTTTAAAAGATTAGAAGGAATTGTTATGAGCTTTGCCAATATCGGTCAAACCGTACCGAGCCTTGCTATTCTGGCTCTTGTCATGAGCTATTTAGGATTAGGCTGGCAAACGGCGATCTTTGCTCTTTGGATCAACTCCTTATTGCCAATTCTTCGTAATACAGTGGCAGGCATTGAAAATGTGAATGCATCTATTATAGACGCTGGTAGAGGAATGGGAATGACCGAAAGGCAAATTTTATGGAAATTAGAGATGCCAAATGCTGCTTATGCCATTATCGCAGGCATCCGAACATCAGTTGTAATCAATATTGGTACGGCTGCTTTAGCATTTTTAATTGGAGGAGGTGGTTTAGGGGACCTTATTTTTACAGGGATCGCATTATATGATACAGGTATTATGCTTTCAGGAGCAGTACCCGTTATCTTTTTAGCTGTTTTTATTGATTTTATTTTAGGGAAACTAGAGAAAGTCATTGTACCAAAAGGATTACAACGAGATTTAGACATTGCTTAAATGATGAAAATGAAGGAGGTTTTATAAATGAAAAAGTTAATGATCGTTTTAATCGGGCTCATGTTGATTTCAAGTCTTGTCGCATGTAATTCATCATCTACCAATGTTCAAACAGATAGCAGCAAAGGATCTGAAGAAGTAAAAGGCAAGGTAGTTGTAGGCGGAAAAGATTTTACTGAACAACAAATCTTATCAAAAATTGCTTCAATCTACTTAAAAGAAAATGGTTATGAAGTTGAAGAAGCAAGCAATATGGGAAGCACCGTCGTTCGTTCTGCCTTAGAAAATGGACAAATTGACATGTATTGGGAATACACGGGTACAGCTTTAGTTGTTTTTCAAAAGCAGCAAGTTGAAACAGACCCGGAAGCTGCTTATGAAAAAGTAAAAGAAACGGATAAAGCGAATGGTCTTGCATGGCTAAATAAAGCTAATTTTAACAATACTTATGCAATCTTAATGAAGCAAGAAAAGGCGGAAGAGCTAGGAATCCATTCAATTAGCGACTTAGCGAAATACATGAATGAAAAACCAGATGAGTTGAAATTTGCTTCCAATGCAGAATTTTATGCACGTGAAGATGGAATTAAAGGTTTAGAAAAACATTATGGGTTTAAATTCCCTGCAAAAAATGTTGTCAAAATGGATTCTGGTCTCCTTTACAATGCGCTAAAAGATGGACAGGTGGATGTGTCTGTAGGATTTGCAACGGATGGAAGGATCAAAGGATTTAATTTAGTTGCCTTAGAGGATGATCAATTATTTTTCCCAGCTTATAATGCTGCACCTGTTGTCAGACAAGAAATTATTGATAAATACCCTGAAGTTGCAGAATTATTGAATACGATTGCCGGAAAATTAGATACTGAAACAATGATGGAATTAAACTACAGTGTTGATGTAGAACATAAAGAAGTTTCAACTGTTGCCCGTGAATGGCTGCAACAACAAGGGTTAGTGCAATAAAGGTGCCGAATATGAAAACGATTGTCATCGATTATATAAAAAACGAATCGATTCACCGCTTAAACAAAACGATACTTGCTTCATTAAAAAATGCATTAGCTGATGTAGTAGCAAGTGCTTTAGCTGGTTCAGCGACAGATGCAGTCAAAAAAGTGAAACAATTTAGTTGCAACCATTGGAAGGAAGGAGAAAGTTCAATCTTTTTATCGTCACAAAAGCTAAGTCCTATTGGGGCAGCTTTTGTGAATGCAACAATGGCCAATGCATTGGATATCGATGATGGGCACCGATTAACAAAAGGTCATCCTGGTGCCGTCGTATTTCCTGCCGTTTTAGCTGCAGGAGAAGACTTTCATTGTTCAGGGGAGGAGTTTTTAACGTCGCTTTTAATTGGTTATGAGGTCGGCATACGCGCTGGAATCATTGCCCACAAAGTTCGCCCTGAATATCATTGCACAGGATCATGGGGAGCCCTCGGTGCGACAGCAGGTGTTAGTAGAATATTAGACTTGTCTAAACTCGAGATCGGGCATGCTCTTGGAATTGCAGAATATCAATCGACCTACTCACCTATGATGAGATGCATTGAACACCCATCAATGGTTAAGGATGGGATCGGCTGGGGATGTATGACAGGTATTAGTGCTAGTTATTTAGCAAAAGAAGGATTTACAGGGATTCCATCTTTATTTTCTTTTGATGAAGCGGCTGATTTTGCTAATGATTTAGGAGTGAAATACAGAGTCGAAGAGCTTTATTTTAAGCCATTTGCTTGTTGTAGATGGGCCCAACCAGCTATTGAAGCTTTAAAAATGCTCATGGAGCAGCACCCAATTTCAAGTGAAGAAGTAATGAAAATAAAGATTTATACGTTTACAGAGTCAGCAAGTCTACCAACTAGTAAGCCTAGAAATACAGAAGAGGCCCAATATAATTTAAGCTTTCCATTAGCATCATACCTAGTATTTCAAGAGGTTGGACCTGACCAAGTCCTCAATCAACTAGATCATCCAAAAGTGCTGGAAATAATGGATCGAATAGAAGTAAACGTTAGTGAACAGTTGAATCGCAAGTTTCCGAAGAAAGCTCTCAGTCGAATCGAAGTGTTTATGCAAGATGGGACAATATACCGATCTGAAACTCTTCAAGCTAAAGGTGATTGGGATTTTCCATTAACAATCGATGAAAAGAAAGAGAAATTTTTCCGCTTAGTTGAGCCATTATTAGGCCATGAAAGATGCAAAGAACTGTATGAAATGATTTACGAGATTGATAAATTACCAAATTTGAAAGAGTTCACACATTTGATCAGAAAAATATAAACATTGCTGGAGGGTATCTACGATGAAAGAACGTCAAATTTATTTTTATAGTGAAGGTTGTAAATTAGAAGGAACCGTTTATTTGCCGGATGATTATCAACCGGGAGAAAAGCGGCCAGCAATCATTCCAAACTCTGGCTATCAAGGATTTAACGAATTTTATCCAAGACTATTTGCAAAAAATTTAACGGAAGCAGGATATGTGTGCCTCGGTTTTGATTATAGAGGGTTTGCCAATAGTGAAGGAGAACAGGGAAGAGTGATTTTAGATGAACAGGTACAAGATATTCGTAATGCTATTACATTTTTACGAATTCAGGAAGAAGTTGATCCAGAGCAAATTGGTTTAATTGGCTGGGGAATGGGTGGATCCAATGTAGTGCGTGTCGCTGCTATGGATGATCGTGTGAAGGCAGTTGCCGCACTGAACGGTTTTTATAACGGAGAACGTTGGTTAAGATCGATTCATACGTATGTAGACTGGATCGAAATTAAAAAGGTCATTGCAGAAGATCGGATCCGCCGTGTGACAACGGGACAATCTCAATATGCCGATCCATTTATTCATTATCCATTAGATCCAGCAACGAAAGATTATGTTGATCAAGAATTAGCGCCATTAACGGCATTTGGAAAAATGACGCAACTTCAATTTACAGAATCTATTATGGAATTAAATGTAGAAAAAGTCGTCGGCGATGTTACCTGCCCATTATTTATTGCGCATGGAAAAGATAACTTGCTCCATCCAATTGATGAATCACTGGCGCTCTATGAAGCAGCAAATGAACCGAAAGAGCTATACGTCATTAACGGGAAACATAATGACTTTATGTATCATGAACATCCTGTCTTCCAACAGTTAATTAGTGAATTAAAAAGATTTTTTGGCGCACATTTAAAAAGCGCCAAGCAAGTGGTTACAAAAGCTTAATGGTCTATGAAGAGGGTTGGTTCCTCTCTGAATTATGGGGACAGTCAAAGGGGGACTGTCCCTTTTAAAGTTAGGTGAAATCTCGGATGCCCTCCTCCACCATTAATGAATCGAAAAAGGTTCTTATATTGCTCCATACATGTATATTTTCTACCGCCCACCACTAAAATAAAGAATTTTTTTCATTGTGATAAAACTGGTAGAATAGATGCAATTTTTTACGTTATAATTTGGTTTAGATTTAAAAAATAATAGTGAAAGGAGAAAAAATTTTGGAAAACAAGCTAGACTTAATCCTTCAGGAACTAAAAATGTTAAATAGTCGAGTAGCCTCACTTGAATCTGGACAAAAATCACTTGAATCTGGACAAAAATCACTTGAATCTGGACAAAAATCACTTGAATCTGGGCAAAAATCACTTGAATCTGGACAAAAATCGCTTGAATCTGGACAAAAATCGCTTGAATCTGGACAAAAATTGCTTGAATCCGGGCAAAAGTCACTTGAAAAAAAGTTTGAGTCCCTTGAAACAAGACAAAAATCACTTGAAAAAAAGTTTGAGTCCCTTGAAACAAGGCAAAAATCGTTTGAATCAAGATTAGATACCCTTGAAGCTGGTCTAAAAGAAAATAATGAAATTGTAAAAGCGATACTCCATCGTCAAGAAGAAACAGATGCGAAATTAGAAGCACTTTCTATGGATGTTCATAAAATTCATGGGGAGTTGGCATCTATAAAAAAAATACAAGACCGCCAAGATAAAATTCTTGCTTCATTGGCATTACGTTCATTAGAGCAAGAAACAGTGCTTCGTGAACTAAATCGAATTAAATAGAAAAATAATAAAGAAGAAACAGATATAAAATAATTTTCGAATTTTTATAGAAAACCCTTTTAGAAAGCGTCAAAAACAAGTGGAGGGACGAGCCTTCGGAACTAAAAAGGTATTTTCAACATGCTCTTTATAGTCGTGCCCATTAGAAGAAGTTCTTTATTTCAACTTCTGTTCTGCAAAACGAAGGTAAGACATTAGTCTATCAGGATTACCGACAGTTTATTGTTCCAACTATCATCGAGTAAACCTTCCAATCAACACCAAACATTCAAACTTCAACAAAAATAGGGATGATTCGAGTTGTTCATCAAAAATCGCACAAAAAATATGTAGTCATCTCTTTGTCAAAAATTTTCCTAATATAACTTAAAAAAACACACTGTATAACATTTTTTATAAATTCTGTAAATGTATTATCGTTTGGTTTGTTTACGCACGTGGGTATTGGATAATTAAACAATTCCTTAAAATCCGCCTCAAATTTTATCCCACTATTAACATCAACATGCAAAGAAATGACCTGAATACATAAATATCAACAACCATCTAATGCTAAATTATGTTATACTTATATCGTCAAATATTCTAACAATTTTTTGAATAATAGATTCGTTTCAATAGGTAATTGTTTTCAATAGCTTTGATAAGCTGTCAAGTTATTGACACAATTATATAAACCTATGGAGGTAATATGGAAATTAAAACACTTGACCCTAATTCAACGAAACAAGATGAACGAATTCAATCGCCATATAATGATTCTAAAAAAAATCAGTATGGAGAAATTGTCGAATTTGTTCGAGATGGGGAGCATTTTTTTAATAAAGGTCTGAAATATTACCGGCAGCGCGATTTAAATAAAGCAAAAAAATATTTGCATAGGGCAATCCATTTTAATCCGAAAAAAGCTGAATATTTATGCCAGCTTGCAATTGTCCTGTCGGAACTTGAGGAATATAAAAAAGCAAATGCCCTTTTGTTGGATGTCGTTGAAAAACTCGATCCGAACATGTATGAATGCTATTCATTCCTTGCTAATAACTACGCCCATTTAGGATTATTTCAAGAAGCTAAAAAATATGCCAATATGTATTTGACACTTGCTCCTGATGGGGAATTTTATGAGGACACTGAAGAATTGCTTGATTTATTAAGCATTGAAATGAATGAGCTTGATATTCACAGCGAGGAAGACGAATTAATCATTAGACAGGAAACTGCAAGGGAACTTCTTGAACAAGGAAAGCTCGAAGAAGCGAGCGATATGCTGCAAAAAATTGTGAAAGAATATCCTGAGTTTTGGTCTGCCTACAATAATTTGTCTCTTGCTCAATTTTATTTAGGAAATGTTCAAAAAGCTGTAAAAATAACGCAAGACGTTCTAAAAAGAAGCAAAGGAAACCTTCACGCTCTTTGCAATTTAGCTGTATTCTATTATTATCTTGGGCGTGAAAAAGATGTAGCTGATCTTGTGGAACAATTGAAAGCTGTTCATCCGATTGACATGGACCATCGCTCCAAACTTGGAGTGACTTTTGCTTTATTAGGTCAATATGAGAGTGCCTACACTTGGCTGCGCTGGCTCTATAAACATGGCTATGAAGGAGATGGCGCATTTTATTACTGGCTGTCCATTTCTGCTTTTTATACAAACCACGAAAATTTTGCAAAAGAAATTTGGCAAAAAGTCGTGAAGCTGAATCCGGATAAACAAGGAACAGAACCATGGTCCAAAAATTATAACTATATAGGCCAGCATGAGCTTAAAATGTATGAAGCAATCATTTATACGTTTAAATCTGATATGTGCATCGAAAAGAAGCTGCTTTTATTGCTTTTATTAATGAAAACAGGCAATATGACAGCCCTTGAAGAAATTAATGAATATTTACAAAACGAAGATGAAAATCCAATTCTTAAAGAATTTGCAAAATTAATGTTGTGCAAACTAACGAATGAAAAAGCCCCAGTTTCTGAACGCGTCATCGATGCAGGTCATGTCATTGACACGATTTCAGAATTTAGCACTTGGCCGGAGGTGCTCGAACAAAAATTTTATTTATTTTGGTTCCGTGTCATGGTAGGTGCATTTGACGAGCCAATTAGCTTTAAAAATCACCATGCTTGGGCAGCTGTTATCGAATTCGGCTGCTTGCTTGCAGAAGGGCATAAAGTGACGAAAAAGCAATTAGCAGATAAATATGGAATATCAACATCAACTTTTGACAAATATATCGATTACGCTAGTGAGCAGCTCATATGAGCATTTCAATGGACGAAAAAATACAAATTCGCTAGACTAAAGAAAGAAGATTGTATATAGGGTTACGGGTATATGAAGCCCCGAAAAATAAAAGGAGTGTCTTAAAATGAGCGAAGAAAAAATTTGGGATGTCATCATTGCTGGGGCAGGACCTGCCGGGATGACAGCAGCTGTATATACATCAAGAGCGAATTTATCAACATTAATGATCGAGCGTGGAATTCCTGGCGGACAAATGGCTAATACTGAAGAAGTTGAAAATTATCCAGGCTATGATTCTATTTTAGGACCTGAATTATCAACAAAAATGTTTGAACATGCGAAGAAGTTCGGCGCAGAATATGCGTATGGAGAAATAAAGCAAATAATCAATGAAGATCCTTACAAAATTGTCGATTGCGGAAATAAACAATATAAAGCGAAAGCGGTTATTATTGCGACAGGCGCTCACCATAAAAATTTAAATATCCCTGGAGAGAAAGAATATAGCGGTCGGGGCGTGTCTTATTGTGCTGTTTGTGATGGAGCATTTTTTAAAGGAAAAGAATTAGTAGTGATCGGCGGCGGCGATTCAGCTGTTGAGGAAGGGTTATATTTAACACGTTTTGCTTCCAAAGTTACTTTGATCCATCGCCGGGATGAGCTCAGGGCACAAAAGATTTTACAAAAACGAGCATTTGAAAATGAAAAAATGGAATTTATTTGGAATCACGTTCCGAAAGAAATTAAAGGAACAGATGGAAAAGTTTCAAGCATTGTGATTGAAGATGTAAAAACAGGTGAACAACGCGATTTCAAAACAGATGGAGTCTTTATATATATCGGTCTTGTACCGTTAAGCGAACCTTTTAAAAGCCTTGGAATTACGAACGAGAATGGATATATTGAAACAAATGATTTAATGGAAACAAAAATTCCTGGCATCTTTGCAGCCGGTGATGTTCGTGAAAAAATGCTGCGCCAAATTGTAACAGCAACTGGTGACGGAAGTATTGCTGCTCAAAGTGCTCAACATTATATTGAAGAATTAAATGAAAAATTAAATCAAGTATCCAATAAGGCATAAAGATTCCTTTATGCCTTTTTCTATAGGCAAATTGTTACCTTTACATAATAGTAGTATAATTGTAATATTGGTAAAGGTTTGATCGGTAAAAGAGGTGATATCAATTGCAGCGAATTACAAATTGTGTATTGAGAAAAGGTGATGAAGTTTTGCTTCTGCAAAAGCCAAGCCGAGGCTGGTGGGTGGCTCCTGGTGGAAAGATGGAGCTAGGCGAGTCTATCAAAGAAGCAGTCATCCGTGAATATTATGAAGAGACAGGTATTCGTCTAAAAAATCCTTCTGTGAAAGGAATCTTTACAATTAATATTAAAGAAAACGATCAAGTCACTTCCGAGTGGATGATGTTTACGTTTGTCGCCGATGAGTTTGATGGCGTCAATTATGATGAATCTAGGGAGGGCATTATTCGTTGGCATTCGGTCAATGATGTGCATAAGCTGCCAATGGCGCCTGGCGACTACCATATTATAGAGCATTGCTTGAATGGAAATGGAACGGTTTATGGAACTTTCATGTATACACCGGAGTTTGAGCTTCTTTCATACCGTTTAGATCCACCGAAAGCATAAGTAACAGAACGTTGAAATATACTTCACAAGCGACTTATTTGCTTCATTTTATGCGAATCTTCATAGCTATATACATCAAGGCGAGAAATACATCAGGATGAATTTTGTTAAAGAAGGGAAATAAAATGAGTATTGGTAATCAAGAAGTGCAGATGGTGATCATAACCGGAATGAGCGGTGCAGGGAAAACTGTAGCTGTTCAAAGTTTCGAAGATTTAGGTTTCTTCTGTATTGATAATTTGCCGCCAACGTTATTGCCGAAATTTATGGAATTAGTTAAAGAGTCTGGAAATAAAATGAATCGAATAGCGCTTGTGATGGATTTGCGCGGCAGGGAGTTTTTTGACTCACTAGTAGATGCGATTGACAGTTTGAGTGAAGCGAATTGGATCAATCCGCAAATTCTCTTTTTAGATGCGAGTGACCAAGTGTTAGTCAGCCGCTATAAAGAAACAAGACGGTCACATCCATTGGCAAAAAGCGGGCTCCCGCTCGAGGGAATTATGCTTGAACGGGAAATTCTTGATGAACTCAAAGGAAGAGCCCAACAGATCATTGATACATCGAATCTTACACCACGAATGCTTAGGGAAAGAATTATTAACGATTATGCGAAAGGAAAACAGCAAACTTTTACCGTCAATATCATTTCCTTTGGCTTTAAATATGGGCTTCCGATTGATGCAGATTTAGTTTTTGATGTACGCTTCTTGCCAAATCCACATTATATTGATGCCCTTCGTCCAAAAACTGGATTGGATGAAGAAGTATCCTCCTATGTTTTAAAACAGCCGGAAACACAGAAATTTCTTGAAAAATTGGTTGATTTATTGACATATATGTTGCCGCAATACAAGCGGGAAGGAAAAAGTCAGTTAGTTATTGCGATCGGCTGCACGGGAGGACAGCATCGTTCTGTTACACTTGCTGAGTATCTTGGAAAATGTTTTGAAAATGAATATGTTGTGAAGTGTAGTCATCGGGATATTGAAAAACGAAAAGGACAAAGGTAATGAAATGGATTTGAAAAAACTTCCGAAAATTATAGTCATTGGTGGGGGAACAGGCTTGCCTGTCCTCCTGCGGGGATTAAAAAATTATCCTCTCGATATCACTGCGATCGTGACCGTTGCTGATGATGGCGGGAGCTCCGGCAGGCTTCGCAATGATTTGCAAATTCCGCCTCCTGGAGATATCCGTAATGTGCTTGCAGCATTATCAGAAGTTGAGCCATTGATCGTCCGCCTATTTCAGCATCGCTTTCAAAATGGCAGTGAATTATCAGGTCATGCTTTA
Organism: Calidifontibacillus erzurumensis; assembly: GCF_013303125.1. Lineage (GTDB taxonomy): Bacteria > Bacillota > Bacilli > Bacillales > Bacillaceae_J > Calidifontibacillus > Calidifontibacillus erzurumensis. The sequence goes on along the minus strand of NZ_JABTTE010000030.1, from coordinate 20,783 downwards.
GGGAATTTGCTGCTCGCGGCCATGACGAATATTACCGGGGATTTCGTCAGCGGAATTCGTGAAATGAGCAAAGTGCTGAATGTAAAAGGAAAAGTTTTGCCAGCTGCAAACCGGGGAATTATTTTGCATGCCGAATTAGAAGATGGCTCAATCGTGACCGGAGAATCGAAAATTCCAAATGCTAATAAAAAAATAAAACGAGTATTTTTATCACCGCACAATGTTGAACCGCTTCCTGAATCATTAGAAGAAATTGCACAAGCAGATTTGATCGTCATTGCCCCTGGAAGTTTATATACAAGTATATTGCCGAATTTACTCGTTAAAAAAATTGGTGAACAGCTTTGCCGCTCGAAAGCGAAGAAAATATATGTGTGCAACATCATGACGCAGCCGGGAGAAACGATGGGCTTTAGTGCAAGCGACCATGTAAAAGCACTTTATGATCATTTACAATGCAATTTTTTAGATTACATTATCGTGAATGACGCGGACTTGCCAAAGGAAATTTTAAAAAGGTACGCTCTTCAAAATGCCGAGCCCGTTCGATATGATGTAGAAAAGTTGAAAACTTTTGGCTTGCAAATTATTAACGAAGATTTAGTGCAAATCCAACAAGGCGTTATTCGTCATGATACAAGAAAAATTGCCCGCGTCATTTATTCATTATTGTAAGGGAGGTGTGCTAAGTTGTCTTTTGCTTCTGAAACGAAAAAAGAGCTAACGAATTTGGAAATAAAAGATTGCTGTGCAAAAGCCGAACTTTCTGCATTGATCCGCATGAATGGTTCGATGTCCTTCGCAAATCGAAAGATCACCATCGATGTGCAGACAGAAAATGCGGCGATTGCCAGACGAATCTACTCTCTTGTGAAACGGGAGTACAACATACCAGTGGAACTTTTAGTGCGCAAAAAAATGCGCTTGAAAAAAAATAACGTTTATATCGTTCGGATGGTTCAGCAAGCAAAAGAAATTTTACAAGAACTTGGCATACTTGGAGAAGATTTTACATTCATTCGAACTATTTCAAAAAATTTTCTATCAAAAAAATGCTGTAAACGTTCTTACTTGCGCGGCGCCTTTTTGGCAGGTGGTTCTGTTAATAACCCTGAAACGTCTTCCTATCATTTAGAAATTTTTTCGCTTTATGAAGAACATAATCAGTCGCTTTGTGACCTGATCAATTCTTTTAATTTAAATGCGAAAACATTGGAACGAAAAAAAGGGTTTATTACGTATATCAAAGAAGGGGAAAAAATTAGCGAGTTCTTAAATATTATCGGCGCCCATCAAGCACTCCTTCATTTTGAAGATGTCCGCATTGTTCGTGATATGCGCAATTCAGTGAATCGTCTCGTCAATTGTGAAACAGCAAACTTAAATAAAACGATCGGTGCAGCCGTTCGCCAATTAGAAAATATCCGGTATATTCAAGAGACGGTCGGTCTTGATTTCCTGCCTGAAAAGCTGCGCGAAATTGCTGAGCTAAGAATTGCTTATCAAGACGTTACTTTAAAAGAATTAGGAGAAATGGTTTCCAGCGGTCAAATAAGTAAATCCGGCATCAACCATCGCTTGCGAAAAATTGATGAAATTGCAGAAAAATTACGTTTAGGTGAAACCATTTCGAAACAATAATCGTATAACTTTGTAAGAAAGAACTGTCAATTGTCATAATGTATAAAAAAATATAGATAAAAAGATCAATCATTTGTAACAATGTTGAAACCAGTTTCATTGTTTGCTTTGATAAAATAAATAATAATGTGGTTGTGTTTGACAAGGAGGATGACATTGTGATAGAGAAAACGATGACAGTAAAGTTGAAGACTGGTTTGCAAGCACGTCCAGCAGCATTGTTCGTTCAAGAAGCGAACCGCTTTTCTTCTGACATTTTTTTAGAGAAACAAGGGAAAAAAGTGAATGCAAAAAGCATTATGGGCTTGATGAGCTTGGCTGTAGAATCAGGTGCTGTCATTAAGCTATATGCTGAAGGCCATGATGAAAAAGAAGCTGTAGAAAAACTTGCAGCATTTGTAGAAAAAGAACATATTTAATTTTTTTCAATGAGTAAAAAGCTTCCGCCTTTTTTGGTGGAAGCTTTTTGCTTTAATTATTGTTTTGCCTTAATTATGGCTTTTTGTAATAACTTTGTCGATCAATCCGTACTCTCTTGCTTTTTCTGCATCCATGAAATTATCTCTTTCTGTGTCGCGATTGATCACTTCGATTGGTTGCCCTGTTCTTTCAGCCATAATAGAATTTAATTTTTCACGCATTCTAATAATACGTCTTGCATGAATTTCAATATCAGTTGCTTGACCTTGTGTACCGCCAAGTGGTTGGTGAATCATAATTTCACTGTTCGGCAATGCAAAACGTTTTCCAGGGGCACCAGCGCATAGCAAAAATGCTCCCATAGAAGCTGCCATACCGATGCAAATCGTAGATACATCAGGTTTAATAAACTGCATCGTATCATAAATAGCCATACCTGCTGTAATAGAACCACCAGGGCTATTTATGTACAATGAAATATCCTTATCAGGATCTTCAGCAGCCAAGAATAAAAGTTGTGCGACAATCGAGTTTGCGACAGTATCATCAATAGGTGTTCCTAACATTATGATCCGGTCTTTTAATAATCTTGAATAAATATCATATGCTCTTTCCCCGCGGTTTGTTTGCTCAATAACAGTTGGAATTAAGTAACTCATAATGATAGTTATCCTCCTTTTTCAAAAAATGACTTCTAATTCCATAATACAATGAAAGGTCAATAATGGGCAAACATGATGTTATGTATCGTTCATCTTTTCTTCTCACCATAGTTTTTGTATGCCCATTTTGCACAATTTTAAACGATACTGCGTCTAATTTAGTAAAATCGTAACAGGCAGATGGAGCGGCTAATTCATTGTATGGCTTAAGATGTCAAAATATGCGCGGTATGAAAGATCAAAGATTGCTTTATTGGTTTTTACAGTTTTTGAGTAAATCAGTACGTAATAATAAATTTAAATTCCTGGAAAACATTGGTGTACTTTTGGAATCAAGTAACAACGTTTAGAAGTTCAAACGTAAGCTTAAGTTTAATCTCCATAGGTCTTTTAATTAGTTGATATTTCTTTAGGGATAGCGTTTAATTTTACTTACTTCATGCAAACCTGAGAAAAATTACTGCTTGCAAAACAATATAATTTTTCCTATAATATAATTTGTCACGTTTGCCCTCGTGGTGTAATGGATAACACGCAAGATTCCGGTTCTTGAACTGTGGGTTCGATTCCTGCCGAGGGCGTTTTTAATTTTTAGGGGTATACCAATAATAGCCGAAAATCGCATCATTTTGCGTTTTCGGCTATTTTTATTTTTCAAGGTGCAAAAAGAATACGAATGAATTCAATAAAATTTGCCCGAAATCTAACTGAAAAGTTCCAATCGAAAGGTACAAAACACTCTTAATCATTCACATTCCTATGATTTAGAGTGTTATTCTTATTTCAGCAAATGTATAAATTCAAATTAATAAAAATTTTTTATCAATAATAGTAAGCGTTTCCATACAATAGTATTAATATTTATAGTAAAATGCTACATAAGGGGGATGCATATGAAACAAGGTCTAGTGCAACTGCAAACGACGAAACTCGTCATGACTACGGAATTGAGACAAGCGATTTCATTGCTGCAATTTTCTTCAGCGGAACTTATGCAATTTTTACAGGAACAAGCTACGGAAAATCCACTTTTAAATGTTGTAGAACCATTACAAATTTATGCGAGTAAAAAGCGTAAGAAAAAAAATTCAACGACTTTTACCGGAGAACCTTTCCAAAAAGTCGACCGGTACTCGAATGCGACTTCCATACATGATCATTTACTAAAACAAATTGGTCTCATGGACGTGAACGGAAAAGAAAAGCAAATATTGGACTATTTAATATTATCAATTAATGATGCGGGTTATTTTGTTGGAAATATTGAGGAAATCAGTGCGCGGTTTTCCGTTACTATAGAAAAAGTTGAAGAACTCTTGGGCAAAATTCAGGAATGTGATCCGCCTGGGGTTGGTGCTCGTAACCTTCAAGAATGTTTACTTTTGCAACTTAAAAATCAACAAGAGCGGAACTTGTTGGCAGAACAAATTGTAGAACAGCACTTAGAAAAGCTGGCAGACCGGAAATGGAAAGAAATTAGCCAAATCATTCAAGAACCAATTGAAAAAATTCAGGAAGTGTTCGATTATATTCAAACGTTGAATCCACGCCCAGGAAGTGCTTTTACGAAAGAAGCGCCTAATTATATTATTCCAGATATGATTATTACGAGACAAAATGATGGAACATTTGCGTTAAGTTTTAATGAAGACGTGATTCCTACTATTAAAATTGATAGCGCTTACGAAAGTTTCATGAACAAACTAAGTAATGAAGCGAACAAATATTTAAAGGAAAAATTAGAACATGTCCACTTTATTAAAAAAGCATATGAACAGCGGTTGTTGACCATGCAGAAAGTAATGGAAGCAATTTTAGAAAAGCAAGCGGAATTTTTCCATTTTGAACATGGCAAATTAAAGCCTTTGACGATGAAAGAAGTAGCCGAGAAAATTGGTGTTCATGAATCTACGGTCAGCCGGACGGTCAATGGAAAATATGTACAAACACCAAAAGGCGTATTTGAATTAAAATACTTTTTTACTTCTACGATTCAAACTGAGAATTTGGAAGATGTATCATCAAAAGCGGTTAAAGAAACGATTAAAGCAATTATCGATAAAGAAAATAAGAAAAAACCGTTGTCAGACCAACAAATAGCCGTCATACTAAAAGAGAAGCATGGATACAATATTTCGCGGCGGACGGTGGCCAAATATCGCGAACAGCTCGGAATTCTTTCTTCTTCAAAGAGAAAAAGATATTAATAATTTTATAGTTAAAAGCTCCAATGAAGAAAATTGCCGCATTGTTCTGATTCTTTTGCCAAAGGAGAAATATTCTGCATGAAACACCCGATTTACGTCAATTTATACACAAGAACAGTTTGTCCACTTTGCGAGAAAGCAAAAGACCAATTGCTCAAGTTGGCACAACAATTTCCCCTTGTCATTAATGAAATCGATATTTACCAAAATGATCGCTTGTTAGAAAAATATCATTTAATGATCCCAGTCGTCGAAATTGACGGCAAGGAAATCGATTACGGGATGATTGATGTCGAAACGATCAGAAGATATTTGTTAGAAAGAGATGACGAATTTGTTGAACATTAATATTATTCCTGTTAAAATTATTTTCATAGCAGGAATGATTTTTTTTACCCTGAATGGGACAAAATTTGTCTAGATGGGACAAAAAACGTCCTAGTGGGAAATCATTCAATTAAGGGGAAGGTATTGTGGAAGATGTATTAAAACTACTGCAAAAACTATCACCGGATTTTATTGACACGATTTTTAAACGACATCAAATTTTAAAATACGTTCGCTTGATGGAACCGGTCGGCCGCCGCGTATTAGCTGCTCATTTAGGGATGACAGAACGCGTTCTCCGCGGAGAAATTATGTTGTTAAAAGAACAAGGACTTATTTCTGTTGCAGCCGCTGGAATGAGTTTAACAGACGACGGCAGGCAAGTGATCAAACAGCTTGAACCGATCATGAAAGAAGTATCAGGTTTAAAACATTTAGAACACAAATTAAAAGAAATTTTAAATATTCAAGAAGTGATCATCGTTTCTGGAGATAGCGACCAGAACGAACTAGTGAAAAAAGAAATGGGAAGAGCATGTGCCAGCCGTATGAAGAAAAGCTTTACTTCAAATAATATTATCGCCATTACAGGAGGGTCTACATTAGCGGCAGTAGCTGAAATGATGACCCCCGACATAGAAGGACGCAAGCTTATGTTTTTCCCAGCACGTGGCGGTTTAGGTGAATATGTTGAAAATCAAGCAAACACAATCGTTGCCAAAATGGCTGAAAAAACGATGGGGCAATATAAGCTTTTGCATGTGCCGGATCAAGTGAGCGAAGATGCCTATGCTTCCCTAGTTGAAGAACCTGCGATCAAAGATGCTTTAGAGATGTTAAAACGAGCAACGATGGTTGTTCATGGGATCGGGGACGCCATGAATATGGTAAAACGGAGAAAGCACGATCAGGAAACAACTCAGAAAATCATTGACGGGCAGGCAGTTGGTGAAGCATTCGGCTATTATTTTGATGCCGATGGGAAGATCGTTCATAAAGTGCGAACGATCGGACTTCAACTTGAGTATTTGCAAAATGTACCTTGCATTATTGCAGTTGCGGGAGGTGCATCAAAGGCTAGGGCCATTCAAGCTGTTATGAAGCAAGAACAAGGCAGGAAAACGATTTTGATCACAGATGAAGGAGCAGCAAGAGCGCTTATTCAAGACTATGCAAATTCAACTAACGATAGTTTTTAAGATGAATATTAAAAATATGTATATTTGCAAAAAGTAATAAGAGAAAAGGTAAGTTTTTCAATTGATCAATGAACTACGCTATAAAAAATATTGTTTAACAGAAACTTATTCAAATTAATTAATTCCCCATTATTAAAGCATTGGGTTATAAATAAGAGATTATTGATTTTTAAGGAGGATATAGGATGACAGTAAAAGTAGGTATAAATGGGTTTGGTAGAATTGGGCGGACTGTGTTTCGGGCAGCGGTGAATCATCCGAATGTTGAGATTGTGGCCATCAATGATTTAACAGATGCGAAAATGCTTGCACATTTGCTGCAATTTGATTCTGTTCACGGCAAATTTGAAAAAAGAGTAGAAGTAAACGGCAATAATATCGTTGTTGATGGGAAAGAAATCGTTGTAAAAGCAGAGCGCGATCCGGCTAATTTAGGTTGGGGCGAGCTTGGCGTTGATATAGTGATTGAGTCAACGGGTCGCTTCACAAAACGAGTAGATGCTTCCAAGCATTTAGAGGCTGGAGCTAAAAAAGTCATTATTTCAGCACCGGCAAAAGATGAAGATATTACAATCGTCATGGGCGTCAACGAAGACAAATACGATCCGCAAAACCATCATGTCATTTCGAACGCTTCTTGTACGACAAATTGTTTGGCGCCATTTGCGAAAGTGCTCCATACTAAATTTGGCATCAAACGCGGTATGATGACAACGGTTCACTCTTATACGAATGATCAGCAAATTTTAGATTTGCCGCACAAAGATTACCGTCGTGCCCGCGCGGCTGCTGAATCTATTATTCCGACAACGACCGGAGCTGCGAAAGCTGTTGCGCTCGTATTGCCAGAATTAAAAGGAAAGCTGAACGGTATGGCGATGCGTGTACCAACCCCAAATGTTTCCCTCGTTGACCTTGTGGCAGAGCTTGAAAAAACGGTAACGGTAGAAGAAGTGAATGCAGCTTTAAAAGAAGCAGCAGAAGGACCATTGAAAGGAATTTTAGATTACAGTGAATTGCCACTCGTTTCAAGAGATTATAACGGTTCAACTGCTTCATCAACGATCGATGCCTTATCTACAATGGTGATCGAAGGAAGTTTAGTAAAAGTTGTTTCTTGGTACGACAATGAAACCGGCTATTCTCACCGCATTGTTGACCTGATCGATTACATTGCAAAAAAAGGACTATAATTTTAATTTTTTAGCTTTTTTTATAAAATTTGTTTCCCTAGTAGTGAACTGTAGACAAGGAACGTTTATAATATCATAATGTAAGAAATAGAGGGAGAAAAAGGAAGGTTGCCTTTGACCCCCTCTTTTCGCGTTACTTGCGACGAAAACAACCATTTATTTGAGAAAGAAAAGGAGGCCGCGGGCAAATGAACAAAAAGTCGATCCGTGACATCGATGTCAATGGAAAAAGAGTATTTTGCCGCGTAGATTTTAATGTGCCGATGCAAGACGGCCAAGTCACAGACGATACTCGTATTCGTGCAGCGATACCGACCATCCAATATTTAAGCGAGCAAGGTGCAAAAGTCATTTTAGCGAGCCACCTTGGTCGTCCAAAAGGAAAAGTAGTTGAAGAAATGCGTTTAACTGCGGTCGCTCAAAGATTAAGCGAGCTAATCGGAAAACCTGTGAAGAAAACGGATGAAGCATACGGTCCTGAAGTTGAACAGGAAATTGCAAAAATGCAAAATGGAGATTTGCTTCTATTAGAAAACGTCCGTTTTTATCCTGGAGAAGAAAAAAATGATCCAGAACTTGCGCGTTCGTTTGCAGCTTTAGCTGATATTTACGTGAATGATGCTTTTGGAGCTGCGCACCGTGCCCACGCTTCTACCGAAGGAATTGCCCATCATCTTCCTGCTGTTGCCGGATTTTTGATGGAAAAAGAGCTTGAAGTTTTAGGAAAGGCTTTATCAAATCCTGAACGCCCATTTACCGCCATTATCGGTGGAGCAAAAGTAAAAGATAAAATCGGCGTTATTGAAAATCTGTTGGATAAAGTGGACAACCTAATTATTGGCGGCGGATTAGTTTTCACATTTATTAAAGCACAAGGTTATGAAATTGGAAAATCGCTACTAGAAGAAGATAAAATTGATCTTGCGAAATCATTTATCGAAAAAGCGAAAGAAAAAGGCGTTAATTTCCTAATGCCAATCGATGCAGTCGTTGCCAATGAATTTTCAAATGATGCTGAAACAAAGGTTGTTCGTATTGATGAAATTCCTGCAGATTGGCAAGGCCTTGACATCGGTCCAGAAACAGTGGAACAATATCGGGAAGTCATTCAAAAATCGAAGCTTGTCATTTGGAATGGTCCAATGGGTGTATTTGAAATGGACAAGTTTGCCAATGGTACAAAAGGCGTTGCTCAAGCTTTAGCAGAAGCTGAACATACATATACTGTCATTGGCGGTGGAGATTCAGCTGCAGCTGTTGAAAAATTTGGCTTAGCTGATAAAATGGACCACATTTCCACGGGTGGTGGAGCATCGCTCGAATTTATGGAAGGTAAAGAATTGCCTGGTGTCGCAGCGTTAAATGACAAGTAATTAAAGGGCACTTCTTTTCCCCATCCAAGTAAGTTAAGGTGAGGAAATTTTAAGGAGCGAAAAAGATGAGAAAACCAATTATTGCAGCAAATTGGAAAATGCACAAAACTTTAGCCGAAGCTATAAGTTTCGTCGATCAGGTAAAAAATTCGATTCCTTCACCTGAAAAAGTAGATTCGGTCGTTTGTGCGCCTTTTCTATTTTTAGAGCGTCTAAGCAATTTAACAAAAGATACGAACTTAAAAATTGGTGCGCAAAACATGCATTTTGAACAAAAAGGGGCTTTTACAGGCGAAATTAGCCCAATTCAGCTTCGCGATATTGGCGTTGACTACGTTATTATCGGCCATTCCGAACGGCGTGAAATGTTTGCTGAAACGGACGAGACAGTCAATAAAAAAGTCCATGCCGCATTTGCCCATGGTCTTACACCAATCGTTTGTGTTGGTGAAACATTAGAACAGCGCGAAGCAGGTTCAACGAATGCAGTTGTTGGTGCACAAGTAGAAAAAGGATTAGCAGGTCTTTCAAATGAGCTTGCTAAGCAAGTGGTCATCGCCTATGAACCAATTTGGGCGATTGGCACTGGCAAGTCTTCAGATGCAACCGATGCCGATGAAGTTTGCGGTTATATCCGTGAAGTCATAGGAAAATTGTTTGATAATGAAGTAGCTGAAAGTGTTCGAATTCAATATGGAGGCAGTGTAAAGCCGGATAATATTGGAGAATTTATGGCCCGGCCGAACATTGATGGCGCCCTTGTCGGCGGTGCCAGCTTAGAGCCGGATTCGTTCTTGCAGCTTTTGGAGGCAGTGAAACAAAATGGGTAGAAAACCACATGCGTTGATTATTTTAGATGGATTTGGTTTACGGGATGAAATCAAAGGGAATGCGGTCAAACAGGCGAATAAACCGAATTTCGACCGTTACTGGAATGAGTTCCCGCACACGCAGCTAACCGCATGCGGTGAGGCTGTTGGTTTGCCGGAAGGACAGATGGGAAACTCAGAAGTCGGACATTTAAATATCGGTGCCGGCCGCATTGTTTATCAAAGTTTAACACGTGTTAATATTGCGATCCGTAAAGGCGAGTTTTTCAAGAATGAAACGTTCTGTCAAGCGATGGAACATGTGAAAAAGAACAATACAAGCTTACACATTTTCGGTTTATTATCCGATGGAGGAGTCCATAGCCATATTAACCATATGTATGCGCTGCTCAAAATGGCGAAAGCCGAAGGTGTGGAACGCGTTTATGTCCATGGCTTTTTAGATGGCCGTGACGTCGGTCCGCAAACAGCAAAAGGCTTTATTGAAGAAGCGGAAGAAAAATTTAAAGAAATTGGCGTCGGCCAGTTTGCGACGATTTCCGGACGCTATTACTCCATGGACCGCGATAAGCGCTGGGATCGTGTGAAAAAATCTTATGATGCAATGGTTTATGGCGAAGGTCCGACGTACCATTCAGCGATCGAATGTGTGGAGGATTCTTATCAAAATGGTATTTTTGATGAATTTGTTTTGCCATCGGTTATTGTAAAAGAAAATGGCGAGCCGGTTGCGACCATTACAGACCGGGATGCTGTCATCTTTTATAATTTCCGTCCAGACCGTGCCATTCAAATTTCACGCGCTTTTACAAATGAAGATTTCCGCGAATTTGACCGCGGACCTAAAGCGCCGAAGGATTTATATTTTGTCTGCTTGACACACTTTAGTGAAACCGTTGACGGCTATGTTGCGTTTAAAACAGTTAATTTGGACAATACATGTGGTGAAGTTCTTTCACAACACGGCTTGAAGCAGTTAAGAATTGCTGAAACGGAAAAATATCCGCACGTCACATTCTTCTTTAGCGGCGGCCGTGAAGAGAAGTTTCCTGGTGAAGAGCGGATTTTAATCGATTCGCCAAAAGTTCCGACTTATGATTTAAAACCGGAAATGAGCGCTTATGAAGTAACAGAAGCGCTGCTAGCGGAACTGGATGCCGATAAGCATGATGTCATTATTTTAAATTTTGCGAACCCTGACATGGTTGGTCATTCCGGAATGCTAGAACCAACGATTAAAGCGGTGGAAGCCGTTGATGAATGTTTGGGTAAAGTTGTCGATAAAATTTTGGAAAAAGGCGGCGTGGCGATTATCACCGCAGACCATGGTAATGCGGACGAAGTCGTTACCCTTCATGGGGAGCCAATGACAGCCCATACGACAAATCCAGTGCCTGTCATCGTTACAAAGAAAGGACTAAAACTTCGCGATGATGGCATTTTAGGCGATTTATCACCAACTTTATTAGATTTATTGAATATTGAACAACCAAAAGAAATGACAGGAACGTCATTAATTATTAAGTAATGAATTCTAAATATTTCAATTCAGCCCTTTGACGACTTTCTTTTTGTCAAAGATAGGCAGGAAACAGCGGGACAAATCTCGTATTTTCCAAGGTGAGAAGCGCGCACCACCGAGGATTTTTTCCTGCACAAGTTTTTTTAAAAACGGATCGATCCAAAAAAACGAAATAATTTAAAGGAGAGAAAAAACAATGCCAATTATTGTTGACGTTTATGCACGTGAAGTTTTAGATTCACGCGGCAATCCGACGGTTGAAGTTGAAGTTTATACTGAATCAGGAGCAATGGGACGAGCTTTAGTGCCAAGCGGTGCTTCTACAGGTGAATATGAAGCAGTTGAATTGCGTGATGGCGATAAAGAACGTTACTTAGGTAAAGGTGTTTTAAAAGCTGTTGAAAATGTGAACGAAAAAATTGCTCCAGAAATTATCGGCTATGACGTAACAGACCAAGTTGCTATTGACCAACGCTTAATTGAGTTGGATGGCACTGAAAATAAAAGCAACTTAGGAGCAAATGCTATTCTTGGCGTATCAATGGCTGTTGCTCGTGCAGCTGCTGATTTCTTAGAAATTCCTTTGTATGCTTACCTTGGCGGATTTAACGCAAAAACATTGCCAGTACCAATGATGAATATCATCAATGGCGGCGCTCATGCTGACAATAACGTTGATATTCAAGAGTTCATGATCATGCCTGTAGGTGCAGAAAGCTTTAAAGAAGCATTACGAATGGGTGCAGAAATTTTCCATAGCTTAAAAGCAGTTTTAAAAGCAAAAGGCTACAATACTGCTGTTGGTGATGAAGGCGGCTTTGCGCCAAACTTAAGCTCTAATGAAGAAGCATTACAAACAATCATCGAAGCCATTGAAAAAGCTGGCTATAAGCCTGGTGAACAAGTCATGTTGGCAATGGATGCAGCTTCTTCAGAGTTTTATAACAAAGAAGACGGCAAATACCATTTAGCAGGTGAAGGCGTTGTAAAAACATCTGCAGAAATGGTTGAGTTTTACGAGAATTTAGTGAATAAATATCCAATCATCTCAATTGAAGATGGTTTAGATGAAAACGACTGGGAAGGCCATAAGTTATTAACTGAGCGCCTTGGCAATCGCGTACAACTTGTAGGCGATGACTTGTTTGTAACAAATACGAAAAAGCTTGCGCAAGGTATTGAAAAAGGCGTTGGCAACGCAATCTTAATTAAAGTAAACCAAATTGGTACACTAACTGAAACATTCGATGCAATCGAAATGGCTAAACGTGCCGGCTATACAGCAGTAATTTCTCACCGTTCTGGTGAAACAGAAGACAGCACCATTGCTGACATCGCTGTAGCAACAAACGCTGGTCAAATTAAAACAGGGGCTCCATCCCGTACAGACCGCGTGGCGAAATACAACCAATTGCTTCGCATTGAAGATCAATTGGGCGGCATGAGCAAATATGCAGGCTTATCTGCTTTCTATAACTTGAAAAAGTAATTGATTAACGAAAAAGTAAACGGCGGGATCTATAGATTCCGCCGCTTTTTTATGTCTAAAAAATGAGCGCCCCTTTCTCATTCTAAGTTTCAATTCGGTTTTTCCTTCATACGTTGTTGATTTCGTGAAAACGGTCTTCTGCTCGTCACATTCAAAAAATTGAATCCTTTCCTTTCGTGTGGGAGCATTTTCTTTGCATGTTACTTAATATTAGTCTATAATATAATTAAGTAACATGAATGAAGGGGAAATGATATGGAGTTTGTAGAAGCGATAAGGGACATTAAACAAATTAATGCAATGAAAAAGTACTTAAAAAAACATTCGGAGAGAGATTATGCGCTTTTCGTGTTTGGAATTAATACAGGATTGAAAATTACAGAAATTTTAGATATGAAAGTTTCCGACGTATTGTCAGCAGATGGGAAAGTAAAAGATTTTTATTTCATTACTTATAAAAACAAAAAAAGCAATGAAGTTTATTTAAACAATAAGGTGAAACAAGCGTTGCAGCATTATATTGAAGCCGCAAACTTAAACGATGGCGACTACTTATTCCCATCTCCGAAAACAAACAAGCCAATTACCCGCCAGCAAGCATACCGGATTATTCATCAAGCAGCTAAACATGTTGGTATTGAAGGGAAAATTGGCACAAATACGATGCGGAAAACTTTCGGTTATCACGCCTATAAGCGTGGTGTTGCAATCTCTCTTCTGCAAAAGCATTTTCACCATGCCACACCTTCTGCAACTCTAAAATACATAGGGATTTCTAAAGATGAAAAAATTCGAACAGAAATTGATGTAAATCTCTAATGTTTTATTCCTTCATTCAATCAATAATCTATATTTTTAGGAGGTATTAAAGATGAATATTAGAGAAAGTGAACTCCCTGGAATTGGATGCAAATTTGAAATTATTACAAAAAATGATGAAAAGTTAGTCATTATCCTTCACGATGATGGTCGAAGAGAAGTTTATCATTTTGATGCAGATGATCATGATGAAGTTGTTAGCAGCATTACATTATCCGACCTAGAAGCAAGACAAATTGCTGGCATTCTTGGCGGCATGATTTACAAACCGAAAGCTTTAGAAACAGTAGAAGTTGCCTTTGATGATTTGCTTATTGAATGGTATCAAGTCGAACCGAATGCTCCAGTCATCAATAAGACCATTGGTGAACTTGATATTCGGAATAAATATGGAATCAATGTGATCGCTGTTAAGAAAAGAAATTCAAAAAAATCTCATAGCCCTGGGCCTGATACAGTAATTGAAGCAGGTGATACGCTAGTAATCTCAGGAGAAAGAAATCAAATCAAAGACTTAATTCAACAGTTATTATCTTCAAGCAGGGGGGATGATGCATAGATGGATCATCTAGTATTGGAGGTTGGTACGGCACTCGTCCTTGTCGCTATTGGAGCTATTATTGCAAATAAGCTAAAGTTTTCTATCATACCATTCCTCATTGTATTGGGGATGCTTGTTGGTCCCCATGCCCCTCAAATTGGATTCTTAGATTTAACCTTTATTGAAAGCAATGAAATTATTAGCTTTTTAGGCCGGATGGGCGTCCTTTTCCTATTATTCTATTTAGGGCTCGAATTTTCTGTAGGAAAACTTATGAAGTCCGGCCGGAATATTGTTGTTGGCGGCACGATTTACGTGGCGATCAACTTTGTCCTCGGGTTATTGTATGGTTTTATAACAGGAATGCCATGGATTGAGACATTGATTATTGCAGGACTTTTAAGTGTGTCTTCTAGTGCCATCGTTGCAAAAGTGCTCGTTGACTTAAAAAGAACAGCCAATCCCGAAACCGAATTGATTCTCGGAATCATTTTATTTGACGACATTTTCCTCGCCTTATTCTTAACTATAATGTCAGGTGTGTTATTGGCAGGTTCTGCTTCCATCTTTGGCATTGTCACTTCTGTTTTGATTTCTGTAGGTTATATGCTTCTATTTTTCATTATTGCCAAAAAAGGTGCTCCTTTATTAAATAAATGGCTGGCTATCAAATCAAATGAATTATTTATCATTGTTGTTTTTGCGGTTCTATTTTTTGTGGCTGGTTTTTCAGAAACACTTCATGTTGCTGAAGCAATTGGCGCTCTTTTATTGGGGCTCGTCTTTTCTGAAACGGAGCACCGCGATCGAATTGAACGGTTAGTCGTACCTTTCCGCGATTTCTTTGGTGCGGTATTCTTTTTCAGTTTTGGTCTAAGTATTGATCCTGCAACACTAAAAGATGCTGTTTGGCTCGCACTTGGCGCTGCAATCCTTACAATCGTTGGGAACTTTACTGCTGGAATGATTTCAGGAAGAAAAGCAGGTTTGTCTCACAAAGCTTCCTCAAACATTGGCTTAACGATCATGGCTCGCGGTGAATTTTCCATCGTCGTTGCAAACTTAGGAGTTAGTGCCGGATTAAATCCAGTATTAATGCCGTTTACAGCCCTCTATGTTTTAATATTGGCAATTGTGGGACCGATCCTTGCTAAAGAAAGCAAACAGATTTATGGATATTTAAATAAAATTTTCAAGTGGAGCGCACCTCCGAAAAAGAAAAAAATAAAAATTCCAGGAGAACAAAATTTTTAAAGCTTCAATGGATATCCGCCTTAATGGTACGATGCAAACACCGCAAAATATGAATTTCATCATTGATACCTAGTAAGAACATGTTCATTTCCTAATCAACAAGATAATTGTGCGGCCCTAGACCTGATTGCTGCTTTTTTCACTTAGAGTTCAATTTGATCAGTCGGGTCAGGGGCGTTTATTCAAAAGGCGCTTCAACTCCAATACGCTTAACCCCTTGATTCCGCTTGTTTTTCTTGAAAAGTTATGATAAAGTGGGATTATTGTGGAATGCGTGTCAGAACTGTAAGAACATAAAAAATAAAATAAAAATCGGCAATTTTTAAGGATTCATGTTCGATAGAAGTTGCTTAGTAGGAAGAAATAGGGGGTATCATTGATGCATGCTGTAGCAGTGACTCTATTAATTATAGTATCGATTGGATTAATTGTAGTCGTTTTATTACAATCCGGCAAAAGCCATGGTTTATCTGGGGCGATTTCCGGTGGAGCGGAACAACTTTTCGGAAAGCAAAAAGCACGTGGGATGGAAGCTGTATTACAAAAAATAACGATCGTTTTGGCAATTTTGTTCTTTATTTTATCAATTGCAGTGACTTATTTTGAAGTTTAATCGTTCTTTTGAAGAGGGTCTTGAAAAACTGCTTGATCGTTCGGTTCTATTTCATCAAAATTGCTTTTTCAAACAGCAGGTGTTTTTCCGCCTGCTGTTTTTGCGTATATGAAAAGTTTAAAAGTGTTGAGCCAGGGGTGTCAAAGCATTTATTTTGTACAGAAATACACTGCTGATCTATTACATACTTCGTAGGCTGCGGACATCCCTCCAACGGAAAACAGTTCAATTTGCTTATGAACGGTCAATTTGGTAAAGAATATGAAAAAGGAGATTTACATTTTATGAAGATCATTCCACCAAAACCGTTTACTTTTGAAGCTGGGGAACGTGCCGTTTTATTGCTTCATGGTTTTACAGGCAATACGGCTGATGTCAGAATGCTCGGGCGTTTCTTGCAAAGCAAGGGATACACATGTCATGCCCCTTTATATAAAGGGCACGGTGTACCGCCAGAAGAATTGGTACATACAGGTCCTGATAATTGGTGGCAAGACGTCTTAGAAGGCTACCAATTTTTAAAAACGAACGGCTATGAAAAGATTGCCGTTTGCGGCCTTTCCCTTGGAGGAGTGTTCTCTTTAAAATTAGCATACACTATGCCGGTTGTGGCTGTTATACCAATGTGTGCACCTATGCATATAAAAAGTGAAGAGACGATGTATAAAGGGATTCTTGCTTATGCTAGAGAATATAAACGGAAAGAAGGAAAAACAAAAGATCAGATTGAAGCAGAAATGGAACAATTTCAAAAAACACCAATGAAAACACTAAAAGACTTACAGCAGCTCATTGCTGATGTCAGACAGAATGTAGATCAAATTTATGCACCTACTTTTGTTGTTCAAGCTCGCCACGACAACATGGTTAATACTGAAAGCGCTGAAATCATTTTTAACGAAGTACAAGCAGTGCATAAAAAATTAAAATGGTATGAACAATCGGGTCATGTGATCACACTTGATAAAGAACGAAACGAGTTGGAAAACGATATTTATCAGTTTTTACATCATCTTCATTGGTAAGGAGTGTGAAAAGGGATGGAAGATCGTATTGAACGGCTGTTATCCTTTATGCGGGAAGAATCGTATAAGCCTTTAACAATTAAAGAATTGGAAGAAGCATTTGGGATTAGCGATTCTTCAGAATTTAAAGAGTTTGTGAAAACGCTCGTCCATATGGAAGAAGAAGGGCTCGTCATTCGTACGAGAACGAATCGTTATGGTGTGCCGGAACGTATGAATATGGTGAAGGGGAAAGTTATCGCCCATTCGAAAGGATTCGCGTTCGTAGAAGCTATTGATCAAACGATAGATGATATTTTTATTCCACCTTCTGAATTAAGAGGTGCGATGCATGGGGATATTGTATTGGCCCGCATTGATCGCCGTCCAGAAGAAGGTCGTCCGGAAGGGGCAGTCGTCCGCATCATTGAACGTGGAGTTACGACTATTGTCGGCACTTATGTAGACAATAAATATTTCGGCTTTGTCATTCCAGACGATAAGAGAATTGCTAGCGACATTTTTATTCCGAAAGATGCAAAAAATGGAGCTGTTGATGGCCACAAAGTGGTTGTCAAAATAACAAAATATCCGGAAGGCCGTATGAGTGCCGAAGGAGAAATCATCCAAATATTAGGACATAAAAATGATCCGGGGGTTGATATTCTTTCCATTATTTATAAATACGAGCTTCCGAGAGAATTTCCGCAAGATGTGTTGGAACAGGCACAAAATACTCCGGATGAAATTAAACCAGAAGAACTGCAAAACCGCCGCGATTTGCGCGATCAAATGATTGTGACAATTGACGGGGCGGATGCGAAAGATTTAGACGATGCGGTTACTGTCACGAAACTTGAAAACGGAAATTATAAATTAGGCGTCCATATTGCCGATGTATCTTATTACGTTAAAGAAGGGACACCAATCGATCGGGAAGCTTTAGAACGTGGGACGAGCATTTACTTAGTGGACCGCGTCATTCCGATGATTCCTCATCGGCTTTCCAACGGTATTTGCAGTTTAAACCCACAAGTAGACCGGTTAACGATTTCTTGTGAAATGGAAATTAATCCGAAAGGCGAAGTCGTTTCCCATGATATTTTCCCAAGCGTCATTCGCACGACAGAAAGAATGACGTATTCCGATGTTAATCGTATCATCGTTGACAAAGACCCTGAGTTGATGGAAAAATATGAGCCGCTTGTTCCGATGTTTTTCTTAATGAATGAGCTCGCAGAAATTTTACGTAAAAAAAGATTTGAGCGCGGTGCGATTGATTTTGACTTTAAAGAAGCAAAAGTGTTGGTTGATGAAGATGGCAAACCGACCGATGTTGTTATTCGCGAGAGATCCGCGGCTGAACGATTGATTGAGGATTTCATGCTCATTGCCAATGAAACCGTTGCTGAGCATTTCCATTGGATGAATTTACCGTTTATTTACCGGGTTCATGAAGATCCGAAAGAAGAAAAATTAAACCGTTTCTTTGAATTTATTACAAACTTCGGCTATGTAGTAAAAGGAACCGCAAACGAAGTTCATCCGCGCGCCCTGCAGCAAATTTTAGAAGAGTGCCGCGGCACACCGGAAGAAATGGTCATTTCAACTGTCATGCTCCGGTCGATGAAACAAGCTCGCTATGATGCGGAAAGTTTAGGACATTTCGGTTTGTCAGCTGATTTTTATACTCATTTTACATCACCGATTCGCCGCTATCCGGACTTAATTGTTCATCGTCTCATTCGTACTTATTTGTTTGAAGGAAAAATGGACGAAGAAACGCAGCAAGCTTGGCGGGAAAAACTTCCGGATATCGCTGAGCATTCTTCCAATATGGAGCGCCGGGCTGTTGATGCTGAGCGTGAAACAGATGATCTGAAAAAAGCTGAGTTTATGCTTGATAAGATCGGCGAAGAATTTGACGGCATCATCAGCTCCATTACGAATTTCGGTTTGTTTGTTGAACTTCCAAATACAGTTGAAGGTCTCGTTCATGTAAGTTACTTAACCGATGATTACTATCATTATGATGAATCTCGATATGCTATGATCGGTGAACGGACCGGAAATATTTTTAGAATCGGCGATGAAATCACTGTTCGTGTCGTCAACGTCAACAAAGAAGAACGGATCGTTGATTTTGAAATTGTCGGCATGAAAGGGTCAAGAAGACCAGAACGGAAAGAAAAGCCAAAAGTGATCCACAGTGGAAGTGGCCACCGAAAAGGAAAAAACAAAGAAAAACAACCAGAAAACAATCACCACGTTAAAAAAGGACATAAAAAGAAGAAGAAAAAGAAGAAAAAATAAGTTGATGGGCTGCCGCTTCATCTTTAAGAGGGTCAGCCAGTGTTTGTATCTAGATGACCCGTGCAATCTTCATGGAAAGTTCAAATTCGAGCGGCAGCGCCTCGCTAGTCGGAAAACTATGCATTTGTTATAGTAGATACTAGAGAAAAGGAATGTCTAGGAGGGGAGATTCAACAATGCCAAAAGGTGAAGGGAAAGTTATTGCACAAAATAAAAAAGCCTATCATGATTATTTTATAGAAGACACATATGAAGCTGGCATTGTCCTTCAAGGAACGGAAATTAAATCAATTCGAGCGGGCCGTGTTAATTTGAAAGACTCTTTTGCCAAAATTCAAAAAGGCGAAGTGTTTTTACATAATATGCATATAAGTCCTTATGAACAAGGAAACCGTTATAACCATGATCCGTTGCGGACACGTAAGCTGCTCCTTCATAAACGGGAAATTCAAAAGCTCATTGGAATTACAAAAGAACAAGGCTATTCACTTATTCCATTAAAAATATATTTGAAAAATGGCTACGCAAAAGTTTTAATCGGATTAGCCAAAGGTAAAAAGAAATATGATAAACGGGAAGATATGAAACGGAAAGAAGCAAAACGGGAAGTTGAACGCGCCTTTAGAGAACGTCAAAAACTGTAAAATTTTAGTTAGTTATTAAGAAGTTTACAGTTGATAACCATTAGTTTTGTGCTATAATATGAATTGTAAAGGAAATCAATAAAAAACATACGCTTTTAAGCCAGCTAATCCTGTACCTTATATTTTATAATATGGGGACGCTACGGATTCGACAGGAGTAGTTCGAGCTTAAGCGGCGAGTCGAGGGGTCGCGGCCTCGTAAAAACGCAACCTAATAATAACTGGCAAACAAAATTACGCTTTAGCTGCCTAATTTGCGCAGCTAGATCCTTCCTCCATCGCCCATGTGGAGAGCAAGGGTCTCAAACTGAGTGGGCTTACGCCTGATCCCGCCGTCTGAGGGAGAGGGAAGAGACGAATCAGACTAGCCGCTTGGATGCCCGTTGGTAGGCGGAAGAGATGGCGAAAACCTAATATGCCAACTACACTCGTAGAAGCTTAAGTGGCGATGCTTTTGGACGTGGGTTCGACTCCCACCGTCTCCATACATGAATTTCACTGAATTTCAAACAGTGTCAAAACCCTTGAATATCAAGGGTTTTTTTATTTTATCTATTTC
This sequence comes from Calidifontibacillus erzurumensis, assembly GCF_013303125.1. Lineage (GTDB taxonomy): Bacteria > Bacillota > Bacilli > Bacillales > Bacillaceae_J > Calidifontibacillus > Calidifontibacillus erzurumensis. Next base: position 173 of record NZ_JABTTE010000030.1, on the reverse strand, counting down.
ATTCAATGTCATTTAATTTCATTATGTGGCATTTAAAATGGCATTTAATAAAGTGTTATTCTTCATCATTTCCATCAATATAAGCAACGAATTTTTGGACTGCATTTTTTTGAGCTTTTTTAGTGACATGAGTGTATATATCTAATGTAGTTTTAGAGTCGCTATGTCCTAAT